>CAWEFK010000011.1:0-192983 GCA_963808315.1 uncultured Actinomycetes bacterium | reverse complement strand
CACGGCCGCCTGCGGCCGGCTCCGGTGCGTATCGCGAGCGTACGGGCGTTTGGGGGGTTACGATCCGATTTGTGCGTGACCAGGGTTTTACCGGAAGGGCTCGTGAACGGACGCTGGTAGGGGGCTGGTGTCCGGCGTAGCGGGTGGGGTGGGTGGAGTTCTGCTGGTGGTGGGGGAGCAGGGGATCGGCAAGTCGGCGTTGCTGCGGGAAGCCCTGGCCGAGGCGGAGGGACTGGGCTGCGGGGTGGGCTGGGGGATGGCCGATGAGCTGCGGCGGGGGTTTCCGCTCGGGCTGATGGTGGACTGCCTGGGAGCGGCGGGCCGGCGGGCGGTGGCCGATGACGGCGAGGACGGCCTGGAGGTGACCGGCGGCGGCGAGGACGGCCTGGGGAGGAGGCCTGGAGGTGACCAGCGCCGGCGAGGACGGCCTGGAGGTGACCGGCGGCGGCCGGGGTCTGGCCGGGCGGGGCCTGACCGGGCCGGTGCTGGCGGGGGATCCGGTACTGGCCGGGGCGGAGCGGCTGCTGGCGGTGGTGGACCGGTTGTGCGCGGTGTCGCCGGTGGTGGTGGTGGCGGAGGACCTGCAGTGGGCGGATGAGGCGAGCCTGACGGTGTGGCGGCGGCTGGGGCGGGCGGTGAATTTACTTATTGGCAACTGAGAACAAGGCCTGCCGGGGGGCCGTTTCTGTTGGCGGGGGCCCTGTCACATCTACTCGCTGAGAGCGACGGCCACAACGTGGGAGGTCGCGGAGATCAGCGCGGAAGCCCCGGACTCGACCTTGACCGGGGTCCGCGTGGTGCCCGTGCTCCCGTCGCCCAGGGCACCGGCATCGCTCCCGCCCCAGGCATACACGTTGCCAGCAGTCGAGACGCCGTAGGAAGTGTCGCCGCCGCTGGCCACCGCCTCATAGCTCACACCGGTCGGCGGGGTGATCTTCACGGGCGACGGCTCGTTGGCGGTCTTGTCGTCGCCTAGCTGGTAGGACTCATCCGCGCCCCAGGCGTACACCGTGCCGCTGGCCAGCCGCACCAGCGTCTGCCCGTCCTCGGGGTCATTGCCGCCCGCGAAGGCCTGTGACACGGCACTGGGGAGCTTCACCTGCACGGGGACGTCCGAGTCCTGGGTGGTCCCGTCGCCAAGCTGGCCCAGGTTGTTCTCGCCCCAGTCGTAGTAAGCTCCGTCGGCCAGCAGGGCCCCGGCGGTGCCGAACCCGGCCGTCAGGGCGGTGACCGTCGCGCCGCTCAGCCCCGTTACCCGCACCGGAACTTTGCTGGTTGTGTCCGAGCCGTCACCTAGCTCACCGTAAATGCCCATCCCGCAGGAGTACAGAACGCCGCCGGCATCATAGGTAGCGTGATCGGCGGCCCCGGCCACGGCTGTCACGTCGGTGAACGGAAGCTCCACCGGAGTGTCGTGCTGTCCGGACTTGCCCAGACAGAAGTCGTTGCTCCCGTTGGCCCCCCAGCCCCAGACGTGACCCGTGGTGTCGATCGCAAACGCACTGTTCCAGGGACCGGAGTTCACCGATAGCGACACGATCGTGACGCCCGCCGGGAAATCCACCTGGACTGGGGTGGTAAGAGAGTTCGCGGTCCCGCCGTCACCCAGTTGCCCGTAGGTTCCCGTGCCCCAGGCGTAGACCGAGCCGTTGGTCAGCAGCGCGTACACGGCCGAGTTGGACGTGGCGACCTCGGCGACCGGGGCGGGCAAGCTCACGGTGACGGGTGATGAGTGCTCTGAGCTGCTCCCGGCGAACGTACCCCAGAACGTGACGCTTGTCCCGGCGGGCGACTGCGCAAGCGCGGCTGGTGCGCCGAGCGCAAGCAAACCCAACCCCAAAAGAACTACAGCGCCGCTGCGGATGAGCTTATGCATTATGTTTTCCGTTCTAGACGCCCCGGCCTCTTCCCAGCGCAGTTCGCGGGAAAGGGCCGGGGCTTACCTAGCTCAAAGGCTAGACCTCTCTGGGCAGGGCCACTAGAGGCTGGTTGTCCACGTGCTCGACAATGACCGCCGCGCGAAGGCCGAGCAGCTGGCGCCGCTCACGGCCACATCGACATTGTTCGTGGCGGTGGCGGTGGCGCCGGATGGCAGCTGGCTGGCCTCCGCCAGCAGGGACGGGACGGTGCGGATCTGGGACGCGGCCACCGGGCACGTCCAGGCCCTGATGCGGGCCGACAATGACATAAGGGCCTGCTCATGGCTCAGCTCGGATGCTGTTATTAGCGGCGGTGCAGCAGGCTTGTACCTATTCGGTTTCCTCCCTCGGACCCGGATCCACCACAATCTCGGCCCTGGACGCCGCACTACATGTTACGCACGTGGTGTCTTGTCACACGGGCATCAGGGGCAATGCGTGGTCGTGACATTAACCTTCGATATAACCCGATAGCGGCGCAGACTATTTATTCTGGCGGGCGGCTGATTACACTCGACGCGCCCGCGAACGGTAGAAGAGTCGTTCCACACCGCTGTTTTCGCGATAGCGAACCTCGCGGCGGAAGCTTCCTGAGGTCTAGGGGCAATGCCGTTTAACCTGCGGTCGGCTCGGCACGAACAAGGGCTGAACGCGCGTGACCGGGTGGCCCGTATCGGATACGGGCCACCCGGTCGGGTGCGCGTCAGGTCAGTGGACGTTCAGCGCGTTGTCGTCTATCACGAACGAGGTCTGCAGCGAGGAGTCCTCGGTGCCGGTGAACTTCAGCGTGATCTTCTGGCCGATGAAGCTGCTCAGCGAGTAGGACTGCTGCGCATAGCCGGTGTTGTGGTTGAGGTTGGAGAAGGTGGCCAGGGTGGACAGCACCGTGCCGGAGCTGTTGAGCACCTGGATCTTCAGCGTGTCGTAGGCCGTGGTCCTGGTCGTCTCGGCCGTGTCGATGTGCAGCCAGAAGCTGAACGTCGCAGTGGTGCAGGTAGCCGGGATCGTCACGGTCTGGGCGAGCGTGTCGGTGTGGGTGGTGCCGTACCCGTCGAGCCAGGCGTACCAGGTACCGCTGTGTGCGGTCTCGCCCGCACCGTTCGGGTTGATAACCCCGGCGGTTGACGTCCACGGAGCCGCCGAACCGGTCTCGAAGCCCGGGTTGCCCAGCAACTGCGCCGCGGTGCAACCGCCACCGGACGGAGCTGATGGTCCAGGTGAAGGACGCCGATCCGGTGGCGCCGGTGGTGTCCTTCGCGGTGACCGTCACGCTGTACGTGCCGGCCGTGGTGGGGGTGCCGGAGATCAGGCCGGTGCTGGAGTTGATCGACAGGCCCGTGGGCAGGCCGGTGGCGCTGTAGGTCAGCGTCTGGCCTGAGGCCGAGTCGGAGGCACTGATTTGCAGGCTGGCCGCGGTGCCCACCGTGCCGGTCTGGCTGCCCGGGTTGGTGACCGTTACCGTGTTGCCGGTCGTTGACGTGCTCTGGAACGCGGTGAGGCCGTTCGGGGTGCCCCAGCCGGTCGGTCCGTCGTAGCCGGTCGCCGCGGTGCACAGGATGGACGGGCTGCAGGTGCCGTTGTTGCCGCTGGTCACGTCGTACAGGTTGCCGGTGTGGGTGTAGATCGAGTCGGCCGCGTTGGTGCCGCCGTTACCATTGTTGGCGGCCAGCGCGAATACCGAGGCGATGATGGGTGAGGACTCGCTGGTGCCGCCGACTTCGTTCCAGCCGCCGTTGCCGTTGGTGGTGTCGTAAACCGCAGCGCCGGTGGCGGGGTCGGCGTCGGCCGCGACGTCGTTGTCGACGCGGTGCGAGCAAGCCGCCGTGATCACCGAGAGGGACGCCTGCCAGGACGGCTGGGGCTCGTTGGAGGAACAGCCCGACCCGGTGCCCTCGGTGCTGCTGGTCTTCCAGACGGTCTCGTTGTAACCGCGCGAGTTGGACGCGGTGCTCAGCGAGGTGCCGCCGACTCCGACGACGTTCGGGGAGGTGGCCGGGTAGATCACGCCGGCGCTGTAGGCGCCGTCACCGGCGGATGCGGTGTAGACGGTGCCCGAGTGGCCGAAGTACTCGGAGTCGTAGGTCAGGTCGGTAGAGGACTCGCTACCGCCCCAGCTGTTGGAGATGTACTTGGCGCCCAGCGTGGTGGCGGCCGAGTTCTCGGCGACGTACAGGCCGGTGCCACTGTCGTTGGTCGCCTCGACCAGGTCGATCTTGCAGAGCGGGCAGATCGCCGACACCATGTCGACGTCGAGGGATTCCTCCAGCGTCCAGTCATCACTGGCTGGGGCCGTAGCGGGCAGCGGCGAGGTCTGACCGTTCTGGTTGTACTGGGTGAACTGCCCCGACGTCAGGGCGGGCAGTCCCGCAGCGGACCGGTACGTGGCCAGGTCGGCCGCGGCTGTCGGGTCGTTGTAGGCGTCGACGACCGCGACGGTGGTGCCCGAGCCGTCGGCGGCGGACGCCGCGGTCAGGCCGTAGGCAGCCTGGAAGGTCGAGGGGCCGTAGCCGTCACCGGCGGGGATCGCGTCGGGGCCAACGGTCTGCGCGGTCGGATGAGCGGCCGTATTCTTGATGACCAGGCAGTGTTTCTTCCCGGGCGTGAAGGACTTGCCGCATGAATACACCCAGTTGGCCGGGGAAAGTTCCGCGGCAGTGGGGCCCGCCGCTACCGATGCGGCAGCAGGGGGAGCCGCCAGGATTGCTGCCGGGATCGTGGCCAGCATCCCTCCGGCGGTGAGCGCGATCGTTGTGACGATCGCTAGCGAGCGGCGCCGTATCGGTCTGCCGCCGCGATGGTTAGCACGCAAAGCGTATTCCTCTCGTAGAGCGAGCAACTCTTTACCTCTTGTAACTGACTCCGCTCATTTTTCGGCGCGATCGAACCCGCCCTCTGGTTGCACGGATGAATGCCGATGTCGATCTGTGACCGGTCAAGCGCGCCCTGAACGGACCGGGCCGAATGTCGGCCCGGGCGTGCGGCCCTCCCTTCAGGGCCTAGCGGCGTCCGGTGCAGCCGCGCAGGAGCGTCGTCCGCACCGCGACCGCGACCCGACACGGTGGACCACTTCACCGGAAGCGGCGGGATACCTGAGCCCTGGCCAACGTGTAATCGCACGTCGGTGGCGGGTTCACGCACTCTGCCAGCCGAATGAGTGATCGCCCTCACCATACAGAGTGTAGGCAACTGTGTGCAAGACCCGATTTTTGTGGAAAGTTTGGGACAGCGTGTCTGTTTATGAGACGCAGTACCAGGCTTGGTGTCGGATCGTGTCGACCGTATGGTCAGTTCGTGCGTGGCCGCTGGCCTGACGGGGCGCCGGATGACAGTCGCCGGGCGACAGTCGCCGGGCAGGCCCGAGGCCATGCGTGCCGGTGGCTCCGCGGCGGGAAGCCACGCCTGCTCCCGGGAGCCGGGTCGTCTACCGGGCACGAACTACGACCCGGAATCACCACCGGCGCCGAAATCATGGACCAGGTGTTAGCAAAGGAGCGCGACCCTGGTCTGCTTCGTCGGCGGGAAACGTCAGGCCGGGAACTGCAGGGCACGCTGGAGGTGATGCTCGGCCACGCTGCGGAACCAGTCACGCTCGGGGTGGCTGGTGCCAGCGATCCGCAGCGGTCCCGCGACCAGGTCCAGGTGCATGCACAGCTGGTAGAACCGCAGGCGGTCCTCGTCGAGGCCGCCTCGGTTGAGCTTCGGGTAGTACCCGCCGAACCTCATGCGCGTCCAGACGTGCTCTGTCTCGACGTCGAAGTACTTCGCGCCCTCGATGTCGATCAGGACCGGCTCGCCGCAGTGGTCGAGCAGGACGTGGTCCGGGCCGAGTTCACCGTGGATGAGCGCTGCGGCCGCGCGCGGCTCGACCAGCCCGGCCAGCGTGTGCAGCGCTTCTGCCAGGCGGCCTCGAGCATCGGCCGCGCGCCGGTCACGGCGCGCGATCTCCCGGAGCTGGGCTAGTGCCCGGTCGAGCGTGACCCGCTCGCACGATGTGCCGGGTGAACGGCCGCCCGCGTCGACGAACGCCACTTTCCCGAACGACGGGGACCTGATGGCGGCCATGGCGGCCAGCCAGTCGGCCAGCACTGACAGAGGGCGGCCCGCCGCGACGGGATCCTTTTCCAGCAGGGTTTCCAGGCTTCCGCCCGGAACGTCCTCGACCACCGCGACGTCCGCCGGATACAGGGCCCTGGAGCGGTCCGTGAACAAGATCTCAGGACAACGCACGCCTGCAGCGGCCAGCCGGTGCGCCGCGGCCTCGAACAGGGCGAGCCCGGACGCGTGCGAGAAGGGGTCGGCCGGATCGCCGGTGTCTCCTGGGAGCACGCCCTGCCAGTAGTCTTCGGAATCGCTCCAGGCATAGATGAGCGCCGTCCCGCCGTCATCCATCGTCAGGCGGTAGGCGCCCTTCTTCGAACCGCCGGCCAGCCGCTCTGCCCTGAGCAGAGCCCGGTTCCGGCCCAGGGCCGTTCGGACCACCGGGCACAGGCTTTCGGCGTCCGCGAACTTCCGCTCGTCGGCCATGGCCGTCCCTCATTCCCTTACCGCGCAGCACGGCCAGGCCAGCCTGGCATGGCCGTCGCGCCCGCCACAAGCGAGTTGATGGTGCGGGGCGCAGTCGCTAATGTTAGCGTCGTTTACATTGTCAGCGACGTTAACATTAATGAGGTACGCGGGAGCGGTTGGTCACCATGACACAGCAGCTAGCCGGCCAGCGGCACTGGACGGAGGCCGCCATTCCCGATCTGTCCGGGCGCACGGCCGTGATCACCGGCGCGAACGCGGGGCTGGGCCTGCAGACCGCCCTGGTCCTCGCGGCGCACGGCGCCCATGTGGTCCTCGCCTGCCGGAACCTGGACAAGGCCGGCCACGCGGCCGGCCAGATCGCCGCGGCATCTCCGGGCGCCAGCACGTCGGTCGTCCGCCTGGACCTGGCGTCGCAGTCCTGCGTGCGCAGCGCCGCCGGGGAGATCCGGGCCCGCTTCCCGCGCGTGGACCTGCTCATCAACAACGCCGGCGTGATGGAGGTCCCCGGCCAGCGGACACTAGACGGCTTCGAGCTGACCCTGGCGACCAACCACCTCGGGCCGTTCGCGCTGACCGGACTGCTGCTTGACCGGCTCGCCGCGGGCGCGCGGATCGTGACCGTGAGCAGCATCGGTCACCTGGACGGCGTCATCGACTTCGGTGACCTGCAAGCCGAGCGGCACTATGACCCGGAGCGGGCGTACTCGCAGTCCAAGCTGGCGAACCTGCTGTTCACCTACGAACTGGACCGCCGCCTCCGGGCCGCCGGCGCGAGGGTGATCGCGCTGGGCTGCCATCCCGGGGTCGTCTACACGGACTTGTTCGCGAACCGCTCCCGGCGGCAGCAGTTCCTGCTCAGCCCGGCCATGCGGATCGTCAACTTCTGGGCGGTGCAGAACGCGCGGATGGGCGCGCTGCCTGCGCTGCGCGCGGCGACCGACCCGTCCGCCCGCGGCGGTGAGTACTTCGGCCCGCGGCGCTACGGCTTGCGCCGCAGGTTCTACACCGGTTACCCGGCGGTCGTGGAGTCGAGCGCCCGGTCCCATCGCGAGGATGACCAGGCCCGGCTCTGGCAGGTGTCCGAGCAGCTGACCGGAGTCAGCTACCCCGCCTTAAGCTGGGCGCATGCCAGCCAAGGAGGGACGCTATCATCACGGCGATCTGCGGTCCGCGCTGGTCGATGCGGCCATCGGCGTCATCGCCGAGCGCGGCGTCCGCGGCTTCTCCCTGGCCGAAGCGAGCCGCCGCCTCGGCGTGACCACGGCGGCCCCCTACCGGCACTTTGCCGACCGCGACGACCTGCTCGCCGCGGTCGCGGTCCGCGCCCTGAGCGTTTTCGCGGCCATGCTGACCGCAGCCGCGGACGCCGCGGGCACCCCCGCGCAGCGGCTGGCCGCGATGGCCGGAGCGTACGTCAGGTTCGCCGCGCAGCAGCGCCCGCTCTTCGACACGATCTACAACTCCGGCCTGGACAAGAGCCGCTACCCCGACCTGCAGCGTGCCTGGGAACCAGTAGACGCGCTGCTCACTGTCGTTCTCGAGGTATGCGACGGCGACGAGGCCACGGCCGGCGCGCTGGCCGACGCGGTCGAGGCAAGCGCGCACGGCCACGCCATGCTGCTCATCGACGGCGAGTACGGCGAAGGCCCCGACGCCGTCAACGCTGCCGCCGCCAAGGCCACCGCCTCCGCGCGAGCCCTCATAACCGGCCGCCAGGCCCTGTGGCCCGGATAGCACCCATCCGGCACGTCCGCGCCGCCCGCTCCCCCTTCTGAGGCCACATCAAAGACCATCGTCGTGGTCAGACTAGGGGTCCCACTGCGGCTGGAGGCGGGGCGAACGGGACCTGCCACAGCACTAGGTCAGGACTCCCCGGGCACCCGGCATGACCCCTTCCTTGTCGTTACGCCGCAACGCTCATGTGGTAGCCGGCCGGAGCTTTGGCGCGCACGGGCAGATAACTGGCTACCTGCGAAAAGCCGCCAGGTGACCCTGGCGTCACTCGCCCGTTTCACCATCGAAGCGTTCGGCAGGACTCGCTGTAGCGTGCTGATGCGCGGGACAATCGAAGACCCCCGGCGCTTCCCGTCAGGTCACCGGCGGCGGCTGGACAAACACGACGGAGTCGGGGATGGCGCTTCTGGGTGGCGGGGCCGGCGGCCGGTGGCGGTCACCTGGACCGAGGAGATCTGGTCGTTGAACGCGTCGCCGACGTAGGGGTGTCGGCGGTGAAGGTGGTGCTCGCGCCGCTGAAGTTGGCGTCGGTGTAGACGGTGACGCTGTAGCCGGAGGCGATCAGTAGCGAGGACACGGTGTCGTTGCCGACGGAGTCGGGGGCGGACAGCTTCTGGATGTTGTAAGAGCCTGCGGTCAGGGTCGCGCTGGCGCCGCTGTAGTTCTGGTCGACGAACAGCTGGGCGGCGCCGCTGCTGGGGGCATTCCAGACCTCCTCGGTCACCGGGGGCGCGAGCCGCCCCGCCACATTGAACCTCTCCCGCCAAGCCCGGGCAACCCCCGCGTGCGCTCGTTGAGGTGAACAGGCGGCCGGGCCTGCTGCGGCACGGGCAGGCCCGGCAGCGACATGGCCGGTTGCGGGGTGCGTCCCGCCCGTCCCGCCCGTCCTGTCCGTCCCGTAGCGATGCCGCTTAACGATGCCGCTTAGCCTGGTCCACCCGAGAACGCCAGGCAGGCAGTCTCTCCAGCCCCGTAAGACTCTCGGCCCCCTAAGCGGTGTTTCGAATTTCTTGTGTCCCGCTGACCCTCTTATTGAGGCTGTCGCCTAGCCGCCGGTCCGGGGGAACCCGCCCCAGCCCCGCGCGATCCGCTTACTGCGCCGGCCCGTGGTACACCACGCGTCATCACCGCCCCATCCGCGTTCCCAGATCACTTCCGTTCCGGCTAACTGCGGACTTTTCGTGGAGTATTCGGGCTTGGTGGGGACTTTTGTGCATCATAATACCCAAAAGTCTTCACGGAACCTGAATTTACCACGATCTTTGTTCGACTAGGCCGGGCGGTGCCAAGCTCCGGGTCCTGCGCTGCCCCACCCACCTCATCGCTCACGCCAGGCGTCTCGGCGGCCGCCCGTCCCCGGCGATGCGGGGGCCGGCACGCCTGATCGTTATCGCAGTAGTGCCCGGCGAGCAGGCAGTGTTGCAGCCAGCCGAAGCCTGCGGGCACCCGAAGCCTGCGGGCACCCGAAGCCTGCGGGCACCCGAAGCCTGCGGGCACCCGAAGCCTGCGGGCGAACAAGTTACCCTCGGGCCGCAGTCGCCCGCCTCGTATCGTTGACACCGCTTACATACGTATCTAGTATCGGCTACTAAACCGGATTGTAAGCGGTTGCAAAGGTTTGGGGTCGATGACGACCGTCTACGACGTGGCCCGGGTGGCTGGCGTTTCCACCGCCACCGTCTCCCGGGTCATCCGCGGGTCCACGCTGGTGAGCGCGGACACCCGGGAGCGCGTGCTGGCCGTGATCGATGCCCTCGGTTTCGTCCCCGACGCCTACGCTCAAGGGCTCAGCAACCGCCGCAAGGACATCATCGGCCTGGTGGCCCTGGAGCGCGGCGTCCGCGAGATCGACATCGAGCGGGACAGCCTGCTCTTCGTGGACCAGGTCGTGCACGCCGCCGAGGCGGTGCTGCGCGGTACCGGGTATTCGCTCCTGCTCAGCTTTGGCTGCGCCGGCCAGGAGTTCGAGCAGCGGGTCCGGTCGCTGTCCGGCAAGGTCGATGGCCTGCTCATGGCGGAAGAGGTCATGGCGCCCGGGGACCTGCGCAACCTGGCCGCGCGGATACCTCTGGTGGTCATCGCCGGGCGGCGCGACGAGGCCTCCCTTGACGTGGTGGCCGCGGACAACCTGACCGGCATGATGGCGCTTGTCTCCCACCTCGTCGGGCATCATCACTACCGCAGGCTGGTCTTCGTCACCGGGCCGAAGGACGCGCCGGACGCCAGGGAACGGCAGGCCACCTTCGAAGACGGGGTGCTCGCCAGCCGGAACGGTGTCATCGAGCAGGTCATTCACGGGGACTTTTCCGAGAGCAGCGGCGCGGCGGCGGCCCGGGTGCTGCTCGACCGCGGGTCGATGCCCGAGGCGGTGGTGTGCGCCAACGACCAGATGGCCATCGGGGTGCTGCGCGAGTTCGCCCGGGCCGGCGTCAACGTCCCGGGGGACGTGGCGCTGACCGGGTTCGACGACGTGTACCCGGCCCGGGTCGTCGACCCGCCGCTGACCACGGTGAGCCAGCCGGTGCGCGAGCTCGGCACCCGGGCCGCGCGGCGCCTGCTGGCCAGGATCACCGACCCGACGCTGCCGCCACGGGCGGAGATACTGCCGACCAGCGCCGTCATCCGGGCCAGCTGCGGGTGCCGGCCTGCCCACGGGGACCACTAGCGAGCGGAGGACCAAGCGGCCATTCCCCGAAAGGAGAAAACGTCATGTACCAACAACTCAACTGGCTGACGGGAGCGGGGGAAGGAGCTGGTGTGCCCAGACGTAGGAGGGTTCGGACCGCCTGCGTCGCGCTCATCACCGCGCTCGCCCCGGCGGCCGTCTTCCTCGCCTCCGCGGCGACCGCGCCCGCCGCGTCGGCCGGCACGGTGCCGCCGCCGCCGTCCGGGTGGAGCACCGCGTTCAGCGACGGCTTTACCGGCGCGGCCGGGTCGGGCGTGGACTCCAACTGGACCTACGACCAGGGCACCCAGTACAACGGCACCGGCTGCACGGGTAACTTCGGCACCGGCGAGGTGGAGACGAACACCAACTCGACCGCCAACGTCTCCGAGGACGGCAACGGTGACCTGAACATCACCCCGGTGGACTCCGGCGGCTCGTGGACCTCGGGCCGGATCGAGACGGTGGCCGACAACTTCGAGGCGCCGGCCGGCGGCGAGATGGAGGTCAGCGCCTCGATCAAGCAGCCGAACCCGGGCAGCGGGCTGGGCTACTGGCCCGCGTTCTGGATGCTGGGCGCCGGCTTCCGGGCCAGCGGAGCCGGGACGTCGGGCACGATGAACTGCTCGGGCTGGCCGTCCATCGGCGAGATCGACATCATGGAGGACGTCAACGCGCTGTCGGAGGTGTCCGGCACGCTGCACTGCGGCGTGGATCCCGGCGGCCCGTGTAACGAGACGGACGGGCTCGGCAGCGGGCTGGTGGCCTGCTCGGGCTGCCAGACCGGCTACAACACCTACTCGGTGATCGTCAACCGCACCGACACCAGCAACGAGTCGATCACCTATTTGCTGAACGGCAACGCGTACTACACGGTCACGGAAAGCCAGGTCGGCACGTCCACCTGGCAGGCCGCGGTCGACCACGGGTTCTTCCTGATCCTGAACAACGCCATCGGCGGCGCTTACCCGAACGGCGTGTGCAACTGCTCCACCCCGACCGGCTCGACCAGTTCGGGGGCCGCGATGAGCGTCAGCTACGTGGCCGTGTACACGACCACCGGCAGCGGCGGCGGCGGCGGAGGCGGAGGTGGCGGCGGCGGAGGTGGCGGCGGCGGGACGTCCTGCACGACGACCGCCACGTCGGACATCTCCGCTGACTGCGACAACGCCAGCCAGGGCACGATCGACGTCACGTCGGCGACCGGCGACACGAACCCGTCCGGAGTGGACGGGAACCAGGCCTCCCAGCTCGTCAACGGCGATTACCTGGAGTACAACAACATCAACTTCGGGTCCGGCTCCACCCAGTTCGACGCCCGGGTGGCCTCCGGGGCCGCGGGCGGAGTGAGCGGGCTGGTGGAGGTGGTGCTTGACAACCCGGCTAATGCCCCGGTCGGCAGCTTCGCGGTCGGGAACACCGGCGGGTGGAGCTCGTGGGAAACGATCCCGGCGAACATCTCCGCCGTCACCGGCACGCACAACGTCTACCTGGAGTTCGTCTCGGGCGCGGGTGGTGATCCGCCCTACGTCAGCCTGCACTACTTCAGCTTCCCCGCCTCCTAGCGGCTAGCGGCCATACGCCGGGCCGGGTGTCGCGACCAGCGGCACCCGGCCCGGCGATGTGACACCCCCCTCCGTTCGGCTTCATTCTTTTGACCGAACGAGGGGGCCACCACCGGGCGCGCCATGATGAGAGCATGGCGTTGCAGCTAGCTCCGGAAGAGCCCGAGGCCGGACCGTGGCGGGTGGTGTTGCTGAGTACGGTGGTCAACGCGGTGACCAGGCGGAGACCGGACCAGAGCGGTGCTGGCCGTCCGGCCGTGCTGGCCATCGACGGGCGCAGCAACAACGGCAAGACCATGCTGGCGGCCCGGATCAGCGAGCTGGTCCCCGGAGCTGTGGTCATCCACACCGATGACATCGCCTGGGAACACTCCCGCTTCGGCTGGGTCGGCCTGCTGATGGACGGGATCCTGGTGCCCGTGCATCACGGTCAGGCGGTCAGCTACCGGCCGCCGCGATGGGAGGAGCACGGCCGGGAAGGATCTCTCGAGGTCCCGGAGGGCTGCCCGCTGCTGATCATCGAGGGGGACGGCGCCGGGTGCCGGGAGGTGGCGCACCTGATCGACACCGTGATCTGGGTGCAGGCCGACGAGCGGGAGACCGGGCGGCGCGCCGCCGCCCGGGCAGCCCATCCGCCCGCGGCCGACCTGGCCAACAGTCCCGCCGGTGGGGCGCCGTTCGACGAGGACGGGTGGATGGCCGAGGAAAAATCCTTCAACACCGCCCAGCGGACCTGGGAACGCGCCGGCCTTGTCGTCTGCGGCACGCCGCAGATCCCTTACCACCCGAGCACCGAAATCGTCATCGCCCCGCCTCCGGACCCTCCCGAAGCGGGTTAGGCCGCCGGGGCCAGCCGCAGGCCAAGCTGCATCACGGAGATCATGGCCAGGGTCGACTCGGCCCCCTGGTTGCGGTTGCGGCCGGCCCGGCCCAGGCCGTCGCAGCCGCCGCCGGTGCGGTCGTCAAGCAGCGGAATCCTGGTGTCGTTGTCACCCAGGAACCACGCCACCGCCAGCTCGACGCCGGTCAGCCAGCTGCTGTCGCCGGTGACGGTGGCCGCCCGCATGCAGGCATCGGCCAGCGCGGCCACCTCGATTGGCTGCTGGTCGAAGCCAGGCCGGGGCTCCCCGAGGCTCCAGCCCCCGGTCGGCACGACCGACAGGTGACCGTTCCTCGTCTCGACGGTGAGCAGCCAGCCGAGTATGCGCAGGCCGTCCCGCAGCAGCTGGCCCCGCCCGAGCTTCTCGCCCGCCACGATGAGGGCCTCGGCGATGGCCGCATTCGCGTAGCGGAGCCTGGGTTCTGGCCACGGCCACTGCGGGTCGGCCGGAGGTTCGCCGATGACGGCGGCCGCCCCGTCGAGCAGGGTGAGCGCGCCCGCGTGGTCCGGCCACCGGCCGAGTATCTCGGCCGCCCCGAGCGCCGCGAACGCCATGGCGCGCGGCCAGGGCGAGGAAACCTGGGCGCAGCGGTCGAAGCCGGCCAGCGATTCCTCGCGGATGTCCGCGGTCGGGCCCCGCGCGGCGGCGGTGCCCAGCCCCCACAGGCAGCGTCCCCAGCAGTCTTCCGTTCCGGGCTGGCCGTGCCACCGGCGGTCGTAACCGAGGCGGTTACGGACCTTGCCGTCGGTGCCCTGAGCCTGGCCCAGGAAGTACAGATAGCGGCGCCCCAGGGTGATCAGCTCCTGGGCGGGCGTCGGCTCCCGGCACACCACGACCAGGCCGCGGGCCACGTCGTCCGCGCAGTAGCCGTGCTCGTGCCGGGGCACGATGCCCTCGGCGTGCTCGAGCAGGCCGATGAGATCGGTCATCCGCAGCAGATGCCGGAACGGCACGATCCGGTCGCTCACAGCGGGATTCCTGCCTGTGTCCTAGTGATCGGTGTCCTAGTGATCGGTGTCCTAGTGATCGGGGTCATGGTGATCGCCGAGGAGGCTGGCTGAGAGGGCCTCGCGTGCTCGCTGACATCCCGAACAGTGGCTGAGCGTTCTCCGCGGCCTCGCGTAGTGAACGCAGCCTCAGGATAGCCCCACAACGATCCCCGGTCGTCATCCGCGACGGCCGGCGACGGCCGATGGTGGACAGCGGCCAAGACTGTGATCTACTGAGGACCCGGAAATGAGCCGGAAATCGCTGAGAAGGCGCATACTAGTAGTGATGAAGCCTGCCCGCGCCGCGAACCGACGCTTCCTGCCCGATAGTCCCTTCAATAACAGGCCTGCGGATCCACCGGTGGAGCAGTATGCCGTGCAGGACCAGGTCAGCCACGACAAGTACGGGCTTGGCCGGGTCATCCTCATCGAGGACGACTCCGCTCTGGTCGTTGACTTCGGTTCGCGCCAGGTGCGGATCATGTGGCCGTTTGCGAAGCTGACCAAGCTCTGAATGGACGAGGCGGCCGCCGGGCCTTCCGCCGCCGCTGACGGTCCAGTCGTCTTCTGCTGACGTCCCCCGCCAGGTCCCGCTCGGACCAAGCCCCTGCTGCGCGGCTGGATGCACCTGGCCTGGTTCGAGGCCTCGCTCGTGCTCGGAACCCTGATGCTGGCTCGGTCCCACGGGGCCGTGCGGATCGCGGCGCTGGCCATCTTCGCGGTCAGCGTGAGCGCGATGTTCGGGGTCAGCGCGCTGTACCACCGCGGTGACTGGACCGAGGCGTGGCGCCGCCGCCTCCAGCGCCTGGATCACGCGATGATCTTCCTGCTCATCGCGGGCACGGCCACTCCGGCCTTCCTGCTCGCGACCCGCGGCGCCTTCCGGATAACCTGCCTGATCGTCATCTGGGCGCTCACGCTCGCGGCCGGCGCCATTCACATGGTCTGGATGGGGGCACCCGAACCCCTCGTCGGCTCGACGTTCGTCGGGCTCGGCTGGGTCGGCGGTCTCGCGCTCCCGGCGGTGTGGCTGCATTCGGGCGTCGCGGCGGGAACGCTGATGCTTTCCGGCGGCCTGCTCTACACCGCCGGAGCGCTCTCTTACCGTCGCCGCAGGCCCGATCCTTATCCGTCCGTCTTCGGTTACCATGAGGTCTTTCACGTCTATGTCTGTGCCGCCGCGACCTGTCAGTACATAGCCATCGCGCTGTTTATCACCTGACGGTCCTGGCGCATATCCAGACAAATAATTTCAATGCCTATAAAGGCCGTGATATCAGCCCGAGTCCGGCCGGGACCATTTTGCCGCTTTTGCCGATTCGCGCCCAGTCTCCCATTGGTAGGCAAACGCGCCAACCTGCACCTGACGTGCGTTAACGCCGTTACGGCGGGCAAGTCCTAAAACCATCCGATGCCAAACTTAGCCTTTGTAGCCCAAGCCGCTTGGCCGAGCGGTAATGTGATCTTCGCCGCCAGGTCGGCGACAGGCCAGCATGACGGTACGCCGGAGAAACCAGCTACCCGACCGGCATGACCGTAACCTTGTCTGCTCTGCTTCTGACCCCCCCGGGCCGACCTGAACGACACCATGATCAACCGAAAGACCGCCCCCGGTCCCATGGCCAGCTGTGGTATCAGACGCCACGGAAACCGGTGAACGGACTTCCCTGTCCTCCTGAAGGAGGCGCGTTATGGAAGACACTACTGTCTCGAGCATAGGTCGCGCGGGCGTTTCTGACGCAAATGCGCGCCGTAGGATTTCGGGCCCCGCCGTTCGTTGCGCTGACGAGGACGAACTCCTGGCGCGGGTGCTCATTACCAGCTGGAGTCTGGCCACCGGCCGGACGTTGCGTATGGGTGTCTCGCCGCAATTGCTTACCGAGGAGGAATTGATCGGTTTCTGGGCCGACGACCAGTGAGTCAGCCCCCCGGCGCGCTGACCTCGGGTCAGCGCGAATGGCTCCGGGTGCGGTCTTACCTGCAGGAGCATCGACACGAGCTGGGCCAGGCGGCGGCCGCCGAGTACCCGGCCGAGCGCACGATCGCCGGCACGGGGTTGCTGACGGTCCCCGGCTGGCAGCCCGCCCGCCCGGTCCCGCTCCAGGACATCAGCCTCACCCTCAACCCCGCCCCCGCCCCCGCCTCTGCCCCCGGCGACGCCGGCGCCGACGCCGACGGTGACGGCGCGGTGCCGGTCCCGCCCGGCCGGCCGAACGGGACCAGGTACCTCCGTTACTCGGACGCGGTCCGCGAGCTGGCGGCCCCGGCGATCTTCGAGGACCGCCCCACCTACCGGCTGACCGACGCCGAGCTGGCCGGCCCGGCGCCCCGGCTCGGGTTCACCCGCGGCCGGTACTTCGACGGCATCGACACCGGCGAGGCGGCCGCACACGAATACGCGGCCCTGCGGCTGGCCGAGCACCCGCCCCCCGCCCGTCCGGCCTCCGCCCGTCCGGCCCCCGCTCGTCCGGCCTCCGCTCGTCCGGCCTCCGCTCGTCCGTCCTCCCCGTTGGCCTCGCTGCGCGGCCGCCTGGGCGACCCGTGCGATCTGCGGCGCCGTCCGGTGAACCTGGCCATCAGCACCCTGACGCTGCGGCTGGATTCCTCTTCGGCCGGGCCTCGTTCCTGCTGCACTGGCGGGATCCGGCCAAGGTGGCGCACGCGGGCGGCTTGTACCAGGTGATCCCGGTCGGTGTGTTCCAGCCTTCGGGCGAGGCGGCCTGGAACGAGCGCGGTGACTTCTCGCTGTGGCGGAGCATGATCCGTGAGTTCGCCGAGGAACTACGCGGCCGTTCGGAGGACTACGACAGCGAGAACCGCGCCATCGACTACCACTCCTGGCGGTTCGCCCGGCGCATGACCGAGGCGCTTGACCGCGGCCAGATCCGGGTGTGGTGCCTGGGACTCGGCGTCGACCCGCTCACCTACGCCACCGACCTGCTGACGGTGGCCGTCATCGACGGCCCCGTCTTCGACGGGCTGTTCGGCCTGAACCCGCGGCCGAACGACGAAGGCCGGGTGCTGGCGGTCAGGGACTTCGCCGCCCCCGTCATCGAGCAGCTGGTCACCCGCGAGCCGGTGCAGGCGGCCGGAGCCGCGGTCCTGCGGCTGGCCTGGGCCCATCGCCATACCCTGACCGGCTGACCGGTCCCCGCCGTCCCGGCAATTCGGCCGAACGACCTTGGCCGCTACGTCCCAGGTCAGCGCCCGGTCGCGGGCCCGGGGACGAGTCATTTCCCGGCGGCCGATGCATGCCTTGCCGTTTGGTGGGCAGGTATGGTTCTGGATCTGAACGTGGTGCTTCGCCGAGAGGTGGTGTGCCCCCACCAGAGGGGGAAACGATGGTTGGGACCGAATACCGGAACGCGGGTCACCACGTCGTTCAGTTTTACGGGCACGACGACGAACTGGCCGACGGGGTCAGCCGGCTACCTGCTCGGGGCGCTGAACCAGGGGGACGTCGCGATCGTCATCGCGACCGCGACGCACCGCCGTGAGTTCGAGGTACGCCTGGAACGGGCCGGCATCGACCTGGCGGCGGCCCGCGCTGACGGCAGCTACCTGGCCCTGGACGCGGCCGGGACGGTGCGCGAGTTCATGGCCGCCGACCGGCTCGACCACGCCGCCTTCAACCAGGTGGTCGGTCAGCTGATCAGGCGGGCCGGCGTCGGGGGCCGCGCGGTCCGCGTCTACAGCGAGATGGTCGCGCTGCTCTGGGACCACGGGCTCGTCAACGCCGCCGCCCAGCTCGAGGTGATGTGGGACGAGCTGGCCCGCCGGGACGCGTTCTCCTTGTTCTGCGGGTACCGGGCCGACTCGGTGACCAGGGACGCCGCGCACCTCGACGCGTTCGCCGAGGTGTGCCGGCTGCACCGGGAAGTCGTCGGCGGCCCGTCCTCGATGGCGGCCGCCGCGGGAGGGGCGCTCGGCGCGGTGCGCACGTACCCCTTCAACCGGGACGCCCCGGCCGCCGCCCGTCATTTCGCGGTCGCCACGGTGGGCCACTGGGGGGCCGGGGACCAAGCTGACGACGTGGCCCTGGTGGTGACCGAGCTGGCGGCCAATGCCGTCAGGCACGCCAGGTCCGGCTTCACGGTCATTCTTTCCGCCCGCCGGAACGTGCTCAGGATCGCGGTCCGCGACGCGAGCCCGCTGCCGTCCGACGACGCCGCCCCCGCGCTGAAGCCCGCACCGCTGCACGGCATGGGCGCCGTGGATGCGATGGCGAGCCGGTGGGGAGTCGAGCCGCTCGGGTCTTCTGGTAAGACGGTCTGGGTCGAGCTCAGCCGGTAACCGCGGGCAGCGTTTCCGGCCGCCTGCGCTCGCCGGGAAAGGGGACGTGATGAGCGAGGATCTGACCGGGCGGCTGGCGGTGGTCACCGGCGGTGGCAGCGGTATCGGCGAGGCCTGCGCGACCCGGCTGGCCGGCGCCGGGGCCAGCGTGGTCGTCGCCGACATCAACCCGGCCGCCGCCACGGCGGTGGCTGACCGTATCGGCGCGCGGCCCTTCGAGGTGGACCTGGCCGCCGACTTCGACGCCGCCGCGCTGGCCGGCCAGGCCGACATCCTGGTCAACTGCGCCGGCTTGCAGTACGTCGCTCCCGTCCACGAGTTCCCGCCCGATAAGTTCCGGCTGCTCCTCGCGGTGATGCTGGAGGCCCCGTTCCGGCTCGCGCAGGCGGCGCTGCCGCACATGTACGCCCAGGGGTTCGGCCGGATCGTCAACATCTCCTCCGTGCACGGCCTGCGGGCCTCCGCGTACAAGGCCGCCTACGTCGCGGCCAAGCACGGCCTGGAGGGGCTGTCGAAGGTGATCGCGCTCGAAGGCGGCGAGCACGGGGTCACCTCCAACACCGTCTGCCCGGCCTTCGTGCGCACGCCGCTGGTGGAAAAGCAGATCGGCGAGCAGGCCCGGCTGCACGGCATCCCGCCGGAGCAGGTGATCACCGACATCATGCTGACCGAGCCGGCCATCAAGCGGCTGATCGAGCCGGAGGAGGTGGCCGAGCTCGTGGCCTACCTCTGCTCCGGGCCTGCATCCTTCGCCAACGGCTCCTCCTGGGTCCTGGACGGCGGCTGGTCCGCCCGCTGATCCCAGCGCCCGGCGCCCAGCGCCCCCGTGCCCTCTAACACCCGCACCATCCGACCCATCATCACGCCAAGTCCCCTAGGCCCCACGCCGACTTGGGTAGAATGTGGCACCGTACCCACTCTTTTGGGTACGGTGCCACGTCTCCCCACACCGCGCTCCCTCTGCCGCGCTCGCCGGGCCGCGTCAGCGGCTCCCGCGGGCCCCTGCAGCCCCTGCAGCCCCTTCGGCCCCGGACTCGCTCAGACGAAGGCGCCGTGGCCGGTGATGGCGCGGCCCACGATCAGGGTGTTGATCTCGCGGGTGCCCTCGTAGGAGTAGATGGCCTCGGAGTCGGCGACGAACCGGCCCACGTGGTTCTCCAGCAGGATGCCGTTGCCGCCCAGGAGTTCACGCGCCCAGCCCACCGCCTCCCGCATCCGCACCGTGCAGAACGCCTTGGCCAGCGCGGAGTGGTGGTCCTCGGCTAGGCCGTCCTGCTGGAGCGCGGACAGCTGCGCGCACAGGCACGCCGACGCGGTGACGTTGGCCAGCATCTTCACCAGCAGGTCCTGTACCAGCTGGAAGCCCGCGATGGGGCGGCCGAACTGCTGACGCTGGCCCGCATAGGCCAGCGCGTGCTCGTACGCGCCGCGGGCGCAGCCGGTGGCCTGCCAGGCGACCCCGGCCCGGGTCAGCCGGAGCACCGCGGCGGTGTCCTTGAAAGAGTTGGCGTTCTGCAGCCGGTTCTCCTCGGGCACCCGGACCCCGGCCAGCGTGATGTGCGCGTTCTGCACCACCCGCAGCGCGATCTTGTCCTTCTGCTTGACGGTCTCGAAACCAGGCGTGCCCCGCTCCACCACGAACCCTTTGACCTGCTCGTCTTCCAGCGAACGGGCCCAGATGATCACGTAGTCGGCGAAGGTGGCGTTGCCGATCCACTTCTTCTGCCCGTCCAGCACCCATTCGGTGCCGTCGCGCCTGGCCGTGGTGGTCAGGCCCCCGGCCACGCCCGACCCGACGTCGGGTTCGGTGAGGCCGAACGCGCCGATCTTCTCCATCCGGGCCATCTCGGGCAGCCACCGCTGTTTTTGCTCCTCGGACCCGCACAGGTAAATGGAGCCCATGGCCAGCCCGCCGTGCACGCCGAAGAACGTGGAGATCGACGGATCCACCCGGGCCAGCTCCATCGCGATCATGCCGTCCAGCAGGTAACCGCCGCCGGGGCAGCCGTACCCCTGGTACAGCTGGCCGGGGATGCCGAGGGCGCGGAAGTCGTCCATCAAGTCGTGCGGGAACTCTTCCCTGGTCCAGTACTGGTTGATGACCGGCTGCACCGACTTCTCCATGAACTCCCTGATGCGGTGCAGGAATTCGCGCCCCTCGGGTTCCAGCGACCGCTCGAGCAGGTAGAAGTCGGCGTCGGTGACGGCGGTCCGGTCGGCGCTGGCCATACAGTTTCTCCTTCGCTACGGTGCGGCGAGAAATTTGTCCACCACGGGCGCGAGCTCGGCCGCCTGGGTCACCAGGCCGAGATGGCCGCCGTGGTAAACGTGCAGCCGCGAGTCCCGGATCAGCCGGTGCATGATCCGGCCGTTGGCGAGCGGGATGATCGGGTCGTCGTCCCCGGCCAGGATGAGCGTCGGCTGGCGTAGCCACGGCAGGAACGGCAGGCTGGCCCAGCCCGCCGCGGCGGTGAGCTGGTACACGTAACCGCGTCCTAGGCCGCCCTGCCGGTGGCCCTGCATCGCCGTCACGACCTCGTCCGAGTCGATTCTGGCCAGCCCGCCGTAGAGGTCGCCGGCTATCCGCTGCAGGTAAGCGGGGTCCAGGTAACGCCGCGGGGTGATCAGGTGCTTCAGCACAGAAGGCCGGGCCGGCACCATCGGCGTGCCCGTCGCGGTCGCGACCAGCACGAGCCGGCGGCACCTGGGCCGCTGGAACGCGGCGAAGTGCTGGGCGACGCCGCCGCCCCAGGAGATGCCGAGCACGTCGACGCGGTCGTGGCCAAGCTCGGACAGCATGTCCGCGATCAGCCAGGCCCAGCCCGCTGAAGCGGTACGGCCCGCGTGGTGCGGGCGAGCCGCCGATGCCGGGCGGGTCGAACCTGATCACCTCGGTCGCCGGGTCGAGTTCGGCCACGAACGGCTCGAGCAGCTCCAGGCTGGCCCCGATGCCGTTGATGAGCAGCAGTGGCGGCCGGTCCGGTGGCGCCCCGTCGGCGGCCGGGCTCAGGGCAGGCCGGATGCTGACTCGCAACTGCTGGCGACCAACCGTGACATGACGCAGCTCAGCGGTCGGCAAGGCAGGCCTTCGGTCGGGTTGACGTGTTGATCATGGTAGGACACCTGCCCATTTACGAACCGAATGAACGTCAGCCGAACGTCAGCCGCCGTCAGCCGGCGGGTGCACCTCGCGGCGCAGGATCTTCCCCGTGGGTCCCTTGGGTAGCGACTCCACCAGCCAGACGAGCCGCGGGTACTTGTACGCCGCCAGCTTGTCCTTGACGAACGCGCGCAGCTCGTCGGCCGTCGCGGTGGCGTCCGGCTTGAGCGCCACGGCCGCGCCGACCTCTTCGCCGAGGTCGTCGTGCGGGATCCCGATCACGGCGACCTCGGCGACCGCCGGGTGCTCGTGCAGGACCTCTTCGATCTCCCGCGGGTACACGTTGTACCCGCCCCTGATGATCAGGTCCTTCTTCCGGTCGACGATGTAGTAGTAGCCGTCGGAGTCCACCTTGGCCAGGTCTCCGGTGCGGAACCAGCCGTCGGTGATCGCCTCGGCGGTGGCCTCGGGCTTGCCCCAGTAGCCCTTCATCACGTTGTGGCCGTGGACGGCGATCTCGCCGATCTCTCCCTCGGCCGCGGTCTGGCCCTCGTCGTCGATCAGCCGCAGCTGCACGCCTTCGACCGGGAAGCCGATCGACCCCGGCTTGCGCTCGGCGTCCGGGTGGTTGAACGACGCGACCGGGGAGGTCTCGGACAGCCCGTAGCCCTCCAGGATCGTGCAGCCGAACTTCTCCTCGAAGCTGCGCATGATCTCCACCGGCATCGAGGCGCCGCCGGAGGCGCACACCCGGAGCGTCGCGGCCATCGCCGGGTCCGCGTCCGGCAGGTGCAAGCATGGCCGCGTACATGGTCGGCACGCCCTCGAAGATCGTCACCTGGTCCCGCTGGATGATCTCGAGCGCCTTGGCCGGGTCGAACCTGGGCAGCAGCGTCAGCGTGCCGCCGACCGCGACGGTGGCGTTCAGCCCGCAGGTCAAGCCGAACACGTGGAACAGCGGCAGGCAGCCCATCACCACGTCGCCTGAGTTGCTCTTCAGCAGCGTCCGTGCGGTCAGGTCGGCGTTGCGGACCATGTTGGCGTGGGTGAGCTGGGCGCCCTTGGGCTTGCCGGTCGTGCCCGAGGTGTACAAGATGACCGCGTCGTCCGAGTCGCCGCGGTCCGACCGCCCGGCCGCCGGGGCGTGCCCGGCCAGCAGGTCGGCCGCGTCGGGGGTGGCGACGGTGATGGCCTGGGCGCCGGCGTCGGCGGCGCCCTTGGCCGCCTCACCCGCCGCGGTGTGCCAGGCCAGCACCACCTTGGCCCCCGAGTCGGTCAGGTAGTAGCCGACCTCACGGCTCTTGAGCATCGGGTTCATCGGCACCACGACCGCGCCCGCGGCCAGCGCGCCGTAGAAGGCGATCGGGAACGCCGGGACGTTCGGCAGCATGATCCCCGACCCGGTCTCCTGGTTCGACCCCGGCCGCGGTCAGCAGGGTGCTCATCCGGCCGGCCGCCTCGCGCAGCTGCGCGTAGGAGAGCACGAGCTCGTCCATCCGCAGCGCGGGGCGATCCGGTGACTCCGCCGCCGTCTGCTCGAGCAGAGAACCAAGATCGGTCATGACATCCTCCAGTCCGCGCCACTGCGGCACCCGAAACCATAACGGCCTCACCTGCAACTATGCTCTACGCCTCAAAGGCTTTCAAATGCCCCCCGGCCCCGGCGTTATCCGGCGGCAGGCCGGCCAGCTCGCGCAGCGCCGGAGCGAGACGGGCGGCCAGGTCGGCGTCGACCAGGGCCGCCTCGGCGAGCAGGGCCTGCGTCGCGACCCCGAAGGCGCGGGTGAGTTCGGCGGCCTCCAGGTGGCGGACCAGCGCGCCGGCCACGGAGGCGGTGACCTCGGGCGGCAGCCGGTCCAGGCCGCGTCCCTGCCCGGCCGGCAGCCCGTGGCGCAGGCAGGCCAGCGCGAGGACGTGATCCCGGACCCCGCTGACCATGTACTCGGCCTGCCAGAGGCGGCCGCGCGCGATGCTCGACCGGGCGTGCAGCCCGTACAGCCAGGCCAGGCCGATCAGAGTGGCCGCGGCGGGCGGCGCGGCCGCCGCCCGCGGCACCGCCCGCCCGGACAGCAGCCGGAACGTCGGGGCGGTGGCGCCGAACTCCGCCTCCGGCGCGAACGCCAGGTCGACCTGCAGGGTGCTGGGCAGCAGGAAGACCCGGTAGGTGGTGGCACCGCTGATCACGTCCAGGTGATGGGTGGCGCCGTGGTCGGCGTACATCACCGCGGTCCAGCCGTCGATCGCCTCGCCCAGGTCGGTGCCGGTCGCGAAGCCGAACGCCAGGTCGATGTCGGACCAGCGGTCCTCGCCTCCGACCGACGCGGAGCCGGTCAGCGCGACGCCGGTGATGCGCCGGTCCGCGCGGGCCGCCGAGATCAGGGCCGCACGCAGGCCGTCCCGTTCGGCCACCGTAAACAAGGCGGCCCCTCAGCCCCGGCCGATGTAGGGCATCGTGGTCGCGGTGATGGTGAGAAACTGGACGTTGGCGTCGAGCGGCAGGGACGCCATGTAGAGCACGGCGTCGGCCACGTGCCGGGAGTCGAAGGTAGGCTCGGCGGCGACGGTGCCGTTGGCCTGCCGCACGCCCCGGCTGAACCGCTCGGTCAGCTCGGTGGCCGCGTTGCCGATGTCGATCTGCCCGCAGGCGATGCCGAACGCCCGGCCGTCCAGTGAGATGGACTTGGTCAGGCCGGTGATCGCGTGCTTGGTCGCGGTGTAGGCGACGCTGTCCGGTCGCGGCGTGTGCGCGGAGATCGAGCCGTTGTTGATGATCCGGCCGCCCCGCGGGCCCTGGGCCTTCATCATCCGCACGGCGTGCTGGGCGCACAGGAAGGAACCGGTCAGGTTGGTGTCGACCACCTGCTGCCAGTCGGCCAGGTCGAGCTCGTCCACCCCGGCCGCCGGGCCGAACACCCCCGCGTTGTTCACCAGCAGGTCAAGGCGTCCCCAGCGGTCCTGCACGGCCTGGAAGAGCGCGGCCACCGACGGCGGCGAGGTCACATCCGACGGCACCACCAGCGCCGCTTCCGCCAGCTCCGCGGTCCCCGCCAGCTCCGCGGTCTGCGCCAGCGCTTCGGGGCGCCGGCCGGCCAGCGCGACCTGCCAGCCCGCGGCCAGCAGCGCGCGGGCGATGGTCCGGCCGAGGCCAGAACCCGCTCCGGTGACGACGGCTACGCCCATGGGTGCGACCTTTCTAGGGAACGACGGTGACCGGCCAGCGGCCGGCCTTGACCAGCCGGACCGCCAGCGACCCGACCCAGCGGTGGCCCGGCCTTGGTCGAAGCGCCGACCACGACGGCGTCGGCGCGGACCTCGTCGGCCACCCGCCGCAGCTCGGTGTACGGGTCGCCGCGGGTGACGACAAACGTCAGCTGCACGCCGATCGCCCCGGCGTACTCCTGCGCCCGCTGCCGCAGGTCCGCCGCGATCTGATCGAGGGCCTGGTCCTGCTCGGCCATGGCGCTCGCCCCGGCCCCGGCCGCCGCGCCGTACATGGCGGACAGCTGTTCCACGTAGACGCAGACCAGCCGGGCGCCCTGCCGCCGCGCCAGCCCGGCGGCGTACGCTCCGGCCCGCAGCGAGGTAACGGAATCGTCGATCCCGACGAGGATGACCTTGGGCCCGTCGGTGCCCAGTTCGAAGGCCTGGCCCTCTTCTTCCGTCACAGCGGAATTATAAGGATCAAATTTCTTCCGAACGGCCCGTGGTACCCGCGCCCGGCCCCCCCGCGCGCATCTGGGTACCCTGACGGGCATGGACGAGAATCGTGCTCGACGGGTCACTGACGCGCTCCGGGATCGCGGTATCAACGCGCACCTGAGGAAGTCCGGTGTCGACGCCTACGCGGTCCAGGTAGCCGCGGGCGGCGGCCGGGAGGCCATCTGGGGGGCCGAAGGCACCAGCGGCCTGGAAGCCGAGGTCCTGCTCGACGGGGACCTGGTCGGCTACGTGCCGCAGATCCCTGGCTCTGACACCTTCGACGAGGCCAAGATCGTGGACGCCATCGCGCGGGCCGACTACGACCAGCCCGTCGGCCGGGAACTCCCCGAGGCCCCGCCGCCCGCTCCGCCGCTGGCCCACGAGGGCGGCGTGTTCCGCCGCTTCATCGACGGCTTCCGCTACGACTCCGAGGCGTAGCCGCCGTGCGCGGGGATTTGTCTGCGCTTGGTGGTGTTATCACGCCCGTTACCGTAGACAAAGGGCGATAGCGAAACCTTCCGGAAGGTACAACGGTGCGCCTGGCGACATGGAACGTGAACTCGGTGAAGGCACGGCTGCCGCGGCTGCTCGACTGGCTGGCCGACAACAAGCCCGACATCGTCTGCCTGCAGGAGACCAAGTGCGCGGCCGCCTTGTTCCCGGCCGCGGAGGTCGAGGAACTCGGCTATGAGGTGGCCGCCCACGGCGACGGCCGGTGGAACGGTGTGGCCCTGCTGTCGGCGGTCGGCCTGGACGACGTGAGCCGGGGTTTTCCCGGCGAGCCGGGATACGAGGGCGAGCCGGGGGAGCCGGCCCTGATCGACGAGCCCGGCCTGCGCCGCCCGGAGGCCCGGGCGCTGGGTGCCACCTGCGGCGGGATCCGGGTCTGGTCGCTCTACGCGCCGAACGGCCGTTCCCCCGATTCAGCCCACTACGCCTACAAGCTGGAGTGGTTCGCGGCGCTGCGCACCGCGCTCGCCGCCGAGCTCGGCCAGCAGCCGCGGCTGGCGGCGTGCGGTGATTTCAACGTGGCGCCGACCGATGCGGACGTGTGGGATCCGGCGGTCTTCGTCGGCTCGACGCACGTCACGGCGCCCGAACGGCAGGCGCTCGCCGACCTGCGGGCCCTCGGCCTGCAGGACGTGGTGCCGGTCCCGATGAAGGGACCGCATCCGTTCACCTACTGGGATTACCGGGCCGGCAGCTTTCACACCGACAAGGGCATGCGCATCGACCTGGTGTACGCGACCGAGGCGCTGGCCGGCCAGGTGCGGGCGGCGTACGTGGACCGGGAGGCCCGCAAGGGCAAGGGCCCGTCCGACCACGCCCCGGTCGTGGTGGACCTGGACCTCAGCTGAGCGTCCGCGCACGTCATCCGGGCTCGACCCCGATGCTGGCCAGGTAGCTGGCGGCCGCCTTTTTCGACACCACCAGGCACCACGCGTCGATGAGCAGCTCGCGCAGCTCCCCGGGGTCGAGCACCGGCAGCCGGGCCCGCACCCAGTTGTACCGCTCGTCGCTGCGCAGCGGCATCATGAACTTGTCCGGCTCGCTGGCGACCAGCGCCGCCCGCTCGTCCTTTCCGAAGCCGAACCCGATCCGCTCCTCGTCCGCGGAAACCGACGCGTACACCAGCCGCCGACGCGGAACTTGGTGTGACCCCCGACCAGGTGCTCGGTGGTGCGCGGCAGCCCCATCGCGATCCGCCGGACGTCCTGCACTTCTGCCATGGCCCTGAGATTATGCCGAACGGCCCGTGGTTCAGCGCCAGCGCACCCGGAATAGCCTGGACCTGGCGGCGTCAATGTAGCGTGGCGCGCGCGAGGACTAGGCTAGAGGTGGCACTTCCGGGTAAAGGAGGCTGTCACTTTGGCGAGGGACGAATCCTCGATCGGCTGCGTCGGCGTCCTGTCGGTGGCCACGCGGGGTAACGACGGACCGGGTGAAGTGCTGATCAAGATCCGCGGTGGCTCCGAGGCCTTTATGGCCTGGTCGGACAAGCCGCTGCCCAAGGGGGCGACCGTCCTGGTTATCGAGTCGCGCGGCGCGCGGGCGGTCGACGTCATCGAGTGGGAAGACGTGCTCGGTGAGAGCCCGCGCATTCCGGGGTTACATCTGTTGAGGAGATGAACGACGATGTTCGGTTACCGTGTTCCGGCCCCCGACGAGGCCATGCTGATTTCCGGCGGGCGGCGCGGGATGCAAGGCGCGCCGTTCCGGGTGGTGATCGGCCACGGGGCCTTCGTCACGCCGGTTACCCGCAAGGTCAGGTACCTGACCCTGTCCATGCAGGAGG
Source organism: uncultured Actinomycetes bacterium (assembly GCA_963808315.1). Taxonomy (GTDB): domain Bacteria; phylum Actinomycetota; class Actinomycetes; order Streptosporangiales; family Streptosporangiaceae; genus Palsa-504. The sequence goes on along the minus strand of CAWEFK010000011.1, from coordinate 165,315 downwards.
CCGAGGTCGCGGAGCAGTGCGTGACCCATCAGGGCATCGCGCTGAACGTCCGCGCGGTGATCGCGTTCAAGGTCGGCAACGACGAGGAATCCATCGTCAACGCCGGGCAGCGCTTCCTGTCCGACCAGGACCAGATGTCGATCCTGACCGGGCGGATCTTCGCCGGCCACCTGCGCTCGATCATCGGCTCGATGACCGTCGAGGAGATCGTCACCGAGCGGCAGAAGCTGGCCACCGAGGTGCTGGACGGGTCCAAGGGCGAGATGGCCAAGATCGGCCTGATCGTGGACTCGCTGCAGATCCAGTCGATCGACGACATGGGCGCCGGCTACATCGCCGCCATGGCCGCGCCGAACAACGCCGCCATCCAGCGCCAGGCCAAGATCGCGCAGGCGGCGGCGGACCAGGCGGCGGCCGAGGCGCAGCAGGCGTCGGCGCGCAAGCAGTCGGAGTTCGCCAGGGAAACCTCCGTCATCCAGGCCCAGTACAAGGCCGAGATCGACAAGGCGCAGGCCGAGGCGTCCCAGGCGGGTCCGCTGGCGCAGGCCAGCGCCCAGCGCGCGGTCATCTCCGCCCAGGCCGAGCTGGCCCGGCAGCAGGCCGAGCTGCGCCAGCAGCAGCTGGTCTCCGAGGTGGTCAAGCCCGCCGAGGCCGAGGCCGAGCGGGTCACGATCCTGGCCAAGGCCGACGCCGAGCGCACCCGCATCAATGCCGAGGCGGCCGCGTCGAACAACCGCGTCGCGCTCGACCAGCTGCTCATCAACCAGCTCCCGCTGATCGTCAAGGAGGCGGCGGCCGGGCTGGCCGGCGCCAACGTGAGCGTGCTCAACGGCGCCGACGGCCTCAGCGAGATCGCGGCCGGCCTGGTCAGCCAGGGCATGGCCATCCTGGACTCGGTCCGCAAGGGCCTGCCGGTCCAGCCGCAGCCCAACGCGGGCAACGGCCGGGTCGTCGGCGCAGCTCGCCCCGGACAGCCCCGCCGCCCCGCGGACCTGACCGGAGATAGCGCGGCGAGGCCAGCGCGCCTGGCCGCAGTGGCGCCCGCGGTAAATCTGGCGATTTGCTGACGTGGTGCCCCGGGTCAGCCGCCCGCGCCGGATCGCGGCGGTTAAGCTCGCAGGCGTGGCAGCAGCGACGACGGCCGTGCAGGCCCCGGCGTCAGCCGGGCCCGCACGGCCGCGCCGTGACCGCGCGGTGACGCTGGCGGCCGTCTATTACCTGCTGGCGGCGCTGGCGGTCACGTTGTGGCTGTGGCGGGACCCGGCCAGCCGGACGGTGGCGGGCAACGCCAACGACGCCGACCAGTTCGCCTGGTTCTTCCGTTACGACGCCACCGCGGTCATGCACCTGCGGCTGCCCGCGCTGGTGACCACGGCCATGAACGCCCCGCAGGGCGTGAACGTCATGTGGAACACGTTCATGCTGCTGCCCGGCGTGCTGCTGGCCCCGGTCACGGTGCTGCTCGGCCCGCAGACCGCTCTCACGGTGTTCATGACGGCCGGTTTCGCCGGATCCGCGACGGCCATGTTCGCCGTCTTGCGCCGCTGGGGCGTCACCTCGGCCAGCGCGGCGCTCGGCGGGGCGGTCTACGGGTTCTCCCCGGCGGTGCTGCACTCGGCCATCGGCCACTACGACCTGATGTTCGCCGTGCTCCCGCCGCTGATCATCGACGTTACCCTGCGGCTGGTGCTCGGCCGCGTCACGCCGGTGCGCGGCGGCCTGTGGCTGGGCCTGCTGGTGACGGCCCAGCTGCTGATCACCGAGGAGATCCTGCTCGGCACGGCCGTCGCGGGGGTCATCCTGCTGCTCGTGCTCGCCGCCAGCCGTCCCCGCGCGGTCGCGGCGGTGCCGGTCAGGCGGGTGGCGGCCGGGCTTGGCCTGGCGGCCTGCGTCACCGGCGTGATCGCCGGGTACCCGCTGTGGGTGCAGTTCTTCGGCCCGCTGCACCAGCACGGCAGCCCGTTCACCCCCGACTTCTTCAAGGACGACCTCTCCTCGTTCGTGGTGCCCTCGTCCTACCTGCTCTTCCACACCGCGGGCAGCGCCGTCCGCGGCGTCGAGCTACCAGGGTCGCCTGCCCGAGTACCTCGGCTACCTGGGCTGGCCGCTGCTCGTCGTGCTGGTGCTGGCCACGATCGGCTGCTGGCGGCGGCTACCGGTCCGGGCGGCCGCGGTCACCTGCGCGGTGCTCGCGCTGTTCTCGCTCGGCGGCACGCTGCTGTTCGCCGGGCACGAGCACCCCGCGATCAAGCTGCCGTGGTACTGGCTGCAGGGCCTGCCGTTGCTGACCGCGGCGCTGCCCGACCGGTTCTCCCTGCTGGCGGACGGCGCGGCCGCCGTCGTGCTCGCCCTGGCCGCCGACGCGGCGCGGGCCGGCCCTGGCGGCGCTCGGCGCACCGGCGGCGCTGGCCCCGGCTCGCCTCCGGCTGGCGGCCGGCCGCGGTGGTCATGTCCTGCGCCGTGCTGGCCGTCCTGCCGATCGTGCCCCGGCCGCTGCCCGCCGCCGCCGTGAACCCGCCGCCGCCCGGCTGGTCGGCCACCTTCGCCGCGCTGCGGCTGCCCGCCTCGGCCAGCGTGCTGGTGGTGCCGCTGCCGATGTCCACCTTCACCGAGCCGCTGCGCTGGCAGGCCGATACCGGCGAACCGAGCGCGATGGTCGGCGGGTACTTCATGGGCCCGGCCGCGGCCGGGCGCGGCTACATCGACGGCTACGGCACGCCCCCCGCGGGCCTGTACCTGAACGCCATGTGGCTCAAGTCCGCCCAGGACCTGCCCGCCGCGCTGGCCTCCGGGGTGCCGGGCCGCGATGTCCCGGCGTCGGAGAGCTTCACCTCGGTCAAGGCCGTGACCGACGCCAGATGCGCGCCCAGCTCGCGGCCTGGCGGGTGATCGGCGTGGTCGCGGTGACCACCAGGAATTCGCTGCTCGGCCGCTACCTCACCGCCCTGCTCGGCCCGCCGTCCGCCGCCGCGGGCGACGTTCTCGCCTGGCGCAGGTAACCCGCCGCCGCGCGCCCGGTCGCGCCGAATCTTAGTCGGGTCAGCTCGCAGAGCAAGCCGGGCGGTGGACTCAGACGCTATTCATAGCCTCGTCTCGTTTTCATAACGACGGCAGAGGTGAGCCGGCGGCTACGCAGAGCAGCGCCGGGCATCGTAGGGAGTGAGCAGATAAGGGAACGCAATGAGGAGTGAACGATGACCTGGATCCTGGTGAACATCCCGCTGATGGTGGTTTTCGTCGCCCTGTGGGTGGGCATCCCCGTCTGGCTGGTGCTCAAGCACCCGGACGCCAAGCCGACGCTGTCCGCGGCGCCCGCCGTCAGGCACCTGGTCCGCCGGCCCGAGCCGAGCCGCCAGGACGCCGGCTACCGCCGCGTGGCCTAGCCGCCGGGCTGGTTTGACGACGATGACCTGTTGGACCGCGGCGATGACCTCCCGCCAGGACACGCGCACTTAATCCCAGGCACCGGGCCGCCAGCACGCGCCGGGCACGGGCCGGCCCGCGGCGCATCGCGGGCCGGAAGCCGAGGAACTCCCCGTCCTCAGGCTTCCGGCCCGCTGTGCGTGGCGGCCTGCGCGGCAGCGGCACCCAATAAGCTGCCGGGATGCTGGCGTTGAGCATCGCGGCCACGGCGGCCGCGGTCGTGTGGGCGTACCTGGTCGTGGGGCACGGCGGATACTGGCGGGCCAGCCAGTGGCTGCCGCCCGTGGCGGCGCGAGCCCGGCCGGTGGCCGGACGTGGTGGCCATCGTCCCGGCCAGGAACGAAGCCGAGATGCTGCCGGTCACGCTGCCCGCCCTGCTCGGCCAGGACTACCCGGGCGCGCTGAGCGTCATCGTGGTCGACGACGCCAGCTCCGACGGCACCGCCGAGGTCGCGACCCAGCTGGGCCGCGCGTCCGCCCGCGCGCTGCACGTGGTCGCCGGCACCGCGCCCCCGCCCGGACCCGACCGGTGGGCGGGCAAGGTGTGGGCGATGGCGCAGGGCCTGGCCGCGGCGGGCCCGGGGACCGGCTACGTGCTGTTCACCGACGCCGACATCGCCTGGGCCACGGGTACGCTGCGCGCCCTGGTGGCCGCGGCCGAAGGCGACGACCGGGATCTGGTCTCGCAGATGGCGCTGCTGCGGACGGCCAACCGCCGCCGAACGCGTGGTGGTGCCCGCGTTCGTGTACTTCTTCGCGCAGCTCTATCCGTTCCGGCGGGTGAACGTGCCCGGTTCGCGCACCGCGGCGGCGGCGGGCGGCTGCATGCTGGTCCGCCGCGGCGCGCTCGAGCGGGCGGGCGGGGTGGCGCCGATCCGTGGCGCCCTCATCGACGACGTGGCCATGGGCGCGATGATCAAGGCCCAGCGGGGGCGATGCTGGCTCGGGCTGTCCCGCCAGGTGGTGAGCGTGCGGCCGTATCCCGCGGCTGGCCGACCTGTGGCAGATGGTGGCCAGGTCGGCCTACACCCAGCTGAACTACTCGCTGCCGCTGCTGGCCGGGACGCTGCTCGGGCTGCTGTTCCTGTACGCGCTGCCGCCCGCCGCGGCGATCACCGGCCTGGCGGCCGGGCTGGGCGGCCCGGCTCCGCGGCCGCGGCGGACGCGGTGGCCGCGGCCGCCGCGGGGCTGGCGGGCTGGGCGCTGATGTCGCTGAGCTACCTGCCCATGCTGCGGGTGTACCGGCTGTCGCCGCTGCGCGCGCCCGGCCTGCCGCTGATCGCCCTGCTGTACGCCGCGATGACCGCCGACTCGGCGCGGCGGCACTACGCCGGAGCCGGCACGCAGTGGCGGGGACGGACGAACCGGACCCGGTTACGCTGGCTACCTGGGCTCATCCAGCGGCCCTGAGAGCAACGACAGCGAAGAGGTGATCCGGTGACGATCAGCGTTCAGGGTGTGGTGGCCCGCGGTAAGGGCGAGCCGGTCGAGGTGACGACGGTACTCGTGCCCGAGCCCGGACCCGGCGAGGCGCTCGTGGACGTGCAGGCCTGCGGGGTATGCCACACCGACCTGCACTACCAGCAGGGCGGCATCGGAGACGACTTTCCCTTACCTGCTCGGGCACGAGGCGGCCGGGGTGGTCGAGGCGGTGGGGCCCGACGTGACCGACGTGGCGCCCGGCGATTTCGTCATCCTCAACTGGCGCGCCGTGTGCGGGCGCTGCCGCGCGTGCCGCCGGGGCCGGCCGTGGTACTGCTTCGACACCCACAACGCGAGCCAGAAGATGACGCTGGAGGACGGCACCACGCTGTCCCCGGCGCTCGGCATCGGCGCGTTCGTCGGACAAGACGCTGGTCGCCGCCGGTCAGTGCACCAAGGTCAACCCGGCCATCAGCCCGGCCACCGCGGGCCTGCTCGGCTGCGGCGTGATGGCGGGGATCGGGGCCGCGCTCAACACCGGCGGCGTGACCCGGGGCGACAGCGTCGCGGTGATCGGCTGCGGCGGCGTCGGCGACGGCGCCATTCTCGGCGCCCAGCTGGCCGGGGCCACCACGATCATCGCGGTGGACGTCGACGACACGAAGCTGGAGTGGGCCAGGCAGTTCGGCGCCACCGCCGTGGTCAACTCGCGGAACAGCGACCCGGTCGCCCGGATCAGGGAACTGACCGGCGGGTTCGGCGCCGACGTGGTGATCGAGGCCATCGGCCGGCCGGAGACCTACCAGCAGGCGTTCTACGCGCGCGACCTGGCCGGCACCGTGGTGCTGGTCGGGGTGCCGACCCCGGAGATGCGGATCGACCTGCCGTTGCTCGACGTGTTCGGCCGCGGCGGCGCGCTCAAGTCCTCCTGGTACGGGGACTGCCTGCCCAGCCGCGACTTCCCGATGCTGGTCGACCTGCACCTGCAGGGCCGGCTGCCGCTGGAGAAGTTCGTGTCCGAGACGATCGCCCTGGACCAGGTGGAAGAGGCCTTCGCCCGGATGGGCCGCGGCGAGGTGCTGCGCAGCGTCGTCACGCTGTGACGCCAGGCCCGCATCGCGATGTGGTCAGGGCCGCGGACGGTGTCCACGGCCCTGATGCGGGCCTGGGAGAACCGGCCGGACACGGTGGTCGCCGACGAGCCGCTTTACGCCTTTTACCTGGACCGAACGGCCCTGGACCACCCCGGCCGGGACGAGGTGATCGCCAGCCAGCCCGACCGACTGGCGGGTGGTGCTTGACCAGCTGACCGGTGCGCCGCTGCCGCCCGGCACCGGCATCAGCTACGCCAAGCACATGACGCATCACCTGCTGCCCGAGGTCGACCGCGCCGCGCTCGCCCCGTTCCGGCACGCGCACCTGATCAGGGATCCGCGCGAGCTGCTCGCCTCCTACGCCCGGGTGCGTACCGAGCCCACGCTGGCCGACCTCGGCCTGGCCCAGCAGGCGGAGATCTTCGAGGCCTTCGGCGGTCCGGTGGTCGATTCCCGTGACCTGCTCGCCGACCCCGGCGGCATCCTGCGCGCCCTCTGCCTGGCGCTCGACGTGCCCTTCGACGCGGCGATGCTGTCCTGGCCGCCCGGCCCGCGGCCCAGCGACGGCGTCTGGGCGCCGTACTGGTACGACCGGGTCCGCGCCTCGACCGGCTTCACCGCTTACCGCCCGCCCGCCGAGCCCCTGCCCGCCCGCCTCGAGCCCCTCGCCGACCGTTGCCTGCCGTATTTCTCGCGGCTGCACGAGTACCGCATGTCCGCAACCTAGGAGGTTCTGATGCTGCAAGTCTTCGATGAGCGTAACCGCGACCTCGTCGATCAACGTGGGCGGCACGCTGAGCCACCGCGACCAGGCCGGGGTGAGCCCGTTCGACTCGGCTCGTCCAGGGCGGCGACGCGGTCTGGGAAGGCCTGCGCCTGCACCAGGGAAAGATCTTCCGGCTGGCCGAGCACCTGGCCAGGCTGCGCGACTCCGCGCAGGCCCTGGCGTTCGGCCCGGTCCCGTCGGAGGAGGAGATCACCGAGCAGATCAGGCGAACCCTGGCCGCGAACGGCATGCGGGACGGCGTGCACATCAGGCTGACGCTGACCCGCGGGGTCAAGCTCACCTCCGGCATGGATCCCCGGCTGAACCGGCCGGCCCGACGCTGATCGTGCTGGCCGAGTTCAAGGATCCCGTCTACGATGCCGCCGGGATCACGCTGATCACCGCGAGCGTGCGCCGCCCCGCGCCGGACTGCCTGGACCCGAAGATCCACCACAACAACCTGCTGCCGTCGATCCTGGCCAAGATCGAGGCGAACGTGGCCGGGGCCGACGACGCGGTCATGCTCGACCCGCGGGGCTTCATCGCCGAGACCAACGCCACGCACATCTTCCTGGTCACCGGCGGGATGCTGGCCACCCCGACCACCGTCTCCTGCCCGGAGGGCATCACCCGGGCCGCCGTCCTTGAGCTGGCCGCCGCGGACGGGATCGCCTGCCGGCCCGGCGACTACACCCTCCCGCAGCTGTACACGGCCACCGAGGTGTTCGTCACCGGCACCATGGGCGGCCTGGCCCCCGTCATCCGCGTCGACGGCCGCACCATCGGCGACGGCACCCCCGGCCCCCTCACCAAGCGCCTGACCGCCCTGTACGCCGACCTCACCGCCACCACCGGCACCCCCGTGGCGTGACCCGCCCCGCCCGCCATATCAACCGCGCCTCCGGTACTGTGCGGCGGCCCGATGCGGGGCGGTGCGAAGAAGCGCGCGTTCTCGCGCTCAAGCCGCTCCGGCCTGAGGCCGGGTCGGCTGGACCGGAGCTCGTCCAGATGCAGGTCCCACAGGTGCCGCTGGACCCAAATCGGGCGCCAGCCCTCTTTGATCTGGAGCTGATAGCCGTCCGGCAGGAGGCTCTGAGCGGTGGCGAGCTTGGCCGCGACCCCGGCCCGCACCTGGAATGGCTGGTCAGATAGCTGCTGGACGTCCGTCCTGGTGAGATCCACGCTCAGCGCGGGCATCGTCCTGACGTCGATCAGCGGCTCGCCGTTGTCGTTGACGGCGATGCGGAGCACCCGAGGATCGTCGATCAAGGCCGCGCCATCGGCGTAGTCGGTCACGCGACGATCGTATGACCGGCCTGCAGCCTTGGGGATCAGGCGGGCCTGCCCCCGCATCGGCGGGACAGTCGGTCGGCCGTGGCGCCTGGCGTGGGCGATGAGGCGGGCGGGGCAGCGCGGGATCCGGGCTTGGCGCCGGCGGGCCCAATCGAACAAAGATCTTGGTAGTTTCAGGCTTTGTGAAGACTTGTGGGTACTATGATGCACAAAAGTCTCCACCAAGCCCGAATCCACCACAAAAGCTCACAGCTGCCGGAACGGAAGTGATCCGGGAACACGGATGGGGCGGTGGTGACGCGTGGTGTCCAACGAGCCGGCGCAGTAAGCGGATCGCGCAGGGCTCGGGGCGGGTTCCCCAGGCGGGCGGTGCTCGCGGGAGATCCACGGCACGCAGCACGGGCCGTTCGGCGTCAGGGAGTTTTGATTTTTCCGTCTTCTAGGTCTAGGACGGAATCGGCGATGCTGATGAGGTTCGGGTCGTGGGTGGAGACCAGGGCGGTCACCCCCTCGGACTGCACCACGGTGCGCAGCAACCGCATGATCTGCTTGGCCGTCTCGGAGTCGAGCTGGCCGGTGGGCTCGTCCGCGAGCAGCACCTCCGGGCTCCCGGCCAGCGCCCGGGCGATCGCGACCCGCTGCTGCTGGCCGCCGGACAGCTCGCCCGGCCGCTGCTTGGCGTGGTCGCCGAGGCCGACGATGTCCAGCATCAGAGCGACCCGTTCCTCCCGCTCCCGGGCGGGCCGGCCGGCGATCCGCAGCGGGACGCCGACGTTCTCCGCCGCGGACAGGATCGGGATCAGGCCGAACGACTGGAAGATGAACGCCACCGAGCTGCGCCGCAGTTGCAGCCGTTCGGCGTCCGACATCGCGGTCACGTCGTGCTCGGCCACCTGGACGCGGCCGCTGTCCGGCCGGTCCAGGCCGCCGACGATGTTGAGCAGCGTGGTCTTCCCCGACCCGGACCGGCCCCGCAGGGCGACCAGCTGGCCGGGAGCCACGGTGAAGGACACGCCGCGCAGGGCCTGGGTGGAGGCCCGGCCGTGGCCGAAGGTGCGGGTCACCTCGGTGACGGCCACCGTGCTCGGCGCCCCCGTGCTCTGGGCTGGCGTGCTCTGGGCCGGCGTCATGAGGGGTTCCGCTGGTCGGGCCAGACGCCGATATGGTCGGGTTCGGCTTCGAGCCGGACCAGCTCGCGCATGCCGAGGGGTTCGGTCATGTCCTTCGGCAGCTGAAGGCGGCCGGCCCGGTCGAGCACCGCGTACTCCACCGCGTGCTGGGCCAGCTCGCCGTCGTCGCCGGTGGTCGCCTGCCGGTGGGTCTCGGTGCTGGTCCGGCCGTCCCTGATCGCGACGACCCGGCGCACCACCGACGACACCGCCGGGTCGTGCGTGACGATCAGCACGGTCACGCCGAGCTCGGAGTTCGCCGTCTGCAGCGCGCCGAACACCTCGGCCGCGGTGGCCGTGTCAAGCTCGCCGGTGGGTTCGTCGGCGAGCAGCACCTTCGGCTCGTTGACCAGGGCCACCGCGATCGCGACCCGCTGCTGCTCACCGCCGGACAGCTGGTCCGGCCTGCGGTCCAGGCAGTCCGCCAGGCCCAGCAAGCCGAGCAGTTCGGCCGAACGCGTCCGGCGGTCCCTCAGGGGGTGCCCGGCCAGCCGCATCGGCAGCTCGACGTTCTGCCGCGCGGTCAGGTAAGGCAGCAGGTTGCGCGAGGTCTGCTGCCAGATGAAACCCACCACCTGCCGCCGGTAGGCCAGCCGTTGCCTGGCGTTCATCGCCGCGAGATCATGGTCCGCCACCCGCACCGAGCCCGCCGTGGGCGTGTCCAGCCCGGCCAGGATGTTCATCAGGGTCGACTTGCCGCTGCCCGAGGCGCCTACCAGCGCGATCAGCTCGCCCTCGGCGACCAGCAGGTCCAGGCCCTGGAGCGCCTGGACCTCGATCCCGGCGGCGATGTAGATCCGGACCAGCCGGTCGCACACGATCAGCGAGCCTGCCCCGAAGTCGCGGTGGCGGCGCGCCGCTTCGGCGCCTAGGTCGGCGATGCTGGTGGCCATATGTGTCCTTTCCTTGCCTACTAGTGTGCCCGGAGCAGGCCAGTGACGCCGCGACGGCTTAGCGTCCTGGTCTGCGCGACCAGTGTGGCCAGGGCGAGCATGACGATCGCGGCGGCGGGCAGGCCGAGCGCGAGTGCGCTTGGTGAGAACTGGACCGCGGTGCCGGTGCCGGTGAAGGCGGACAGGTCGATAGAGGAGCGGACCAGGTCCGGAAGCACGACGGCGCACACCGCGCCGGCCACGACCGCGGCCAGCACGGCCGGCATGGTTTCGGCCAGGGCGAGCTTGACCGGCCGTTGGTACCCCATCACGGTCAGCCGGGCCACGGTCAGCTCGCGCTCGGCGGACCCTATTGCCAGGCCGAGGATCACGATGAACAAGCCGAACGCGGCGGCGGTGGCGATGGTGAGCACCACGACGAGCACGGCGCCGTGCTGCAGCGGCGAGCTGGCCAGCGAGGCGAGGACCGCGGTGCGGAAGACGGTGTCGTTGCCGGGGATCACCTGGTTGGCCACGGCGGTCAGCCGGGCGTCGTCGATCGAGGAGCCGGTGACCAGGATCATGTTGGGCGCCGGCTGGCCGCTCGGGCCCGGCAGGGTCTCCAGCGGCATGACCACGAAAGCACCCCCGCCGGGTTGGGCGGGCGTGCCGCTCAGGGTGCCTGCGACCCGCACCTTGACCGGTCCCATCGGGTCCATTGAGGTCAGCTGGGTTGCCCCCGGGCCGAGGACGGCGGCGGCGGACGGTGAGGCGAGCACCGGCACCGTGCCGCCGAGGGCGCCCGCGCCGCCCGCGCCGCCCGCGGCGCCGATCTTGCCCGCCGCGAAGGCCGGGTACGGGGTGCCGGCCACCACCGCCGCGTAGCCGGCCGGATCCACCGCGGCCACCGTGACCGGGTGACCGTCCGGCGTGACCCAGCTGGTGGTCCAGACCGCGGTCACCTGCCGCACCCCGGGGACCGCCGCGATCGCCCGTACCGCGGCCGAACGGACCGGAGGTGACGAGGGACCGGCGTTGATCAGCACATCCGCCCCGGTGGTTTGCCAGGACGCCGCGATCTCGCCGCGGTTGATGCCATCGTTGATCATCCCGGCGAAGGTGGCCAGGCTGAGCGCGAGCACGAGCGCGAACGCGGGCAGCACCCCGGCCAGCGAGGACTGGGCCGCCCCGGAGAGGGCGACGAAGCCGCCGGCGCCGGGGCCGCGGGCCGAGGCGGCGAGCAGGCCGCGGACAGCCAGCGGGTACACCCGCAGCATGACCAGGACGACCGGGATGGTCACCAGCACCGGCGTGACGGCGAGGTACAGGTCGATCCCGCCGCCCGCGGCCAGGCCCTGGTGGCGTAGCACGATCAGGCCGGCCGCTGCGGCGGCGCACGCCGTAACCTCAGCGACCAGACGGCGCCACGCCCCGGCCGCACGGCTCACCCCGGCCGCACGGCTCGCCCCGGCCGCGCGGCCCGTATCGGCGCTGGTGATCCGGGCCGGGTTTCTAGCCGGGGCGGCCCTGCGGTGCTCCCACGCCCCGATCAGCGGCGGTCCGGCCAGCGCGGCCAGAACCGTGATCCCGGCCAGCGACCAGCCGGTCGCCGACGACGAGGCGTCGCCCGGGATCACGGCGATGGCCAGGCCCGCGCCGATCAGCGCGGCCGGGACGGCCGTGACCGCCGCCGCCCGCGCCAGCACCACGGCGACCTGCCGCCGCGACCCGCCCCGGGCCTGCAGCATGGCGAGCTCGCCGTCACGTCGCGCGACGATCAGCCGGACCGCCATCAAGATCACCGTCGCGCCGACCACGACCAGGCTGACAAACAGCAGCAGCAGCACTGTTTCGATGGCCGCCTGGGTGGCCAGGAACATCGACAGGGTAGGGATCAGCGGTGCGGTGACCGTCAGCGCGACGGCGCTGGGCGTAAGCGCGCCGGTCAGCGCGGGCGTCCCGTTGACCGCGCGGTTCAGGGCATTGCTCAGTCCCTGCGCCTGGCTGGCGTTAATGCCGCCGACACTGAGCGGGAATTCCCAGTTCATCTCCATGCCGGGACCGTTGAACGCGTTCTGCATCGGGCCGAGCTGATCCGGATCGGCGAAGACGCCGCCGACCCAGTAGGGGTGCGGCGAGTCCTGGGCGTTGAGCGCGGGCGTGCCCGCGATGGCGTCCTGCGTCCAGAAGGTCGAGCCGGGGGCGCGTTCGGCCAGGATCGCGGTGACGAACAGGCGGACCGTGCCGAGCACGCTCGTCACCGACAAGCGGCTACCCGGGTGCAGCCCGAACCGCGCGGCGATCTGCGTGGTGACCGCCACCGCCAGCATCCCGGCCGGCGCCGCGGTGCTCGTGTAGCTTCCCGTCACGACCTGCGCGTTGCTGGTCAGCGGCTCGCGATAGACCACCTCGAGCTCCGGCTTCCCCCCGGCCTGCGCGCGGGGTCCTACCCCCGAGGCGTCGAGCAGCCTGGTGGTCACGCCAGCCCACTGGCCCGCGCCAAGCGGCAGCGGGAGCGCCGCGAAGCCGCGGCCGAGGTCGCGGGTGGAGGTGACGAGCTCGCCGGGGGTCAGGTGCTGCGACGGTCCGCCCAGCGCGGCCTGCTGGCCGATGAAATCGGACCAGTCCGCGCTGACCTGGACCGACTTGGTGGTGTCGCCGAGCTGGGCCAGGGTCTGGTGGAGGGCCTGGGACTGCGTGTGCTGACTGATCGCGGGGCCGGCCATCGCCGCGAACACGCAGCCGCCAACCAGCAGGGCCAGCGCGAGCGTACTGCCGGTCGCGGCGCCTACGGTCCGGCTCAGCCCCGGAACCCGCCTCATGCGGTGTCCTCCGCTCGTGCCGCCTCCGCTCGTGCCGCCTCCGCTCGTGCCGCCTCCGCGCCCAGGTCCGCGATGGTGGCCATGGCCGTGCCTCCTTAGCTTTCTAGTTTGCCCGCAGCAGCCCGGTGGCGCCCCGGCGGCCAAGCGCCCGGGCGTCGGCGGCCAGGATGACCACCGCGAGCACGCAGGTGACGGCGGCGGGCAGGCCGAGGGTGATCAGGTCGGGAGCGAACTCGACCGGCGCGCCGGTGCCGGTGAACGCGGACAGGTCGATGGACGAGCCGATCAGGTGCGGCAGCACCACCGCGCAGACGCCGCCGGCCAGCACCGCGGCCAGCACGGCGGGCATGGCTTCGGCCAGCACCAGCCGGGTGGCCCGTTCGTGGCCCATGACGGTCAGCCGGGCCAGCGTCAGCTCGCGTTCGGCTGACCCGAGGGCCAGGCCGAGGATCACGATGAACAGGCCGAACGCGCCGGCCGCGGCGATCGTGAGCACGATGATGAGCAGCGCGCCGTGCTGCAGGGGCGAGCTGGCCAGCGCGGCCAGCGCGGCGGTGCGCAGGGTGAGGTCGTCGCCCGGAAGCGCCCGGCCCGCGACGGTGGCCAGCTGGGCGTCGTCGATCGCGGACCCCGCGACCAGGATCAGGTTGGGCACGGGCTGGCCGCTGGGCCCGGGCAGTGCCTGCAGCGGCATGACCACCAACGCACCGCCCGCGGTCTGCGCGGACGTGCTGCCCACCTCGCCGACCACCCGCACGTCGACCGGGCCCATCGCGTACAGCGAGTTCAGCTGGGTCGTCCCGGTGCCGATCAGGCTAACCGCCTGCGGGGAGGCGATGACGGGAATCACCGGGCCCGCCGACCCGGGCCCGCCCGACCCGGACCCGCCCGACCCGGACCCGCCTGACCCGGCGCCCGGCGCGGCTCCGAGCCGGGCCGCGGGGAAGGCCGGGAAGGGGGTGCCCGCGACCACCGCGGCGTAGCTGCCCGGTGCGACGGCGGACACCTGGACCGGCTGGCCGCCTGAGGTGACCCAGTTCGTGTTCCAGACCGCGGCGACCGCCTGTACGCCGTGGACGCCGGCGATGGCCTGGACCACGGCCGAGGTGATCGGACCGGAGGCGGGGCCCGGCCTGATGGCCGCGTCGGCCCCGGTGTCCTGCCAGGACGCGGCCGTCTCACCGCGGCCGATGCCGCCGTTGACCATCCCGGCGAAGGTGGCCAGGGACAACGCCAGCACCAGGCCGAACGCGGGCAGCACGCCGGTCAGCGAGGACCGGGCCGCCCGGGACAGCGCGACGAAGCCGGTGGCCCCCGCGCTGCGCGCCGAGGCGGCCAGCAGGCCGCGCATGACCAGCGGGTACAGCCGCAGCATGACCAGCACGACCGGGATGGCCAGCAGCACCGGCGTGGCTGCGAGGTACAGGTTGGCCGCGCCCGCGGCCGGCAGCCCCTGGTCGTGCAGGACGAGCAGGGCCGCCACCGCGGCGGCGCAGGCGGTGACCTCGGCCACCGGCCGGCGCCAGGCGATCCGGGGCCGGCGAGTCTCGGTGCCGGTGATCCGGGCCGGGTTCGCGGCCGGGGCGGGCCGGCGGTGCTGCCAGGCCGCGATCAGCGGCGGCCCGGCCACCGCGGCCAGCACCGTGACGGCGGCCAGCGACCAGCCCAGCGCCGACGACGCGGGGTCGCCGGGTATCAGCAGCACGGCCAGCCCGGCGCCGGCCAGCGTGGCGGGGACCACCGCGATGACCGCGGCCCGTGCCATCAGCGCCGCGATCTGGCGCAGCGATCCGCCCCTGGCCCGCAGCAAGGTCAGCTCGGCGGATCGGCGCAGCACGATCATCCGGGCCGCGAGCAGGATCACCGCCGCGCCGGTCACGATCATGCTGACGAACAGCAGCAGCAGCACGGTCTGGATGGCCGCCTGGGTGGCGAGGAAGGCCGCCAGGCTCGGCAGCAGCGGCGTGGTCACCGCCACGATGCTCGCGCCCCCCGTCAGCGACCCGGTCAGCGGGGCCGCACCCGCTGTGGCCTGGTTGAGGCGGTCGTACAGCGCCTGGACCTGATCCGCGCCGACACCGCCGACGCTAAGCGGGAACTCCCAGGTCAGATCCATGCCGGGCCCGCTGAACATCACCTGCATGGCCGTGAACTGGCCGGGATCGGCGAAGACCCCGGCGATCCAGTACGGTATGCCGCCCCTGGGCGGGTAGTCCAGGCTGGGGATGCCCACGGTGGAAACCTGGGTCCAGAACGCGGAGCCGGGGTTGCGCTGACGCACGATCGCGGTGACGGTCAGCTTGAGCGGGCCGTTCGAGCTGACCACCGTCAGGTGGCTGCCCGGGTGCAGGCCGAACAGGGCCGCGGTCTGGGTGGTGGCCGCGACCAGCAGCGTTCCGGCCGGTGACGTCGTGCCCTGGTAGCTGCCCGTCACCAGCTGCGCGTTGCTGGCCAGCGCGTTCACGTAGGTCACCTCGAACCTGGGGATCCCCCCGGCGTGGGTCTTGGGCTTCGCCCCAGGGACCGGCAGCGGGATGGAGTTCAGCCCGAACCAGCTCCCGGCCGCCAGCGGCAGCCCCATGGCCCTGAACCCGCTGCTGAGCTGGTCCATCGACTGATCCACGATCCCCACGGGCAGCACCGCCAGGTCGGGCACCGTCCCGGCCGTCTGCAGGGTGTCGGTGAAGTCACCCCAGTTCCCGTTGACCTGGACGGTCTTGTCCGTGGCGGCCAGCCCGGCCAGCGTCTGGCGCAGCGCCTGGGACCGGGTGTGCAGGCTGAGCGCCGGCCCGGCGATGGCGGCGAACACGCACCCGCAGACCAGCAGGGCCAGGGCGAGCGTGCTGTGCTGGCCCGCTCGCCTCCGGGGCCCCTTCAGGTACCGCCTTCCCTCGTCGCTCGTTCCTCGCTCCTCAGTCCAGGCGGCACCGGGCCCCTCCGGCTCGCTCGGGCTCATGCTGTCTCCGCGGCGCGGAGGGCGGCGGCGGCGTCGGGGCGCCGCACGATGGTCAGGCCGGCCGCCAGCACCGGCACCACCGCGACCGCCAGGGCCAGCGGTAGCGTCTGGGCCCAGTTGAACTGGATGAGGACCGGCGGCACCGGGGTGGTCGCGGCCGAGGTGAGCGTGATCGCCGGGACAAGCAGTTCGGCCAGGACGGCGCCGAGCACCAGCCCGGCCACCGCCGAGGGCAGGCTCAGCATGAGTTTTTCCAGGCTGAGCTGGGTGGCGGCCGCGCGGGGCGGCACGCCGAGCGCGGCCAGCAGCGCGTTTTCCGCGCGCCGCTGGCGGATCCCGGCCGCGATGCTCACGCAGAAGCCGGTGATGGCCAGCAGCGCGGCGGCGATGGCGACGGCCAGCAGCGCCTGCTGCGGGATGGTCGACAGCGGGTTGCCGAGCAGCCCCGAGGCCACCCCGCCCGCGCTGGTGACGGCGGAGCCCGGCGGCAGGCTGGCGGTCAGCCCGGGCGGCACGCGGCCCACCCCGGTCGAGGTGGCCACCCACCACTGGGTGGCCTGCGCCGGGGCCAGCGAGCCCACGGTCAGCAGGTGCTGGAGGGTGCCGAGATCGATGATCAGGCCCCCGCCGCTGCCCGTCACGGTGGGAAACGTGGCCACGGCCGCCACGATCTTCACGCTGACGCTGGCGCCGTTGATGGAGGTCTGCACGATCGAGCCGACGCCGGCGTTGGCCGCGGCCAGGAAACGCTGGGTGGCCAGGCCGGGCACCACGGCCGTCCGGGCCGGGATGGTCAGGGTCAGCTGGCTCGCGATCGGGAAGGGAGGCGCGCCGGAAAACCCGCTCGAGGCGAGCCCGTAGCCGGTTGCGAACGTCACCGTCAGCGGTCCGTGACTCGCCCGGGCTGGCCGGCCCGCGGGCGGACAGGACGGCGGGCGCGGCCGCCGGGCCGGCCGTGCCGTTGGTCTGGCGGACGCCGGACAGTTCGGCCGACGAGGCGATGGCCGGCCAGCCGAGCATGGCCGTGCCGGGGATCGGCGTCGTGCCCGGTCCGCCGGAGACGCCGACCACGGTCAGCGTCGCGGCGGCTCGGGGACGCCTCGCGGGCAGCGTGTAGTCCAGGCCGATCGCGGTCAGCCGCAGCGGGTAGATCGCCCCGCGGGCTCCGCCGCTCAGGCTGACGGCCAGGGTGTGAACCTGGCCGTCCGCGGGCAAGGTGCCCGCGTCGAGCTGGAAAACGTCCCCGTCGGCGTCCTGGAAGGACACCGTGACCTGGGCCGGAGCCAGGCCGAGGGCGGCCGGGCCGAGCCGGGCGAGCAGGTCGACCCGGCCGTGCGGTCCGGCAGCATCACGCCCGCGGCCGCCGCCGTGGCTCCGCCCGGGCCCCCGGCCGGGCGGATCTTGCCGAACAGGACCGGCTCGGCCAGCGCCGACTGGTCCGGGCGCAGCAGCACGACATTCGTGGCCTGGGCGGCGTCCACGGCCAGTGTCTGCACGCCGGTGGCCGTCTGCGGGAAGCTCGCGACCGGCATCGCGGACCGGACCCCCGGCGCCCGGGCCAGCGCGGCGGCCTGCGCGGCGGACAGCGGCGCGGGGCTGCACCCGGGCATCCGCGCCCGCGTCGAACGCGGCCTGGTCGTGATCGGAACCGGTCCAGCTGGCTCGCTGGGACAGCGCCAGCGTTCCGGTCGCCACGGCCAGCACGATGAGCAGGGCCGCGCCGCCCTGCCTGATCGGCTGGCGGCTGATCTGCCAGCTGGCCAGGGCCGCGGTCAGCCGCCGCCCGCGGGCCGCCAGCCGCTCACCGGCCTTGCCGCCGGCCGGCAGCAGCCGCAGGGCGGCGACGGTCCCGCCGGCCAGGGCCAGGGCCGGCGCGGCCACGATGACGGGATCCACCGAATAGTTGCCGCTGGCGCCGGGGGAGACGGCCGAGTAGTGCCGCAGCTGCCAGCCCGCCACCACGGCCAGCACCACCAGAGCCAGGTCGCCGCCGGCCCGGGTGACGCCGGAGATGGCGGTCTGGCGGCCCCGGCGGGCCCGGGCCGTCCCCGGAGTCACGGTGCTGAGCGCGGGCACCGCCATGATCACGATGGCCCCGGCGGCGACCACCGCCGCGGCCGGCCAGACGTCGTTTACCGGGACCCCGCCGGTCCCGAGCAGCCGGGCCAGCAGCACGCCCAGCGCGGCGCCGACCGTCGAGGAGACCAGCGCCAGCGGTACCGCCTCGGCCGTGGTCAGCCGGAGCAGCTGCCAGCGGGTCGCGCCGCGCGCGGCCAGCATCGCGGACTCACCCTCCCGCTGGCCGGTGAGCAGCCGCGCGACGGCGAGCAGCGCCGCGGCGGCCAGCAGGAAGATCAGCACGGCGCAGATGGCCAGCAGCGAGCGGGCCACGTCCACGTTGCTCGCGGTCCCGCTGAGCACCGAAGGCAGGCTGGTGGCGACCGTGAGGTCCGGGAGGTCCTGGTTGTTTTGCACCGACTGCTGAAGCAGCTGCACGCTGCTCGCCACGGTGGTCAGCTCCCCGGCCGGCACGCTGGCCGTGTGCGGCCGAGCCAGCCACGAGCCCTCATCCACCGCCAGCGGCCCGGCGAAGGCCGCGGCCTGCACGGTCAGCGGGCCGTAGGTGGTGAAGCCGCCGACCGTGCTCGACCCGGACAGCGCGACGTTGTCCAGGCCCCAGTAGTCCGCCGTCACCTGGCGGGGCCGGTACAAGCCGGTGACGACGAACCGGTCCTCATGGCCCGAGATCCGGTCCCGCAGCCGCAGTACCTCGCCGGTGACCACGTGCAGCAGGGCGGCGGCCGACGCGGGCAGCGCGGCCGGTATGGGCTGGCCCGCCGACGGCGCTCCGGGCCAGGTCCCGGACACCAGGGTGGCGTTCCCGGTGATGTCGTCGAGCGTGCCTGCCTCGGTGATCAGCGTGTTGCTCGTGCCGGCCGGCGCCGCGGGCTCGGCGCCAGGCACGAACCCGAGCGGGTCGGACCACCTGGCCCGGTAGAAAAGGTAGGGCGTGCCGTGCAGCGCCCGGGAGATCTGTCCGGGCAGCTGCGCGGTGTACTGGGCGGCCTGGCTGGCGTCGACGCTGCCGCTGATGACGATCGAGGTGCCGCCGGCCGTGCCCAGGTCGTGCCGGACGGCCTGCGGCAGGCCCTGTCCGCTGAAGCCGGCCAGCGCCGTGGCCAGCGCGGCGGCCACCATCGTGGTCAGCGCGGCTGCAATTATCACCAGGCGGTGCGCAGTC
Organism: uncultured Actinomycetes bacterium; assembly: GCA_963808315.1. Lineage (GTDB taxonomy): Bacteria > Actinomycetota > Actinomycetes > Streptosporangiales > Streptosporangiaceae > Palsa-504. The sequence continues at coordinate 146,257 of CAWEFK010000011.1, read as the reverse complement.
ATCCTGGGCAGCGCCAGCGAACCCCGTGTCCAGCCCATTGCTCAGCAGCCTACGAGCCGCCCAGGCTGATAAAAAGAGTTCGTACACGAGTCGGTACTCGTCCGTGACCGGCCCGGAACTTAAGCCGCCGAGCTAGCTGAAAGGGGCTGACGGATGTCAGTCGTCTTGATGACCGGGGCCGCGGGCCTGATCGGGTCCATGCTCAGGCCCAGGCTGGCCCAGCCGGGACGGACCCTGCGGCTGCTCGATATCGCGCCGCTGCAGGCCGGACCCGGCGAGGAAGTGATCCAGGCCTCGGTCACCGACCTGGACGCCATGACGGCCGCCTGCGCCGGGGCGGACGCCGTCATCCACCTGGCCGGGATCCCGGGCGAGGCGTCCTGGGCCCGCATCCTGGAGCTGAACATCAACGGCGGGTACGTGACGTTCGAGGCCGCCCGGCGGGCCGGGACGCCGCGGGTCATCTTCGCGTCGTCCAATCACGCGGTGGGCTTCACCCCGCGTGCGGACTTCCCCGTGCCCGACTACGCCTTCCCCGCGCCGGACACCTTTTACGGCGTGTCCAAGGTGACCACCGAGGCGCTGGCCTCGATGTATCACCACAGGTACGGCCTGGACGCGATCTGCGTGCGGATCTTGTCCTGCTTCCCGCGCCCGGCCGACCCGCGGATGCTGTCCACCTGGCTGTCCCCCGACGACGCGGGGCGGCTTTTCGAGGCGTGCCTGACCGTGTCCCGGCCCGGGTTCCGCGTCGTGTTCGGTGTCTCCGCCAACACCCGCGGCGGCTGGGTCAGCCTGGAGGCGGCCCGGGCGCTCGGCTACATCCCCGCCGACGACGCGGAGGTCTTCGCCGCCGAGATCATCGCTTCCCACGGCGAACCCGACCCCGAGCACGACCCGGTGCTGCGGTACCTGGGCGGCGCGTTCGCCCTCGAGGACGAGCAGGTCCCGCAGGCCTAGTGCTGGCGTTCTTCGTCGTGGTGGATGCGGTCCAGGCAGATCGCCATGCAGATGATCAGGGCGTCGTTCTCGCCGGGGGCCACCTCGACGCCGTAGGTGTCCCGGAGCCGGAACCAGGCCCGGGAGATACGTGCGACGGGCTGACGGCCGTCGAGGATCTCGAAGTCCTTGTCGATGATGTTCCCGACCGCCTCGAGCCGACCGCCACCGGAGACGTCGATGATGGCGCGGTGATGCAGCGGTGAGATGACCGCCTTGTGCACGGTGGCCACCACCGCTCCGCCGTGCTCGATCTCCATGGCGTCGGTGAAGGTGAGGAACCTCTTGTGGATGGTGGCGAGCACCTCGCCGGAGGCATCCTTGAGCTCGAAGGTCTCCCGCAGGCGGAGCGCCTTGCCGTCGACCAGGAAAACCCTGTTGTCGTGCTCGTCGGTGACCCAGAAGTCGTCGGTGATGGAGAAAAGCCGTTCCCGTACGAGATAGCGCATACCGCCGAGGCTATCGTCGCCCCCGGATCCGGGGATCGCACTTTGGATACAACCGCCGTTAGTGTCGCAACCGCCTGGTCGTTAGGCCCGGCCGAGACACCGCCCGGGGGGGACGATGACCGTGATGATGATCCGGCCGCTGCCACGGCCGGTGCCACTGCGCCAGTCGGTATACGACGCGCTGATCGACCTGATCGTCGGCGGTGACCTGCGGCCGGGCCAGCACATGGTGGAGACCGACCTGGCGCGCCAGCTCGGGGTCAGCAGGCAGCCGATCCGCGAGGCGCTGCACCGCATGGAGGCCGAGGGCTGGGTCGACCTGCGGCCCAGCCAGGGCGCGTTCGTGCACGTGCCGACCGACGCCGAAGTGAACGAGCTGCTTGACGTGCGCGCGCTGCTCGAAGCGGAGACGGCCCGGCTCGCCGCCCGGACCGCGACCGGCGCCGAGGTCATCCGGCTGAGGGAATTCTGCCGCGCGGGAAAGGCGGCGGCCGATGCCGGTGACTTCGACGCCGCGGTAACGGTGAACAACGCCTTTCACGGGCAGATAGCGGCCATCGCGGGCAACGCCGTCCTGGGTGAGCTGGCCGACATCGTCGGCCGCCGGGTGCAGTGGTACTACCGTATGGTGGCCCCGGAGCGGGGGCAAGGCTCGTGGGCCGAGCATGGTGAGCTGACCGATGCCATCGAGGCGCACGACGCCGCCCGCGCCGAAGCGCTCGCCCGCGCGCACACCGAGCGGACTCGGGCCGCCTACCGTCGTCCACGGACGTCCTGACGGCGCTGGCCCGCGGCTCCCGGCTCCGGTCCGACGGCTCCGGTCGCCGTGGCTGAGCGGGGCCGATCGTAGGCCGGTTTTCGGCGGCCGGGGTTGACCGCATATGGCCTAAATTACTCAGGGTAACACTTCGATCACTTTCAGCAAAGATTTGGCGCTGCGACTTGCCGTAAAGCCGGGAATGCATGATGCGGAGCGCGGTCGGGCAGTAGCGTGGGTCCTTCAATGTCGTGGCCCTCTGCGGGGCAAATCATCTCAAGTAGGTAGCAGAGTGTCTCGTTTGTCGCAATGATGCTAGTGATCATTGACCTGCTGTACGACAGACAGGGGAGTGACCCGGTATATGAGGAGCGGTTCGTCAGCTCAAGGTGGCGGTGGATGGCCACCCGCGCAGCGTCCCTATTCGGATGAGGCAGCGAGCAGCCCGGTCCCGTACGGGCCTGGGCCACGAAACGACCCGCAGGAGGACGCAGGCCGGCGCCGCGAGGTGCCGTTCGGACCCGAGATTTCCTGGCCGAACGGCTTCCGCCAGCTCGACCAGAGGTCCCGTGACGTGCTCGAGTCGGCCTATGGCCCCGAGCCCGTTTATCAGCAGCCGGCCATGGACGACTACGGCTACGGGGACCCCGGCTACGCGGACCCCTCCTACGAGGGACCCAGGACCCCGAGCGCTCCGGCCGCCTTCAGCGCGTCTGGTTACCGTCAGCCGGGTGCCCCGGTGCCCGGCTATCAGGTCCCCGAGACCGGGGCTTACTCCCGTCCCGGCCGCCAGGCCCCCAGCTATCCGGCGCCCGGCTATGCGGCCCCCGGCCGCCAGGCCCTCGGCTACGAAGCCCCCGGCCACCAGGACCTCGGCGGTCCCGGCATCTACCCGGTCACCGGCGCCCAGGAGGCCCTGCCCGACACGGGGCCCCAGCCGAACGCCCGCCCCCGGACGGCGCAAGATCCCCCCGGTGGCCGTCCGGTAGCCGGAGGTCCGGCCTACCCGGAGCAGTGGTATGACCACCCTCGCCTGGAGGACCGGGTTCGCGAGGATAGCGCTCCCGGACGGCGCCCGCCCGCCGACTCGCGCTCGGCGGACCCGCTCACCGCCGATGCGCGTCCGTTCGGCTCGCGTCTGCCCGACTCGCCCGGGCCCGATCCGCGCCTGCAGGGCATGCGGTACGACGAACTGCGTTACGACGAGCCGGCGGTGGACGGCCCCCGCGCCGGGGAGTCGCCGGACGACGTGTCGTGGTACGAGGAACTGAGCCGCAACGCTCCGGCGTTTCCGCACACCTCTTCCGGTCAGTCCCGGCCAGCTGGTCCGGCGCGCCGGCCGGAGCCGCAGCGACCCGGCTACGGCCTGCCGGCCAACTACTCGCAGGCGCCCGCGCCCGAGCGGTTCGGCGGCCACGGGCCCGACCGGTCCGGCCCAGGGTCGCCCGACCGGGGTGGTTCTGGCCCCCGGATGAGCGCCGCAGACCTGCATCATGCGAGCGTGCACACCGGCGGCCCGCAGCCCGCCCCCGGTCGCGATTCGTGGTCCGATGCCCCGGCGGCCTTTCTCGGTGCCCCGACCGCGCAGGTCGGCGTGCTGACCCCGCCCGCGGGCAGCCGGATTGATGACTTCCCGGGCAGCGGTCCGCAGCTGACCAGCCCGCTCCTGGCTCCGGCGGACGCGAGCCGTCCGGCCGCTCCGGCGGTGCGGCCCGGGCACGGTCTCGACGGCCCGGAGATCACCTCGTCCTGGCCCGTTCAGCCACCCGCTGGCGCCGACTCGTTCGCCGAGTTCTGGGCCGAGGACGACGATGAAGCCGAGTACTCAGGCCTGTTCGGGGACCGGGACATCGCCTCCGACGGCGCCCGGTCGACGGCCAAGCGCCGTATCGGCCGGCGCCGCGGTGGCAGCAACGACCACCGGCTCTGGCTGGGTCTCGGCGGGGTGGTGATCATAGCTGCGGCCGCGATCACCGGCATCATCAAGTTCGAGTTGCCGTCGCACGGCGGTCCGGCGCACGTCATGGTGACCCCGGCCAAGATCGGGGCCTACATGCGCACGGTGGACCTGGAGCGCCAGACGAACGTGGCTCAGCTGCGTGACGAGGTCATCACGATGAGCGCGGGCCACGCCAGCCAGGTCGTGTCGGCGGTGTACGAGTCAGGCAACTCGGCGGCGGGCAACACCGAGCAGATCGTGATGTTCATCGGCGGTCACCTGGCCAACGCGGCTCCGGCTACCTCGGTCACCAGCTTCGCCCAGAAGTTCCCAGGCGCCCAGGTGGTCAGCGCGGGTTCGCTGGGCGGCAAGGCCGCCTGCGTCGAAGAAGGCGGCACAGCGAACAGCGTGTCCATGTGCGCCTGGTTCGACAACGACAGCTTCGGAGAGATCGTCTCGCCCACGATGAACGCGTCGGCCCTGGCCAAGGAGATGCTCTCCGTCCGTCCGGCCGTCGAGATGGTAGCCAAGAAGTAATAGTCTTAACGTCACGCGAAGTATCCATCAAATTACGCACGGATACTCTTGATCATGTACCTTGGGGGGAGTTGCCCCGGCCCTGGTAGCTGATCCGTCCGCTGAGGGCGGTGAGTGCTACTGAAGGTGCGGAGCTTCCCGATGAGTGAACTTGACCAGGCAACCGTCACCCCGGACGTGGCGTCACGCGCCGAGGCCCCGCAGATCTACCAGCGTCACGCTGCGGCGCTTTACGGGCAGGCGCTGCTGATCCTCGGCGAGAAGGACCAGGCCGAGCAGGTCGCCTGCGACGTGATGGTCGATGAAAGCGCCAGGCTGCCGGTCTCCCGGGAGGACGCGGATGCCGCCTCACGCCGGCTGGCCGCAACGGTCCTGCGGCGTTGCGGGGAACTCACCGTCGGTCCCGTCCCGAAACCCTCACCACCTGCGGACGACGGCGACGGCAGCCACGCCGATTCGCTTGTCCTTCTTCGCCGCCTGGAACGGGAGGCGCTCTCGCTCGTGATCTTCGGCCGCTTCGGGTACCGTCAGGTCGCCCGCGAACTGGCGATCCCGCCACGAGAGGCGGCCGCTCTGTTGCGCGCCGCCCTGATCGGCTTGGGATCGTGACCGGCGCATCGCCTGCGGCCGCGTTAGCTACCTTGCTTTCGGGCGCCGGAACCGCTTGCGCAAGGACAGCCGGGTCGCGGTCAGCATGAGCGCGAGTGCGAGCGCGATGAGCCCGGCGACCTGGGCGGTGAGCACGGGCGCGAGGGTGGAGGAATAAGCAACCGACTCGGCGCTCTGCTTCGCCCCCGCTGCGTGCGCCCCGGGAGACGGGGCCGGGCCGGTGGTGGTGGCGGCGGACGGGCTGATCGCGGGGAACAGGCGGGCCGCGTTGCCGGCGCCGATCAGCGAGCTGGAGACGCCGTTCAGATCCGGCAGGGAGCCCGGCGTCACCTCGGCGCCGAACGGTATGGGGTCCGTAGACGACGGCGCGGGTGATGTCGCGGGCGACGTCGGGGTCGCGGTGATCGCCACGGTCTCGTTCGCCGTCAGCGGTACCCACTTCGCCGTGGTGACGATGCTGGCCGTGGCCGTCAGTTGCACCGAGCTGCCGGAGGCGGCGCTGGCCGCGACCGGTATCTGGGCCTGCAGGCTGACCGCCTTGGTGTCCGTCACCGTACCGACGGCGCAGTCGGCCGTTTTGCCCCCTGGGCGCAGCCGCTGGTGAACGCGGGCTTCTGGCTTGACGGTGTGGAACTCAGGACCACCGATACGCCGGCCGCTGAGCCGTTCTGGGCCGAGACCGTGACGCCGAACGTGGCGTCGTGCCCGCGCTGGACGCTGGATTGCGTCGGCTGGACGCTGACGCACAGTTCAGCCGGGGCCGCACTCGAGCTCGAGCTTGTGCCGGCGGCGCGGTCGTGCTCGTGCCGGCGCTCGGGCTCGCCGTGATGTAGGCGCTCAGCGAGGCGGACACCCGCGCCGACGCCGATGGCTGGGACGACGACGGAGACGAGGACGCCGATCCCGAGGGTGAGCCCGATCCAGATGGCGACTCCGAGGCCGATGCCGACCCCGAGGCCGAGGCCGAGGCCGATGCCGAGGCCGAACCGGCGGCCGATGGCGACGCGGTGGCCGACGCGGACGTAGTGGCTGACGGCGACGCGGTGGCTGACGGCGACGCGGTGGCCGATGGCGACGCGGCCGATGGTGACGCTGCAGCCGTCGGGGAGCTAGACGAAGACGGTGACGGCGTGGGAGACGGAGACGGCGACGGAGACGACGAGGGCGAAGGCGAAGGAGACGGCGAAGGCGAGCCAGCGGCCGGCAGCACCTCGCAGGTGGTATCCGTGTTCGAAGACGACGTCATCCCGCCCAGATCGGGCCTCAGCGAGCCCGCCCGTGCCGCGGTAGGCCAGCACGCCAGCATGCCCAAGATCAGCAAGCTGCCGGCCAGCCAGCGGAGCGTCCTTGCCCGTACCTGCGCCAAACGCATCTATATTGCCCTGTCTGCGCAATTCGTCCGGTTAATGTACCCTCTTGTTCATTCGGAAGCAACCAGATGACGGATGGGTCCCGAGTACTCAATATCCGGAATGCCCGCCACTTATGCGTATCACGGGTTGCCCTTTCTGCCCATAGCGGTTTGCCCCCCGGCGGTCTTCCGGTCGGCCTGGCCATGTCGTCAGACGCACCAGGCCGCCGATTGGTTCCGCCCGGCCGCCGACTTGCTTTCCGGCCTCACCCGCCAGAGCCCAACCCTGCCGGGCTTCACCGCTGAAGAGATCGCCAGCCGACCCGATTACCCGTTAAGGCCCCGGGCTGGGCGCTGTCAGTGGAGGTTGCCGACGACCCCCCTGTCGTCCCTGGTCAACCGGCCTGCTCGCGATCCCGGCTTCCGCCTGGACCGCATCGAGGTCGCACCACCCGCCTCACCGCTCACTCTACGCGCTATACCGCCCGGCCGCCTCCCGGGGCCGGGCGGGGCCGCCTCGGGCTATGTCGGGCCGCATCGAGAAGCTGTCGGCGTGCTTGCCTGCGGTAGCACCCGCAACCGCCGCCCACCCGCACCAGAAGGCGCCTGGTCCCGGCCCGGGACCTTTGGTAGCTTCGGTCGGCATGGCGGCATACGGGGAGAGAGGCAACGGGGTCCGGGCCGATAACGGTGCCGGGGCCGGGAATGACCGGCTCGGCCCCCGGTTTGCCAAACTCTGGGCGGCCAGCACGGCGTCGGCGCTGGGCAGTGGGCTGGCCGTTATCGCCGCGCCGCTGTACGTGGCCTCGCGGACGCACAACCCGCTGATCGTGTCGGGCGCCACCGGGGTCGCGTGGCTGCCGTGGCTGCTGTTCGCGCTGCCCGGCGGCGTCCTGGTCGACCGGGTCGACCGGCGCCGCCTGATGGTCGTGATCGACTGGGCGCGGGTCGCCGCGACGCTCGTCCTGGCCGCCGCGATCCAGGCCAGGCACGGAAGCATCGCGCTGCTTTACGCGGTGGCGTTCGTCATCAACACGGGCGAGATCGTGTTCCGCTCGGCGAGCCAGGCGATGATCCCGGCGGTGGTGCCCCGGGCCCGCCTCGAGCGCGCGAACGGCTGGCTGCTTGGCGGGACCACGCTCATGCAGGGGATGCTCGCGGGCCCGCTGGCGGGTTTCTTGTTCGCGGTGGCGGCGAGCATCCCGTTCTTCGTGAACGCCGGCACGTACGTGGCCAGCGCCGTCCTGATCAGCCTGGTCGCCGGGACGTACCGGTCAGCACCACCCCCGCCCCCAAAGGCGGCACCCGAGGGTATCGCCCAGGCGCTTGGCCGTTCGGTCCGGGCCGAGGTCGCCGAGGGGTTCCGCTGGCTGATGGGCCAGCGCCTGCTGCGCACGATGTCGATCTTGATCGGACTGCTGAACGTGACCCTCACCGCGGCCACCGCCGTGCTGGTCCTGCTGGCCAGGGAACGCCTCGGGCTCGGCCCGGTCGGCTACGGCCTGCTGTTCACGGCCATGGCGGCGGGCGGCATCCTCGGCTCGGTCGTCGGCGACCGGCTCATCGGGTGGGTCACCGCGACCTGGACGATCCGGATCGGGCTGCTGATCGAGGCCGGGATGCACCTGACGCTGGCCACCTCGCGTAACGCGTATCTCATCGGCTTCGCGTTGTTCGTCTTCGGCGTGCACGGCGCGCTGTGGACCATCGTCGGGGCTTCGCTGCGTCAGCGGCTGACGCCGCCTGACCTGCTCGGCCGGGTCGGCAGCACCTACCTGTTCGTGGCGGCGGGCGGGAACTGCGTGGGGGCCCTGCTCGGCGGCGTGGTCGCGACGAGCTTCGGCATCACCGCGCCTTACTGGATCGGTTTCGTGGTCGCGATCATCGTGTCGGCCGCCACCTGGCGGGTCTTCGACCGGGCCACGGTCGCCCGGGCCTACGCCGACCGGCCGGTGAAAGTATCCTCAAGACATGAGTCTGCTACGTACCGTTCTCGTTCGATGACCGCGAGATGATGCTGACGAGGCGCGGAAGGAGCAGGACGTGAGTCACACCGAGCCGCAGGACCAGGCGGGTTTCCCGGCCGAGGCCTTTACCTTCTTCGAGGTGCTGGCCCGGGCGCTGCGGGTGAAGGAGGCCCGGCTTGAGCCCACCCTCGACGCGATCGTGTCCGCCGCCCGGGCCCTGGGTCCGGGACAGGACGCAGGCTTGATCATCCTCCGGCACGGCATCCTGGTGCCGCAGGCCACCACGGGCCGCGCGCCTCACCTGCTTGACCTGCTCCAGCAGCAGGCCGGCCAGGGGCCATGCCTGGAGGCCGCCCGGCAGCAGGCCGTCATCCGGGTCGAAGATACCGGCGGCGACGGGCGCTGGCCGCAGTTCTGCGCCGCGGCCCAGGAGTACGGCGTGGGCAGCATGCTCTGCGTGCCGTTGTGGGTGGACGAGCGGTGTCTGGGCACGCTCAGCCTCTACGGGAAGGAGGCCGACGTCTTCACCAGCCACGACGAGCGGATCACGGGCCTGTTCGCCACGTTGGCCGCGCTCGCGCTGGCCGAGGCGCAGCGCACCGACCAGCTGCGCACCGCGCTCGACCGACGTGACCTCATCGGCCAGGCCAAGGGCATCCTGATGCACCGCGACGGCATCACCGCCGACGCCGCCTTCGCCTGCCTCTCGCGCGCGTCTCAGCACGCCAACGTCAAGCTGGTCGACGTCGCCCGTCAGCTCGCCGAGACCGGTGAGCTCGTCGGTGTCCCGGCGGCCCCACCGCGAGCGGCCCCGCCGCCCGGCCCTACCGCGAGCGGCCCCGCCGCGGCCGGGCCCGCCGCGAGCGGGCCCGGATAGCCGGCCGACGGCCGGCCCGCGTGTTGGTTTCATCGGGGTGGGCCGGATGGGGCTGCCGATGTGCGCGAACCTGGTCCGGGCCGGCCATGACGTCACGGCCGGCGACGTACGCGAAGAACTCTCCCATGCCGTTACCGCGTGCGGTGCCCGCTGGGGCGGGCAGGCGGCTGCGGTCGCGGCCGGGGCGGACGTCCTGATCACCATGCTGCCCGGCGGCCCGGAACTGCGCGACCTGATGCTCGCGCCGGGTGGCGTGCTCGCGGCCTTGCCGGCCCCGGCCACCTGGATCGATATGACCAGCACATCACCCGCCATCGGCCGGGAACTGGCGGGCGCCGCCCGCGCCCGCGGGGTCGGGATGCTGGAGGCGCCGGTGGGCGGCGGGGTCCGGGCCGCGGCCGCCGGGAATCTCCAGCTGTTCGTCGGCGGGGACGCCGGATTGCTCGAACGCCATCGCGCGCTGCTCGAGGCGCTGGCCGACCCCGGCCGGATCATCCGGATGGGCGGCCCTGGCGCCGGCTACACCACCAAGCACCTGGTCAACCTGCTGTGGTTCGGGCAGGCCATCGCCACCGCGGAAGCCCTGCTGCTGGCTCGCCGGGAGGACATCGACCTGCGGCTCATGCAGCGGACCCTGGCCGGGAGCGCCGCGGGCAGCAGCTTCATTCGCGACGACCTCGGGGCCCTGTTCGGCGGCGACTATCTCACCTCGTTCGGGCTGGACCGATGCTGCGAGGAACTCGGCGCTATCACCGCGCTGGCGCGCGAGGATGGCGTGCCGTTCGGACTGTCCGAGCAGGTCGAGCAGACCTACCGGCGCGCGCTGGCCCGTTACGGCCCCGCCGACGGTGAGCTGCTGCCCGTCGCGATGCTCGAGGAGCAGGCCGGAGTCCAGCTGCGCGACCTGGCCTGAGCCCGCGCGCCGTGGGACGCGGTCCGCATTCCGGCGTCATGGTCCCACCCCCAGCGGGCGGCACCATGACGCCGGACCCGGTCCAATGCCAAAGCCCCTCGGCTTTGCCTGTTCATGATCATGGACACAAACGGGCGTATCCCACCAAAAGTGTCCACGATCATGATGGGCGCCGGATGCCGCCATCCAGAATCCCGGCATAAGGTGCATAAGGGGCCTGGCGTCGCCCGGCAGGCCGGCCGTCGGCGGGGCCGGTCAGCGGCGGGGCCGGCCGCTGGCGGGGCCGGTCAGGCGGCGGGGGCCGGGGGCACGGCGGAGGCCGGTGGTCGGCGGGGCCGGTCAGGTGGCGGAGGCCGGGGGCGCGGCGGGGGCTGGGGGCACGGCGGAGGCCATGACGTCGGCGGCGCGGGCCCAGGCCCGATGCAGGCCCATCGCCGCGAAGAGCTCACCGCGGAACGCCTTGACCGCCGCGTCCGCGGTGACGATCCCCGGGTCGGCCGGGGAGATGCCCGCCGCGACCAGGATCTCGGCGCCGTCGCCCCAGGCGCCCAGGGTCTTGCAGTGCCGGAACGCCTCCTGCAGCAGCAGGGTCAGCTTGATGTCACCGGACGGGTTGGTGCCCCCGGCGATCACCACCGCGTCGAATTCGACCGAACGCGCGGTCAGCAGCGTCCGGTCGACCGTTTCCCGGCGGGTCCCGTGGCTCAGGACTCCGCCGGCCGGCGCGATGACCAGGACGGTGGCGCCGAGCTTGGCGGCGGCCTTGCGGAGCTTGTCGACGCCGCTCAGATCCGAGCCCGCGTCCGCGACGACGCCGATCTTGCGGCCGGCGATCGGCCCGGGTACGGTCACGACCTGAGACAGCGCGGGGGACAGCATTACCTCCTGCGCCGGGCTGCCCGTCGGCGCGGGCAGGCCGAGACCGGCCGCGACCTGGGCGCACAGGTCCGCGTCGACCTCGGCCAGCACCTGTAGCTCGCGTTCCTTGATGGCCTGCTCGTAGCACTTGCCCAGCTCGAAGGTGAACGCCTCCACGATGTGCGCCTGCTCAAGCGGGGTCAGGCTGCGGTAGAACATCGTCGGCTGCGAGAAATGGTCGCCGAACGACACCGGGCTCTCGCCCGCACCGTCCCCTCGACCGGCCGCGGGACCTGCACGTAACCGCCTGCGGCGGCCGTGGCGACGTTGGGCTCGCCGCCGTCGATGCTGTTCGGGCGGTAGGGGGCCAGGCCGGCGGGCACGGCGGTCTGGTGCATGCCGTCGCGCAGCATGTCGTTGACCGGGCAGTGCGAGCGGTTGATCGGGAGCTGGGAGAAGTTCGGGCCGCCCAGCCGGGTCAGCTGGGTGTCGAGGTAGGAGAACAGCCGTGCCTGGAGCAGCGGGTCGTTGGTCACCTCGATGCCGGGCACCAGGTGCCCGGAGTGGAAGGCGACCTGCTCGGTCTCGGCGAAGTAGTTGGCCGGGTTCCGGTTCAGGGTGAGCTTGCCGACCAGCTGGACCGGCACCAGTTCCTCGGGCACCATCTTGGTCGGGTCGAGCAGGTCGATGCCCTGGAAGCTGTCGGTGCCGTCGTCCGGCATGACCTGCAGGCCAAGCTCATATTCGAGGAACGCTCCGGCCTCGATGCCGTCGGCCATGTCCCGGCGGTGGAAGTCCGGATCGACCCCGGCGGTGATCTGCGCCTCTTCCCACACCAGCGAGTGGACGCCGGCCACCGGCTTCCAGTGGAACTTCACCAGGCTGGGTTCGCCGGCCTCGTTGACCAGGCGGAAGGTGTGGACGCCGAAGCCCTCCATGGTCCGGTAGGACCGCGGGATGCCGCGGTCGCTCATGTTCCACATGACGTGGTGGGTGGCCTCGGTGTGCAGCGAGGCGAAGTCCCAGAAGGTGTCGTGCGCCGACTGGGCCTGCGGGATCTCCCGGTCCGGGTGCGGCTTGGCCGCGTGGATGACGTCGGGGAACTTGATGCCGTCCTGGATGAAGAACACCGGCATGTTGTTGCCGACCAGGTCGAAGGTGCCCTCGTCGGTGTAGAACTTCACCGCGAACCCGCGGGTGTCACGCACCGTGTCGGCGGACCCGCGCGAGCCGAGCACGGTGGAAAACCGGGCGAAGACCTCGGTCTGCCGGCCCTTGGTGGCCAGGAACCCGGCCTTGGTCACCGAACGGGCGGTGCCGTAGGACTCGAACACACCGTGGGCGGCGGCGCCGCGGGCGTGGACGACCCGCTCGGGTATGCGCTCGTGGTCGAAGTGGGTGATCTTCTCCCGGAGGTGAAAATCCTCGAGCAGGGTCGGCCCGCGGTCACCGGCCTTGAGCGAGTGATCGGTGTCCGGCAGCCTCAGCCCCTGCGCCGTGGTCAGGTAGGACCCGGCCTGCTCGGGGCCGGACGAACCGGCCGGCCCTGCGTCGGCGGGCGCGCTGCGGTCGGCCTGCTGCGATGAAGCCATCGTGCTCCTGTCATAGAACGGAAGGCGATGGTCTTCACCTGCGGTAACCGTACCAGACAGTCATTTGACGCTATCAAGGCGGAGGACCCGGCGCGGATCGTGGGGGCGGCAGGAAAACCTATCCGCACAGGTGATGGACTGGATTCCATGAGCAGAACCCGTGGCCGAGCCGCCACCGCCCGTCGCAGCCGCTGACCGTCCAGGTGTGGCTGGCGCCGGACCTGGCGGGCGCCGCCGCGTTCGCCAGCGCGGTCGCCACCCCGGGCGGCGCCGGGTTTCACCATTACCTGAGCCCGGACGCCTACACCGCCAGGTTCGGCCCTTCCGCCGCGCACGCCGCAGCGATCGCGGCGTGGCTGAGCGCCAGCGGCCTGACTCAGGTGCACGCCAGCAGCGGCCGGGACTACGTCTCGGCGACCGGGCCGACCTCGAAGGTGCAGTCGGCGTTCGGCGTGCGGATCAACAGGTACCGGGTCATGGGGGCGAACGGGGCGGCCACGGTGATCCAGGCCAACGACCGCGACGTGTCGGTGCCGGCCTCGCTCGCCCCCGACGTGCTGGGCGTGACCGGGCTGAGCAGCGCCCCGGTGGCGGCCGCCCAGACCGCGGCCCGCCCGGCCGCCCAGGCCGCCACGTGCTCTGCTTACTGGGCGCAGCACGTGCGGGCCTTCCACCCGGCCTACCGGGGGCTGACCGAGGGGTCGCTGCCGGTCTGCGGCTACTCAGCGGACCAGCTCCGCGCCGCCTACGGGGCAACCTGGACGAACACCGGCCGGGGCCAGACCGTCGCGTTCGTCGAATCCGGGGCCCCGCCGGCCGCGATGTTCCAGACGCTGACGGACTACGCGAAACGCAACCACCTGCCGGCCCCGAAACCCGGTCAGTACCGGGAAGTACAGTCAGGAAGCGCCTGCGGCACCGCCACGGCCAGCGAGGCGGAGTCGTTCGGCTTCGATGATGAGGCGCAGATGGATTCCGAGGCGGTCTACGCGCTGGCGCCCGGCGCGAGCCAGCTGATGGTCCTGCCCGAGGGGTGCGACGAGGATCAGGCGCTCCTCGACGCCGATCTGGCCGTGCTGACCGGCACCGGCGGCCACCCCAGCGCCTCCATCGTGTCCAACTCCTGGCAGCTCGCCTTGGGCCTGGTATCGGCGCAGACCGTGCACGCGATCGACCTGCGGGCTGTGGCCGAGGGGGTGGGCATGTACTTCGCCGCCGGTGACGGTCTCGGCCTGAACGTGACCAGCTCCGACCCGGACGCGACGGCGGTCGGCGGCACCACCCTCGGCATCGGGGCGGCGGACCAGCGGGTGTTCGAGACCGGCTGGTCCGACGACACCGGTTTCCTGGCCGACGGCACGTGGACCGACGCGGGCATCCTCGGGACCGGCGGGGGCACCAGCCTGGTCTGGGGGCAGCCCGGCTACCAGAAGGGCGTCGTCCCCGCGTCGATGTCACGTGTCCGGGTCGGCACGCGGATCGTCACCGACCGGGCGGTGCCTGACATCGCCGCCGACGCCGACGTCGACACCGGCATGGGTGTCGGGTACATCCAGTCGGTGACCAACGGGAAGCCGGGGCCGTACCAGGCCGCGGTGAACGGCGGCACCAGCCTGGCCTGCCCGCTGATCGCCGCGCTGGTGGCCGACGCTCAGCAGGGCCAGAAATCGCCGTTCGGCTTCATCAACCCGCTGATCTACCGGCTGGCCGGCACCGAGCGCTGCACGACATCCTGCCGCTCGCCGCGTCGCTGCCCCAGCCGGACCGGGACGCCTACCACGGGCCAGCGGCCAGCGCGAGCGTCGACGTCTTCGACTCCCAGGAGCGCGCCTACACCCAGCAGGTGACCGCCCGGGGCTACGACACGATGACGGGCGTCGGCACGCCGAACGGCTCCGCCTTCATCGTCGCCCTGCGCCAGGCCGCGCGCTGAGGGTCAGCCTGGCGGTGCTCAAACTTTCTTCCGGGAAGTCGACCGGCCGGTGTCGATCCGGGCCGGGGCGTTCGTAGCGGAGGTGAGAGGCCTGCCCGGCAGGCCCGCCAGGGACAGGAGCAGGACATGAGCACAATCGTGCTGACCGAGTTCATCTCGCTCGACGGCGTCATGGAGGAGCCCCGCTGGACGTTCCAGTTCGAACGCGGTCCCGCCGGGGAGGCGTTCAAGTTCGACGAGCTGTTCGCCGCGGACGCGCTGCTGCTCGGGCGCGTCACCTACGAGGGTTTCGCGGCGGCCTGGCCGTCGATGGGGACCGATGACTTCGGCAAGCGGATGAACGCCATACCGAAGTACGTGGTGTCGTCGACCCTGACCGACGCCGAGGCAAACTGGGGTCCCACCACGGTGATCAGGGGAGATGTCGTGGCCGAGATCACCAGGCTGAGGGAGCAGGACCTTGGGAACCTGCTGGTGGAGGGCAGCACCAAGCTCGCCCAGACCCTGATCCGCCACGGCCTGATCGACGAGTACCGGCTGATGCTGTTCCCGATCGTGCTCGGGGCCGGCCAGCGCCTCTTCCCGCCGGAGATGGGCGATCCGGCCACGCTCGCGCTGACCGACGCGAAGCCGGATCGCGATGGTGTCATGCTGCTGACCTACCACCCCGTGTCGGCCAAGGCGCGCTGAGGGTCAGCCTGCGAGGGCGGGACTGCTGGCCAGCAGCCGGGGCTTGAGGTACGCCGCCAGCGTCTTGGAGTAGGTGGCCGTCAGGTGATGACCGTCGAAGTAGACCAGGACGTTGCCGACGACCGCCCGGCATCTGGTCTGCTCGCAGATCAGGCCGTTCATGTCGATTTCCTTGACCTTCCCGGCCATGTCCCTGGTGGCCAGGACGGTGGGCGGGTTCTGCTTGATGGCCTTGTGCGCCGGGACGTCGCACTTGGCGGAGTAGGCGCCGTACTTGGCCACGCAGTCCGGCACGGTGTAGCCCATCTCGGGGGTTTCCCTGATCGGTACCACCGAGATGCCGTGGTCTTCCAGCTGGGTCCAGTACGTCGCCATCCCGGCGGCGATGTCGGCGTAGCCCTGCGGGCTGTCGGTGGGGTGGGTGGTGGAACCGGTGTTGGGCAGGTCCGAGGTGATCACCACGTCCGGCTTGATCGTGCTGAGCAGGTCGTGCAGGACGGTGACTCCCCACTGGTGACAAGCCGTGAACGGGCTCCCGTCCACGGCGATCGTCATCGTGGCGGTCCAGGTGCAGGTGGCGTGCATGTCGGTGATCAGTTTCCAGTGCTGCTGGAGCGCGATCTTCTCCAGCGCGGGGAACCAGTTGCCGGCTACCGAGTCACCGACCAGGGCGACCGTGAGCTTCGGGTGGGCGGTGTCACCGTAGACGCAGGCCTTCGGCGTGGGCCCGCTGATCAGGCAGCCCTGCTGCCAGTACTCGGGGACGTCCGCGCGCAGGGCGTTCAGCGGCGGGAGGACCGGCTTGGCCTTGACGGTGGTGACGTGGCGGGCCAGCGCCGCCGCGCCCGGGTAGCCCGGTCCCAGCTTGCCGTCCCACTGCCCGGGCAAGCCCGCGATGTACACCGAGACCAGGGCGACCGGCACCACGACCGCCAGCGCCGTCGAGACCGACCGCCAGCTGTGGCCGGCCAGCAGGGCGGAGGTCCGGACCCGGTCCTCCACGACGATCTTGGTCAGCCAGGCCAGGAGCAGGAAACGACCACGATGGCGGCCCCGCTCAGCAACCCGGGGGCCTTGCCCCGCCAGGCGGTGTACAGGTCGATGACCGGCCAGTGCCACAGGTACAGGGCGTAGGAGATCCCGCCGAGGAACACCATCAGCCGGGCCGACATCAGCGGGGCCGGGCCGGACCGGCCCGCCGCCGAACCCCCGGCGATGAGCAGCACGGCCCCCATGACCGGCAGCAGCGCGACCCAGCCGGGGAAGGCGGTGGTGCCGCGCAGCGCGAACGGGAAGGCGATGATCATGGCCAGCCCCACCCACCCCAGCCAGCCCCGGCGCGCGAGCCATCGCTGCGGCCGGGCGGGCAGCAGGGCCAGCAGCCCGCCCAGGCCGAGCTCCCACATCCGGGTGGTGGTGACGAAGTAGGCTGCCTTCGGGTCTACCCGCGTCTCGTAAACCGAGTAGGTGAGCGAGCCGACCACCAGCACCGACGTGAGCCCGGCGATGACCGCGCGACCGCTGCGGCCGCCGCGCCGCCGCGCCACGAAACCCGCGACCAGGAACAGCAGCGGCCACAGCAGGTAGAACTGCTCCTCGACCGACAGCGACCAGAAATGCTGCACCGGGCTGGCCGGGTCCTGATCGGTCAGGTAGTCCACGGCGTCGTGGGCCAGCTGCCAGTTCTGGAAGTACAGGGCACTGGCCCGGATCTGCGTCGCGGTGTCAGCCAGCCGGGACACCGGCAGCACGAGACGCGAGACCACCCAGGTCACGGTGAGCACCAGGACGGCCGCCGGCAGCAGCCGCCGGGCCCGGCGCCCCCAGAAGTCCACCACCCCCACCGTCCCGGTCCGCTGGTACCCGCGCCACAGGTGACCGGTGATCAGGAACCCGGAGATCACGAAGAAGACGTCCACCCCGACGAAACCGCCCGGCAGCAGCCCCGGATACAGGTGATAGATCACCACCAGCGCCACGGCCAGCGCCCGCAGCCCCTGGATGTCCGGCCGGAAAGACCCGCGATCAGCCTCGTTGCCGTCCGCGGCGGGTTTGCTGTCCGCGGCGGGTCCGCTGCCGGGGGGCGGCCCGGTGGTCGCGGAGGCCAAGCTCACTCACCTTTCGGGTCCGTCGTCGTCCGCTGGATTATTTAACCCTAGGAAACCTACCGGGCTTCTAGGGTTCCCTCCGGTCAGTGCCGTCGGGAACCAGCCGATTGCCGGGACGTGGTTGACAAGCGTCGCAACCCGACGGGGCCACCTGCTCGCGGCGGTCCGACGGGGGCTGAGCGGGATCTACCTGCTAGCCTCACCGCGACTGGCCGCTGCCGCGGAATGTGCTGGTACCAAGGTATTCGGTTTGACGATGACATGTCGGTCGTAGTGGCCAAGTCGAGGGCCGGGTTGATGGGGGTACGGCCGCCGCGTCAGCCGCGGAGCACTCTCGCGGAGCACCGGTAGCGCGTCGCGGCGGACGACGGCGCGGTGCGGTTGGTCGTCCTTAGGTGGGGACACCAGAACGGCGGAAGTACGCTAAGCTCTCTAACGCTGGCGGCGTGGTGGGGTCTGGCTGGGCGCTAAATTCGACCATGCGGTACCGTTATGCGCGATCCGCAAGGTGATCGGGAACCTGAAATCCCAGGTCAGATAACTGAAGATAGGCCCCGTTAGCTCAGTCGGCAGAGCGTCTCCATGGTAAGGAGAAGGTCTACGGTTCGATTCCGTAACGGGGCTCGAGGTCAGACCTATTTTTAGGTTTCAATTTCGACTCCGAGTCTTGGGTCAAGTGACTAACTATGTGACTACGGCGTCTTTCCGGCGGCAGTTGATGGCTGGCACGGTGCGATGCACCGAAGACCCCCGGGTCCTATGACCTGCGCTAATGCGGCTCAATGCGATGGCGTCAGGCCGGGTATAGCCCGTAAGGGCGGCTTCAACGACTGCCCGTCTCCGTTGCACGGATAATGGGTTCGTCCGGCCAGGTGGCGTCGGGTCGGCCTAGCAGAGATCGAGGCGACGGGACGGTCTGGGGACGTCTGGCCACGCAGACATCGTGCGCGGATACCTGGGGCAGAGACTGATCGGCCCGCTGCCGTTGCGCCGCCTAGCCGTCGCCCCGCTCGCAGACGGCCGACACGGTGTTCCGCAAGATCCTGCGCCAGCCGAGGTTCACCTGGGCCGAACACGGCCAGGCGCTGCGACGCAAGCGGAAACCCTGGTACTACGAGCACGAGCCCCGTCCCGAAATGGTGGTGCTTGGCGCTCGCCTCAGCGAACTCATCGGTCGGTAAACCCGAAGACCGGTCGGACGCACCGAGTGCGGTTACATGCGCATCGGCGTCCGCTCGTAATCCGCGTCAAGCGCGGCTTGCGGTTCACTACAGTCGCTTGAGAGGAATGAGACGACATCCGGGGATGCGGGGAGGACCAGGACCCATGGCGACGGCGGCGCGTGACCGGCTGGCCAGGACGCTGCGCGGTGACGCGCAGGCCGCGTTCAGCGTCGACCTGTCGGCGCGGACGGCCGACTTGAGCCTGCAGGTCGAGGGCTTTGGGCAGGTCAGGTTCCCGGTGACCCCGGCGAAGGCCCGCAAGCTCGCCGGCCTGGGGCAGCCGGCCCGGTTCGGGCGTGGCGAGGAGACGCTAACCGATCCCGATGTCCGCGACACGTGGGAGATCCCGAAGCACCTCATCCGCGCCGAGTGGAACGACGCCGCGCTGAAGGACATCCTCGCGACGGTGAAAGAAGAGCTGGGACTGCCGGACGCCGCCGAACTGGCTGCCGATCTTCACTCGCTCCTGGTCTATGAGCCGATGCAGTTCTTCCTGGCCCATCAGGACTCCGAGAAAGACGACTCGATGGTCGGGACCCTGGTGGTAACCCTGCCGTCCAGCTACGCCGGCGGCGAGCTGATGGTGGGTCACAACGAGGAGTGGAAGGCCTACCGGGGATCGAAGACGGCTCTGTCGCTCGTCGCCTTCTACGCCGACTGCCGGCACGAGGTCCTCAGGGTGACGTCTGGCTACCGGATCACGCTCACCTATAACCTGCTGCTGCACGGCGACACCAGTCGTCCCGACAGCGACGAAGGGACCATCGCCGAACTTGCGGATCTCCTCCGGGAGCACTTCAGCACGCCGGTGCCGCGCTATTACGGCGGGCCCGCAGCCGATCCGCCGAACCGGCTCGTCTACCTTCTCGACCACGAGTACACGCCCCGCGGGCTGAACTGGCGCCGGCTGAAGGGCGCGGACTCGCGCCGGGTGGCCCTTCTGCGCGCCGCCGCAGGCAAAGCAGGCTGCGAATCCGTCCTCGCGCTGGCTGATATCAAGACGACGCACAGCGCGTTCCCGGCCGATGACGACTACGGATACCGGCGCCGGGGCTGGTATGACGACGAAGACGAAGACGAGTATTACGACGATGCGAGCGGCGATCGCGAGTACGACATCCAGGAGGAGATCGACTCAGGCGTCGTTCTCACCCACTGGACCGGGCCGGACGGCACCCGGCTCGAGGCGACCTCGCTGTCGGTTGACTGCGATGAGGTGTGCGCGTCCACCCCGACCGGCGACCTGGAGCCGTATTCGTCGGAGTACGAGGGTTACATGGGTAACTGGGGCAACACGCTGGACCGCTGGTATCACCGGGCGGCGGTTGCCGTATGGCCTCGTGACCAGTCCTTCGCGAACCGCGCCGAGACCTCGCCGGCCTGGGCACTGGATGAGCTCGCCGCGATGGCGTCAGCGGGCGACGTGCCGGGCGCCCGGGCCGCTGCGGCGACGCTCGCGCCATTCTGGGACAGCGCCGTGCGCGGCCGGACTCCGGGGGAAGGCGGCAGGGCCTCTGCGCTATTCGGCAAGGCGCTGCGGGCGGCGGACGCCGTGGCGGACCCGGAAACCGCAGTCCTGCTGCTGCACCCGTTCCGCATCGAAGACCTGACGGACGCGCAGGTGAAGTGGTTCGCGAAGATCGCGGGTGAGTACGGTCAGCACTGGACGGCGGACCTGCTGCGGACGTGGTTCGGCCGGGATCAGCAAGCGTGGGCTTACGGCAGGGGACAGGAACGGCCGCAGTGGGTGGCGGACTGGCTGCCTGGCCTGTGCGAGGGGCTGCACGCCACCGGCGATGCCGGCACCGCGGCCGCGCAGCGGCTCGTCGACTTGGCGTGGGAGTGGCTCGGCAAGGAGATCGGCGCCGGGCTCGCGTCGTCGTCTCCCAGCCACCGCGCCGAGAAACTCGGCGGCCTGGGCAAACCACTCGCCTCGGTGCTGACGGCCGCCGCCGCGCTCGGGGCGGCTGGCACCCGAGACATCGTGACTGGCTATCTCCGGGAACAATGGGACGCCGTGACCGCGCTTGAGATGTCCGCGCTGCGCGCCGCGGCGGAGCTGCGCGGCGACGCCGGGTTCGGCGAGCTGGCCGCCGACTGCACGGCACGGCTAGGTGCCCGGCTGGCCCGCCCTCGGCGCGCGTCCGGCGACTGGTCGATCGGACTGACGGCGGGCGGCTGCACATGCGACCTGTGCGACACCCTCGGCGCGTTCCTGCAAGACAGGAGCCGGCGCACCGTCGACTGGCCGCTGGCCAAGCAGCGCAGGCAGCACATCCACTCCCGGATCGACGCCGCCGAACTGCCCGTCACCCACGTGACCCGGCGGCAGGGCAGCCCCTACACGCTCGTCCTGGCGAAGACCGACGCGCTCTTCACCCGCGAGCAGGAGGCGCGGACCAGAGATGAAACGGACCTGGAATGGCTCGCTGCACAGCGGGATCCCGATGCCTGACCGGCGTAATCCCAGAGCGGCGCAGGCCCTGTGGGGTGTCAGAATCACCCTACGCCTACTGACCTGCAGGCTCCTGAAGCTTAGGACTTCGAGTGCTGGTCACTACTGAACAAATCTGGCATAATTCTGTTCAGTACAATGGAGGTGTCACGATGTCTGTCGCTAGCGAGTACGACCGTGCTGAACAAGTTGTCGCCGACGTTGCCCTGCTGCAGGACATGGCGGCGGGGAGGCTGGACGAGCAGCGAGTCGTGCAAGCCGCCCAGGTCTTGCTCGAACACAGGCGCCATGAGCTGCCAAGCGTGTCAGTAGCGGTGGCTGCCCGTCTGCTAGGAGTCTCGCGGACTACGGTCGAGTCATGGCGGCAGGCAGGTGTTCTCGCCTCAGCTGCCGTGAAGCGGCGACGACATGAAGTCACCATTGACAGCCTCGTCCGCCTGCAAGCCCTTGTCGGCGAACTACGGCGGCTCGGAAAGAATCGTGAGCTCCGGGACTACGTGTGGTGGTCTTCTCAAGATACTGCTGACTATGCAGATGGCAGGCTCGCCGAGGCGCTGCGTCAGCTGCGCGCCGGAGAGGTCGGCGAGGAATATGTGCCTTCAGACGAAGAGCTCGACTGGGCGCGCCGTGAACTCGATGATCCTGACCCAGGGGAGCGAAGCTGACCGTCACGACGGTACCCACGCAGCTGGCGCGTCGGCAGATCGCGGACTTGCGCGGCAAGGCGAAGGCCTCCTTCATCTTGGCCGTTGACACGCTGGCTGGGTGTGTTCGTGGTGGTGAGGGGTGCCGCGGGTGCGGGGGTTACGGCGGTGCTGTGGCGAGGGTGGCGAGGGTTTTGCGGCGCCGGCGGCGGGTTCTGGGCGGCAGTCCGGCGGCGGCGCGGCGGGCGTTATCTTCCTGGCGTTTGTCCCATGCGGTGGTGATGCGCTGGTTGCGGGTGGTGATCAGGCAGGTGGTGAACAGCAGCCTGGGGGCCAGGCCCATGATCTGGCACCAGCCGCGGGTGGTGTCGTTGAGGGCAGGGTCTTTGCAGGTGGCGAAGCCGCGTTCGGCGCCGGTGCGGCGGGCGTAGGAGCGGTGGTGCGCGGCGGAGGGGTAGTCGTGTTTCTGCGCGGTCTTGGCGGTGACCTCGGGGGGGGACGGTGAGGGTCTGCTGGGTGCAGCACGCGGGCGGGTCCTGCGGCGGGGTGAGGATCTCGGGGTGGTCCCGGTCCAGGGTCAGTGACTCGGGGCGGAGCGGGCAGCGGATCTTGCCCATGACCGCGGGGCACATGACACGGTGGTAGCCGTCGGCGTCGTCGCTGGTGATGCGGCCGAGCTTGTACCGGGCCAGTTCCGCGGTCCGGGTGTCGTGCGACGCGGCCTGCTCGCGGGTGACGTCGCGGGCCAGCGGCCCGGGCTGGAGCAGGGCGCGGGGTGCCTGGGGGCAGTACAGGTTGCCGTTGGAGATGATCGCGCCGTGGTGGGTGCCGTGCGGTCCGCGGTCGCTGGGGTGGAGGTCCTGGACGAGGCTGGCGCCGGCGGCGCGCAGCGGCACCGCCCAGTTCACCGGGACGCGGTAGGCGTAGCCGGAGTCGGCGAGGATGTCCCTGAGCGTGATCCCCGCGGCGGGCAGCGCGGTCAGGACGGGGACGAACGCGGGGACAGGGTCGCAGCGGCACGAGGACAGGGTGATGCGGCGCGCGTATTCCGGGACGGGCGGGCCGTGCTCGCCGGGCATCATGATGGCGGCGGAGAAGTAGTAGCCGTAGAACAGCTCGTCATCGCGGTGCAGCCGGTTGTCCTTGCGGCGCCCCCCAGGACGCTTCGGGGTCGGCGCAGTCGCTGGTCCCTTTCGGCGGGGGCCGGGAGAAGGTTTCCATATCGGTCCAGTCCACGGCCAGGGCCGTGCTGGCGGCCTTGTGCCCGGCGGGGATGCTGGCCTCGAGCAGGTCATCGCAGGCTGCCTGCAGCTCCGGCGATGGGAGCCCGTCGGGCTCGTCGGTGGCCAGGGCGGCCGTGGCCAGGGCGAAGGTCCGCTCGACCTGGCGGTAGGTGAGCTGGTGCGGGCCGGCTTTCCAGTCCGTCACGATGCCGGGCCGCCGCTGCTCATCGCCGGGCAGGGCAGTCAGGGCCTGGTGGACACGGGTGAGGTGGGCGGGCCGCCCGTCAGCCTGGCTCAGGCACATGCCGGCCAGCAGCGTGCGGATGCTGAGCTGCCGGGCACGCACGCCGATAGGGAGCAGGGCCTCGATCCGCGCGGCGGCGCCGGAGGACCCGATGACTTCCTCCAGCGCCGCGAGCCCGGCCGCGCTGCTCACCGCGCAGCGCCGGGCAGGACCACCGCCTGCTGCTCGCTGCCCGGTTCCAGCCCGGCCAGCAGGTCACCGAGC
This sequence comes from uncultured Actinomycetes bacterium, assembly GCA_963808315.1. Taxonomy (GTDB): domain Bacteria; phylum Actinomycetota; class Actinomycetes; order Streptosporangiales; family Streptosporangiaceae; genus Palsa-504. The sequence continues at coordinate 122,625 of CAWEFK010000011.1, read as the reverse complement.
CGCTGGGAGCAGGTGATCCCGGCGGCGTGCATGAACGTGGCCAGCCCGAGCAGGTCCGCGCAGTCCCGCAGCCAGGTCGCCCGGAGCCGGCCGGTATCCAGGCGAGGCAGGCCGCCCCCGCCGGACAGCGCGTTCACCAGCGGGTTCGTCAGGTTCCGGCGGCCGGGATCAGTCCCGCACAAGACCAGGCCATCCCCGGCGAACCGAGCCGCCGCCAGCAGCCGGCTGTGGTAGCCGGCTAGCACCGGCACAGTGCGCGGCCGCGGGCCGTGCACTGTGACCACCACCCCGCCGGACCGGCATGCCACGTCGGTTCCGTGCACATCCCGCAGGTCGCAGCGGATCAGCCCGGCGCCGGCCCCGAGGCAGATCAGGCCCGTCGCGCGCATCCGCCGCCCGGCCGTGGGCTGCGTGCCCGCCAGCGCCAGGAAGCCGCTGATCTCTCCCGGGGTATACGGTGCCTTGGACCGCTCCCGGGGCAGCGGCAGGTCCGCGGGATACAGGCCCGGCACGACCTGGCGGCCGATGAACCGCAAGCTGGCACGCAGCGTCCGCCGCGCGACGCCGGGCAAGCCGGGTGCGCACCGGGTGAACCGTTCCGCCGCCGAGGGGTGCAGCAGGACCCCCGGGACCGGTTCCAGGCCCAGTGGCAGCGCCCAGTCCGCGAGCCTGCCCGCAGCCCACAGCAGGTTCTTGGCCCGCTCCCGTTCCTGCGGCGCGGTCCTGGTAATCACGTCCCGGGCGAACGCCGCTGCCTGCGGCGACACCGACGACGGCCGCCACCGCCCGATATAAGCGGACACCTCAGCATTAGTCATACAGCACTTATACTTAATGCAATGCGCTAGATGCGGGACCCGGCTGCGACAATCAGAACGTGTCGCTCACCCCGGCCCAGCACGACCAGGCCCGCCGCATCGCCGCCGAGATCACCGCCCGCCTCGCCGACGTCGCCTTCGCGCTCCCCGGCACCCTCGCCGGCCGGCTGACCCGCTGCGGCCACCAAGGCTGCCGCTGCCACGCCGACCCCCCGCAGCTCCACGGCCCCTACCACCAGTGGACCCGCAAGAAAAACGGCAGGACCGCCACCCGTATCCTGACCGACGACCAGGCCGCGGACTACCAGCCCTGGTTCGACAACCACAAGCGCCTGCGTGAGCTCATCACCGAACTCGAGGAACTCAGCCTCGCCATCACCGAAGCCGACCCCCGCTGGAACCGCTAGGCAGCCAAGGCGAATGTGGACACGGCCCGCTTAACTTGTGGGCAGCACTCAGAACAGCCGCCATCCGCCCAGCTCAGGGTCAAACGTGAAGACCTCTCCAGGTCAGCTAAGTTTTCAAACTTTATTCGATATCTGACTTCAAGATCAAGTGACTAACTAAGCGGCACTGGTCCCGCTGGCAGCTGAAATATCGCGACGTACTCAGATGCTTGCTTCCCTCTGACCTGTGATTATCCGGGCAGTTGCCTTGGAGTAGCCGGGTATCCCCAGATCTCGTCCGCTGCCCGTCTCCGTTGCCGAGAGCATGGCTTCGGTTCCTTGGCTGGCAGGCAGCCGGCCCATGGAGCCTGCGCGCCTGATGGCAGTCAAGGCTATCTGCGGTCGTTACCTGCGAGCCGTGACCCAGTCGGACCGGTGGCAGTATCGAGGTGGCCGTCCCGGACTGGGACCAGAGCAGATGAGTCGAGGACGGCGGTGTCACGCTGGTCCAAGTACGCGCTGACGGCTCGGTGTACCCGTGCTCAACCAGGATCTCTTGAGTCGGCCCCCCGATGACAGACCGCGGGTCACGACCTCTGTCCGTTGATAGCTGCGCAGAAACAGCATGAGACAGCGTCTACCCGCTACAGGGACCTCGTCGACCTCGTGGCAATAGTCCCTACTCATCGGCGCGGTGCGCCGTCGGCCAGCATGCCGCAGCCGCATCGCACGTCGGCACGGTTAGTGACGTGAACAGGCCAAACATGGGAATCCTCCGCGCCGCACAACACCAGGACGGCGGTGCCGTGAGCGGCCTGGCTGGCGGCGAAGGCCGGCCGTTGAATCCCTTGTCAGTGAGCAGGTCACGCGGGGGCGGCCCGGCCAGGAGCATGTCCCCGGCGGCCTCGCGCTCGTTCATCGCGGCCGGCACTAGGGGCCGGGCGGGGACGATCCGGCTGCCCACGTCCGTTTTCACGGCGAGCCGGAAGCCGTAAGACCATTCGGCATGGGCGGCGTCGCGGCCAAACCGGCCCGCCAGGTCGTTGCCGGGCGCGGTCCAGCCGTCCGGGCCACGGACCCGGGACGGGTGCCGGACCGGCAGCGCGGAGGTATCTACCTGCTGGCAGTCCTCTTCCGAGAGCCAGGCCGCGAACGTGATCCTGAGCTGCTCGATGCGCCCATGGCCAGCGGGTCCGGCGGTTAGCCTCGCTCTGGTGTGGAAGACGCGGGAACAGGTGGCCCCAGCCCCGGGCCACCTCAGCCAGGAACCCTGCCGCGCTGCGCCGTCCCAGCAGGTGCCGGACCACGGCGATGGCCAGCAACTCCGCCTCAGCGCACGCCGACGCCGGCCCGGGACGCGGAGGGATCTCGATTTTCCGCGTTCTGAGCTGGGCCGGTCCCCCAGCAGGATGGAGGCGTTGAGATTATGGTCTGCTAGCCGCTCCTGCCAGGAAAACCTAGCCAATGAAGTACCCGTGGGCGACCGGCGACGACGCCTCAACTAATCAGTTCCCGGCACGAAGGGATACTTATGACCGCATCCGTCCCGCTCTCCGTCCCGGTCCCAGCCGCTGCTCGCAGTCATGTCACGATCGGCAGCCCGGTAGGCCCGCTCACTCTGGTGGCGGCGGCCGGCAGTTTGACAGGCCTGTACCCGGACGCTCATCGTCATGGTCCGGACGCGTCTGTCCTTGGCGCTCGAGGCGACAGCGCGGCCGCACCGTTCGCCGCGGCGGCATGCCAGCTGGCCGCCTATTTCGGCGGAGAGCTAATCCGCTTCGACCTGCCCCTCAAGCCGGAAGGCACCGCGTTTCAGCGTCAGGTCTGGATGGCCCTGTGCGGCGTCCCCTACGGGCAGACGGTGACCTACGGGCAGATCGCGGCTCGGCTCGGCAAGCCGGGCGCTAGCCGCGCGGTGGGCCTGGCCAACGGCCAGAATCCCATTTTCATCCTGGTGCCCTGCCACCGCGTCATAGGCGCGGACGGCAGGCTGAGGGGTTACGGCGGCGGGATCGCGCGCAAGCAGTTCCTGCTCGACCTCGAGCGCCAGCAGGCCACCGTAGTGCGACAATGAGGTTCGCGGGAATGCCGCGCCCATAGGCGCACCCGCGTCGCGCCATGAAGGACCTGGTCCAACCTGCTGCTAACCGGAAAATCGCTTTCCTGGCGCGGCAGCGAACCCGGACTGGTGCTGGATGGTGAGATTGTTTTCGGTTGTACGGGTCAGGCCGCGAAGGTGATGGTGGGCTCCTGACCCTGGAGACCGCACACGAACCAGGTAAGCAGCTAGAATCCGCATGCGGCGCGGGCCTCCGAACCGGAGATTGCATTCCGCAGGGCGGCGCGCAGGAGCCGTAGTTGGGCTGGAGATTGCGGGCTGCGTATGCGAGCTTCCGCTAGCGGAAGCTTCGGTTAGCAGGGCGCCGTCGGCTGCGGAAGGGTGGCGGGTCAGGAGGCGTGGAGTTGTACCAGCGCGAGGCTGAGGCATGGCTGTGCCGCCGATCGACCGTGCGGCCCGGAAGCCCATTTTGATACGCGACGCCACCAGCCCGGTCTTGGTGGCGCGGAGCGCCACGGTCGCCGGGCACGCGGACGGCATTCAGGCCCGGCTCGCCGCGCTTGTCGTGGCAGGCGCCGCCCACGACATCCTCGCCAAGTTCCGGTACGCGTGCGGCCTGCCCGCAGGTGGCGGGTCCCCGGACCGGCCGCCAGGCGGGCGCCGAGCTGATGTACTACGGCGGCATCATCATCGACCTGGTACTCGTGATCATCGTGATGAGCCAGTGGTATCAGGCCGCCGGCCGCGACCCGGCCCGCGCCGCCTACCGCCCCGCGGGCGCCCGGTGCCGCCACGCCCGGCGGCCATCAGTCATGAAACGGGGCGGTCTTCAGCCGTACCCGGTTTGATGCCGGGCCGTCGCGGTAGAACGCCGCCAACGTCAGGCTCGACGAGGGATCTTCATCATGGTCAAAATAGTTAACCGTCGCGGCCTAGCCGAGCGGGCCACCGCGCTGGCCGGCCGGGTGGCAAAAGAGAGGCTAGGCGTCCTGGCCGGGCCCTCGCGACGTCCGGGACGCTGAGCGATGGATCACGATCGGTCTCCCGCCGGAGGCGGTCTACCAGTTCCTGCGCGAGGACCACCGCATCGACCAGCTGGTGCCATCGCCGGACGGCATCAGCGCTACCGGCGAGGACCGTGGCGAGCCAGCTGCCGGCGTCCAGCGCCCGCTGGCCTGGAAGGTCATTGAGGACACCCCTGGTTTGGGCATCAGCTGGCGTGCTGGCCCGGTCGGCAGTCCGCCGGTCGACCTGACCGTCCGGCTGGAGACAGCGCCCGCGGATCTCGGCACGGAGGTGAGGATGCGGGTCCGAGTCGGCGGTGAGGCATCCGCCACCTCCCCGCTGGGGACGTCGGCCGCGGTCGTCGCTGTCCGGACGCTTCGGAACGCGAAAAGCCTCCTGGAGACCGGGGAGCGGCCGACGCTGGAAGGCAATCCGGCCGTCCCGGCCCCTCGGCGCGCCCGGTGGCGGCCGAGACGAGCAGGACGTGAGGGCCTGACATGCGCGCACTGTGCTGGAATGGCGTGAATGACCTGAAGGTCGAAACGGTCGACGACCCGCGGATCGTCAACCCCCATGACGCCATCATCCGGGTCCGCCGGACCACGACGTGCGGCTCGGATTTGCATTTCATCGATGGCTACCTCCCGACCATGCGCTCTGGCGACGTCATCGGGCACGAGTTCATGGGCGAGGTCATCGAGACCGGCCCCGAGGTGTCGCAGGTCAGCGTCGGCCAGCGGGTCGTCGTCCCGTCGTTCATCGGGTGCGGCAGCTGCTGGTACTGCCGCCATGAGCTGTGGTCGCTGTGTGACAACACCAATCCGAACGGCCATCTGCAGGAGCCGCTGCTGGGCGACTCCACGGCGGGTATCTACGGTTACACCCACGCCTTCGGCGGCTATGCCGGCTCGCATGCCGAGTATGTCCGGGTGCCGTTCGCCGACAATGACTGCATCCCCGTCCCCGACGCGGTTCAGGACGATCAGGCCGTGTTCCTCTCGGACGCGGTGCCGACGGGCTTCATGGGGGCCGACTTCTGCGACCTGCGCGGCGGTGAGACGGTTGCGGTCTGGGGCTGCGGCGCTGTCGGCCTGATGGCCCAGCGCTCGGCGTACCTGCTCGGCGCGGGCCGGGTGATCGCTATCGACCGCTTCCCCGACCGGCTGCGCCTGGCCCGGGAAAAGGCCGGCTGCAGAGACGATCGATTACTCCGCCGTCGACAGCGTCATCGAGACCCTGCACGCGATGACCGGCGGCCGCGGCCCGGACGCCTGCATCGACGCCGTCGGGATGGAAGCACACGGTACTAGCCTGGCCGCCGCATACGACCGGGTCAAGCAGGCGCTGCGGCTGGAAACCGACCGAGGCGAGGCCCTGCGCCAGGCCATCATGTCCTGCCGCAAAGGCGGAGTCCTGTCTGTCCTCGGGGTCTACGGGGTGCTCGACAAGTTCCCGATGGGCGTAATCATTAACAAAGGGCTAACCGTGCGGAGCGCTCAGCAGCACGGACAGCGTTACGTACCCCGCCTGCTGAGCTACATCGAGCAGGGCCAGCTAGACCCCTCGTTCCTGGCTACCCACCCGATGCCGCTGGAGGACGCGGTCGCCGGGTACGACCTGTTCAAGCGCAAGGCCGACAACTGCTTGCGGGCGGTTTTCACGCCCTAAGCTACGACTCAGCCTGCCGAAGTCGGCCCCTGCCAATGTTTCCTGCCGTTCATCGCTGGTGCCGTTCTGCCCATCGCGGTTGTGCCGACAAAACTGAAAGGAGGCACTGTATGGCACCGTTGTCTCGCCAGCAGCCGACGGCGGGGACGGCTGACGCGGAGATCAAGCGCACGATCTGGTCGGGTGTGCTGGCCGGCGTTGGTCTCGCGGCCTTCATCGACGAGACAGTATTTCACCAACTGCTGCACTGGCACCATTTCTACGACAAGTCCACCTTGGCGGCCGGCCTGGTGTCGGACGGCATCTTCCACGCTTTCGGGTTCACCGCGATGGTTGTCGGGCTGTTCCTGATGGCTGATTCGCTGCGTCGGGGGAGTTTTGTCCCGAAACGATGGTGGGCCGCACTGCTACTGGGCTGGGGCGGCTTCCAGCTCTACGACGGAATCGTGCAGCACAAGTTTCTCAAATTGCACCAGATACGGTATCACGTGGCCCTGTGGCCTTATGACGTGACCTGGAACGGCATCGCCATCATCATGATCATCGCAGGCGTCGTGCTGATGCAGGGGCGGGCCGGGGTAGCCACGTCCGGGCTCTTCCGCACCGATGGTGGATCCCGCTAGGCGAGCCGGTGCTCGAACTGATTCCGCTGGCGCTGACGCTGCTCGCCGTAGCCGGCTACGGCGCAGGGCTGGTCCGGCTACGCCAGCGGGGCGTCCGGTGGCCGACGCGCCGTACCGCCTGCCTGGCCGCGGGTTCCCTGTGCGTAGCCGCCGCGGTTTTGCCCCCGATCAGCGCTTACGACGAGCTCTTCCCCGTCCACGTCACCCAGCATCTGCTGCTGGGCATGACCGGCCCTGCGTTCATGGCCCTGTCCGCGCCCGTCACCCTCGCGTTCCGCGTCCTGCCCCGTCAGCCCCGCTGCGCCCTGCTCTGGCTTCTGCGCAGCCGCCCGGCGGTGATCCTGTCCGCGCCCGCCACGGCCGTCATCCTCAATCTCGGCGGTCTGTACGCCCTGTACCTGACTGGCCTCTACCACGCCGCCGAGGACAACGATCTCATCCATGCCGCCGTCCACCTGCACATGTTCCTCGCTGGATGCCTGCTCAGCTGGGCCATCATCGGCATCGACCCCGTCCACCGCCGCTTGGGCCTCAAGACCAGGCTTGCCGTCCTGGTCATCGCCGCTGCCGGGCACGACACTCTCGCCAAGCTCATGTATGCCCACGACCTGCCCATGGGCGGGGGTTCCATCACCGGCCGCCACGTCGGTGCTGAACTGATGTACTACGGCGGCACTATCGTCGACCTGGTCCTCGCGATAATCGTGATGACTCAGTGGTACCAGGCCACCGGCCGTGAGCTGGCCCGCACCGCACGCCGCTCAGCGAAACAGCACCACCCTGCTTGAGCTCAGAAATCGTGAAGTCCGGCCCGCAGAAGGCGGTGGCCAGCGCCGAATGTTCCAGCTGGCGGCGCGCACGATCCACCCTGTCAGCGACGATGCGCCGGTGATCGAACGCGAGCCCCAATGGACACCACCCGCCCGCGAGGATCACGCCGGGTGCCGTACACACCAGACTGTTCTAGATGCACCGTGTCCACATCCAGCCCAGTTTTTTCAAAGAGCTCACGGCGTGCCGCTGCCAGGATGGGTTCTGTCTCGTCGCGCAGGAAGCCGCCCGGCAGGCCATCAAACCCTACATAGGTCTCGATGCCGCGCTGGACCAGCAGCACAGGCTGGCGTCCCGAAGGGTCAGGATCACCAGGTCGACGGTCAGGAGAACGCCGGGTGCTCGCCATTATGCTCATCCCTGGATAATCGAACGCCCGTCGCTTGCTGGCATCTTTTCCCGGAGATGTATACGCTTTCTTGACCGAGTCACTAGTAACTTCCTGGTCTACTCCAGGAGAATTCCACGGGCTCGAGATGCTTCCGTTTATATCGCCGAGATTCCGCGACATGTCGGCTGTTACAGCCAGCACTCGCCGTTCGCTAGATCCTCATCGCCGGGGTATTCAGTGAGCTTTGCTTCAAGGGCGGAGATGATTCGTCCGGTGTCGGCTTTGGTGCGCCGGTAGCTGCCTGGCATGAAGACCATGCCGAAGTGTCCAGGGCCGCCCGGCGTAATCGCGTCGGAATGCAGCGGCCGGTAGTCGCGCAGATTATTGGTGACGACGGCTCTGCGCTCAGTCCGTGCCACGGCCAGGACCTCGGGATCTGAGAGTGCCGCCCAGCCTGGGTGTTCTGCTACCGCCAGGACATCGTGCCCGCGTTCGCGGAGCTCGCGCGTGATGGCGGGGGACAGCATCTCATCCAGCAGCAGCCTCACTGCCTGACGGCGTCTTGGCCAGCGGACCAGGTTGTGTGTGCTTCGGCTACTTGCTGCTCATTGGCCTGGATCCACTGATCGATCTCGTCCCGGTAGGCGCCGTAGTAGCTGATGGAGGCCTGTACGAGGCCTAGCGGCAGCTCAAGATAGCGTGCCGTTTCGGCGGCGTCACCGTCGTTGTCTCGTGCGGCCGCGATGATCTCCCACACGTCTTTGCCGGTTCCCACCAACCTGGCTCGCCGGCCTGCTGGTCCGTCAGCAAACCGGATGAGCGGGTGCTCATCCATCCTCAGCCCTTCTTCCACGTAACGCTGTGCCAGGGTGCGGGGGGCTAGGTGCATGCGCTGCGCATGCCTGCCAAGACGCGCGATCGTGGCATCGTTCAGCCGGACGCTCAGCGGATGACTCATGTAGTGCATCGTAACACGGTACGCTACGACGGCCGAGTACCGGCTGTTGGTCCGCTGGAATGCACACTACGGCCGCCACTGTGCAGGCCGGCGAATCAGAGGACGTTTCGCGGGTTGATGTCCTTTTCGTCGGCTGGGTTGGGTTAGCCGTCCTGGCAGGAGGGCTGCGGGCCAGGCTATGGGTGTGGCTGAGCGAACAACTCGGGTTGGGTCTCGACGAGGATGCCGCGGCTGACCAGTCGTTTTAGCTTGGAGCGGATGTTTCTCGGTGTTCTTGGACACGATCGGCAGGTCCAGGGCCACGCAGAGGTCGCGGGCTCGCAGGGGACGGCGGAGGTCGGCGAAGACGGTAAGGATCTGCTGATAGGCGGGGTGATCGGGTACCGCGGGAGACGGCCCGGCCGGTTCCGCGGCGGCCGCCGATTAGGCGCGGTAATCGGGTGTGGAAGCTCCGTCGGATGGCCGTGCCCGAACGGGACGTTCTGTGCCGGGCTGGCCCTGGTCATCGGCCGGTCGCGGGTTTTCTGTCGCCCCCGGCGAAGAAGTCGCGCGCCTGCGGCCAGGACAGCCTGAGCGTGGCGGCCGGCGGCACTCCTATCCAGCGCTCCTCCAGGTGCCGGACGTCCCGGGTGGCAACCCTCCTGTCTCCCCGGATAATTCACTGCCCACGGCAACATCGTCCGTCTTGCCTCGTCGCGTGGCATGGTGCGGGCTCATGGGACTTGACAAGCCCCGAGCCGAACTGAAACTATCGACGATAGATAACCGATCGATGATAGAGAGCGAAGCGATCCGTGCAGATGACCGAGAGACAGCAAGGCGATCCACGGGAGCGCCGCCGGCAGGCGAAGCTGTCCGCGATTCTCGCCGGGGCCTGGGCGCTAGCCCATCGCGACGGCCTCGCCTTGATCTCGCTCCGGGACCTTGCCGACCGCGTCGACCTGCGCCAGCCGTCCCTGTACGCCTACTTCGACTCCAAGGCCGGCCTGTACGACCTGATGTTCGCCGACGGCAACCGCCAGCTCCTGGAGATGGTCCGGTCCCTGTCCCTCAGCGACGACCCCGGCCAGGCGCTCGTGGAGTTCACCGAGGCACTGGTGCGGTTCTCGACCCAGGACGTGGTACGCCACCAGCTGCTCTTCCAGCGGACAATCCCCGGTTTCGAGCCGTCTGCGCCGTCCTACGCCGTCGCCCTGGAGTTCTACGAGATCGCCCGCCAGCGCCTTGACGCGGCCGGCGTGTCCGATCCGTCCGACCTCGACGTCTTCAGCGCCCTGGTGAACGGCCTGGCCCACCAGCAGGTGGCCAACGACCCCGGCGGCGACCGCTGGGTCCGCCTAGCCCAGCGGGCAGTTGAGATGTTCCTAGCCGATGTCGACCGGCACCGGCAGCAAACCACCCGCAAAGGGGAACGACCATGAGCCAGGCCACCATCCAGGATGTCACCACCGTGCCGAGGATTGCCCACCGCGAGGCGATGCAGATCGCGGCAGCGGAGAACGCCAGATTCGCCACGCTGCTACGCAGCTTCGAGCCCGGCGACTGGGCCAAACCCACCGACTGCACGCTGTGGGACGCGCGGGCCGTGGCCGCCCACGTCGTCGGGTCCGCCGCCGGCCAGGCATCGCCGCGCGAGTTCGCCCGCCAAGTCCGCAAGGGACGCCCGCTGATCGCTGAGATCGGCGGCCAGTACTGGTGGGACGGGATGAACCAGCTCCAGATCCGCGAGCGCGCCGGCCTGAACACCGGGGAGCTCATCACCGAATGGGACGCCGCCTCGGCCAGGGCGCTGCGGGCCCGCACCCGCCTCCCGCGCCCGGTCGCCAGGCTCCCCCTGCTCAACCTCCCCGCCCCGGTCGGCCGCCAGCCGCTGTCCTACCTGTTCGACATCGGGTTCACCCGCGACGTGTGGATGCACCGGATCGACCTGGCCAGGGCCACCGGCAAGACGCTCGATCAGGACCCCGGCCACGACGGCCGCATCGTCGCCGACGTCGTGGCCGAATGGGCGGGCACCCACGGCGAACCCTTCACCCTCTCCCTCGGCGGGCCGGCCGGAGGAAGGTACCACTCGGGAACCGGCGGTGAGCACGTCGACATGGACGCCATCGAGTTCTGCCGGATCCTGTCCGGACGCGGCCAGGGCACCGGCATCCTGCGCCACCCCCTGCCCCTCTAGCCCGGCCACCTCACCCCAGGACCCGACCGCCTGAAGCGCAAAGGAGCGCGCCATGGACACCCAGACAAACGAGATCGCCGAGGGAATCTACCGGTTCTCCACCTTCGTGCCCGGCATCGGCCCGGCCGGCCTCACCTTCAACCAGTACCTCATCGACGACGAGCTGCCGCTGCTGTTCCATACCGGACACCGGGCCACCTTCCCGCTCCTCGCCGAGGCCATCGCCGCGATCACCCCGCTTGACCGGCTCCGCTGGATCACCTTCGGCCATGTCGAAGCCGACGAGTGCGGGGCCATGAACCAGCTGCTCGCCGCCGCGCCTCAGGCCGAAGTCGCCCACGGGGCGCTCGGCTGCATGGTGTCGCTGAACGACCTGGCCGACCGGCCGCCTGTGCCGCTTGCCGACGGCCAGGTCCTCCAGCTCGGCGCGCACCGGGTGCGGCATATCGACACCCCGCATGTCCCGCACGGCTGGGAGGCCAGGGTCCTGTACGAGGAAACCACCAGCACGCTACTGTGCGGGGACCTCTTCACCCAGCTGGGCAACGGCCCGGCGGTCACGACCGGCGACATCATCGGCGCCGCCGCCCAGGCAGAAGACATTTTCAGGGCCAGCTGCCTGACACCAGACACCGGTCCCACGATTCGGCGACTGGCCGACCTCGCCCCCGCCACGCTCGCCGTCATGCACGGCTCCTGCTTCACCGGAGATGGGCCAGCCGCGCTGCTAGCACTCGCGGCGGACTACGACCGGCGCCTAGGTTCCCGTCACGAACCCCTCATCACCCCGCCGCCATCGTCGATGGCGAGTTGATCCATCTGCCAGCGGCCCAGTGGCTCGCGGCAGCGGGCGCCGTGCTGAACCCCGCAGCTGCCGATCCTGGTGGTCCGGACAGCCGGCCGGTCTCACCGCCTCCAGCCCTGCTGGCTGCGCGCGCCAGAATCCGGGACTGCCCGCCTGGCTCGGCATGTTACCGATGCTCCGGATCCGCTCACACCCAAGCTGAGCCAGACGGCACATCAGCGATACCCAGAAACGGACGTCAGGCACCTAATCCCATCCGCCCCTGCCCTGCCTCACGCACACGGAATCGGTGTCATCCCGAATTCGGAACAACGATTCGGCGCTTGGCGTGCAAGCGGGACAGCGAAACCGGTTACCCGCAGAACGGCTTGTTCTGATCTGTAGCTTGGCCTCATGGTCTCAACGAGACTCGGCGGTTCAGAGGCCAGCGCGAGCCGCGCATCCAGCCCAAGGGCATTTCCGCAAGCTTAGTTCGATGATTTCACTGATTCCTCGTCAGACACACTTGCGAATCTCCGGAGTTATATTTCATGCCTGCTGCGGGGTCGTTGGCCGATACTGAAGCATGGCCGGCTATGAGGATGGTGACACGCCTGTCCCCCAGCAGGGCCATGCCTTCATCTCATATGTCCGTGAGGATTCCGGCGCGGTCGACGCGTTGCAGCGCTCCCTCGAAGCCGCTGGCGTGCCAGTGTGGCGCGATAGGGCCAGCCTGTGGCCCGGTGAGGACTGGCGGGCGAAGATCAAAGAGGCCATCACACGCGACGCGCTGGTCTTCATCGCCTGCTTTTCCAGCCACACGGCCGCGCGCCAGAAGAGTCACTTCTATGAAGAGCTCTTGCTGGCCATCGAGCAGTTGCGGCTGCGGCGACCGCATGATCTGTGGCTGATACCAGTCCGCTTGGACGACTGCGAAGTTCCGGAACTGGAGCTAGGACCAGGTCGGACACTCACTTCGATCCAGCAGGCCGACCTCTTCGGCGAGAAGCGTGACCTAGCAACCAGGCGGCTGGTAGCAGTGGTCCAGCGGCGACTCGGGCAGTCCGCTGCCCGGCCGGCAGAAGGACCTGCCGTCGAGCTGCCGCCCTTGAGCGCGACCTCGGTCGTACCAGCACCGGATGCGGACGGCTTTTGTCCCCATCCGGAACCACCTCCAGTCCACCTGCCACCTCCCACGGACAGTACGCGGGCTAACGCGGATTCGGGTACTCGTCGAACTGGTTCCTCGCACTCACCTCCAGCACCTGCGCCGACCCCAATTGACGGAGAGTGTCGGGCTCGATACCAGTACCCGCCGCGAAAGGCCAGGCGACAGCGATCGTTCCCAACGTGGCGGCGTGGTCGGCCTACGCGCGTCGGAACGGCAATCGGCGTGACTATCGTCGCAGGCGGACTCGCGCTTGTCATCGCCGCGCTCCTTAACCCACCCAGCCCGGGTCCCACAGCGCTGCTATCCGGCGACTCCGGTCAGCTCCGCCTCGTCCCCGAGCTACTGGTTGACCGCTCCTGGCAGATCTCGGGGAGCAGCGACTCCCAGTACTCCGACACCTTGACCATCAGGAACCCCAGCGGAAAGACGGTCCGAGCGACGCTCACGGAACCAGTGAGCCAGGTGACCATACCCTTCATCAAGGCGGCCCGGTTCAGCCCCCAGGCACCGAAGATCAGCGAGGAAGGGCTGATGCTTGCCTGGCCCGTGTGCGTACCTGGCCACGGAGTCATCAAGACCAGGTATCAGATCACCGCTGCGGGCATTGACCTATCCGTGGCTATGTCCATGCAATCAAGCATGTCCGCGGACTTGTCCAACCTGAGGGCCTCGATCGCCGCAATTGAGGGAAGCGAAACCACCCCGCCACCCGAAGGACCAACCGCCGCGCCAACAGTTTCGTCGCTTTCGGTCCTGGCAGGTCCCGCCTGCTGACTCCTTACGGGCAGGATTGTCAACGATCAGCAGCGAGCACCGCACATGCTGACATGTCCAGCGTGGCGCGGCAGGCGGCTTTCAGCTTGGCCATGCGGAGCCGTGGGGTAGGTACCCGGCTGGTTCCGGCTCAAGGGTTCGCTCGCAGTGACGAACGCCCTGCTGGCTGCCGGGGTGTCCGGCACCGGGGACCTTGCTGGTTACGTGGCGTCTCGATAGGCGATCCCGGATCGGACGTGATCTACCGGCCTGCTTCAAGTCGTTGCTTGAGCCGCTTCATGTTCCCCGGCATCTCGCTGGCGGCCTGGCGGCGGACGATGAGGGGGACGAGCAGTTTCCCGATGCCGTGGCCGGTGAAGTCGACCTCGATCGTCACCCGCGATCGTGAGCTGTCGGCGAGGGGTTCCACGGTGACCGCGACGATCGCTCGGATCGGGCCGCTGATGCCCCGATCGGCCCACCGGCGTGGCGGATCGTATGCGGTGATCTCGGTGATCACCTCGCGGTCACGGCCGCCGATCCTGCGGGTCGTCGTGCACTTGGACCCGACACGGGTCGTAGGCGTATCCAGATGCCCGCGCACGACGCCTTGCTGCCACTCCGACATCGCGCTCGGGTCGATGACGTAGGCGAACGTCTCCTCCGGAGGTCGCGTGACCTCGGCGCTGGCGACGATTGGTGCCATCAGCTCTCCTTACCGAATAGCTGGCGGTGCAGGTACGCAGGCTAGCCACCGCGGCCGGCCGTGCCGTCTGCAGCCCTGGCCTGCTGCCGCGGTGCGGTTCAGGATTTTCCTCCCCGGCGCTTACGGGCGCGAATCGTTTATCAGTTTCCGGCAGCGGGCACGGCCCGCAGATTGATCGTAGGCCCGTCATCTCGGAGCGGCCGCGCGGCGGTACGGGGCAAAGCAGGTACCCCGGCACGGCGGGCGCAGGTTAGCGATCATAGCGGCGGGAACGCACGCTTTGGACCTTCCCGGCAGTCACCTTGTGTGACAGGCATAATGGCCAGCCGGCACTACGAGCAGGCCACCTGGAGGCTCTGATGCGGAAATCAGCTAGATACCGGCGATGGGCGTGGTTTTATGGCAGGCATGCCGCACCACCTGGTCCGCCCGCCCAAGGCCCGCCGGGGAGACCGGATTGCCGTGCTGTCACCGTCGTTCGCCGCGGCCGGGGCGTTCCCGGCGGTACATGAGCAGGCGATGCGCCGGCTTGCCGAGCTCACCGGCCTGGTCCCGGTCGAGTTCCCGGCCACGCGCAAGGTCGGCGCCACGCCAGCCGAACGCGCCGCGGACGTCAACGCCGCTTTCGCCGATCCGGGGATCCGCGCGATCCTGGCGGTAGTCGGCGGGGACGACCAGATCACGGTCATCCCGCACCTGGACGCTGCCCTCGCCCGGTCCGACCCTAAGCCGTTCCTGGGTTACAGCGATAACACCAACATCCATCACTGGCTGTGGGCGAACGGCATCGCCAGCTTCTACGGCGGGTCGTCCCAGGTGCACCTCGGGCCGGGTCCCGGGGTGGATGAGGTACATGCCCGGTCGCTGCGCGCGGCCCTGGTCACCGGGGACAGGATCGAGATCACCGAGCCGGGCGAGTCCGAGGACTTCGGGGTGGACTGGGCCGACCCGCGCGCCCTGGACTATTCCGGTGAGCGTGAGCTGACCGGGCCGTGGAGCTGGCACGGCCCGGCCCGCACGGTCACCGGCCGGGCCTGGGGCGGCTGCGTGGAGGTGATCCAGGAGACCTTCATCGCCGGCCGGTTCCCGTTCGCCCCCGGCATACTCGATGGCGGGGTCCTGCTTCTCGAAACGTCGGAAGAACTCCTCCCCGCACGGCAAGTCGGGTGGATCGTCCGTGCGCTGGGCGAACGCGGCATCCTCGCCGCGGTAGACGCGGTCCTGGTGGCCCGCCCGCCGGTATCGGACTTCACCCGCCGTCCCCCGGCAGCAGAACGCGCCCGGCTGCGCAACGAGCAGCGTGACGTCGTGACCGGGATCATCAGCCAGTACAACCCGGATGCCGTGGTGTGTGCCGGTGTCCCGTTCGGCCATACCCGCCCGCAGTGGATCCTCCCGCACGGCGGGACCATCACCGTCGACGGCGCCGCACGCCGGGTCACCGCCGACTACTCATAACCAGGCGGAACCGCGGAGACCCGGATCCAGTGAACAACCATGATGCCACGATGGACGGCGGTACATGCCCGCCACGCATAACGGCCACATAGCGCCCGCCTCAGCGCTCAGAGCCGGCCTTGAGATCAGGCCAGATCGGCAGGGCGGGCGTGTTTGCCTTTGCATGGCGGTCCGTCACCGGCAAGTACGCACCGGATCGCGGGCATGGGGAGTTGTTTCTGCGGCCGTGACCGCGTGACGGCCTTGGTATCCCGGCGCGTCGGGCGGCCATGCGGGCGGTCCGCCTGGTGCCGTGCATGGTCCAGCCGCCTTAGCGAACGCCTCTTTGCCGCCAGGTCACGTGTTCCTTCCCGCCGCAGGCTTACCGGCTCGCCGGCAGCCGGGTCCAGGGACGGCGGGGAGGCGCGGGCTTTGCCCGGTCCTGGCCGCTGTTCCGGGCTCCGCTCACCATCGGGCGCCCGGATGGGGTATGAGTCGTGCAGGCAGGAGCGAGAGTCCGGGGATGGTGGTGCGGATGGGTGATGAGCCGGATGTCCGGGCGTGGGTCAATGCGGACCAGGCCGCGGGGGAGTTCCGGGTCAGGTACGCCGGGCTGTTCGATGCCGAGGCGCGCCTGCATGAACAGCGGCTGCATGCCGCCGCCAGCGTCGGTGCGGCCGAGCATGTGCTCGATATCGGCTGCGGGACGGGCCGGTCCACCCGTGCCGCCGGCCGCGCCGCGGCCGCGGGAACCGTCCTCGGCGTGGACATTTCCGCGCCGGTGCTGGAGCTGGCCCGGCGGCTGACGGACCGGGACGGCCTGCGGAACGTCTCCTACCGGCTGGCCGATGCTCAGGTGGACGGCCTGGGGCCGGCTCGCTATGACGTGTGCATCAGCTGTTTCGGCGTGATGTTCTTCGCGGACCCGGTGGCGGCGTTCACCAACATCGGGCGGGCGCTGCGCCCCGGCGCACGGATGGCGCTGCTGGCCTGGCAAGCCCCCGACCGCAACGAGTGGTACAGCGAGATCGACCAGGCGATCGGTGGCGCTGCTGCCCGCGGCGCCCGGATGTTCTCCCTGGCCGGCCAGCGCACGACGGCCGGGATACTGACTGCGGCCGGGTTCACCGACGTCGCCTTCACCGGCGTGCGCGAGCCCGTCTATTACGGCGCGGACAGCGCGCAGGCCTACGATTTCGTCACCGGCCTGCAGGCCACCAAAGACATGCTGGCCCGCCTGGATCCGGCCGCCGCCCAGGACGCGCTGCGCGGGCTCCGGGTCACCCTCGCCGGGCACGCGACCCGCGACGGCGTGCTGTTCGGGGCACGCACCTGGATCATCACCGCGCGATCACCGCGCCGGCCGCGCGGCCGCGCACCAGGCATCAAGGATCCCGGCCGGACCGGGCCGGAGCACGGCAACCTCGCAGCCCCGCCGGACGCCGGGTGACGCCAGCGCGCTCGCCGCGCTCCACCCCTGTGAGTGATCTGGAGAACCCCCCGCCAGAACCCGGCACACCAGATCGACCTATTACGGCGCGGCTCGAGCGGATCACCCCGACACCTCCGTCACCACGCCGAACGGCGGTTCTATGTGTAGCCGCCGCCGTGGGATAGCCACAGTCCGTGGCTACTGAGGCTCTCCACCTGGCCGTGCAAGATCGGCCCGCGGCAATGGGGCAGTCTCGGGCGTTGGTCACCTGGCGGCCCGGTTGCGCGGGCTGGCAGGGCGCGGAAGGATGACGCGGACGGGGATAGAGCGGTGGGGGGCGGGAAGGCGGGTCGGGTGACGGGCGGCAATGAGCCGGCGGGCGGTGTCCGGTTTGACACGAGCAAGCCGCACATGGCGCGGGTCTATGACTTCTGGCTGGGCGGCAAGGACAATTTCGCGGCCGACCGGGTTGTCGCTGAGCAGGTAGCCGCCGCATACCCCGACGTGCGGGCCGCGGTGCGGGCGCAGCGGGCGTTCTTGGCCCGGGCGGTGCATTTCCTGGTCGCGGAGGCCGGTATCCGGCAGTTCCTGGATATCGGGACCGGGCTGCCCTCGGCGAACAACACCCATCAGGTCGCCCAGGGGGCGGCGCCGGCGTCGCGGGTGGTGTACGTGGACAACGACCCGATCGTGCTCAGCCATGCCCGGGCCCTGCTGGCCAGCGCCCCGGAGGGGGCGACCACCTACATCGACGCCGACCTGCGCGACACCGGCACGATCCTGGAACAGGCCGCCGCCATCCTGGACTTCAGGGAGCCGGTCGCGGTCATGCTGCTGGGGATCTTGCAGGGGATCCCGGGCCCGGACGAGCCGGCCGCGATCATCGCCCGGCTGATGAATGCCGTGGCACCTGGCAGCTACCTGGCGCTCTCGCAGATCGCGGGTGATGTCGCGGCCGATGAGGTGGGCGAGGGCTTGCAGCGGTACAACGAGCGGAGCCCTGTCCCGGTCGTAGCGCGCACCCACGCCGAGGTCTGCCGGTTCTTCACAGGCCTGGACCTGGTCGAGCCCGGCGTCGTGCAGGTGCACCGGTGGCGCGGCGGAACCGGGGACGCCGGCGCAGGCCGCGACCTGGCCATCTATGTCGGCGTCGGGCAGAAACCATAACCACGGGCCGGAGTCTGTACCGCTTCAGGACTGATCGCGGGGTTTGCCCGGGGGCTTCATGAGATCAGCTAATGCGGCCTGGTAGTACTCGTTGATCACGCCGCCGAGGACTTCCGCCGGTGGACCGGCAGGTCCAGCGGAACGTCGGCTTGGCCGTCGTGCCCGTGGCCCAGGGCTCACGCCAGTAACCCATTAAGTCAAGTACTTGCCTGCGGAGGCTGATTCTGATGACGCACATCCACCCAGTGCGGCTCTCAACCGATGAGCCGCGCCAAGAACTGGACGCCTACCTAGACGCCCGGCTGCACGCAGAGAAGTCGCCCGGGACGATTGACCTGGACCGGCGGAAGGTCCTGTACTTCTTGGATTGGCTCGATAACGGCCGACTGCGATGACACACAGATGAGCCGCTCGCTCCACGACAAGCTCGGCATCGCGAGCGCCCTCACCGAGCAGGCCGTTATCTGGTCCAGGACGGGCGAAACCGGCCGCGCGGCCACCGCCCTGAGCAAGGCGTTCCGCATGTACGGCCAGCTGGGAGACAGCCTTGGGCGCGTTGAGGTCCTCAACCACCAAGGCCAGCTGTACCTCCTCACAAACGACACCCGCCGGGCCCACGCCAGGTACCAGCTCGCCCTTCAGCAATCCCGGCCAGCTGCGCAGCAAGCTCGAAGAAGCCCGTGCACTAGAAGGACTCGGGCGGACCGCCCAGATCGACGGAAAGACAGCCACCGCCCGGGACAACCTCAGTGCTGCCAGCCACGACCGACAGCAGCACGCGGCTGCCAGTGGCTCGCCCGGCAGCAGGGCCATGGCCGCCGAACGCTCCGGGCTCGTTCCCGCAGGCCCGGGCCCGCGCCGATCCGGACATCTCCGCCCCGGCCTCGCCGTTTTACGCCTCGTCCCGGCTGGTAGCCGCGCTGGCCCGGCCCCCGGCCCGGGAGGTGCCCGGCGTCCGGTTCGTGCTGCGGCCGGACTTTGACGTGACCCCAGAAACCGGGGCCAGTCCCGGCGCCGGATGGGCCGGCGGTATCGCTGAGAGCGACCCGGCCGTCCCGGGCAGCGACCAGGGCCGGTATCTCGTGCTGGTCGTCGAGCCCGCCAAGGCCGAATACCGGCTTATGGCCGCCCGGCTGCCCGGCACCGAAGTCATCCGCATCCGGCCGGGGGAACTCAGCGATCCGCCCGCCGGGATCAACCCGCTCGAGCCCGCGCCCGGCCCGGACGGCGCCCGGTTCCCGCTGCAGACCCACGCCGACCTGGTCCGCTGCTGGTCGATGACATCGACCGTCATAGGCAGTTGTTCGGCCAGCTAGACCGCGCCGAAGCCGGAAGGCCTACCCGGCCCTCGTGACCGCGGCGTTCGGCGAGGCAGTTGAGCGGCGCTTCGGTCAGCACTACCAGGCCGCCGACATCGTGTCGTTCGTCGCCGACGTGCGGTCGCGATCAGACCACCTGGCCAGGGAACTCGACCCGATGTGGCCGAGCGCGTCATCAACGCAGTACTAGGTCACGGAAGTGCCCGCGACCTGGACAAAGAGGCGGTCACACGCGCCAAGCTCGTGCTTCTCGGCGGCCTGGTCGCCGACGCGCGGCTCGATGACGCCGGGCTGGATGACCTCTTGGCCGCTGCCAGGAAGCTCGCCGACCAGCTGATGAGCTGACCTCTGTTCAGAGGAGCATCCCCATGGGCATCACAGACGATCAGGTAGCAGCCCTGCGCGCCTACCTGTCCGCCGGCACTGATACCGAGGCCGATGACGCCGAACGCCAGTTCCTCACGCTCGCAAGAACCGGCAGCTTGGATGGAATCGAGGTCCTGGTCTACGGGGCGTTCGCGGCGGCCGCGCGGCGCAGATTCTCCCCGACCTGGACGTCCGCCGATATCGTCCGCTTCGTGGCCGACTTCCGCAGTAGCTCAGCCGAGGCAGCAGGCCTCGTGAGTGCCTCGGCTGCTGAGAACCAGGTCCGCGGGGCACTGGGCGAGAAGCTGACCGCCCTCCCGGACCAAGAAATCCGAGCCCGTGTCCAGGTGATCCTCCTCGCAGTGCTCACAGCCGGCTTCACCCCGCACGAGCTGAATGGGCTGTTGGCCGAGGGCCGGACCCTGGCTGACTCACTGGCCGCGGCAGACTCTTAGCCCGAAGTTCCCCCTGCGCAACGTGTCCGGAGGGTTCCAACATGCCTGTGAGCAGCGGACTCGCGCCCGCCACAATACAAAATGTAGTCATGTAAAGTTACCGTCCTGGCTGATAGATGACCAGATTTCTGCTATCATGTGCACATGTACGTGGCTAAGGTCCCGAACCGGGCGTCACCGCCCGCCGTCCTGCTCCGGGAAAGCTACCGCGAGGCCGGGAAGGTCAAGAACCGCACCCTGGCCAACCTGTCGGCCTGGCCCGACGCCAAGGTCGACGCGCTGACCCGGGTCCTGAAAGGCCAGCCGCCGCCCGCCGCGGACCTGGACCAGGCGTTCGAGATCACCCGCAGCCTGCCGCACGGCCACGTCGCCGCCGTCCTGGGCACGGCGCGGCAGCTGGGCCTGGACGAGCTGATCGACCCGGCGCCGTCCCGGCACCGGGACCTGGTGATGGCGATGGCGGCCGCGCAGGTGATCGCGCCCGGCTCCAAGCTCGCCATCGCCCGCGGCCTGCGGGACGCCACCGCCGCCAGCTCCCTCGGCGAGGTCCTCGGCCTGGGTTCGTGCGATGAGGATGACCTGTACGAGGCGATGGACTGGCTGCATGCCCGGCAGGAGCGGATCGAGGACGCGCTGGCGGCCCGGCACCTGGCCGGCGGCACCCTGATCCTGTACGACGTGTCCTGCGCCGCGTTCGAGGGCCGGACCTGCCCGCTGGGCGCCATCGGGCACCCCGAAGACGGGGTCCGGGGCCGCCTGCAGATCGTCTACGGGCTGCTGACCTCCGCAAAGCGGCATCCCGGTCGCGATCGAGGTGTTCGCCGGGAACACCGGCGACCCCACCACCGTGGCCAGCCAGGTGACCAAGGTCAAGGACCGGTTCGGGATCACCAAGGTGGTACTCACCGGGGACCGGGGGATGCTGACCGCCGCGCGGCTGCGCGAGGACGTCCGGCCCGGGGGCCTGGACTGGATCACCGCGCTGCGCGCCCCGCAGGTCAAGAAGCTGGCCCGGGACGGCGACCTGCAGCTCTCGCTGTCCGGTGTCCAGGACCTGGCCGAGATCACCTCCCCGGACTTCCCCGGCGAGCGGCTGGTGGCCTGCATGAACCCCTACCTGGAGGCCGAGCGGGCCCGCACGCGCGAAAGCCTGCTCGCGGCCACCGAGGCTGACCTGGCCAAGATCGCCGCGGCCTGCGCGCGGGCCCGGCGGCCGCTGCGCGGCCAGGACACGATCGCGGTGCGCGTGGACAGGGTCCTGAAACGGCGCAAGGCCGGCAAGCACTTCACCACCGACATCGGCCAGGACCGGTTCAGCTACGCCCGCAACCAGGACTCCATCACCGCCGAAGCGAAGCTGGACGGGATCTACGTGCTGCGCACCAGCGTCCAGCCCGGCGACCTGGAACCCGCCGGGGTCGTCTCCTCCTACAAGGCCCTGGCCCAGGTCGAGCGGGCCTTCCGCGCGTTCAGTACCGACCTGGACATCCGCCCGATCCGGCACCGCACCGAAGACCGGGTCCGCGCCCACGTGTTCTTGCGGATGATCTCCTACTACATCACCTGGCACATGCAGGCCCGGCTCGCACCCCTGCTGTTCACCGACGACGACAAGCCCGCCGCCCACGCTGCCCGGCAAAGCCCGGTCGCCCCCGCCGCCCGCTCCCCGCGAGCCCTGGCCAAGGCGGCCACCAAGTGCACCGGTGACGACCTGCCGGTGCACAGCTTCGCCAGCCTGCTCACCGACCTGGCCACCATCTGCCTGAACACCATCACACCCGCCGACCCGGCCCGGCCCGGCTTCCGGCTCGTCACCACCCCGACCACGGTCCAGCGCCACGCCTTCGACCTGCTCGGCGTCAGCCACCGCCTCGGGGTCGCGTAGTCAGCAGCCCGGCCCGGACCTCACGAAAGCCCAGGTAAACGGCCTAGCGCGCGGATCGCTGGGGGGAACTTCGGCCTAGCTTCCGAGCCGGTGCAGGCCGCAGCGAGCCGGTCGTACGTCATAATCCACCTTCCCTTGCGGATCAGCCTCTACTGCGCCCCGACTGGCCCGGCCTGGTGTGCATATCAACGCAGCGGGCGCGGGGTACGGCGGAAAGAGGAACACGATGCCGCCGGCCCGGCGATCCAGCACCTCGCCACGGAGGAGCTCGCCAACCCGTCTTGGCGGGAACGCAGGCGTAAGCAGGCCATTCAGCTCGGCTGGACAGTCCGCAAGGGAAGCCCGGCTAGGAACACAGGCCAGCACCTGGTCACGAACCGGGCTGTGCGCCGTCGCGCACGCCGGAGGGCGTCGTCTCCTGCTCAGACAGAGCCGCATCCGGCATGCCCTTCCCTCGCCAGGGGGCCACTCGTTCCTGATCGAGCAGCTCTGGCCGGCGCAGGTACTTGACCATCAGCCGGACCGATTCAGCCGCGTCCCGGGTCAGCTCGTAGCACCGGGCCGCGGACCGGCAGCGATCAGGTCCGAGCTGCCGGGCCAGCGACACGATCGGGGCCGAGAGCCGGCTGAGCTCAGGGCCATCGGCCGGGTCAACCGGCCACGGCCCGGTTCCGCTAGCCGCGCCCAGTGAAGCGAACTGGTCCCCGAGCCAGCTCCACGGATCAGCTGTCAGCTTCGGATCCCAGACCCGCGGGCAGGGCTCATGACCGGCAAACTGCGGATGGTAGTGCGCGACCCCGAACGTCCCCGGTGCGTCGGTCAGGCGGTCGAATAGGTCGGCGCGCCACAACGGCCGGTCTACCGCCACGAGCTGCGCGGCCGACTCGCTACCTCGGCGCGGATGTGCTGCCAGCTCCCTCAGCTCGATCCGGGCGCCGTGCTCCATGGAGGCGTCATCCAGGTCGATCTCGAACCAGTGCCGGACGATGACCGCAGTGCGCGATAGAGCAAGAATGTGCTGCACCGGTGCCTCCAGCAGTGCTGCGCGGCCATGTTGGCCGGCGTTCACGACACCGGCCGACGCCGATCCGGCGCCGGCCACTGCCATTGTCGCGCACCCGCCAGCCGTCACGCCAAGCCCGGATCTTCCCGCAAGGCCCAGGGCCTCTCGGGCGTAGCGGCGAGTGCCCGGACGCGACCTCGACGACCTCGTCCAAGCCGGCGCGCTCAAGCACCTTGCAGCCACCGTGCCGTACCGCCGGACGGCCGGCCAGGCGTTCGCCCCGCAGGCAGCGGGCTCTCCGCTCGCCAGCTAATCAGGACTCCGGCTTCCTCAGCTGGGTCTAACTCACATGCCGATGTGAGCGAGTTGCCTGCGCGTATGTTATGCACTGCCATGCATGTCCACTCGTAACTAAACTAAAACTAGAATGACAAGACTCAGACCACCCTTTCAGATAAGTGGTGAAGGGTATGCTTAATCATCAGAATTAAGGCGCTCTAGTTTCAGAAGTATAGACGCGAGATCCGGGCCATAACGATCGGGTGAAGCATTGGCCAACTGCCTATAGATCTCAGCCGCCTCCTGCATAATGGGCAAGGCCTCGTTATGCAAATAAAGGGAAATAAGCTGATCTCCAAGCTTGCTCAACGCCGAAGCCAGTTCGGCTTGAAATCGGTCCGGATTAGTAACCGCGATCTCACGATAAATTATGATCGATTCTCTAGTCGGATCAAGTGCTTCCTCAGCCCGATTCAAGTTAAAGAAATGATTGCCGCGATTCCTCAAGGCCATAGCAAGATCTGGCTTAAAGCGTTCAGGTGTAATTGCTCCCAGCTCTCGCAAGATGCGAATGGTTTCCCAGGTAAAGGGCAGACCATCCTCGTAACGACCCAGGTCCCAGTAGCGTTTCGCAAGATTACCCACCGCAAGCGCCAGATCGTAGCGATGTCGGTCAGGGTTTATTGCGGCAAGTTCTTCAAAGATCGCGACCGACTCTTGCGTTACGGGGAGAGCTTCTTCAGGTCGCCCGACCTCTATGAGTAGATTTGCTAGGTTACCGAGCGCTTTGGCCAATCCGTCCTTGTATCGCCCACTGCTCGCCACAACCTCGCGATAAATCGCGGCAGATTCTTCGGCAGAGATAAGGGCTTGATCGAAATTTCGCATGTAAAGAAAGTGAAGACCCAGGTTGTTCAGAGAAAGGGCAAGGTCGTGGCGATATAGTTCAGGCGCTATAGCAGCAAGCTCGCGTCTGATAATAACAGCTTCATCGGTCACTACCGCGCCTTGATCTGGATGCCCCAGTTTTGTTAGCACCACGCCCAGGCTCGTCAGCGATCGAGCTAGGTCAGGCTCATACCGGCTAGAAGCGGTACGACTAAGTTGCCGAAATACATCAACAGCTTCCTTGAGTGGAGGCAGGGCTTCATTAAGGCATCCCAAGTCTGATAGCCTGTGGCCGAGTTCCGATTTCCATGATGCCCAAACGCCAGGTGGGCAGGAAGTCGGAAGAAGATTAGTAATCTTCCCTATAAGTTCTACCGCATCCGGGCCTAGGATAATAGTTGGATAGGGGATAGCATGATATATTATCTCCAGCACTTCCAGCGGCGCGTTTAGCTCACCTAGCATACCCGCAGCGGATGGCAAGATTTCTTCCAGAAGAGCCTCTGCCCGGCGATCATCGGAGGCGGCACGACCAAGTAGCGTCACAGCACGGCCTGCCTGCTGTGCAGTCAAATCTGTCAGACAACTAATCGTTAGTTCCTGGTTATTAGCCAGTTCACGGATCACATGAAGCTCGGCAAGCCGGTCTGGTTGGAGAAAACCGAGCCAGTTCGGACTCTCCGGATCGGGCGGATAAAGCTCTCGCAGCCAGGTAACCACATTTATTGACGACTGCATATATGGTACGCGCCTGATGAGCGCATACGCTTCTTGCTCAGTGGCTGCTCCGAGAAGGCACACCACAGCCACTATCTGGCGGAGCATTTTCGGAGAAAGTCCACCGGGACCTTCACATAGTCCAGCCGCTCGAGCAGAAGCATACCAGTAATGCTGCTCATGACGCAATAGCTCCGCGAGTACTCCAATAGGGTTCACGGCCAAAGTCATGGGCCCTGAGACAGAACTATCAAACACAGCGACTAGCGCCGCAGAGTGCAGGTCCAGCATACGTCGGCGAGTAGCATCCCTTTGAACGTTCACAACTTTTTCGGAAACACCCAGACTTCTCGCAAAAGCTTTATATGCTTGATCGACTACCTGAACATCAGAGATTTCAATGTCTACAGCAGGATTGAGGATTATTTGAGAGGCGTTCGCCTCCTGAACCATGCTCGAAACGGCAAGATCAGTCGCCCCCAGATGATCCCACCAACTCCCCACCGTTCTAGCTATCAGCAATACTTTGATCGTGTTGTTATTATTGGCACTAGCTATCAGGCGGGCTAGCATCCCGCTGAGATTTATTCGCGTTTCAGCGTAGTCAACTACAAGCAGAGCTCTTTCCACGGCTACTGCCGGCAGAGCTTCGATTATTTGATCCTCATTGCCATCGCCAACCCGCTCACATATCCAGCCGACTTCTCTCAGGCGATTAGCCGTAAGCATTCAGGTCTTGGGTCGAGTTACCGGTGAGCTGCGTTGTGTGATTGGTTTCGGGCGTAATTCAGGCGGTTGCCGGGATGGGTGGTATCCAGGGGTTTCCGGCGAGTGCGTCGCGGATGGCGGTGAAGACGGCGATCCCGTGCTTGGCGGCGGTGGAGGCGTATCCGCGGATGGCGTACCGGTCGCGGGTGGTTTTCTTCGAGCGGAGCCTGCCGCTGATCTTCTGCTGGGTCTTGGAGGGCCGCAGGTCGCGTTCGGCCTGGTTGCTGGTCGGGGGGATGGCGGTGTCGGTGAGGAACCGCAGGACGTCGGCTTCGCGATGGCGCAGGCATTCCAGCAGGAGCCGGGCCGGCGGCTGCCTGGTCTTGGCGCCTGGGACGCGGCGGACCTGAGACAGCCCGACGGTAACGCCGCGGCGGAACAGCGTCAGGTGCTCCGCGTTCATCTGTTCGGGGACGGCGGCCAGGCCCTGCCCGCGGGCCAGGTTGGCGGCGTGGATCAGGCCGCGCAGGGCCTCTGCGACCTGGCCGGGCCAGATCGCGTCCGGGTAGGACTGGGCGGCGTCCTCGACGTCCCTGAGCAGGTGCGCTGTGCACAGCTGATGGCTGACGCCGGTGAAGTGGTCGTAGTTGACGTACCTGTCGTGCACGATCACGGTGCCGTGCAGGTCGCTGTAGATGAAGTCCTTGAACGAGGGCAGGTCCCGGCTGCCGAGGAAGTAGTACGTGAGCAGGCTGGTGCTGGCGACCTGCAGGTACCTCTTCTTGGTCTTCGGGCCCGGGCCGGACCGGATAGGCGTCTCGTCACCGCAGACCACGCGGGCCAGGATGATCAGCGCCCGGATGGTCTTGTTCGCCGCCGCGGCCGCTGCCGCCGCGCGGGCGAGCAGAGCGTGCACCCACCCGTCGGAGGGCCGGGTGCCCGGCATTGACCCGAGGATGTCCGCGCACCGCTCGACCGGGACATGGTGCATCACCATCAGGAACACGTACCAGGCCTGGAAGTTCAGCCCGTACGTCACGGTGCCCGGCGCGCCCGCGGCTTCCGGCGGGGGGCCCGCGACATGGGTCCGGCCGCACGCGCACTGCAGCTCATGCCGGTCGTGCTGGATGGTCTCCGCGTGTGCCTCGGGCAGGTCGGTGACCTGGCGGGAGTACCGTACCCCGAGATCACGGGCCCCGGCCAGGTCCCTGCCGCACCCGCACGTGCCCTCCGGGAAATGCGAGATGGTGCCGTCCGGGTGATCGTTCCACGGCAGGTACGCCCCCGCCGCCCCGGGCTGCTTACCGGGCCTCCGCTTCTTCCCGCCCTGCCGCTGCCTGGGCTGCGGCGGCTTCCTCCCGGGCTGGTCATCGCTGCTCGGCGGCATCGAGGAGTTGCCGCTGTTACGGGAGATCAGCCGCTCCAGCCGGGCGATCAGCTCGGCCTGTTCCGCAAGCTGCGCCCGCAGGCCGGCGATCACCGCGTCCTTGTCCTCGTTCAGCAGCCCGAGCCGCTCAACCGCCTCCCGCAGCCGCGCATTCTCCGCGCGCAGCTCAGCGGCCTCAGGCCCGTCAGGCGTACCAGGCACACCGGTACTACATCACGGCCGACCCCAGTAGGCGAATCGGTACCCTCCGCCAGCCAGTACCGCACGCTCAGCCGGGCCTATCGAGTGAATGCGGCGTGAAGCTCGTAGTAGGTGCTGTCAGGTACAACTCCAGGCGGGAGATTCGGCTTCAGGGTCTCGTTGAAAAACTTCTGGCTGTCTGCCTCGGACTCCCAGACCTCGATGATGCGCGTCCCGCCGGCTGGACTCGGACCTCCGGCGTGGGACATGAAGCCTTTCGCCGAACGCAGCACCGGCATCAGCTGCTCCAGCATCGCGGCATAGGTCCCCCCGTCGAGGTTCGGTTGTTCAAAAATTGCGAGTACAGGCATCGGTCCACGTCCTCCCGTATCAGCGCCTCAGTGAGCGCTCCTCGCAGGGTAGACGTACGGCCGCGGCGCGACTCATCGCCCTCCGCCAAGCAAGGCCAGGGGTCCTGTGCCCAATGTGCACATCGCATGGGGATCTGAATGCTTACGATTAGCCAGCTCGACGGCGAGCCGGGTCTTACCTATACCACCAGGCCCTGTGAGCAACCGCAAGGTTGTTGATTCCGGATCCAGGCACCAAGCTATCAACATAGCTAGTTCCGCTTGACGACCTACGAATCCGACAAGCTCGCGACGTGGATCCAGGAGACGAGCCGGTCCCGATACCACGGCTTCCGATGAAGCCCGCAGCCTGCGTCGCGCGGCTTCCCGACCTCTTACGGCTTCATAAACGGTAGGAGCAAACGAGCCTGTTGCAGCACCGACTGCGGCGCCGACGAGAGCCCACGGACCTCCTGCCGCAAGTCCTGCCGCAATGGCCCCTGCTCCTGCAAGGCCTACTCCTAGCAGAGCAGCACGTAGCATGATACCCCCAGCGATGCATCTTACTATAAATGTGGCGTTTTATCTACGATAGGACCAGAATCTAGATGGATGATCATCGTAATTACTACGTGCCGGCGATTTGAAACCTAACAGTCGGGCTCTAAGCACACGATCAGGTCTGGGCTTCGTCCGTTCGGCGTCCTGAGCACCTTCGCTGTTCGTGAGGCATACAGTTGTCTCTTGATGTTCAGAAAGAGCCCGGGCGATCGCTCGAAAAGCATAAAGATCATCGCCGCCAAGCCGGAGAACGTATTCATAAGCCGCGAGGGTGACGGTGCTGCGTCTCTACCGATCGATAATCGTCGTGTCGGCTGCCGTATCCGACGGCGGTCAGTTCGGCCGTCTCTGCCAGAGCGGTGACGGCGGACCCGGCATTTCTGCCGGGTCCGCCTCAGGCGCGAGTTCGCTTGCGGCGCAAGAGGAACGCGAGGGCACCGCAGCTGCCAGCACCGGCGTACCAGCCACAATTGTGCGCCAGCAGCATGACGGCGATCGCCATTGCGCCGATGGCCAGCAGGGTGCTGGTGAGATGCCGGAGCAAGAGACCGGCTCGGCGGGTGCGGTCGTCGTCATCGATGATAAATGCCAGTAGCTGTGGCCATTGTCGGCCGGCTCCTGGCGGGGATCTGAGCGACATGACAAGCCCTCCGTCCGCGTATTGAAATCCCACGCCGGACAGAGGGCGGTTTACTGCCCGCCCGTGCTAGCCGTGAGCCTGCCAGGCAGTGTCCGGGATCGTGGGTTCGGCCAAGGTTAAGAGGCTTCCCCGCGCCCGATGCCGGACGGGCAGGTTCAGGCGCGGGGCCGGTGAGGACCTTGGCGAAGCGGATCATGTAACCCTCCTGGCGACCTCGGACAGTGGTTCTGCCCAGGACTACGACGCTATTCAGCCGAACGGTTCACGCAGATAACCACAGATTGAACATTCAGCCGCTCACAACCTATATGCGCTGGAGAAAGCGCCTATCTCCAGATCGAGTGCACTCTTCTGCCGCTGATCGGGCGAGCTATCATGTTGTCTGCGCTGCGGCACCGAGACCTGTTGTGTCGGCGCAGTCAGGAGATCGCGAGCTCCATGCGAGGTGCGGCGCCCAACTCCGTTTCTGCGACGCCACAGCCGATGAAACCGACGGCGCGGTAAAATCCCAACGCGTGAGGATTAGCAGTCACCTCCAGCCGCTCTACGCCCCGTGCTCGCAGGACATCTACGATTCGGTTGACGAGTGCAGCGGCGATCCCGCGCCTCATAAATCCCGGGTCCACGAACAGGTCTTCCAGTTGCATGGTGCCGGCGGTCTCAATCCGTAAGTATTCGGAAGTCCCGTGATCGGGCATGCCAGTGGGCGGCGTGGCCGTATTCGGGGGACGCCGTTTCGGTGGCTGTTAGGTGCGGTTATCCGGGGGGTGGCGGCTGTGCCCAGGCGCGGAGGTCTTCGGGAGCTGCGAGCCAGGGCAGGAACCGTTCCAGGTCCGGGCCGGAGGGCGGCCTGCCGCCGTTCTGCCCGCAGGCGTCGAGGTAGGCGGTGAGGTAGGTCAGCACGTTCAGGCCGGCCATCTCGGCGGTGGCGGTGACGGTCCAGACGCGGGCGGCGAGCCGGGCCGCGTCGTCGTTGCGGGAGCCCCCGGCGTTCTTCCTGGTCACGACGGGGCGGCGGATCGCGCGCTCGGCGGGGTTGTTATCAAGGCCGATCATCGGGTAGCCGCGGTGCGCGGCCAGGCCGTCCCATTCCCGGTCCAGGGTGGCGAGCGCCTTCTTGGCCGGCTCCTGAAGCCCGGGGGCGGTCATCTGCGTCTTCCGGGCCTCGTCGATCACGGCGAGCGCCTCGTCCCAGGCAGCGCCGGCCTCCTCCAGCCGGGCGGCTGCCGCCGGCGCTTCCCGCGGCGCGGGGGCGGCCGCGTCGTCCCAGGCTGCCGTGAGCTGCGCGTGCGCCGCGTACAGCGCCTTGATCCGCTCCAGCCACGCTGCGGTCCAGTGTTTCAGCTGGGCGGGGTTCGCGTCGCCGGCCCGCACGAAGTAGCGGCGGATGTGCGCCCAGCAGTACAGGTTCACCAGCCCGTCCGCCTTGTTCCCCGCGGACTGGTAAACAGCGTAGAAGTCGCTGGAGATCACCAGCCGCCGCGGCCCGCCGTCGGGGTCCGCGGCGAGCTGGCCGGTGCCGGAGTCGATGCCGGCGTGGCGGGCCAGGACCGCCCCGGACCTCGTCGGGTCCATGACGAAGCACACGGTGTCCGGGCCCAGGAACACCCACAGCCACCACTTCGCCGGGCCGTCTGCCTCGCGCGGGGCGAAGACCCGCCAGCTCGTCTCGTCGGCGTGCAGGTGCCACGAGCCCCGCGACCGCGCGGCGATGGCCTCCTCCAGCGGCACCAGCAGCGCCCCGGCCTGCGAACAGGCCCCGGCCAGCGTCCCCGCCGCGACATCCGCGCCCTGCCTGGCCAGCCCCGTCACCAGCGAGTTCATGCTCCGCCCCGCCACGAACCGCTCCGTGAACACCATCGCGAGGAACCTGTTGGAGAAAAGGCCCTTCCCGATCGCCTTCGGCGGTCCCGGTGCCGTCACCGTCACCGGGACCGGGCAGCCGCAGTCCCGCCGGTACCGGCGGCGGCAGTGCACGGCCACCCGCACCACGACCAGCCAGTCGAGCTGCTCGGTGACATGATCGCTGCCCAGGCCCGTGAACGGCGTCCCGCACTCCGGGCAGCAGTACCCGCCGCCCGGGAAGTCCCAGAACACCTCGCACCTGGGCAGGTGCGAGTAATCCCGCCGCCCCGCCCGGGCCCCCGGGCCCCGCTTCTTCCCCGCGCCGCTCCCGCGGTCCCGGCCCTGCCCGCCGTCCCCGCCGGCAGCAGGCGGCTCCGGCCGCGACCGCTCCGACGACCGCCCGAACACCAGCCGCTTCAGCACCGCCAGCTCAGCGTTCACCCGCTCAAGCTCGGCATCACGCCGCGCCAGCTCATCCCGCAGCCCGGCGTTCTCCGCCCGCAGCTCCGCGGCCGTCCGCTCCCAGCGCTCGTTCGCCTCCAGCGCCCGCGACAGCGCCTCTTTCAGCCACGCGTCAGCATCCGCCTCCGCGACCACGCCAGCCACGACGCACAGCAAACACCCTCACAACCGCGAAATCACGCATCACGCTCAGCGTGTCGCACCCCCCGGGAAGATCACCCAGCCCGGGACGGCAAAGATCACCGGCAGCTACGCTGCGGGGAATGCGCAGCCAAGCCCCCGACCTGTCCGTCCTCACCAGCCGGGACTGCCTCATCACCTTCGCCGCTATGGCGTTGTGCTGCGACAACGCTGTCCGGGATCACGAGATGGGCTACCACCAGGGCGGCGGAACCGCCTACATCACCGCCAAAGGCGTAATGCAGCGCACGGGACTCAGCCGCACCGCCGCCGAACACGCCCTGCGGCGCCTGGCAACAGCCGGCGTGGCCGAACCCAACCATGACAGCACCCGATGGCGAACCAGCGCCGCCACGCTCACAACACCCGTACCAGCCGGCACCCCTGACCAGCCACCACGGGACGCTAACCGCTCAAGCTCCTGACATTGACGCCGCTCCCGCTACACGATTCCGCCTGCTTACGCGGTCACCGCACCGGTCCTCAGCATGCCGTTTCACAGGACTTCCGAATACTTACCTCAATCCAGGTCGCGAAGCCGACAAGCGAGCCCTCCTCTTCCGCGACATAAGTGCGGCCTTCGGCTAGGCCCTCTGGTCCCAGGATCAGGTATTCCGGATGAGCAAGCAGGTTGTCGCGGTCGCCTGTATTAGACAGCGAAGCGCGGCGGTAGACGCTGGTCGTGGCGGCGAGGTCGGCAGATGTTCCAAGCCGGATCATTCCCACAGTGTGCAGCACGCGCCTTGAGCCGCTCAGGTTGAGTCCGCACTTGACAGCGACCTGGCCGACCTCCGCACATGCCGCCTTGCGGTTGCAGGGGTAAGGCCGCTTCATGGGATAAGGAAGACTCTTGCCGCGGCGCCGTCGTGGTCAAGGCTCAGTGTCAGCTGGTCCAGGTCGCCGAAGTCGAACACGAGCGATACAAGCAATTGCTCGCTGACCTCGCCGTCCAGGAACAGCCGGTCAGGCAGCGGCAGCCCTGGCTGGGCCGCGTAATACCGGCCCCAGTCAGCAGGCGCGTGATCAACGGCATAGCGCCTCAGGGCGGCCAGCTGATCCAGGGCGTCGCGGATATGTGCTGCACAGGCGCCGAGATGAACGTCAAGCTCCGGACCTGGCTCCATCGTGCCGGTTTCCAGGCGAACTTCCACGTCCGGCTGCCGTCGTTCCTGGACGGGCGGACAGCGGGATCAAGATCGATCCATCCGATCAGCGCCTGATGTCCGGCCCGGTACATCTGGCCAAACCAGACGTGGGCCAGGACGGGGGCACTCCGGTCAATCACCACGGCATTATCCCTCGAGCTCCAGATGACTCACTCATCTGCCGCCGATCGAGTGTGGCGTGGGGCGGCTTGGTTACTCGTGCTGGGCTCGGCTGAGGAAACGGTCCATGTCCACGATCATCCGCTCCAGCGTGCCTGCGCCGACGACCTCGGTACGGTCATTAGGTGATCCCGGGAGCCGCTGGTGACGGGCCAGGAAGCTGAACACAAGCCGCCGTCCGTCCACCTCGGTGAGTTCGGCCTCGACCACGACCTCCGCCCCGAGCGGGCTGGGTCGCCTGTGCTCGATGACAGCTGACGTGCCGACCGAGGTCTGGCCTGGCTCCAGGCTGGGCCTGACAGCCTCCGCCGCTGCCGCCTCGGCCAGCGCGAGCAGCCGCGGCGTGCCCAGCACGGGCACGTCACCGCTGCCCATCGCCACCGCCGTATCGGTAGCGGCGACAACAATCTGCTGGAATGCGCGCAATCCCGGTGCCAGCGCCATCCCTGTAGCCTAACGAGCCCTGCGGATCTGACTTCTCTGCCGTCCCGTACGGCTATGCGCCTCCTGGTCGCTCACCTGCCATTTGTCATGGTGTGCTGTAGCTGGTCGCGGGGGAGTCTGCGCGTGCAAAGAACCCCGGCAGGACCGTGGGAACGGGTGAGCCCTCGTCTAGAAGGTCACCGCCGGTTCCTGCCTGGGGCGTCTTGGGAGGCGGCGTTAGGGAGTCGTCAGGTGTGCGCCGCCATGTAGGCGAGCACCTTGTCGGGATTTTCGTTCTCCTCGTAGAGGTCGGAGTCCGGGGTGTCTTCGGTGACCCGGAAGACGTGGTATCGCTTGTCCCAGAAGATGCTCCATTGCGGGTTTGCCCTGGTGAAGTCCGCTAGTTGCGCGGCCTGCTGGGGGGTCATGGGCTGTTCCCGGCCCGGGCGGCACGGTCAGCGGCAAGCTCGGCGTTGACGCGGGTTTCGCTTTCGTCATGGCAGTCGGCTAGCTTAAGTTTTAACCTTTTCCCTGGTCAGGGCTGCTTTCGCTGTGCGCGGCTTGCCGGCTTCGCCGGGGAGAAGGTAGCGGGGTGCTGGGCCTTTGCTGCTGCCTTTGGGTCTGCCGGGCCCGGGGCGGGAGGGTTTCGCGACACGGGCGGGTGTCCCCAGCTCGCGGCGGATGTTGCGAAACCCGCGGCGGACCCGGCCCGGGGCCAGCGGCCGGGCGGGATCGGGGTGTTTCTCCCAGGGGCGCCGGAGGCCGCCTGCCAGCGGCCTGGCGAGCAGGAGCTGGGCGTGCGCGGCCATCAGGAGCCGGACCCAGCGGTCGGCCTGACCGGGGGTCCTCACCTTCGCGGCGGTGAGTCCGAGGGTGCCCTTGAGGAGCTTGAAGGCATGCTCAGGGGGAAAGCCGGACTGCTTGCATAGATGATCATAGTGACGGGAATGTCCCTGTTATCGGAATTGACGGCTTGCTGGCGCTGTCCGTGGCCGTGCGGCAGCTGCGGGACGGCAGCGAGCCGGGCGAGGACGGTGCCGAATGCGGGCAGGGACTGCCGTGCCCCCGTAGCCAGGGTCCGGCCGGGCCCGGTTCCGGAGTGGGAAGAGCTGCCGGAAGCGAGCCGGGCGGCGGCGGGATGCCTGGTGGCGGTACTGATGATGCGGATGATCCGGGCGGGACGCGGCGTCCCGGGCGAGGACGGGCATGATGGACGCGTCAGCGGGGCTTCCGCAGGGACTGCCCGGGAGCAAGGTCCAGGAATGGCACCGGGACCGGCTCGCCGTCGTTTACGTGCGCCAGTCCACGATGGCGCAGGTCATCGAGCACGGCGAGTCGACGCGGCTGCAGTACGGCCTGTCCGGCCGCGCTGCTGATCTGGGCTGGGAGGCGTCCCGGGTCCTGGTGATCGACGAGGACCTGGGCCACTCGGCGTCCGGCGCCGAGGTCCGGCCGGGGTTCCAGCGGCTGGTGTCGGAGGTCGGCCTCGACCACGTCGGCATCGTGCTGGGAATCGAGATGTCGCGGCTGGCCCGGTCCGGGCGCGAATGGCACCAGCTGCTGGAGCTGTGCGCCCTGTCGGGGACGCTGCTGGGCGACATGGAGGCGGTCTACGACCCGAACACGCATAACGACCGGCTGCTGCTGGGCCTGAAGGGGACCATCAGCGAGGCAGAGCTTTTCCTGATCCGGCAGCGGATGGCGGGCGGCCGCATCGCCAAGGCCCGCCGCGGGGAACTCGCGGTCCCGCTGCCGTCCGGCCTGGTGCGACGGCCGTCCGGCGAGGTCGTCCTGGATCCTGATGAGCAGGTCCGGGCCGTGATCACGCTGATCTTCAGCCTGTTCGACCGGATCGGCACCGTCGGCGGGGTCCTGGCCTATCTGGCCGACAACCGGATCCAGGCCGGCATCCGGTTGCGGGAAGGTCTTGACCAGGGAGAACTGACCTGGCGGCGCCCGTCGCGGAACATGATCCAGAACATGCTCCGCAATCCGGCTTACGCTGGGATCTACGCATACGGACGCAGTTCCGGTGATTCGCGCAGGCGGAAGCCGGACCGGCCCTACAGCGGCAGGAAACGGGTAGAACGCGGGCAGTGGCTGGTCTTCCTGCCCGGGATCTACCCGGCTTACATCAGTGCGGAGCAGTACGAGCGGAACATGCGGCGGATGGACGCGAACCGGTCCCGGGCCCAGGGCATGGGCGCGGTGCGCGAGGGGCCGGCCCTGCTGGCCGGGCTGGTCCGCTGCGGCCGCTGCGGGAGGAAGATGTCCGTCCGCTACCAGCGCGGCCCCGGCGGCGTCCTGCAGCCGGCCTACGTGTGCGGCATGGCCGCCGTCACGTGGGCCGAGGAGCGCTGCCAGCAGCTGTCTGGCACGTGCGTCGACGAGTACGTGTCCGGCCTCGCGCTGCAGGCGATGGCCCCGGCCGCGCTGGAGGTCTCCCTCGCCGCCGCCGAGCAGGAAGAGCAGCGGCGCGGCGAGACCGACCGGATCTGGCGGCAGCGCCTCGAGCGCGCGGACTACGCCGCTGACCGCGCCCGCCGCCAGTACCAGCTCGCCGAGCCCGAGAACCGGCTGGTCGTCCGGCAGCTGGAGAAAGACTGGAACGAGGCCCTGGCCGAGCGGCAGCGCCTCGGCGAGGACTACGACCGCCATCTCGCCGCCCGGCCCCGGGCCCTGACCGCCGCCGAGCGGGACGAGATCCGGGCCCTGGCGGCTGACCTGCCCGCCGTCTGGAACGCGGAGACCACGACGGACGCGGACCGCAAGCAGCTGCTCCGGCACCTGATCGAGGCCGTCACGGTCACCGTGATCGGCGACAGCGAGCAGGTCGACGTCGAGGTCACCTGGGCTGGCGGCCACCGCACCGGCGGCCGTGTCGTCCGCCCGGTCGCGGCCCTGGCCCAGCTGAGCTACCTCCCCCGGCTCCGCCAGCGTGCCGGGGAACTGCTTGCCGCCGGGAGCACGGCCGCGCAGATCGCCGACGCGCTGAACGCCGAGGGCCTGCGGCCGCCCAAGCGGTCCGCCGTCTTCACCGTGAACTCGGTCCGCGAGCTGCTGTCCGCGCTCGGCCTGACTCACGCCAGGCGCTCCGCCCGCCGGCCTGAGCTCGGCGAGCACGAATGGTGGCTCCGCGATCTCGCCGAGCACCTGGGAATGTCCAAGATCACCCTGGACGCCTGGGTCCGCCGCGGCTGGGCCGACGGCTACCTCCACCCCGGGCGCGCCTTATCGTCGTCCGCGCCGACCCCGCCGAGACCGAACGACTCCGCGTCCTGCACGAGACTCCCCGCGGACAGCACATGCGCCGCCCCTGGCAGCAGAATCAGGAAGCCAGCACCAGCTCCGATACGGAAGGAAACCCACACGATGACAACCGGACGCGCTTATGCAAGCAGTCCGGCTTCCCCTCTTCGATGTCGAAGCGGGCGAGGTAGGCGCGCCAGAGTTCGTCCAGGGACAGGGGCCCGGGGCCGGCGTGCCATAGCCACATGGGCCCGGTGCGGGTCGCGGCCGTCCGGGAGCCGGTCGACGGTGAGGTGGACGAGGGTGCCGCGCAGGACCGGCAGGTGCTTGCGGCCGGCGAACCAGCCGCGGCCGCCGTGGATGAGGGGATGCACGTCATGCCAGGCCTCGGCCCGGACGGTGCCGTAGAGCGGGGTATCGGGCAAGGTGAGCGTCTCGCCGGGTTCGGGGTTGGGGGGCAGCGGCTTCTTCCGGCCCCGGGGTCCGTGCCCGGCGTCTGCGGCGAAGTCCGCGGGCTCCAGGCAGTGCACCGCGGCGCCGCGGCGGGCGGGACGGCCGTACCTGCCTTGCCAGGTGACGGGATCGGCATAGAACACCGAGCCGGCCGCCAGCCGGACCAGGACGTGGACCGGGCAGCCGGCCAGCCCGTCGGTGAGGGCGGCGGCGCTGTAGCCGGCGTCGAAGACGAACAGCGGCGCGGCCTTGCGGCCGTGCCCGGCGGCGCGCAGGCGGCGCAGCACGTTCTTGACCTGCGTGATCGTCTGCGCCGTCCGGGTCGCGGGCGCGGTGCGCGCCACGTCGGCCAGGGCGGCCCACGCGGTGCGCAGATGGCCGATGGCCGCGGTGAACTGGTACTCCCAGCCGGGCGCGGTCCTGGACGAGCCCTGGCAGTGGCAGGCGCCGTTGTGGACGTGCTCCCGGCCCGGGGAGCACCACGCGTCCGGCCTGGGGCAGGCGGTCGCGTCGACGGCGAACCGCAGCCGGCTCCAGCGGGCACACGCGTCCCGCACCTGCGCCGCGTCCCCTGCGGGCAGGCCGGCCAGTGCCTTGTCCAGCAGCCCGCGGTCGATCACGTCGTGCTCCGCGATCCACGCGCGGGCCTCCGGCCCGTCCACGGCCTGCGGCAGCTCCGCCGCCAGCAGGCAGAACAGCTTCTCGTCGTCGATCCGGCCGGCGGCAAGCGCGTCGTAGAGGGCGCCGTGGCCGCGGGTGAACTCCGGTTCCAGGCTCAGCTGCACCAGCGACGTCACGGCGTGATCGGCGCACAAGACCGCGTCGGCCAGCTCGAACAGGGCATCCGCCCGCCCGTCCAGGCACTGATACAGCGACTGCCGGAACCCGCGCAGCCGCTCCAGCGCCCGGTAGCGCGTCACCGCGTCCGCGAAGACCGCCGGGTCCGGCGCGCCGCCGGGCGCTGACGGCAGGGCCGGCCCGGTTCCCGGGATGGTTTGCAGCCCGGAACCGGGCCATGGCAGGGTAGGAAGCACGGCCGTTTCTTTCTCGCGATGCGGGATGTGTGGTAACACCCAGCATCAGGGAAACGGCCGTTCTTTATACATCACCCGGACATGAGCGAATGCTCAGCATATGGCCCGATATGAATAGAAATCAGGTTAAAACTTAAGCTTAGTGAAAATCGGCGTTAGCTGCCGTCCAGAGGGGTGGACATGAGGCGGAGGATTTCGTCGGCGAAGCCGGGTACTCCGGCCCTGCCGAGCAGTGTGGCCAGGTCCTGCGGGGTGAGCGGCGGTCGCCTGGTATGGGCGGCTTGCTCCCGGATGACCTGCAGGATGGTGGGCGGGCTGAGGTCGAGTTGGTCGAGCAAGAAATCGTCCGGGTGGACTGCCTCCAGCCCGAGCGGGCCGAGCGCGGCAGCGGGGAAGTCGGCCAGGTTCGCGGTGATGACGGCCTGTGCGCCGCCCTTGATGGCCGCCGCGACCACGTGCCGGTCGTCCTTGTCGGGCAGGGAGAGACCGCTTTCAAGGTCTTCCCATCCGGTGATCAGCGAATCGTTGAAGGCCTCGCGCATGCCGGCGAAGCGCTTGCTTGCGTCGATGCCCGGGTGGACCTCCTCGATGGCCGCCTGAGCCTCAGAAAGAATGCGATCTGTCCACAACGGCCGGTACAGGCCTTTCTCGGCGACGCGCAGCAGCGTGTCGGCGAGCGCGATGGGCACGAGGACGCACGCGTCGAGGACAGCCGTATAACGCGGCATCTCAGGAGGCGTCCTCCCGGCGGGCGGCGCGCCTGCGGGCGGTCTTCAGGGCGGCGGCGTAGTCCTCGGCGGTGCCGCCGTAGATGCCTGCCTCGCTGGCGTCCTCGGTCATCTGGTCCAGGGCCGCGCGCCGATCCTCGCGCTGCCGTTCGGTGTAGGCGAGCAGATCGGTGAACAGGACCCTGCGGTGCCTGCCTGGCTGGTCGTAGGGGATCTTGCCGTCTTCCAGGAACTTGACCAGGGTCGGGCGGCTGATGCCGAGGAAGTCGGCCGCCTCCTGGGTGGTCAGGCGCTGGGTGCGCGGGACGAGTGTGATGGCCTTGCCCTCGCGCATGGCCTCCACCACCTCGACCAAGACCTGGTAGACCTCCTTGGGCAGCGGCACCTGCTCGCCGTCCGGGCCGAGCAGCAGGCCCGGCTCGGTGTGATGTTCCAGGAACCGGCCCAGATCCAGCAGCGCGGTGAGGTCTCGCGGCGGGAACACCACTCCCGCTGGGGATATCGTCGCCATCATGTCCCTCCTCGCTAACCAGCATAGCTCAATTCGAAAGAAACGAAAGGTGATGACGGGGACTTGGCTCCAATCCGCTCATGTGGCCTTGTAACGCGCTTGCAAACTCCCTGTACGGGCCTGCTCAGCACGATGACCGTTCCGGTCTCGTCGTCCTTGATGACGATTGGCCGCTGCCGGATGCTCGGACGCGCTTCCCTATCGTGATCGTGTCGCCGCCTGCTTCGTAGGCGGGGTTGAGTGGCGCCCCCGCTTAGCTTGACCATGATCGGCTTCATGATGGCAGTCCTCCCGGTTGCGCTGGGCGCGCCGTGTCGGCGCTGGGCGTGTAGGGGAGCTTGCGGGGGTCGGGGAAGCCGAGGCTGGTGTAGCCGGGGGCGCGCTTGGCGAGGGATGAGGCGAGGACGCCGGTGAGCTCGTCGTGGTAGTCGTGGACCTCGGCGGTGGCCTTGCCGTCGTAGGGGCGCACGATTCGTCCGACGTACTGCAGGAGGCGTCCCTTGCTGGCGACGGGCACGGCGAGGAACAGGGTGTCCAGCGGCGGGCAGTCGAACCCTTCCCCGGCGTACGGGCCGGTTGCGACGGCGAGCAGCGGCGGCCCGCCGGGCTGTGGATTGAGCCGGGCGAGGGCCGCGGCCCGGTCCTTTGCGCCCATGCCGCCCTTGAGGATGACCGGGTCGTGCCCAAGGGCACGGAGGGCGCCTGCGATCTTTTGCAGGTGGCCGGTCCAGTTTGTGAGGACCAGACAGTTCCTGCCCTGACCGAGCGCTGCTGCGACATCGGCGATGACCTGGTAAGTGCGCTGATCGCTGGCAATCAGGTCCTTGTAGATGACGGTCATCCCGCCGGGCGCGGACGGGCTGGCGTCCCCGGCGTAGCGGTAAGAGGTCGGGTGGAGGTGGAGCACCGGCGTTGGCCGCCCGCCGGGGGCGCTGCCGGGCAGCATGTGCAGGCTGTCGGCGGCCTGCCGCGGAGTGGATATGGTGTGCCGGACCGGGCCGACCTGCATGCCGATCAGGTCATCGAGCTTGTCCCGCCGGTAGGGGGTGGCAGTCAGCCCGAGCCACCGCCGCGCGGGGAGCTGCCTGACTGCGTCCTCGAACGCGGCGGCCGGGACATGGTGACACTCGTCGGCGACGATCAGGCCGTAGCCGGCGGTGAGCTCGGCGATGTTGTCGCGGCGGGACAGGGTCTGCAAGGTGGCGACGTCGATGGTGCCGCGCAGCCTTGCCCGGCCGCCGCCAAGCTGCCCGGCCTTGACGCCGAGGAACTCGCTGATCCGGGCCCGCCACTGGTCCGCCAGGGCCTTGCGGTCGACCAGGACGAGCGTGGAGATCCGGTGCGCAGCAATGACCGCGCAGGCCATCACGGTCTTCCCGGACCCCGGTGGCGCGACCAGCACCCCCAGGTCGTGCTTCACGAGTTCCGCGACCGCATCCCGCTGGACGGGCGTTAGTGTGGCGGTGCAGGTGAAGTCCTGGCTGGTGCCGGGGGAGCGATCGTCGGCGATGTTCAGGCGGCTTCCGGCTTGCCCGGCGAGGGAGGTGACGGTGTCGAGCATGCCGCGCGGCAGGATAAGGCCGCCGTCGATGGTCTCTTGGTAGCAGTGCAGGAACCGGGGGATGTTGTAGGTGGAGGCGCGCATGCGCTGCCGCTCGTAGAACTGCGGGTTGTGCATCGAGGCCGCGTGCCGCAGCGTCGCCGCGAGTCCTGGCGTCAACTCCGCCTGCTCTAGCCGGATGCCGGCGCCGAGCCGGGCACTGAGGACAGGCGGAGCCGGTGGCCGGGTCTTAGTCGAGGACGGGGCGGTGAGCTGGGTGACTTCGGCGGCGACGGTGACCTTCCCGGCGCGGCCGGCGGCGCGCCTGAGTTCTTGCGGAGTTATCCGGCCCAGGGTGGACAAGTAGGCCCACTGGTCCTCATGCGGCTCCAGGGTCTCCAGGTCCAGGAAGACCGTCGCGCCGTTCTGGCGCGCGGGCTTGAACAGCGGGGCGGCGATCAGGTTCCCGACCCCGCCTGCTGGCAGCAGGTCCTGTGACGGGAACAGCCGGTCGTAGCTCGCCAGACTCATCCGGCCGCGCAGCGCTATCGCCTCGCGCAATAGCCCGGTGCCGAGCCGGCGGGCCATCTCGGCCGGGACCGGGGAGGTGAAGAACGTCCACGCGTGCGCGCCGACTCCGGACCGGGAGACCTCTAGAGCGACCGGGACCTGCAGGGCACGGCCGGCCTTGACGTACATGAGGGCATCGAGCATCGCCTCCGGGCCGTCGAAGTCAGCGGCCAGCCACCAGCACTGGTCACCGTCCAGCAGCGGGTACAGCCCGATATGAACCTCGCCCTTCAAGTGGGCGGCCAGTACCTGCGAGGTGAGCGGCAGGTATTTCCGGTCCTCGTGGCGGACTCCCTTCTGCCAGCCGCCGCGCACCGCCGGGACCCACCCGGACTTGCCCGTCCGCTGGTTATCGAACCGGATCGCGTACAGATCCGTTCGCGCCGCGAACAGCGCACCGAAGAACGCCACCTTGGCGTCCTCCGCCGACCTGTGATGCACGTATCCGGGAGGAGCCTCGAAGTAGGCGGCTTGCGCGGGGCGGGCGGTGTGGCCTGTTGCGGGGTGAGCCTCAGCAACTTGAGCAGCCAGGCATTCTCCGCCCGCAACCGCGCCAGCTCAGTCCCAACGTCCGAAGAGATACCAGCCACGGTCACAAGTTATCCACACGTAATCACCGGAACGGTGGCATCGGCACCTGCCCTTGTCGAAATCTTAAGGGCTGGGCCGACTTCCAAGTCCGCGCCCTGTCCGGGCTGAAAGGCGACGTTCCCAACCTCGCGGCCTGCCCGATGGCTCGGTGATGGCAGCGCAGAATAAAGGCTCGCCCTACACCTCGGCCAGCACGGCTGTAGTCCGACCGTCCATCTACCAGCGTGGCGAGGACGCGCAGTTCAGCGCCATCACCTGGAACCAGTGGGACGCAACCATGGCCACCGGCACTACGACATATTCGTTCAACACTTGCACCCCCGCCTGCGCATCCGCGAACTACAAAACCGACAAGAACGTGACGATCACGTTCAACGATCCGATGATCGTCTGCGGCCAGTGGTTCTTCACCAGCTTCACCGTGAACGATCCTGCTGCTCCGGCGGACAGCGGATCGGTCTCGATCGCGCCGGACAGCTACAACAGCATGACGAATCCCGACTGCCTGCCACCGAGCAACGGTTGATGCTCGTCTGGCTGGGGAGTTAGCGGCTGCGGTGACACCGGAGAATGCCTAGATGAGACGGCACCATGTCGTAGATGGTGGCGTTCATGCGATTGGCGCAGAAGCGCTCCAACTCGGGGTTGACGGCGTTGTCGTTGTTGGCGACGATGTACCAGCTTGGCTTGGTCTGCCAGGCGACGCCGGCGGTTTTGGTGCCGAGCAGCTCAGTGGATGGCGGGGCGGCGGTGGCCCAGACGATCTGCTGCTCGGCCTCGGGCAGGTCCCCGCAGAAGTCAGCAGTGGCGTCGTGGGGCATCCAGACGCGCCCGTCGGCGACCTTGACGTGGCGGAACAGGGCCGTCTCGGGAAACTTGGCGATCAAGCTCGCCGTGGTCTCGTCGGCATCCGGGGCGACTGCCGCGATGTAGACCAGGCCGACGACGCGGTCATCGATGCCCGCCCCGGTGATGACCGCGCCACCGTAGGAGTGGCCGATGAGGATGGCCGGGCTGCTGACCTGATTCAGGTAGTAGCGGGTCGCGGCGACGTCCTCGACGTTGGAATCGAGGGGTACTGCGCGGAGATCACCTCGTAGCCCTCCGCCTGGAATGCGAGCATCACCTTGTTGAAGCACGAGCCATCGGCAAGAATGCCATGGCAGAACACCAGGCTCGGCTTGGTTCCAGAAGACATAGTCCGTCTCCTATCTCGTTTGGACTCGCGGGCCGCCGTAGTCATCCGGAACTCCCGCAGGTACTTCACGGTGCTCTGGGCCGACGCGCCGGATAGGGATTCCTGTTGAACGATAGGAATGTATGCAGGCTTCGGCGCGCAGAACGTCCGGTCAGGCCGGGGCCCGGTTCACAGCCGGTGGTGCACCCACACGGCCGGCTCGACTGGCCCCGGCTCGCCGAAGGGCAGGCCGGTCCAGGAACGCCCGGCCTCGAGACACTGCGACGCTCAAGCGCGCAGGTCACCCAATACCGATTGGCTCACCGGCAGCATAGTGACCAAACGGACATGAGAGCCCGCTGGACGGTCATTCCCGAACGGGCCGGGGTGCTCGTTCCGCGTCAGCTCTCACGCAGCGTGGCGGTCTCCTGCTCGACGTTATCCGTCCAGCGGTAGGCCAGGGTGGACCCCTGGCGGGTGAACGTGACGGTCCCGGCCACGCATTCCCCGGTCCCGGGCTCGCTGAACGTGAGCACCCTCGCTGTCGTGCTGGTCAGGGTGAGGGTGTTGACGCAGCCGCCTGCCTCGTTCTCCCGTGCCATTGTCCCGCCCGCCGGCATGGTGAACGTGATGGCATTCTGGAATCCGACGCCCGGAGCGCCGATGGCGGCCAGGGTTGCCGTGCCCTTCCAGGTGCCCGCAAAGGCGGCCGGGATGGTGGATCCGGCAGCCCGGACCGTAGCGGGCGGCGAACTGGCGGGCGGCGTGCGGCCGGCGCGAGGCCGGCGGGGAGCTACTCGAT
The DNA here is from genome assembly GCA_963808315.1 of uncultured Actinomycetes bacterium. Taxonomy (GTDB): domain Bacteria; phylum Actinomycetota; class Actinomycetes; order Streptosporangiales; family Streptosporangiaceae; genus Palsa-504. The sequence continues at coordinate 78,689 of CAWEFK010000011.1, read as the reverse complement.
CTGCCGACCGGAGTGTTCGATGCGGGCCCCCGGTTGAGCAGCAGGACGCCCGCCACCGCCAGGACGACCACCGCGGCGGCGCTGACAGCGGCGACGGCCAGCCCGCGCCGGGACCGCCCGGATCCCTTGGGCGACAGGACGGCCGGGCCAGGCGGGATGGCTCCGGGCAGCTCGGGTACCGGGCCGGTCCGGGGATCAAAGGCCGCCTGCGTCGCCGTGCCCGCGCCCGGGGCCAGCCCGGACGGAGAGCCGAGGTGGGTGGGCCGGTCGGCGAAGGGCACGCTATCGACGGGGAAGGCCGCGCCTGCCGAGCGGGCCGTGGGCTCCGGGCCCGCCGGGGTGAGCGGGGTTCGCTGCGGATACGGCGCGGACGGGTCGACCAGGCGGAGCATGATGTCGCGGGCCTTCGGCCGGCGGGCCGGATCCTTGTCCAGGCACTCCATGATGACCGGCCGCAGCGAATCTGGCACGCCGGTGACGTCCGGCGCCTCGTTCATGATGCGCATCATGACGGCCATCACCGAGTCGCCGCCGAACGCCAGCCGGCCGGTAGCGGCGAAGACCATCGTCAGCGCCCAGCCGAAGATGTCCACGGCGCTGGTCGGCCGGGTCCCGGCCAGCTGCTCGGGCGCGATGAAGGACGGGGTGCCGATCACCCCGCTGGTTATGGTCGAGGCGTCGATGAGGCGGGCGATGCCGAAGTCGACCACCCGGGGGCCATCCGGGCCGAGCAGCACGTTGGCCGGCTTGAAGTCGCGGTGCACCACCCCGGCGCCGTGGATCGCGGTCAGCGCGGTGGCCGTCCCCACCGCCAGCCGCTGCAGGTCGCGCTCGGGCAGCGGGCCACGCTCGCTGACCCGGTCCTGCAGCGACGGGCCGTCGATGAACTCGCTGACGATGTAGCGCCGGCCACCCTCGGCGCCGGCCTCGATGACGCCGGCCGTGACGAACGGCTGGACCTGGTGCACCGCGTCAAGCTCGCGGGCCAGCCGTTCCAGCACGATGGCATCGACGCTGGACCGCAAGACCTTGACCGCGACCCGCTCTTCTCCCGGCCCGGTGCCGCGGCCGAGGTAAACGATGCCCTGGCCGCCCTCGCCGACCCGCCCGAGCAGCTCGAAGCGGCCCAGCCGCTCAGGGTCGCCAGGCTCCAGTGGATTGACCGGCATCGCTTCTCCGGGGATCGCTCGCCGCGGCTCCGTCGGGAAAAGAGTATGCGCCCGGCGGGTCACGGTGTCCTGGATTACCCAGCCGACCGTGTTCATCATGAGGGTGACAGCTCCACAGCTGTAACGGGGAGGAACGGGAGGAAGTTCAGCCGCGGCCTGCCCGGCCGCCAAGGCCGAGTACCGGCTAATGGCCGCCCGGCACGGGCAAGCGACATCGGTCCCCGGGCCCGGTACGGCCCGTACGACGGAACGTCATCGCCCCGCGCCCGCGCGCCGCAGTCGCTGGTGACCAGGTACTCGTCGTCGCCGTTCCCGCTCCTGATGCACGGGCTCAACTCTCTGGCCGTAATACCACTGCCCGTTCGGGATAATTGAACTTTTCTTTTTCCGGAACGAACTGTGGTGCGTGTCACTGGTGATCGTCACAAGTCGCGGGGTAACTGTCCCGGACTGTTACCGACGATAGGTGTCGGTAGCAGTCAATGCTCATTCCTGAAGGCCGCCCACGCTGAGGGGCTTGTAGAACCCGCTGAGCTCAGCCGATGGTGTACTCGTACGGCAGCGCGTCCATCTCGACGCCGGAGATCTGCCCGGCGGACAAGACGCCGGAGGCCCCGCCGACCGGCAGCAGCCCACCGACCAGGGCGTCGACATACAGCGTGCCGGTGACCACCGAGCCGGCCGGGCCCGACGGGGTGATGGTCACCGGGACCACGATGCTTTTACCTGGCGGCAGCACCTTCATCGCCGACGTCGCGTTCGGGTTGATCGCGGTCAGGTTGTAATCGCCCAGCGGGGCGGTGACCGTCTGGTCAAACGCCTTGGCCAGGATCGACATGCTGTCTGTCGCGGTGCCGGCCGCGCCCGGGCTGGTGTAGGGACCGCAGTCCGCCGGCCCGGCCACCCATTGACCAGGGGTCACCACGGCCCCCGGCGGGGCGTAGGTCACCGACGCGGTGGACGCGCAGAGCGGCCCGGCGCCCGGGGCCGAGCTGGCGAGGTCCGGGTCTCCCGCGCCAGCGTCGATGTCGAACATGGCCGGGACGGTGGAGGTCTGGTTCACGGTGAGACTGGATGTCTCGTCGGGGACGAACCATTCGGGGTACTGGCCGAGGTTCGGCAGGGTCGCCGTGGCCGTACTTGGCGGGATCGTGGGCAGCGTCATCGTGACGGCCGTGTCCAGCCGGGGGTCGAGGAACAGCTCCTGCGGGCTGGCGCCCTTGTTGGTGATGGTGACCGGCACCGTGACCGCCGTGCCCGCCTTCAAGGTGGTGGCCGCGCTGTCCGGCAGCGCCGGCGCGGACGTGCTTGAGGCGTTGAACACGATGTCCCCGCGGTACGGCTGGAACAGCTCGTTGCCGACCACCGGATCGGCGAACTCAAGGATCAGCGTCCACCGGCCAGGCACCGGGTTCACCGCGTACGCGGATGCGCCGAGCGTGCTGACCGCTCCCGTGGTGCCAGGCTGGCCGATCCCGTTCTGGCCGTAGCCGCCGATGTCACCGTCCGGGCTGACCAGGTATTCGATCACCGGGTCGGCGGCGTCGTTGGTCAGCCGGACATCGGCCCGGACATCGCGGGTGCCCGCGGGCACGGAGAACTGGTAGTACTGCTCCTGGCCTTGCCCGCTTATCCAGCCGTTGCCGCCGGTCAGCGTGCCGCTGAAGCCGCCGCCGCTGGCCACGTTGATCGTTGCGCGCAGCGTAACCGCGATCGTGGTGGCGGTGCCGCCGGGCATCTGTACCACGATCGAGCCGGAGGCGTCGCCCGGCGTGGCCGGAGCGTTCGCGCTGACTATGACCGTAGCCTGCTGGCCGGGAGCCAACGTGAGGTGGCTGGGTGAGACAGTGCCGAACGGCACGTCCTGCTGCGCCGCCACCTGCCAGTGCACGGTGCCGGTGGTGCCGCTCGTGGCTGGGTCGCTGGTGCCGATCGGGCTGGAGATCACTGCCGGGCCAGGCCACCGAGCCGGTCAGCTGGTCCGTCGCCCCGCCCACGGTGAAGTGGAATTCGGTGTAATTGTTCTCGGTGCCGCTCACGTCGGTGAACTTGGGGTTCTGCGAGTTCTTCAGCGTCACCGTGCCGGATTGCACGCCGGTATCGGTGCCGAACGTGCGGCCGGCCAGGCTCACCTGCCGGGTGAATGAGCCAGCGTTGGTGATCGTCACCGGCCAGGAGTGCGGGCTGCCGGGGACGCCCACCGCGTTGAGCTGGCTGGAAGAAAGCAGCAGCGTGTCGCCGGTGGGTCGCGCGGTGCCGATGGACTTGGCGAGCTGCACCGCCCGGTAGCTGTCCAGCATCCCGGCGCCCTGCGCCGAGCCCACCGCGCCCAGGTCAGTCGCGGTGCTCGTCAGGATCTGCTTGACCAGCGCCGGCGACGGAGACGCGCCGTCATGCCCGGCGCGGTAGGCCTGGATGACCAGGGCGGCGGCGCCCGACACGAACGGCCCGGACTCGCTCGTGCCCGCGACCAGGAAAAGATCCGCGGCGTTACCCGCGAAGTTCACGCAATCCTCGTACTGCGCCAGGTCCGCGGTGCAGGAGGCCCAGCTCGCGTCCCCCGGGGCCACCAGGTCCAGCGTGTCGCCGGTCTCCTCGAAACCGGACGAGGACATCGCGCTGATGTTGTCGCTGACCCAGCCCTTGGCGAAATACCTGGCCGCGGCGAAGTTGGTCTGCGCGTACGCCTGGAACTGGGTGGAGGCGCCCACCGAGATCACCTGGGGGTCGGTGGCCGGAGAGCTGATCGTGTTCGCCGGGCCGGCGTCGTCGGTGGGGACCACCACGGTCACGCCCGCTGCCACCGCCGCGTCATTGAACTGCTGGAAGGCGTCGAGCGCGTTGACGTCCGGAAAATCCGAGTAGCCGATCGACTCGTTGATCACGTTCACGTGGTCGGTCTCGACCGCGTAGTTGATCGCCTCCAAGATGTCCGACAACGGGCTGAACTGGCCGTCGAAGTCCGCGATCGCGTCCAGGCCGACGAGGGCCGCGCCCGGGGCCACGCCCTCGATCCGGACGTTGCACGCGGACGGGTAGGACTGAGCCGTGTAGCCGTTCACGTTGTACACGTGCTGGCCCTGCGCGGCGATCTGGCTGGAATCCACGAACGCCTCGGCGCCGCCGGTCGGCGCGCCCGCGCCAAGACCGGTGAAGTCCTGATAATCCCCGCCGATCTTGGGGCTGAACACCGACAGCCCCTCCGGCCGGATGAAGTTGACGTTGTCCGGGTCCAGGCCGTCGGAGATCACGGCCACCTTCACCCCGGCACCGGTGAACCCCAGTGACCGCGCCGTCGGCTGGGCCGTGTCGTCCGACGCCGTTCCGGTCAGGCCCAGGCCCTCCGGAACCAGCTGGCCCTTCGGGCTGCTGGTGCAGGCGCCGGGAATCACGTTCGCGGTCGGGCCGCGGGCCGAAGCTTTCTCTGTCGACGCGGCGCTGGTACGCCCAGCGGGCGCGAGCCCGGCCGGCGCCGGGTCGTGAATGCTGACGTCCGGGATCACCTCGGCCACGTCGGGGTTCGCCGCCAGCTCGCTCATCACCTGCGGCGACACGGTCGCCGCGAACGAGTTCACCAGCTGGTACGGCCGGACGTTCTTCGCGCCAAGCGCGGCCGCCGCCGAGATCATCGGCGCCTGATCGGCCCGGGACTCCGCCATGCGACTACTGGAGGCGGCGGTGCCGGCCGGTGCCGCGGCCAGCTGGCTCTTGAGGATGACGATGACCGGCGTGGTGGCCGGCGGGGCCGGCTGCGGTGCCGCCATCGCGGCGGACGCCGAGACCAGCAAGGCGGCGGACACCCCGACAGCACCGGTGATCCGCACATGATGCATATGCATAACGAACCTCACCTATCCCGCGCCCATGGCCCGGCCCGCCATCCGGTCGTGGCAACACGCACGACGGGCCATCACAGAAGATAAGCCGCCGTCAACGATCCGTCATGTCGTCCATTCGGATGACATCGCCGTTTCTTCCCATACGCGGCGAGCGAGCTCCACCTTGGTATGCGCGGGACGGCCGATCGCCTGATATTTGGCCTTGACCCGGCCTAGGTAGGTTTTCGCCGTGGTGGGTCTGATCCCGACGTGCCGCGCGGCTGCCTCTAGCGTCATCCCGGAAACGTAAGCGGTCAGCAGCGCCTGCTCACGAACCGACAGCTGCACGCATGTCGCGGGCGGTTGACAGGCAGTGAGCTGAGGCGGCGGCTGGGGTCGGCTGGCCGCCACCTCTCCGATGTCCTCGCCGAGCTCGGCGTGGCAGGTAAGGGCCTGTTCCCGGTGCCGTCGGGCCACCGCGTCGTTACCGAGCGCAGCTTCGGCGTGGCCCAGTCCGCCATGGGCGTGCGCCTGCTGGTAGGAGTCGCCGATCTGGCTGGCGAGCGCGAGGGCATCGTGGTGCCGGGCACGCGCCTGAGCGGGGTCGCCGACGGCGAGGAAGACCTCGCCGAGCAGATTGAGCGCCTCGGGCGTGCTGGCATCGATCGGTCCTGAGCTGGAGCTCGCCCAGGTAGATCAGGGCGGACGCCTCGCCGCTGCGATGGCCGTTCGCGCGGAACAGGGCGAGTGCCTCCCGGAGCTGGGTCTCGGGCTGGCGGTAATGGCCCTGGCGCAGGCCGGCCAGGGCGAGGAGACAGGCGGCGAAGGCCCCGTTCACATGGTTACCGGTGTCCCGGCAGATAGCCAGGGACTGCTCGAGTAGTTCGGTAGCCTCCCGGTAGCGGCCCTGCACCAGGTGGAGGTAACCCAGGTTGAGCAGCGTGGGAGCGAGGACGATGCGTTCACCGCTCGCCCGGCAGATGGTTCCGGCCTGCTGTAGCTGGCGCGCCGCCTGCGGAAACCGGCCGGTGTCCAGGGCAAGGCCTCCTAGGCCGAACAGCCCGCGGATCTGCAGGTACTGACTGCCTGCCGAACGGCCCAGGTCCAGGACCTGCCGGTAATAGCCGGCCGCCTGCGGGTAGCGCCCCTGCAGCTGATGGATCAGGGCCAGTCCGAAGAGGACCTGGTATCCGGTGAGTGGGTCTGGTGTCGGGGTGACCAGCTCAAGCGCCCGCTCAAAACAGCGCTGTGCGTGCTGGTAGCGGGATTGCCGCCGGTAGATGTGGCCGAGGCGGATCAGGACCTGGGCTTGGCTGCGAGGATCGCCGGCCAGCTCGGCGGCGCGCAGGTCGCGGTGGTGGATGGTGACGGCCTCGGCGTAATACCCGCCGACGGCCAGGTACGGATGCACGATGCTGGCCAGGGTGATGGCGTGCCGGGGCCGGCCGTTGCCGGCCGCCTGGCTGGCGACGGCGAACAGGGTCTCGCGTTCAGCGTCGAGCCAGGCCCGGGCCCCCTGCTCGTCGGCGAGGGACGGAAGCGCCGCCGCCGGGGCGGGCAGGCCAGGCCGTTGGGCGGCTTCGGCGGGATACAGGATGTCCACCGCGGCCGCGGCGGTGGACTGCAGGTAGCCGGCCAGCCCGGTCAGCGCCTCGTGCGCATCGATCCCGCCGGTATCGCACGCTAGTTCCCGGCCGAAGGCGCGCAGCAGGTCATGCATGGTGTAGCGGGAGGTTCCGGCGGGCTGGACCAGGCAGGCCCTGGCCAGTTGCCGCAGTATCCGGTCCGCCTCCTGCTGGCCGGTGCCGGTCATCGCGGCCAGGGCCCACGCATCCAGGTCCGGTCCCAGCACGGCCAGCGGGACGCCGGGGCGGGCAACGGCGAGCTCGGCGGCCACCCGCAGCGCCAGCGGGAGCCGGCCGCAGCAGGCCGCCAGCCGCGCCGCCGCGTCGGGGTCGTCGGCAGCCCGCTCGCCGATCAGCTCGGTGAGGAGCGCGACCGAGTCATCGGGCGGCAGCAGGTCCAGCCTCACTGGTACCGCGCCGTCCCTGGCGATCAGCCCGGCCAGGCCATCGCGGCTGGTCACCAGCACCACGCAGGACGGACCCGCGGGCAGCAGCGGGCGGACCTGCTCCACCTCGGCGGCGTTATCCAGCACGATCAGCATCGCCCGGTCGGCCAGCAGGCTGCGGTAGGCCGCCGCCCGGTCCTGCGTGCCACGCGGGACGGCGGATGCCACCGCCGTGGTGATCTGGCCCGGGCCTCGCGGACCTGATCAGGCGATCGGTAAACCTGTTGCCGTCCCGTGCCGGACGCCGGAGAATACCCGGCATGCCCAGGTTCGCCGACATGTTCATCGATCCGGATAAGGACCCGCGGGCTGACCCGCCACCCCGCGGCAGCGAGCGGGACACGCTCGTCGCGTTCCTGCGCTGGCACCGCGAGACGCTGGAGCTGAAGTGCTCCGGCCTCGATGCCGGCCGCCTGGCCCGGCGCTCGGCCGGCTTCTCCACCATGTCGCTGCTCGGCCTGCTGCGGCACATGGCCGACGTGGAGCGCGGCTGGTTTAAGCGGATCATGGCCGGCCAGGACGCGCCCAGGCACTTCGGCTCCGCCAGCGACCCGGACGAGGACTTCGACGGCGCGGTGCCCGAGCCAGCCGTCATCGAGCAGGCCTGGGCAGTCTGGCGCGCCGAGGTCGCATTCGCGGAGCGGTTCGTCAGCGAGGCGCCCAGCCTCGACCTAGCGGGAAAGATCCCCGACAACTGGCGCGGGGAGATGTCGCTGCGCTGGGTGCTGATGCACATGGTGGAGGAGTACGCGCGGCACAACGGGCACGCCGACCTGCTCCGGCAGGGCATCGACGGGGCGGCCGGCCAGTAGCGAGCCTGCCCGCTGAGGCGACCGGCCAGTAAGGTCGGCACGTCCCACCTCCGCAGGATGTAGCCCGCGCCCGGTCATGCCGGTGAGCGGATCGGTGCGATTGCGCGCTGGGGCCTGCGGTCGGCAGGCGGGTCAAGAACGGTGGACCACTGACTGGGACATGCATATGTTTGCCAGGTGCGCTCTTGGATGGACGCCCTGATGGACCTCGCCGCTCGTTGCCCACTCTGGCTGTGTGACCGCGAATGACCGACCTGGGACAAGCTCACGATGCCGCTCGTGCGGTCGCGGCCGCCGCTCTGGGCCGAGATCCTGGCCCCATGACCGCCGTAGAGAGCAGCTCTCATCACGTCTACGTAGGCTCGGACGTCGTCGTGAAGATAATCGACGCCGCTCGCCACCCGCGACTGGACCGGGAGATCGCACTCGCGCCGCACCTGCCCGCCGGCCTGACTGCCCCGCTGCTCGGCAGCGGGCTCCACCGGCTGGGGAGCCGCGATGTTCGCTACGCCTGTTACACCCGCGTGCCAGGGGCGGCTCCCGGCATGGGCATGCCCGGAGTGGACGGTGCGACCGTCCGCCTGCTGGCCCAGCAGGCAGTCCAGCGGCTCGGGCAACTGCACCGCTGGAGCCCTGCGGGCCACGCCGAACGGACGCTGAGCGAGCCTCTTGACCACGGCGGGTTCGTCAGCCAGGCCGCGCTCCTTTTCCGAGATTGAGAACCTCGCCGCCCTGAACCGGAGCGGAATCATCGCGGACTATCAGCTCGACGGCCTGACGGCGATAGCGGAACGCGCGCCGCTGCACGCACAGGCAGTCGTCCCGGTTCACGCGGACTGTCACTGAGGCAACTGGCTCGCCTCCGGTCAAAGCGTGACCGCGCTGCTGGACTTCGAATGGGCCCGCTTGGGCGAGCCAGCCGATGACTGGTTCTTCCTGGCCCGGTTCAGCGGCCCGCACCTGAAGACCGTCCTCGACGTCACACCCGGTGCTGCCCCTTCCGGCCAGCAACACGTACCCGGCCCGGGGTCAGTTCAGCTGATAGGCCAGGTTGTCGGTGGTGCCGCCATTGTCGGGGAAATACTCACCGGTCGCGATACAAGCCGACACGGCGGTGCAGGAGATTGCCTCAGGGGAACTGTTGCCGTTCGGGTCGGGGGTGGTCTCGATGGTCCAGGTGCTGCCGTTCCATCCCTCGGCCAAGGTCGCGCCGCTCGCGCCGTCGTTGTTGCCGATCGCGGTGCAGGAGGTGGCCGACTTGCAGGACACGGCCGTCAGCTGGGACATGCTTCCCTGGTTGGGTGCCGTCTGAATCACCCACTTGCTGCCGTTCCAGCGCTCGACCAGAGTGTCCTGGCCGCCGCTGGTGAGCCCAGAGCCGGTGGCCGTGCAGGCAGTGGGGGAGAAGCACGAGACGGCGGCTAGCCCGGATAGCTCACCGGACGGCGCCGGGACCGATACGGCCGACCACTTGCTGCCGTTCCAGATCAGCGCGTACGGCTTGTCCATGTAGGTGGCGCCGACCGCGACGCAATAGGTAGCCGACGGACAGGACACCGAGCTGAGCGTGTCCGAGCCGGCCGGTATGGTCTGCTTGGACCACGCGCTGCCGTTCCACTCCTCGGCCAGGTTTGCGCCGCTGGTGACGATGTTACCGACGGCGATGCACAGGGAGGCTGACGGGCACGAGACCCCGTCGAAGCCTCCGCCGCCGGTAAGGGTGGGGGTCGACTGGATAGCCCAGGCGGTGCCGTTCCACTTCTCCGCCAGCGTGGTGCCGTTGGACTGGATATTGGTGTAGTAGCTGCCGACCGCCTCGCAGGATGTCGTGGCCGGACAGGAGACGGCGGAGAATTCCGTGAGTACCGAGCCGGATGGGTTCGGCGTCGTCTGCAGCGCCCAGCTGCTGCCGTTCCATTTGTCGGCCAGGGAGTAGTTGATATTGGTGGCCTGGACGTAATAGCTGCCGACCGCGAAGCACGCGGACGCCGTGGCGCAGGACACGCCGTTCAGCGACGAGTTGATCGATCCGGCTGGATAGGGCGGGTACTGCACCGTCCAGCCGCTCGCGGCCGACGCAGGAGATACCGTCGCCAGCAGCACGGCGACCGCGGCGCAGATCAAAAGCATAACACGGCGCATAGCTACCTCCAGGACGCGTATCAACCACATTGCGCACCAGCTACTACCGGTATGCTACGTCGCCTCAGGTAAAAAGAAAGTACCCATTTTTCATAACTTTTCAGCAGCCAGACGTGACGATTGAGGCCACGTCCCGAGAGATGGTGTATGAAATGGCCACTCGCGACCTATTACGCGGGAATTACCTCTACTGTCAATTCAGCCTCACTAGCATTGTCCTGTCCCATAACTGGCGGGCGGAATGCGACTGGCGGCCATCTGAGGGGAAGGTAAATGCGCACTTACTCGACGTGGCCGTGCCCAGAATCGAGTCCGCGCGCGTAGCTGCCGATCTGAACGGCCACCCAGTGCCTCGGCAATCAGGGTTCGCCCGGTTGCTTGGTGCGGTAAAGGTCACGCCCGGCGAAGGGTCAGCATCCCGTGAACACCACCCGCCTCCCCCAGCACACCCGTGCCGGGCGCTCCCGCTCTCGATGCGCGGGCGCGTGTTATGACGGTGCGGGTGTGCCGGGCAGGGCGCCTTAAGATTGAGTAAGTACAAATTGAATTGAATTACATTCCATCTAAATGTCAAGGGAGACTGGTTGTCCCCGCGCCGGTACAGCTCTAACCTGCGCAGCGAGCAGACCGCTGCGGGCCGCCGTCGCATCTTGGACGCGGCCGGCGCGTTGTTCCGCGAGCATGGGTACCTCGGCACGACCATTGCGCAGATCGCCGCCGCGGCCGGCGTCAGCACCCAGAGCGTCTACAACATGGCAGGCGGCAAGGCGGAGCTGCTGAAGGCGGTCTACGATGCCGCCGTGGCCGGCGACGACGAGCCGGTGCCGATGGCCCAGCGTCCCGCAATCCAGGCCATGATCGCCGCGCCGGACCCGCGGCAGGCGCTGGCCCTGTACGCCCGGCTGGGCCGTGAGATCGCGCAGCGCACTCACCGGCTGGTCACCGTCATCCTCGCCCAGGCCGCGACCGGGGACGCCGCGCTGACCGAGTTCGCCGCTCAGATCGAGGCCCAGCGCGCCATCGGCACCGCGGCCACGGCCCGTCACCTGGCCAGCCGCTTCGGGCTCCGCACCGGCCTCAGCGAGCAAGCCGCCGCCGACATCTTGTGGACCCTCACCGCCCCCGACATCGTCGAGCGCCTCATCATCCAGCGGAACTGGCCATGGGACACCTACGAGCGCTGGCTCGCCGACACCATGGCCAGCTCACTCCTGCCGCCCGACCCCAAAGCCACCCTCCGGCCCTGATGTCTGCCGCTTCCTTCAGCCGGACGCGGCCAGCATTCGCTGAAGCTGGAGAGCCTGATTCCGGCTGGCCAGGAAAACTTCGACCTCCCGGCCGGTGAACCGTATCGTGAAGCCGGCGAGGGCCGAGGTCGGCCCGGCCACGCTGATGGCGGGAACGGGCTGCGAGGCCGGGACGGCGGAGGCGACTGGGCCCTGGGCCCCAGCTGAGCCCTGGCCCTGAGCAGCTGGAATAACTGCCATCACCGCCGGCGCGTCGGCAGCCGGGACGGTGATCCAGAATCCGTACTGGGTGGGCTCTGGCTGCTGCTGTCCCGGGGGCGTCGGCGGCTGGAATGAGGTGACCGGGGAGACCCCGGCGGAGGTGATCGTGGCCGGCGTGCCGGTCACGCGGTAGCACGGGCCGGCACTACCGGAGAGCGCGACCGAACCGGCCGGGCAGCCGCCGGGTCGGGTCCTAGCGGGGTCACGTGGCTGCAACTGGCCGCGGTGAGCATGACGCCCGCGGCCAGCACGCTGGCCAGGACGGGCAACAGGCGCGGCAGGGACTGGAGCGGCATGTCCGGGGTGCTCCTGGGGCGGCGTCGTTTCGTCATCCCGCGTATCCCGGGTACGGACGCGGCGGCGTTGCGGGCGGGGCGGCCTGGGCGCGGGCGGCGTCGGGGGTGACCAGCGCGGCGGCGGCCACCAGGATGAGCAGTTCCACCAGGCTCACCTGGATCAGGTGCGGGTCGTTCAGGTAGTCGGTGAGCGAGGCGATCCGGTACGCCCCGGCGTCAGCGGCCAGCAGGGCCAGGGCCAGCGACCACACGCCCGAGCCGGCGACCTGGCGGGACCGGGCCCTGGGCGCGTGGGCCAGGCAGGCGAGCGCGGCCAGGACGCAGTACAGCCCGGAAAAGTCCGGCAGCCAGGCGGAGTTGCCGGTCGCCTGAAGCACGGTCATCGGCACGTATACCAGGAGGTAGGCGGCGGGCAGTGCCAGCAGTCAGGGCCAGCGCGCAGTCGGCGGGGCGTCCCGGTGGAACGCGGTCATAGCCAGGACAGGGGCAAGATTGACCAGGACCCAGAAGGCCCACGGCCCCAGCGGCGGTTCCTGGAGGTGCCGGTGAACTCCTGGTGCAGCAGCAAGGCCAGGTCCGGGACGATGGCCAGCGCCGCGATGACCTGGGCGGTCCGGTAACGGCCGAGGACCAGCGCGACGAAACTCACGATCCAGGCGTAGGCCACCAGGTACCACGCCGCGGGCGGCAAGATGCCGCCAGGAGTGGCGGGCGCCATGCCCGCGGGCGGCGCGGGGAGCCAGCCGAGCAGGCCGCGGCTCCAGCCTGTCCGCACGAGTATGTCCAGGCCCCGCATCGCCTGGATCAGCGTCGCGGCGAGCACCGCGCGGCGTACGGCCTGTCCCCAGGCGAAGTACCGGTGCGGAGTACCCGCGCCGCCCAGGTACCGCCGGGCGGCCAGGGCGACCACGCTGGCGATCTCTGGCCAGGCAGCTTGCAGAACTCGAGGATGCAGTCGTCTTCGTCCGGGTCGCCGGTGAGCCAGCTGTCCAGGAAGGCGGCGACCATGTCCTCTTCCCACCTGTCCCGGTAGTAGCCGGGCAGCAGCCGCAGCACCCTCCGGTACCGCTGCTCCAGGCCCGGTCCGCCGCTCATCCGGCTGCCTCCGCGCCCGACAGGCCCAGCCTCGCCCGCACGACACGGGCGGTGACGGTGCGGAGCTCGGCCTCCGCGGCCAGCGCGCCCCGCCCGTCCCGGGTCAGCCGGTAATAGCGGCGCAGCCGGCCGTCGTGCGCCTCCTCCCGGTCCGGCTCGATCAACCCCTGGGCGGCGAGCCGGTCCAGCACCCCGTACAGGCTGCCGATCTTCAGCTTGACCCGGCCCTGCGACAGCTCGGCCACCTCGCCCACGATGCCGTACCCGTGCCGCGGGCCATCGGCCAGCGCGGTGAGCACGAAGAACGCCTGCCCCGTCATGGGCTTGACAGCCATCCCGCCAATATACTGAAATCCATGATATTAGTCCACAGCAAGTATCGGAAGTCGTGGCGGCGCCGGCACCCCGCGAGGACGAGGCGTTTGGTGCGCAGCACCGACGGGTCGCTGTACACATCCGGCATGGTCACTCGCGAACCCTGGTTTGCGGCCCGGGCACGGTTGCCGGGTGAGTCCGGCGTGCGGGACACGCGCAGGATGGTCCACGCCACTAAGGCCGGCCGTCACCGCCTAAGGGCAAGACACCCGCCGTCGGGCTGGCCCGACGGCTTCGTGGATTAACCGGGCCATGGTGGGGTAGAGCGCGCCGCATGACCAGGACAGCGATCGTCAGGAACCCCGGGCGCCCCCGGGGTGGCGTGTTCGGCATTTATCTCAACGACCATCTGGCCGGCGCGACGGCAGGGAGCGAGCTGGCGCGCCGGATGGGGCGGTCGCACCGCGGGCAAGACGCCGATGTCCTCAGCCGGCTCGCCGCCGAAATCGCACAGGACCGCTCGGCTCTGCTGAACGTGATGGCGTCACTCGGCATTCCGGTACGCGCCTACAAGGTGGGTGCCGCCTGGCTCGGCGAGAAGGCCGGACGGCTGAAGTTCAACGGCCGCCTCCTGGCCCGGTCTCCGCTGAGTGACCTGGAGGAACTGGAGTTGCTGCGGTTGGGCGTGGAGGGCAAGGCGGCCGGGTGGCGTACTCTCCGCACTCGGGCAGACAGCGACACGCGGCTCGACGCGGCGCATCTGGACGACCTTATCGCCCGGGCCAGGCGCCAGGGCGATCAGCTCGAAGAGCTCCGGGTCCGGGCCGCAGACCGTGTCATCAGCATGGCGGCAGGGTCGAGGTAACGCTGGCGGGCGAATGGCGTGCGGAGACGCCGAGGCGGACGTGGGCACGGCCAACGCGACTGCTGAGGCCCCGCGGTGTAACCCCCTACTTCGGCGAGCTGGTCAGGCAGAACCCGCTCATGACGGCCGCCGACACGGCCGGGCCGTCGGTGGCCAGCAGGCGTGCCGTCCGGCCTGCCTCCGGATAGTTCGGCGGTCAGGGGAGGGCGAGGTCGGTCGAGATGCCCGTGCAGGCGGAGCGGCGTCATCGGCAGCGCCAGCACCTCTGCCCGCCGCTGGCGGCTCCGCTCGTCTGCTCGGCTCGCGTCATCCGCCCGGCATGCCCAGCCGCCCCGCCTTCGCTCATGCGCCCATTTTGGCGCACATCACGACGGGTAAGATCCCGGCTCGCAGCAACCGCGAGACCAGGCTCAATCCGCCGGACCAGAGTACGGCACAGGCCAACGAACTCGACAGGTACATGTGCTCGAAGACAGCTACAGAACGCTCCGGAAGGGCGTCAGAAGGACATTTACTGCTAATCATCACCAAACCGGCATACGGTCCATTGCCGGATCTTTACCCCCAGTAAGCCCATCAGTCCCGGCCAGCATAGGTAAACGTCGAATTTGGGCAACGTGCATTGTCTCGGTTGTAGGCTGTTTTAACACCGGCGCATCTGGTTGTGGGGACAACGGGGCCACCGGGAGTGGGAGGGTCGATGAGAGTTGGTGGCAATGTTGCTCTCTCGCAGTGAAGTGAGTCAGCTGCAGGAACAATCCGCCGAGCTGCACAACACCCAGGGATCCGTGGTGGCGGCGCTTGACCGAATTCGGTCGAGCGTGCACCAAGGGACATTCCCCGACGAAGGCGACCTCGCGCAACTGGGGGAGTGGCATGCGCGTCTGCGCCAGGCCGGGCTGGCGTTGGACGCGGAGCTGGCAACTTTCACCCTTTCTGCGCTTGACGACGCGATTACGGCCTTGCTCACCAAGCTGGCTGCCGACGAGCGGAATTCTGAGCTGAGGCACGTGCTGGCGGAGATCGCCGCGGTGACCTTGGATTCGAAGACGAGGCCGTCGCTTGAGACCGTTGTCGAGCAAGCCCGCACGGCGGATCCGGCCGCCATGCCCGATGAAGCAGGGGAAGCTTTCTGCGCGCTACACCGTGTCCTGCGCGCGCCATGGCATGCCATAGAGACACGGGACTTCGAGGCAGTGCAAAAGGCTTTCGGCTCCCAGGCGGCGTTGGGCGCAGCCAACGGCGTATTTTCCCCCGGCCGCGAGTCCCTTTCGACCGCGTCCGAGCCTTCGCTCGCGCAGCCCGCGTCAGTGCAGCCCGCGTCAGTGAAGCCCGCGCCAGTGCAGCCCGTGCCAGTGCAGCCCGCGCCGGTGCAGCCCGTGCCAGTGCAGCCCGCGCCAGTGAAGCCCGTGCCAGTGAAGCCCGCGCCTGAGCGGCCCGAACCGCCTGCCACCCGCACCGAGGAGCCAGAACCGGAGAGCGGCCCTGCAGACGAGCGGATAGCCGCCGCTCTGACCCGGGGCAGTACCGGGCTTGCCTACTGGTACGCCGTGGCGCTCAACCTGCCCGCCGCTGTGCAGGCGGCCTTCGAGGTGCTCGCCCTCTCGGAGGCGATAACGACCGACGGGGACGAGTGCTCGTTGCGGATCCGCGAACTGCTGAACGACTTCGATGTCACCTCGGTCGCCTATAACCCTGAATACCTCAAGGTTCTGGCCGCCGGCTGTGCCAGGTCGCTGCTGAGGATGCCCTTCGCGCCGTGTCTGGCGGTCCTTCAGGACGCGTCCTTGCTGATGGGAGACGGCGAGCCGAGCACCTTCGTGACGGCGGTGATGAACGCGGCCTCCTTTGGGCTGGAAGTGGGCAAGATCCGCGAGGAGCACGGCCGCAGCCCGGCCGAATTCATCGCTCACCGTGACGGTGCGCTGAGCGGCCTGTCGGCGGCGATGGAGACGGCCAGGAACTCCAGGACTCGTTACGCGCGCGCAACCCATGTCTGGCGGCGCTTCGCCAGCGAGAAAGGCCCGCTGGGCGGACCGGTTTCTGCGGTAATGGCCAGTCCTGAGGCCTTGGAGCCTGCCGAACACCTGCTCGCGCGGCTGCGAGACCAGCGAGCTATCGACCGGCTCATCGACGATACCGATCTGCAGCTGAATCCGGTGGCCGCCAAACGCATCAAGATAGAGGCCGGGGCCCGTGACGAACTGCGAGAGCACACGCGGCAAGTGCTCAGCGCCCTTGGCCACTACGTCGAAGCCGCTCTCGCGGTCAAGAACCGGCCTCGCGCGGGCACGTCCAATCAGCTCAAAGAGGCGGTTGAGTCACTGATCCGGGCGGCGGCCGACACGGCGGGCGAGATCGGGACCGGCGTCGGAGACCAGGCGATCGGGCTGGTCAAGCGCTGGTTGAGCGTGATCCTGGTCCAGCATGCCGATCTTCGGAGTGCCCAGCTGCCCGTCGCTGCGGTTCTCGCCCGCGACCTGTCCCGCTGCTTCGAAGTGCGGCGGCAGGACGACGGAGTGGTGGTGCCCGAATCCGTGACCGGGGAGATCCTCGCCGTCGCCGACCGGCCAGTCATGGCAGCGTACGAGGGGTTCGTGGCCAAAGACGATCATGTCGGGGCCGAGCAGCTCATCGACGTCCTTCGCGCGGAGGGGCAGGCCGAGCTGGCCGATCAGCTGGCCAACCGCAGGCAGGAGGACCTGAGGAATAGCCGGGAACGGCTGAGCAGGCTGCTGGCCAGGACCGAGCGCGAGCTCGACCAGGCGCTTTACGAGGCGCTGCTCAGCGAGAGCGCCAGCGCCGACCTGCGGGCCGAGCTTGAGCGACTGCACTCCCTCGACGTCGTCGACTTCGTGGCGGCCAGGGACCGCCTCGACGGCATTATCGCGAAGATCAAGCAGGCCCGCGACCACGCCATCGAGGACGCCAGGCAGCAGCTTGGGCGCCTTGAGCTGCCGGGGGAGAGCAGGGCCCGCATCCTCGGACAGCTCGATGCGGGAGACCTGATCAATGCCCAGGAATTCCTGGCTCAGCTCGCGATGGGCGCCTCGGGCCTCCCGACGGAATCCGCGGCCGACGAGACGCTGACCCAGTTCTGGCCGGCCTTCGTCGACGCGATAGCGGCTAAGAACGTCGGCCAGCCAGTGAGCGACCTGCGATGGCTACAGGACGCCGCGGCCAGGCACGACGATATCGCCGGATGCACGCTCCTGCCCGGCGATCCGGGGTCCATGGTGGAGCGGGGACTCCGCGGCTGGCTCCAGCTAGCCAGGACCAAACGCGGCGCTGGCTGGGAGGACTCGCTCAAGGATGTGCTGAACCTGCTGGGCCTGGAGGTGAAAGAGCCGTTCGAGAAGACCCCCCACCGGTCCCAGCGCTGGTGGACGAAGATCCACGCCACTTTGGTCGGGCAGGCCCTGATCTCGACCTACGGCTCGGCCAGCGCCGGACACTATCAGTTGCTGCTGTGCTGGGAGAAGGCGTCTTCGGACCGGCTGGTGGAGCTGCTTGGCGAGAAGAAGCCGGAGCCGCCGGTGATCGCTCTGTACTTCGGCGCCTTGTCGGCCAGGGACCGTCATCGGCTGGCCGAGTACTCCAGGCCGAACTCCAAGGGCGTCTCCGCCGTCGTCATCGACAACGCGGTGATCGCGTTCCTGGCCTCGCGCACGGAGGCGCGCCTGCAGACCACGATGGGTATCACGCTCCCGTTCACGGCGATAAATCCTTACACGCCGTTCGCCCTCGGCGACGTGCCCCGTGAAGTCTTTTACGGGCGCAAGGAGGAACTGCGCCGGGTCCAGGACGCGAACGACGCGTTGTTCGTTTATGGCGGACGCCAGCTCGGCAAGTCAGCCCTGCTGAAGACGGCCATGCGTGAGTTCGCCGAGACGGACGAGCGCTGGCGGTCGATCTACATCGACCTGAGGGCCGAGGGAGTTGGCGAGTGGCGCAAACCGGACGATCTGTGGCCGGTCATCCTCCCGCAGCTGCAAAAGCAGGGCATCGTCGATGCCAAGGTGTCATCGAGCGCGACGGCGGACGTGGTCGTCCCGCAGATCAGGCGCTGGCTGGAAGCCGACCCCGAACGACGCATCCTGCTCCTGCTCGACGAGGCCGACGCGTTCCTGGAAACCGACGCGCGCGCCCGCCGCGACTTGCCTGGCGAGGGCCGGTTCATCAACGTCTACCATCTCAAGGGCCTCATGGACGGCAGCAACCGCCGCTTCAAACCGGTCTTCGCCGGGCTGCATCAAGTCCAGCGGTTTCATAGCGCAAGTAACGGTCCCATGGCGCACGTCGGCACCGAGATTCTGGTCGGGCCCCTGCCGCCCCCGGAGGCGTACAAGCTCGTCGTCAAGCCACTGGCGGCGATCGGGTACCGGTTCGAGCGGCCCGATGTCGCCTGGCGGCTGCTGGCCTATACCAACTACCAGGCCAGCCTCATCCAGCACTTCTGCCGGACCCTGGTCGACGCTCTTCACCACCGCCCCCTTGTGCCCGGCGCGCCGCCGACCACGGTCAGCGACCGTGACATCGATGGCATCTACGGCGATAAGGACGTGCGCAGCCATATCGCCACCCGGTTCGAGCTGACGATCAACCTTGACAACCGGTATCGCGTCATCGCCTACGCCACGGCCTCGCTGACCCTGAACGGTGACGGCCAGGTCTTCCCGGCCATCACGCTGTACGACGAGTGCAAGGCGTTCTGGGCCGCCGGGTTCGACGCGCTCAGCCTGGACGACTTCTCCGCCTACCTCAATGAGATGGCTGGGCTCGGGATCCTGGTCCGGACCCGTGGGGATCAGTACGGCATCAGGAGCCCCAACGTGATCAGGCTGCTCGGCTCTCCGGAGGAGATCGAGCGCCGCCTCCTGGAGTCGGAGTCCCTGGAGCTCTCGCGGCCCTTTGACCCGGCCGTGTTCCGCCGCGCGCTGCGCGGTCACCCCGACCGGCGCAGCCCGCTGTCGGAACAGCAGGTGCAGCAGATCCTGAGCGGCCGCGACCGCGTCCACGTCGTGAAGGGCAGCATCGCCCTGGGCATTGACCGGGCGGCGGAGGCCCTGCAGGAGGCGGCGCCCGAGGACATCGACGTGCGGGTGGCCGGCTGCCGCACCCTCGACGAGGTGATCACCGGCCTGACCGAACCCGAGTCCGGCCACCGGCATCTCATCCTCGACCTGGGCGACGCGAAGGAACCCGAGCAGCGCATGGCCCTGCACCGCCTGCACACCTGGATGAACGGCGATCCGCAGCGCCGGACCGCGTCCTGCCTGGCGTCATCGGCGGCCTGGCTGTGGCCCGACGAGGATCTCGGCGTGCCCGTCGAGCGGGTGCGAATCAGGCCCTGGACCGATGAATCACTGCGGGCCTGGGCGCCGGAATGTGAATACCCGCTGAGCACGCCCAAGCAGCGAGCCAAGCTGCTGGCGGCCACCGGCGGCTGGCCGCGGCTGGTGGAGGCGGCGACCGCGGCCGCCCGGGCGGGAGCGACCGAGACCCAGGCTTGCCAGCAGGCGGCCGCGCTGCTCAGCGACAGCCGGGCCGCGCGCGAATTGCTGCTCTCCATGGGGCTGTCCGCCGACCCGGTCGCCGATGAGGTCGCCGAGATGGCCTCGAACTTCTCCGAAGAGATGGCCTTCGACGACCTGGCGGCGCTGGTCGAGGCGGATAGGGACACCGTCCTCACCGAGACCGACCGCGCCGCCGTCCTGGCCGCCATCATCCGGCTCGTGGACCTGGGCGTGCTCAGCTACGGCTCAAGCGGGGACGCTTACCTCATCAACCCGCTGGTCGCCCGACTGCTGCTGAACAACGAGTGAGCGGTGCCTAGCATCTGGTCGTTGCCTGGCCCGGCGCAGTTCGCCGCGGCCATAACGACCCGGCTTGATCGCGGCCATTCCGTGGTGGTCGGCCTGCCTCAGTGGGCCGCCGCTGACGGCAACTTCTGTGCGGGTCTGCTCGGCGCGGTCGACTACGGAGTTGACGTCGTCGACGACTGCGAGAACGGAAGCAGGCCGCTGGCCTCGCTCGTCGCGGACAGGTTCGCCATCAACGACGTGCCGCCCGGACCGGGCGCCGCCGCTGCCCTGGCCGGGCACGCCGCCCTGCGTGGCCGGGTGCTCGTTATCACGGTCTCCTCCGATGGCCAGCAAAGCGCCCGCTGGACCCAGTTCGTACGGGCGTTCTTGCCCGCGGCCCGTGCTGTCGCCGCGGCGGAGCGGCCGCGGCTCACCCTCCTGACCCGAGACACCTGCGCCGCCGCCCTGGCCGGATCCGACACGCTGCTGGATGACCTGTGGTGGTGGGGCGTGCTGGACAGGCTCGACACCGCGTTCTATGTCAAGAGCCGGCTCTCCGGCGGTCACGACGGGCAGGATGGCATGATCCGCGAGACCATCACCGAGGTCGCGGGGTTCGACCTCAACCTCGCCGGCCACCTAGCCGCCGGGTGGGACGGCTCATTCGGGACGCTGGCCGCCGCGCTGGCCACTTTCGTCGGCCCCTGCTGGCCACCCGGGCAGAACCGGCCGGCGAAGCCCCTCCAGCTTCCGCACAGCTCCACCGCCCTGAGGGCACCACCTGCCGCGCTCCTGCCGCTGTGGGATCGGGGTCTGGTCGACCGCTGGGACGCGTTTCCCGCCTACTTGCACGCGTGCGCCATTGCCGATCGGGCTGACCTGCGCTCCAGGGTGTGGCGGGCCCAGGTCAGGACCCTCATGCCGATCATCGACGAGGAGCGGACCCGCATCGGCGCCTGGCTGCGCCGCGAGATCCGGGACCTGCCCGATGAGGCGGTGCTCGAGCCGGGCGGCCTGGTCAAGGTGATGCAAGACAACCCCGCTCTCAAGACATGGCGCGGCGGGGACCGCAAACGTCTGATCTACTGGCTGCGAGACGCCCGTAACTCTCTCGCGCACATGAGCACGCTGGCGCCTAGCGACATAGCGCGCGGCCACCGGCTCATCATCCAGGATCGTCGGCATGACTGACCCGGCCGCGCTAGACCCCCGGGCTGCTCGTGATCGGTCAAGCCGGGGACACCGGTGGGGACGGGGGGCCGTCGTAGCGGGCGACGCCGACCAGGGCCCAGTACTTGGACGGGGTCCTCGGGGACGTCGTCCGGGGAGTCGGGGCGCCATTGGGGGATCCAGACCAGGCCGGGGTCCAGGAGGGTGAAGCCGTCGCACAGGCTGGTGATCTCATCGCGGGTGCGCATGGTCAGCTGGGCGGTGACGCGGCTGTTGTAGACGGTCTCGAACGAGTTCGCCAGGCTGGGCTGCTCGTCTCGGCAGGCGTGGCAGATGACGAGGTAGCTGCCGGGGGCGAGGGCGTCGCGCAAGGTGGCGATGATGTCCGCGGGCTGGCCGCTGTCGGGGATGAAGTGCAGGACGGCGACCAGGAACACGGCGACCGGCTGGGTGAAGTCGAGCATCAGCTGGGTGCCCGGGTCGGCGAGGATCTTGGCCGGTTCCCGGAGGTCGCCCTGGATGACGGCGGCGTCGGGGTTGCCCTCCAGCAGGAGCCGGCTGTGGGCGACGGCGTCCTCGTCGTTGTCCACGTAGACGACGCGTGATCCGGGAGCGGTGTCCTGGGCGACCTGGTGGACGGCGTTCTCGGTGGGGATGCCCGAGCCGATGTCGAGGAACTGGCGGATGCCTGCCTGGCCGGCCAGGAAGCGCACCACGCGGCCGAGGAAGGCGCGGTTGGCGCGCATGGTGGTGCGGATGTTCGGGTCCAGGGCGATGATCGTGCGGGCCAGGTCGCGGTCGGCCTGGAAGTTGTGATCGCCGCCCAGCCAGTAATCGTAGACGCGGGCGACGTTCGCCTTGGTGGTGTCGATTCCCGGCGGCACCCAGCCAGGCTCCACGGTCATCGGGTCTCCTGTTCCGCTTGCGGGGCACGCTTTGCCTGGGTCAGGATATCGCCGCTTCGCCGTTTCGCGGTGACCGTGCTGATACATGTCGTTAGAGTTAGCATGTCTGCTTTGCGCGGCGGCCTGAGGAAAGCCGAGGCACAGGTGACCGATGATCCGGAGGTCGTGACCAGCCATCACGGTAAGGCGCTCCGCTCCTGGCCTGGTGACCGAGACCGAGCTGCAGCTGCACGGCAGCCTGGACCTGGCCGGGATCGCCGGCCTCGTCCTGGATGTCACGGTGCCGGATTTCGCGGACGCGGGGGCCGTGTTCGTGCTGGAGCACCCGCTCCATGCGGGCGGGACCGGCGGCGGTGATGTGGTGGCACGCCGACTCGGAACCCGGCTCGCGCTGGTCAGCCAGCCTGTGACGCAGGAAGCGTTCCCGGCCGGGGAAATGACCGCCTTCGCGGCCGACTCGCCTTATGCCCGCTGCGTGCGCGGCAGGGAGCCGGTGATCTTCGCCCGGCCGGACAGCAGGACCCTGGAGCGAGCTCGCCCCGGAGGGCGGGAGATCATGTCCCGGTATGGGTGTTTCCTGGCCGTTCCGGCGACGGCGGGAGCGGAGGTGGCCGGGTTCCTGACGTTTGCGCGCTCTGCCGGCTGGGGCGGGTTCAGTGACGCCGACGCCGCGACGGCGGCACGCCTGGCGGCCGGTACGGGAACCGGCATCGCCAACGCGCTGACCCTGATGCGGCACCGGTTCATCGCCGACACGCTGCAGCGCAGCCTGCTCGCGGCCGAGCCGTGCACCGCCGCCGGGACTGGAGGTCACCGCCCGCTGCCTGCCCGCCGCCGGGCAGATCGTCGGCGGCGACTGGTACGACCTGGTTACCCTGCCCGCGGGCAAGAGCGGCATCATCGTCGGCGACGTGATGGGTCACGGTCCTGAGGCCGCCGCGGTCATGGCGCAGCTCCGGGCCGCGGCGCACGCCCTGGCCCTGCTCGACCTGGAACCCGCCGAACTGCTCGGCCACCTGGACCAGGTGACCACGACGCTGGGGCGCCCCATGCTGGCCACCTGCGTGTACGCGGTCATCGACCCGGCCAGCCAGTCCTGCACCCTGTCGGCAGCGGGCCATCTGCCGCCCGTTCTGGCCATGCCGGACGGCACGACCAGGGTCCCGGACCTGCCGGCGGGCCAGTCACTCGGGCTCGGCTCGGCGGTCTACGGGCAGGCCCGGATCAAGTTCCCGCCAGGCGCGATCATCGCCTTGTACACCGACGGGCTGGTGGAAACGCGCACGCGCTCCTTTGACCAGGGAATCCTCGCCTTGTGCTCCGCCTTGTCCGGCGGCCCCCGCCAGCTCGACACTGCCTGTGACAGGCTTATCAGCTCACTCGCCGAACGATTCGAAGACGACGTAACCGTCGTCCTCGCCCGCATCCCCGCGACCCCTGACACGTTCCATTTGTAAGGGGCAGTCAGCCGCGTCCGTTCGGCAGAAAAACAAGGATGATCCCGAACGGAGGCGGCTGGCTCTATCCCGGCCTGCAACTCCCGGAGGTGTGTGGCGGCTCCGTGAAAATTGCGGTCTGCGGTGAGTGGTTCTGGCCGCGGCTAAGTGCTCCTGCCTGAGGTGGGGAGGGGCGCCCCGGCCGGTGAGCGCAGAACCGTGGCGGAGGCGTGAGCCAGCAGCCACTCGTTCGAACGCTCCAGTGACCAGCCGGACACGTCACGGGTTCGGAGCAGGCCGTCGATGCCGTAGTAACGGTTGTGCCGCCTCCGGGCGGTGGCGAGCACCGCGGCGGACTCGTCGTCGTGCGGCGCGACGTCGATCACCATCCGGATGACGTCGCCCCACTGCTTAGTGATCTGGAGGTAGCCGGCGGTCAGGGCGTGCATCACCACAACGGGGTCGGCGGCGGTGAGGGACTCCTGGTAGGACGCGACGACCGCTGGAGCCTGCGTCCAGCTGTCCATAAGCGATCGCAGCAGGCCATGCTTGCCGCCGCACTGCGCGTACACCGTCGCCTGGGACACCCGGCTCAGCTTGGCGATCTGTTCGACCTTGGTCTGGAAGAACCCGTTCTCGGCGAACAACCGACGGGCCGCGGCTCTAGTGAGCAGAGCGCTCTATCCGGAAGCGAGGCAATCATGGCGGAGTTCACGACCCGAGACGGCACTCAGATCTTCTTCAAGGACTGGGGCTCCGGCCAGCCGATCGTCTTCAGCCACGGCTGGCCCTTGTCGTCCGACGACTGGGACACCCAGATGCTTTTCTTCCTGCACCACGGCTACCGGGTGATCGCCCATGACCGGCGCGGCCACGGCCGCTCCGCGCAGCCCAGCGACGGCAACGACTTTGACCACTACGCCGACGACCTGGCCGACCTGGTCCAGCACCTCGACCTGCACGACGCCGTCCACATCGGGCACTCCGCGGGCGGCGGCGAGGTGGCACGCTACGTCGGCCGCCACGGCGAGTCCCGCGTGGCGAAGGTGATCCTGGTCAGCGCCGTGACCCCGTCGGTCCTGCAGACCGACGCCAACCCGGCCGGCGTGCCGAAGGCCGTCTTCGAGGGCCTGCAGGCCGGGATGGCGGCGAACCGCTCGGAGTTCTTCCGGGCCGTAGCTTCCGGCCCGTTCTACAACTTCGACCAGCCGGGCGTGGAGCCGTCCGAGCCGGTCATCGCGAACTGGTGGCGCCAGGGCATGATGGGCGGTGCGAAGGCGCACTGGGACTGTGTCTCCGAGTTCATTAATCAGGACTGGTCGCAAGACCTGACGAAGATCAGCGTGCCGGTCCTGGCCATGAACGGTGACGCCGACCAGGTCGTCCCCCACGACACGTCGGGTCCCCGGGCGGTCAAGCTGGTGAAGAACGGCACGCTGAAGACGTACCCGAGCTTCCCGCACGGGATGCTGACCACGCACGCCGACACGCTCAACCCCGACCTGCTGGCCTTCATCCAGGGTTCGTGAGGTGAGGCAGGCCGCTTAGTTGACGGCGGCGAACCAGCCCGGCCCGAGCACGGGGAACACGGCGGAGGCGGCCGGGACCCGGGGCAGCCGCCCCGGATTGGGTCCTGCCCCGCCGCCGCCGCTGGCCCCGAAGCCCCTGTATCCCCAGCTCCACAGGCTGCCGTCGGTTCCCAGGGCCACGACCGAGGCGACACCGCCGAAGGGCTGGGTGGTGGCGAAGTAGCCGCCTGGGTCCCACGGAGTCACCGAGCTGACCGGGGAGCTGATCCCGGTGATCTGCACCGGGACCGGGCTGTTGGCGTCCTGTCCATCGCCCAGGTTGCCCTGCAGGCCGTACCCCCACGCCCAGGCGGTGCCGTCCTTGAGCACCGCGTACCCGGTAACGTGGTCGGCGCTGACCGAGACCACGTTGCTCAGCCCTGTCACCGTCACCGGATACAGCCGGGTCGCGGTGTGCCCGTCGCCGTTCTCGCCCTGGGCGCCCAGCCCCCAGGCCTGAACGGTGCCGCCGACGATGGCGTAGGCGTGCACGCAGCCCGCGACCACGCTGCTCGCACCGGTGATCCCGCGGACCAGGACCGGCGTGGCCGAGGTGGCGGTGGTGCCGTCACCGAGCTGGCCGTAGGTGTTCAGCCCCCAGGCGAAGATCCGCCTGCCGCTCGGTGACCGCGTACGCGGTGTCGCAGGACGCCGACAGCTGGGTCGCCTTGTCGGCCAGGCTGGCCTGGACCGGCACGTCACTGGACGTCATGGTGCCGTTGCCGAGCTCGCCGCTGGTGCCCGCGCCCCAGGCCCACACCGTCCCGTCGCCGCGCAACGCGTACGCCGTATCGCCAGACGCCGTGATCGATGTGACGCCGGTCAGGCCGCTGACCTGGACCGGCACGTCACTGGAGGTCATGGTGCCGTTGCCGAGCTCGCCGCTGGTGCCCGTGCCCCAGGCCCACACCGTCCCGTCGCCGCGCAACGCGTAGATGGTCAGCGGCACCGTGCCGCTCGGGTCGTTGCTGGTGGTCGCGGCCAGCTGCCTGATCCCGGACAGCGAGCTAACCTGCACCGGGGTAGCGCTCCCGGCGGTGCCGCCGTTGCCGAGCGGCCCGCTGCTTCCCCACGTCCACACCTCGCCGGACACCAACGCCGCCACCGGCCCGAAGAACACGACCTGGCTGACGGGAGCGGCCGGCAGCCCGTGCACCGGCTGGGCCTGCGCCCGGTCGCCCAGATCTCCCTCCCCCCAAGTCCACAAGCGGGACCGATCCACCGCTTGCGCGGGCGCGGCCAGCGCGCCGACCGCGGCGATCACCGTGGCCCCGGCGAGCGCGGCCCGCGCCAGTCGACGGCCCAACGGCAGTTGCGTCATCAGATCTCACTCTCCCCTGGCTATTGCCTACGGTGCACATGCTGGTATAGCACGATTTGCGGCCCAGTTAAGGGATGAGCGCCGCAAAATACGCGGTCACGTGACCAGGAACGAATAACCCGTGCTCAGCCGCACGAGAACGATCATGCTTATTTCGCCCGGGAATTCGATCCCCGACCTCCGCGCTAGTCGAGTTCATCGATTCGCATAAGGGCAGCAAATCAGGAACCGGCTCTCCCGAGAAGTAAGAACAGCGGTACCGCGAGCGGCCGCGGTACCTCCGGGGCGGGGAATGAATCGGGCGCCGGATCGGCTGTACCTCACGCTCGTGGCCGTGTCGGGTCCGGGCCGACCGCGGCTTCCGTAAGCTTAGGAAAACCAGCGAGCCCGGTATCAGCGTCGTGGCCAGGACATGGCAGGTGACGCGAGGGTCACCATCGCGCTGGATGGGGTACCCGGCCTGGGCGGCCCTCCACAGCGTGGCCGAGGACGCAACCAGTGCGGGAGAATACAGGGTGCTTGACGAGCAAGGCGGTTGTTCACTGGCTGCGGATAACGAGGACGAGGCGGGCCGCTTCGCCTCGCTTGGGCTTGACCCCGGACTGTGCCGGACGCTGGCTGGCCTGGGTTATGAGGAGCCGACACCCATCCAGCGGGCGGCCGTCCCGCCTCTGCTCGCGGGCCGTGACCTGGTCGGGCAGGCCGCGACGGGGACGGGCAAGACAGCCGCCTTCGCGCTTCCGGTGCTCCAGCGGATCCTCGGCCGGAGCGGGCAGGCGGGAGTGCTCGCCCTTGTCCTCGTGCCCACGCGCGAGCTCGCGATACAAGTCTCCGAGGCGATCCACAGCTACGGGCGCGAGATGAGCGTGCGGGTGCTGCCGGTCTACGGGGGGCAGCCGATTGGCCGGCAGTTGCGGGCGCTTGAGCGCGGCGTCGACGTCGTGGTGGCCACGCCCGGGCGTGCGCTCGACCACATCGCCCGGGGCACGCTGGACCTGAGCGGCCTTGAGATCGTCGTGCTCGACGAGGCCGACGAGATGTTTGACATGGGCTTCGCCGAGGACATCGAGGCGATACTGGGCAAAACTCCGGAGGGTCGGCAGGCCGCGCTGTTCTCGGCCACCATGCCGCCGCGGATCGACGGCATGGTGCGCCGCCACCTGAGCGACCCGGTGCGCATCGAGCTCGGCCGGAAGGCGTCGGCGTCGCTCGACCGGCTGCTGGTGCGGCAGACCGCCTACATGACGCCACGCGGCCATAAGCCGGCCGCCCTCATGCGCGTGCTCGACCTGGAGGCGCCGGCCGCCGCGATCGTCTTCTGCCGGACCAGGGACGAGGTGGACCAGGTCACCGAGGCTCTGAACGGCGGGGGCTATCGCGCCGAGGCGCTGCACGGCGGGATGGACCAGCAGCAGCGTGACCGGGTCATGGGCCGGCTGCGCGGGGGCAGCCTCGATCTCCTTGTGGCCACCGATGTCGCCGCTCGCGGTCTCGACGTCGAGCAGCTCACGCATGTGGTGAACTACGACGTGCCGAGCGCGCCCGAGTCCTACGTGCACCGCATCGGACGTGTCGGCCGGGCGGGCCGCGAAGGTACCGCCATCACGCTGGCCGAGCCGCGCGAGCACAAGATGATCAAGGCTATCGAGCGAGCGACGGGGCGGCCGATCGCGATTGAGAAGCTGCCGAACGTCGCCGACCTGCGTGCCAGGCGCCTGGAGTTGACGCGCGCGGCCCTCAGGAAGATCGTGCTCGAAGATGATCTTGACACCTTCCGGGCCGTCGTGGAGCCGCTTGGCGAGGAGTTCGGCATCTATGAGGTGGCGCTGGCCGCGGTCAAGCTGGCATCGCAGGCGAGCGGGACGTCTCGCGACGAAGAGGAACTGCCAGCGGTCGATCTGCCCGCGCCGGACGAGCGCGGCGGGCGTCGCCAGGCCACGGGCCGCGACCAGCGGCGCGGGCGCCCGGCGGCCCAGGCCACCACGCGACTGTTCGTGGGGACTGGCCGTTCTTCCGGAGTCCGGCCGCAGGATCTGGTCGGCGTCATCGCCCGGAAGTCGTACCTGTCCGGCCGGGAGATCGGCGCGATTGAGATCGCCGATCGCTTCTCGCTCGTTGAGGTCCCCGAGACGGCGGCAGACGACGTGGTCGCGGCGCTCCGGCAGGTCAGCATCAAGGGCCGGAAGGCGACGGTCCGCCGCGAACGCTACCCCGCCGCCCGATAGCGGTAGCCGCACCCCGCCAGCCAAGACCCGCCGTCGCCCCACCAAGCACCGGCCCCGTTCACGTCCCTGAACGCACCCGCCCCGCCGGCCCCGCCGGCCCTCGCACGCGAGGTACTCGAAGTGCCATCACATCCCCAAGAGGGGGATGCTATGGCACATCGAGTACCTTGGCCCGGGGCGTGAACCGTCGCGGCAACGGACTTGGCCACCAGGTCGGGGGAGGCTCAATAACCGGCACCGCATGCTTGAAGCTTTGGGCTACGACTTCGAACTCGACGACGGCGGCCCGGCATTCGTCGCACGTTTGCAGGTGCTCTTCGAAGGCGCTTGTCGTACCTCTTCGCCGGCTTGCCGACGGCCGCCCCCCGCGTCGCCGCTGCTCCGGCCGGCGGCAATCTGGGCGACAAGTTTCGCCTCCTCCTCGGCTGCGAGCCGATCCGCCGATTCGGCCACCGACACCGATAGTCCCGCCACCAGGTTGTTACGACACCGGCTGGTCAGCCGGTTCACCGCGATCTGGAGAATTTTCTGCACACCGAGTCCGGAGTCGATGCGGCCCACTGGGGATTCGCCCGCCGAGCCGGCCCTCGGGGAAATTTCTTGCGAAGTGATGAACCACCCGGCGAAAGCCGCTCGTATAACCGGCCAGATCCCGCCAGTGGAAAGGTCACGGCGATAGCTGGAGACTGACACCCGGAGTACCTGGCATAGCGTTAGGCGGAAAGAATCAAATGATCAGCTACGACCGGAGTCGCCGAGACCGTGAGTACCGTCACCGGACTGCGGGCGGTCTTCGTGCTACGCCCGACCCGGCCTGCGGGTGGACTACCGCAATACCTGTCCTAGCTGCTATCGGGGTGGCCGCAAGCTTGGTTTACATTTCACAGGTTCCGGCGAGTTCGCGATGGATAATATTCGGAACGGCACTAACGGTTGCTGGCGCATCGTCGTTCGTGGGCGGAATTGTCGGATTCTTGTTCGGCGTACCGCGATCAGCTCAAAGCGCCGACCGGACGACCGATGCGGCTCGATATCACGGAAACACCAATCTGGAACAGGTCTCAGACTGGCTAACGAAGATTATCCTTGGAGTCGGCTTGGTGCAGCTGGACCGTCTGCTGCCCTCCCTCGGCAGGCTTGCGCAGGGCCTGAAGGTGCCACTTGGCGGCCAGCCTTCGAGCGGAACCTTCGGCCTGGCTCTAGCCTGCGCATATACTCTGCTCGGCTTTCTCTTCATGTACCTGTGGAGCCGTGAACGCTTGCCGCGGCAGTTGCATATTGCCGAGACGATCGATCGTGAGCTCGGTGTCCAGGAAGGTGCCCGGCAGGAAGCCTTGCTGCTGATCAATCGGCAACTGGACTCGCTCAAAGGCGGAACGGTTCCCACCCAGGAAGAACTCGATCGAGCTATCGCTGCGGCGCCTGGTTCTGTGCGACTCCTCCTGTTCAACGAGGCTGAGCGTGTGCGGTCGGCCAACTGGCAAGACCCTCACCGCAAGCATCAGATGGAGCTCTCGATCCCGGTTTTCCGTGCGCTCATCGCGGCCGACACCACCGCTCGTTTTCATCGGATCCATGGGTCCCTGGGCTGGGCACTAAAGGATCAGCGCACCCCCGACTGGCAGGCCGCGTACGCAGAACTCAGCCAGGCTATCGACATCCGAGATGAACGGAACCTCCCCGGCTGGAAGACCTACGAAGCAGCGCGGGCGATTTGCGCCATCCACCTGCTTGAGGGTCCTGCGACCGGGCAGCTGAGGCAACGTCAGCTGCGCGAGAATATTTGCCATGACCTGTCCCTCGCCAAAAATGATCCCTACGCTGCCCGAATTATTTGTGAAAATGATGATATACAACGGTGGATGGCGCAGAGCAGGTCGTCAGGCAAAGAATGCCGTGCGCAAGCCAGGTACCGGGCAAATGCCATGGCGTCAGGTCAGTGATTTAATAGGAAGTCGAAAACCTGGGCTCGGCGGGTTGCCCTTGCCCCGGTGCCGAGGTGAGCCGTCTGGCCATCAGGCGATCATGGCCACAAGGTCATGGCCACAAGGTCATGGCCTACGTGGCCGACGTTCAGTTGCTCGTAGTCCCGGACGGTCCGGCGGTGCCGGCCGCGTCATCCCTGGGCAGGAACACGTACCGCGCCCAGACGCACCGGCTACTTCGCCCCGACTTCGCCCCGACTTCGCCCCGCTTCGCCCCGCTGCGCCAAATCGTTCGCATGCGCTGAAAGCGGTTATACGCGAAGAGCCCGGATGGGAGTATAATCCCAGTTGAATGCGTGCTGCGGGTATTCAGTTGGGATACTGAACGCTGTCGGGAGGTAACGGGTGGAGGAAAGCGAACCTCTCAGATTGCGTCTGGACGATGACAATCGGCATGCAATTGTTTTTCATCGGTGGTTCGCGATACGAGGTGCGAGCGCGGCCCGCGCCGCCGTTGCTTTCACGACATCGCCTGATTGGCTCAGCGATCCTGGCCAACTCGCTCTGGTGGCTGGTGGCGACGACGCTGCGATTGCGTCGGCAATAGCACAAGGCAGGGCCAGCCGCAAGCTTGATAATGCTGCCCCGCGCCATGAATATCAAGAAGAGCGAGTGCTCGACCTGTGCGCCGGCGTGGGCACGGTAGGAGCCATGGCGGCTCGCCTCGGCTTCGCTGCCTTGTCGGTCGAGCTCTCGATCGTCCCTCATCTGATTGACCGGGTACTCCATGACTTCGCGGTCTCGCTGGCAGCAGGCTCCGCGCGGAGCGCCGACGAAGAACCCCCCGATGCCTGGCGGGGCTTCGTAACGGAGGTAGAGGACTTCGCCAACGCGGTCTGGCGTGGCGTGAAACCGCGCCTGGGGGAGCTATTCGAGGAGGATGTGCACGCCAGGATCTGGTTGCGGCTTGCTCGGTGTCCTAACTGCGGCAGGCGAGTTCCGGTGCTGGCGAACGCGCGACTGTCCCGCGACACCGCGCTGGACCTGACACTGGATCCAGCCGTCGGCAGTGCGGGCGAGTTTCCCCGTTTTGGCTTGCTGAGGACCGAGTTTCCCGACCGCAAAGGAACATTTTCGCGGGGCATTTGTACGTGCCCGGCCTGCCATCACCAGTTTCGTTTCCGAGGATATGACCTGATTCCCCTGCCGCTGGTACCTGTGGCCGTGCGGATGCGAGATAACAATGTTTTCAATGAAATTGACTCACCCGGCGCCTACGTTACCGAGGTCGACGCGGCCGCTCGCCGTTCACTTGCTGCCTCCGCGCGAAACATGGGTAACCGCATCATACTAGCGGATGGGCAATCTATATTTCATGACGCCCGCGGTGAGCCGATAAGCGTGCATTACGCTTTGCTGCCGCGGCAGCGGGCATATTTTGCCGCGCTGGCCGAGTCGATGTGCCGGGAATCCGCCTTGCTTGGCCGCCGGACGGCACTTACAGATGACCATAAGCTCGCGGTGCGAAGTGCTGTTGCCCTGTTGATAAGCGGACAGATCGATTATGTTAATACCTTTAATCATTTGCTGGCGGACAAACCGCATCCGTCAACGTACGCTGGCTCTTTGCGGATAGCCGGGGTATTTACTGAAGTGGGCGGGTACTGGCTCGAGCGCTCCTGGCAGAATCGCCTGCGCCATCTACTCGGCCTGCTGCGGGAAAATTCCCTGTCCGGGCGGCCCGTGCGGGTGATCCAGGCGGACGCGGCCGCCGTACCCCTGGGCGATGCGTCGGTTTCCGCGGTCGTGTGGGATCCGCCCTACTACGACAACATCGACTACGACGTGGCCGGGGAGCCCTACCAAGCCATCCTGGCCGCCGTGGTCCCTGATCTGGCTGGCGAGCTTGTCGTCGTGCCCAAGCGGCCCCTTCAGGAGCGGACCGAACGCTACGAGCGTGATCTCATGCAGCAAGCCTGCGAGGCTCGGCGGGTGGTCAGCCCCAACGGCGGGATAGGTGTCTTCTGGCTGGCCAAGGAACCGGAGGAGCTGCAGCGTTTCCTGGAGATGATCGCGCCGGCCGGCCTGAAGCTGGTCCGGGCGGTCCGGCTGGACACGATCAGGGTGCCGCGGGTCGGCGCCGATACGGGGACCTGGACCTACCTCCTCGTGCTCCAGCCCATTCCGGCCGCGGCCGCGGCGGTCGTCGTCGATGCCGAGCGGGTCCTTGCCCTGGCCACGATGGGCGCGTTGTCGCTTTATGACGGGCTCGCCGAGCTACTCGAATCCGTCTGGGATCCGGCCGAGCTTGGCGAGATGATCCCGGGGGAATTCCGCGGTTCGTCGCGGCAGCGCCTGGCCGGGTTTCTGGCCAGCAATCCGGAACCCGAGCAGCTACTGGTGGAACTTGGCCGGGTGACCCTGGTCCGCGAGCTCGTAAAGCGCGGCGCGAAAGCCGATGAACTACGTGCGATCGACGTACGGGGACTTACCCACCGGCTGCTGGCTCAGCTCGGATTCGCGGTGCCACGGCCGGTCCGGTTCTCGATACGCTCCGCCCTGCACGAATGCGAGATAGTCCAGGGTCGCCTGGAACTCGCGGACTCGCTGGAGGCCGTCCGGGGAGCATTCCTCACCGGCTGCGGCCTGGTCGAGCGAATCTTGCGGTACGCATCGCTGGCGTGGGCTCATCTCGCGCGCGGCAATCAATGGAATGAAGCTTTCCGTCAGATTATCGGTCCCGGGATGCCCGGACGCTCATACTCGGGACCTGACAAGCTTACCTTCGGCCAGCATGAATTCGTCTTCGCGAAAATTCCGGCTGCTTTTGCGGACAGTGACCATGAATCTGAAAGTGTACTCTTTGCTAAGATAGCGCGGGTAATCAGGAAAGCTAAAGTTCATGACAAGCTTTCGGCTCTCGTGGCGCTGCGCAATAGTGTTGAACATGACAAGGAATCAACATCCCCGCTCTCGCTCCCTCAGCTCAGGCACAAATGCACCACCGTGTTCACCGAGGCATATACCGCGCTGGCGGACATCGACAGCCAGCAGTTCCTACCGCTGACGGTTAGCCCGGAAGAGGAACGCCGGGACCGTTATGGCCGAAGAGTATTGCGGCTGCTCGACCCCGACGGTATCGCTATCGAGGCATATGTAGGAAGTGAGACGGACCTGACCGAGCCCTTGATCTATTTCGCTTCCGACAGCAGCCGGCGCGATGTCGATCCGAAGTTCCTTCCCGCGGCGATCGTGGAGAAGCTTCTCGGCCTGGTCTAGTGACCGGACCAATCGAAGTCCCTGCCGTGCACCTGGTGACAAGGGGCCGACCGTCATCTAGCCTGACATAGACGGATACACCGTACCTTACGGGGAGGAGGCCCAGTGAATTTGGAGGGTAGGCCCAACGGCACGAAATCAGATCGCTCCTTGATCCCGGACCTGCGCGGGGTCTCGCTGGGTCAGCTGGCCAACCGGGCCGCTGCCGGTGAAAAAGAAGTAACGGGTGTAGTTTCACGTATTGCGGAGAGCCGGGAGAGCCCCTCGGGGATCGCGGTGCTGATGTTCAACAACTCAATATGAGGATGAGGCCTCCTGGATGTCGGCCCAGGTAAGCCAGTACGTCCTGAAGGTAACCAGCCGGTGCGATCTTGCTTGTGATCACTGCTACGTCTATGAGCACGCCGACCAGAGCTGGCGTAACAAGCCTAAGGTCATCGCCGAGGCGACGGTCAGGCAGGCCGCTAGACGCATATGCGAGCATGCGCGTGCCTATCAGCTCGACCGGGTCCATGTGGTGCTGCATGGTGGTGAGCCGCTATTGCTGGGGCACGACGGACTGCGTGAGGTCGTCAGCGTTCTGCGGCGTCTGATCGGCCCTGTGACCGAACTGGATCTGAGAATCCACACCAACGGTGTCCTTCTCGATGAGGATCTGTGTTCGCTATTCGCCGATTATGCCGTCAAGGTAGGTGTGTCCCTAGACGGCGACCGTGCGGCCAACGACCGGCATCGCCGGTACGCCGACTCCAGGAGCAGCTATGCACAGGTGCGACGGGCGCTCGCCCTGCTGAGGAGGCCCGAGTACCGGCATTTGTACGCGGGCATCCTGTGCACCGTCGACGTCGAGAACGACCCGATCGCGGTGTATGAGGCGCTGCTGGCCGAGGCGCCGCCGCGTCTCGATCTGCTGTTGCCGCACGGGACGTGGGACCAGCCTCCCCCCTGCCCGCCGGGTACGCACACGCCCTATGCGTCCTGGCTCGGCCGGATACATTCACGGTGGGTGGCCGATGGCCGCCCGGTGCCCATCCGGTTCTTCGATTCGCTGCTGGCGGCCTGGCAGGGGCGGCCGAGCGGGAGCGAGGCGGCGGGCCTTGACCCGGTCGATCTCCTGGTCATCGAGACCGATGGCACCTGGGAGCAGGTGGACTCGTTGAAGGCCGCCTACGAGAACGCGCCCGTGACCGGTTTTGACGTCTTTTCTCATTCGGCCGACGAGGCGGCGGCGCACCCGGGCGTGGCCAGCCGCCAGGCCGGTCTCGCGGCATTGTGCGCGACCTGCCGTGCGTGCCCGCTGGTTCGGGCGTGCGGCGGCGGCCTTTACACGCACAGATACAGATCCGCTAACGGTTTTGATAATCCGTCTGTCTATTGCGACGATTTCAAGGTCCTGCTGCCCCAGGTGCTCGCTGACCCCAGGGGCGTCGTGTCCGTGACGTCCGCCCGAGGCAGTCTTCAAGCGGGTCAGGTCCCCTCGGAATCGGGCCAGGTGCCGCCAGAAGGAGCATTCGAGCGGTTGTCCGCCGGGCCGGGCGACGCCACGGCGATGGCGTGGCTGGCCGATTCGTACTGGTCGATTATCCGGGCCCTGGTCGCGACGGTAGCGTCCGGCCTCGACGTCAAGGGGGGCAGTCTCCGGCGAGCGGCGGCGCAGGGATGGCGGCTTCTTTCCGAGCTGGATGCCGAGCAGCCCGAGGTCGTGCGCGAGGTCCTGAGCTATCCCTACGTTCAGGCCTGGGCCATGCGCTGCCTGCGGTCGGCCAGGAGCGCCAGCCTCGATCTGGACCTTGCGCACCTGGCCGGTATGGCGGCTGCGGTGGCCCTGCGCGCCGGGCTGGAGGCCGAGCTGGTCCTGCCGGTACGGGACGGGGCGATCTGCCTGCCGACCGTCGGTGCGCTCGCCGTGGAGCCGGGTGCCGGCCGCTTCTCGGTAGTACGTGTCTCTCCCTCGGGAATCAGCACCCGAGATGGTTCGCACGAATGGCAGCCTGTCCGCCGGGTCATCGCCGGGGAATTTTCCGTCACGGTGGAGGACACCGACCCCTTCCGTGACTGCCAGGCCTGGGCCGCGTCCGGGCGGCTGACCGACGCGGTGTGGCGGTCGTGGCGGCAGGGGCTGGCGGCTGCCGCCGGCCAACTGGCGACCGAAGTTCCCGCGTACGCCAGCGTGATCGCCACCGGCCTGCGTTCGGTGGTGCCGATGCGCCCGGGGGCAGCGGGCGCTCGCCGCAGCGGGACCGCTCGGGACGCGTTCGGCGCCCTGGCGCTTGATCTGCCGGACAGCGTTGACCTGCTAGGCGAACTGCTCGTCCACGAGATGCAGCATGTCAAGCTGACGGCGCTCTGTGATCTTTTCGACCTGTTCGACCGGGAGGATCGCACCCTGTTCCCGGTGCCCTGGCGAGCCGATCCCCGCCCCGTCGAGGGCCTGCTGCATGGCACGTACGCTCACCTGGCCGTCGCCGACCTGTGGCGATCCCGGTCTCGGCAGACGCCGGGCGGGCCAGCGCGTCGGCTCTTTGTCATGTACAGGTCCTGGGTGGAGGCCGGCCTGGAAGCCGTGCTCAACGAGGCAGCCCTGACGCCGGGGGGCCGGCGTTTCGCCGATGGCATGCGCGCCACGGTCGAGGCCTGGGCCGATGACCGATGAGTTCTCACCGCAGCCAGCGTGGCGCCGCGATCAGCTGGTCGAGGACCTCCGGTCACTTGGCCTGTGGCGAGGGCAAGACCTTCTCATCCACAGCTCCCTCCGGCAGATCGGGCGGATCCGCGGCGGTGCCGCGACCTTGCTGACCGCGATCTTGGAGGTGGCCGGCCCAGGGGCGACGCTCGTCGTGCCCACGCAGACCACGCTGAATTCGCTCACCTCCCAGGCCTTCCTGGCTCGCATGGCAGGTCTCGACACGCACGAACGTGCCCGGTTGGTCGCCGCCATGCCCGGGTTCGATCCGGCCACCACCCCGTCGACGGGGATGGGCGCCTTCGCCGAGCACCTGCGGACGCGCCCGTCGGCGGTGCGCAGCAGCCATCCCCAGGTCTCCTTCGCGGCGCTCGGGCACGGGGCGCGGGCCTGCACGTCCGCGCACGATCTGGACTGTCTGCTCGGCGACCGGTCCCCGCTGGGCTGGCTATACGCCGCCGACGCCGCCATCTTGCTGCTGGGCGTCGGCTATTCCGCGTGCACCGCTTTTCACCTGGCCGAATATCACCTGGCCGGGGTGCCGCAACGTCGCTATCGGTGTTTCACCACCCGGGGAGGTGCTCGAATCGAGCTCGAGTTCACCGACATCGAACTAGACGACAGTGATTTCGGGTTGCTTGGGTCGGAGTTGGAGTCAGCCGCTGAGCGCGGCGTCCTGTCCGGCCTGCGCCGGGGCCGGGTCGGCTCGGCGGCGTGCCGGCTGGTGGCGTTGCGCACAGCCGTCGATTTCGCGCGCTCCTGGCTCGCGATCCACCGCGGCCGGTGATGCTATGGCAAAGTACCCTCGTGGCGAAGAAGCAGCAGAGCTTTCTAACATCGCGGGGCAGACCTACCATGGTTCCAGGAAACGACGAGCGGAGGTGCGGCGCGCATTGTCCGATCATGGGACGCCGTTTTTCCTGAGCTACGCTCGTGCCGAGGACGGCTCGTCCAGCACGGGAGAAGCCCACTACTCCGATCAGCTGGCCGAGCGTTTCTTCTTCGACCTGTCCGAGAACGTCGGCCAGCTGATAAGCCGGAGAACCGGCGCCGACATCGGTTTCATGGACACGAGGGTGCAGGGCGGCATGCAGTGGGCTGACGAATTACTGCACGCGGCCGGAACCTGCCAGGTGCTTGTCGTGCTGCTATCGGCCCCTTACCTGAGCAGTAAATGGTGCGGGCTGGAATGGTGTGCCTTCGCCCAGCGTACGATGCAGAGGCCGGCCGGGGCGAAGTCCTTCCGGCCCGAAGGGTGGATCATTCCTGTGCGATGGGCGCCGGTACCCTTCCCGCTGCCCCCGCCCGTCAGCGAAGACATGATCTTCTCGCCCGCGAGGAGACCCGACCCGGATCTTCCCGCTCAGTACCGGGCCGACGGCGTCTTCGGCCTGCTCCGCATGGGCCAGGAAGATTCTTATCAGATAATAGCGTGGCAGCTCGCCAAGCGTATATCTAAAATCTACTACCATCAACGGCTCAGATCTCGTCGGCTGCGTCTCGAAGATCTAGAGAACGTTTTTCAGGAGGCGGCGCCGTGACCGCAAACGTGCCGGTAAGAGAAACCGCAAGCGTAGCTTCTCCTTACTTTTTTCTCAGTTACGCGCATTCGGACCCGTTGGCCGGGTACCCGGATGCGAATCCCGACAAGCTGGTCGGGGAGTTCTTCGGTGATCTCGGGGACGCGGTCCGGCGGTGGGGGTCACTTCCGCCGGGATTCGCCCCTGGGTTCTATGACCAGGAGATCCCGGTCGCCTCGGACTGGAAGGTCTCCTTCACCCGGGCCCTCAGCGCCGCCCAGGTGTTTGTCCCGCTATACTCGCCGGGGTATTTTGCCAGGTCACTGCCCGGCCGCGAATGGGAATGCTTCCTCAAGCGGATGGAAGATATGGGCCTGCCGGATCCCCAGCAGCGGTTCGCGCCCGTCCTGTGGACTCCGCTGGGGGAGACGCAGGACCCGGTGGCCGGCCTGGCGGAAGCGCTGGCCCTGGGTGCCGATCAACCCGGTTATGCCGAAAACGGCCTGCGGGCCCTGCTGAAGATCGGGTGGTATCGCGATTCCTATGAGGCCGTGGTGGATCGCCTGGCCAAGCGGATCGTGATGCTCGCGAAGGATTTTCCGATAACGCCGTATGAGGTGCAGGACATCAATGAGATGACAAGCCCGTTCTCGCCTGATTCACGGCTCGCGGTTTTTGCTATCCAGACCGCCGCCCCGACCACGAGCACCGTCGCGGCGGGTCACGATCCCAGCGGCTACGGCGAAGCCAGTACCGACTGGCGTCCCTTCCCCGACCAGGAACTCCCGCTCGCCGAATACGCCAGTCAGGTCGCGGAGCGGCTCGACTTCAGGGCCGAGATCAGCGGGATCAACGTCAAAGCGGTCCTGGACAACTCCGCTCGCAGACCCGGCATCATCTTGATCGATCCCTGGTTCGTCGCCGACGATAACGGGCGGTCGGCGCTGGAGTCCGCCGTACGCGAGCTGCCCCGATGGGTGCTGCCGTTGCTCGTGATGGATAAGCCCGGCGACTCCCGCACGCAGAAGCTCGCCAGCCAGGTCAGGGACATGCTGGCCGCCGCCGGCGCGCTGCCCACCGATTCATCGCGCCGCGGCGCCGAGGGAGTCAATTCGCTTAGCGACTTTGTCTCCACCGTGCGCGTGCTGGTGGCGGAAGCCGAAAAACAGTATCTCAGGCATCGCAGTGGGCGATATCGCGGCGGGCAGATACCATCACCTTCAGGTAATCGACCGAGCCTGCGTTGGCCCATACGGCGAGAGGAATCGGCCGCACCATCTTCTGAGCCTGCTTCATCACCGGATTCGTTGGGGGAGACACCACATGACTAGTGCGGGAGAGGATCCGTGGCCGCAGGAGGCAATGCCGCTTAGCTTGTTTTAGGTAATGCCGCGGTGCGGGTGTCATCCCTGGTTAGGACAGAGTTGACGAGTTTGATGGTCGCGGGGGCATCGTGGCGTATGCCGTGCTGGCCGGGCTTCTTGACCCGGTAGGAGTTGTGCCGGGCTCGCTTGACGACGCGCGGGTAGCTGCGTTCGCGTTTCTCGTTGAGCTTCCGCGGGTCGGCGATGCCGGCCATGACGCGGCCGAGGAGCCGTTGTCGCTGGTCAGGGGGAAAAAGCCGGGTCATCGGCCCGGCGGATGATGCGGATGGCCCGCTTGAACTTCACCCGGTCGGGGTCGATGCCGGCGTTCGTGGCGGCGGCGCAGATCAGGGCGGTGACCGCGTAATGGGTGAGGAAGTAGCCCCAGATCTCCTGCTTCACCATGTCCGGGGACTGCGAGCGCAGGATCTTTCCCGGGCCGCGCAGAAACGTCTTGACCTGCTTGTTCCCGGTTTCATGTTCCCAGCGTTCGTGGTACGCGGCCGCCAGGACCGGGGCGGGCGCGTCCGTCCATGTAGTGATGGTGGTGATCAGGGCGATGACTTCGTCTTTCCCGTCGCCGTCGCGATCGGGGACCACGTATTCGACCACCCGGACGCGGCGGCCTTTGCCTGGGTCCAGGTCCTCGCCGGCGCGGGCCGCGTCGATGAGCTGCTGCCTTGCACCGCCCCTGATCTTGGGGTTGACCAGCACGGATGTGTAGGAGCCATCGCGGTGGAACTCCAGCGGCTGCAGGGTCAGGTCCGCTTTGACCCGCCACAGCAGCGCGGCCCCGGTGTCCGCGGCCGTGCACCAGTCCTGCCAGTTATAGAAGTTCCGGTCCGCGATCAGCAGCCAGTCCTCTTCCAGCCGCGGGTACAGCTCCCGCGCCAGCGACTGCTCGCCGCTGCCCTTGGAGACGCATGGGCCGATCGCCGCCAGCACCGGAGCATGCGACGCGCACTCGCCGATCGTCACGGCCCTGGCCTTGGGAAACGCCGCCGGGGTGCCGTCCTTCCCGGCACCGGGGTACCCGAACTCCGCCGCGTTCGCCTTCGTGTCGGGCACGTCCCATTCCAGGCCGTCGATGCTCATCTTCCGCCACGGCCCGAGGAACGCGCCTTCGGTCTCCAGCGTCGCGACCGGCCGCGCGACCTGCGCGAACGTCTCCTTCACCGGCTCGTGGCCGAGCCTTTGCCGGGCCTGGGTGATCCCGCCCGTGGTCACGTCCGCCTGCGAGTCATCCCAGCAGCCCCAGCCCGCAAGCGTTTCCGTGATCCGGGTCCAGACCTCCTCATAATCCTCTTCGGCGAACAGGGCCAGGCCCATCACGAAATACACCATGACCTGCGGCGGGAGCTTGCCGCCTCTCCGCTTCGCCGTCTTCCCCGTCACCTCGACGGCCTCGTCGACCGCATCGCGGGATACCCAGGACGCCAGCACGCCCAGGGAGATCCAGTCGCTCAAACGGTCCCCGGCCACACCGCCAGTCTGCGCCATAACCCGCGATCATCCCGGTAACCAGCCGAAACCGCCCGGAGGGACACGCCAGGCAAACCAAGATCAACTTACGCTAAGCGGCATTGCCGCAGGAGGGCCGGATCGTCACGTTCTACTCGTTTAAGGGCGGGACCGGGCGAACGATGGCGCTCGCCAACGTGGCCTGGATCCTCGCGGCCAACGGCAGCCGGGTACTGATCGCCGACTGGGACCTGGAGTCGCCTGGGCTACACAGGTTCTTCCAGCCGTTCATGGAAGCCCAGGTGAGCGACAGGCCAGGGATCATCGACTTTATCCGCAGATATGCCTGGGCGGCGGTGGAGGCCGAAATCGCCCCCGATGCGCTCCACCAGGGGAGTGAAGAACTCGAAGCGTCGAGGGAAGCCGCGCGCAATGCGATTACCACGATGATCGATGAGCATATCGGTCACGTGAAAGATTACGCGATACCGCTGAACTGGCAGTTCCCGGCACCGGGGGCCCTGCATTACCTGTCTCCAGGGAAACAGACTAACGGTGACTACGAGGCGACCCTGAGCGCGCTCGACTGGGATAATTTCTACGATAACCTGCACGGGGCCCTGTTTTTCGACGCCCTGCGGGCACTCATGAAGCGCGAGTACGATTATGTTCTGATCGATAGCCGGACGGGCCTCAGCGACATCGCTGACATCTGCACCGTGCACCTGCCCGACATCGTCGTCGACTGTTTTACTATGAGTACTCAGGGAATAGAAGGCGCGGCCACGGTAGCGGAAGCTATTCAAGCTCATAGCGAGCGTCACATCACGATATTCCCTGTTCCCATGCGTATCGACCGCACGCAGGTCCAGAAGGCCGAAGACAGCATGATTTTCGCGACCGGCAAATTCAAGGAGCTGCCCGCGGGAATGTCGCTCCAGGAACGGCACGAATACTGGGCCGCGGTTGAGGTGCCGTACCAGCCCTCGTACGCCTACGAGGAGATGCTCGCCGTCTTTGGCGACAAGCCGGGTTCACCGCGCTCGCTGCTGTCTTCCTACGAGCGGATTGTCGCGCGCATCACGGGGGGTGCGGTGACCACGTTTCCGCCCCGGGAGGAATGGCTGCGCCTGCGCACCAGGCTGCTGTTTTCCCGCACGCCATCATCGAGCCCGCCCGAGGTCGTCCTCGACTTCAGCCCGGAAGACCAGCTGTGGGCCGAGTGGATCGCGGCCGTCCTGGGCAGTGGCGGGATCCGGGTCCGCTGGCTCGGCGAGGCGGCCGCCGGTCCCGAGGACTCCGCGGCGGAGATTCAGGATGTCGCGATCGTATCGGAGTCGTACATCTCGCGGGTGCGCGATGCCGCTCCCGCGGTGCACCACGACGTGCTCATCGTCCTGACCGATGCGCCGCTGCCGCCCGAGCTGACAGAATCAGCAGGCTTGCGCGTCGTCGACCTGGCCGGGCTCTCCGAGTCGCAGGCGGTGGACAGGCTGATCGCCGAGCTGCACGGGCAACGGCCCGCGGATCTAGAGTCAGAGACCGGAGACCTGCGCTATCCCGGCCGGAACCGCCGTCAGGTCCTGAACATCCCGGCTCGCAATGTGAACTTCACCGGCCGGGACAATCTCCTGCGGGAGCTGTACGAGGAATTGCGGTCACGCCGCGGGGCGGCCACGGTCCCGGTGGCCATTGAGGGCCTCAGCGGGCTCGGCAAAACACAGGTCGCGCTGGAGTACGCGCATCGCTTCGGGCTGGATTACGACGTGATCTGGTGGATGAACTGCGCCCAGTCGCAATATATCGACGCATCGCTGGTCGACCTCGCGAATGAGGTGCGAAAGACGTTCCAGGAGAATCTGCCCGAGGGCAATGGTCCCGACGTCGCCCGGTATCTGCTTAGGTATCTCAGCGAAGGCCATACAGATCTGCGCTGGCTGCTGATTTACGATAACGCAGAAGACGTGAAAACGATAAGCCCGCTCATGCCGTCTCCCTGGGGCCATGTGCTGATAACCTGCCGCGACGATCGCTGGGCAGGCGCCTCGTCTCGCCAGGTGGGCAGGTTCGCGCAGGGGGAGAGCGTTAGTCATCTGCGTCGGCGGGTGCCCGAGATTACCGAGGCGGAAGCCGACGAGGTGGCCGGCATCCTCGGCCACATACCGCTGGCCATCGCCGCGGCGGGCGCACTGATGGCCACCACAGGAACATCGGTCCCCGAATACCTGGAGCAGCTTAACGAGCAGCCGGCGCTTTCGCTGGCCGCCGGCCATCAGCTTGGCGATTACCCGGTGGCGGCCGTGAAGGCCTGGTGCCTTTCCCTCAACCAGCTCAAGAAGAACTCCGCCGCCGCTGCGCGACTGCTCGAGATCTGCTCGCTGATGGCTCCCGATATCAGCCTGGATCTGATTAACAGCCAGGCCATGGCGGACACGCTGCGTGCTCTTGATCCTGCCATCTCGGACCGCGCTATGATTTCCGGGCTGATCCGGCAGATTGACCTGCTGGCCTTGATCAAGCTCGATAACAACGCACGCCAGATCCAGGTGCACGGTGTGGTGCAGGCGGTCGTCAATGCGCGCATGGAGGAACAGGAGAAGGCGACCGCACGGCACGGCATCCACCGGGTGCTGGTCGCGGCGCGCCCGGAAGGCGAGGTCGACGATCCGGTAACGTGGCCGCGTTACCGGCTGATCTGGCCGCATCTGCGCGCTTCGGGTGTCATGACGTCCGCCGAAGAACCGGTCCGCCAGTTCATGATCGAGCGGGTGCGCTACCTCCGGGAACGCAGTGACCAGCCGCGGGCTCGCACGCGAGCTAAAGAAGTCGAGGGTGCCTGGAAAGCCATGCTGGCCAAGGACCCGGACCTGCCCGGGTTGCAGCAGCAGTTGTTCCGGCTCCAGTTCAACCTGGCGAACGTCCTGCGCGATCTGGCGCTCTTCCCGGAAGCCCGCGCCGTGGACGAGACGGTCCTGGCCGGGCAACGGCAGATTCTCGGTGACGAGCATCCCTATACGCTGGCCACCCGCAGCGGCCTGGCCGCTGACCAGCGGGCCCTCGGCGACTACCAGGCTGCGTTCGAGTTGGATCTCGAAACCTATAAGTCCTGGGACAAGACCTATGGCGACGAATACCGGGGGACGCTGTCCGCGGCGAACAACCTGGCGCTGTCTTACCTGCTGATCGGGGATTTCCGGCAGGCGCTGGCCCGAGACCGCCGTACCCTGGACGGGCGGGTGGTGGTGCTCGGGGCGGGGCATCCAAGCACGCTCAACTCCGGCATCAACGTCGCCCGCGACCTGCTGGCCGCCGGACGGTACGCGGAGGCAGTGACCCGATTGGAGGAAGTGGTCGCTCGTTGCCACGCGGCACTCGGTGACGACGACCGGATCACGCTGAACGCGAGACGCTGGCTTGGCGTGGCGCTGCGATGCGCCGGGCTGCCCGGGAAGGCAGAGGGTCACTTCGACTCGGCCATGACCGGCCTGATCCGCGGCTGGGGCGAAGACAGCAGCGATGCCCTGGGATGCCGTCTGAGCCAGGCGCTCAACCGGCTGGCCATGCATCGGCTGGCGGAGGGCAGGATGGCCGCGGAGGGGGTCCTGGCCGTCTATCGAGGGCGGCTGGGAACACAGCATCCGCACGTCCTGATCTGCACTCTGGACATCGCCGCCGCCTTGTGCCTGGGAGACGAGTACCGGGCAGCGGAGGCCGCGGCCCGGACGGCCGCGGAGGGGCTGGACGCCCGGCTCGGCCCGGCTCACCCGTATGCGCTGGCTGCGAAGATGGTCCTGGCCAGCACATGGGCTTTCCAGAAGAAACTGGCCGAAGCCCAGGAACTGGAGAAGGCGGTCACAGAAGAAAGCGAACGAATTCTCGGCCCGCAGCACCCGGATACCGTGCGCTGCCGGGCGAACCTGGTGCTGACCCCGGAATGCGCTGGGAGCCGAGGAGGCAACCGAACGTCAGGCGATTATTGCGGATCTGGATGTCCTGCTAGGGCCTGACCACCCGGACGTCAGGGCGGTCATCAGGGGCGAAC
Source organism: uncultured Actinomycetes bacterium (assembly GCA_963808315.1). GTDB lineage: Bacteria > Actinomycetota > Actinomycetes > Streptosporangiales > Streptosporangiaceae > Palsa-504. The sequence continues at coordinate 33,895 of CAWEFK010000011.1, read as the reverse complement.
GGCTGCTCTTCGTGGTTGATCCGCAGCCTCTCTAGCGTTTACAGTCGGCGTCCTCACCGCTCAGCTAGCATTTCCGTGTTTGCCTTTTCCGCAACCCAGGTGAGGATCTTTGGCAGGATCTCCACCGCGCCGAAATGAGCCGCGCCGGGTACTATGTCGAGCTCCGCGTTGCTGATCCGATTGGCTAGCCAGTACGTGTGGGTGATCGGCGAGAATACATCATCGCTGCCACTCCATAGCTTCACTGGCGCTATTATGTCGGATAGGTCGAAGTCCCCCCAAGGGCTGCTCAAAGGCAAACATTCACGCCGGGCAGCCTTCTTTAGTTATTACCGAGTTGCTGTGCGTGACGGTTTGGGGGTGTGGTTCAGGCGCTGGCCGGGATAGGCGGTATCCAGGGGTTTCCGGCGAGGGCGTCGCGGATGGCGGGGAAGACGGCGATCCCGTGCTTGGCGGCGGTGGATGCGTATCCGCGGATGGCGTACCGGTCGCGGGTGGTCTTCTCCGAGCGGAGCCGGCCGGAGATCTTCTGCTGGGTCTTGGAGGGCCGCAGGTCGCGTTCGGCCTGGTTGCTGGTCGGGGGGATGGCGGTGTCGCCGAGGAACCGCAGCACGTCGGCTTCGCGGTGCCGCAGGCACTCCAGCAGCGTCCGGGCCGGCGGCTGCTTGCTTTTGGCGCCCGGTACGCGGCGGACCTGGGACAGCCCGACGGTGACACCGCGGCGGAACAGCGTCAGGTGCTCCGCGGTCATCTGCCCGGGGACGGCGGCCAGGCCCTGGTCGCGGGCCAGGTTGGCGGCGTGGATCAGGCCGCGGAGGGCCTCTGCGATCTGGCCGGGCCAGATGGCCTCCGGGTAGGTCTGGGCGGCGTCTTCCAGGTCCCTGAGCAGGTGCTGGGTGCACAGCTGGTGGCTGATGCCGTCGAAGGCGTCGTAGTTGACGTACCGGTCCTGCACGACCACGGTGCCGTGCAGGTCGCTGTAGAGGAAGTTCCTGAAGGAGGGCAGGTCCCGGCCGCCGAGGAAGTAGCAGGTGAGCAGATCCGTGCAGGCGACCTGCAGGTACTTCTTGCGGGCCTTGGGGCCCGGGCCCGCGCGCAGCGGGGTCATGGCAGTTCACGATGGTTTCGCCCGTCGAGGCCGACCCCATCCGCGACAAGATCAGCGACGAATCGCCGGTCGGCGAGGCCCTGTTCGGCCACAAGGTCGGCGACACCGTCTCCGTCAACACCCCGGGCGGCCGCACCCACTACGAGATCGTCGCCATCGGCAAGTAGGGGCGTCCCCACCCCGGCCTTCGATTTGCCACCCCTCCCCATTCCGGAAATGGAGAGGAGGGGCCAATAACTGGAAGGCCCCGCTGCCGCTCGTCGCCTGCCGTCAGAGAAGCAGAGCCCGTGTCGCCACTGGCCCCCCTCTTCCATTTGTCCGAAAGTGGATAAGGAGGGGTGTTAGCCGAAGCTTAAGCGGGGTGGGGACGCTACGCCACGGAGCACCCCCGCCATGAGCATCGCCTTCAACGAAGACAGCATCCCGGGGCGGCACAAGCTGACGTATCGCATCGGGACGCGCATCGGGGCTTTCCAACGCGGGGAGTCGAAGTGCTGGCGGCGCCCGCCGAGATCGAGGCGTTGGCGTTCGTGACGGCTACCTGGTCCGCGAGAACCTGCTCCCGAGGAGGAGGTCGACGGCTGCGCGCGGCCCTGGATGAGACCGTTTCCCCGCGACGAGCGCCTGGAGACGCGGGGCGGGCGCGCCTTCGGCGGCATCTTCATCCGGCACCTGATGGACAAGCACCCGGCCTTTCTGGGGATGCTTATTTCGCCCCGACCCTCTCCATCGCCCGCGCCCTGTTCGGTCCGTCCGTCCAGTCGCGCGGCTTCCGGGCCGCGTCTGCTATCCCGACGACCCCAACCAGGAGACGAATGGCATTTCCACCAGCGCATCATCCCGGATCCCCTCCCCCCGCTCTTCTCCCGCCCGCACACGATGGACGTGCTGCTCTACTGGACGACATCGACGACCGCAACGGGCCGCTCTGCGTCGTGCCCGGCTCGCACGATTGGCTGGACCGGGACCTGGAGCGGCCGAGTTCGGCGAGATGCCGGGCCAGGTCGTGCTGCGCCTCCCGGCGGGAAGGCCGTGCTACGCACGGCAGCCTCTGGCACCGCGCGCTGCCGACCCAGCCCGGGGCACGATCCGCCGCCTGCTCCTCTTCGGCTACGGCCCGGCCTGGCAGAAGACCTCCATCTACGGCGAGAAGCCCGCCGACGGGCTGACGGTCAAGCTGTTGGAGACCGCGGATGAGGAGACGCGGGCGCTGCTCGGCGTCGCGGGCTATATGTAGACGCGAGCACGGAGACCGCCGGGTTGACCGCGCGCGTTGTTCCGCCGCAGCATCCTATCCGCATGTGCTACAATAACGACACACTCACCATTCCCACACAGGAGACCTATGAAGAGACTGTTTCCCTGGGCGGCAGCGGCGCCGCTGGCGCTGACCGGCGGCGTCACGGCCGCCCCGCGCGAAGACGCACCATGCCCACGGCGGCCACGGCAAGACCGTGACCACCAGATCCGGCCTGAAGTACCAGGACATCATGGTCGGCCACGGGCCGATGCCCAAGCCGGGCCAGACCGTCATCGTGGACTACGTCGGGACGCTGACCAACGGCAACAAGTTCGACGCCTCCCGCGACCACGGCGGCACCGTTCCAGTTCCCCATCGGCGTGGGCCGGGTCATCAAGGGCTGGGACGAGGGCGTGATGACCATGCAGGTGGGCGGCGAGCGCAAGCTGATTATCCCGCCGGGCCTGGGCTACGGCGCGGCCGGCGCCGCGCCCGCGATCCCGCCGAACGCCACCCTGATCTTCGACGTCAAGCTGCTCGGCGTCCGCTGAACGACGCCACGGGACATGGGAGGGGCCGGAATGGGTACGTTCAACCGGCGTGAGGTGCTGCGGGCAGGGTATGGGCGCGGCCCTAGCGCTCCACGCCGGCCCGCTGCTCGGCGGCGAGGAGGACGACCGTGGGGGAGACGCGAAACGACCTGACGCTCTGGTATCGACAGCCGGCGAGGAATGGCTGGAGGCCCTGCCCATCGGCAACGGGCGGCTTGGCGCGATGGTCTTCGGCGGCGTGCGAGACGGAGCGTCTCCAGCTCAACGAAGAGACCGTCTGGGCGGGCGGCCCGCACGACTACGCCAACCCGGAGGGGCTGGCCGCGCTGCCGGAGATCCGGCGGCTGGTCTTCGCGGGCAGTATCAGGAGGCGCAGGAGCTGGTCGACGCCAGGTTCATGGGCCGGCCGCCGGCCAGCTGCCGTACCAGACGGTCGGCGACCTGACGCTGAACTTTCCGCGCTCCGAGGCCGTATCGCGAGTACCGGCGCGAGCTGGACCTGGATACGGCGATCAGCCCGCGTCACGTACACGGCGGACGGCGTCCGCTATACGCGCGAGGTGTTCGCCAGCGCATCCCGACCAGGTGATCGTCATGCGGCTGACGGCGGACCAGCCGGGCCAGTCTCCTTCACGGCCGCCTTCGACAGCCCGCAGAAGCTCGACGACGCGGCGCGGGACGGACACGCTTGCGCTCGACGGCATCAGCGGCGACGCGCAGGGGCTCGCCGGCGCGGTCAAGTTCCAGGCGCTGGCGCGTGTCTGCCCGATGGCGGCACGGTGCAGCACCGAGGACGGCAGCCTCACCGTGACCGGGCGCGGACGCCGTCACCCTTCTGATCTCCATCGGCACCAGCTATAAGAACTACCAGGACGTCAGCGGCGACGCCGGCGGCGCTCGCCGCAGGCTCACCTGGACGCCGCCGGCGCGAAGAGTCATTCGCGCAACTGCGCGCGGGCGCACCTCGCCGACTACCAGCCCCTGTTCCGGCGCGTCGCGCTCGACCTGGGCACAGCCGGACGCCATGCAGCTCCCGACCGACGAGCGTGTCGCGGCGTTCGAGAACGGCCATGACCCGCGCTGGCCGCGCTGCACTTCCAGTTTGGCCGCTATCTGCTCATCTCCTGCTCGCGGCCCGGCGGCCAGCCGGCGACCCTGCAGGGCCTGTGGAACGACAGCCTGAGCCCGCCCTGGGGCTCGCAAGTACACGGTCAACATCAACACGGAGATGAACTACTGGCCGGCGGCGCCGGCCAATCTGATCGGAGTGCTACGAGCCGCTGTTCGCCATGATCTGGCGAATTGTCCGAGACGGGCGCGCGACACGGCCAAGGTGCAGTACGGCGCGCGCGGCTGGGTCTGCCACCACAACACCGATGGCTGGCGCGGCACCGCGCCGGTGGACTGTCGCTGCTCCGGCATGTGGCCGACCGGCGGCGCCTGGCTGTGCAAGAGCCTCTGGGACCACTATCGAGTTCACCGGCGACAGAGACGCGCTGGCGGCGCCACTATCCCGATCATGAAGGGCGCCGCGCAGTTCTTCCTGGACACGCTGGTGGAGGAGCCGACGCACCACTGGCTCGTCACCTGCCCCTCGGTCTCGCCGGAGAACGCGCACCACCCGGCGCGTATCGATCTGCGCCGGGCCGACCATGGACATGCAGATCCTGCGCGACCTGTTCGACGCCTGCGCCGAGGCGTCCGAGATCCTGGGCACCGACGCCGATTTCCGCGCGCAGGTGCGGGCGGCGCGCGCGCGGCTTGCCCCGATGCAGATCGGCCAGCTGGGCCAGTTGCAGGAGTGGCTGGAAGACTGGGACGGCTGGCCGCCGGACCGCATCACCGCCACGTCTCGCATCTGTATGGCCTGTACCCCAGCAACCAGATCACCCGGCGCGGCACGCCGGAGCTGTTCGCCGCCGCCCGCAAGTCCCTGGAGATGCGCGGCGACGAGGCGACCGGCTGGTCGCTGGCCTGGAAGATCAACCTGTGGGCGCGCCTGGAAGACGGCGACCACGCCTACAAGCTGCTCCAGATGCTGCTGACGCCCGGAGCGGACGGCCCCCAACCTGTTCGACCTGCACCCGCCGTTCCAGATCGACGGCAACTTCGGCGGCGTCGTCCGGCATCTGCGAGATGCTGCTGCAAAGCCACGCCGGCGAACTGCACCTGCTGCCCGCCCTGCCGTCCGCCTGGCCCGACCGGCTCCGTCACGGGCCTGCGCGCGCGGGGCGGCTTTGACTGTCGACCTCGCCTGGCAGGCGGGCAAACTTATCCGAGCCGACCTGCACGCGGGTCATGCGGGCACCTGTGGCCTCGACACGGGCGGCCTGTCGATCACCGCCGCCGGGAAGTCTGTCCCCCGTGACACCAGCCGGAGCATGAACGTGTCGAGTTCCCGCCTCGGCGGGGGTGAGCTACGCGCTGTCGCCCGTGACGCCAGCGAAGGTGTGGTCTCCTTGATGCTATGCCGGACTGCGGCACATCGGCCTGTTCCTGCCTCCGTCATGTTCGGTAGAATAGTCAGGGCTTCGCGGCTGTAATCGGCCCGATGAGCCTCAGTGTGGGACCCATTGCCATCAAGGGCCGCATCCGCGAGTCGCGCGTTGAGGAGGTTCTACGGCGCTGGCGTTTGAGCGCAAACACAAGAGCGTGGCTTCCGTGCGCCTTGCCGCTGGCCGTCATCGCAGGCGGAGGTGCCTTGGTCCGACGCCGAGCATCGGACCAAGGCGACGAAGATCATACATCTGCCGAGTCAGAAGAGTGAGGCCGAATGAACAGTCTCCAGTCATCCCATTCGTCTGTTTATGGATAACACCAAGTACCCTGCCTCGTTGGAGCGCCGAAAGATTTACCGGTGTTGCCGATGAGCGCGCGGAGCCGCACTCGCTGATAGGATCGTCAACGATAGTGAAGATTACCTGTCTCCGGCCAGCTCTTTCTCCCGTTGAGCCGCCCCAGGCTACGCAACAGGCGTTAGCCCCGATGGGTAATCAACTCCCTGTCTTCGGGAGGAGTACCACATGCCCTGGACTACTACATTCATCAGGCGGGCTACTTTGGAAATTTGTGCGAACTGACAGGCATCAACATTTCTTGTGATTGGCAGAAGAATTACATGACCATTTATGCGGAGCGGTCACGAAGATAAATTGACCATGGTAAGGCACGAAACCAAAACAAAGAAATGTCAACGTTCTACAGTCAATTGATCGCCGCAATCAAGAACGCGAAACGGTTCATTGATACCGCCGATGAAGGGATGAAGTTCAAATCCTGTTCCTGACCCATAATTCTATAGCCGAGGAGATGGCCCAACCGATTCAAGCCATGCGCCTATGGGACGCTGGGCCGGTACCAAAGCCGTGGGGGCGGAGGTGCTTCCGTCTCTTCCTGCCAGGCTGGCGGTCATACGCCTGCTGCCTTGGACCTGTCGTATCGGCGCTGATTAAGGTTAATCATGCCCCCGGCGATCCATGAAGAAGAGATTCCCGCAAGGGATGCGCAGGACGGTCTCCTAGACGGGCGGCTTCCCGCGCCGGAGCAACGAGTGAGGCTGGAACTGCTCCGCCCTCAATGAGCAAGCCGTGGCGCCGAACGAGCAGATGCTAGCCATCCTGCGCGGAGATCGGGGAGCGCCATAAGGACAGGCCCCACACGGAAGGCTCAGACACCGAGCGACTTCTTCGGGAGGCACGCGCGCCGGGGCGATGTACGGCTGGAGCCGTCCGATGAGTAGCGCGGGTCGAATCTCGGCGTCAACCCCCGCTGGATGCACTGGCCGGCGGAGATGACAGACCGGGGACACCGCCGAATCAACTCATGCTGGACGCGATGCGTCAGGCCGAAGAATTACAGCGCGGCATGAATCCGGCGGCGCCGCCTCCCGGCCCGGACGCCGTCTCGCTCGTCCGAGTAAGCTCGCGCCGGGGCGATGTGGGGCCATGGCCCTGCCGAGTAGTCCGCCCGCCGGGAGCGTCGGTCCCCTCGGTCGGGCTCTCCCTTGCCCCGCTTTCCCCTTTTGCGGTATACTCTCCGCCTGTCTTGACCGTCAGAGAGGTATGTGCGCTTGTCTACTCCCGACTCACCCGAAGTGTTGGCCCCCGAAGGCATTGACCCCATCCGCCTTGAGAAGCTCAACGAGCTGCGCGCGGCGGGGCGCGACCCGTTCGCGGTCGAGCGGTTTCGACGGTCACGCACCACGCGGCGGACGATCGTCGCGAACTTTGAGGCGCTGGAGAACCAGACCGTCTCCGTCGCCGGGCGCATCACGCGCAGCGCGGCATGGGCAAGGCCGCCTTCTCGACATTACCGACTCGTCGGGCGCATTCAGCTCTATGTCCGCGGCGACGAGATCGGGGACGAGCTCTATGACGACGTCAAGCACCGCTCGATCTGGGCGACATCGTCGGCGTGACCGGCTTCGTCTTCAAGACCCGGACCGGCGAAATCTCCGTCCATGTCGCGTGAGCTGACGCTGCTCGCCAAGTCCCTGCGCGCGCTGCCGCTCGGCAAGGAGTACGAGACTGAGGCCGGCGAGGAGAAGCACGCCGGCGCGCTCAACGACACCGAGCTGCGCTACCGGCAGCGCTATGTGGACCTGCTTGTCAACCGGGAGTCGCGGGAGCGCTGCTCGGCCGCATCAAAGTCGTCCGCGCGCATGCGCGAATTTCTGGACGGCCAGGGTTTCCTGGAAGTCGAGACGCCCGTGCTGCAATCGGTCGCGGGCGGCGCGGCGGCGCGGCCGTTCCTGACCCACCACAACGCGCTCGACATGGAGCTGCACCTGCGCATCTCGCTGGAGCTGTACCTGAAGCGGCTGATCGTCGGCGGCATCGAGAAGGTCTATGAGATCGGGCGCGTCTTCCGCAACGAGGGCATCTCGCACGCGCCACAACCCCGAGTTCACGCTGATGGAGCTCTACCAGGCGTATGCCAACCTGGAAGACATCATGGCGCTGGTGCGAGGGGATGTACCGGCACGCCTGCCGCGCCGTGCACGGGCGGGAGCAGTTCACGTACCAGGGCCACGAGATCGACCTGGCCCCGCCGTTCGCGCGGCTGCCGATGCTGGAGGGCATCCAGCAGAACGCGGGCGTCGAGCCCGACGATTTGGCAGACGCTGGAGTCCGCCCACGCCGTCCTGCGCCGCCTGGGCCTGCCGACCGAGAACGAGCCGACGGTCGGCGGCATTATCGAGAAGCTGCACGAGCAGTACACGCAGCCGAACCTGATCCAGCCGACGTTCATCACCGATTTCCCGACGGAGACCTCGCCGCTCGCCAAAAAGCGGCCGGGAACCCGGCGCTGACCCGCCGGTTCGAGGTCTACATGGCCGGGCGCGGAGCTGGGCAATGCCTTCAGCGAGATCAACGACCCGCTGGACCAGCGCGAGCGGTTCGCGCAGCAGGCCGCGCTGCGCGCGGGCGGCGACGCCGAGGCGCACCCGATGGACGAAGACTTCCTGCGCGCGCTGGAGTACGGCATGCCGCCGACCGGCGGCTTTGGCACCGGCATGGACCGGCTGGCGATCGTCCTGACCGACGCGCCCTCCATCCGCGACGTGATCCTGTTCCCGCAGCTCAAGCCGGAGAGACTGGGCTGATGGCGCGCTCCTGGCGCAAGTGGCGCACCGTGCTGGCGATGTTTTTCCAGGACGGGATGGTCTACAAGGCCAACGCGGTCATCTGGATTCTGACGGACGTGGTGACGGCGGTCACGATGCCCTTGATCTGGCTGGCGTCCTATAATGGACGCGGAGCCATCCACGGCTTTGCGCCGTCGGAGATGGTCACGTACTACCTGGTGATGCTGGCCCTGACCAGCTTCATCGAGTCGCACATCCTGTGGGACATGGCCAGTGATGTCAAGCAGGGCAAGTTCAACATCTACCTGATCCGGCCCTATTCGTTCCTGTCGTACATGTACGCCGCGAACCTGGGCTGGCGGGTGATGCGGACCCTGCTGTCCATCCCGCTGTTCGCCCTGGTCTTTCTGGCGTTCCGGCGCTATCTGCCGGACGCGCCGGGGCACTACCACTGGGGCGCCGCCTTCTGGCTGGCGGTCGCGCTGGGGCACGGGGTGTCGTTCGCGATCACCTACGCGCTCGGCCTGCTCAGCCTGTGGTTCTATGAGGTGCGGTCGCTCTACAACTTCTACTACCTGCCGCTGCTGATCTTCTCGGGGCAGCTCGCGCCGCTGGCCCTGTTCCCGGTGGGGTTGCAGCACGTGGTGCGCTGGCTGCCGTTCCCGTACACCCTGGCGTTTCCGGTGCAGGTGTTTCTGGGTAAGGTCAATAGCGCAGGATCTGCTGTTCGGCCTCGCCGCCCAGTGCGTCTGGATCGCGCTGGCCCTGGCTCTGGCGGCGGGATTGTGGCGCGGAGGCATCCGGCGGTACACGGCGTTCGGCATCTAACAATCATCAGCAACCACCATAAAGGCGAAGTTGTAACGTTGACTCCCCTGTCTCTTGCCTCCGCACCGGTGCCCGTCGCGGGCCGGCCCGTCCTGGCGGCCGTGCGAGAAGTCTTCGTCAACCCGGTGATCGCGGCCCTGCTGACGCTCGCGCTGCTGGGCTTCTGCACGCGTGAGCTCCTGGTGCTGCAGGACGCCACCCACCAGCCCCGTCCGTACACCATCCTTTATCTGATTCCCGTCGCTATCGGGGCGGCGCTCCTGGGGACGCGCGGGGGCGTCCTCACGGCGGCATTGGCCGTGGCGCTGGCGCGCATCTACCTGTTCAATGACGCGAAGCACGGGCTGGCGCTGCTGTCGACGCTGCCCATGAGCGAGAGCATCGAGATGGCGTCGCTGGCGGCCGGGACGCTGAGCATCGCGGTGGTGACGGGCTCCCTGCGGAGCACCCTGAGCCGCCTGGCGGCGGCCAACCAGCAGCTTCGGGAGGCGAACGCGCAGCTCGTGGAGAGCGAGCAGCAGCGGCGGGCGTTCAACCGCGACGTGCTGCTGGCCGTGACGGGGGGCAAGCTGCGGCTGGTCGAGCCGGAGGAGATGCCGCCGGCGGACATGGTGTCGGGCGAGCCGCGGCTGACGCTGCCGCTGCGGGAGCCCACGGACGCGACGGAACTGCGCCGGACGTTGAGCAAGATCGGGCGCGAGATGGGCATGAACGACGACCGCCTGGCCGATCTGACCACCGGGACCACGGAGGCCGCGACGAACGCCATCAAGCACGGGCATGGGGGGAGGCGCGGGTTTGGATCGGCGAGGACACGCTGTTCGTGCTGGTGCAGGACCGGGGCGAGGGGATCGCGCCGCACCACCTGGCGCGGGCGACGCTGGAGCAGGGGTATTCCACCCAGATCTCGCTGGGCATGGGCTTCCATCTTATGTTACAAACGTCCGACACTCTCGCGCTCTGCACGGGGCCGCAGGGGACGACGGTGATGCTGCGGGTCTCCAAGGAGCCGCAGGCGACCGCCGAGGAGTCGCTGCTCGCCCGCTACTTCCAGTTGGCCTAGCGCCCCGGCGTTCGCCCCAGGGTGCGTCTCGTTCGGCCGGCGTTGACAGTACGGGGGCCGATGCGCTAGAATAGGGGCACGGGGAGGTGTGGAGTGATGGCGGACAAGAGGCCGGGGTATCAGGACTGGAAGAGCAAGCCGGACCTGTCGGGCGAGACGCCGGACACGCCGCAGGGGCACGCGATGATGGTGTGGCTGTGGATCATCGGGCTGGTGCTGCTGAGCCTGGTGCTCTGGGGTGTCGCGTACCTGGCGACGTTCCTCCAGCCGCCGCCGCACACGAACAGCGTGCAGTGAGCCCTCCCCGGTCATCGGCCGAAGTAGTTATCGAGCCAGCGGCCCACGACGCGCTCTTGCGTTCACGCGGCGATGACCGACGGTCCGCACCCGGAGACGACCGTCTCCGCCGAGTTTAGGGAGGTCGAGCGAGGGACGGGACTGACGCTGACCCACCAAGGATGTGATTCCACGCCGGGGGCGCTCACTCGAACAGCGCCTCGATGTCCTGGCGGGTGAGGGACTTGAAGAAGCTGCTCTTCGGTGGAGATGAGCTGGCTGACGAGGGCGCGCTTGCGGTCCTGCAGTTGCAGGATCTTTTCTTCGACCGAGTTCGCGGGCGATCATCTTGTAGACGAAGACGGGCTTGTCCTGGCCGATGCGGTGGGTGCGGTCGGTCGCCTGCATCTCGACGGCGGGGTTCCACCAGGGGTCGATGTGGATGACGTAGTCGGCGGCGGTCAGGTTGAGGCCGACGCCGCCGGCCTTGAGGCTGATCAGGAAGAAGGGCAGGTCGGGGTCGTTCTGGAACTGGTCCACGCGGGCCTGCCGGTCCTTGGTCTGGCCGTCCAGGTAGGCGTAGGGGATCTGGCGGGCGTCCAGCTCCTCGCGGACCAGCGTGAGCATCTGGACGAACTGGGAGAAGACCAGCGCCTTGTGGCCCTCGGCGCGCAGCGTGTCCAGCGTCTCCAGCAGCGTCTCGAACTTGCCGGACGCCGCTCTTGGTGAGCCGGCTCGACCAGGCGCGGGTGGTTGGCAGATCTGGCGCAGGCGCAGCAGGCCCTCCAGAATCTTCATGCGGGCGTCGTTCATGCCCTCCGTCGTCGAGCAGGCCCAGGATCTGGGCGCGGTACTAGTCGCGCTTCTGGTCGTAGAGCTTGCGCTGGGCCGGCTCCATCTCCGTGTAGAGGATGCGCTCGGTGCGCGGCGGCAGGTCGGGGGCGACCTGGTCCTTGGTGCGGCGCAGGAGGAACGGGTGGACCATCTTGCGCAGGAACGGCCGCCGCGACCTCGTCCTGCCGCTTCTCGATGGCGCCGGCGAACTCCGTGCCGGAAGTGTTCCAGACGTGCCCAGCAGGCCGGGGTTCAGGAACGCGAACTGCGACCAGAGTTCCAGCGGTCGAGTTCTCGACCGGCGTGCCGGTCAGGGTCAGCCGGTGGTCGGCCTGCAGCAGGCGCGCGGCGCTTGGCGGTCTGGCGAGAGCGGGTTCTTGATCGCCTGCGCCTCGTCCAGCATGACGTAATGGAACCGGTGCTGCCGCAGCATCTCGATGTCGCGCAGCAGGATGCCGTAGGTGGTCAGGACCAGGTCGTAGTCGTCGAACTCGGCCAGGTCCTTGGCGCGGGTCGCGTGGGCGTGGTTGAGCAGGCGCAGGCTCGGGCGTGAACTTGCGCCGCCTCCCGCTCCCAGTTGAAGATCAGCGAGCGCGGCAGCACCAGCAGGTCGGCGGCCTTGGCGTGGCCGCTTTCGCTGCAGCGACTGCAGGAACGCCAGCGTCTGGATCGTCTTGCCCGGGCCCATGTCGTCGGCGAGGCAGCCGCCGAACTCGTACTCGTGCAGGAAGTGCAGCCAGTCCACGCCCGCCTTCTGGTAGGGGCGCAGCTCGCCGTGCAGGCCCGGCGGCAGCGGGTGGGCGTGATCTCCGCGAAGCTCGCGCAGGCGCTCGCGGCGGCGCGTGAACTCGGCGTCGGCCTGGACCTGGTCGCCTTCGGCCAGGAGCTGGTCCAGCAGGGTGACCTGGGCTGGGACAGGCGCAGGCCCTCGTCGGTCTCGTCGGCCAGGGCGAACAGGTAGCGGTACCGCTCCAGCCACTCCGTCGGGATCGCGCCGATGGAGCCGTCGGCCAGCTTGACGTAGCGCTCGCGCCGCCGGACGGCCCGGCGGACCTCCTTCAGGCGCGACCTCCACGTCGCCGAACTGCACCACGGCCTCCACGTCGAACCAGTCGATGCCGGACGAGACGCGCCAGCGAGATGGTCGGGCGGTTGCGGTTGACGCGCGCCGCCGTCAGCGCCTCCTCGCCGTAGATCTCGAAGCCGGCTTCGGTCAGGCGGGGCACTGATGCAGCAGAAAATCCACCGGGTCGGTGCGGGCGCGCAGGGCGAAGACGCCCGGCTCCGTGCCGCGCTTCAGGCCGTAGTCGGAGAGGGCCTGCCAGCGCTCCTCCTCCTCCGCCGGCCGGCGGCGGATCCGCACCAGGGTCAGGGTGTCGGGCCTGCGCTGGAGGACGTCTCGGGCAGGCGGCGTTCGTAGGGCACTTCGTAGTCGCCGTAGCCGAAGCGGAGGCGGCCTGCATGCGCCCCCTCCTCGCGTCAAATACAGGCGCGGGACGGGGTCGGCGCCAGTCCTCGTGGTGATGCCCGGGCCGACGACGGGCATCCGCTCGGCCAGCGGCAGCAGATAGCGGTCAGGAACGCTCCCGCGCGTCGGCGGGCACGGTCAGGTCGGGGGTCTGGAGGAAGGTCAGGAAGGCGCCGGCGGCGTCGTCCACGCCGAACGCCGTCTTGTCGGAGAGCAGCCAGAGCGGGTCCGCGGAGATGACCTGCGTGCCTTCGGTCCAGGGGCATGGCCTGGCCGTCCAGGCGGACGGAGGCGCGCAGGCGCAGCCCTCGGCCGTGTCCGTGATCTCCAGCTCGGGCGTGGCGGCCTCGGCGGCGACGCGTCAGGCGGTGCTGCAAGGGGTCGTTCTCGGTGCCCCGGAAGACGTGGCTGCCGGCGAGCTGGGGCAGGAAGGTCGTGCCCGCGTCGGGCCGCCCGAATAGTAGTAGCCGTACTGCTGGCCGCGGCCAGGACTGCAGGGCGGCCCGGCGTGTCGGTCATGTTGACGAACCGCTGCGGGTTGCCCGGCGAGCGCACGGCCTTGGCCTCCCGCGAGAGGCGCTGCTGCTTGATGACGCGCGCGAGCGCGTCGGGGTCGTCCAGCGCCTCCGCCGGGAAGTGGCTGGCGGCCAGGCTGTAGGGGAAGAGGCTCCAGGCCGAGTACCGCTGCTGGAGGCTGAAGAGCAGGACCTGCCGCGCGGGGGCGCTGCGCCGGGGCGGGTCCTTGAGGGCGCCGCTGAGGACGCTCTCCCAGGTGACGGGCGGGTGCAGCCGCAGATAGGCGCGCAGGGCCAGGGCGGCGGCGATCTCGTGCTTGCAGAGGACGTCCGGGTCGCCGTCGGAGACGGGGCAGTCGCAGACGGAGCGCGCCGGGCCGTCGTCCACCCAGATGCCACCTCGTAGCGCTGGCTGCCCTGCACGTACACAACAGCGCTCTCGGTGTCGATCGCCGCGATCCGGGCCCGTCCCTGCGAGAAGTAGGCGATGCCGCGCTGGGCGGTGGTCCGGTCGGCCCGGGTGAGAAGCTGGTCGGCGTTGAGGGTCGCGGCGGAGAGGACGTTGCCCGGCATCGTGCCTTACCCCTCCCGCCCCGGTTGGATGGGAGAGCAGCGCCGCCGGCGGGGGCGAGCGTGACCGCCAGGGCGCCGGCGCGGGTGACGGTCCGGGGCTGGTCGTGACCTGCGTCGGCACCTCGCGGCGTCGGGTCCATCGGCGTACAGCGTGGCGGCGTACGGCCCGTCGCCGAGGAAATCGAGCGGCACGGTTAACGGCGCGGCCCTGCTCATCCGTCATGGCGCCGACGAACCACTCGTCGCCCCGGCGGCGGGCGAGGGCGATCCACTCGCCGACCGCGCCGCCGAGGGCGCGGGTCTCGTCCCAGGCGGCGGGGACGGCGCGCAGGAAGCTCGGCCCCGTCCTGGCCGCGGATGGCGCCGGGGTAGTCGGAGACCATCTGCAGGGCGCTCTCGTAGACCACGTACATCGCCAGTTGGTGGCAGCGCGTCCCCATGACCAGCGGGGCCCTGTTGCGCGCCTCGAACGTCTCCGGCGTCACGCTGCGGAAGCCGCCGGGCGTGTAGTCCATCGGCCCGGCCAGCATCCGCGTGTAGGGGATCGTGACGTTGTGCGTGGGCGTGACGCGGGCGGACCACTTGTTGTACTCGGCGCCCAGGATGCCCTCGTGGGTCATCAGGTTCGGCCAGGTGCGCTGGATTCCCGTCGGCTTGTAGACGCCGTGCAGGTCCACCATCAGACGGTGCCGGGCGGCGGTCTCGACGAGGTTCTGGATGTAGTTCACGACTTCCTGGTCGTCCCGGTCGAAGAAGTCCACCTTGACGCCCTTGACGCCGATGCTCTCGTAATAGGCGAACGCCTTCTCCAGCTGGCGCCGCGTGTCCTGCCAGTGCATCCAGACCAGCACGTCCACGCCGCGCGCGTTGGCATACTGGACCAGCTCGGGCAGGTGAATCGCCGGGACGCTGCGGGTCAGGTCGGCCTCGGGCGAGTTGCTGGCGCCGTACCAGCCGCCGTCAATCAGCATGTACTCCAGGCCGAACTCGGCCGCGAAGTCAATGTAGTGGCGCATCGTGGCGTCGTTCATGCCGCCCTCGAAGTCCAGTCCGTCACCACGTCGCCGGCCCACCAGTCCCAGAGGACCTTGCCGGGCCGGACCCACGAAAAGTCGCCGGGGGCCTGCGGCGCGTTCAGGCTGAGCACGAGGGTGGACTCGATCAGCTGCGCCGGGGTGGGGGCGATCTGGAGGACGCGCCAGGGCGTCGCATGGGGCGCGCGGGCGCGGACGCAGACCGCCGGGTCGTCCAAGCGTGGGGCGAGGCGCGAGACAAGTGCCGGGCCTTCGCCGCCGGGCAGGCCCTGGACATACATCCCGGCGTAGTCCGTCAGCTGCGCCTCCGTGATCGCCAGCGCCAGGCCGCCGTCCGTCTGGATCGTCAGTGGGAGTATGACCAATGTTTGCGGGGTCAGCGTGGACAGAGTCAGGGGGTGGAACTCCCCCTCAAACGACGTCTGGAAGCCGTCCGCGGTCTGCGCCCAGCACCGGTGGTCGGCCGGAAAGCGGAACTCCGTGCGCTCGGCGGTGATCTGGAACTCGGTCAGCGCATCCTGTTCGGGCACGACGTAGCGGAACGCGACGCCGTCGTTAAAGGCCCGGAAGACCAGTCCAGACGGCGACCGGGCGCACCCTGCTCCTGGAGAGTGAGCGTCAGCTCGTTGTATCGGTCGTGCGGCGTCCTCGCCTTGCCGGCCAGGAGAGTGTAGGTCTCCTCGTGACTCGCGCGGGCCGTCGCCAGGACGCGCAGGCCCGCCGGTCAGGGGCCCGCCGTCCGCCAGATCCAGTCCGAGGGCCGACGGCGCGAGCACCTCCGTGCCGCGATAGCGCACCGCGTATCGCGGCGCTGCCGGCCTCGTTGAGTGACACATCAAGCTCAATGGCCCCGTCGGGCGAGGAGACATTCCAGGGGGTAGTTTGGGACATGATTGATCAAGTTTGGCCGGGCGATATGCACTCGCGTGTTTGTCCCTTGGGGACCTTGCCACTGTGTTGCGTCGCGGAACCACGGGAAGCGTAGAAGGTTACACGTGGCCCAGGCGCTTCTTCTCATCCATGATCTTGCCGAACTCCTCCTCGGAGTTCCTGGCCGTGTCGGACGGCGTCTCGCTCTGCGGCAAAGGCCGATGTAGCCTTTGAGGGCTTCCGCCAAGGAAGGTCCGCCCTCCTGCGGTAGCAGCAGCTTGACTGTAATCCCGGCTGGCGAGGCCCAGAACGATAGTCACCGACCTCCTGACGCGCCGAGCGGCGGCCTGGCGAATCCGTTCTTCCTCCTCAGGCGAAACTTCGAGGGTGATCATTTCTCCTCCTTGTGCAGTTGGGTAAAGTCGGCCTAACCCTGGGTCATTGTGAAAGGTACTGCACTCGGTCTGCGTATCCCTCCGGGGCGGAGGCTTTGGCGATCAACTCCAGGTCGGCGATACAGGGCCCGATGACCAGCTTTTCCTGGTGGATGTAGATGACTTCCTACGAACGGCAGCCCGACCTGCTGGCTGGCGGCTGGCTTCGACGAGTATCCGCCTCGGGGACGCGACCGGACCAGGAATGTGCTCGTCCATGTACAGCGACACCATCAGGCTGCTTCATCCCCAGCCTGCGCGTATTCGTTTTCCGCGTGCAGCCTGATGCCGCGCTGTCGCACCCGTTCGAGCAACTCCTCCCGCGTCAACTGGTTGGTCGCCTCGGCCTCCATCTTCTCCGCGTATTGGCGCCGCCGTGCGATGTCGGCTTCGATCCCTGCCTGGTGATCGTAGTAGTACGCGAGAGCAGAGTAAATCTGGGCCAGGGGTAGATGTGGATATTGTTCGTGGATTTCTCCGCTGCCGACAGTCCATTGATGAACATGGTCTATCGCGATTTGATACACTTTGATGCGGGAGCCTTCCAACCGCGCCACGTTCTGCTCATCTACCCGGATGTGCGGGTACTTGAGGGGTCGGTAATTCTTTCTCGACTACTGCCATGTCACTTCTCCTCTTTCTTCGGCGGGTGCTTGACAGTGATGCGCAGCTCGCGGAGCTGCTTGTCGTCCACGGCCGAGGGCGCGTCCATCATCGGGTCGATAGCCGCCGCCGGCCTTGGGGAAGGCGATCACTTCGCGGATGTTGTCGTCGTCGGTCAGGTACATGATCAGGCGGTCCAATGCCGGGGGCCATGCCGCCGTGCGGCGGGGCGCCGAAGTCGAAGGCGTCCAGCATGTGGCCGAACTGGGCCTGGATCTGCTCGTCGGTCTTGCCCAGCATCTTGAAGATGCGCTCCTGGATGTCGCGCTTGTGGATACGAATGGAGCCCGACGCGGCCTCGGAGCCGTTGCAGACCAGGTCGTAGGTGTAGGCGCGGCAGCGCGGCCGGGTCGGACTCCAGATACGGTCCAGTGCTTCGGCGTGGGGCATGGCGAACGGGTTGTGGGCGAAGGTCCAGCCTTTCGCCTCCTCGTCCCACTCGAACACGGGGAAGTCCGTGACCCAGGCAGAAGTGCAGCGTGTTCGGGTCGGCCAGGTTCTGCCGCGCGGCGATCTCGCGGCGCAGCCGGTCCAGGACTTTGGCGACGACGTCGGGCTTGTCGGCGACGAAGGCGATCAGGTCGCCCGGCTGCGCCTCGGCCAGCGCGACCAGGCCCGTGATCTCGTCTTCGCGTCAGGAACTTGGCGATGGGCGACTTGACGCCGTCCTCCGTGACGAGCAGATAGGCCAGGCCCTTCGCGCCGAACTCCTTGGCGAGCGCCGTCAGGTCGTCGATCTCCTTGCGCGAGAGCGACGCGCCGCCGCGGGTAGCGGATCAGCTTGACCTGGCCGCCGCTGCCCAGGACGCTCTGGAAGACGGAGAACTGCGTGTCCTTCAGCACCGGCGCGGCGTCTTTGAGTTCCAGGCCGTAGCGCAGGTCGGGCTTGTCCGAGCCGTAGCGGGCCATCGCCTCGTCGTAGGTCAGGCGCGTGAACGGCGTGACGACTGTCTTGGTCGTGATCTGCGGGCAGGATCGTGCGAGTACAGCGACTCGACCACTTCCAGCACGTCGTCCTGGGTCACGAACGACATCTCCAGGTCGAGCTGCGTGAACTCCGGCTGGCGGTCGGCGCGCTGGGCCTCGTCGCGGAAGCACTTGGCGATCTGGAAGTAGCGCTCGATGCCGGCGACCATCAGGAGCTGCTTGAACTGCTGCGGGGCCTGCGGCAGGGCGTAGAACAGGCCGGGCTTCGAGGCGGTAGGGCACCAGGTAGTCGCGCGCGCCTTCCGGGCGACGACTTGGTCATGATCGGCGTCTCGATCTCCAGAAAGCCGCGCCCGTACATGAACTCGCGGATCAGCCGGATCGCCTCGTGGCGCAGGCGCATCTTCTCGTACATCGCCGGGCGGCGCAGGTCGAGGTAGCGGTACTTGAGGCGCAGCATCTCGTCCACGTCTTTGTCCTCGGCGATCGGGAACGGCGGCGTCTTGGCCGGGTTCAGGATCTCGATCTCGCGCGCGGCGACTTCGAACGTCGCCGGTCTTGCAGGTTCGGGTTCTCCGTGCCTTCCGGGCGGCGGCGGACGATGCCCCGGACGCTGAGGCAGTATTCGGCGCGGACCCGCTCGGCCACGGCCAGGGCGTCGGGCGCGTCGCTGCCGTCCATCGGCGACCTGCACGATGCCGGTCCGGTCGCGCAGGTCCAGAAAGGCGATGCCGCCCTGATCGCGGTTCCGGTTGACCCAGCCGTTCAGGGTCACTTCCTGCCCGACCTGCGCCTCCGAGACCTCGCCGCACGCCACTGTCCGCTGCCAAACTGCCACGTATCGTTTCTCCTTTGTCCTGACCCCACCCCGGCCTTCGGCCACCCCTCCCCATTCGGAAATGGGGGAGGGGCCGATGACGGAAAGGAATGCCTTTGGACAGGGGTGGGATAGAGGACCCGGCAGGGGGCGTTTTGGCAAATGGCGGGCGTCAGCGCAGCGGGCCGGTCACGCGGACGACGCCGCCGGCGGGGATGGGGACGCGCACCGTCGCGCCCTTGCCTGGAGGGTGACCGGCGCAGACAAGCCCGACGACATTGGGCCGGTCGAACGTGTTGTGGGCGTGGATGTCGCCCGAGCTGAGCGTCACGACTTCCGCCGTCTCCAGTCGGCCCTGATGCACCTCCAGGTCCATCTCGACGGCCTGGGTCGGATGGGAGTTGACGGCCGTGACGCACAGCACACCGTCCTTGACCGACGCCGACCCCTGCACGGCGCGCAGGGCGAACGGCTGCTTGTCCCGGTAGCAGTCCCGGCAGTGCTCGGCCGACGCGCCGCCGTCGCTGATCGTCTCCGCCGCCGTCACGAAGCGCACCGCCTGCGCGCCCTTGTGCGGGCGGTACAGATCAAAGACGTGGTAGGTCGGCGTCTTGATGCACTTGTCCTCTTCGACCAGCAGCAGCGCCTGCAGCACGTTGATGAGCTGGGCGATGTTGGCCATGTACAGCTTGTCGGCGTGGTTGTGGAAGATGTCCAGGGTCAGCGCGGCCACGCAGGCGTCGCGGATCGTGTTCTGCTGGTACAGGCCGCCGCCCGGCTTGCCCTTCTCGACCGGGTGCCACGCGCCCCATTCGTCCAAGATCAGCTTGATCTTGCGCTCCGGGTCGTACTCGTCCATGATCGCGCGGTGGCCGGTGACGATGCCTTCGATCGCGGCGGCCTTGGCGAGCAGTTCCAGCCACTGGTCGTCGGTGTACTCCGTCGCCGTGCCCGCCGTGCCGCAGTAGTAGTGCGCGGCGAAGCCCTGCACCATGCCGCAGGCGCCCGCGGCTGGTGCAGCGTCTCCAGAACGCGCCGGCGTCCAGTCCCAGTCCGCGCCGTTCGGGCCGCAGGCGATGGCCTCGCACGGGCGTGCCGGGATAGTTGTAGACGAAGGAGCGGAAGCGGGCGAAGGCGTCGGCGTACTCCTCCGGGCTCATGTTGCCGCCGCAGCCCCAGTTCTCGTTGCCGATGCCCCAGTAGCGGATGCCGAACGGCTCCTCTGCGCCGTTGGCGCGGCGCTCGTCGGCCAGGGTGGATTTGCCGGCGAAGTTGCAGTATTCGACCCAGTCGCGCGTCTCCTCCGGCGCGGCGGAGCCGAGATTGGCCGCGAAGTACGGCTCCGCGCCGAGGGCGCGGCAGAACGCCATGAACTCGTGCGTCCCGAACTGGTTCGGCTCCTCGGCCATGCCCCAGTGGACATTGACGCGCATCGGGCCGCTTCGCGTGCGGGCCGATGCCGTCGCGCCAGTGGTAGGTGTCCGCGAAGCAGCCGCCGGGCCAGCGCAGGACGGGGATGCCCAGCGGCTTCAGCGCCGCGACGACGTCGTTGCGGATGCCGCCGGTGTTGGGGATGGGGCTGTCCGCGCCGACAAAGACGCCGGGATAGACCAGTTCGCCCAGATGCTCGGCGAAATGCCCGTGCAGGTAGGGGTTGATCGTGCCCGATCGGCTCCTGCGGCAGCACGACAACGCGCTGTACTGTGTCCATGAACTCCTCGCCATCCTCCTGACCAATCAGGACCATTTGCGAAATTGGTTTCTGCGGTATTATACAGAGACCGAGGCACCCTGTCAAGACCCCATGACGACCATTCGAAGACATACCCCGACGCAGAGTGTCGAGCACGCCGTCGGCAGCTGGTCCGCAGATGGCGGGCCGACGCCTGCCGAGCGAGCGCGACCTTGCCGGCCCGCCTGGGAGTCTCCCGCCCCCGCCTGCGCTCCGGTCCTGGCGGCCCTGCAGCGCGAAGGGCTGGTCGAACCCCGGCCCGGCAGCGGCACCTACGCCGTCCTGGAAAACGGCCGGCCCCTGCGCGGATCGTGCTGCTGATCGACGAAAACCTGAAACTGGCCGACGACCCGTTCTTCTCGCTCCTTCTGGAGTGCCTCCAGGCCGACTACAGGCCGACGGGGTCCGCTGTCTGGTCGAGCGCGTACGGCAGGCGGAGACCTGCCGCCCCTGGAGGACGGCGCGCTGACCCTGGGGCTTGCGGGCCGTGGCGTGATCGAGCGCCAGCGGCCGACCGACCCGCCGATGGTCGGCCTGCTCCTGGACGCCGGGAACGCCCGAACCGCCGGGCGAGCGTCTTTCAGCTGGAGGACCGGGCGGCGGGCCGGACCATGGCCGGCACGCTGCGGGAGCGGGGCTATCGCGACTCGTCTTTTTGGGCCGGGACAACATCCCGGCGTCCCGGGAGCGCCGGGAAAGGCATCGGAGATGGTCGCCGCGCGCGCCGGGGTCCATCATCTTCGTGTCCTGTCACCTGAACTACTGGGCTGACGGGGTCCGGCTGGGGCGCGAGATGGCTTTCCCCGCGCACGGCGGGCCCGTGGCCCTGATCGCCACCAACGACTGGCTGGCGGCCGGGCTGCAGACGGGTCTGCATCAACGCCCACGGCCGGCCCGGGCCGGCCGACGGACCGTCGGGTTCAAAGTTCGACGGTCTTTCGCTGACCAGGGGCAATCTGGGCCTGAACATTTCGTCGTCACTCGCGGTCCCGATCGAGGTGATCGCTGAGGACGCCGTGGCGGAGCTGCAGCGGCTCCATCGCTCCCCCGGCAACGCGGGCCGGCAGGTCCGTTACCCGTTCCACTGGACGCGCCGCCCGGTCGGCCCGGCGGCACCCTGATTTCCCCTGCACCACTCCAGCCTGCGTATAGCGAAAACCGCCCTTGACAACGGCGCCCCGTTCCGCGTATAATCACGCCGAACCAATCTTCCTTAACTGGTTGAAGTGGTTCTAAGGTGGGATAGGCACCGCCTCGCGCGGCGGCCTCTGGTGTCCGCATCCCGGACCATCGCTCTCTCGAAGATGTGCAGGTTATCTCACTGAAGTTGGAGATCAGTCCATGAATGTCACAGTCCCTCTCAAGAAGCGCGGCTTTACCCTGATCGAATTGCTCGTCGTCATTGCCATCATTGCCATCCTGGCCGCGATCCTGTTCCCGGTCTTCGCCCAGGCGCGGAGAAGGCCCGCGCCACCTGCCTCTCCAATCAAGCAGATCGGCCTGGGGCTGATCCAGTACACCCAGGACTACGACGAGAACCTGCCGCCGGCGTGGTTCGGCTCGCCGACCCGGCCAAGGCTTCCCCGGCGCGGCGCTGGATGGACGTGATCCAGCCCTACGTCAAGAACACGCCAGATCTTCACCGACCCCGACAGCAACACCAAGTATGTCCCTGTTCCGGCCGGCAAAAGGTCGGCGATACCGACCCTGCCACGGCAGCCGTACTCAACGAGAACGGCGGGTACGCCATGAACGTCACCTACTTCCCGACGCAATGCCGACCCGCCGACGCCGGTCCCCGACCAGCCCCAGTAACGGCCCGAGCCGCAGACGCCGGCCGCCCTGCGCCGACCCGTCCAACACCGCCTATGTTTCGACTTCAAGAACAACCCGAGTTCCTTCCAGTGCGTCTGGGCCGGCGGGCGCCGGCGAGCGGTGGCCCAGCCGACCATTGACACGAAGGCATCTCCGCGGACGCTGGGGGTGGGCGGCTGGCTCGCCGAGCTGCACCAGGCGCGTCAACACCCTCTTCTGCGACGGGCACGCCAAGGCGGTCAACCTGGACTTCCTGACCCAGCCGGCCCATTCCGGCCCGACCGTCGAGAACGGGGTGGGCGATTACTGCCACTTCACCATCGAGGACGACTGCAACTGAGCTGTCATGGAGCAACTGCCCTCCCCCGGTCTGCCGGGCCGGGGAGACGGGCCACGACCCATGATCTCGCGACGCGCCTTCTTGCTCTCGCTGGCGTATTCCTCGCCTCGCCGCCACCGGCTGCGGCCGGGCCCGGCGCCGCGCGGCCTCCCCTGTCCCGCCGTCCACGGTCGTTGACCCACGGGCGGCGGCCGCGAGTCCCGCCTGGAGTCTGTTCTCCGGTCCGATTTCACCGACGTCACCACGGCCGCCGGCCGACCTGGCGCTACACCAATGGCGCGATCGGCCCGCGCTACTTCGTGGAACAGACCGGCGGCGGCGTCGCCTTCCTTGACTTCGACAACGATGGGTGGCTGGACCTCTTCGTCGCCAACGACACCACGCCCGAACTTCCTGCCCCACAACAATCCGGGACGGCACCTTCACGGACAGGGCCGCGGCCGCCGACGTGGCGCGGGACGTGGCGATGATTCCGTACGGGAGACCCGGATCGCCGACACAAACCGGCATTACCCCGGGTTTGGGGTCGAGTGCCTCGACTACGACCTCGACGGGTATCAGGACGTCTCGGTGGACAACGGACACGTCTTCCCCGATATTGCCGAGCGAAGCGCCGACGAGGAGACCTACGCGCAAAGCCAGCAATCTGCCCACTATTCCCACAGCGACCTGCGGCTGACATTCGGATTAGGCAGCGAAGACGGAAGTGAGCCGTGTGGAGATTTGCTGGCCGCGCGGACGGCGGCAGAAGTTCGGCCCGCTCGCCGGTGATCGTTTCTATGGGGTCAAAGAGGGGCACGCCCCGATCCCTGAGGTCCGGGCGGGTATGCACCGTCACGCCTCATCCTTCCCGGCTCGGCAGTGGATCAGTCCCGCGCGGCGGCGGAAGGGGGAGCGCCAGGCTTCGGCGAGGAGGGGCAGACGGCCCAGTTCGTCGGCGAGGTCATCGTCGTCCTTGCGGACGTACATGGCGTCGTTGATACGGGCGACGGTCCATTCGGGCAGGGGGCGTTCGAGCAGCGTGAGGGTGTCGCCGGGGCCGACCTCGCCCGGCTCCAGGACGCGCAGGTAATAGCCGGTCTGGCCGCTGTCCTTGACGTCATTGGGGAACTCGGGCCGCTCCCACGTGCGGCCCAGTTTGTAGCAGGGCATCCGGGGCTGGCTGATCTGGACGCGAGCCGTGCCGACGGCGTAGATGTCGCCGATGCAGACGTCGTCTTCGGGCAGGCCCGCCAGGGTGAAGTTCTCGCCGAAGGCGCCGTAGGGGAACGCCCGGCGTCCAGCCCCAGTGCCTCCCGCCAGTCCGGGTAGTGCTCGGCGGCGTAGCAACAGACGGCCTTATCCTGCCCGCCGTGGTTCTTGAGGTCCGCCTGGGCGTCGCCGTCCAGATTGGTGCGGCCGAGGTGCGAGGCGGCCGTGACGGGCGGCTTGAAGATGCCGCTGGTCCAGACCGCCTCCTGGCCGTCCCGGATCCGGGAGATTGTTCCTGCGGCGTGCCGACGTGGAGGGCGACGAGTTGCATGCGCCCATTGTACCACACGGCCCGACGCGCTACGGCTGGGTCTTCGGCTGACTGCCCGGCTTGCTCGGGGCCGCCTCCTTGTTCTGTGGCTTCGGGCGGGGACCCGTCAGGTCGCCGAAGAACTGGCCTGGGACCGCCAGGTTCTGGCCCTTCGGCAAATTGGGATACCTCAGCGAAAACGTGTGGCCCTGTTGCATCTGATTGAGCCAGGTTTGGAACTGGCCTGTGAAGTTCCCCGACGGGGTGCCATACGACCCCAGCAACGCCGTCAGCGGGTTCCCCTGGGTGACGGCGATGATGCCGCCCTCGCGCACGGTGTAAGACAGCGGCGCGTCGGACGCGGCCAGGAGCGCGCGGAGGGCGGCGGCGAACGGGACGTTCTCGACGTGGATCGTCACCTTGTCCGTGTCGGGCACCTGTGCCGCCACCGTGTAGCTGGCATGGGCGGCGGAGAAGAGGGTGTTCAGGGCCTCTCGAATGGGGGTGTTGTCCAGCTTGAGCGTGACGCGGGCCTTGGGCAGCATCGAGTCATCGCCGGTCGCCTGGAGGTTCCTGACCTGATACAAGTCGTTGGGGGCAGTCACGGCCTGCGGGCCTCGGTAGGCGTTAAGGGTAGTCCAAGGCGCCGAATACAACCGGACGCCGTACGTGTCCGCGCCGGCGATGAAGCCGGTCACGCCGACTTTGATGGTGTTATTGATTCGCGGCACGATGTGGATCGGCGGCGTGACGGTCCAGCGAACTTGGGGCGCGGCCGGCACCGGGGTGGTGCTGACTTGAGGCTGGACCACTTTGTCGGGCCCCGTCGGCGAGGCGATGACGGACGCCGTGACCGCCGGGGGCGTGACGGTCGTCTGGGCCGTTGGCGCGGCTGTGACAGCGGGCGGCGCGGCCACGGGCGCCGTCGGCGTGGTCTGGGCGACGACGGCTCTGACGGCGGGGCCGAGCGCGAGGCTGGCGAGTACGGCCGCGGGAGCGATCTGAGCGATCTTTGGCGTCATGGCAGGAACTCCTGTCGGTCTGAGTAGGGAGAGTGGTCCTATCCCGGCTCGCTGGAGGCTCGCCACCCTAAACACTGGCGCCCTGGAGGGTCCCTCGGAGGGAAGGGTCCTGGTGGAGGGAGTCGGGTGCCTCCGGGCGATGTGTGGGCTGATAGGCAGCGGGCCGGTCAGGAACGGGCGTTGGTGTGCAGGGTGGACGGCACGGGCGGCGGGGCGCACGGCCGCGAGCGGAGCAACGACGATGAGGGTCGTCAGCACCGCGAGCGCGACGCGACGGCGGGTGAGGGCGTGGCGTGGGCGAGTGCCCGCCAGGATGGCGCGCAGGCGGTTCTCCAATGCCCCCGACTGGGCCAGCGGGACAGCCAGGGGCGCCCGGGAACCGTGGAGAGCGCGCGCGAGGGCGAGCAGATGGTGCGCGTATTCGGCCGGGGCCACGCCGCCGGCGGAGAGCGCCCGGTCGTCGCTGGCCTGCTCGCCTTCGGCCCGCAGGCGTCGCGCCGCCAGCCAGACCAGCGGGTTGTGCCAGTAGACGGCGCACAGGAGACGCGCGAAGACCTGGGTCGCCCAGTCGCCCCGCTGGACGTGCGCGATCTCGTGCAGCAGCACCACCCGGAGGCGCTCGGCGGGCCACTCGCCCGCGTCTGCGGGCAGCAGGATGACGGGCCGGAGGAGGCCCTGCGTGACGGGCATGGTCACGGATCGTCCACGGCGTAAGGAGATTGGCCGGGTGCAGCCGAGCTGCCGGCCCAGGTCCGAGGTCAGCCGGAGTAGGGCGGGATCGGTGGCCGGCGGGCACCGCCGCACCTCCCGCACGGCTAGAGCCAGACCGATGACCGGCGGCAGCAATGCGAGAAGCATCCCGGTAAGCCAGATGAGGAGCGCCGAGGCGGTCCGGCAGGCGGCCCTCACCCCCGGCCCCTCTCCCCGCGCCGGTGAGGCGAGGCAAGAAGGGGTCCCGCAAGAACGGGGGGGGGGCGCGCTGGCGCGCCGTTCCCGGATGTACCCGATGGACGTAGGGGCGGGCCTGCGTGCCCGCCCTGTTGCTCCCGTGCCGCGGCCCGCCCCCGGCCCCCGAGAACGGGCGGAGACTGCCCCCCGGCCCCCGAAACGGGGGCGCTGGAGAGCCTCCGATGACGGCGGGAGGAGAGGAGCGGGCACGGGACGGGGGAGGATGCGGACCGGCTGGGCGGGCAGGACGAGCGACAGCATGGGAGGGCGAACAGGGCGGCGAAGGACAGCAGCCAGAGCAGGTGCCGCGCCGCCGCCGAGGACCGGCGCAGCGCCCACGACAGCACGAACGCCGCCAGCATCACCAGCAGACTCTTGGCGGTCAGGTCGCGCAGGAACGCAAACGGGATCAGGCCGGCGACCATGCTCAGTCTCCTTGCGCGTCCCTGGCCTGCTGGATCATCTCGGCCAGGCGGTCGAACTCCTGCGGCGTCAGCCGCGCCTCCTCCGTGGAAAGCAGGCTCGCAAACGCCTGCTCCACCGAGCCGTGGAAGAAGGTGCGGAGCACCCCCTCCAGGGCCGAGCGGGCGGCGCTGGGGCGCGGGCGGGTGGGGCGGTAGACGAACCGGCCCGCCTCCTCGTCGTGCGTCAGGTGCCCCTTCTGCTCCAGGATGCGCAGGAGGGTCCGCACGGTCGAGTTGCTCGGCGAGCCGGGCAGCGCCCCGCCCACCTCGGCGGCCGTCGCGCGCTCGCGCCGGTAGATGACCTCCATGATCTGCTGCTCGCGCGGGCTGAGATAGTCGCGTGCCATGGTGTTAAGATTTTAACACCGTCGGGCGGGGCTGTCAAGAGGGTGACGTTAATTTTTTCGCAGATGACTTGTGCGCGGGGTCCGATACGGGGCGCGAGGGAGAAAGTGGGGGAGCGGGGATGTGGGGCAGTCTGAGGCACAGTTGGTTGCTACGAGACTGCCAGATGGAGTGTGGACTTGGCGTACAACTTGGCACGCCCCTTCCCGCCCGCGTTGGCGGCCTGCGGCTCCAGGATTAGCCGCCCGTCCGGTGTGTCCATCGTCAGCACCGGGATGAGGTACGCGCCAAAGTCCTCCTCGGCCACCTCTTGCTCGGAACGCTGGACTTTCCAGCCGCTCTCTCGCGCCCAGTCAGATGTCGGGTCCGCCAGCCCGCGAACAGCCGCGATCCATGGATCCCGCAACAGACGTATCGCCGTGACGTCCATCTCTCAGCCGCCAAGCAGCGGCGCGTGACGTTCCGCCACACCCCAAAGAACTATAGCACACGCCCGGACGTCTCGTTTCATTCTCCTGCGCTCCCCTTGGCATGGGCTATGCAGGCAGAATTGCGGATTTCGTTCGTGGCAGGTGTGTCACAACACCGCCAATGTGCTTCTTGGCACAGCAGACAGTTCAACCTCGTGGTTGGTCATGCGGATGGTGGAGGTCAACGGTTGCCAGAGACGGGTCACTCTAAGAGAGAAAAGGCGCTTGTAAAACAGATCGTTGAGAGCCACGTCGGAGTTATGACTTAGCGGCGGGATTGGCTCGTAATCTAAGGACAGGAAGCTGTCTCTGTCTCTGACGTTCGCCAGAGCCGACCTGCTCTTTTACGGTGTAAGCCCGCGTGAGCTGAATGAGTGGGAGAGAACTTACTCACGAGCATTTGAAGTGAACCCCTCCGTCCATACCACTGGGTAGAGTCAACTCCTGCGGGTACACTGACCCGAACGGAGAAGACCATGTCCACCAAATCCCCGCGCACCTTTGCGCGGGAGTTCAAGCTCGACCTGTGCCGCCAAATCCAGAGCGGCCAAAAGCGGCCCGCCCAAGCTCTGCCGCGAGCATCAACTCACCGAAGGGCTGCTCCTGCGCTGGCGGCGCGAGTACGAGCAGCGCGGCGAAGCCGCCTTCTCGGCCAAAGACAGCGCCCGAAGCGTCACCGACGGCCCTCTGGAACAGAAGGTCGCGGAACTGGAACGCTTCTGCGGCCAGCTCTCGCTGGAGAACAGCCTCCTAAAAAAGCGTTGGCCAGCGCACGGCGCGGCGAGCGGTACGTCTTGATCGCGCAGGCCAAGGCAAGAGCATCCCGAGGTCTCCGTGCGCTCAGCTCTGCCAGATGTTCGGCGTCAACCGCAGTTGGTACCTGCGTCAGCAGCCTTCCCAAGCCGTGCCGCTCTTTGGAAGAAGAGACCCGGCTGCGGGACGCCATTGAGCGCCTGTGCCTGGCGTTCCCTGGCTACGGCTACCGGCGCGTGACGGCCCAACTTCACCGGGACGGCTGGACGGTCAACCACAAGCGGGTGCTTAGCGTCATGCGCGAGGAAAGCCTGCTGTGCCGCCTGCAGAGGGCATTCCGCCCGCCCTCGGCAGGCTCGACCAAATCGGCTTACCCGAACCTGACGCAAAGGCTGGTCGAACTGACGGGTCTGGATCAGGTCTGGGTGGTGGACATGACCTACATCCGTCTGCCGCAGGGCTTCGTGTACCTGGCCTGCGTGCTGGATGCCTTCAGCCGCCGCGTGCATCGGCTGGCACTTGTCCCGTGACATTGACACGCGCCTGACGCTGGCGGCGCTGAATAAAGCGATCTGCGGCCCGCCGTCCTGCGCCGGGCCTGATCCACCATTCGGATCGGGGCGTTCAGTACGCCAGCTGCGAGTATGTCGCTCGCCTGAGCGAGATCGGGGCCTGCCCGAGCATGAGCGCGGCGGGCTGTCCTTATGATAATGCCAAAGCCGAGAGCTTCTTCAAGACGCTCAAGAAAGAGGAGGTATACCTAAGCCAGTACCACAACTTTGAGGAGGCGCTGGACAAACATCGGCGCGTTCCTCGACGACGTTTACAACGTCAAGCGGCTGCATTCCAGCCTCGGCTATTTGCCGCCGGCGGAGTTTGAAGGCGAACTTGACCGAACTGACCCGTACCAGCAAAAGTTGACTCTCGCCACTGGTATGGAAAATGGGGTTCAGTCCAATTTGTGGCTTTCATCGAGAGAGCCCACTCGGAAGTATTGATCGTGCCAGTGCAAGAGTTGCAGAAACATTTGCAACAGGAAGGGCGCTGGACGGCCGGTGACGGCAGATACAAACTCTATCTGGTTGAGCAGAACGGCCCTGAATTTTGAGGGAGTCGCCGAAACTGTCGCTCGCACCGTATCGCAACAACTACGCCTCGCTCGGCATCAGCGACAATGCTACCCTCATCGTCACTGGTCTTCCGGAAGAGGTTTCGGAGACTGAAGGGTACGCTGAGGGTGCAAGACGGCGTGTCTCGGTCAATGCTTACGAGCGAAATGGCCGCGCTCGTCAGGAATGCATCGCCTACCATGGGGCACATTGTGGGGTCTGCCGGTTAGACTTGGCTACGGTTTACACGGAAGCAGTCAATGGTTTGATTCACGTCCACCACCTGCGACTGCTCTCTGAAGTTGGCGAGGGATATCAGGTTGACCCCGTCACCGACTTACTTCCGGTGTGCCCGAATTGTCACGCGGTGATACACAGCCGCAAGCCACCATACAGCATCGAGGAAGTTCAGGCACTGCTAAAGAAGGCGAAGCACACTTAGGACGCGAAGGGAGTTCCGGGTATAATCAGGCGGCATCGAGAAGCGGAATTTCGGTCGTGTGGTCTCACGGAAGCGTAAGGGGAACGTGGTATGGCTATCACGCTGACGCCGGAGACGGAGGCGTGTCTACGCGAGCGGGCCGAGCGCGAGGGGAGGGACGCCGATGCGTTCGCCGACGCCCTGCTCGCGGACGCGCTGGCGGATGACCCGGACGATCTGACGGATGCGGAAGTCGGCGAAATCCGGGATGGCATCCGGCGTGGCCTGAAAGCGACAGCGTCCGGACGTGTCAAGCCGCTCGCGCAGGCCGTCGCCTAAGAGCCTATCCCAGTAGGCCGGCCCGTTTGTAGGTGATGCAGGCACACGACCAGATGCAAGCAGCCCCAGGTAGTTGACCGCCTTCTTCTCCCAGCGGATCAGGATCCGGCGGAAGCGGTTCATCCACGAGTGCGTGCGCTCCACCACCCAGCGGCGGGCCCGGTAACCCGGCCTCCTGCTTGAGGGCCTGCGCCTCCTCGCCCCGCGCGCGCACGTGCAGCGTGAAGCCGAACTCGGCGGCCAGGTCCCGCACCTCGGCGCAGTCGTAGCCCGCGTCCAGGCACAGGCCCTGCGGCGCGCCCTCCGTCGGCTCCGGGCGCGGCCGCCGGCAGGCAGGCCAGCGTCTGGCGCACCAGCTTGTGGTCGTTGACGTTGGCCCCGGCGACGGCCAGGCCGACGGGCACGCCCGCCGCCTCGGTCAGCAGGCTGCGCTTGGTGCCCGCCTTTGCCCCGGTCGACGGGGCTGGGGCCGACCGCCTCGCTCCGGCGCCCCCTTTTCCGCCGCCCGCTCGGGCCCCGGGGCACGCCCGGCGCCTTGGTGATGGCCCCGTCCAGGGCCAGCCACTCCCAGTCGAGGCCGACCAGTTCGTCGTACTCGGCCAGGCCCTGCGGCCCAGAGCTGCTCGAAGACGCCGGCCTGGGCCCACTCCTGGAAGCGCCGGTGGGCCGAGGAGGAGGAGCAGATGCCGGTGGCGCTGAGGGCGTTCCACTGGCAGCCGGTGCGCAGCACGAAGAAGATGGCGTCCATGGCGCCCCGGTCGGGGACGCGCGGGCGGTGGCAGCCCAGCGGGTGGGGCTTGCGCGGGGGCAGCAGCGGCTCGAGGCGCTGCCCAGAGTTCGTCGGGGATGCGCCAGTCCCGGCGCACGCGCTCGCGCTCGGACTCGATGTCTCTGTCGCTCATGCCCACAGTATACCACAGCCTACCGGGATAGGCTCTTAGCGTGATCAACGGCCGCTCAGAAGTTCGTTCCTGAGCGGCCGCTTGCCGCGTTTGCCCTCCACGGGGTGGGGAGGAAATGCGATCCCCCCCGCGTATTCTGCCGTAGCCGTCGTCACGTCTCAGCAGTGCGTCCGGGAGGACACCGCCATGTCTCCGCCGACCGGGACCGTCACGTTCCTGTTCACCGACGTCGAGGGCAGCACCCGCCTCTGGCAGGACCAGCCCGAGCCGGATGCGCCCCGCCCTGGCCCGCCACGACGCCCTCCTCCGCGCAGGCCGTCGAGGGCCACGGCGGGCGCGTCTTCAAGCCCGGCGGCGACGCCTTCTGCGCCGCCTTCGCCGCCGCCCCCGACGCCCTCGCCGCCGCGCTGCGACGCCCAGCGCGCGCTCTGCGCCGAGCCGTGGCCGACGGAGGCGCCGCTGCGGGTGCGCATGGGCCTGCACACGGGCGAGGCCGAGCAGCGCGACGGCGACTACTTCGGCGAAGCCGTCAGCCGGGCCGCCCGCCTGATGTCGGCCGCGCACGGCGGCCAGGTCCTGCTCTCCCAGGCCGCCGCCGATGCCGCCGGCGACGCCCTGCCCGACGGCGTCACCCTGCGCGACCTCGCCGCCCACCGCCTCAAGGACCTGCGCCAGCCCGAGCACGTCTTCAGCTCTGCCACCCCGACCTGCCCGCCGACTTCCCGCCCCTGCGCTCGCTCGAGGCGTTCGCCAACAACCTGCCCCCGCAGATCACCTCCTTCGTCGGCCGCGAGGCGGAGATGGCGGCCCTGGGCGACCTGCTGGACCGCGAGCGCCTGGTGACGCTGACGGGGGCGGGCGGCTGCGGCAAGACCCGCCTGGCGCTGCAGGTGGCCGCCGAGCCGCTCGAGGGCGTACGGCGACGGCGTCTGGCTGGTGGAACTGGCGCCCTGTCCGACCCGGCGCTGGTGCCCGCAGGCGGTGGCCGGCGCGCTGGGCGTGCGCGAGGAGCCGGGCCGGCCGCTGGCGCGAGACGCTGACCGACTCCTGCGCCCGAAGCGCTGCTGCTCCTGCTGGACAACTGCGAGCACCTGGTGGCGCCTGCGCGGCGCTGGCGCAGGCGCTCCTGCGGGCCTGCCCGGGCGTGCGCGTGCTGGCGACCAGCCGGGAGGCCCTGAACGTCGCCGGCGAGCGGCCTGGCGCGTGCCGCCGCTCTGGCGCCCGACCCGACCGGCATGCCCGCCGGCGCGAAGGACCTGGGGGCGGCTGCTGCTGGGCTACGACGCGGTCGCCTGTTCGTGGAGCGGGCGCGGGCGCAGCGGGCGACTTCGCCTGTCAGCGGGGCAACGCGCCGGCCGTGGCGCAGTCTGCCGCCGCCTGGACGGCATCCCGCTGGCCCTGGAGCTGGCGGCGGCGCGCGTGCGGGCGCTGCCGGTCGAGCAGATCGGCGGCCGGCCTGGACGACCGCTTCCGGCTGCTGACGGGCGGCAGCCGGACGGCCCTGCCGCGCCAGCAGACGCTGCGGGCGCTGATCGACTGGAGCTACGACCTGCTCGACGGAGCCGGAGCAGGCGCTGCTGGTGCGCCTGTCGGTGTTCGCGGGCGGGCTGGACGCTGGAGGCGGCGGAGGCGGTCTGCGCCGGGAGGCGAGCGTCGAGGACTGGGAGGTGCTGGACCTGCTGACGTCGCTGGTGGACAAGTCGCTGGTGGTCTACGAGGAGGCAGGAGGCGGGGTGGCGCGCTACCGCCTGCTGGAGACGGTGCGCCAGTACGCGCCGGAGCGGCTGGCGGAGCGCGGGGAGGCGGAGGCGGTGCGCGGGCGGCACCGGGACCACTTCCTGGCGCTGGCGGAGGAGGCCGAGGCGCAACTGCAGCCGGGCCGGAGCAGGGCGGTGGCTGGAGCGGCTGGAGGCCGAGCACGACAACCTGCGGGCGGCGCTGGACTGGTGCCTGGCGGATCCGGGCGGGGCCGAGGCCGGGCTGCGGCTGGCGGCGGCCCTGTGGCGGTTCTGGGAGGTGCGGGGATACCTGAGTGAAGGGCGGCGAGCGCCTGGCGGCCGTGCTGGCCCGCCCGGAGGCGCAGGAGCCCAGCGGCGCGTGCGGACGCGCTCAACGGGGCGGGAAATCTGGCCATGCAGCAGGGCGACTTCGCGGCGGCCCGGGCCCTGCACGAGGAGGGCCTGGCGCTCCGGCGGGAACTGGGCGACAAGCGGGGCGTCGCCGCCTCGCTGAAGCCTGGGCGTCGTGGCCTACGATCAGGGCGACTACGCGGCGGCCCGGGCCCTGTACGAGGAGGGCCTGGCGCTGCGGCGCGAGCTGGGCGACAGGCGCGGCATCGCCAAATCGCTGAACAACCTGGGCACGTGGCCTCCCGTCAGGGCGACTACGCGGCGGCCCGGTCCCTGTACGAGGAGGGCCTGGCGCTGCGGCGGGAGCTGGGCGACACACAGGCGTCGCCGCCTCGCTGAACAACCTGGGCAATGTGGCCGAGCGACAGGGCGACTACGCGGCGGCGCGGGCGCTGTTCGAGGAGGGCCTGGCGCTGCGGCGGGAGCTGGGCGGCAGGCCGGCGTCGCCGCTCGCTGAACAACCTGGGGCGCTCTTCTGGGGCGAGCGGAGGATTTTCCGGGCGCCCGGGCGTGCCTGGCGGAAGCCCTGACGCTCTGCCGCCAGATCGGAGACAGGGCCGGAAGCGCCCATGCTCTGGAAAACTGCGCGGACCTGGAGCGCAGGCAGGGGCGGCCCCGGCGGGCGGCGCGGCTGTACGGGGCGGCCCAGGCGCTGCGCGAGGCCATCGGCGCGCCGCTGCCGCCCGACGCGCGCGAGGAGATGGACAGCTCGCTGGTCGGGCTGGAGTCCGCGCTCGGCCCCGCCGCCTTCGCCGCCGCGCTCGCCGAGGGCCGGGCCATGACCGTGGGAGCGGGCGGTCGAGTACGCGCTGGCGGA
>CAWEFK010000010.1:0-339755 GCA_963808315.1 uncultured Actinomycetes bacterium | reverse complement strand
GTGTAGGGTCTCAGATTCGGTGGCCAAATCTCGTTGATCTTGGCCAGCGTCTGGCCAATTGGCCAGACGCCTGAGATTTGACAGTTATTTCGACTACACTAGCGTTGACTACTTCGATTGTCGCCGCATGTCTGCTCGCGCATCCGTGTCTGGGACCGCGTGAGCCGCTTGGGATGTGAGATGTCTGATTCAGACCTCATCCAGTCAGCATCGTTCTGCGTGCGTACCGCAGATGGCGGCAGGCGTGAGATCCCATGGGCTGAGATGCAGGCGTCTGCCGTTGTGGTGGCTCGGCCATGGCGAACGTTTCGTTGGTACAAGGGCCAGCGCCACTATTCGGGGTTTCACTGGTCCAGTACCGAGCGCGCTCACGTCATCTACGAGTCGAGGTTGGAACTGACGCGGCTGCTATTCGCAGACTTCGATCCGACGGTTCAACGGATCTTCGCTCAGCCGTTCATGCTCAAGGTGTCCATCAACCGCGTCGGGCGACGCCATATCCCCGACTATCTGCTGCTCACCGACACAGGACCGGTGGTAGTCGATGTAAAACCGCGTCACCTACTGGATTCGCCCAAGGTGGCCTTCACGTTGGCGTGGACGCGACAGGTGGTCGAGTCCCACGGGTGGCGGTTCGAGGTCTGGAGCGAGCCACAGGAGATTCGTCTAGCGAATGTGCGGTTCCTCGCCGGCTACCGGCGCGACTGGCTCTTCGACCAGGGCCTAATTGAAGAGTTGCGGAAAACTGATCTCGCCGGAGCGACGCTCGGAAACGCGTTCGCATGCCTACCGCATCACGCAGTACCTCTTACGCGGGCGGCGGTCCTTCACCTGCTGTGGCGTAACGAACTCATTGTCGACCTAGACCGCCCGCTGAGCAGGGACAGTGTCTTGGAGGTGAAGGCGCAGTGACCAGTGCCGCAACTCGCGTCGGAGTCGGGACGCGGTTTCGCTATGACGGGGAAACCTTGACCGTCGAGGAAATGGTTGGTTCGGCGGGGGGCGTCGAGGTGCTGGCCAAGGACGGCCGGGGGCGGAGACTGCGCTTGTCCCTTCGGGAACTGCTGGTTTCCGAACGAGCTCGCCTGATTCCGGAGAATTCCGGTCCTGCCTCGGATGACCGCGCCGAGTTGGCGGCCAATGTCCTGGCAGGGCTGACGAACACCAAGCGTGAGGAGACACTACACCGGGCAGCGCATGTCAGGGAGGTGTTGACCGGCTATCGATCCGGATCGGAGTTGCTTGCCGCTCCGGACGAGCCGAAACCCCAGTACCTACCTTCAGTGCCACTGATGCGCCGCTATCAGACCAAAGCCGACGAGTTGGGTATCGGTGTGCGTACCTTGCGCCGATGGGTTGGTGCCTACCAAACCCATGGCGAGGCCGGTCTGGCAGAAGCCGAGGGCCAGAGATTGGGTCCATTGGAGCGCGCAGACGACCGCTGGGTTCAAATCGCTCTAGAGGTGATGGCGGAGCACACCGGGGAGTCCAAGCCGTCTCGCACGATGGTCATCGAGCGGACTCGGGCAAGAGTAATCGCCAGGTTCGGCTCGGAGGTGGTCACTCAGCCGAGTCGTGCCACAGCGTTCCGATTGCTGGAGGAGTTGGAACGTCGGCACCCAACCTTCCGGTTGAGTACGAAACGCAATCGGGATATCGCGGATCGCCCGAAGCAGGTCTACGGCAAGCTGCGGCCCACGCGGCCTGGTGAGTACCTGCTGATGGACACCACGCGGCTGGACGTGTTCGCGTGCGACCCGTTCACCCTGAAATGGGTGCAAGCCGAACTGACCGTAGCTATGGACTGGTATACACGCTGCGTCACCGGGCTGCGGCTCACCCCCGTGTCGACCAAGGCGGTGGACGCCGCCGCCGTGCTTTATCAATCGTTCCGGCCGCGTCCGGCACAGACGCATTGGCCGCGGCATGCGGTCTGGCCAGAGAACGGCATCCCGCGCACGGTCCTGATCGATGTCGAACAGTTCGAGAGGCCAGGCTTGGCCAGCCCGCCGGTCGTACCGGAGACCATTGTTGTCGACCACGGTAAGATATACGTCTCGGAGCACCTGACCAGTGTCTGTGCCCGGATGGGCATCTCCATCCAGCCGGCGAGGCTGCGCACGGGACGGGATAAGGGGCCGGTGGAGCGCTTCTTCCGCACGCTGCGCGAAGACCTGCTGCAGGCGCTGCCTGGATACAAGGGGCCCGACATCTTCTCCCGCGGGGAGAAGCCAGAAGATGACGCGTTCTTCTTCCTCGATGAGCTTGAGGCGATCATCCGTGAGTGGGTCGCCACGGTGTATCATTGCCGTCCGCACGCGGACTGGTCGATCCGGGCCTGCCAAAGATGCGGATGTCCCCGGCCGCGATGTTCGAGCACGGCCTGGCACGGGCCGGATACATCGAGGTGCCCCGCGACCCGCATCTCGCGTATGAGTTCCTGGCTACCAGGTGGCGGACCATCCAGCACTATGGCGTCGAGCTCGACTCCCGTCGCTATTCGGGGCAGATCCTGAAGGAGTACGGCGATAAGACCAGCCCATACCGAAGGTCACGCAAGAAGAACGAGTGGCCTTTCCAGGCCGATCCAGACGACGTGACCAGAATCTACTTCCGTGATCTGGAAGGGCACTGGCACGCCCTGACCTGGGAGCACGCCCCGTCGCTGGAGATGCCGCTGTCGGAGGACGCGCTGGCCTTCGCCCGCAAGCTTGCCGCCTCTAAGTACCAATATCCCGACGACCGGATCGCGGTCGCGGACCTGCTGGAACGGTGGAAAGTCGGTCTGGCTACGACACCAGCCGAACGCCGCATGGTGTTGCGTCTGTCCCGCGAGCAGAAGGCCCTCGATATCCCCGACGATACTTCCGTCACCTCGCTGCCGTCGGTACAGAAGGCACTGGAAGGCACGCGGCCTCCGGCGGACGATGGTGTTAGCGAGAACGTTAGGGCGCAGGATGAGGTACCGGAGATGGGCGATGACGACGCCGAGGACTTGG
Source organism: uncultured Actinomycetes bacterium (assembly GCA_963808315.1). Taxonomy (GTDB): domain Bacteria; phylum Actinomycetota; class Actinomycetes; order Streptosporangiales; family Streptosporangiaceae; genus Palsa-504. The sequence continues at coordinate 336,756 of CAWEFK010000010.1, read as the reverse complement.
AGATGTTCGAGGTTGATGAGAGCGCACTGGTGGGTGATGACGACTTCTACGCCGACGCGCTGGGGGACATATGAGCGCCCAGCCAGTTACCGGAACCGGTAAGGAACGAGACCTATCCAACCTGACGCCGTCCCGCAAGGAAGACTTCCTGCTGTTCGCCGAGACGCCTCCCCGTGCCCAGCCCGAGCAGCTCACCCTGCGCCAGGTCAAGGCCCTGAGTGAAGAGGCCCGGGCCGGCCGGGCTCGCCGGCTCCGGGTGTGGCATGCCAATCTCGGCCCGTTCGAGACGCCGCAACTGGCTGAGTTGCACGAGGACATGTGGGACATCATTGACTCCAACGCCCAGGACGGCGACAAGGTCAAGGGCGCGATCGCCGTCGATGCCTTCGCAGGCCTGGGCAAGACCACGGCGGTCCTGGCGTTCGCCAGGAGGTATCACCTGCGGGAGATCGCTGAGAAGGGCCGGTTTACCCCGGACGGACATGAACGGCTTCCGGTCTGCCGGGTCGGGCTGACAGGGAACACCAGCATGAAGGATTTTAACCGGGCGATGCTGGAGTTCTATGGCCACTCCGGGCGTCATCGCGGTACCACTGCTCAGATGGCCCACCGGGCGCTGGACTGCGTTCTGTCGTGTCACTGCCGCCTGCTGATCATTGACGACCTGCACTTCCTGCGATGGGGACGCACCAACGGCATCGAGGTGTCCAACCACTTCAAGTACATCGCCAACGAGTTCCCAGTGACCTTGCTGATGGTTGGCGTCGGCCTGGCCGCCAAGGGCCTGTTCAGCGAGGGCGACAGCTACGACAACGCGCCCCTGGCCCAGACCGGCCGCCGCACCACGCAGCTGGACATGCAGCCGTTCCGGATCGACAGCGACCAGCACCGGCGGGAGTGGTGGCAGCTCCTGCTCACGACCGAGCGCAAGCTGGTGCTGGCCGGCAAGTTCCCGGGCATGCTCGCCGACGAGCTGTCGGACTACTTGTTCGCCCGCTCCACCGGGCACATCGGCTCGCTGATGACGCTGATCAACCGGGGCTGCCAGCGTGCCGTCCGCACTGGCGCCGAACGGCTAGACCAGGAGCTGATGGACAAGGTCAAGAACGACGTCGCAGCGGAGAAGGCCCGCAAGGAGCTGGAACTCGCCCTGGAGGCCCGGAAGATCACCACCAAGATCGGCAAGCAGCGCAAGGCACCGGCAAGGTCATGACGCCTACGCGGACTTTCCCGATCCGCCTGGCCCCACTGCCTGGCGAGGCCCTGGACTCGTGGCTTGAGGCCCTCGCCCACCGGCTCAATGTCCGCCTCGGCGACATGCTCGGCGACCTCGGACTGGCTGCCCCAGTCAAGCATGGCATCCGCGATCACGCGGTACCCACTGACTGGACGATCGCGTTGCGACAGGAGGAAGCCGCCAGGATCGCGCACGCGACCGGAGCAGACCCGCAGCAGCTGCACGACATGACCTTGATGCGTTTTGCTGGCCGGGCATTGCGGATCGATCAAGCAAAGCGGAAGGTCAGTCGGCACCTCCTGTGGGAGAGGCCCCGTGGATCCCGGTTCTGCCCGGAATGCCTGGCCGGCAGCGGCGGCCGGTGGCCGCTGACCTGGCGCCTGGGCTGGTCCTTCGCCTGCCTGACCCACCATCGGCTGCTCGCCGACCGCTGCCCGGCCTGCGGAAGCGTCCAGCGAGAACGGCCCTTCTCCCGGAACGCCCTGCCAGTTCCCGGACGGTGCGGAACCTCTCCCTCCCGGGACGGCGACCTCACCATCCCGGCGGGCTGCGGCCAGGATCTGACCCAGGCCGCAACCCTCAGCCTTCCAGCCGGCCACCCGGCGCTCGCCGCACAGCGGCTGATCCTGGAGACGATCGAGTCCGGCGACGCCAGTTTCGGCACCTACGGGATGCTGCCTCAGCCGGCGATGGCGGCGCTATCGGACCTGCGAGCGGTCGCAGCCCGGATCCTGGCCGATCTCCCTGTTAGCGACCTGCCGAGGTGGGTCCCGCAAGACCTCGCCGCCGCGCACCTGAGCCCGGATCATGACGAGGAGACCCACCGCAGCCCACTGGTCCGGCCAGGTTTCATGGCCCCGCCACGAGCCGCAAGCGCCGCAGTGGCAGTCACCGCTGCCCTCCGGATTCTCGGCCAGCCAGACATTCAGCAGGCCGGTATCGTCATGCGCGAGCTGATCGAAGCCATACGCGAGGAGCTCTGGCAAGTCAGCGCCACCAGCATCAGCAGCTGGGGACGTGGCATCAGCCCGGTCCTCAGAGGCGCGTACCTGGCCGCCTTGGGCCCATCCCTGCGGCCCAGCGACCAGCTCCGCCACCGCACCACCTCCAGCCTGCCCGCGCTCCCAGCGGCCAGACGTACTCAGATCAGCCGGCCCCAGAAGGTTCCGGCATCGCTCTGGCCCTGCTGGGCCGTCAGGCTCGGCCCGCTTGACGGCGCCTATCACCGCATCCTGGCACCGGTCTTGTCCAGTGCCGTCCTGCTCGTCGGCAGCCGCATGGATTTCGACGAGGCCGCCGCGAGCCTTGGCCGGGTCACCGACGGCCGGACCATCTCCCGCATCCTGCAACTTCTCGCCGACGATTCGCGCTGGGAGGCCATCAGCGCTGCAGTGACACGGCTTGCCGAATACCTCGACCACAACGCCGTGCCGATCGACTACCACAGGCGCAGGCGACTCAACTACTCCGACCTGCTACCGCCCCGGCAATGGCTCGACCTGTGCCGCCGCACAGGCATCTCACCGGGCCAGGGACGCCGCGACAAGATCGCGCGCTGCATGCTGTTCGCCCGCATCAGCGGGCTTCCCATCGAGGCCGCGCCAGACTTCGCCGCCACCGGCGAAGCTTACTTCCGCGGCGAAACAGCCCGCTTCGCCGCTATCCGCACCCCCGAGCTCGCCGCGGCCCTGGACGAGACCGCCCGTGACTTCCTCGTCAGCCACCGGGTCCGAGGCGAACCGGTCACCTGGCACCCGCCGGTCAGCCTTCTCCACGATCTCGCCCTTCCGGGAGCGGACCCGTCCCTCATCGAAGTCACTCGTCTGCACGAGCTCGTCCGCGAGCGCGCACACCCGGTCCAGCACGCCGCCCAGGTTCTGGACACCACCGTCGATGCCGTCCGCCTCGTCCTGGATGAGCACCCTGCGCCAGCCGCACCGCTCACCGAGGCCCAGGCCCAGGCCATCGGTCAGGTCCGGAACGCGGCACGCCAGGTGCTCACCGAGAAGGAGTTCCGCCGCCGCTATGTTGATCAGCACCAGTCGCTCTACGACATCGCGAAACGGACCGGCTTCTCCCGGCAGATCCTGACTCGGCTGGCCGCCGAATACGGCATCGCGCTGCGCGAAGGTCCCCAATACTATAAGCGCAGGGGTGTCATCGACCGGGACTGGCTGCTCGAGCAGTACATCGGCCGCAGACGGACGCTGCCTGACCTGGCCCGCGAGAAGAATATGAGCACCGCCAACATGGCCCGCTGGGCTCACTTTCATCAGATCCCGCTGCGGCCTCGCGGTGGTGCGAGCCACGATTCATTCCTGCGCAGCAACGACCAGGCCCCCGACCTCCCTGTTCCGATCGGCAAAGCACTGACCAGCCCGCACGCCTGGCAGCGACTGAACCGGTTCGCTGCTGTCGCCGGCTACCAGACGCTGAGCGAGGCCGCCGAGCATCTCGGCATCACACAGCCGACGCTGGTCACTCAGATCAGCCGCCTAGAACGTGACATCGGAGGACCCCTACTAAAACGTGGCGAACGTGGGCGGCCCATGAGTCCGACGGCGCTCGGTGAGCAAGTCCTCGCTGCCTTTCACCAGGCCAGCCTGTCGAAAATCGGTGGGCCGTTCAGCCACCCCAACCCGGTCCCGCTGGGGCCGGCTAAGCGCGGCGTCATCTCGGGCTGACCTAGGTCCAAGCCACGTCGGAGTGTCGCCTAAAACAGCTCTCTAGAGCTGCATAGTGGCCTCTACGGATAGGCGGCGTGCATAACCACCATTTAGGTAGTTGAGACGAGACCCTATCTCCCGATGGTGTCCCCGGACTGCCTCCGGAGAAGGCGTCGGTACAAGGTAAGGATGTAGCTGGTCCTGACTTGGGCCAAGTTTCGGCGCTGAGCGGTGGCGCAGCAAGCTGACCAGCGGGTACTCGGCTCGGCGGCGGCGGATTTGCGCACTAAGCGCAGGGGTACGCGGAACGCCGAATACGTATTCCTATTGAATGGTGCGTATTCGCGAGGCGGGGGCACGCAGGATGGGCAGTCCTGATCGGGCAGCCCTAGCAGACGCGGGAGCGGGAAGGGACGCGCCATCGCTAGCCGCAGGCATTTCGGAAGGCTGAGAGGGAGGCCCGCGTCCTGGCCGAACAGGCCGAACCGCGAACCCGGTCAAGGCTCGCCGCGGCGAGCATGTCGAGCGGGCCAGCCGGTCTCCTGCTGGCCCGCTCAAGGACAAGCCCTGCGTCGAACCGGCCGCCCGGCGAGAAGCACGCCGGGGAACGAGCCGCCATACATGGCCTGACGTGAGCCTCCGCCACGACGGCTCCGGCTGGTCCATCACCTGACCGGCTGAAACTCGCACCGGGATAGCTACCGGGCATTTTCGCTCTCACCGGCCCTCTGCTGCTGTCCGGCGCGTGGCCGGACGACCCGTGCGAGGAGTCGGGCGATCATGCTCCGACCGCGCACGACTGGTCTCTGCGTTCCGGTAAGGAAGACCAGCGGTGCGGCCGCCGTTCCAATCCGCCGGCTGCGCAGGTTGATCACGAGGCCGTTGTCGAACTGGCGGGTGTCGAACGCCGGCCCGTCGGGCGGGGTAACCCGGAAGTAGACATCTGGCAGGTTCTCAGGCAGCCCCCGGCGCGTGATCCTCGTTGTCGGCTCTCCCACCGCCGCCGATGTCGCGGTCCTCCTGGTGACCTGGGTCTCGACGATGGTTTCCACCTCCCCCGCGGTGTTCCTGAGGTCGGCGGGCGTGAGCACGAACTGCACCCGGCCTTGGTCGTCGGTCTTCTCGCGCGCCAATTGCTGGTCAGCGGTCGGGGCAAGGAATCTGACGGTGGTGGTAGTGGTGGTATCGGTGGTGTATCCAGGACCTGTCGACTCCGACGTTGTTGTCGTGCGGCTGTAGGCGGGCGGCTCCGCGTCGTCTCCGGCAGGTGGCGGGACATCCTGGTCCATGAGCTGGACGACAGCATCGTTGATGGGGGCCGGCGGCTGGCCCGCCTGTCCAGCACCGGGTACCGGCAGCGGCTGAGGAACCGACTGCATGAACTGGGCGTAGACGTAAGTATTGATGTTGTCCGGGCGCAGGGTCAGCGCCCCCAGTGCCTCCAGGCGGCCCTCGCTCACAAGAGCCTGGATGGCTTCTGCTTCCGGCAGGACTTCGGTGCCTGTTACCGGCTCAAGAGGATCAAAAATGGCCGAGAAGATGTCGAAGTAGCTCTGTCCTGCACTGTCCTCGGCGAGCTTCCAGAGGAAGATACTCGCGGTGAGGGCCATGCCGACGAAGATTCCGGTCGCTGCGAAGAATACCTCGAACGGGTTGAGGATCACGCAGACGGCGGCATCGGTATTGTCGAGGTCGATGTCGGTCGAGGCAGTGACATAGGCCCGGCCCTCAAAGACGGAGAAGCTCATACTAACCGTCACGCGAGCGCCCATATCGATACTGCCGAACAAGACCGGGCAGGCATCCACCTTACGCACGTCGAGAATGAGCTTGACCAAGTTCGGTGCCAACTGGACGTCAGCGCCGTCAACGCGCAGGCTGTCGTCAAATTCCTGGCGGAGGATGTCCTCCAGTGCTCCGGATCGCTGCGCGGCTTTGACCACTTTGCGCAACGCTGTCTCGGTGAAGCGCACGTACGTGTTCAGCTCGCTCGGCTCGCCGGCGGAACGGGTTGCCCAGTGTCGCGGGATCGCCGGTTCCGGGGGCGGGCTGGTCGGGTGTGTCAAAATCCACCGCGGCCACGATGACATCGCCATCCGGCGAGCTGAAGGTGCGTACGCCGATATTGGTGATCGTGATATCGGTTTCTTCCGGCAGCGGAAGCCGGATGACGGGTGACAGGGAGTAAATGGCATCGCCCAGCTGCGTCATCAGGTTATCTCGCAGAAACACCTCGATAGATGCGGCGAAAGTGCTGAGCGCTTCTGGGGACCGGGGCTGGACCGGGGACTCGGGCGCGACGGTCAGGACGAGCTGGTCGACGCCGGCGGAGGGGAACTGGGCATTGATGCCCAACAGGATTGTGTCGTTGACAATCTTGGCGCTGATCTCGACACCTAGCCGGGCGGTCGCGTCGAGAGAGCTGACGGTGACCTGCCGGGGCGCGCCGGGCCCGAACCGGAACGTGCGGCGAAAGTCCAGGGAGAACTGTTGCGCGAACAACACATGATCAGTGCCGTCGATGGCGGATACGGTTGCCGGGGCGGTAAGCCGCAATGGCCCGATAGTGACATCGGGGGGGACATCAGCGCTCAAAGCGTCTAGGAGCGATCTCGGGATGTCGGCGTTCACTTCGCGCGGGTATCGCAGGCCCTCGGAGAGCGCGGCGAGCGTCTCGTTCAGCACGGAGAACCGCAGGCCGGCCGTGACGTCGTAGCCCAGCGACGCGGTAAGAGGCTGGAGACTCGGCTGCGCGCCTCCGGTAACCCTGATACGGACCGGGCCTAGGCGGCCGGCCAAGGCGGCTAGTTGCTGGCGCCCGGCCGGGTCAAGCCGGGCTGGAGGACCCGCCGCGTCGAGCCTCGCCTGCACGTCGGGTGCCAAGGTGAAACCGCGCTCGCGGAGTTCCCCGAGGGGATCAGGGAAGGTAATCACCGAACCCACCTGGTCAACCAACTCCGCGATGGTCGTGATCTCTGGCATGGCGCTCGCCTCTTCCCCCGCGAGATGGCAACAGCTGACGCTGGGGCCGCAGAAAAGCACCCTTGGTTCACCGGCGCAACAGCCGCCACCCGCCCGCCTTTGTTACGGGCGAACCCACTTGCCTTTTGAGGCTGCCACCGTTGATGAAGAACGTCAACCACTTGCAATTCGAACCGTTGTCGTGGACTGACTGATAGCGGTGTTCAAGGCCCTTATCTGTATCTACGGACCCGACGGTCTCCCCATCGAAACCGTCGCCGCCGACGGCACCTCCCACCTACCTCTTCCACGACCAGCTCGGCTCCACCCGTCTCCTCACCAACCAGGTCGGCGACGTCACCGGCACCTACAGCTATGACCCCAGGGGTAATGAGCTGTGTCGGCCGGGCCTGTGCTGCCACGACGCCGGTAGCGGAACTTCAAGAGCATCAGCCGCAGATAGCACTCCACCGGCGTGGACGGCCTGCCCTGCCGCGGGTCGAAAAATGGCGCGAACGGGGCGAAGAACGCCGGGTCATCCAGCAGCGCATCCACCCGCGCCAGCTCTTCGGGACGCCTCAGCACCTCCTCCGGCAGCAGCGACTCCCACAGTGACGGCTGATCGCCTAAGGTGCGGAACACGATGGCCTCGATCCCTTCTAGCCCAAGGGATCGAGGCCATCCTGCCGGCCGCACCAGTGGCGATCACGGGTCGCCACGCGAGTTTTTCAGGAGCAGTAACTAGTCACCGTGCGCAGTGGGATTCATGAACCGGATGCCAACCAGCCTGCCCAGGTGGTCCCGGAGCCGCAGAATGTTCGCTACAGCGTGATGCTCAGGCTCCGCATGCGCCGTCGACTCTCAATCAGGCGGATATCGCGCGCCATATCTCCGTCACAATCCCTGAGTTGGGCCACTATTTGACTATGACCGGTATCACGGGTCGCTGACCTGGTGGTTTCCGGTTTGTCGGAGCTGAACTTGCGCACTAGGCGCGGGCCGTAGAGTGGCCGGGTGCCGTATATGCGGACGGTGAAGACCGCCTCGGGTGCGACTGCAGTGCAGGTGGTGTGGTCCTCGCGTCGCGGGTCGCGAAAGATCGAGCATCTCGGGTCGGCGCACGATGAGGCGGCGCTGGAGGCCCTGAAGGCGGCGGCGCAGCAGCGGATCGCCGCGGGGCAGCCGGAACTCAGCCTGGGCCTGGAGCCTGCGGGCGGCGGGCCGCTGCCGATCACCTCCTCGAAAATGAGTCATCTGGTGGATTCCCTGGAGCGGGCCTACCGGGTGCTTGGGTTCGAGGACGCGGCGGGCGGGGACGAGGTGTTCCGGCACCTGGTGCTGGCCAGGATCATCGAGCCATCCAGCAAGCTCGACAGCCTGCGGGTCCTTGACGAGGCAGGGGTGACGCCGCCGTCCTACCGCACCCTGAAGCGGCGCCTGCCGGCCTATGCAGAGCAGGAGTGGCGGCAGCGGTTGTCGGAAACGTGCGCCGCGCACGCCCGCCTCGGCCCGGCCAGCCTGGTCCTTTACGACGTCAGCACGCTGTATTTCGAGACGGACCAGGGTGACGGTTTCCGCGAGCCCGGCTTCTCCAAGGAGAGGCGGCTGGAGCCGCAGATCACGATCGGCCTGCTCACCGACCAGTCCGGGTTCCCGCTCATGCTCTCGGCCTTCGAGGGCAACCGGGCCGAGACCAAGACGATGCTGCCGGTCATCGAGGAGTTCATGGCCGCCCACCAGCTCCCCGACGTCACGGTCGTTGCGGACGCGGGCATGATCTCCGACGCGAACATGAAGGCGATCGAGGCCGCAGGCCTGTCGTTCATCCTCGGCATGAAGGTCCCCGACGTCCCCTATGTCATCGGCACCTGGCGGCGGGAGCATCCTGGCGAGGAGATCCCCGACGGGCACGTCTTCACCCAGACCTGGCCCGCCGGGCCGAAGGACAAGCGCCGTGACCAGGTTATCTACTACCAGTACCGCGCCGACCGCGCCCGGCGGACGCTGCGCGGGATCGACGAGCAGGTCGCCAAGGCCGCGAAAGCCGTCGCCGGCCTCGCTCCGGTCAAGCGCAACCGGTTCATCCAGCTCGACGGAGCGGTCAAGAGCGTCAACCGCGAGCTCGAGGCCAAGGCGAGGACCCTGGCCGGGATCAAGGGCTACAAGACCAACCTTGCCGCCACCCCGGACGGGGAACCGGTCACCGCCGGCTTCGTCATCAGCTCCTACCACGAGCTCTGGCGGATCGAGAAAAGCTTCCGGATGTCGAAGTCGGACCTGCAGGCCAGGCCGATCTACCACCGCAAGCGCGACTCCATCGAGGCCCACCTGAGCATCGTCTTCGCTGCCCTCGCCGTCACCAGGTGGATAGAAGCGCGAACCGGCTGGTCAACCAGGAAATTCGTCAAGACAGCCCGCCGATACCGCACCATCGGGATCCGGGCAGGACGGCAGACCATCACCGCTGCCGACCCTATCCCCGACGACCTGCGCCAAGCCCTCGACGCCATCAACCGCCCCGACCGACTTGCGCACTAGGATGGCCCAACTCAGGTCACACAGCCGACGCTGGTCACTCAGATCAGCCGCCTAGAACGTGACATCGGAGGACCCCTACTGAAAACGTGGCGAACGTGGGCGGCCCATGAGTCCGACGGCGCTCGGTGAGCAAGTCCTCGCTGCCTTTCACCAGGCCAGCCTGTCGAAAATCGGTGGGCCGTTCAGCCACCCCAACCCGGTCCCGCTGGGGCCGGCTCAAGCGCGGCGTCATCTCGGGCTGACCTAGGTCCAAGCCACGTCGGAGTGTCGCCTAAAACAGCTCTCTAGAGCTGCATAGTGGCCTCTACGGATAGGCGGCGTGCATAACCACCATTTAGGTAGTTGAGACGAGACCCTATCTCCCGATGGTGTCCCCGGACTGCCTCCGGAGAAGGCGTCGGTACAAGGTAAGGATGTAGCTGGTTTCCGGATGCGTGATATCAGATCACGGATGGCTGAGGCGACCAGGTCCGGCTCGTCACGCTGGAGGTAGTGGCCGCCGTGGGCGGCGATCATGTGCCGGCTCGCCGTGGACAGCTTGGCGAGTTCGGCTTGCATCTGCATCCAGGTAGCGTCCCGCGCAGCTGCTGTCAGGACCGTCAGGGGCAGGTCGCTGAGTTCTGGCGGCTGGCCGTGTGACCTGGCTATGAGCATTATCTCGTGGGTTACGGCTCGCCGGTGCCGTGCCGTCAGGTTAATTGCGCGGGCCGCGGCGGCAAACGCTGGCGGGACGTCGCGGGCGATCTCGGCGTTCAGCTCGCTGAATCCCGCCTGTACCGCCAAGCGGCGCAGGCCGAGAACTTGCACCCGGCGCCGCAGCGCGTACCAGAACATGCGCGGCGCCCCGCGCCACCATCCCTCCGCCCGGCGCCGAAGCGTCTGGTCCTCGTGGCTGGAATCGATCAGCACCAATCCGGCTACGTCATGGCGGTGGCGTACCGTGAAGCGCCGCGCGATGATCCCGCCGATCGAGTGGCCCACCAGCACGTAGGGCGGTGCGATTCCGGCGCCGGCTAGGCCTTGCCGCAGTTCATCGGCCATGTCGTTGAAGGTCCGCCGTCCGCGTGGCGGGGGGTCGCTCCACCCGAACCCCGCGCGATCGTACACGCACACCCGTATGTCCCCGGCCAGCTCACGCTGGAAGGCCAGCCAGTCCAGCACATTCCCGCCGATGGCGGGCACGATGACCACCGCGGGGGATCCGGTGCCGGCTTCCAGCAGGTGCAGGAACCGGCCGCCGACGTCGGCAAGCCGCCCAGGCGGCGGGAACCGCCGCCGGTCACGGGCCTCGGCAGCCACCTGGTAGACCGCGCTGGCCATGCCAACAGCACCAGACGCCACCACGCCGCGTATCAACCACGATCGCATAGCCGAAGACATTACCGGGCTCCGTGCGCCGACCCGGTAGCGATCAGCCTCCACTACGTTCACCAGCATCAGTCGCTCTACGACATCGCGAAGCAGGCCGGCTTCTCCGGCAGACCTTGACGCGGCTGGCCGCCGAATACGACATCGTGCTCGGCCCATGAGCCCGACGGCACTCGGCGAGCAAGTACTCGCTGCCCTTCAGCGATCCGGCCAGCCCGTGGAAAGGATCGACTCAAACGCGATATCGGTTCAGTCTGACCTAGGCGGGGCGTACGACGGCGACGACCTTGCCCAAGATGGTGGCGTCGTCTGCTGGGATCGGCTGGTATGCCGGGTTATGAGACATCAGCCAGACGTGGCCGTTCATCCGTTGCAGCGTCTTCACCGTGGCTTCGGGAGTTGAATCAAACACCTGCTCGATAATATTGCTCTGGGATATTTAGTTAACCTGAGTAGGCTCTGGGCATGGAGCAGCCGAGTGTCGGCACCCATTACCCGAGGTCGACTGGCGAGTTCCAGGCCTGGTTCCGTACCGATGCGGACTGCCTGGACTACCTGGACTGGGTACGTTGGCCGGGTGGTTTCACCTGCCCGTCTTGCGGTCATGCCGGGGGCTGGCAGCTGGGTGATGGCCGGCGTGAGTGCGCTGGCTGCCATGGGCGCACCTCGGTGACGGCGGGCACGATCTTCGACCGCACGCGCACGCCGCTGACGGTGTGGTTCACCGCCTGCTGGCTGTTCGCCACCCAGAAAGACGGCATCTCGGCGCAGAGCCTGCAGCGGTCGCTGGAGATCGGCTCCTACCCGACCGCGTGGGCGATGCTGCACCGGCTGCGGTCGGTGCTGGTGCGGCCGGGCCGGGACCGGCTGTCCCGGACGGTGGAGGTGGACGAGACGTTCATCGGCGGCCCGGAGCCGGGGCTGCGCGGCGGCCGGGCCAAGGGCAAGAAGGTGCTCACCGGCATCGCGGTCGAGGTCGGCCCGCCGCGGGGGATCGGCCGCTGCCGGATGGCGGTGCTGGCCGATGCCTCAGCTGAATCGCTGAACCCGTTCATCACCGGCGCCGTCGAGCCGGGCAGCACCGTCATCACCGACGCGTGGCAGGGCTACAGCGGGCTGCGGAGCCTGGGCTACACCCGCGAACGCCGCAGCCAGCGTGCCGCCCGCGCCCGCGGCGAAGATCCCGGTGAGCTGCTGCCGAACGTGCACCGCGTCGCCGAGCTGGCCAAGCGATGGCTGCTGGGCACCCACCAGGGCTCGGTAGACGAGGCCCACCTGCCCGCCTACCTCAACGAGTTCGTCTTCCGCTTCAACCGGCGCAGCTCACGCAGCCGCGGCCTGGTCTTCTACCGTGTGCTGGAGCTAGCCACCGGGCATGATCCGGTCCGCTTCCAGGACCTGCTCGCCGGCAAGAAGCCGCGCCCGGCACCGGCAACTTGGGGCTTGGGTCACCCGCCAAGCCTGGACCGGCCAGCGGCGAACCGCCATGGAGAACGGGCGAACTCCAGCTGCAGCTACCGATTCCACTCCGGTTAAGTAAATATCCCAGATATTGCTAATGGCGCGTATGTCGGCCGATGCTTGATCAAGGCTGCTTGAGTTGCTCGCCGGGAATGTCTGGTGCGCAACGAACGTCGGCGCCACGATATGGCTTGTTCGCGAGGCGAGTCTTGCTAGATGGCCCTGCGGCAGGGGCTCGACCTGCGCTGGCAGAAGTGGCTGGCCGGCGGCAGTCGCAAGGCCAGGCTTCCTGAAGATCTCACAGTCGAAGCAGTAGCCCTGCTGCGTGCAGGCCGGTGATGTGGTCGCGGATGGCGCGGGGCTGGGGGCCGCCGCGGATGAGGATGCCGCATTCGAGGTTGGACTCCATGGCTCGACTGGTGAGGTTCGCGCTGCCGACGAGCGCGACCTGGTCGTCGACCACGATGATCTTCGCGTGCAACGCCGCGCCGGGCGGGCGGGACCCGGCAGGCCAGTGCAGACGAAGTGCGTCGAGGCCCGGGAAGGGGGTGCCCAGCGCCGTGTAGGACGGGTTGTCCTCGTGGCGTTCGGCTAGCAGCGTGACTGCTACGCCACGGGCGACGGCGGCCGACAATGCAGTGCTGATCGAAGGCTCGGTGTAGGTCGCATAGCTGACGAGCAGGATCTCTGACCGTGCCGCGTTGATTAGCTCGATCACGGCTGCCGCGGTCAGCCGCGATGACGACACACCGGATTCCGGGCCAGTCCAGACGACCGACACCGACTGATGCCGCCGGGCCCGCTCGACGGCCCGGGCCGTGCCCGTGAGCAGACCTGCCAGGTAGGCCGGCTCGGCATAGCCAAGCCGGTGCAATAGCTGGTCGCACGCGTCCCGCAAAATCACGGAACCGCTAGTGGCCCGCAACTGCCGGACGCCCGGCCCGCCCGCAGCTGCGGCTTCGGCCAGGCGGCAGACATCGCCGGTCGGCAGCCGCTCGGCTGTGCGGCAGGCCCAGTCCGCCAGTCCGTCATGCGGGTCCGTGACGGAACCGCCGCCAGGCCCGCTCACCGCAGCGGGAACGCGAAGCCGTCGCCGGTCAGGTCGACGAGCACCGCGCGGTCCAGCCAGCGGTTGCCCGACTCACAGCTCGTCTCCGAGGCGAACAGGCACGCGTGGCACGCCGCGTTGTGCAGCACCGCCGACGGGAACTCCGGGACGTGCTCCGCGCACAGCGGGTCCGACGAACAGTGGGAAGCGTCGTCCAGCGCCTGACGCAGTATCCGCTCCAGGTACCGCCGTTCGCCCAGCGCGACGAGCCCGCCGAGCGTGCCCTCGCTGTCGCTGGCCGCCGTCGAGATCAGCACGCCGGCTGCGGGCGACGACGGGGTGCCGAGGTAGATCCGCTCCCGCAGCGACGCCGACGAGTACCCGCACTCCAGCGCGACCTGGCGCATCAGCATGTGGCTGAGCGTGTGGATCAGCAGGAACCGGGCGATCGGGAACCCCGTCGTCGGCGTCTGGTCCCGGTCCAGCGCCCACTGCCGGTAGGCCCGCCCCAGCGCGGTGATGTGCTCGTGCTCGGCGACGGACGACGCCCATCGCGCGACGTGCTGCTCCCGTAGCTCCAGGAAGATGCCCTCGCCTCGCTGCTCGACGGCTGGCACCCACTCCGCCGGGCCGCGTGCGAGCGGGATCCGGCGGACCGGCCGGAGCTCGTCGCGTTCCGGCGCGGACAGCCGGGTGAACCCGAGCAGGGCGCGGACCTCGCGCAGCCGCGACACCAGGACCACCTGGTCGATGAGACTGTCATAACCGCGCGGTGAGTCGGTCGGCACCGCGCGGAAGTCCTCGTCCTGCCGCTCCGTCGTCGGGCGCGACAGCAGCTGCCATTCGGCGTCCAGCAGGTTGTCGGGCGATTCCGGGACCGTGGGGCCGCCCTGCCCGCGCAGCTTCTCGATGCATCCCCACACCTCTTCGATCGGATGCCCGCGCAGGCCACGCAGCGCATCCATGCCCTCGATGATCATCTGCGCCACCGCAGCCGACGGCTGGACGCCCAGGATCTCCCAGTTCGCCGCGACCAGGTCCTCGACCGTCTGTCCCTGCGGCAGGTGCAAGGCGCTCGCCGACACCGCGAACCACAGGTTGCTCGCGCCGAGCACGATCAGCTTCAGCTGCTTGCCGCACTGGTAGAACCGCTGCAGGTGGGGATGGCGGCCCCGGCAGACCGGCAGCTTCTGCCAGCCGCCGCTGCCCGCCGCCTCCTGGATGGACCGGCTGTGATCGCACGTCACGCACCGGACCGTCACCCGTGGTCCCAGGGTGGACGCCGCGTCGGACATGGTGAGCTGCGGCCCGTCGCAGACGCCCTCGGCTCGGGTGGCGTGGACGAAGTCCACGTACGGGAAGTCGTCCAGATGACCGTCCTCGCAGACGACCAGGAAACGCGCGGGCACGCACGCGCGCCTGCTCGCCACGCGGAGCGACGCCTGCCGCAGGCAGTGCGCGTGCACGTACTTGGCCAGGTCCGGGCGCCGCCCCCACCGGTGGATCAGCTCGAACTGGCCCGGCGGGTCCAGCGGGCCGAGCCGGTAGCAGCGCGGGCAGCGCACCCACCGGGGGAACGGCGTCACCGGCACGCCGGTACGCGTGAGCGGGTCGTCGTTGGCATCCGGATCCCACGGCGCGTGCCGCAGCGCCCGGACCTGCGGTCCGAGTACCCGCTGCACCGCCTCAAGCAGGCGCGGCTCGTCGACCGGATCCTGGTGCTCGGGGTTCCACGCGTCCAGGCCGCGCACGATCACGCTCATCGACGGCAAGTCGACGGTCGCGCCCACCCCGGTGGTCGTGATGAGATGACTCGGCCGTGCCTGCCCGATCCGGGTGGGAGCACTGCGCTGCCCGGCACCGGACACGCCAGAAACGCCAGACGCGGCAGCCGCCGGAATGGTCATGCGGGACCTCCAGAGGTCGAACGCTCGTAGCTCCAGGCCGGCGCGTCACCGACGCTGCGGTCGTCCCGGTCGAGCTGCAGCAGGATCTCCGCCTCTACCTCGCGCATGGACATCGGCGCGGACCACAGATCCCACGATCCTTCGTCCGGCTCGCGCAGCAGCCCGTTGACGTCCGGCGCCTCCTTGTACCCGAGGCGCCCGGTCTGCACGGCCTGCCGCCGCGTGTACCACCGGTCCAGCCGGTGCTGCAGCTCGGCCCGGACCGAGCTGGCGCGTTCCGCTTCGTGGGTGACGACTTCGGCCCGCGCGCCGACCGCGTCGAGCAGCGCGGCGACGAACGGCCCGGACAGCGGCACGGAGTGCGCCGCGACGTTCGGCAGCGACGACACCCCGGAATGCCGCAGCAACGTCACCAGCACCCCGGTCAGCCCGCGGTCCAGCGCCCGGTCGCTGAACGGCGTCGTGGTCAGCCCCTCAACCCGCAGCCCGAACGTCGCGTGGTCGTACCCGAACGACTCATAGTGCGCCAGGTCGCGGGGCCGCGACCACTGGTAGATGGTCACCACGAGCCCCGGCCGCGACGGCGAGCGGCCGACGCGGGACGTGGCCTGGATGTACTCGGCCGCGTTCTTCGGCTGCCCGGTGACGGCCATCAGGCCGAGCCGCTGCACGTCCACGCCCACCTGGAGCATGGACGTGGCGAGCAGCACGTCGATCGGGCGCGCCCGTCCCTCGGACCGCGCCCGGAACCCGTCCGGGTCCCGGCGCAGCTCGTCCAGGGCCGCGGTCGAGTCGAACTGCGGGTCGAAGCGGTGCTCCAGGTCGGCCAGGCTCTCGGCGATCCGGCTTGACGGCATCCGCCCGGTCAGCTCCTGCACGATCGGCGACCGCCGCCGGGTGCGGACCTGCTGGCTGCGCAGCCGGTCGGTGATGTCGTCCTCGACCAGGCGCCGCATCCCGGCCAGCTCCCTGGTCGCGGTGAAGTAGTCCACCAGCGTCATGTACGGGTCGGCCGCCGCGCCGTACCGGTCGAAGAGGAACTGCGCGTGCTCCATCAGCGCCGACGCGACCCGGATCTCCACCGACTTGAGCCGCTCACCCGGCGCGAGGATGCCCCGGTACCGCCGCCCCGGCGTGGACGGCGACGGCGGCACGGTCGCGGAGAAGTACGTCTCGCCCGCGTCGAGCACCGGCGGCGGGAACACGGTAAGGCCGCGCGCGAACACCTGCTCCACCTGGTCCCGCGCCCGCCGCACGGTCGCGGTGGAGGCGACGAGCACGGGCCGGATCGGGCCACGCGAGCTCAGCCGGTCGATCGCGGTCTCGTACAGGCCCACCATCGAGCCGAGGGCGTCGCTGATCAGGTGCAGCTCGTCCTGGATGATCAGGTCCGGCGGCCGCAGCCGCATCGCCGGCTGGATCACGCCGCGCGGCAGGTCCGCCCGTGCCGGATGGCCGCCCGGCCCGCAGAAAGACGAGAAATCGGGGTTCTGCCACCCGTGCCGGGTGCACTCGGTGTCCACCAGCCCGAACAGGGTTGCGGTCGACGCCTTCCACGGCAGCTGCGCCAGCTTGTCCACCGTGGCGATCACCAGGCCGGGCGTCAGCCGGTAGATCTCCTCGTCCACGGTGAGCACCGGCAGTCCCTCGTCGGGAGAGTTCCGCGGCGAGAACGCGCAGTCCCCCTCGGGGTCCGAGCAGTACACCAGCACCCGCCGCCGCAGCCGGTTGGTCTCCACGTTCGCCGGACGACAGCCGCGACCCGCACCACGGGCACACCGGCAACTGCAGCACGCCGCCCAGCACCCGTTCCGAGCCCCGCGACTCGGTGATCTGCCGCTCGGCCTCCTCGAAGGAGTTCGGCGACACCGACGAGCCGACCCACAGCCCGATCCGGAACGGCGTCGTGCCCCACCGCGAGTCCCCGGCGTCGACCCGCTCCCGGCGCAGCATCTCGCACGCGCACACCAGCGCCGAGGCCCGCTGGAACTGCTGCGCCGTCAGCAGCCGCAGCGTGTACCGCATCAGCACCGCGACCCCGCGCGTCCCGTCATAGGCGTCAGGACCAGACCCGACCACGCCCTGCAGCCGCCGGATCGCGAACGTGTACGCCGCGAGCCCCAGGTACGCCTCGGTCTTGCCGCCGCCGGTCGGGAAGAACAGCAGCTGCACCTCGGCGTTCGCCGGGTCGCCAAGACCCCGGTGCGCGTCGGCATGCGCCGGATCGGTCAGCCCCGGCAGGCACAGCAGCACGAACGCGAGCTGGAACGGCCGCCACGACCGGTTCTCCGGCACGTCCAGACGGCGCAGCAGCCCGGCCACGTCCGCGCCGGGCGCCGACATCCGCGCCCGCACCACCTCCGACCGCACGCGCTGCAGCGCCATCGCCTGGTTCGCGAACCGGAACGCCTCCCGCGCGATCCCGTCGGTCCGCAGCAGCTCGATCGCCCGCTCCAGGCGGCCGGCCACGTCGCGCGCCGCCGCCACGGCGCGCTGCCCCGCGTCGCCGTACCGCGCGATCTCCGGATCCGATTCCACCCGGGACGCCTGCTCGGTCAGCCACTTCCGGTACCCGGTCACCAGCGGCCGCAGCGCCCGCACCAGGTCATCGCGCCCCAGCTCCGGCGACCCGAGCCGCGCCATGTCGAGCACCAGGCCCGGCACCTTCCCCGGCACGACGAGCTGCACCTCCGCCGCCGGGAAGCACGTCGTGGACAGCTGCCACGCCCGCGTCTCGCCATCACGCACGGCGGCATCGACCGCGCACTGCCGCCCGTTCGCGTACATGCGCGTCGCCCGGTGCAGCAGCTCCAGGTGCAGCCGCTCGTCGTCCGACCCCGGCGGCGGCTCCGCGATGTCCGGGTCGTTGTGCCCGCAGAAGATCGCCGCGTTCCCGTCCAGCGCGGTCACGGTCAGCCCCACCTGGTACAGCCGCGCCGTGTCCTGGGTCTGCGCCGGCGTCCGCTGCCCGTTGACCAGCGACAGCTCGACGACGCGCCGCGCCCCGCGGTGCCGCACCGTGTACCGGACGACCACGCCCGGCTGCTCGTCGTCCGGCACGAGCGAGTCCGACCCCTCGGCGTCGGTCCGCACCTCGACGGACCCGCCCGCCGGCACCCGGTGCCAGGTGGTCGCGGCCCGCCCGGTCGGCGTCTCGTGCGTCTCCGAAGGAGACCGCTCGTACCGGCCCCACTTGGCGACCACGGTGATCACGTCGACGGTCGCCGGCACGCTGAACGCCAGTCCGATGGCTGAGGCAGACATAGATCCCGAACGGACCGTGGCGTCTGCCTCGGCGCCCTCTTCCTCTCCATCGTCGCCGGACGCCGGGGAGGCCACCTCCCGGTCGACAAGCTCCGGCTCTAGCTGCTCGTCGTCGGCAGGCTCTTCCGGCTGCTGCCGCGGCACGAGCCGCCCGAGCATGTACCGCTCGGCGGGCGAGGTTCCCGGCGGAAGCTCCTCTTCCGGCCCGTCCCACGGCCCGAGCAGATCCCGCTCTAGGAGATCCTCCAGCTCGGCCCGGACCTGGAACGAGGTGGCGTCTGGCGTGGTCACGACGGGTTCTCCAGTGCGTAGCGCCGGTGGTTCTCTTCGAGCAGCCGGTCCAGCAACTCGAACCGGGCCTCCTTGCTGACCGTCCACCGGATCCCGATCTTCGTCGGATGATGCCCGATCTTGAGATCGAGGTCGTCCCAGCCGTAGGCCCGCATGACCGCCTCGTCGATCGCGACGTGAATGTCGCGGAGTTCCTGGATCGCGGGCTCGTGGTTGTCGGGGTCGTGGACGCGGTTGTAGGTCTTGGTGAGTCCCCAGGCGCGGGAGAGCATCAGTTCGCGGCGAGTCTCGTCGAGTTGACGCCCGAGCGCTTCCAGTTCCGGCGTTGGCTGCGGTCGCGGCAGCGTAAGGAACACGTCAGACGGCGAGTAGCTGATGTCGGTTCGCATCGTCGAGGTGTAGCGGATCACCCAGATCGAATGAATGCTCGACGACAAGCAGTGCGAGGCTAGCGAAATCATCGAGCGCGAAGACAGCGCACATTGGTCGAGAATACCTGTCCTGTAGGGACGCGCACTGGCATGACCGCGTTGCTGACCGTGCGAGATAGCCAGCACGTGGTCGAGTCCGTCGATCGCCTCGTACAGCTCCGGGCCGATGGCGCCAGTAATCGCCACCAGAATTCTCGGTAGCTTGTCGCTTGTTTGCGGTCTCGCTCTGGCTTGACAAGGCGGCGAACGATTTCGAGGCAGTCGGGATATTCCTCCGCGCGTTCCAGTGACCAGTCCACGGAAATTGATGATCCAGCGACTTGCTGAGCAGTCAGGGCGCTGGTTGAGATCCCTGCCGATCACGTACGGCTGAATGACTTCAGCATTGCGCGGATCTTGGGCGATCAGCTCGTCCTTCTGGTCTTCGGTGAGCGTGAATCCTAGCCCGAGCACGTACGAGCCTTGGAATGCGATGTCCGTCGTTCTCGCGGAGTCGCTGCGGGCGGCCGCGGATGCGCCCGTAGGGTTCGAGGTCGGGACCGATCGCCGGAACCTCCTCGCCATCCAGCCAGTAGACAGCATCCCTTGGATGGCTGCGACTCGACTGGCCCAGAGCTCAACGATCTGCAGGTTCGCGCTCTTCGTCGGCCACGGGTGCGGTGAGCGTCCAGCACGGATGGTCAGGCCGTCGGTGACCTGCTCCATGCCGACCTCGAGGGTGTCGCCCTCGACGAGGGTGTTGGTGGTGACGTAGGCCAAGTTGCCCGCGCTGCGACAGCAGCCGCTCGTCGCGCAGCAGGAACCGCGCCGCGAGGTCGGCGTTGCCCTTGACGTCGTTGCCGTCCCAGCGCTGCAGCCAGGCCAGGTAGTCGTCGCCCAACGTGCCAGAGATCTTCTTGCCGCCCAGGAACGGGGGGTTGCCGATGATGGCGTCGAAGCCGGGGGTCGTCGTGTCGGCGAAGATCTCGGGGAACGCCAGCGGCCAGTGGAAGGGTTCGCGCTCGACCGTGCCTGCTGGGCGCGGGTCCTGGAGGTTCTTCTCGACGTACGGGGTCAGGTCCTTCTTCGTTGCTGACCGAGACGTACAGCTCCAAGGAACGCCTGGTCGAGTTTCTTGCCCTTCAGCTTCGCGTTCGCGAGGCCGGCCGCCGTGATCGCGTCGGCGACCGTGGTGATCTCGCCGGACAGCTTCTCCGCCTGGGCGAGCAGCCGGGCCTTGTGCTCGATGTCGCGGATCGTGACGCCGCCGGTGGCGGTGATCTTGCGGCGGAGGTCGGCGGCCTGGGCGAGCTTGTCGCGCCATTCCGAGGCGAAGTCGAGGGTGCCGTGGTGCAGGCGGCGGCCCTCCTTCGCGTCCACGTGCAGCGACTCCAGTTGCTCCAGGCTGACCAGGCCGAGCAGCGAGTCCCCGGCGGCGAGGCGGTCGTCGAGGAAGCCGAAGGGCCGTTCGGTGTCCATCGTGATCAGCCACAGCGACAGCTTCGCCATCTCGACGGCGAGGGGGTTGATGTCGACGCCGTACAGGCAGTGCTCGGTGATCTCGCGGCGGGCCTTGAGCAGGAGCTGGTCGGCTTCGGCGTCCGCGCCGACGCGGCCGGCGGTGCGGTGCAGGTCCATGGCGAGGGCTTCGGCGTCACCTTCGTCCAGCCATGCCTCGATCAGGCGGTCGGCGAGGTAGCGGCAGGCGGCGACGAGGAACGCGCCGGAGCCCATCGCGATGTCCGCGACCTTCAGCTCCAGGATCTGCTTGGACGGGCGGATCCGCCACTGCGACGTGTCCGACGTCTCCAGGGGACCGGGGCGGTAGACGAGGGGCTGCAGGGCGCCTTCGGCGACCTCTTCGGCGAGGGACCGGGGCGTGTAGTGGGTGCCGGTCGCGGCGCGGCGGTGCGACCGGGTCACGTACCGGCTGCCCGGCGGGAAGATCAGCGGGCAGGCCGAGCTCGTCGTAGCGGAGCAGGCCGAGGAACGGGAGTGATGCGCTCCGCCAGTTCGGGGTCGGCGACGGCACGCTGCGGAGCGCGCTGACCCGTTCGGCATCGGTGCCCGCGGTCGCGATGCGCGGCCTGCACCCTCTTCGCCGACCAGCCGGTGCGGTCGGTCAGTCCTTGACCGTCAGGTCGGCGGCGCTGGCGAGAGCGCGACCTCGGCGTCTTCCTTGATCTTCTGCGGCCACTTCGACGGGCGGGCCAGGCCGAGCACGGTCTCGGTGGCGGTGCGGACCTCCAGTTCGAGGAGGCCTTCGTAGACGTAGCCGATCTGCTCCACGTCCAGGGCGCGGAAGGTGAGGCGGCGGCGCTCGCCGCCGATGACCACGTACTGGACGGCGCGGAGCATCCGCAGCACGGTGCGGTCGTCCACGGCGGGCGGCCGGGCCGCGGCGGCGGGCGTGCCGGCGTCGGGGCGGCCTTCGAGCCACGGGTAGCGGTCGGGGTCGAACAGGCCGCCGCCGTAGGCGGGCAGCCGCAGGTCCTCGTGGGCGACACCGGAGTGGACGGCGCGGGTGACGGCGAGCAGCCGGTGCCAGGCGGCGGTGCGCTGGCCGAGGACCGCGCCGAGGCTGTCGGCCTGCTCCAGTTGCTCGACGAGGTGGCCGACGCTGTAGGCGGTGACGTACAGGTCGTCGTCGCTGGGCAGCAGGCGGCGTTCCTCGGCGAACAGCAGGAACACGACGCGCATCATCATCGTGACGACGCCGGCGTAGAAGTCGTCGTCGCTGACGCCGGCCAGGAGCGTGCCGTTCGATTCGCGGTCGAGCTGGTCGAGCGTGGTGACGAGGAGCTCGACGGCCTCGCGGACCTGGCGGCCGAGCTGCTCGGTGACCTCTTCCTGGCGTTCGAGGGATTCGGCGAACAGGGCCGGGAGCTTGTCCTTCGGCTGCGCGGCCTGGAAGCGGGAGCGGGTGAGCAGGGCGACGAGGCCCTCCAGGGACTTCGGCTCCTCGCTGAACAGGGACGCGTCCCACACGGCGGCGCCGGTCGCGCCGCCGCGCGGCGCGGTGACGAGCGCCCACCAGCGTCCGTCGGTGACGATCCCGACCGGCACGTCCCGGGCACGGAGCAGCACGGCCAGCCGCTCGACGGCGTTCGCCGTCCAGGTCCCGGTCGTGGTCCGGGTCAGCGGATGCGTTCCCCAGGCGGTGACCATCCCGAGCAGCTTCCACGGCCCGCTGCTCGTGCCGCCACCGCTGGCCTCGGCGTCGTCGCCTTCGGAGTCTTCGTCGTCCTCCTGCTCCTCATCTTCGGAGGCATCCGAGAGGTCGGAGCCGTCCTCATCGCCGGTGTCCGCGTCCTCAGCCGCGTCGTCCTCGGTCTCGTCGAAGTAGCCGAAGTCCGGGCGGAGCGTGACCCCGTGGTCCGCCACGATCTCGGTGAGGGTCTGCGGCATGGCGTCGTCGATGACGAGGTGCTGCTGCCAGTCGAAGACGTCGCGCAGCATTGCCGTGATGACCGCGTGCCTGCTGGCGCCGCGGTCGTCCATCATCTGGGCGACGAGCGCGCGGACGGCGGCGCGCTGCTGGACGGGCACTTCCGGCAGCCCGTTGGGGAAGACCCGGTGGGCCACGGGCAGCGTGAGGAACGGCCCGGAGACCTGGAGCAGCTCCAGCCACGCGTGCCGCTTGCGGACCTCCTCGCTGACACCCTGCGCTCTCATTCGGCCACCTCATCCGGGACGCACAGCGCTACGGCGAACGGGAAGACCAGTTCGCGGACGTTCTCGTAGCGCCGCCTGATCGCGTCAAGCTCGCGCTGCTTCTCTTCGGCGAGCCCGTCGCGGCGCGCTGCCCACGCCTGGCGGTCCCGGTCGTAGGCGTGCTTCTCCAGCTCATCGAGCTGGTCAAAGGTGAGCTGCACCGCTCCCGGCCCGTCGAGCGCGGTGTCCAGGTTCGCCTTGAGCTGGGTGAACACGGTGTCCACGTTGCGCTGCTCGGTGGCCTCGCGCTGGTCGAGGGTGCGTTGCAGGCGCTCCTTGCGTTCCTTCGCGCGCTGCTCCACGTCGCCGGCGAGCAGCGGCTCAAGCTCGCTCCACCGGTCGGCGAAGTCGAGCCGCGCTGCTTCGGGGGCGAGGCGGCAGGCGTCCGGTTCGAGGGCGGCCTCCACGGCGGCGTACAGCGCCTCGTGCCGTCGCTCTTCCAGTTCCACGCGCCGGGACCGTCCGGCCGGCGGGACGATCCGGGCCGACAGCATGATCTCCTCGTGCAGCCGCCGGCCGTCGGCGCCGACCAGCACGAGCCGGGCGAACACGGCGACGAGCGGCCCGTTGACCCCCGCGTCCGCGGGTGGCGTGAACTTGAGCGCGGCGACCCGGTTGAGGGCCGCGCGTCCGCCCCAGATCGCCGAGCGGAGCAGCCGCGTCGCCTGCGCGACAAGCGGATACTCCAGGTGGGCGAGGACGACGTCGTCCCGGCCCTCGGCGACCTTCGCGTCGAACGTGAGCGGCCGCAGGTGCCCGTCGAGCGGATCGGCGAGCCCGGTCACGGTCCGCTCCCACCCGGCACGCAGCGCGGGCGGAGCGATCAGGCCGCCCGGCTCGTCGGCCAGCGGCGGCTGGTCGGCGAGGGCCAGGGCCGTGTCCACGACGCGGCGGACGTTGGCCGGGGCGACGTGCAGTTCCCGGACGCTCGCGTCGAGCTGGTCATGCAGCTTGCGGACCTGGTCGCGCAGGTCACGCTCGGCGCGCAGCAGGCTCGTGGATGCCTTCGGCGTGACCTGCAGCGGGTCGATGAGCCGCGGCCGGCCGAGCATCCGGGCCTCGACCGCGTGCGCGAGCACCGGGTTGACGCTGCCGAGGTCCTGGCGTTCGGTCGCGACCTTCTGCGCGACCCGGGACAGGTACTCCAGGTCGCCGGCGTAGGAGCCCTCGGGTTCTTTGTCCCAGCCGGCGCCGACGAAGTGGGAGACCTCTACTTCGTGTGTCTGGCCGTGCCGGTCCACCCGGCCGATCCGCTGTTCGAGCCGGTTGGGGTTGAACGGGATGTCGTAGTGGATGACCCGGTGGCAGTGCCGCTGCAGGTCGATGCCCTCGCTCGCGGCGTCGGTCGCGAGCAGGATGCGCACCGGGTCGCGGTCCAGGCCGGCCTGGAACGCGGCCTTGAGGTGCTCGCGCTTGTTCTCGTCCATGCCGCCGAACAGCAGGCCGAGCCGGTCCCCGCCCAGGCCCCGCGCGGTCAGGATGCCGGCCAGCCACTGCTGGGTGGCCTTGTACTCGGTGAAGACGATGACGCGCTCGCCCTTGTCCCAGTCGCCGTCCGGGCGGCAGACGCGGTTGAGCTCGGCGACGAGGGCCTTGGCCTTGGTGTCGGCGGGCTCGGCATGGCGCTGCGCCCATTCGGCGAGCTGGCGGCGGTAGGCGGCCTCCATGACGGAGCCGCCGGATTCCCGCACGTCGTCGAGGATGCCGGGCAGGCTGGCGACGCGGCCGAAGACCTCGCGCTCGTCGTCGCTGCCGGGATCGTCGTCGGACGGCTCGGTGTCCCAGCCGAGGACGTCGTCCATCCAGTCCAGGTCATCGGCGGTGCTCGGAGTCACCACCACCCGTTCGGGATGATGATTTTGATCTTCGCTTTCGAGATGGGCCTCGAGGGTCAGGGCGAAGGCCGCGGGGGAAGAGAAGAGGCGCTTCTTGAGGATGAGCGTCACCAGGTCGCCGGCGCGGGCCTGGGCCGCGCCCGGCTTGGTGCGGCGGGCGGCGGTGTAGAGCTGGAGCAGGTCGTAGGCCTCGCGCTCGGCGTCGGTGTAGGTGATGTCGATCGCGTTGATCGTGCGGGCGGGGAAGCGCTCGGTGCCGTCGTCATTCTTGATGTCGGTCTTGAGGCGGCGGATCATGACCTGGTCGAGCGTGGCCTTGTCCGGCTCCTGGCCCTTGAAGAAGCGCTGCGGGTCGAGCATCTCCAGCAGCGCCTGCCACGACCACGAGTAGCCGTTGTGCGGGGTCGCGGACAGGAAGAGATGGTGCTGGCTGTGCTCGGTGAGCCTTCTGACCGCCTGCGTCTGCTTGCTCTCGACCGGGTAGCCGTTGGGCTTCGGCGGCTCGGCGGGGGCGCAGTGGTGGACCTCGTCGACGATCAGCAGGTCGAAGAAGCCGGGGAACCTGCGTTTCGCTGGTCAGGACCTCGTCGAGCATGCGCTGGACGCGGGGGGTGCGCAGCCACTGCAGGCTGATGATCGTGCGCGGGTAGACGGCGAAGGGGTTGGCTTCGAGCCCGTGGGATCGCCGGAGCTCCCTGAGCTGGGCGGTGTCCACGATCGTGAAGCCGAGGCCGAACTTGGCCTCCATCTCCTCGCGCCACTTGAGCGTGAGCGACGCCGGGCAGACGACGATGACGCGCCGTGCCCGGTGGCGAGCAGCATCTCCTGGACGACCAGGCCGGCCTCGATCGTCTTGCCGAGGCCCACGTCGTCGGCGATGAGCAGGTTGACCCGCGGCATGGCGAGGGCGCGGGCGACGGGTTCGAGCTGGTACTCCTCGATCGTGATGCCGGACCGGAACGGGGCCTGGAGCGTCCGGGTGTCGGCGCTGGCGACGGTGCCCCAGCGGACGGCGTCGAGGAAGGCGCCGAGTTGCTGCGGGTCGTCCCAGTTCGCTGGTGTCACTGCCGGGAGCTGGGTGGCGGGGACGATCTCGCGGCCGGGCTCGATCTCCCAGGCGACGGTCAGCTCGTCGCCGAGGTCGTCGTCGCTGACGCTGGTGAGGGTGACGAGGGTACGGCCGGGGATCCGCGTGGCGGCGAGCTCGTCCTGGGGCTGGTGGCTGGTGCTTACGTTGCTGACCACCCACTGCTGCCCGCGGACCCGGACAAGCTGCCCGGCTTCCGGCACGTCCGGATTCCCTGAGGGGGCGCCCCGTGCGCCAGAGACCTCGGCTGAAACAGCCGTCATGGACCACCCTCCCGAGTCCTCGTTACTGCGCACTGCACCCGCGCGTGACGCAAGGCTAGCGCTACATCACGTAAAGTGTCGATACGGTCACACCGCTACACGAAGCGTACTGAAGCAGCGACATTCTTCTCCTATGTGTCCCAGAAGCTTTTCACCCGAGCAGAGGACGACGCCCGAAACCGCATCGGCTCGCGGCGGAGCCCTCCGGACGTAAACACCCGTGCTGTTCAGCCAGCGGTCGCTAAACGGTGTCCAGCTCCAGCTCGTTGGCTGTGTCTTCTGCCAGCGAGGCCGCCGCCTTGATGTCAGCAGCGACATCGTCTGGCTCCGTGTCTTCTGGACCAGTCGCGGGACTCGTCGATATGCCACAGGCCCGCCGGATCTCTTCGATCATCGCGGCTTCACGAGCTTGCAGGAACCTGCCATACAGGGCGGCGGACTCAGCGTCGGGCAGCTCTTCGAGGGCGGCTAGGAGCATCGGAAGCGTGGTGTCGTCAATGAAATGTGGCTCAAGGAGGTCGAGCCGGGCACCGGACGGGAAAATACTCCGGTCACGGACATACACAGCTGGCGCCTTGTCCTTGATCCTGCCATTGGTCTCGTCGGAGATGAGCGTCCGATTCGCAATCGTATTGACATCCACTCGTTTAGTTATCTCATGTCGCTTGAGGTACGCCTGCGGGAAGATGTGATGGTCTTGCAGCTCCTGCAGGCGAATGTCCTCGCCACGGCGCCAGTCTCGCGCGTTGCGGAGCGCAAGCAGGCAGAAGACCCCGCTGTAGACGGCACTGGCGTAGCTCGCCGAACCGCGGATGCGAAATCCCGGCGCGCCGATCCAGTTCTGCGCCTCGCGGAAAACCTCCGGCTCGGGCTTGCCGTCGAACCAATGCCGCGTCATTTCGAGGTAGTCCTTGCGGGACTTGCTTTCGACAGCGCTTGAATACCGCTCCATGAAGACGTTGCACCAGTACCAGCGGCGGAGGTCCGCACGCTCTTGCTCGCCCAGCTTGCGCGCGTCGATCTCGGCTCGCAGCGCAGCCAGGATAGGAATGATGCCGAATCCCGGAAGCCATTTCTCGGCGAAGACCCCGAAGCCGTCGGGGCCGACAAGTTCGGTGATCTCAAGCGCTCGCTCGATGGCAGCCGCAGCCCGCCGCCAGTCGGACTCGAAGTCGGCCGGCAGCAAGTCGATGAGGATCCGCGGCTTCGGGTCAAGACCACGGAGCAGAGCGAGCGTGCGAAGCACGAGAACACCGAACTTGTGCTCGTCGGCCTTGCCCTTCGACCACGCCCGCAGACGAGTGTGAGCTCTGCAGGCGGCCGCCCACAGGTCATGCAGGCGAATCCCTGAGCGGTACAAGCGCGCGGTCAGGAGGTCGTAGACCGAGAGGTCGACGCCGGTCGAGTTCAGCTTCTCGAAGATGGCGCAGACGCGGCCAATGGACTCGCTGTCGGACTCATCGACGCGGGGCAACTCCACGAGCGGCGCCTCGAACGTCTGGAACGCCGTCGCGGCGCTGGTCCACACAGCCCGCCACTCCGAGCGGTACTGGCCGAGCTGATCGGGCGCGTTTGACCGCAGCCAGTCCTCGAATCCGTCTCGCCAAGCGTAGAAGCTCTGCTGCGCGAGAAGCGCGGTGCAGGGCAGGATCCGCTGCCTGTACTGCGCGTCCGGGGTATCGAGTCCGCGGAGCTCACGCTTTGCCCGGTCGAAGATGATCTCGTCGTTATCCGGCTCCGACAACAAGAGATCGAGGTTCAGGAAGAACCACCGCCTCTGACTGGAATCCTTCAAAGAGAGATCGGGGGCGGTGAGCGCGTACATAAGGGACGAGAGCCGTTGCTGTCCATCGAGCACCAGGAGCTCCGGCCGCGCGTCCCTGTAGGGCGGGTTTGCCCCGCGCAAGAAGATCGGAGCGAAGGGAGGGTTCTCCTTGTCGCAACGGAGTAGGAGCAGGGAGCCGATGAAGTAGCCGCGGATGATCGACCGCATGAGGTCGGCGACTTCTTCGCGGGTCCACACGAAATCGCGTTGAAAGTTAGGAAGGCAAATCTCGCCCTTGTAAGCTTGCTCGACGAGGCCAACGACCTTGCGCTTGTCGGGAATGATTTCCATGGAACGGATGCTAGCCCCGATTCCGCGCCGGCCGGGCCGACATAGCTGCAAGACAGCCGGGCGGCCCGAGGAGAAATCTAACTATGTGCTCATCGATTAGCACATAGCTGCCCGCGGGCAGCGGACCCAGGCCAACACCACGCACGGACTTAAGGTGTTCCGGTTCGCGTGAGGCTGTGAACTGGGTTTTATTCCGGGCTGCGGGATGGTTCCCGGGGTGTTTTGCTCGCGAGAGGGACTCCTGGTAGGCGTTGGGTATCGAATCCACGCTCGTCCAGGAGTCCCTTGTGCATTCTTGTCTGCCTGCCGTCGCTGATGCAACCCGGGCCGCTGTGTCCCCGGACGGGGAGACGCCTGCGGGGACGGTGGTTGCTGGGGGCTGCTGGCCTGCTGGTTCGCGGTAGGTGGACGGTCACGGCGGGGGTGCGGTGCCGGTGGCGGGCGAGCTGGCGGTGTTCTGCCGCCGGGGGTGATGGCCCCGGCCGTGGTCTGCCGGGACGGGACGGTGCTGGCGGATGCCTGGCTGCCTGATCTGGTGCGGCTGGGCGAGCTGGAGCGCCATCTCGGTGACGGGTGATCGAGGCGATCGCGGACGCCGCGATCGCGAAGGGGCTGCTGAGGAAGCGGGAGCGGCGGCGGATCATGTCCTATCCGCTGGTCATCCGGCTGATGATCGCGATGACCCTGATGCCGGACGGGTCGTATTGCGAGTCGCTGGCCCGCCTGGCGGGACTGCTGGCGGACGTCCCGTTCGCCCTGGAGTGGCATGTTCCGGCACGCCGCAAGCTCATGGCGGCCAAGATTCGTGAGTACTGCGAGCAGTTGCGAGCGAGTTCCACGGCATCGACGATCAAGCGCTGGTCTGCACACCCCGCTGTGCGTGTTCGCCACTGTCGCCCTGGGCGCTGGGCTGCGCGTGGCGGCCTCGGAGACATGCCCCGCCCAGTACATACGCGAACAAGGCCGAACTCGGCCCCAGTAACGGAACCTTCGCGAACGAAGGGTCGCACTCCACGCACTCACTTTGCCGCGATGAGGCACGAGATCATCACGGCCAGGACGGGCCACCGGCCCTGCACGGGTGCGTCTAGCCCGGATGTCCCGCCCGGCGCCACCGAGTCCATGCCTTCTGCACCTGGGCCACCCTGAGCATGCATGCTCGCACCTATCTGACGCCTGGGACTCCGAGACAGGCACCTGCGCTGCCTGGGGGCCAGCGTATGGGGCTGAGCCAAGGCGCCCGTACGACCGGTCAGACCAGCCAGCCATGGTCGGGGTACCCGCCACGCAGAATTCGTTTTTCCTGGATCGCGCACCACTCCTCAGGATCTGCCACAACTGCCGTCAAGCTATGGTCACGTCGTCATACGCGACAAGCTAGCTCGGGAGCCGCTACACTTCGATACACAGTTCGCCAGTACTGGGAGCGCGGATGTCAAGCAAGGGTCTGTCATACAAGGACGCCGTACGGATTCTCGGCGGCGAAGATAGCACTGTATTCGAGGCCTTAGATCGGCTAGCCGGCGGCATTCTGTTGCTAGCTACGGCTGCTGGTAGCCCGTTGGCGCTCAGCCTCTTTGAGGTCAAGAGTGAGTTCATTAGGCTAAGCTACTCGCTATGGAAGGGCCTGGCCGAGAAAGTCCGCGGCCTGGGTCGGTATGACAAAACAGAGCGCATTGTAGCCGCGCACGCAGTGATAGTTATCACATGCTACTTCGATTTGATAAAGATGCTTGATGACAAGAATTATCTTCTGAAGTTTGACGACATTAAGCTTCTCTTCCAGGGCGACTACCTCTCGAAGCACCCCGATTGGGGGAATGTTCCTAGGCCCATAGTGGAGACGCTAGCTAGAGCACATAGGCGTCTGGTCAGATCGGAGAGGGATCGGCTGAGGGGAAACACGGGCCACCGTACTGATAGTCCCTTCGTCAAGCGGCCACAGACCGACCTCGACAAGCGGGCTCAAGTTACAGCAGCGACTAGATATAGCCCAGATTCAAATAAGCTCAGACCGATTGTGAACTCGCTCCTCTGTGCGGAGTTGCCAATTCCGGCACCGCAAAGACCATATGGGCAAACCTTGTTCGAGCTTGGTGAGTTTTTCGCGAATATAGTAGTCCAAATGCGTGAAGTAATTGTCGGTCCTGAATGGGATAACGTAAACACCAAGGAACAGGAAACTTTTACGAGGCAGTTGCGCATATGGGCGCGAGATGAGGGCCGCGCGAAATACGAGGTGATGTTCCGCCAACTTGCGACGGATTTTCCAGAGGTTGCGTTTTGGGCTGACATGGTTAGTTTTCAGGCGCTCCAAATGGACCTTCTCGAAATCCGAGCCGACCTTCGGGGCATCGAACAGATCCAGACTGGGCTGCAGGGACTAGAGAAGGCACTACTTGGACTAGTGTCCAGCGGGGGTGCGGACGAAAAGCGCCTGGCACTTTCTGAGTATTATAAAAAGGCTCTTTCGCGACCAATCGTCGAAACCGGCGAGTTGCCAACAGCCGGCATGCGAATACCCGACCTAGGTACTGCTTATGTTAACCCAAATTTCAGAGCATCAGAAGTTGATCTTAATGATCGATTTTACCTCGAATCCTGGTGGAATGACCTCTCAAGGCAATCCCGTTCTGACTTGCAAGCTTTCTTGTTCGGCTTCCTAACATCGGCTGAGGCGGTTCGGGGCCCTCTGCTAGTGCTTGGCCAGCCCGGTTCAGGAAAGTCGGTTCTTACGAAAACTCTAGCGGCGCGCTTGCCCGCTGACGAATTCTTGACGGTACGCGTCAGCCTTCGTGATGTTGCGGCGGAAGCTGATATTCAGGTGCAGATAGAGCAGGCTTTCTACGAAGCTACGGGCGAACGGATATCGTGGCCCGATCTTATTCGCGCAACGGGAAATGCCTTGCCAGTAATATTTCTTGACGGCTTTGACGAGTTGCTCCAAGCAACCGGGGTAAGCCAGTCGGATTACTTGGAGCGTGTAGCGACCTTTCAGGAGCGCGAGGCTACTAATGGCCGTCCTTGCGTGGTAGTTGTAACCAGCAGAACTGCCGTCGCTGATCGTGCCCGGATACCTATTGGCGGGGCGGTCGTTGTAAGGCTCGAGCCATTTGATGGGCCACAGATCGGGCTCTGGTTGCGTGTTTGGAATGACTGGAATGGCGACTACTTCCGAGATCATCAATTGAAGGCTCTTCCGTTGAGTTCGGTTTTGTCACAACAAGATCTGGCATCGCAGCCGCTGCTACTTTTGATGCTCGCGCTGTATGATGCGGACGGCAATGCGCTGCAAAATAGTAGCGCCGATCTCGGGCATGCGCAATTGTACGAACGGCTCTTGACGCGCTTCGCCGAGAGAGACGCGCGAAAAATCCTTGCTAGCCTTCCTGCTGATGAGCTTGAACGTCAAGTCGAGCAAGACTTGATGAGGTTGTCGGTGGCAGCGGCAGCGATGTTTAACCGGTCTCGGCAGTGGGTTACGCATAGCGAGCTCGACGGCGATCTGACCGCACTAATGGACGAGTCGGCTCGATCGCGGGCTAGCAATGACTCGAGAGGGTTCCGCGGGGTCAGGTCGCTGGGCGAGACGGTTCTCGGACAGTTTTTCTTCATTCACGAGGCCCGTGCGATTGTTGATGGTGTCAAGAAGGGATCGTGCGAGTTCCTGCATGCTACGTTTGGCGAGTTCCTTGTCGCTCGAATTGTTGCGAAGGAGCTTGAAGACCTGGCGAAGGCTGAGGAATTTTCCCGAAGCATGGCCCGCCGTAACGAGATAAACGATTCTTTTCTCTATGCGCTACTTTCATTCGCGCCACTCTCAGCCAGAGCGACAACGATTGAGTTTCTCCGCGATCTTCTAGGCTCTATGTCCCCCGACCGCAGATTTCTTTTGCGTGAACTTATACTTATGCTGTTCGGATCGGCACTGGACGCTCGGGTGTCAAATAAGTTTGCTAGTTACGAGCCCATTGCGTTGCACCTACCAGCTCGGTGCGCTGCTTACTCGGCTAATCTTCTGGTATTGGCCCTCCTGATCGGCGGCCCCGCTCGAGGTTCCGAGCTGTTCCGACATTCGGATGACGTGGTAACCGACTGGAGTCGCCAAGCGCTTCTATGGAGATCGCAGGTGTCTGCCGAAGGCTGGGGCTGGCTATCACAGTCAATTCGCGTTGCTCGTATCGAAGCTGGGCAACACCGTGACATTGTCCTGCGCCCGTCATTCGCGATTAATCCTGCAGATGACGGCGAAAATGAAAACAATCAGGGCGGTAATGATCAGCTATACTGGGGTTTCGAGCGAAACTATTCACGGGATATTCCTCAATGGAGTAGCGGCGACTCCGATCAACTGCGTCTCCGTTATAGTTTCACCTGCGATCTCGATGATGATATTCTCGTCCATTCACTGAGTCCCATGTTTGACAAGCTCGGCCCGACCATAACCACATTTCTCGGGTATTCTCAAGAGCGCAGCTCATCGTGCATTAACGCGTTGCTCAGGCTGTGGATCGCGTCGAGCACCCGCGCTACAGAAAAAGAGCTCACGGCCGCATACGATGACTGTATAGATTTTGGGCTGGCTGCGCTCCATTGGTTCGACCCTGAATCGGCTAGGGTCTTTCGGAGAATTGTCGTGCGCCAGCTTCATATGGATCTTAAGCAGCTACCAGGTCAATGGCGTTCCTCAACCCGCAGGAGATTGCTGGACATTGATGACAGTGATCCTGGGATGAGGTCATGGATTGACGCCCTCGTTGAGTCGATGGGACTTAAGAATCCAGGTTAGCCTAAGCTGATTCAATGCTTTCGCTTGGCGGTACGCACCCCGCGGGATGACCAGCGTTGCAGTTGCATGTCCGCATCTGGCTGAAGGTTGAGTCTGGCCCATAGGGAGCCTCGCTAGATCGTCCTGTCTCTGACGCGACCTGCATCTTGGGGCCATTGTATACATTGGGACACAAAATCGGTTCTCTGGAGGTCTACATCGTCAACGAGGTGTTCTCGCCTGTGGGGGAGCGGCCAGTAGCGCATCGTCACCACTACCGCAGGTAGTGCGGGCGGACCGAGTCAAACGTCACGTTGGCCGCCGCCACGGCCACTGCTCCCGCAGCGAGCGTCGAGGCCCCCAGCCACAGCGCTCGTGAGACCGTCCCACACTCGAATTGTATATCAACGCCGGACAACTTCTGCGCGCTCTGGCTTGCAACCGACCATGATCAGATCACGGCAAACACGCGGTCATGTGACCCGGCGACGATAGCCCATGCGGTATTCACCCTAGCCAACAGCACTGTAACAAAAATGCTGCCTGCCGGACTCATGATCCGCTATGGGTGATTTGTTCGTCTGGGTACGAGTTGTTCGTCACGGTGCGTCATTCTCGGCCTGGCCGCAGAGGGCGCTGGACGGGCGGCTGACCAAGCCGGTCACGAGCGGCGGCCGGTCTTCGGGCCGCGGGCAGGCACGCCTGGTCCGGCGCGGGCGCGACGGCTGACCGGCTGCGGCGGCTAACACTGCAGCAACACAAGTCCGGCTCCGGGAGGGGTCCAACACGCGAATAACACGGATGGAACGGCATTCCCCGGCACACGGCGGCACGCCTGCTAAAATGGCGTCACAAGCTCCTGACAGGCCCATTGCTGGTAAAGCGGGCTGCGGAGCTGCATCAGGCAGAGGCTTCCGGGCCGGGTGACAGACCTTCTGAAAAACGGATGCTCAGCCGTTTGTGTATCACCGGCGACCCAGATCCCCAACAGATGGCCAGGATCTTGGTTGGCCGTACCGCCGCCCGGCGGGAAAGTACGGCCGCCGGGCCTTAACCGGCGGGCGCTTCGCGTTGCCTGGCAGGCCGGGCGGACGGCCGCATAAGCTGCCGGTAGGTGATGGAACAACCGCGAGGTTAGATGATGCTCGATGACCTCGCCGGGAAGCGGACCGGCGAGCGCATCCAGATCCTGCGCGAGCGCAAGGGCCTGTCCCGGCCGGTGCTCGCCGGGCTGGTCGGCATGTCCGCCTCGTGGCTCAAGGGCATCGAGCGGGGCACCAGGCTGCCGCCCCGGCTGCCGCTGCTGGTCAGGCTCGCCGAGGCGCTCGCGGTCGGTGACCTGGCCGTCCTGGCCGGCACCGACATGGACCTGGGCGGGGCGGTGTCGGTACCGGTGTCATCGTTCGCGCATATCCCGCATGACGCCGTGCCCGCCATCCGCGAGGCCATCCGGGATCCTCTGCTGACCGTCCCCGCCGGGCCGGCGGACGTGGCCGCGCTGGCAGCCAGGACAGCGGACGCCTGGCTGCTGTGGCACCAGTCCGCCCAGCACCGCACCGACGTTGGCCGCATCCTTCCCCGGCTGGTCACCGACGCCCGGGTCGCGGCCCGCGCGACCGAGGGGCACGAACGCCGCGCCGCCAATGCGGTGCTGGCCGACGTGTACGCCCTGGTGCAGCATGAGGTGGTCTGGGCCAGTGAGGCCGAGCTGACCTGGACGGCGGCGGACCGCGCGATGACCGCCGCGCAGGAAGCCGACACGCCCGCCGCGCTGGCCGGGGCCGCGTGGACCCTCGGCATGGTGCAGCGCTCGGCCGGGGACACCGACGGCGCGCTGACGCTCGCGCGGGACGCGGCCGGGCTGCTGGAACCCAGCCTGGAGGGGGCGGGCGAGGAGCTGCGGGCGCTGTACGGCGCGCTGCAGCTGCACGCCGCGACCACGGCGGCCAGGGCGGGCCGCGAGGGTGACGCCTGGCGGCACTGGGACCAGGCCAGGGCGACCGCTGCGCGGCTCGGCGGCTACCACCACCCGTGGACCATGTTCGGCGGGTCCAACGTCAAGCTGCACGCCGTGTCGATCGCCGCCGAGCTGTCCCGGTCCGCTGAGGCACGCGGCCACGCCGAGGACATCGACCCCGAGGAGATCCCGAGCCGGGAACGCCGGGGCCGCCTGGGCGTGGAGATCGCCCGGACCTACCACCAGCGCCGCGACTACCCGGCCATGCTGCACTGGCTGGAGACGGCCTACCAGACCTCGGCTGATTCGGTGCGCTACTCCCCGACCGCCCGGCAGATGACCGCCGACGCGGTGGACCACGGCGGGCCGCTGATCGGCCGCAGGGCGCGCTCGCTGGCCGGGAGCGTCGGCCTGCCCCTGTAACACAGGGGCGCAGACTGCCTCCCTCGCCCTGGGGCCGCATACCGGGCGGGTGACCTCCCGGATTCTCTCTATCGTCAGCCGCGTGACGGAGCGATCCGGCGACAGGGAGATGACGATCACGATGAGCAGGGCAGCGGCAGGCCGGGCAGCGCGTGATACCGGCACGCTGGACCCAGGCGAGATCCGGTTCCACCGGGGCGAGGCGTACCACGCTGGGCGGAACGGCAGGATGCGGGCGGCGCGGCGCAGGGACGGCCGGGGCGGCGCGCTCGCCGACCCGTCACCCGGGGGCCTGCTCCTGGCGATCCGGACCGACTACGCGGCCTGCCCGGTGCCCCGGGACCTGCCGTGAACCGCGGGGCCGCGCCGCGGACCGGCGGTCCTGTCCACCCGGAGCTGGGCACCCGCCTGTTCCGCGCGCTGTATGACGCCTACGACCTGATCATGGTCGACGGCGTGAACATCGCGGTCCCGAAGGACGGCACGATCCCGGTGTTCACGGGCACGCTGACCGAGATCGCCTGGCAGATCGCCAGGCACGCCCGACCCGGGGACGGCGCCCCGTGACCGGGCACCCTCGGCGGGCCTGCCTGGACTGCGGGACGCCGGACCCGCCGCTGGAGATGACGTGCAGGTTGGGCCGTGATCACCGGGTCGGCGGGGCGTCCGGGTGCCCACCCTGCACCCGGCGGCCACGCCCGGCGGCGCGGGCCCGGGGCGCGCAGGGGCGCGCAATGAGGTACCCCGAGGACACGCCTGCGGAGCAGGCCAGGGCATACGCCGCCGTGCAGGCATGGCGGCAGCAGCACCCGGGCGGCACGGCCGGGATACTGGCCGGCGCGGTCGGCGGCCAGTTCCATCCGGATTACGCCGTCGTGTTCCGCGGCTTCTTCTTCGCGGCGGATCAGGTCACCGGGACCACTGCGCATGACGCGGGGACCGCCCGGTGAACGGCAGCGGCCGGCTAAGGCGCGCGGCCCTGGGGCTGGCCCCGGACGAGCCGGACCAGGTGAGGCGGCTACAGCGGTACCGCTCCGCGCACCCGGGCGTGATCATCGGGGCGGGCGGGTTCGGCACCTGGCAGGCTCGCATCCCGGAGCCCGCTGGGGAGACGGTCACCGTCCGCTACACGCTACGGGAACTGCTCAACCGGCTGGACGAGCTGACCGGCGGCTAGCGGGCCGCACGGCGGCCGGGAAATCCCTGCCGCTAGGGGCCGCCGCGCCGCGGCAGGACACAGGGAGGTGCTCCGTCCCTGTGTCCCGCCCCCGGCACGGCACGACGGAATACGGAGCGCTCATGGCATGCTCTCGATGCGGCGACGGATCTTCCTGGTTCGACCGCACGATATGCCCCGATCCGTGCGGCTACATGCACACCCGGTGCAGCGGGTGTGGCGCGCCCCTGGAAGCCTGCCGCCTGGAAGACACCATGCCCGCTGCTGACGTCGACTAGCAGTCGAGACTGCGCGGGTATAATCGCGCATGGTGACTATCTCCCCAGTCAAACGGACAGGTACCCGATGGAAGGCAGCGACCCCGCCAGCGACCCCCGTAAGTACATCCGGCTTGCTGCCGCGCTGCGTGGCATGATCACGGACAACACCCTCATGCCCGGCCAGCCCGCTCTGTCGATCACCCGCATAGCTGCAGAGCGCGGCTGGGCCCGGGGCACCTGCAGGCACGCGCTCCAGATCCTCCAAGACGAGGGGCTCGTAACGTTCGTGCCCGGCCTAGGCTACTACGTCGTCGCCAGGCTCTCAAGCGCAGCCGGGAGTAAAGCATTCATTGCCTTGAGGCGGATCATAAGGCGAGTGAGGCGACGTGTAGCGGCGGTCCGGGCCGCCGGCGTTTCACCGTGACAGTCTCGACGACGACCTCCACGGCGCCCTCTTTCAAAGTCAGTATGTAGTGGTGGAGTCAGCTGAAGCGCTCGGCATCATGCTCGCGGTGGATCCGGTTTACTTGCGCAAGGCAGGCGATCTGCTCGCTTGCTCGACTCTCGCCCATGCCAGTTCGGCGAGGCCGTACCCCTCTCTGTCAAGCTGTCGTGAGCACCCGTCCCTCAGTAACCACTGATCACCCCTAGGGCGGGGATGGAGACGCTTCCTAGATGACAATGGCCGCGCTCGACCGCATGCCGGCGGCCGGCGATGCTGGACGGGTTGACTGGTGACCAGGAGCGCCCGGATCCGGAGGTGCCCCGAGCGGGCCCGTCGGCGAAGTTTCACCGCGCAGCACAAGCTGGACCTGGCACCGAACCGGGCCGCGAACGCCTGTACTCCAGCCACGTGACCGAGTGGCGGAGGCCCCAGGACGCCGGTGCGCTGGCCGCTCGGGGCGGCCGCGCGGCCGGTCCGGCGGCAGATCCGCAGAACGCGCAGATCACCCCACTGCAGAAAGAAAAAACCAAGCTGGGACAGGAGCTGGCCAAGGCGCCGCTTCGTGGCCCAGCTGGCTCGGCCTGCGCACGACACGAAGCTGAGCCAGATACACCAGGAAGGCTGACCTGGTTCGAGGCATTTGGGCGAAGGTTGAACCCCATGGCGCACTTCATCGTGTTCTCTCATATGTAGTTGTCTTAAAGTGACCACTCAACTCGGGCGAGCAACCAAGGGAACGGGAAGCGCGCCATGGCTGTGGACATCCCGGCCATCCGGGAGGTAGTGGAACGCGTCTGCACGCGCCGGGACGTGATCGAGGCGTGTAAGCGCCGCGATCTCGGTGCGGTGATCAGGGTTCTGTGCGCGCAGGGCCTGACCCAGGGCCAGCTCAGCAGCCTCACGGGCATACCGCAAGGGCGCTTGAGCGAGTACAAGACACATAAGCGCGTGCCGACCGCCACCTCGACGTTCGAGGCGTTCGCTGATGGTCTGGGGATGCCTCCGGCGGCGCGTCGTGCGCTTGGGCTGGCTCCGGAGGCTGCCGGATCCGGCCCGTTGATCCTGCCGGAGGACGATCAGCCGATAACGTGGGCGCCAGTCTGGGGGATGTCCGACCCCTGCTCAGCAATCTTTCGAGGGCAAGCGCCGTCCCGGTGCTGTCGGCGCTCCGCGGGATCTACCGGGGCTATATCGAAGCGGACCAGCTGATGGGGTCCATCTGCATTACTGGCCCTATCCAGCTTCAGATGCCTGTCATCGAAAGGGCATGCCAGGTAACCAGAGGGGCCGACCGGGCCGAGATGCTCCGGTTTGCTTGCGAGTTCACAGAGTTCGGCGGGTGGGTTTTCCAGGATGCTGGGGATCTGATACGGGCAATGCACTGGACGGACAGGGCGCTCGATTACGCCTTGGAGCTCGGGGATGGGCGCACTATCGCCTATACGCTCATGCGCAAAGCGATGATTGCGACGGAATCCGGCAATTCCGCGCAGGGCTTGGGCATCGCCAACTCTGCTCTGAAGTACAAGGATGCGCTGACTCCGCGGCTCAGGGCGGTCATCTTGCGTCAGCGATCCTATTCTAACGCGGCTCTGGGGGAAGTCATGGCTTCGGCCAGGGACTCTGATGACGCCGTTATTGAGGCTGTCGCGGGCGAAAAGCAGGGCGAGACAGATGGTGCAGCCTATTGCACGCCGACTTATGCGGAGATGGAAGCTGGAGCGTCCTGGGTTCTCCTCGGGCATCCCAAGACCGCACTTCCGATCCTGGAGAAGAGCCGTTCGGAGTGGGTGGACCAGGCGCAGGTCCGTGATTACGCGATGTGCGTGTCACGGCTAGCGATAGCTTATGCCGACGCCGGTGAACTTGAGCGCGCGTGCGCGGCGGCCGGGGAAGTCATAGCGCTTGCTCAGGGGCTTGGCTCACGCCGGGTTGTTGGCCAGATCGACCTGCTTCATCGTAGGCTGGCCAGATGGCGGCAGGATCCTGCCGTGGCTGGTGTGCGAGGGAGGCTGAAGGTGCTGGTCGATTCGTATAGGCCGGAGCGAGAGGCGGGCTGATGGATCAGCTCCTGCCTACGGCGACAACTTCGGACGAGAAAAGACGGGACGCGCAATGCGCGGTCCTGCCGGTCGGAAGCTTCGAGCAGCATGGCGATTACCTGCCGCTGATAACCGACACCGCGATCGCGTCTGTGATAGCGCGGGAACTGGCGAGCGCATATCCCCTCCTGCAGCTTCCGCCGGTCACGATCTCATGTTCCCATGAGCACAGCGCATGGCGCGGCACAGTAAGCATCTCGTCAAGCACCTTGCATGCCATGGTCGATGATATCTACCGGTCAATTACGGATGCCGGATTGACCTCACTGGTCATCGTTAATTGCCATGGAGGTAACTACGTCCTGGCCAACATTATCCAA
This sequence comes from uncultured Actinomycetes bacterium, assembly GCA_963808315.1. Taxonomy (GTDB): domain Bacteria; phylum Actinomycetota; class Actinomycetes; order Streptosporangiales; family Streptosporangiaceae; genus Palsa-504. Next base: position 297,138 of record CAWEFK010000010.1, on the reverse strand, counting down.
GAAGGAAACGCCCACGGCAAGAGCATGGCGCTTTTCCCGTCCGGGGCGGACTGGACCGATGCCCGGCAATCGGCAAGGCTCGTGACGTCGAACCACGAAGATATGCATGCTGGTGAGCTTGAGACTTCTATCCTTCTTCACGCGCACCCCGAGCTAGTCCGCGATGGCTATCATGCGGCGGACTGGGTAGCAGATGACAGGCGCCATATCCTCACCACCGGGATGGGTGAATATACGACCAGCGGAGTGATAGGCCGGCCCTCTCTGGCTTGCGCAGAGAAGGGAAAGGCATTGCTCGCCTCGCTGGTCGAGAGCTTTGCCTCCGTGCTGGAGATTCTGCGGACGGGCATAACGCGAGCGGCGACTGCGGCCCTCCGGAGGATCCGGGGGGCGAGGCTGGCGTGGTCGCGGCAGTGCTCAGCCGCCAGATGACCTGATGAGGCTTGGATTCGACGTGACGCACGTGGCCGCTCTTGGTGAGTACTTCGAGCGCGTGAAGGGCTGTCGCCCTGGAGACGCTGTGTACCGCGGCCAGCCGCGCAGACGATGGCAGCAGCGAGCCGGGTGAGTAGGTGCCGTCTTCGATCCATCCCCGCAGCAACTTCGCGAGCCAGATGTAGCGCGGGGTGTAGTCAGCGTCCAGATCGTTCCTCGGCGCGGCCTGCACGGCGTTCTCCTTTCGGTCCGTTCCGGCCTGGCAATCCTTTAAGACCCGGCAGAGCCGGGGAACGAGTGCTTTTCGGCACTGACGGCCCTGCCGGGAGACCTCAACTATACACCGCTACATGCCGCTCTATATAGCTCTAGGCCGCGTCCTGTGTATTCTTGCAGGTCAGGAGCACTCTATGTTGCATTGTGTGGCAGGCATACCGCAGTGGGACCCGGAGGCGGGCGGCCCCGCTTATGTCTACATGCGCGTAGCCGACCACATCGCGGCCCGGATCGCGGCGAGGGACCTGCCTGCGGACGCTAGGCTGCCAGCCGAGCGGGACCTGGCCGCCGAGTACGCCGTAGCGATCGGCACGGCCAGACGCGCGGTGCTGGAACTGCGGGACCGCGGCCTCGTGGTGACACTGCCAGGCAAGGGCACATATGTCGTCAGCCCGCCCAAGGGAAGCTGATGCATGTCAGGTGAATAGCCGGTCCATGACCTCGGCGCCGCGCCGCAGTTCGGGCACGATGACCTTCCGGTAGACCGTCTGGGTCGTGACCGTACCCCTGTGCCCGACCAGGTCGGCTATGTCCTCAAGCGCCGTCCCGTTGGAGCTGAGCAGGGACACGAAGGTATGGCGCATCTCCCGCGGCACCCAGTCAGTCCCGAGACCTGCGGCCTGGGTAATCCTCCTGAACTCACGGCGCACGTTGTGATGATCAAGTGGCGTGCCCACGGTCGAGGCGAAGACAAGGCCGTGATCTTGCCAGAGCGCCCCGGCTAGCAACTGGTCCCCGGCCTGGCGGTCCAGATGCTCATGGAGCGCCCGTACGGCCAGCTGCGGCAGAGACAGGACGCGCCGGCTCTTCGGCGTCTTGGTGTCTGCACTGGCCCGTACGGCGCGGTAGACGGCGACAGTGCCAGCGGCGAGGTCAACCTCGTTCCACCTGAGCGCCCGAAGCTCTTCAGTCCTCAGTCCCGTCGTCACCGAGAGCACGACATAGGCGTACAGGCGGGAACCCGCGGCGGCCCCTAGCAGCTCCTGAGCTTGCTCCAGAGTCAAGCTCTTGGACGGCCGACCCGACCGTCCAGCAGGAACCTCGACCAGGGCAGCCACGTTCCGGCCGACCAGATCCCTGACTTCGGCATATCGGATGGCCCGTTCAAGACAGTTTCGGGTGATCTGAAGGCTGCGGGTGGAAAGCCGCCCGGCGAGCGCGTCCAAGGTCTCCTGGACGTCCCCCGCTGTGAGCTCCTTGAGCTTGACCTCACCCAGCCGCTCCTTCAGCGGCTTGACGGTGTCCGTGTAGAGCTCCCTGGTCCGGTCGGACCTGCCGCTCAGCCCATTCGCCAGCCAGTCGTCCAGCGCCGCGCCGACCGTGTAGGTCGCACTGGACCGGACGCCGTTGTCCAGGTCGCGGCGCAGGTCCCGGAGCTTGGCCTTGACTTCGGTCTTCGTCCGGCCGGTCACCTTCCGGCGGACGCGCTTGCCCGCCTTGTAGCCGAGGGAGACGGCGGCGACCCAGTAGTTGTTGGCATGGTCGAAGTACATCGAGTCTTCGCCGTGGCCGCGTCGTGGCCGAGGTTCTGCCATACCCAAAATGATACCGTTTGGCTCTTGGTTTGGCTCTTACCAGGAAGTTAGAGAATCCTTGCCGCCGCTCAAACCGCCTTCTAACTGGGAAAACCTGGTGGGCGCAACTGGGTTCGAACCAGTGACCCCTCGCTTGTAAGGCGAGTGCTCTACCGCTGAGCTATGCGCCCCCGCGCCGCTCGGGGACTTCAGCGGCGGGATCGCAGCCAGGTTACAGGTTCCGGCGGCTACAACGCACCGCATGGGGCTCTTGGCCCGGGACGCGCAGGCACCCCTCCAGTGCCGATCCGCTTGACTTTAGGCGTGGAGGATCCTTGGCTGACTGGAGCGATGATCAAGTCGGTTACGCGCGGTGCTGGGCGGAGCCGTGAGACCGGCGAGGTATGGATGAGGAGAATCGTCATGCGGACCGCTAGCCACCCTGCCACCGCCGACGACCTCGGCGCCGTCGCCAGCATCCTGGCCGACGTTCACGGTGCCCCCGATTCGGGCGCCGCCTTGCTCAGGCACGCCGCCCCATCGGAGGCGGACCTGCCCACCCATCCGTTTCGTGCCGGGGGGACGCGCGGCGACTGGATTGGCGCACCCGGTACCGCAGGCACCGGCGTGCTGCTCTACCTGCATGCCCGCCGGTTCCAGTTCGACGAACCTCCGGGCGTTTTCGCCGGCCGTTTGTCCGAGGCGACCCGGCTGCCCGTGCTGCTCCTGCGGTACAGGCTCGCGCCCGCGAACCCGTACCCGGCGCCCCTGGATGACGTGCTCGACGCGTATCAGGGCCTGCTCGACCAGGGCACCCCGCCTGGCCGGATCGTGTTCGTGGGCCACTCGGCCGGAGCCACCCTGGCGCTGTCGGCCTTGGTCGCCCTGGGCCAGGCTGGCCGCCCGATGCCCGCCGGCGCCGTGGCGGTCTCCCCCATCACCGATTTCACCTTCTCCGGCGAGTCCCTGGTCTCCAACGCGGGCCGCGACGTCGTGACGATGACCGAGCTCGAGCAGACCCGCGAGGCGTACCTGGGCGGCACCGATCCGGCCATGGCGCCGGCATCGCCTCTCGCCGACGTGCCCGGCGGACTGCCGTCGCTCCTGATCGCCTGCGGCGACAGCGAGATGTTCCTCGATGACGCGACCCGCTTCGCCGAGGCCGCCGCCGGCCAGGGGGCCGATGTCGAGCTGGACATCTTCCAGGGCATGCCGCACGGGTTCCCCTTGCTCGCCCTCGAAGCCGCCGGCACCCTGATGAAGCGGGTGACTGAGTTCACGACCAGCCGTCTCACCGGTATACCCGCGACCTGGACGGCGCCGCGACGATGACCTGCGCCATCACGGGCCCGGTCGGAGGCCCCGCAGATAGGTGGTGAGCAATCGACGGCAGGTAGCGTCCCAGCCGGGGTCGGCGGGACGTGGTTGGGCCAGCATCGCGCCAAAGACGACGATGTCGCGTGAGTTGGTCCCCGGACGGAGGGTTGCCTCGGCAATGCCTCGGTCGATGATCCGCTGGACGACCTGGTGAACCTCGTGCCGGAGGGCCACGGTCGGCGGCGAGGTAATGGGCGGACCGCCATGCAGCGGCAGGATGAGCTCGTTGCGCTGGCTGATCGCGGCTTCGATGAAAAGCCTGAGTCCGTCGGCCGGGGTAGCTCCGTGTCGTTCGGCCGATCTTGCGTTGGCCAGCACCTGTTCGAAGGACTGGTGGGTCAGATGGCTCAGCAGGTCAGCACGCGTGGGGAAATGCCGGTAGAGGGTGCCGACCCCAACTCCGGCCTCGGCCGCGATCGTCCCCATCGGAACATGCAGTCCTTCTCGGTGCACGGCTGCCGTCGCTGCGCGAATCAGGTCCTGCTGGTTGCGCAGCGCGTCGCTGCGTATGCGGCGCGAGGACGCGGGCCGACTGGTTGCGGGGGCCATCTGATTATTGAACCCCGGCCGGACGGGATCGAGCGAACCTCGCGACACTTTAATCAGAAGAAATCGTCCGTTTATAAGCATGCGAGTGCTTGCCGTCGGGGCATCCCGACAATTCGCCGGGCTGGTTGTTCCGGCCCTGGTGACGAGGGGTTTGCCGGTCAGGGCACTTGTGCATGATCCGGCTAAGGCTGGTCGGGTGCGTGAGCTGGAGCGGACGGGCGTCACGCTCGCCAATGAGATTCGCCGGCCCGGGACATGGCGATCAGGGGAATGACGGATCGGGCTGACAGCTGTGCCAGCGTGAGGACCAGGTCGGCGAGGTCGGACGTCGGGATCATCTCGGCGGGATCGATCCGGTCGTGCACCCAGGCGCTCATATCGGTATCGACGAAGCCGGGCGCGATCGCGGTCGCGGTGACGCCTGCGGACGACTCCTCGGCGTTGATGTACTGGCACAGCGAGATCAGCGCGGCCTTGCTGGCGCCGTAGGCGGCCAGGCCCGGCTCGGAGGCGATGCCGGCCATCGACGCGATCGCCGCGACCCGGGCCCCGTGGGCGGGCCGGGCCGCCGCAGCCTGGCGCAGCGCGGGCAGGCACTCCTGAACAAGGATGAAGGGCGCACGGACGTTGACCGTCATCTGCCGGTCAAAACGCCGCATCGGATAGTCGGCGATGCGGCCGCTGGTCCCGGTCCCGGCGCTGAGCACGAGTACGTCCAGCGAACCGAACCGTTCGACGTGACCGCGCGCCAGGGCCCGGATGTCGTCTTCGCTGCTCATGTCGGCCGGCAGGACCTGCAGCTCGACACCGCTATCGCCTAGGTAGGCGGCCAGCTTGGCCAGCGCGGCCTCGTCTCGTCCGCTGAGCGTCGCGCGGTAACCGGCGCGTGTGAGCCGTTCGGCGACCGCGCGCCCGATTCCGCCGGTGGCTCCGGTGATCAGGGCACTCGGCGTGGGGGGCACGGCAACCTCCAGAACGCATTCATGAGCCACTCGACTAGCCATTCGGCCAGCACGTTTCCTGCTCAGGCTATCCTCGCCGTATCTTGCTCTAAAGGGCAGATCGTCCGTCTGGACGGTCGGGAGTTATGAGCAACGGGTGCAGGAGGGTCCTATGATCAGCGCGGCGAATCACGTGCCGCTCACCCCGCTCAGCTTCCTGGCCCGGGCTCGGCGGACCTTCCCCGGCAAGGTCGCCGTGGTGGACAGCGACGAGACGCCGGTCAGCTACGCTGAGCTGGGCCGGGACTGCGACGCGCTGGCCGGGGCCGTCCGGGCCGACGGGGTGCAGCCGGGCGACCGGGTGGCCGTGCTCGACCTCAACTCCCGCTGGCTGCTGGCCGCCCACTTCGCGGTGCCGGGCGCGGGTGCGGCGCTGGTCGCGCTGAACACCCGGCTGGCCGCCAGCGAGTACCGCGACATCCTGACCCACTCCAGGGCCAAGATACTGCTCGTATCCGGTGAGCTGCTCTCACGGCTGGACGTGCGCACGGCCGCCGATCTTCCGGTCGGGCGGGTCGTGCTGCTGCCCGGAACCCCCGCGACGGCGCTGCCCGGCGCCGTCGGCTACGGCGAGTGGCTGGCCGGCCAGGACGGCCAGGGCATCATGCTGCCCGAGGACGAGGACGCCATGATCGCGGTGAACTACACCAGCGGGACGACCGGACGTCCCAAGGGCGTGGTCTACACCCACCGGGGCGCCTACCTCAACGCGGTCAGCGCAGCCCTGGAGTTCGAGCTCACGGCGGCCAGCTGCCTGCTGTGGACGCTACCCATGTTCCACTGCAACGGCTGGTCGATGGCCTGGGGCGCGACCGCGGTCGGCGCCACCCACATCTGCCTGGGCTCCTTCGACCCGCACCGGGCGCTCGACCTGGCCGGACGGTACCCAGTCTCGCACCTGTGCGGCGCGCCGGTCGTGCTCAGCGAGCTCGCGCGAGCCGGGGCGCAGCGAGCCTTCGTGGCCGAACGCCCGCTGCGGGCCGCCGTCGGCGGTGCTCCGCCGACCAGCCAGACCATCGCCGCGGTGCAGAAGATGGGCATTACGGTGACACACCTGTACGGGCTGACCGAGACCTACGGGCCGTCCCTGGTCTGCGAATACCAGCAAGGCTGGACAGACCTGCCCGCCAGCGACCTGGCCGAGCGGCTCAGCAGGCAGGGGGTGCCCGCGATCTCGGTCGCCGACGTCCGGATCGCCGACGAGCAGCTAAGGCCGCTCTCCGCCGACGGCGCGAGCACCGGCGAGATCCTGATCAGGTCCAACACGGTCGCCGCGGGCTACCTCGACGACGAGGCGGCCACCGACGAGGCGTTCCGCGGCGGCTGGTTCCACACCGGTGACATGGGCGTCACGCACCCGGACGGCTACATCGAGCTGACCGACCGCAGCAAGGACATCATCATCAGCGGCGGGGAGAACATCGCCTCGGTCGAAGTCGAGAAAGCGCTCGCCGCCCACCCCGATGTCGTGGAGGCCGCGGTCGTGGCCCGGCCCGACTCGCGCTGGGGCGAGCGGCCGGTCGCCTTCGTCACCACCGGACGGGCCGGGCTGACCGAGGAGGAACTCACCGAGTTCGTCCGGCAGCGGATCGCCCACTTCAAAGCCCCCGACCAGGTCTACTTCGAAACCCTGCCCAAGACATCGACGGGAAAGATCCAGAAGAACGTGCTCCGCGACCGCGCCCGCGACCGCGCTCAGCCGGTCGCCGGCGGCGCCGGCGACGCAGTGAGCCGGCGACCAGTGAGCGGGCGACCGGTCAGGTCCTGCCGCGATGCGCGCTGAGCCAGGCCGCGGCAGCCCGGGACGACGCGCGGGACAGCCACGCGTCCTGGATCACCTCGGCCAGTTCCTCCCGGGTGAGCTCGCCGAGCCGGCTCGCCCGCACCAGCACCGACAGATGACCGTCAAAGTGCGGGGTGGTAAAGAACGGTGACCCCGGATCCTGGATCAGCGCGTGCTTGTCGGACTCCGAGGGTACCCAGAACACGATCACGTCCGGGTAGCGCTCGCCGGTGCCGGGATCGACGGCGTCCGGGCGAGGATTACGGAAGAAGACGAACGACCTGCCGCTGACCTGGTAGACGGGATTCCCGGTTGACCCGTAGCTGACCTTGGCCCCCGGCATCCCCAGGGCCAGCTCGTGCACGTCGTCGGTGCGGGCGCGGCGCATGGCCCCTAGCTTAGGTCGCCTGCGGGCTGTTGCCCTGACCTGCAGGCACGGTCAGCGGGTCCGTGGCACGATAAACGGCATGAAAATTGCCCGGCAGATCGTCGTCTTCGACGCCGCCGATTTGAACGCAGAAAGCACCTTCTGGGCGGAGGTGCTGGGCGGCACGGTCGACACGGAGGACGATTGGCATGGTATCTACGTCGACGGCGAGCCGCGGCTAGGCGTCCAGCTCGCACCCGGCCACGTCCCGCCGCAGTGGCCCGATGGGGCCGCGCAGCAGGTGCACCTCGACTTGTTCGTCGACGACGTCAAGGCGGCCCATGACGAGGTCATCTCGCTCGGAGCCAAGCTGCTCAAGCCCACCGCTGACATCGAGTCGACCGAGGGATACCAGGTCTACGCCGATCCCGCCGGGCACCCGTTCTGCCTCTGCTGGGGCTGAACAGGGGTAAGCGGCCAGTGCCCTGGACGCCGGCCGCGTCGGCTAGGGCGGCGTCGAGTAGCGCCTCGGCCGCCGCCCGGGATGCCGCGGCGATCGCGGCGTTGTGGTCCAGGTTCGCGGCCTGCGTCCCGCCGTCATAGAGCAGGTGAAGCTGGCTGGCGAGCAAGCCCGGGTCGCGTGCTCCGGCCGCGGCGGCCAGCTCCTGGAACAGGTCTTCCAGCCAGCGCCGGTACTCCCGCGGGACTTCGGCGGCGGCGGTTCCGGGCCGGGCCTCGGCCGAGGCCCGGTTGAACGGGCAGCCGTGATAGCCCACGCGGGCGAAAAGCGCGGCCTGGGCGTCGAAGACGCTCAGCAGACGTTCCCGCGGGTCGTCGTGCGCCTCCACAGCTGCCCGCAGCCCGGCCGTCGAGATCTCCATCCGGTGCTGCAGGTAGGCGCGGATCAGCTCATCCTTGCTGCCGAACGTGCTGTAGAGCGAGGCCCGCGCGACGTCGGCCCGCTCGATGACCCGGTCGATGCCGACGCTGTTCACGCCCTCGGCGTAGAACAGCTCATCCGCCGCCGTCAGCAGCCGCTCGCCGGGGCGAGGGGCGTCCGGACCTGGCGAGGGCGCCAGCAGCGTTGCTGGGCATTGGCACCTCCTAGACCGATCGGTCTACGTCCATGGTAGCCGGAAACCGCACTGGCACCCGGCTTCATGTACAACCACGCCGGCCTAGGGGAATGTTTCCGCATCCCGGCGATAAAATGGACTCACAAGTCCAAAAGGGAGCCAGGGATGATCACCGCCAAGGGAACCGTGACACGTCAGCGCATCATCGACGGCGCCGCGGCGGAGATCCGCGCGCACGGCGCGACGGCGACCACGCTAGACGACGTGCTGGCCAGGACCGCGACGAGCAAGGGCCAGCTGTTCCACTACTTCCCCGGCGGCCGTGAGGAGCTCCTGCTTGCGGTGGCGGACCACGAGAGCGAGCGCGTCCTGCACGACCAGCAGCCCTACCTGGGCCAGCTGGACTCCTGGGATGCGTGGCAGTCGTGGCGCGACGCGGTCGTGCGGCGGTACCGGCAGCAGGGCGTGCACTGCCCGCTCGGTACCTTGATCACCGAACTGGGGCGGTACCCCCCCGCCGCCCGGGCGGTCACCGGGCGCCTCATCGAGCGGTGGCAGGGCGACCTGAAGGCCGGCATCGACGTCATGCAGCAGCGCGACCTGATCTCACCGGACCTCGACCCGGCCCGGACCGCCGCCGCGATCGTCGCGGCGATCCAGGGCGGAGTCACGATCCTGATGTCCACCGGGAGCAGCCAGCACCTGGAAGCCGCGCTCGACACCATGCTGACTTTCCTCCGCGGCCAGGCAAGCATCCCTGTTGCCGCTCCCTGACAGGCTAGGGATCGGAGATCGGAGCCGATGGCACATCGGACCACAGATCCTCCGGTTCGGCACCGCGAGTCTCGGGGAGCAGCCGGAACAGCATCATGACCAGCGCGGCCGGCAAGAAGGTGACCAGCCCGGCGACCAGGTACCGGTGGGCGGCCTCGGCGACCGCGCCGAAGACGACCAGGCCAGTCACCGCGCCAAGCACGCCGGAGGCGAGAGACCAGCCCGCCACCGAGGCCCGGATGGACGTGGGGAACAACTCGTTGATCAACGCCCCGGCGGCCGGGGCAAAGACCGAGCCGGCGAATACGCCGAGGATGTAGCCGGTCAGCAGGGCCGGGGCGGAGCCGGAGTAGGTCAGGGTGGCGAGCAGGGCCACCGTCATCATGGCCAGCGCGCTGGTCAGGCGCCGCCCCACCCGGTCCGCCAGCCAGCGGCCGGCCAGCAGCCCGGCCAGTCCGGCGACACCTGCCCCTACGACCATGGCGGCGGTCACGATGCCGCGCTGGTGCAGGAAATTCTGCGCGAACAGGAAGACGAAGCTGTTGGCCGGCCCGGTGATCACCGAGGTGGCAAAGGCCAGGATTACGACCACCGTCAGGCGCCGCCGGTACGGCGGGGCCACGGCACCAAACACCGGGGTCGGATGCGCGGATCCGGCTGCGGCCACGGCGAACCGATCAGGTTCTTCGGTCCAGCGCCACAGCAGGGGCAGCAGAGCCAGCGGGACCAGCGCCAAGACGAAGACGCCGCGGAATCCAAGCGCGCGTTCGGCCAGGCTGTGCACGATGGCCACCACCCCGGCGCCAATGCCGTACCCGGCGGCGATGAGCGCGACGGCCTTGGCCCGGTCCGCCGAGCCCGTCTGCTCCGCCGCGGCGACCTGCGCCAGCGCGTTAGTCGCGCTGAGCAGGGGACGCCCGCTGGCGAAGATCGCCACGAACCACCAGTAGCTGGGGCTGACCGCGGCGACCCCCGTCATGGCCAACCCGAGGGCGACGGTGACCAGCAGCATCGTCCGGCGGCCGAAGCGGTCGGCCAGGCCGGTGATGGGCAGCGCGCCCAGCGACGCCAGGCGCATGATGGCCAGTCCGATGCCTAGTTCGGTGCCTGACAGCCCGGCCTGGTCGGCGAAGGATGCACTGACATTGGCCTGACCGAACCCCTTGGCTACGTCGCCGAGGGAGGCGACCACGCCGTTTTGCGCGAACCCCGAGGCGAAGGCGGCCACGGCGATCGCGACCACGGCCCGGTCGTTCCAGCGATGCAGACGAAGCCCCGCCATCACCTTGCGCTGACCGCCAGCAGAGCGCGGACGGCGGCGGCGTGCTCGACCCCGGCCTGGTGCACCGAGATACCGACGAGGCGGGTGGAAGGGTTCACGATCGGCGGCACGATGACTCCCTGGTAGTCCTTCCCGGCACCTGCATAATGTTTTACACTCTTGGTAACTCGTTTTCCAGATCCGTAGAGTATTGAAGCGCTGGCGGTCGCCCATCCCGGCCAGCCGGTGACCGGGGGCCGCTCGCTGATGCTGTCCGTCGAACGTACCGAGGTGGAGAGCACGATGACGACGCAGGGTGGTGCTCCGGCAGGCTCTGCCCTCCTCAAGCCAGCGAGCGCATCCCTGGCGCCGGGGAGCGCCAGGTCCCTGCTGCTGACCATTCTCGGTGAACTGGTCTGGCCGACCGGTGCGCCAGCCTGGACGTCGGCGCTGGTGTACGTGCTCGGGGGACTCGGCGTGGAGGAGCAGGCCGCGCGGCAGGCCATCGCGCGCGCGGCGGCGTCGGCCTGGATGGTCGCCGAACGACGAGGACGCGAGGTCTGCTGGTCGCTCGGGCCCAGGATGATCGGCATCATCAAGGCCGGCGCACCGCGGGTCTACTCACTCAGCGATCCCTTCAGCCGCTGGGACGGCCGCTGGCTGGCCAACCTGGTGACGATTCCGCAGTCTCACCGCAGCGCCCGGCGGCCGCTGTACTCCGGCCTGACCTGGGCCGGGCTGGGCAACCCCGTCCCCGGGCTCTGGCTGGGCCCGCACGTCGAGCGGGCGGCCGAGGTCGGCGCCCTGATCGACGGGCTCGGCCTGCGCCAGCACACGATCTCCTTCGTCGGCACGATCGACGACATCGGGATGACGCAGGCCGACATCGTCGCGCAGGGCTGGGACCTGGGCGCCCTGCACGAGCATTACCAGCAGGTCTGGGACGCGGTGGCCGGGCTGGCCCCGCGCGGCGGAGACGAGATCCTGTTCACCCACGTGCGGATGATCAGCGAGTGGCAGGAACTGCCCCGGACCGATCCCCAGCTGCCCGAGGCACTTCTGCCCGACTGGATCGGGCGCCGGGTGGCCCGGCGGATCGAGGCGCTGCGGGCCCAGTGGACGCCGGCGGTCCGGGCCAGGTTCGCCGAGATCAACGCCGCGGGGATGCGATAGGAGCACCACGGTCCGTTCGGAATAATTCTTCCGGCCGAACGGACCGTGGCGCGTGCGCGGGCGGAGGTTCGTCAGCCCATGGTGCTGCCGCTAGCAGCGCCCGCGCGTTGTCCCTGGCCATGCCCCTGGTCGCCGGGATCTCCGCGGCCGCCCTCAGCACCGCGCCCGCGGGCTGCTCGCGGGCGTCGAAGGGGTAGTCGGTGCCGAGGACCACGTGGTCGGCACCGAAGCGCGCGGCGGCGAACAGCAGGCCGTCGACGTCGTAGGTGAGCGAGTCGCACCACAGGTGCCTGGCCCGCGCCGTGGCCAGCAGGGCCGGGTCGCTCTCCCCCGCCAGGCGCTGGCCCTGAGCCAGCCGGGCCAGCGCGGACGGCAGCGTCCCGCCGCCGTGGGCCAGGCACAGCCGCAGTCCGGGCACCAGCTCGAACAGGTCGGTGACCAGCAGGCCGGCCGCCGCGACGGCGGTCTCGGCCGGCATGCCCAGGCCGAAACCGATGCGCAGCCCGGCCAGCCGCGGGTCGAGCGTGCGGTCCACCGGGTGCACGAACACCATGGCCCGCAACTCGGCCGCGGCCTGGAAAAACGGCACGAATTGCGGGTCGGCCAGCTCGAGCTCGCCGACTCGGGTGCCGATTTCCACGCCGGCGAAGCCCAGGTCCCCGGTGCACCGCCGGAGCTCGGCGATGGCCGCGGCGGGATCTTGCAGGGGCACGCAGCCCAGCGCGATCAGGCGGCCGGGAGCATCGGCCACCAGCCGGGCCAGGAAGTCGTTCTGGGCCCGGGCCAGGACGCGCGCGCCGAGGGCGGGTTCGCCGTGGCACAGGGTGACCGGGGTCGCGGAAACCACCTGAGCCGCCACGCCCTCGGCGTCCATGTCCCTGACGCGGGCCACGGCCGACCAGCACCGGCTGTCGACCTCGCGGTACACTCGGTCGCCGAGCATGATCTGGGCCCGGTCCGCGGAGAGCCAGCGCATCCGGGGAAAGGCGCCCTCATAGGTTCCGGTCAGGTCGGGCAGCTCCGGATCGATCGCGTGCGTGTGCACGTCGATCAGGCCGGGCCCGAGGGCGGCCAGCCACGCCGCCAGGGCCCCGTCACCGGCTGTCGCGGGCATCAGGTTTCGTGCCTCCTTATCAGGACTTATCAGGACCTGACGAGCGGCGACCACGCGCGGCGGTAGTACAGGTGCGCGTCATGCTCCCAGGTGTATCCGTTGCCGCCGAACAGGTGGGTCGCGGATTCGGTCGCGCCGCGGTACGCCTCGCCGCCACGCAGCGCCGCGAGGCGGCCGGCCGCCCGCGCGTCCGTCGCTCCGTCCGCGCTCGCGACCGCGGCGTAGCGGACCGCCGCCGAGACCGACTGCAGGTCCGCGAGCATGTCGACGCAGGAGTCGGCGACCGCCTGGAACGAGCCGATCGGATGCCCGAACTGCTCGCGGTCTTTGACGTAGGCGATCGTCGCGTCCAGGCACCAGCCGATGCCGCCGGCCGCCTCAGCGGCGGTGGCCAGCAGGAGCTCGTGCTCGGCCCGGTCCAGGGCCGCGGCGGCCTCGGGACCCTGGCCGAGCAGGAAGGCGGGGGTGGTGTCGAAGGTCGTCACGCAGACCCGCCGGGTCAGGTCGATGCCCAGCTGCCGGGACACCGCTAGCCCCGGAGATCCCGCTTCCACCAGGAAGATTCCCGGCCCGGCGTCGGTGACCGCCGGGACGACGAAAATGCCTGCCACCTGGCCCGCCAGGACGTACCAGCGCGTGCCGCGCAGAAACCACCCCTGGACGGACCGCCCGGCCTGGACGCTGTTTGGTCCCGGCGACCAGTGACCATCGGTGTCCGCCGCCGCCACCGTCCCGGTCACCGACCCGTCGGCCAGCCGCGGCAGCCAGTACGCCACGGCCTCCTGGTCACCGGTCTCGAGCAGCGCTCCGGCGGCCAGGCCGGTGGCCAGGAACGGACCCGGGTACAGGGCCCGGCCGAGTTCGGTGTGCACGACGCCCGCCTCGGCCTGGGACAGGCCAAGGCCGCCGAACTCCGCGGGAATCGTCAGCCCGGCCAGCCCCAGCTCACTGGCCAGGCGGGCGTGCAGCTGGATGTCGTATCCGGTTCCTGTGTCCAGCGAACTGCGCAGCGCGGCCGAGGACAACTGCTCGGCGAGTATCCCGCGCAGAGTGTCCTGCAGGGCACGGGAGCCCTCGTCGAGCGCGAAGGAGTCGCGGATGACCATGAAGCTGCTCCTCACGCAGGGCGCGGTCGACCAGCGGCTTCATGCTATTGGACCCAACCGTCTCATTCCCGGCAATCAGCGGGACAGGTGCTGAGTGAACCAGTCGCGGGCCGGGCCGCTGGCGGCCTCGAAGCCCTTCACGTAGGCGTCGAAATGGCCGCCGGGCAAGATGACGAGCTTCTTGGGCTCGTGCGCCCGGTCGTACGCGGCTATGGCCAGCTCGGATGGCACCAGGTGATCCCCGAGGGCCACGAGCAGCAACAGCGGCGTCGGGCTGATGTAGGGCATGTAGCTGACCGGCTCGTACTCGGTGAACATCTCGACGCTGCGCAGCGTGACCTCGTTGCGCCATGCTGGTGCGCGGGTCTGGCCGGTCTCGGTGAACCACTGCCAGGAATCAGCCGTGGGCAGAGCCGAGGCGGCCAGCGGGTCGGAGTCCACGACCGGCACCATGGCCGGCGGCTTGCCCTCGAACCGGGCGAGCCGGTCGGCGTCGAACATCTCGCGGAACCCGGCGATGAAGTCCGACCGGACCAGGGCGCGCAGGTTGTCGTGCCCGCTGACCAGCGGTACCTGGCTGACCGCCGCCTTGACGCGCCGGTCGATCGCCGCGACGACCAGGACATGGCCGCCGGAGTAGCTGCTGCCCCAGATCCCGATCCTCGAAGCGTCCACCTCGGGGAGGGTGCTGGCGTAGGTGATGGCATGCCGGTAGTCGCGGACCTGCGCCCAGGGATCAATCTCCTGCCGTGGCTCACCGTCGCTGGCGCCGAAATTGCGGTTGTCGAAGACCAGCGCGTGCAGGCCGGCCGCCGCGAACACCTCGGCGAAGCGGTCCAGGTACATCTCCTTGACGGCGGAGAACCCGTGCGCCATGACCACCGCCGGAGCCGAACCGCTCACGCCCTCCGCGGTAAAGAACCAGCCACGCAGGATAACACCCTCGGCGTCGAACTCGATCTCGCGTCGACTCATCTCGATCTCCTCACCGGGCCAGCCCAGCCTGGCGGGACACCAACCAGCCAGCCCCGGACCCTGAGAGGATTAAAACCCGGGATCGGGCGCCATGCGGTCTCAGGCTGGGACAAACCGGATTCCTCGCCTCAGACCAGCGACTCCAGCGTGGCCCGGGCCCCTCGTGCGTGCAGCGAATCCAGCGCGGTCAGGTACGCGGCGCGGAACCGCTCGTCGTCGATGAGGTCCCCGAACAGCTGCCGGTTGGAGATGAACGCGTCCGGCTCCTCGCGCTGGCGCCTGGCCAGCGGGACCAGGCTGTCGGCCAGCCGGTCCACCACCTCGATGGGCTGGCCCTGCTCGTCGACCCCCTCCGCGTAACGCGCCCAGCTCGCCACTATCGCGGCCGAACGACGGATCTCGCCCCCGGTGGCGAGCTGCTGCCGGATCACCGGGACCAGCCACTTCGGGATGCGGTCCGAGCTTTCCGCGCACAACCGGGCGATGGTGTCGCGGACCTCGGGATTGGAGAAGCGCTCGATCAGCGTGTGCTTGTATGCGCCGAGATCCACGCCCGGCACCGGGGCCAGCGTGGGCGTGGCCTCCTCGTCCATGTAGCCGAGCAGGAAGGCCTGGAAGAGGGGATCTTGGGCCGCCTCGTGCGCCAGCCGGTAGCCGCACAGGTAGCCGAAGTAGGCCAGGCCCTGGTGGCCGACGTTGAGCAGCCGCAGTTTCATCAGCTCATACGGCTCGACGTCGTCGACGACCTGCACTCCGGCGTCGGCGTAGGGCGGGCGCCCGTCGGTGAAGGCGTCCTCGAGCACCCACTGGGTGAAGGGCTCGGACACGACCGGCCACCGGTCCTCGATCCCGAACCGTTCGGCGATCTCGGCCCGGTCGGCATCGGTGGTCACCGGCGTGATCCGGTCCACCATGCAGTTCGGGAACTGCACCTCGCGCTCCACCCAGTCGCCGAGTTCGGCGTCCCGCAGCCGGGCGAACGTGGCGAACGCCTGCCGGGCCCGGTGACCGTTGCCCTGCAGGTTGTCGCAGGACATGACCGTGAACGGCGCGACGCCTCGCTCCCTGCGCCGGCGGAGCGCCTCGGTGACCAGGCCGAACGTCGTCCGCGGGACCGCGCCGGGTTCGAGGTCGGCCACGACGCCTGGGTTCGCCGCGTCGAACTCGCCGGTGACGTCGCTGATGTTGTACCCGCCCTCGGTGATGGTCAGGGAAACGATCCGGGTCGTGGGCGCCGCCATCTTCTCCAGGACCGCCTCCGGGTCGTCCGGGGCGAACAGGTACTCCACGATCGACCCGATCACCCGGGGCTCGTAGGTCCCGTCGCTGTGCTTGAGCACCAGGGTGTAAAGGCCGTCCTGCGCATCCAGGGCTTCCTGCATTTTCCGGTCCGCGGCCATGACGCCGACGCCGCAGATGCCCCAGTCCAGCGCCTCGCCCTTATTCATCAGGCGGTCGAGGTACATGGCCTGATGCGCACGATGAAAGCCGCCCACGCCGATGTGGACCACGCCCACCGTGACGCGGTCGCGGTCATAGGACGGCGCCTCGACGCGGTCGCTCCAGTACGTCAGCGTCTGCGCGTTCAGCGGTTGCGGCGGTTGCGGCGGTTGCGGCGGGACAAGTTCGGACATGCCGTGCCTCCTCGGCCGGAGTTGACGATCACCCTCGACATGGGCGCTAATGCTCGTGCAGCCGTGACCATTCTGGCGGTCCCGGCTCCCGGAGGCCAGCGACGCGGGCGGGAAGTAACGATCAATGAGTGAGGGCCAGGTGCCTGGGCTGTGGGCCCCGCAGCAGCGCGCGCTGACCGCGGGCCTGGTCCTGACGATCACGTTCGTAGCGTCGGAGGCGCTCGCGGTGGTGACGGTCATGCCGGTAGTCGCGCGTGACCTCGGCGGCCTGCGCTTGTACGGGTGGGTGTTCAGCAGCTTCATGCTGGGCAGCGTGATCGGCATCGTGGCCGCCGGGTCGCAGGCCGACCGGCGCGGGCCCGCCGTCCCGTTCGTGGCCGGGGTGATCCTGTTCGGCTGCGGGCTAACCATAGCGGGCCTGGCGTCTTCCATGGCGGTGCTGGTGGCAGGCCGGGCGCTGCAGGGGCTGGGCGCCGGGGCGGTGCCCTCGGTGGCCTACGCCGTGATCGGCCGCAGTCTCGCCGGGCCGCTCCGCGCCCGCATGATGGCGATCATGTCCACCGCGTGGGTCGCGCCGGGCCTGGTGGGACCCGTCGTGAGCGCGGAGGTGGCGCGTCTGTTCGGCTGGCGGTGGGTATTCCTCGGGCTGCTGCCGATCGTGGCGGTGGCCGGCTCGCTGGCCGTGCCGGCCTTGATCCGCCTCGGGACGCCCGCCCCCAGCCCGGCGGACCCGGCGGACCCGGCGGAGGCTACCGCGCCGTGGCACCGCCTGATCGACGCCATCCGGGTGGCCGCGGGCGCGGCGCTGGTGCTGGCCGGCCTGACCAGCGCCGGTTCCGGCACCATCGGGGTCGGACTCGCGCTGGTCGCGGTCGGCGTGCTGGTCGAGCTGCCCGCCCTGCGCCGGCTGGTGCCGGCAGGCACCCTGGTCGCGCGCCCGGGACTGCCCGCCACGATCCTCACCCGGGGCATGCTGACGTTCGCGTTCTTCGGAGCTGACGCCTACGTGACCCTGACGATTTCCACGGTCAGGCACCACAGCCCGGTGGTGGCTGGCCTCGCGCTCACCGGGGCCACCCTGGCCTGGACCACGGGCGCCTGGATCCAGGCGCGGCTCAGCGACGTCTGGGCAGGCCGCCGCCTCGTGCGCGCCGGGCTGGTGATCATCCTGGCCGGCCTCGCCGGCATGACCGTGGTCCTGCAACCGAGCGTCCCGGTGGCGGCGGGCCTGGCCGCGTGGACGGTCGCGGGCCTGGGCATGGGCCTGGCCTATGCCCCGCTCACGCTAATGATGCTGCAGCGCGCACCGCCCGGGCAGGAGGGACGAGTCTCCGCGTCCCTGAACCTGGCCGACACGCTCGGCACCGCGACCGGCATCGGGGTCGGCGGCGCGGCCGTGGCCGCCTCCGCCGCAGGCCACCTCGCCGCGGGCGTCACGGTCGCGTTCGCCGTCGCGGCCGCAATGGCCGTGGCCGCATTGGCGCTATCCCGCCGCCTGCCGCCCGGCATCACCTCGTCAGCGGAGTGACGGCGGCCCGCTAGCTCTGCCGGGCGCCAGCTCGGCCCGGGCGCCAGCTCTGCCCGAGCGCCCAGCTCGGCCCGGGCGCCAGCTCTGCCCGGGCGCCCAGCTCGGCCGGGCGCTATACCTCAACAATGAGCGTTCGCCCGGTTACTCGGCGCGGTAAAGGTTATGTGACGGCGAAGGGTGCATCCCCACGAACACCACACGTCTCGCCCGACACACCAGTTCTGGGCGCTTCCGTTTTCGAGCCACACCGATGGTCCATCGTAGTAATAGGACTACGCGCTAGGGGCGGTTGTCCTGCAGTGATGTAGTTGATATAGGAACGTCCTCCTGGTGCGGTAGTACGGGCTTGGTGTCCCAAACGCAGCGAGGAGGACGTTCTGTGGGTAAGGGTAGCGGCATGACACGGGGGGACCGGCGGCGGAACGCGCGGCGGGAGCGGCTGCGGGAGCTGCTGCCGCGGGACGGCGCGGTGATCGGGATTGACCTGGCCGAGGATAAGCAGGCGCTGGCGGTGACTGATCATGATGTGCGGGTGCTGGCGCGGAAGACGGTGCGGGTGAAGGTGTTCCGGCTGGGTGAGGCGCTGGACTGGGCGGTGGCGCAGGCCCGGGTGAAGGGGTTCGCGCACGTGACCGTGGCGTGCGAGCCGACCGGGCCGCGGTGGCTGCAGGTGCAGCGGCTGTGCGCGGAGCGGGGGCTGCCGCTGGTGTGCATCCAGCCGCTGGTGTCCCATATTGCCCGGGAGCAGCAGGATTACACGCCGCATAAAAGCGATGAGGCTGATTGCGTGCTGATCGCCCGGCTGGCGTCGGAGCTGCACTGTTATATCCCGGAGGAACAGGATGAGACCTGGGCGCACCTGCGGCACCTGGGGCGGCGGCGGGCGCAGCTGGTCACCGCGGCGACCGCGTCGGTGCAGCGGGTCCGGGACTTCTTGTCCGTGGCCTGCCCGCCGTGACCGAGGCCTGCGCGCAGCCGTTCGGGTCGCTGACCTGGCTGGCCGCGGTGCAGGTGGTCACGGGCCGGTGCGGCGCCGATCCGGGCCTGCTGGCCGGGGCGGGGCTGGAGGGGTTCACCGCGCTGGTCCGGGCCGCGATGGCCGCCTGGGGCGGGCAGCGGCCCCAGGCCGGGTGCTGCGCGCCGTGTTCACCGCGCTGGCCTGCGCCGAGGGCGTGGTGGCCTGGTCCCGCCGCGGCCTGTTCCGCCGGATCGCCGATGAGCTGGGCGACCTGGCCCGCACCCGCGCCCAGCTGCGGGCCGTGCACGCGGACATGACCGCCGTGCTGGAGGAGCTGGGGCTGTCCCGGCTGGGAGGCATTCCCGGGCTGACCGCGGTGGGCGCGGCGGTGATCTTGGCCGAGGCCGGCGACCCGCGCCGGTACGACAGCTCCTCCTCGCTGGTCAAGCACGCCGGGATGTCCCCGGCCGGCAGCGCCTCGGGCGCGTTCCAGGGCCAAGCGCACATCTCCCGCCGCGGCCGTCCCGGGCTGCGGCTGGCCGTGTGGCGGGCGACCTGGGCGATGCTGCTGCACAACCCGGTCCTGGCCGCCAAGTACACCGCGATGACCGCCGCCGCCGATGCCGCCGCCCAGGCACGGCCGGGCACCGGACCCCAGCGGTCCAGCGCGGCCGCCGCGGCCCGCGCGCAGCGCGGCAAGGCCCGCGTCGCGTGCGCCGCCTCGCTGCTGCGCTGGATCTGGTGCATGACCGTCCACGGCACCAGCTGGGACCCCGCCGTCGCCTCCGGCGCCGCCAGCACCCCCGCGCAGGCCGCCTGACCAGCACCCCTTGCCCCATCCCGCCACGGGAACCCCTGAGCCATCCCCCGGGCAACGGGGCAGCGAGCCCGCCCCATCGCAGAGGACCACCTCGTCCACAACCCTGGGCAGCTGCCCCCGGCCACCCGGCCTTCTCACCAGCTCGATTGCACGCTGTCGGGGCACGCCCGCCCGCACCACGCGGACGGGCCGAGCCCGCTTGCACTACGTAGAGCGAGAAGACCGGGTGAAGGGCAACCCCGGACCGCCCGGCACCAGGCACCACGCCAGGGCGGCGCTCCGCCATGCCCCCAGCCCACCGGGGCCACCCAGCGACCCGGCACCCCAGGCCCAGCCGTAGCAATAACCCCAGATCACACACTTAACTAGAACCTCTCCGCAAACCCCTTGACACACCACCTCTTACGCTGGTTGTTGCCCAACAACATCTATGGTCCTTCGCTGTGGGTCAGTTTTAGGGTTCTGCCCGGCGAAGCCGCTGGAAGCGGGGCGAACGTTACCTAAGACGGCGCTACCTCTGCCGGCGCGCTACCTCTGCCGGGGGCGTGACGGGTCCGCGACCAGATCTCCTGCCGCCGTGGCCGTTAGGTTCGGGTCTCACGGGGTAGCCGCGTGGTTATGGGTGGGTCTGAGCCGGGTCGGCTGCTGGTCGGAAGATACCGGCTTCTTGCTGTTATCGGCCAGGGCGGGATGGGTGCCGTCTGGCGGGCACGCGATGAACTGCTGAACCGCGACGTAGCCGTCAAGGAGATCATCTGGCCATCGCAGATGGACCCACAGGAGCGGGAAACCGCTCGCCTGCGGGCCGTGCGAGAGGCTCAGATGGCCGCTCGGCTGCGGCATCCGAACGTGGTCGGCGTGTACGACTTCTTCGAGGAAGACGACCGGCCGTGCATCGTGATGGAACTCGTCCCGTACCGCTCGCTCCGCGAGGCGATCCGGGACGATGGGCCGCTGTCCCCGGCTGATGCGGCGCGGGTCGGCCTCGGCGTGCTGACCGCGCTACGGGCCATCCACGACGTCGGCGTCCTGCACCGTGACGTGAAGCCTGCCAACATCCTGCTCGGGCCCGAGGACCGGGTGATCCTCACCGATTTCGGGATCGCCAAGGCGGCCGACAGCCCGGCCCTGACCGCCTCGGGCGTGCTGATCGGCTCACCGTCCTATATCGCGCCCGAGCGCGCCCGCGGCGGCCGGGCATCCGAGGCCGCGGATCTGTGGGCGCTGGGCGCCTCGCTGTACACGGCGGTCGAAGGACGGCCGCCGTTCGACCGAGAGGGCGTACTCCCCAGCCTGACCGCTGTCGTCGCCGACGAGCCGGATCCGCCGGTCCGCGCGGGCCCGCTATGGCCGGTGATCAGCGGTCTGCTAGGCAAGGACCCCGAGGTGCGCCTGGGCCCGGCCGAAACGGAGCTGATGCTGACCCGGATCGCCGATGGACGCGACGCGGTCTCCACCGCGCCGTGGCCAAGCCCGGAGGCCGTGTCCGCCGCCCCGGCCGACCCCGCCGTGCACGAGCCGGTCACCGCTGAGGTGGCTGAGCGCGCCGAGATCACCGCTGATGTGCGCGTGCCTGAGATTTCCTTGGCCGATCCTGTCGCGCTCAGCGAGGCTGCCGACCAGACGAAGCAGACGGCATCGCCGGACACCGGACCCGTAGCGAGCCCGGTGCGTGAGCCGCCTGACTCCGTGGCGCCGCCTGACTCCGTGGCGCCGTCTGACTCCGTGGCGCCGTCTGACTCCGTGGCGCCGTCTGGGCCGCTGGCGCCGGCCCCGCAGGAACCGGGACAAGGCAGGCCGGCCAGGCGGCGGCGGACTCGTGCGGCCGTGGGCACGGCCGCGGTCCTGGCGGTCGCGGTGATCGCCGCTGCCGTCGCCCTGGCGACCGCTCGCTCGCCCGGCCATCCGGCGGCCGCGGGGCTCTCCGGCGCGAAGCCGTCGGCCAGCGCATCCGCCTCGACTCCGGTTACGGCCGCGCCGACCCCCTCACCGTCATCGGCGTCTCCCACCCCGGCCGCTTCATCGAGCGCCCCGGCAGGCAGCGTATCGGGGGCCCTGCCGGCCGGGTATTACCGGTTCACGAATGCCACCGGCTTTTCTATCGGGGTGCCGTCCGGGTGGCAGATCTCGCACGTCGGTCACTACGTCTACATCCGGGACCCGGAGAACAGCGGCATATTCCTGCTCATCGACCAGTCCGACCAGCCCCAGGCCAGCCCGCTGGCGGACTGGCAGCAGCAGGCGGCCAACCGCGAGAGCAGTTATCCGGACTACCATCTCATCCGGCTTCAGGCCGTCGTGTACCCGCAGGCGGAAAAGGCCGCGGACTGGGAATTCACTTACGTCAGGGACGGCATCGAGGTCCAGGTGCTGAACCGCAACGTGCTGGCAAATGCCCGCCACGCGTACGCGCTCTACTGGTCGACACCGGTCAGTGTCTGGAACGCCGACTATCATTATTTCCAGACCTTCGCCGCCACGTTCCGCCCGGCCAGCGTCAACCAGACAGGCTGACCGCCCCGGCCAGGACCGGCCGTAGGGGAAGATGGGGTTATGGGTTCCGTGCCAGCCGACCCGGCGGAAGGTAGGCCGCGGGAGTGGCTTGCCCTTCCCGGCGGCCGGATCCGGCCCGTCGTTTCCGTTCCGGGCCAGGGCGGCATCGCCGAGCTGCTGGCCTACGCCGCCTGGCTGAGCCGCCTGCGCCCGACCTGCCGGTGCGGTCAGCCCCGGCTGGGCTCGGGCCGGACCTGCGGAAGCGCGGACTGCGTGGCCGAGCTGCGGATCCGGGAGTCCGGCGGTTAAGTAGCCTCGGCCGCTAAGTAGCCTCAGCCGCCTAGACCGTCATATCCCCGTCTGGCGGGCACGTTGGCTGCTAGAGTTCCGCATGCGTTCCGGGTGGCGTTAGGGCGGGATGAACGTGCTAGGACTGCAGCCCGGGGATCCGGACCGGATCGGGCCGTACTTGCTGCTTGGGCGGCTCGGGCATGGCGGCATGGGCCTGGTGTTCCTGGGCCAGTCCGCGGACGGGCGGCCCGTGGCCGTGAAGGTCCTCCGCCCCGACCTGGCCGCCGACAGCGATTTCCGCGCGCGGTTCCGCGGTGAGGTCATCGCGGCGAAGAAGGTGAGCGGCCCGTTCACCGCCGAGGTGGTCGATGCAGACGCGGCCGGCCCACAGCCCTGGCTGGCCATGGCCTATGAGGCTGGACCGTCGCTGGCCGAGGTCGTCCGCGAGGGCGGGCCGCTGCCGGTCCACTCGCTGATAACCCTGGCGGCCGGGCTGGCCGCGGGCTTGCGCGCCATCCGGGCCGCGGGTCTGGTGCACGGCGATCTGAAGCCCGCTAACGTCCTGATGGCCGAGGACGGACCGCGGATGATCGACTTCGGGAACTCCCTGACGGCAGAACCGTCCGCCGACGTGTTCGGGCTGGGGCTGGTTCTGGCGTTCGCGGCGACCGGGCGCCAGCCGTTCACTACCGGGGAGTCGACGGCGCGGCCGGCCGCGTGGCCCATGGCTCACCGGATCTCGATGGGGTGCCTGACGAGATACGGGCCCTCGTCGAGCGCTGCCTGGCTCAAGATCCCGGACAGCGGCCTACCCCCGCCGACCTCGCGGCGGAAATCGAGTCCGGCGTGTCCCCGGAGGCAACCCGCCCTGACCTACCAGCTATTCCGGCGCCAGCCATTCCGGCGCCAGCCGGGCCTGAAGCAGCCCCGGACGCGCTGGCCAAGACAAGGCGGCCCGCACGACGGGTCTGGCTCGCGGCGGGCGCGGTAGCGGCCGCAGTCGCGGTAACGCTGATCGTGGCCACCAGCGCAGGACTCGCGGATCAACCTCAGGGCGCCCCGCAGCGAGCTCATCCCGCGCTGGATCATCGATCGGCGTGGCCGACTCCGACCCCTGTCCGGCTGGCGGCATGGTCGGCCGGGCAGCGGATCGGCGATGCCGAGGCCTTCACCTCCATCTCCTGTCCGGCCGCCACCTTCTGCCTGGCCACGGACTCCGGCGGCGACGTCTACACCTACTCCGGCGGCCGGTGGGCCGGACCCCGGACGCTCGCCAGCGGCACCCTGACCTCGGTCTCCTGCGCCACTACCACGTTCTGCGCGGCCACCGGCGCAGACGGCCGCGCCGATGTCTACACCGACGGGAGCTGGGCGGCACCCCGCCAGCTGACCGGCGCCGACGGCAATCCGGCGGATCTGAAGTGGGTTTCCTGTCCCTCGGCCGGCTTCTGCGTGGCCGCGGGCAAATGGGATGCCTACACGTATTCCGCAGGCCGATGGGCGATGGGCTACCAGCTCCAGCAAAGCTACACCTTCACGTCCATCTCCTGCCCGGCCGCCACCTTCTGCCTGGCCGCGGACTCCGGCGGCGACGTCTACACCTACTCCGGCGGCCGGTGGGCCGGGCCCGAGCGACCGGCCAACGGCACCCTGACCTCGGTCTCCTGCGCCACTACCAGCTTTCTGCGCGGCCACCGGCGCAAACGGCCGCGCATACGTCTACACCGACGGCAGGTGGTCGGCGCCCAGCCCGCTGACCGACCCCGACGGCAATCCGGCGGACCCTCGGTCAGTGTCCTGTCCCGCGACCGGCTTCTGCGTGGCCACGGGCCAGTGGGACGCCTACACGTATTCCGCAGGCACGTGGGCGGCGAGGCACGTCATCCAGAAAGACCACATCTTCACGGCTATCTCCTGTCCCGGGGCCGCCTTCTGCGTGGCCACGGACACCGGTGGCAATATTTACACCTACTCGGCGGGCTGACGGCGGAGGCAACGCCACCCGTGCCGCACGCTCCCCTACCCCAGCCGGGCGGGAGCCCGGCGCTGAGCAGGTCGGCGGTGACCTGACGGCTGCGTTCGGCGGTCATGCCGAAGCTGGCCGGGGAGACGATGACGTGGTCCAGGCGCCGCCCGAACTCCTTGAGCTTCGCGGCCACCTGCGCCGGGGTGCCGGCCACCGCCATCGCGTCCACCATCGCGTCGGGCACCGCCGCCGCCATCGCATCGAAATCCCGCGACCCGAACGCCTCCCTGATCCGCTCCCCCGCGTCGGCGAACCCGGCGACCTCGATGACCGTCCCGTAGGTCCGCGGGGCCGCGTAGAACGCGATCTGCGCGGCCGCCTCGCGGCGCGCCTGTGTCTCGTCGTCGGCCACCGAGCAGATCACCAGCCCGGCGACCTGGACATCCTTGGCTTCACGGCCCGTCTTGGCCGCGCCCGCGGCGATCGCAGGCCGGACCACGTCATCGTAGTAGCGGGGACTGAACAGCGGATGACCGAGGAAACCGTCGCTGACCCGGCCGGCCACCTGCACCATCCGGGTGTTCACACCCGCGGTGAAGACCGGGATGTCGGTCCGGGGCGGCGGCGTCATCTCCGCGGTCGGGGTCACGTCGACGTGGTAAAACCGCCCGTCGTGCCGCACCGGCCCCTCGTGCAGTCGCCACAGGCTCCGCAGCAGCGGTATCAGCTCCTCCATCCGGGACGCGGGACCCGACGGGTCGACCCCGTGCCAGCCCGCCATCATCTTGGTCGTGCCGGTGCCAAGCCCGTAGATGAGTCGGCCGTGGGACAGTTCGTCCAGGCTGCGGGCCTCGGTGGCGAGCACAAGCGGGGTACGGCCGACCGCGTACGCGATCGAGCTGCCGATGCGCGCGGTCGAGGTGACCTGGGCCATGGCCGCCAGGCTGACGATCGCCGACCGGGTATAGAACTCAGGGCTCCAGGCCGCGTGGTAGCCGAGTTGTTCGGCCGCGGCCGCGGCGGCGGTGTTAGCGGCGTCGGTGACGTCACCGCGCAGGATAGCGAAACCGCGGGTGGCGTCGGCGGGTCGGCGGGTCTGCGGCCGGCGGGTCGGCGGAACCACCGGCGGGCGGGGCGCGTCCTATGGCTAGGGTCACCCGACGGCTGGAGTCAGCGTGAGCAAGGACGTGGTACGTGCCGTCCTTGCCCTGGCCGTGGCCCTGGGGCTCGCGGCCTGCGGGTCGCAGCCGCCTGCGGGCAACGCCCGGGTGGGTGCGACGGAGCCGGCGGCATCTCCCGCGTTCGTCGCGCGCGCCCGGCAGGTCGTGGCGCAGTGGCGGGTCGCGCCGGCCGAACGTGCCTGGAGCAGCGGGATGGTCCTGCTCGGGCCCGGCGAGCTGACCCCGGTCCCGCGCGACGCCGGGTTCGCCAGCCAGTACCAGAAGGGCGCCTTCGTCTCCGGACGGTTTCGCCTGGCGGGCGCCCTGCCGGGGCAGCCCCTGCACGGCCGCATCCGCTGGGCCGGCGGAACCACACGGGCGGTCCCGCTGCTGAGCGCGCAGGCGGCCTACAGGCAGCTGGCCGTCGACCGGGCCTGCGGTGTCCCCCCGTGCGGCCGGCTCACGATCACGGCGGCCCGGCCCGGGACCGTCACCGTCGACACGAGCAGGGGTCCTGCGGTCATTCCCGCCTGGCGGTTCACGGTAGCGGAGCTCAACTGGCCGGTCACCGAGGCCGCCGTCGCGGCCGGGAGCCTGGTCACCTTGCCCAGCGCGTACCCGTCGCCGGCCGCGGGCCAGGGTACCCCCGGAGTCGCCGGGCTGACCGCGGTCTCGGCGGACGGGCGGACGCTCACCGTGCAGTTCCTCACGGGCGCCTGCGACACCGCCTGGGGCGTTCACCTCTACCAGACCGGCAGCGCCGTGGTGGTCGGCTCCTGGTCCGGCGGCGGCAACGGTCACGGCGCCTGCCCGGCGAGTGCCCTGGCTCGTTCCGCCCGGGTCACGCTCGCCCGTCCGCTCGGATCCCGGGTCGTCCTCGATGTCGCCAGCGGTCAGCCGCTTGCGCCGGGCGGGCCGGCCCTCGGGTGACCGGCCGGCCTCCTGGGGGCCGTGGCCGGGCCATCAGACCGGCCGGTCGCGTCTGGCCCAGTACGGAGCGCGCAGGTTCCGTTTGAGGACCTTCCCGCTCGGATTACGCGGCAGCGCGCCGATGATCTCGACGGTGCGCGGGCACTTGTAATGCGCGAGGCGCTCACGGGTGAATCCGATGATCTCCTCCCCCGTCACCTGGTGGCCGGGGCGAAGCACGATCATGGCCAGGACGGCCTCGCCCCAGCGGTCGTCGGGAACGCCGATCACCGCGACCTCGGCTACCGCCGGATGCTCGGCCATCACCTGTTCGACCTCGGGTGAGTAGACGTTCTCACCGCCCGTGATGATCATGTCCTTGATCCGGTCGAAAATGAACAGGAACCCGGCGTCGTCGACGTGCCCGATGTCGCCGCTGCGCAGCCAGCCGTCGGCCGTGATGGCCTGAGCGGTGGCTTCCGGCTTGTTCAGGTAGCCGATCATCCGCTGGGCCGACCGGAACCAGAACTCGCCCGGCTGGCCGACGGCGACGTCCGTGCCGGTGGCCGGGTCGACCACCCGTACCTGCGCACCCGCCAGCAGGGTACCCGCCGAGGTCAGCCGGTCCGGGCGCGCGGCGTCCCTGTGTGCTTGCGGAGACAGGGCGCTGATCACCCCGGCCAGCTCGGTCTGGCCGTACACCTGGATGAAGTTCAGCTCGGGCCAGGTCGCCAGCGCCTGACGAAGCAGCGGAAGCGGCATGGGCGCGGCCCCGTAGAGCAGGTACTTCAGCCCGCTCAGCACCTCGATCGCCCGCTCGCCCGCGGCGAGCAGCGCCGCTACCACCGCCGGGACGACGAACGCGTGGGTCACGCCCGCGGCGAACGCCGCGAGCAGGGAGGCCGGGTCCGGCTCGCGGGTGAACGTGCTCGGCACCCCCGCGTAGATCCCGAGGAGCGCATAGCAGGTGCCACCGACGTGGAACAGCGGCATCGCGACCAGGCTGCGGTCACCCGGACCCATCGGCGCCACCGGGCCCGCGTTCTGGGTGTGCGCGACGATGTTCCGGTGGGACAGCATCACGCCCTTGGGACGCCCGGTGGTGCCTGAGCTGTACATCACCAGCCACAGATCCTCCCCGGTCACCTCGCGACTGCGCTGCGCCGGGCGCGCGGCCAGGAACGGCTCGTAGGCGTCGTCCGGCCCGCCCACCACGATCACCTCGGTGACCCGGGGGATCCGGTCCCTGATGGCCTGCACCGCGGGCAGCAACTCGGCCCCGGTGAACAGGACGCTGGCGCCCGCAGTCGTTGATCACGTAGTCAAGCTCGGCCGCCGCCAGCCGCCAGTTGATGACGGCGTTGACCGCGCCGAGCAGGCCGGCGCCCAGCGACACCTCCAGGCACGCCGGGTGGTTCTTGTCCAGGAACGCCACCCGGTCGCCGCGGCCAAGGCCCAGCGCGGCCAGGCCCCCCGCCACCCGCCTGATCCGGTCGTCCCACTGGGCCCACGTCCACCGGACCTGGCCGTAGGTCAGCGCCTCAGCGTCCGGCTGCCGCGCCGCCCAGTGCGCGACCGCGTCGGTCATGAACTCCGCCTCCGGCGGTGCCACCACGGTCATGGCGTACTCCCTCTGGCCAGGCCCGCAGGCTTCATCGACCGGCGGTTCACTTGCTACCTTGACCGGGGCGCAGGCAAATGGCAACCAGCGCCTGCCGACTCCAGAAGGCCGGCCGTGGCGTCAAGGTCCGCCGGGCTCGGCCAGCTCGACGCGGTTCCTCCCTTGCCGCTTGGCCAGGTACAGGGCCGCGTCGGCGAGCCGTTCGAGTCGTTCCAGCGTGCTGCCGTGATGCGGGAAGCTGCCGACACCTATGGAGGCAGTGACGGACACGTCGGTGCCCGGCAGGGAGATCTCGGCGATCGCCGCGCGGATTCGCTCGGCGATCTCGGTGGCCGCGGACATTTCGGTGTCGGGAAGCAGGACCGCGAACTCCTCACCGCCGTTGCGCCCGGCAAAGTCCTGGACGCGCAGCACGCTGCGCAGCACCGCGCCGACGTTGGCCAGGACCTGATCCCCCACGGCGTGACCCCGCTGGTCGTTGATTTGCTTGAAGTGGTCGAGGTCGAGGAGCAGGAGCGCGAGCGGCGAGCCGGTCGTGGAGGCCAGGGCGAACATCCGCTTCAGGGCGTCGGTGACAGCCCGCTTGTTCGGGCAGCCCGGTGAGGCCGTCGGTCGCGGCCCGGATCTCCGCGACGGCCAGATTGCGAAGGTTCGCCAGGACAGGCGCCGCCTGGCCCACGGACTCGCGGATCCGCTGTTCTTCGGCCTCGGTCTAGCGGAGCCGCGCGGTTGAGCAGGACCGAGCCGATCACCTCGCCGCCGACCGTGAGCGGGACGCAGGCCGAGGCGCCGGGGCAAACGGCACATACGGGGCAGGCGAGCAGGGCGCGGCCTGCCCTTGTCCTCGCGGTGCGTCCGGCCTGACCGCACCGCCAGACATGAGCGGGGCTCCGCGCCACGCAAGGTCTCGGCGAGCGGCGAGTCATCCGGCAGCGGCGTGACCGCTTCCAGCCGGTCTGCGCTGTTGTTCCGGTTGAGCACCACGGCGCTGGTCGCGGCGAGCGTGCGCTCCAGGTGGTGCTGAAGAAGCAGGTGCGCCTCATCCTCGTCGTTCGCGATCTGCAGGGTCTCGGCGAACTCCGCCTGCGCCTAGCTAGGCTCCAGGCTCCGGCGGATGCGGCGGATTCCGAGCAGCAGGAGCAGGACGCCGATCACGATGCTGGCGGCGGCGGCGGCGACGACGAGGCCGATGGATCCCGCCGCGTCCGCGTCGCGCGTCCACCTGATCGGTGTGCCCGTTGAGCTGTTCCGCCATCAGCAGCCGGTCGAGGGCGGCGCTGACCGGCTGATAGGCGGCCGTCAGCCGGGACGGCCAGAGCCGTGGCCGGGTGAAGGGGCACGTTCACCGGGCTGAGGAGGTTACGGACGGCGATCCACTGCACTGACGAACTGCTCCAGGCTGGCGTATTCGTGCCGGGGATCGCCGGCGTGAAGCCGCTCGAGGTAGGCGAGCTGGGTGTCGGCCGCGGGCAGCAAGCGAGTCATAAAGCGAGCCGAAGAGCTGTGATTGCCGGGCGGGCCCGGAGCGAGGAATGCCTCCTCGCCGGTGGCGTACACCGTGTCCATGTCCTGGGCGAGCTGGCCGGTCGCGGTCGAGGTTATCAGCTCGTCGCTGGTGATCGAATTTCCAAGCCGCTCCGATGCGCGAGTTCCCATGATGCCGATGGTCGCGAGCACGACGACCACAGCCACCAGCCCGATGCCAAGAGCTGCGAGTGAGCTGATGGCCGCCCGGGCCAGCACTTTCACAGTACTCTCCTACCCAGCAAGCTTGACGCAAAGCGTTTTCAAGTTTACCGAATGAAGCATAAGACGACATCTGGTTATTCTTTAGCCAAGCCGTTCCCGGGCGTCGCAAAATTACACGTTTTGTTGGCTATGACTAGAAAAAGCATGACCCGGTGGCCATTCTTTTGCAGCAGATAGAAGCATCCAGATTAGCCTTAGCAAGGATTGTTCGGTGTAACCTGGACATTCGCGCCCTTACGGCCGGTGCCGCTGATACCGGCCCGCCCAGCCATGGAAAGGGGCTAAGACGTGGCGATGCATGGTCATGATCCGGCGCTGACGGCCGCGCACAACTACCGGGCCTTCGCGGATGAGGCCCGGGCCGCAGCCCGCTCTACGTGGAACTGGCCGACGCGGTCGCCGGGATACCGCCGTGCTTAGCTTCCTGGACACGCTGCCGCCGGAAAAGCGCCAGCCCAACCTGCTGTTCGCCGCGGCACGCTACCTGCTGGGCGACCCGCTCAGCATCAGCCGGCTGCGGACGCTGGTCAGCCAGGACCGGGTTGCGCTTGAGCGACGATGCTGGCCCGGCGGACCCAGACCAACGAGCCGGCCCGGTGCGCGACCCTGCTGCCCGCTCTCGCCCAGCTCCCGTCTCCGCTGGCGCTGATCGAGGTGGGTGCCAGCGCCGGGCTCACGCTGCTCATCGACCGGTACTCCTACGACTACGCCGGGCACCGGATTGCCGGCCTCGATCCCCTCGCGCCCACCCTGCGCTGTGCCCCGGCCGGGCCGGTCCCGCTCCCGGCCCGGCTCCCAAAGGTCACCTGGCGAGCCGGGCTTGACCTCAACCCGCTCGACGTCACCGCGGACGACGACGTGCGCTGGCTGTCCTGCCTGGTCTGGCCCGGGGAAAGCGACCGCGAGCAGGTGCTGTCCGCCGCGATCAGCTCGGCCCGGCGCGATCCTCCCGCCGTGCGTCGCGGTGACCTGCTCACCGACCTGCCCGCCCTGGCCGCTCAGGCGCCGGCCGGCGCGACCCTGGTGGTGTACCACTCGGCCGTGCTCGCTTACGTCACGCCGCAGGACCGGCAGCGATTCGCGGCCATCGTCCGCAGCCTGCCGGCCGTCTGGCTGTCCAACGAAGCGCCCGGCCTCCTGCCGGACGTGCCCGTACCCGACCATCAGGGCTGGCCGTTCCTGCTCACCCGGGATGGCCGCACGCCGCTGGCGTTCGCCGACGGGCACGGAGCATGGCTGCGCTGGCTGCCCGGGACCGGGTCGCCGTAACGCCGCTGGGCCCCGCGGCATGACATCGCCGCGGGGCCCAGCGCCAGCTCAGCTGTGATCAGACTCAGCAGCCGTCGTAGGCAGACCAGTTGGACTGGCCGCCCGCGGCCAGCGCGTTGTTGAACACCTGGTTCTGCTCGGCCACGCTGGCGTTGCCGAAGTCACCGGCCGAACCGCCGTAGGCTTCCCACGTCGAGGCGCTGAACTGGTAGAGGCCGTAGTGACCGCTTGAGTTCATGACCTGGGAGTTGCCGCCGGACTCACGGGCAATCACGCACGAGGCGAAGCCGCCGCCGCCCGAGTAGCTGCTGTCGGTCTGCACCGGCGCGGACACCGGGCTGGCGACCGCCGGGCTGGCGACCGCCGAGCTGGCGACCACAGCGGCCGAGGCCACCGGAGCCGCCGCGGCGGGCCCGAGTTCGCCCGGCGCGGCCGGGATCCGGGCCGGCTTGGCCGGGACCTTCAGCACCTGGCCGACCGAGATGTCGTCGGCCCAGTGCACCTGGCTGTGGTTAGCCCAGTAGATCACCGGCCAGGCAGCCTGGTCGTGGTACACGCGTTCGGCGATCGTGGAGAGCGAGTCACCCTCCCGGACGGTGTACGTGGCGGGAGCGGCGAGCGTGCTCGCCACGGCCTGCCGGCTCACGGCCAGCAGCTGGGCGGGTGTCAGGCCCACCCGGGCCTGAGCGGTGCCGGTAGCGGCGGTGGCGGCGGCGCGATCGGTCGGCACATGCGGCGCTAGCGGGCTTGCCATGGCCTGCGGTGACACGCAGAGCACGGCGGCCACCCCGGCCAGCGCGGGGACGGCGGCGGTCGTCAGCCGACGTGAGAACTGGGAACGTTTCAATTTCCTGTGGCAGCCCAAAGGGCTCCTTTCCGAACTGGGCGCGCTCCCCTCGGAAGGCCACGCAACAGGCCCGTGGCCCTCGGAAGCGCCTGACAGCGACGGAGCCTACGTTCAGCTCGCGACAGTGCGGTAGCCGCAGCTAGGGCCGACCCCGGATCGTTACGACGTAATATTTTCGCTTGGCGAGCAAAATTGGCTGACGGCGAAGTTATGACTGTCCTGCCGCAGGTCTCGGGAGACTACAATACGTAACTTAAGGTACAAAACACACATCGGAGCGAATACCGGCAGATCGAGACTGAGGTGCGCTTTCTCACATACTGATTCGCAGACGCCATGAATCGCTACGAGCCGGGAACGCAGGTATCACCGAGCCCCTTGGCTTGCGCATCGGGCCGTCACGAATACGCCGCAATTCGCGGTGCGGACCGGCGGCCGCCCCGTGCTGGGCCGGGCCGTCTAGTCTTTCCTCTCGAGCAGCCTTCCGGCCGGGGCCTGCCGCTCCCGCGAAGGCCTGAGCGATCGCCATCCACTCGCCGGCGGCGGGACCTTCGATCGTCAGGTCGACGTCGTCACGGTGCCGTCGCTGGGTGACAAGCAGGCAGAAATCCAGGGCCTGCCCGGCAACCAGGTCCGCCGCATCTTCCGGGCCCCAGGCCCAGGTCACGCCGGCCGGGGCGGACGGCGGGATGAGCTCGACCCGCACCGGGGCGGACGGCGCCGGTCTGGCGTTCACGGCGAAGCTGTAGGCCCGGGCACCGACCCCGATGTGCGCCACGTGGCGCAGCCGCCCGGTGGGCTCACGGCTGACGCCGAGGGCATCGGCGATGTCCTGGGTGTGCGCCCAGGTCTCCATGAGCCGGGCGGTCAGCGAGGACGCGGCGCTCATCGCGGGCCCGAACCACGGCAGCCGGGTGCGCCGGATCCAGGCCGGAGAACGTGTCGATGAGCCGGGCCCGGGCGGTGTCGAACCAGGCCAGCAGCTGAGCTGCCGTGCGGTCGCGGAACCGCGCCGCGATGTCATCCGGGGAGACTCCCCCGCACGCTTCGTGGTCCGCCCGCGCGGCCAGGAACTCCTGTGGCGCGACCGCGGTCTGGACGGTGACCTCGTCGAAGTAGGCCAGGTGGGTGATCTGGTCGGCGATGTCCCAGCCGGCCGCGGGCGTGGCCAGATGCCAGCCGGCCTCGTCAAGCCCGGCCACCAGGGCGCGGGTCACGGCCGACTCGGCGGCCACGTCGGCGGCCAGCGCGGCCATGTCTACCGGCATGGCCTCACTCCTGTTCCCGGGGCCGGCGTCCACGACCGCGAGGACCTGCCCGGTGCTGACCTGGTCTCCGGCCTTGGCGTGCAGCTCGGCCACGATGCCGTCGGCGGGTGCGACCACCGTCTGCTCCATCTTCATCGCCTCCAGGACGATCAGCGGCTGGCCCGCGACCACGCTCGCGCCGACCTCGGCCATCACCCGCAGGACCAGGCCGGGCATCGGGGCGAGCAGCGACCCGGACGGGGCCATCTTGTCCGGCTCGCCGAACCGCGGCACCTCGGTCAGCGTGCTCGACCCGTTGCTCGCGTCAACGTAGGTCTGGGCCTGCACCCGGTGTACCCGGTACAGGCGGCGTAGCCCGTCGACCTCCAGGTCGACCCGGTCCGGGCCGGCCGCGTGCAGGAGCAGGGCGCCGTCCAGCGGCACGTCGTTGACCGAGGCCTCGACGGTACCGGGTCCGGCGGTGCCGGCCTCGGCGGTACCAGGCCCGGCAGTACCAGGCCCGGCAGTACCGAGCCCGGCGGGGCTGGCCGTCACCCGGTAGGCCACGGTCAGCTCGCCGCCGTCGCCGCCGCCGCCGTCGCCGCCGCCGCCGCCGTCGCCGGCCCGCCGGCGCGGTAGGTGACGCGCTGGGCGGCGGAGCGGACGTTACGCCAGCCCGACGGCAGCGTGGCCAGCACCGGAGCTTCGGCCCGGTGCACCGCCTGCCGGGCCAGCGCCGCGACCACCGCGTGCAGCGCGGTGGCCCCGGGCCCCGCCGCGGACAGGGCCGCGGCGGACAGGGCGGCCGGATCGTGCCGGGTGAGGTAGCCGGTGTCGGTCCGCCCGGCCAGGAACTCCGGCTCGCGCACGATGGCGGCCAGCAGGTCGCGGTTGGTGGTCACGCCGTGGATCTCGGCTCGCTCCAGCGCGCGGGCCAGCCGCCTGGCCGCCTCGGCGCGGGTGCGGCCGTGCGCGATCACCTTGGCCAGCATCGCGTCGTAGTGCGGGCTGACCACGGACCCGTCGCGGAATCCGGTGTCCACCCGGACGCCTGGTCCCGCCGGGATGGCGAAGCGATGCAGCGGGCCGGTGACCGGCACGAAGCCGGCCGGGACGTCTTCGGCGTACAGCCGGACCTCGATGGCGTGACCGCTGATCCTCGCGTTCGTCGCCTCCGGCGGCAGCGGCTCGCCCGCGGCGACGCGCAGTTGCAGCTCGACCAGGTCCAGGCCGGTCACCTCCTCGGTGACCGGATGCTCGACCTGAAGCCTGGTGTTGACCTCCAGGAAGTAAAAGGAGCCCCTCGCGTCCAGGACGAACTCCACGGTGCCCGCCCCGACGTAGCCGATGGCCTGGCCGGCCGCCACCGCGGCGGCGGTGAGCGCGGCCCGCAGCTCGTCGTCCACGGCCGGCGACGGGGCCTCCTCGACGATCTTCTGGTAGCGGCGCTGGATGGAGCACTCGCGTTCGAACAGCGAGATCACCGTGCCGTGCGTGTCGCCGAGGATCTGCACCTCGACGTGCCGCGGGTCCTCGACGAACCGCTCGAGGAACACGGTCCCGTCACCGAACGCCGACGCCGCCTCCCGGCGCGCGGCCTGCACCGCCCCGGCCAGCTCATCGGCGTCACGGACCAGCCGCATCCCGCGTCCGCCACCGCCGAACGCCGCCTTGACCAGCAGCGGAAACCCGGTCCGGCGTGCCTCGGCAGCCAGGTCGGCGGGGTCGGTATCGTCGTCTGAGGCGACCCTCACCCCGGGCAGCACCGGGACGCCGGCCGCGGCCATGATGGCCTTGGCCTCGATCTTGGAACCCATCGCGGCGATGGTGTCCGGGGCCGGGCCGACAAAGATCAGGCCGGCCTGGCGCAGGCCCGCGCGAAGGCCGCGTTCTCGGACAAGAAGCCGTAGCCTGGGTGCACCGCGTCCGCGCCGGTGGCCCGGGCCGCGGCGATGATCGCCTCGCCGCGCAGGTAGGTGTCGGCGGGCGCCGCGCCGGGCAGCCGCACCGCCTCGTCGGCCAGCGTCACGTACTCGGCACCGGCGTCCGGGTCGGAGTAGACCGCGACGGTGGCCAGGCCGAGCGCGTGCGCCGTGCGCATGACGCGGCTCGCGATCTCGCCGCGGTTGGCGATCAGGAGCTTGCCGATCGGACCGGCTGGAACGGGGGCTGGGGCAGGTACCACGGATCCGTTCGGCATCATGTCCTTCATCTTTTTCACATCCGGAACACGCCGAAGCCGCGGCGGCCGGCGACCGGGCCCGAATGGACGGCGGACAGGGTCAGGCCGAGCACGGTGCGGGTGTCGCGCGGGTCGATGATGCCGTCGTCGTACAGGCGCCCGCTGACGAAGAAGGCGTGCGCCTCGGCCTCGATCTGCGCCTCGATCTGCGCCGTGCGGGCCCGGTCGGCCTCCTCGTCGAACGGGCGGCCCGCCGAGGCGGCCGAGGCCCGGCCGACGATCGACATCACCCCGGCGAGCTGGGCCGCGCCCATCACGGCCAGCTTGGCGCCGGGCCAGGCGAACATGAAGCGCGGGTCGTAGGCGCGACCGGACATGCCGTAGTTGCCTGCTCCGAACGAGGACGCCATGTTGATCGTGAGGTGCGGGACGGCCGAGTTGGTCACCGCGTTGATCATCTTGGCGCCGTCCTTGATGATCCCGCCCTGCTCGTAGCTGGTGCCGACCATGTAGCCGGTCGTGTTCTGCAGGAACACCAGCGGCGTGTCGGTGGCGTTGGCCAGCAGGATGAACTCGCTGGCCTTCTTGGCCTCCTCGCTGAACAGCACGCCGCGGTGGTTGGCCAGCACCCCGACCGGGTAACCGTGGATCCGGGCCCAGCCGGTCACCAGCGAGGTGCCGTACAGCGGCTTGTACTCGTCGAAGTCCGATCCGTCGACCACCCGGGCCAGGATCTCGCGCGGATCGAACGGCACCTTGACGTCGGCGGACACGATGCCGAGGATCTCGTCCGGGTCGTAGCGGGGCGGGACCGCCGGACCCGGCCGCGGGCCGCCCTTGCGCCAGTTGACCCGGGACATGATGTCGCGGCCGATCCTGATCGCATCGAGCTCGTCGGCCGCGAAGTAGTCCGAGAGCCCCGAGATCCTCGAGTGCATCTGCGCGCCGCCGAGCGATTCGTCGTCGGCCTGCTCGCCGGTGGCCATCTTGACCAGCGGCGGGCCGCCCAGGAACACCTTGGCCTGGGCGTCCACCAGGACCGCGTAATCGCACATGCCCGGCACGTACGCGCCGCCCGCGGTGGAGTTGCCGAACACCAGCGCCACCGTGGGCACCGCGTGCGCCGACAGCTCGGTGAGCTCGTGGAAGATGCGGCCGGCCGGGACGAACAGGTCGGCTTGCGTCGGCAGGTCGGCGCCCCCCGATTCCACCAGGTTCATCACCGGCAGCCGGCTGGTGCGCGCGATCTCCAGCGCGCGCAGCGTCTTGCGCAGCGAGTACGGGTTCATCGCGCCGCCGCGCACGGTCGGGTCGTGCCCGATGATCACGCACTCGACGCCGGAGATCACGCCGACGCCGGTGACCACGCTGGCGCCGACGGTGAACCCGGTCCCCCACGCGGCCAGCGGCGACAGTTCAAGGAACGGGCTGTCCGGGTCGACGAGGAGCTCGATGCGTTCCCTGACTCCCAGCCGCCCCCGGTCGCGGTGCCGCTGCTGATAGCGCTCGCCACCGCCCGCGATGGCCAGCTCGAGCTGCTGACCCAGCTCCTCGAGCACCGCCAGCTGCGCGGCGCGGTTGGCGCGGAAGGTCTCGTCGTCCGGGTCGACGTGGGAGGTGAGGATCGGCACTGGCGTCAGCCCCCGTGTCCGGTCTGATCGGGTCCGGTCTGATAGTGGCCGGCGTGTTCGGCCCGCACCAGGTTCTTCTGGATCTTGCCGGTGGAGGTCTTGGGCAGCTGGTCGACCACGATCACCGACTTGGGCACCTTGAAGCCGTCCAGCCTGGCCTTGATGGCGGCGATCAGCTCCGCGGCGTCGATCTTCTCGCCGGGTTTGGGGACCACCACCGCGGTGACCGCCTCGCTCCACCGCTCGTGCGGAAGGCCCACCACGACGGCCTCGGCGACCCGCGGGTCGGCGGCGTAGACGGCCTTCTCGACCTCGATCGACGCCACGTTCTCTCCGCCGGTCTTGATGACGTCCTTGGAGCGGTCGGTGAACCAGAGCACGCCGTCGTCACCGAACCGGCCCATGTCGCCGGAGTGGAACCAGCCACGGGAGAACGCCTTATCGGTGGCTTCGGAGTTGTGCAGGTAGCCGGACATCGTGCTCGGTCCCCGGTAGACGATCTCGCCGGCCTCCCCCGGCGGCAGCAGCTCACCGTGCGGGCCCATGATCGCGACCTGGACCCCGGTCAGCGGGGTGCCGACCGCGCCGATGTGGGAGAGCTGGTGTTCGGGCCGGAACAGCGTGGTGATCGGGCTCATCTCGGTCTGGCCGAACAGCAGCGCGAAGTCGCAGCCGAATCCGTCCAGGCAGCGGCGGATGAGGTCATCGGGCATCGGCGCCATCGCGTAGACCGCCCGGCGCAGGCTCGACAGGTCGTGCGCTCCGAACGAGGGGTGATCAAGCGCGGCCCGGTACATCATCGGCAGCCCGAAGATCTGGGTGATCTGCTCCCGCTCGATCAGGGCGAGCAGGGCGGCCGGGTCGAACCCCCGCATCGCGTAGATCGTCGCGCCGACCAGGATGGCCGGGGTGCAGAACGCGTTGACCTGCGCGGTGTGGAACATTGGCATCATCGCGACGAACCGGTCGTCGGCGCGCCAGCCGGAATCAAGCGCGCCGGACATCGACTCCAGGTAGATCGCCACGTGCGAGCCGACCACGCCCTTGGGGAATGACGTGGTGCCCGAGGTATAGAGGTAGCTCAGCGGGTCCCGGTCATCGACGAAGACCTGCGGTTCGGTCTTGTTGTCGTGGCCGGCCAGCGCCTCGATCGTGGTCCAGGCCCGGTCCCGCGGCTCTGGTTCGTGATCCTGCCCGGTGCCCGCGGCGACGATCACGTCGGCGACCTCGGGGACCTTGGCCACGGCGTCCCGCATCGCGGCGATGAGCTGCGTCTCGACCACGATGCCGCGGGCGCCGGAGTGGCCGAGCACGTAGGCCACCTCGTCCGGGCGCCAGCCCAGGTTGACCGGCACGCAGACCACGCCGAGCTTGGCGCAGGCGTAGTAGACGGCCAGGAACTCCGCGCTGTTGCCCGAGGCGAGCGCGAGCGCGTCGCCGCGCTGGTAACCGAGCCCGGCCAGGCCGTGGGCGAGCCGGTTGACGTAGCCGTTGAACTCGGCGTAGCTCGAAGCGCCGGCCGCCGTCGATGATCGCGAGCTGACCGGGCCGGGCGGCGGCGGTGCGGGTCAGGGTGTCACCCACGTTGATCCGCCCGATGAGGTTGCGCGCGAGGTCCACGGCTGCTCCCCTGCTAGTACGACCTGGGCTCCTGCGACCTGGGCTCCTGCGACCCGGCCTGCTAGTACGACCTTGGCAGCCCGAGGCTGTGCTGGGCCACGTAGTTGAGGATCATTTCCCGGTTGACCGGCGCGATGCGCAGCAGCCGGGCCAGGCCCCAGTAGGGCATCAGGCCGTACTCGCTGGCCACGCCGTTCCCGCCGTGCGTCTGGATGGCCGCGTCGATGGCGGCGAGGGCGGCTTCGGCCGCCGCGTACTTGGCCATGTTGGACGACTCCCCCGCGGGCTGGCCGTGATCGTGCTGCCAGGCGGCCTGCCTGGTCATCAGCGCCGCGAGCTCGGTCTCGATCTTGGCCTTGGCCAGCGGGTGAGACACGCCCTGGTGGGCGCCGATCGGCTCGGACCAGACCTTGCGCTCGGAGGCGTAACGAGCCGCGGCGGTCAGCGCATGCCTGGCGATGCCGACGCCGAGGGCGGCACCGGTGATCCGTTCGGGGTTCAGGCCGTGGAACACCTGCTTGAATCCCTCACCCGGCTGGCCGACGAGCGCGCCTGGGCCGACCCGGACGCCGTCGAAGTGCAGCGTGTACTGCCGCTCGGGCAGCATCAGGTCGACCGGGAGCAGGTGTTTGTCCAGGCCTGCGGCGTCGGTCGGCACGATGAACAGCGACAGCTGGGCCCCGCGCTCGTCCTGTCCGGTGCGCGCCACGACCAGCAGAGCTTCGGCCTCCTCGACGCCTGAGATGTAGTACTTGGTGCCGGTCAGCAGCCAGTCCTGGCCGTCCCGGGCGGCCGTGGTGGACAGCCGCAGGGTGTTGGACCCGGCATCGGGCTCGGTGATCGCGAACACCATCTTGGCCGTGCCGTCGGCCAGGCCCGGAAGCCACGTCGCACGCTGCTCCTCGGTGCCGAACTCCGCGATCATCTCGGCCGAGATCGCCGCGGATACCAGCAGGAGCAGCAGCGGGGTTCCGGCGGCCGCGATCTCCTCGCAGACGATGGCGAGCTCGGTCAGTCCCCCGCCGCCGCCACCGTAGACCTCCGGGATGTTCACGCCGATGAACCCCGCCTTGCCCAGAGCTGACCACAGCTCGTCACACGGGAGCCGTTCGGCGGCATGCTGGGCGTAGTAGCGGGGCCCGAAGTCCTTGGCTATCTCGGCGACGGCCGCCCGCAGGGCCCGGTGTTCCTCCGATTCGGCAAAGTCCACGCCGGTCCTCCTGGAGCTCCGCTAATGTGACTCGTCATTCACTAGCGACCTTAGCGCTTAGATGCGACACTGGCTAGATGCCCGCGATGCCCGCGATGCCCGCGCACAGATCATCGCCGCGGCGGCGCGATCCCGACCGCAAGGAACGGATCCTGGTGGCGGCCGCCGCGCTCGGCGCCGCGCGCGGATTCGACGCGATCTCGATGGCCGACATCGGCGCCGCGGCCGGGATCGTCGGGTCCGGCGTCTACCGTCATTTCGGCAGCAAGACCGCGATCCTGGTGGCCATGGCCGACCGGGTGATGGACCGGCTCATGTCGGGTGCGGCCGAGATCATCTCGTCCTCCCCCGACGACGGGCAGAGCCTGTCCAGGCTGGTACGGGACCAGATCGAGGTGGCGCTTACCGACCGTGACGCGCTGGCGGTCTATCACCGCGAGGTGCGCACCTTGCCCGAGAGCGAGCGCCGCAGGCTGAGCCGGGCCCAGCGGCACTACATCGAGGAGTGGGTGCACCTGCTCGCCCCGCTGCGGCCCGACCTGGCCGACGGCGAGGTGCGCCTGGCCGTGCACGCCGCGATCGGCGCGATCCAGTCGACGCTGTTCTTCCGCAGCGGGCTGGCCCACGACCGGCTCACCGAGTTGCTGACGGGGATGGCACACGACTGCCTGGGCGTTGCACCCGTCCCGGAGACCTCGCTAAGTGAACTTGCTCTCACTAATGGAGCGACAAGCTGACCTTCTGCCGAACGGCCCCTGGCTCGACCAGCCCGGTCAGCTGGCGTGCTTGCGGGGCGTGCCTGCGGGGCGTGCTTGCGGGGCGTGCTTGCGGGGCGTGCTTGCGGGGCGTGCTCCGGGGCGTGCTTGCGGGGCGTGCCTGCGGAGGGCGTCACGACCGCTGGTCGGCCAGGTGGGCGAGGGTCTCGAGCGCGGCCCAGCCGGCCGCGGCCGCGCTGATCTTCGCCCGCTGGCCGCCCTTGACCGGCAGCGACCCGAGCCACACGGCATCGCCAGCATCGCAGACCACCCGCGCGGCGGTCAGCGTGGCGGCCGCCGGCCCGGCGGCACGATCAGGAGCGCGGCGGCGAGCCCGGCGTCGCGGATCCCGACCGACCGGATCAGGGCGGCGATCTCGGGCGGCACCCGGCCGTCTAGATCGAGCATCCGGCATGGCCTGGCCAGCAGCCGGGGCGCGATGGTGATGGCCACGCTGTAGGTCATGGTGAGGGCCGCCATCACCCGGACGGCCGACAGCCGTCCGTCCGGGCGAGCCCAGCCGCCCGGCCCGCTGAGCTTGAGGCTCATCCGCTGCCTGCTTCCGCCACGGGCGCGGCCGGTGCCACGCCGCTCACGGTGCAGATGTCCGTCAACCCGGAACTTAAACTTTACACACAGGATTAGTTATTCATAGTGCCTAATTTATAGGGCGTACGGCCCGCCCGGCCTAGCTAGCTCATCACTCATATTTCAGTTCGTAGTTTGGCCTCGTCAGTATCTTTGCGGCAACCAGATATGGCTCTCCTGGCGTGCGCGATGAGGCGGGCCGGGCAGCGCAGGACCCGTGGCTGGCTTGGCGCCGTCTGGCCTAATCGAACAAAGATCTTGGTGGATTCAGGTTCTGTGAAGACTTTTAGGTACTATGATCCACAAAAATCTCCATGAAGCCAGAAATTACCACGAAAAGTTCACGTCTGGCCGGAACGGAAGTGATCCGGGAACGCGGATGGGGCGGTGATGACGCGTGGTGACCACTCCGGCAGCTCAGGGCGGCGACGGGACCTCTTGACAGGAACAGAACGAGAGGTGACGATGAGGGACATTGGAGCGCTCCAACGCGGAGGTAACCGGTACATGAGCAGGGAACGGCTGGAACGGTACAGCCTCACGGGCCCGGAGAACCAGGCCGCGATGGCCGCCGGGCTCGCGGGCGGCGCCTGGTTCCGCAGCGCGGTGCCGCGCAAGCGGATGAAGGAGCTGATGCGGCGCTCGGACTACCCGGCGGTCCGGGACACCGCGATCTGGCTCGGCCTGATCCTGACGTTCGGCGGGCTCGGCGTCACCTTCTGGACGGTCTGGCACAGCTGGTGGGCGGTCCCGTTCTTCCTGGCCTACGGCCTTCTCTACGGTTCGACGTCGGATTCCCGCTGGCACGAGTCCGGCCACGGCACGGCGTTCAAGACGCGGTGGATGGACGAGGGCCTGTACCAGCTGGCGTCCTTCATGATCATGCGGGATCCGACCACCTGGCGGTGGAGCCACACCCGGCACCACACCGACACCCTGGTGGTCGGCCGGGACCCCGAGATCGCGGTCATGCGCCCGGCCCGGCTGGCCAAGCTGCTGGCGAACCTTATCGGCCTGGTCGACGTGCCGACCGCGTTCGTGCTGCTGTTCCGGCACGCCACCGGGCGGCTCACCGCCGACGAAGCCGACTACGTCCCCGCGTCCGAACGGCACAAGGTTTACCGGAGGGCCCGGATCGACCTGGCCATCTACGCCGCCACCATCGCCCTGGCCATCGGGTTCCGGACCTGGCTGCCGGTGGTGCTGATCGGCGGACCGCGCTTGTACGGCGCTTGCCTGTTCTACATCTACGGCTTCACCCAGCATGCGGGCATGGGCGAGAACGTGCTCGACCACCGGCTCAACACCCGCACGGTGAAGATGTGCTTCGTCAACCGTTTCCTGTACTGGAACATGAACTACCACGTCGAGCATCACATGTTCCCGATGGTGCCGTACTACCGGCTGGCCGAGCTGCACGAGGAGATTTCCGGCGACTGCGCGCCGGCATATCCCTCGCTGTGGGCCGCCTACAAGGAGATCATCCCCGCCATCGTGCGCCAGCTGAAGGACCAGGAGTACTACGTGCGCCGTACCCTGCCGCCCGGGGCCGCGCCGTTCAACGAGCCCGCGCCCATCAACGACGGCCGCGCGCTGCCGCTGGCCACCGCGACCGCAGCCTGAGGAGCCGACCCATGGCCCAGTGGATCGCCGCCTGCCAGGCAGACGACATCGACCCCGAGGACGTCATCCCGTTCCGCCGCGACGGCCGCGACTACGCGATCTACCGGTCGCCTGATGACGTCTACTACGCGACCGACGGTCACTGCACCCACGAGAAGACGCTGCTCTGCGACGGCCTGGTCTCCGACGGCACCATCGAATGCCCGAAGCACAACGGGCGCTTCGACTACACCAGCGGCAAGGCGCTTGGCGCTCCCGTCCTGGTCGACGTGCGCACCTACCCGGCCAAGGTGACGGACGGCACCGTCTATATCGACATCGACGACCATGACCTCGGATAGCTCACCCGCGCTGCCGGTCATTGACGTGGGCCCGCTGACCGGCCCGGCACCGGCTTCGGCGCGGGCCGACGTGGCCGGACAGATCCAGGCCGCCTGCCGCGACCGCGGCTTTTTCTACGTGACTGGCCATGGCGTGCCGGCCGGCCTGCTGATCAGCTGGCCACCGCGAGCGCCGAGTTCTTCGCCCTGCCGCTGGCGGACAAGCTCGAGATCGCCATGGAGCGCGGCGGCCGGGCCTGGCGGGGGTTCTTCCCGGTCGGCGCCGAGCTCACCTCCGGGCGGCCGGACCTGAAGGAGGGACTGTATTTCGGCGCCGAGCTGCCCGCCGATGACCCGCGGGTCCGGGCCGGGATCCCGCTGCACGGCGGCAACTTGTTCCCGCGGCAGGTCCCGCGCCTGCGCCCGCTGGTGCTGGCCTACCTGGACGCGCTGACCAGGGTGGGCCAGGCCGTGCTGGCCGGGGTGGCGCTGAGCCTGAACCTGGACGCCGGGTATTTCGCCGCCGGGTACACCGCCGACCCGACCATCTTGTTCCGGATCTTCCACTATCCGCCGTCGCCGCCGCGTGCGCAGGACTGGGGGGTGGGCGAGCACACCGACTACGGGCTGGTCACCCTGCTGGCCCAAGACGACAGCGGCGGGCTGCAGGTCGCCGCGCCCGAGGGCTGGATCGATGCCCCACCCATCCCCGGCACCCTGATCTGCAACATCGGTGACATGCTGGACCGGCTTACCGGCGGCTGGTACCGGTCGACACCGCACCGGGTCCGCAACCTCAGCGGCCACGGCCGGCTCTCCTTCCCGTTCTTCCTGGACCCTGGCTTCGCCGCCGAGGTGCCGCCGCTGCCCGGCCGGGCCGCGGCCGGAGACGACGGCTGGCCGCGCTGGGACGGCCAGGACCTGCGCGCCTTCACCGGCACCTACGGCGACTACCTCCTCAGCAAGGTCTCGAAGGTCTTCCCTCAGCTCCGCCGCGGCACCCTGGAATAAAACGGGGACGGGGCCGCTCGAGCCGCGGATCTCCAGGCGCGGCGGCATCAGCTGGACCTGGCCGGGAGCGTCGGGGTGCTCGATGCGGGCGAGGAGAATCCGGGCCGCTCGCTGGCCCATCGCGTAGGCGGTGACGTCGACGCTGGTGAGCCACAGCGCCCGCAACCGGGCGAAGATGGAGTTGTCGAAGCCCACCAGC
This sequence comes from uncultured Actinomycetes bacterium, assembly GCA_963808315.1. GTDB lineage: Bacteria > Actinomycetota > Actinomycetes > Streptosporangiales > Streptosporangiaceae > Palsa-504. The sequence continues at coordinate 252,726 of CAWEFK010000010.1, read as the reverse complement.
GACAGTTCCGCCGGGACCTGGACGCCAAGCGCGGTCGCGGCGGACAGGGCTCCGACGCAGGTCAGGTCGTTCGCGGCGAAGATGGCGGTCGGACGGTCGGGCCGGTGAAGCAGCCGGACGGTGGCACGGTAACCACCCTCCTCGGTCATGTCCCCCGCCTCGATCGAGACATTCCCGCCCAGGCCGGCGGCATGCATGGTGTCCTGGTAGGCCTGCATGCGCAGGCGCCCGGCCACGCTCGGCAGGCCGGAGATGTGGGCGATCCGGGTGTGGCCGAACTCGATCAGGTGCCGGACCGCGAGCGTCCCGCCGAGGTGGTTGTCGTTGGCCAGGACGTCGACGTGCGGCAGATCAAGATCCAGGCCGCGGCCGCCCACCGCGACGGTGGGGATCTTGCTGGCGACATTGACAAGGGAGGGCGACATCGGGATCGAGCCGGCCAGCAGGAGCCCATCGACCCCGAGGTCGAGAAACGACCAGCTCAAGGTCTCGTCCAGCATCCGGTCGATCCGGCCGTCGCCCAGCAGGATGTGCTTGCCGGCCGCGTGGAGTTCCGGCGTCAGGCCGTCGAGCATGTCCGCGAACCAGGGCTGGCGGATGTCGTTCAGCAGCACCCCCACGGTGCGCGACCGGCGCTCGGCCAGGAACCGGGCGGCCGCGTTCGGCCGGTATCCGAGTTCTGCGACCGCTAGCCTCACCGCCTCGCGGCTGGCCGGGCTCACCTTCGGTGAGTTGCGGAGGACCAGCGACACCAGCGACTTGGACACCCCGGCCCGGGCCGCGACCGTTTCCAGGGTCGGCCGCCCGCCATCTCGCCCTGAGGCTGTCACCGCGCCCTCCCCACGTGTGTTGGAGCGTTCCAACGCTAAGGCGGGCGCGTGAGCCTTGTCAACGCGGCCAGCCGGCGGCGGGATCTCGGCCGGATCGGCTCGCTTGGCGCGCCCGCTCGCGTTATCGTCAGGAACCCGCCCCGGCCCGATCCCCCCGCAGGAGGAAAATAGTGACGTTGATCGCCCGGTTCCAGGTTGACAGCTTCGAGCCGCGCCAGGTAACAGGCCTGGAGGCGGACTGGTTCGGCCTGCTGACCTTCGCCAAGACCTTCAACTCCGGGATCATCGGCCATGCCACCACGGTGTTCATGTCGGCCGGCACCGAGGAAGGCTCCCGGTCCTACGTCGCCACCGAACGGATCACCGGGCGCACCGAGGACGGGGCCGAGGGCTCGGTGACCGTGCAGCACGGCGGCCTGGAGTCCGATCCGGGCACCTGGTTCGGCCACATCGTGCCGGGCACCGGGACCGGAGGCTTCAGCGGATGGTCGGGCTCGGCTCGCATCATCCACGACGACCAGGGCCCGTACTTCGACATCGACCTGACCTGAACGAACCTGGGTTCGAGCCCTGGCTCACCTGTTGATCGGCTCAGGGGCGGGCCATAGGGTGAGCCTGACATGGATGAGAATCTGGCGGCCCAGGCCGAGCTGGCGCTCGAGCGGCAAGGCGACTACGAGTCGCTGTGCTACCAGGGCCAGTGGCATACCAACGGCCAGCTCGCGGATCGTGCGGCGCGGCTCGCGACCGGGTTCGCCGAGCTCGGCGTCCGTCCTGGCGACCGCCTGCTTGTGCTGATGGCCAACTGCCCCGAGGTCCTGATCACCTACACGGCGGCGTGGCGCGCCGGGGCGGTGGTGACCCCGCTGATCTTCCTGGTCAGCGAGGACGAGCTCAGGCACGCGCTGGTCGATTCCGGCGCGGTCGGCATCGTCACCACGGTGGAGTTCCTGCCCAAGGTGGCCGCCGCCGCCGCGGGCGCACCCGGGGTCCGGTTCGTCGTCGTCCCCGGGATGACGGCGCAGACCCCGGCAGAGGCGCGCCCCGGGGGTTCCGGTGCTCGACTTCGCGCAGGTGGCGCTCGGCTGCGGCCGGGGCCGGTCGCCAGCCGCTCGGGGACCGACCTGGCCGCCCTGCTCTACACGGGCGGCACGACCGGCCGGTCCAAGGGCGTGCCGTTGACGCACGCGAACCTGTTCTGGTGCGGATCGGCCGCGCATGAGTCGTCGGTCGCGGGCCCACGTGACCAGCTCGATCCTGCCGCTCCCCCTCGCGCACGCCTACGGACTGCTGGTCCTGTGCGGCGGCATGCACCGGACCGACCAGGCCAAGACTATCCTCATGCGCTGGTTCGATCCGGCCGGCTGGCTGAAGCTGGCCGAGCAGCACCGGGTCCAGGGCAGCGCGCTGGTGCCCTCGATGATCCAGATGCTCCTCGGTCAGCCGCTGGAGCAGGCGGACCTGTCCGCGCTGATCACGATCTCCTCCGGGGCGGCGCCGCTGGCCGCCGATGTCCGGCGGGAGTTCGAGGCCAGGGTGCCCACCGCCACCATCTACGAGGGCTACGGCTGCACCGAGGCGGCCACGTTCATCTCGGCCAATCCCTTCGGCGCGCGCCGCCTGGGCAGCGTCGGGATCCCCGTCCCCGGCTGCGAGGTATCCATCCGCGATGACGCGGGCCAGGTGCTGCCGCCGGAGGCGGACGGCGAGATCTGCGTCCGCTCGCCCGGCGTGATGACCGGCTACTGGAATACCCCGGACGCCGAGGCCACGGTGCTGGCGGACGGCTGGCTGCACACGGGCGACATCGGCCACCTGGACGCCGACGGCTACCTGTACGTGGTCGACAGGAAGAAGGACCTGATCATCCGCGGCGGCTTCAACGTGTACCCGCGCGACGTCGAAGACGTCCTCCTCGCCCACCCCGCGGTGGCGCAGGCCGGGGTGGTCGGGCGGCCGGACCCGCGACTGGGCGAGGAGATCGTCGCGTACGTGTCGCTGCGCCCGGACACGGAGGCGACCGCCGCCGAACTGACCGAGCACGCCCGGAAGCATCTGGCCGCCAACAAGTACCCGCGGGAGATCACTATCGTTCCGGCGGTTCCGCTGACCAGCGTCGGCAAACTGGACCGCAAGAAGCTGCGCCAGTGGGTGGCGGCCGGCGCGAGCTGACCGGTTAGCCGGCGGCGCTCCCCGAGCGGTTAGCCGGCGGCCGGGAGGATCCGGCCGGTGACCTCACCGAAGCCGATCCGCTCGCCGCCCGCGCCCGGGGCGCTGGCGGTGATCGTCACCTCGTCCTGGTCCTGCAGGAAGGTCCGGGTCGATCCGTCGGGCAGGGCCAGCGGTTCCGCGCCACCCCAGCTCAGCTCCAGCAGGCAGCCACGCTGGCCCCGGTCCGGGCCGCTGACGGTACCCGAGGCGTACAGGTCGCCGGTTCGGGTCGAGGCGCCGTTCACGGTCATGTGAGCCAGCATCTGCGCGGGCGTCCAGTACATGGTGGCGAACGGCGGCCGTGACACGACCTGCCCGTTCAGCCGGACCTCCAGGGCGAGGTCCAGACCCCACTTTTGCGTGTCGGTCAGGTAAGGCAGCAGCTCCGGGTCGCGCCGCGGCGGGCTGACCCGCGCCTGTTCCAGTGCCTCGAGCGGGACGATCCACGGGGAGATCGACGTGCCGAACGACTTGCCGAGGAACGGGCCGAGCGGCCTGGACTCCCAGGCCTGCAGGTCACGGGAGGACCAGTCGTTCAGCAGGAACGCTCCGAACACATGGTCAGCGAACTCGTCCACGCCGATAGGCGTGCCCAGCGCCGAGCCCACGCCGACCACGAACCCGACTTCGGCCTCGAAGTCCATCCGCCGCGACGGCCCGAACGTCGGCGCGGCGTCCGGCGGTTCCTGGCGCTGACCGCGCGGGCGGGTGACCGGCGTGCCGGAGACCACCACGGTGCCGGAACGGCCGTGGTAACCGATGGGCAGGTGCTTCCAGTTGGGCGGAAGCGGATCCGAGCCGCGGCGCGAAACAGCTGGCCGGCGTTGGCCGCGTGGTATTCGTTCGCGTAAAAGTCCACGTAGTCCCCCGGCGTGAACGGCAGGTGCAGCCGTATGCCGGACAACGGGTACAGGGCGGCCTCGACGGCGCCGCGGTGCCGTTCGGTCGTCAGCAGGCCGGTGATGTCGGCCCGGACCTCGCTCCACCGGGGCCGTCCCTGAGCCATGAACGCGTTAAGCGACGGCTCGCCGAAGACCGGATCGTCCAGCACCTGGCCGAGGTCCAGCACCGAATCACCGATGCGGACCCCGACGCTCAGGGCCGTGCCGGCCCGCCTCGTCATCGGCCGAGAACACGCCGTAGGGCAGGTTGGCCAACCCGAACAGGGAATCGGGCGGCAGGTCCAGCCAGGTCATCGCCGCCCCCTGCCGAACGCGCTCTGCGGCCCTCAGTCGTCTTCCCCGTCCAGGTGACGCTCGGCCTCGCCGACGTAGATCTGCCGCGGCCGGGCGATCTTCTGCTCGGCGTCGGCGGAGTTTTCCTGCCACTGGGCCAGCCAGCCAGGCATCCGGCCGATCGCGAACAGCACCGGGAACATCGCCACCGGGAAGCCCATGGCCTGATAGATGATGCCCGAGTAGAAGTCCACGTTCGGGTAGAGCTTGTGGCTGATGAAGTAGTCGTCTTCGAGCGCGATCCGCTCCAGCTCCAGCGCGATGTCCAGCAGCGCGTTGCGCCCCGTGACCTCGAACACCTGGTCGGCCACGCCCTTGATGATCGTCGCCCGCGGGTCGAAGTTCTTGTACACCCGGTGGCCGAACCCCATCAGCCGCAGCTCGCCGCGCTTGACCCGCTCGATATAGGCAGGCACGTTCTGGACCGAGCCGACCTCGCGGAGCATGTTCAGCACCTGCTCGTTCGCGCCGCCGTGCAGCGGGCCGTACAGCGCGGCCGCGGCCGCGGCGGCGGCCGAGTACGGGTCGACCCCGGAGCTGGCGACGCCCCGCATGGCGTTGGTGGAGCAGTTCTGCTCGTGGTCGGCGTGCAGGATGAACAGCACGTCGAGGGCCTTCTCGAGCACCGGGTCCGGCTTGTACCTGGGCTGGGTCATCTTGTCCATCATGTTGAGCAGGTTGCCCGCGTAGGAAAGCTCGTCGTCGGGGTAGGCGTACGGCAGGCCGCGGGCGTGCCGGTAGGCGAAGGCGGCGAGCGTTGGCATCTTGGCGATGAGCCTGATGACCTGCTTCTCCCGGTTGGCGCGGTCGTGGATGTGCTTCGCCTCGGGGTAGAAGGTAGACAACGCCGCTAGCGTGCTGACCAGGATGCCCATCGGATGGGCGTCGTGGTGGAAGCCGTCGATGAACTTCTTGACGTTCTCGTGCACGAACGTGTGGTGGGAGACCTGATGAGACCACGCCGCCGACTCGCTCTTGTCGGGCAGCTCACCGTTCAGCAGCAGCCACGACACGTCCAGGAAGGACGCGTGCTTGGCCAGTTCGTCGATGGGGTAGCCGCGGTAGCGGAGGATGCCCCGGTCACCGTCGATGAAGGTGATGGCGCTACGACAGCTCGCAGTGTTCTGAAAGGCCGGGTCGTAGGAGAGCAGTCCGAAGTCATCATCGGATGTCTTGATCTGCCGTAGGTCAATCGCGCGGATCGCGCCGTCGACGATAGGGAGCTCGTAGCTGCGGCCAGTCCGTGAGTCGGTTACTCGCAGCGTGTCATTCGTGGTCATGACTTAGACCATAGGCCGTACTGACGGGTGGTCGACAGACACCCCAGAGATCTTTTACCCGGCTAAGCACTTCCGGAGCCCGTTCCAGGCCAGGCGGGCACGCTCGGCGCAGGGTTAGGTAACCTCGTCCTAGAGCCGGGTCAACGAAAGGCGCGCCATGACCCAGGTGCACCCCGGCATCTGGGTGATTCTCAAGACATGATGCTGGCCCTGGAGCCACTGGGGCCTTACGCTGGGCATGCGGTCGAAGGGAGGACACGCAGGACCATGGGCGAGGGCACTGTGGTGATAGGGCCGGACACTGTCACGGACTTGTCCGGTTTGACGCCGTGGCCACTGTCGACGTCCCTCCCGCTCGGCGCCCTGGTGACCGCGACGCCCTGCGCACGCCTGCATGTCCGTGCGGTCCTGGCCGAGTGGGGATATCCCAGCGTGGCCGAAGCGGCCGAGCTCATCGTCAGCGAACTGGTCACGAACGCGGTCCGGGCCTCGACCGACCGGTACGGACGGCCCAGGTACGACGGCGCCGGGCTCCCCGTCGTGGTCGTACGCCTGGGCTCCGACGGCATCCGCGTCCTGATCGAGGTCTGGGACGGCATCCCGGGAGCACCAGTCACCGAGCAGGCCGGCCCCGACGACGAGAGCGGCCGGGGCCTGGTACTGGTCGAGGCGGTCTGCGACCGGTGGAGCTGGCAGTCCGTCCCCGGCTGGCCCGGCAAGGTCGTGTGGGCCGAACTGCAGGTCCGCTAACCGCCTACCGGTCAGGATCTGCCCGGCCCGCGGCCGGACAGGCGATCAGACCCCGGTGCGCCCGCGCCGGCGCTCCCGCGCCGGTGCCCGGCCTCCGGCGCGCTGGTCCGGCCTCCGGCGCGCTGGTCCGGCCTCCGGCGCGCTGGTCCGGCCTCCGGCGCGCTGGTCCGGCACGGCCTGGGGTTTGGTGTGGGTGTGGCACCGTGCACATTAGAGTGTTATCTTCTTTAGTAACCTTTAGGCATGGGACAGCACCAGGGCGACGGCAGGCAGCCGGTTATTGATATCTATGCCCGGATCAGCCGGGCTGTCAACGGCGAGATGATCAAGACGGACTACCAGGTGGAGGTCTGCTCGGAGGTGCTGACCGAGCGGGGCGCGCGGGTCGGGAGGTGTTCGTTGACCCGTCGCTGTCGGCGTGGAAGCGGACGGTGGTGCGCCCGGACTGGGTCAAGCTGATGGGCCGGCTGGAGTCCGGCCAGTCCGATGGCGTGATGTTCTATGACGCCACGCGGTTCAGCCGCAAGATCGGTGAGGGTGAGCGGCTGGTGGAGGCGGCCGAGCGCGGGATGCTCGTGTGGTCGCTGACCGGTGAGTACGACCTGAGCACGGCCGATGGACGGCGGCATTTCCGTGAGGACATGGTCAGCGCGGCGTCCGAATCGGACAAGATGTCCGAGCGGATCAAGCACGGGAAGGTCCGCCGCGCCCGGAAGGGCCGGCTGCCGGGCGGCCAGCGCGGCTACGGGATGCCGGGCCTGGCACCCAGGCCGGACGGCTGGCAGGACGGCGACCCGCGCGAGATGGTGCCTGATGAGCAGGTGGCGGCTGAGCGGGAGGTCATCGCTGAGTGCTGCCGTCGCATCCTGGCCGGGGAGCCGTTGCCCGATGTGGCCCGTGACCTGAACCGCCGTGACGTCAAGACGATGACCGGTCAGCGGTGGACGCGGGACGGGCTGTGCCAGATGCTGAACCGGCCCGCGCTGGCCGGGCTGCTGGCGCGCAACGGCACGGTGGCGGCCGGCTGGAGGGAGTGGAGCCCATCATCTTGGTAGAGGAGTGGGAACGGCTGTCAGCCATCCTGGCCGGCCGGCCGCGTGGCCGCCCGGTCGCTGACATCCATATCCTGACCAACTCGGTAGCGTGCGGCACGTGCGGGCACCTGATGCAGGGCACCACGCGGGCGACCCTCCCGCCCTACCCGGACGGGTCACCTGTCCGCAACGTGCGCTGCCGGAAGGACGCCAACCATTTCGGGTGCGGGAAGAACTCGATCGATGCCCGCGCGGCTGAGGCGATGGTGGCCGAGGCGGTCAAGCGGCGGCTAGGCGACCCGCGTCGCGCTGACCGGCTCGCCGCCCGGCTGGCCACAGCCCGCGATGAGCGGGCCCGCATTGACACTGAGATCACGACGCTGGAGGCGGCGGCGGACAACCTCGCGGGTAAGACCGTCACCTGGGGTGTGGACCGGGTGGATAAGGCGCTGGCACCGATCCTGGCCAAGCTGGCCAAGCTGACTGCCGAGCGGGACGCGCTTGAGGTTCCCGGTGATCCGCACGCCGCGATGCGTGACGCTGCCCGTGAGTGGGACGAGGCCGAGGCGGCTGGCGACGTGGCCGCGCTGCGCGCTATGGTCCGCCGCGCGTTCCCCGATCTCACCCTGAGTCCCGCCAGCGGACGCGGCGACCGGTCACCTGGACGGTTCCTGTGGGACGGACCGCGTCCGTCCAAGAGGTAAGACGGTTCCGCAGGTGATCACGGCCCGGTTATGACTCGCATGCAGGTCGGCCGGGAAGGCTTCCGGGCTGTCGCCAATGGCCGTTGTCCGTCATCCTTGCGGTTCCAGGTCCGGGGTCCAGTATGAGTTCATCTCGCGATGTCCGGGGTGTTCGGTGAGATGGCCGGCCAGCCAGTCGTCATCGTCGGTCGCGAAGCCGCAGGAGCACAAGCGGACCATGGCGCTAGGCGTCCGCGCTTCTGGCGCGGTCGGCAAGTTCTGCGTCGATAGCGCTCATGCGCGCCTCGATGGGTGTGCGGATGGGAGAGCCGGGCCGGGACAGGGCCAGGCTGGCCGCTAGCTCGCGTCTGGCGCGTTCAAGCTCGCCGTCTGTCAGGCCGCTGATAACGTGCTCACGCATCGGTGTTCGCGCGCCGGATGCGGGTGCGCTCGTCTTGCTCGGCTATCACCTCGGAGAGATCCTCCTGTAGCTCCTCGCGTGACCGGGAGTAATGAGGCAGTGTCTCCATGGCCAGGCGCTCTTCGAGTGCCCGGCGGAGGTCCCTCAGCTCGAACGTGGTCATCTGCGGTATCGGGTGGTGTAGCTGCTGGTCCGTTCTGCTCACGGTTACAGTCCTCACGTCTATCGGCCGTTCGGGGATTCAGGGCTAGACTGCCTCGTAGTGGCCCAATTACGCTATGGGGCATGAGGAAGCGCCCCGTAAATGCCACAGCTGCCCCATCAAGGGAGGTTGTGTCCCATGCCGCCCCGAACACAATCAAGGAGTTCTGAGACCAACGTCGGTGCTCTCCTGGGCGAGCACCTCAGGCGGCTCCGCATCGCGTCCGGATACCGGAGCCAGGATGCCCTTGCCTCCGGCCTCGGGACCGACCGCTCTGTCGTCACCAAATCCGAGACAGGAGAGCGCCCGCCGAACGCCGACGTGCTCACGGCATGGCTGGATGCCTGCGAGGTCACCGGAGAACTCCGGGCCGTTCTTGAAGGATTGTCGAGGCTCGCGCGGGCCAGGGAAGGCCCGGTAAAGCAGTGGGTTGCGCCGTGGTTCGAGACGGAGGCCAAGGCCCATACGCTCCGCTACTGGGCACCGGTGATCGTTCCTGGGCTGGTCCAGACTCCGGCCTATGCCCGCGAGCTGTTCGCCGCGATGGGACACGACGAGAGCAGGGTCAGCGAGCTAGTCGAAGTCCGTATGGGCAGGCAGGCCATCCTTGACCTCCCCGATCCGCCGGATGTCACGATCACCTTGTGGGAGCCGGTTTTGCACCACCTGATCGGGTCTCCTGAGATCATGACGGAGCAGCTGGCCCGGCTGGCCGGGTTGTCGGCACAGCCACGGGTTTTGATTCACATCCTGCCGGGCCGGCTGAGGCGCGAACGCCGGCCTGGGCGGGGCGATCAACCTCGCGGCCACCGATGACGCTGCTGAGCTGCTGCTGAGCGATGGGCTTGTGGAGGACCGGCTCACGAACGATCCGGCTCTGGTCCGCAAGGCGTCCACTACCTTTAATGGCGTCCGGGCGGATTCGCTGCCACGCTCGGACAGCCGGAACATCATCATGGAGGCGATGGAAAAATGGAACGGTTGAACTCAGGCTGGCGGAAGTCCAGCTACAGCGGCAACGGCGGAGCGAACTGCGTCGAGACCGGCAGCGTGACAGGCGCTGTCCTGATCCGGGACACTAAGGATCTCGGGAACGGCCCCGTCCTGCGCGTCCCCCCCACCGCGTGGCGTCGGTTCACGGGGTCCATCAAGGGCTAACCGACCTGCGCGGGTTTCACGGACGGTTGCGCCGTCCGTATGTCCTGCCATGCCCCGGCAAGGTTGTGGCCTGACTCGTGGCTTCGCCTTTGCCGGGTGAACACAGCACGACTGTTCTCGGTCCTGGGCAGGGCGGAGTGATCCAGGATGGGAGGTGCGGCGGGGGCTTTGCGAAGTGGATGCGGAAGGCATCCCCACCCCCGCCGGACAGTTTCACTCTATCCTAGACTTCTAGTGATGTCTAGTTAGCCTCGCTAGACGTAGCTAGGTGTTTCTGCAGGTCAAATGTCATCTAGCATGATCAACATGTCACTGGACGACCGATCTGACCGGATACGTCACGATTCGTCGGTTCCCGTGGCTGCCCAGGTTGCCCGGGACATCGAGCGGGATATCGGGGCTGGCCAGCTCGCGCCAGATACGCGGCTGCCCAGCGAAGCGGATCTGGCCCAGCAGTACGGCGTGGCCAGGATGACCGTGCGCCGTGCTGTCGCGCAACTCCGAGACAAAGGACTCGTCGTTACTGTTCATGGCCGTGGTTCTTTCGTGATGCCTGGCGAGGACCGGGTGCTCTAGCCAGACGCGCGATGGCAGATCGCCCTAAACCGGGCACTGAGTTCTCATAAATCGCCGTAATTGATGCGATGCTTTCGTCCGGCACCCCGGTCAGCCCTGAGGGGAGGGTGAGTCGACCTGTAGGCCGGGGCTCTTGCAACCATGTTTATGACCATGGCTAATCTGCCGCACATGTGGCTTGACCTGCGCTTAGGATCTCGGCAGTTCTCATCGCTTCAGGGCAGATCCCGTCGTCTTGTGCCCCGAATGTGCCTAAGGCGTAGACCGATCGCCCTGACGTACTGGCCTTTGCTTTCTCCGGTCTCGTTGACGGCTCGAAGTTCAACGGTGCTAGCGAGGATCGGGTAGTCATCAGCCAAGAGCGCTCGGATCATCGTCGTGTGAGGTGGAGTAGCAAGATCAAGCAGCACTGCGGCATGTTGCAGCTCTCGAACCTTGGCGACGATTTCGTCGGCTATGTAGTTCGGCCCGAGCGTCACGAGCTTGCCGGGCCCCCTCCGCACTGGCCGCAAGTACACCAGCCACCGGCAGTTCCCTCCGGCATAAGGAGAAGCCGAAGCGTAGGGCTAGTTATGCTTCCACGTCACCGGGAACTGGGTTCCGTTAGTGGCGATGGGGCCGGTCAGCTCCTTGGGAGTGCCTGTGCTGGTGGTGATGGTGTACTCGCCGAGGCTGCTGCCTTGCCCGAGATAATGCTTAACGTTGTCCTGCGTCCAGTAACACCCCGTGAACACCTCGGCCGGGGAGAACTGCATGAATGTCACCTGCGCCGGGTCCTCTACTATCCAGTCCGCAGTCAGTGGCGTGACGTTGGGATCGCTGGTGCCCGGGCCGAGCCAGATGGTCTGGAAGTACCAGTTCTTCGGGTGTGCGGACGACCCGGTGTCCCACTCCTGGAGCACGAACTGGGACCCGCCAGTGCCGGCCCCCTGTTCCACCACGTCAGCGCGCATGGAGTCGCCGGGCGACACCGGGTACTGAATGGGGGACAGCTCAGTTCGGGTTGAGTCGGCCGGGTACAGATCGTAGACCGCAAAGTAGTACGGGCCAGTGACCGAGATGCACCCGACTTCGGTCCCAATCTGCTCCAGGTCGTTGCTGCTGACCCCGCCTAGGCCAACCCAGGTTGCCACGTCCCCGTTCCCGTTGATCGGTACGGACAAGCAGTTGGACACCGCCGGGACCTTCCAGGACGCGCTTACCGCCAGCGGATAGTTTTGCGGGTCCGGGTTGACGAAGCCGGTCGTGTACCCGCCCCAGTTGAGGTTGGGCACGGATACCACGTTCGGGGTGGTCGTGCAGACGTAATAGGGGGAGACGTTCGGGTCCCAGCTGGAGTCCCCGGCCGAGTTGTAGGCCCTGATATGGAAGCACATATACGTGTTTGGCTTGAGGCCTCCCCAGGTGTAGCTGGTGGCGTTGGCCCCCACCATCCGGCTCGTGACCCCGTTGTTAATCTCAAAGCCGGACTCATTGCTGGAGTTATCCGTCCACGTCAGGCGGATGGCTGATGGGGCTGTAGGGGTCGCGGTGAGGTAGGTCGGCGCGGCGGGTATTCCAGATGGCGTCCAAGATGCCTGCACTGTCCAGGAGCCGCTGTTATCGCCGAACTGCCCTGTTTCGTCATCGACTCCCAGGTAGAGCTCACCTGGGCTGGAAACCGCGTAAGTGGCGCTGTCGCCTATTTCAAAGGGTGCGCCGTTCCCAATCCGACCGATGAGGGACCAGCAAGGGAGCCCGGGCGCGGTCCACGATCCGGAATGGGAGTTTGGCCCAGCAACGCAGGTCGGGTCGGCCGGTCCATCACCGGCTGGAGTCTCGTCGTATCCTGGATCTCCGCCATTGACGTTGATCGTGCCAGAGGCCGTGAACGAAACGGTGCCTGCTGGGAGCGAGATACCAGTGTCGGTCCACGGCTGTGTCGCCGGGACGGTGAGCGTCTGCGACGATGTCGCTGCCGAGGCTTCGGTAACTGGTACTGTCAGGGCCAAAAGCAGCGCTCCGGCGGCACTCAGACCAAGCCATCGCCGAAACGATGCAGCCCTGTAAAATCTGCTTACGCGGCGGCCCGGGAACTTAGATGCTTCCATACCTTCCCCCCTCTGACGGGGCGTCACGCCCCATCATGCGATGGCCGGAGAACGGAAGGCCGTCAAGCAACTAGAATGTCGCTGGTCCGCGGTCTACGAGCGCGTTGGAAGCGCTAAGATCGTGTCCCTTCCGGGCTTCCCTGGCCTCCTAGCAAGCCACGTAGAGGTGATGAGAGCCAACTCCTCTGCACAGCCCAGGCCGAGTCTCGCACCGCGCGAGGTTTGAGTCAAGATGCTCCGCATCAGGGGGGAGTGTCCTGTCCGTCGTGACTTGCTGTAGAGCGGAAGTTGGCCATTGACGATCCTCGGATGAAGGGGATGAACATCACCAAACCTCGACAGACGCTAACGTCAATGGTCTTGTGGATGATCACCACCGGATGACGCGACGGGGTGACCTCGGTCTTGGTGATGCTCCCCAGGCTGGCTGCCGGCACGGCAAAACGCCTGATCGCAGCCGCTCCCCGCAACATGGTAATCGCTCTTACCCATATCGCTGACCTGCGAGTTTCGAGATAATCTCTCTTATCCTGAATTACGCGTGCCACTGGCCTAGTTTCGTAAGAGCGATGCCCGTGGGATCATGGTTGAAACGCGGCCGAGCGGCTGACCACCGCGAACTGAGGTCGACGAGTACATAAACGCCGGGAGGATTTGAAGCCAAAGACCGGTTATCCATATTATGAACACTTGCGTGAAGAGAGTGACAGTTACTATGGAATCCTATGGATCGTTGGTCCCGACGGCGCAATTACACGTAGAGGTCATAGAGAGGAATAACTAAGCCTCGAATATAATGTCTTCGATGCGCGGCTGACTCGGGATTCCACCTGAGCATCCGAAACCGACTCGAAGGCGGGACCTGCTGCTCAGGAGAACTTCGGTGCGTTTCTCCTAACCAGAACCCATTCTTTTGGGCGTTTCATTGGCATGGATGTTGATGAATTACAGTGGCCTTTCTGTTGGAAGCTTCTATGCAACATACCCATTAGGAGGATCGACTGCGTACCGGGCAACGAAATTGCCGTCCCACTGGAGAAATCTGTGATATTTCCCATTGCTGTACATTTTTATATAAATAAACGTATTCTCGCCTACATGAGACTCGATTACAGGCCAAGCCAACGTTACATTATTTCCTGTGGCCTCAGAGATTTCTTGACCATTAATAAGAAGCTTCCAAGTAAGCAGCCTAGCCGCCGGATCCCAGGCACGGCAGACAAATTCGACTGTAGTACCGACCTGTGCGCGTGTACTTATTGTCTTCGTGCCTTCTAGATGCCAATCATTTCCGAATGAGTCGGTGATTGTCTCTACGGTCGGATAATATTTACTGTCTGGTCCCATTGAACTCCTGTAGATAGCGACAAGGTTACGGATCTCTCCAGATATTCCCGACAGGAGATCGCGCTCGAACGGCAAAAGCTCTCGACTATGCATCACCCCATTTCGGAGATGTTCCGCCCTGTCGTAGTAAGATTCAAACCGCTTCTTGTCGCCAAAAATTGGTTTAAATTTTTCCCATTTTTTCAGCACAATTTCTTTGAGTTGATAAAACTCTGTATACACAAGCAAACTCTGATCGACAATGCTGCCTTTCCGGCTTGCCGCCTCAGATTTCCTCTTCTCTTCTAGCCTTTCCAGGTCGATGGTCGTCCCCTCGGACCATCCGTCTGCAAGAATTTCGTAGATTATAACACGAAGAGAAGCCTCAATCGAATTAATCGCTTCGTATGGTTCCATACTGGTCTTTCGGTAGGTAGATCTCGTACCTGGTCCATGCCTGGATATTTTACCAGCAAAGTTGATAGCCATATAACGGGAGCGACTGCGACTGGAACGACTATAACCGAGCCAGTTACGATTCAGGCTTGAACCCTTGGGGCTCACTGGGAACTACTTTCACGATGCGCGACACGCTGGGCTGCGGAGGGATGAAATCGTCCCCGGTTATCCTAGTAATCTCTGACCATGAAAACTGATCTCCCAGGCGGCCTAGATTTGCTGATTCGCCAACGGCCAAGACAGCGATACGGAAAGGCAATGCTGACATAAGCATGAGCAAAGATTCGGTAACCAAATGAGGAAGATTACTTATTAGCACATCATGAGGAACTCTCCGAACTATTTCTAGGGCATCACCTTGCAGAATTTTTGCATGGGGCACATTTTGCCGAAGGAATCCGATAAGCCGCTCGTCAAGTTCGACGACCGTGAGATTCCTGGATTGCGGAAGTTCTCTTGCAACGGTGCCGATCCCGGCGCCGACCTCCAAGACATCATCGGTAGGGCGGATATCGGCTGCTGCGACCAGCTTCGATAGCTTCTCGGCGGACACCAGAAAATACTGGCCCAGTTCCGGATCTGCATAGGCAGCCATTTCACGGTCACTTTCCACTATACCGGAGCCTCGTCCAGGGCCGCACTCAGCATGTTTGCTTCCTCTTCAAGGGTAGACGGAATTTTGTCATGCTCTGCTAGCTGACGGAGTGCGGTTCGCAAGAGGACGACAGTGCGCGTCGAGGCTACTTCTGTTGCAAGCGGGAGAAGTTCCCGGATGGTCCGTTCCGCGGAATCCCAGGTCGTGTTATCGACCTGGGACTGAAAAAGGTACGCCCGGTGGAGATACTGGCTCCTTATCTCAGTGGCAGGTGTCGCGATCACGGAATGCTCAAACTGGGCTATCGCGCGATTATCCAGCCCCAGATCACGTTCTACCATCGCTTCGTGCCATGCCAGCTCTCGCTCGTCGACCCACCAGGCCCACGGGGGATCGTCGTCACTGACCCCGTCCAGGAACAGGTGCCGGATCTCGGGAAGCAGGTGAAGGGCGCTCACGTCGCCGCTCTGGGCAAGTGCGCGGGCCTTCCGGGTCAGGAACAGGGCCTTAATCCGGGGGGATAGCCTGTAATCCCCCTCCAGGACGGAACGCGCGATCTGAAGCGCTTCCCTCGGCCGGCCCTGGGCGCCGGCGTGCATACTCGAATTCTGGAGCGTCAGCAGTTCAATGTTCCGGTCACCGGCAAGGCGCGCGAAATAGAGTGATTCCTGGTTCATCCGGCGGACCAGATCATGCTCCTCCGCATCGTACGCAAGCCAGCCGACGACTTCCGCTAGTTCACCGGCAGCCGATTGCAGATCACGTTCCAGCCTAGGATCGTAAGTTTCCGCGCCGAGCTGGTCGTGAAGCGCGCGGAAGAACCTGGTTGAGAGCCTTACAAGATCCGCCCCGCCGAACCTGTTATCAAGTGCCACGATCTCGCGTATATGGCTATGAACTGACAACAGATATTCGGAATCGCCAAACTCCGGTTTAGCACTGTCAAAGGACACGCTAAGCAGGCCAGCACCCGGCAGGCTGAATGCCTCGACTTGGCCGGCCCGATGGCCGCCCGCCGACTCGCCCACCGTCATCGCGAACTGTGCCTGAGCCCGATCCGGTGCACGGTCAAGTGCCTTGTCAAGAGCCCTCTGCACCCATGCCTGCGGAGTCATCTCGGGAGACTTGCGCCAGTTAGCAACAGTGCAGGGCGACACTTTCACGTATTCCACGAATGACTCACTGGTCATGCGCAGGGCTTCACGAAGCGCATCGGCATGAGCGCCTGTTCATTTGGTTACTACCTGCATGCATGCCTGCCGGTACAGCGGCGACGGTTAATCCTTGAGCCCCTTGAGCGCCCACCCAAACGCTCCGGTTGCCGTCCGCGAGCCACCGGCGAGGCTCCGCGCGTCCGGCGGCCACGGCGGCGCTCCACGGTATGCCGCTGGATTCCGCACACGACGGCTACCGGGACATGCGGACGTTCCGCAAGCTCGCGCTGATGCCAGTCAAGCTCGCGGATGCAGCCGCAGGTACCCCGTGCGACCGCAGCCCAGTCTTCCGGCTCGCCGTCCGTCACGCGTTCCTTCCGCATTCCACTTCGCAAGGCCGAGGGTAGCTGACCGGTGCACGGCTCCGCACCGATCAGGAACCGTACGCGACTACACGAAAGCATTTCGTAACGACTACCTCAGTCCCGCCGGTCGTGGCTGACATCGCGGCTCCGCTGATCAAGCGGTCGCTAGCCGCCAGGCCCATGGGCGATCCCCCGTCGCGCACGCGGCCGGCAGCGGCAAGAACGCCCAGGCTGCGCCCTGGTGTTGCATCGCAGTTGCACTCTATCTGCATGGTGTCTTCATAACCCGAATCAAATTGCATTATTAATGCACTGTAATTGCATTACAGCTGCATGGTAAACGGGCCGCGGTCCCGGTGGAATGAGAGCCATGGAAATCACATCCACCACCGAAGGAACCGATACCATATGACCTACGCCAGCCCACCCGAACGGCAAGCACTCATTTCCGGGCTTCGCGAGCTTCCTGGAAACCAACCCAGACGTGCCCGCGCCCGCCTCAGCCGACCTCCTCGTCTTCCCGCCCTTCGCCTCGGACGGCGAAAACCGGCGCGAAATCGACGTGATCGCTTCCCTTATCGGCTCGGGAACCAAGACCTCCTCCTCTTACCGCCACTACGCGACTTCGCGCCGGTTCGGCCCAGTTGAATACCGCGCCGTCGCCATCCCCGCCGGCAAAACACGGAGCAGTGAGCAATGACCGCCTTTTACATCATCCTCGCCGCGTCCCCCGCTCTCCTCCTCGCCGCTGCCACCTTCCTCGTACTCATCGTGACCGGCATCCGGAAGGCAGACCGCGCTGACCTGGCCGCACCTGCCAGCAACCGCCTCGACATCATCACCCGCCGCATGACAGGACTCAGCGTCCGCCGCAACGGAAAGGACGAAAGCTAATGCGCGCAATACCTCCTGAAATTACCGGGCACCGCTGCCCGTGCGGCGCACGGCGCAGCCAAACAGGCAGGCTGTGCCGCAAATGCTCAGCCCCAGAACTCCGGAAGGGGCAGCAGGCCTGCGTATTAAATCCGCGGTTGCGGGTAGATGCGGTAGGTGATTGGCCGGCTGTCGCCGGGGATGGCCGGTGGCTGGGCGTTGATCTCGTCGGTGAGCAGGGCGAGGGCCCGCGCGAGGCGGGGTTCGGCGGGGGCCTGGAGGGTGACAGTGATAGCGGCTGGGGTGAAGGTGATGGTTCCGGCGAGGCCGCGGATGATGGTTGCCCTGGTGGCGGCGCGGTATTCGTCGTCGTCGCGCAGATAGGCGTTGAGGTGGGTGGCGAGCCAGTGCTCGGCGTTGTGCGCGAGTAGCCGCAGCACCATCTGCAGGCCGCGTCGCCCGGTGCGCAGCACGGCGGTGCGGGCGTCGGGGTCGATCTGGTCGGCGGGCAGCTTCGCGGGGATGCCGTCCCGTGCGGCGGCCGCTTCCCGCAGGTTCCTGCGCGCGGCGCTGATCGTGCGCTCGGCGGCGGGGATCGCGGCGTTCTTGGCGGCGGCGGTGGTGTCCGGGTCGCTGAGCAGCGCGGCGAGGGCACGCTCGGCGGCGGCGAGCTCGTTTTCCGCGCGGCGGACCCGGGTGTTCGCGGTCTTGCGGGCCGGGTTGGCGGTGATCTTGGTATTCACCTCGATGGCGGCGGCGTAGTCGCAGATCTTGTCGATCCCGTAGTTCACGCTGGCGTACTTGAGGAAGTTCTCTTCCCGCCACCGGGACTTCAGCCAGGCCAGGATGTCCGCCGGGCAGGCACCGAAGTCGGAGGTGAGGATCTGCAGCACGACCCGGCCGTGCTCGAACAAGGTGAGCTGCCGGGCCTCGCCGTAGTCCTTGAGCTGCACTTTCTCCTCAGCCCAGGCGATGGTCCGCTGTCGTCCGCCGATGGTGGCGGTGGTGATGACCGGGAGCATGGCGGGGACGGCCAGCGGTGCCCGCCGGTAGGTGACCCAGTGCACGTCCTGCTGGCGGCAGTGGGTGAAGACCTGCGGGTAGGCGCCGCCGCGGTCGAAGCCGAGCATGATCTTCGCGCCGTCGGTCCGGGTCTTCTTCAGCTCGGCCAGCGCCTTCGGCAGCGTGGCGGTCAGGCCGGACGGCTCGCCGGTGACGAAGCACACCGCCCGGCCGTCGTGCGTGGTGACGTGGGTGTCGGCCCGGCCTTTCTCGGCCCGGCCCCGCTTGTTGTTCCAGCCCTTGCCGACCGGTTTCGCTCCGGTGTACGGGACGAAGTGGTCATCGACGTAGTACACCCCTGAGGCCACCGGGTCCGCGTCCAGCATCGCCTGGGCGAACATCCGCTGCAGCTCCAGCGGGTCGGCGCGGTCGGCGACCGCCGCCAGCCGGGGCCGCAGCGTGCGCAGCCCCGGGAGCCAGGACAGCCCGGCCAGCGGCCCGGCCTCGGCCGCCGCCAGGTGCTTAAACTGCTCGGTGGTCTCCGCGCCGAGCGCGAAGCAGGCACTGACCGCCGCCAGCAGCGCCACGTCCTGCGGTGCCGCGTCCTGCCCCGCCGCGGCCCGGAAGATCTCCCCGGCCCCGGCCCGCGACGCGAACGCGTGCAGCAGCATCGCCCCCGCGTACCGGGACCGCACCGTCACCGGCTCCGCGGGCTGCTGCCCGCCACCCGCCGGGGGCACCGGCCCCGGCGGCACCGGGCCCGCGGGCCCGGGCCGGCTGCCCGGCTCCGGCACCGCCGCCTCCGCGTCCTCCGGTTCCGGCTCGGCCTGCGGTTCCGGCTCCGCCTGCGGCAGCAGGTCCTGCACGTGCACCCGGCCCAGCCGCCGCAGCACGGTGGACTGGTTCACCCCGAGCCGCCGCGCGATCTCCGCGTCCCGCACCCCGGCGGCCCGCCACTCCCGCGCCCGGTCCCACGCCGCCTCACCGGTCTCGCGGGGCCGTCCCGCCGGGCGGACCAGCGCCGCCGTCCCCTCCCGCAGCGCCCGCTGGTGCAGTGTCGCCACGTACGCCGCGCTCAGCCCGAGCACCGCGGCGACATCCTTGCCGGGGAACTTCAGCTGCCGCAGCACCGCCGCCGCCACGTGCCGCATCGCCGTGTCGTCCGCGGCGAACCGGAACAGCTCCGCGGACCCTGCGAAGATCACCGTCTCCCCGCCGGTATCGAGCCGGCGCAGGTCACGCGGGTCGGGCATGCCCTCCAGGATGGCAGCGGCGGCGGACATGCGATCAGGTTACCACGATTTAACATATTAAACAAAGAAATACAGACAGTTACCGCAGCTCAAATGCCCATCTTCCGGAGATCTGAGACCTGGGCCGTCGTCATGCTGCTGGGGATCGGCTACATCCTGGGCTTCCGGGTCGGCACGGCCCCAATTGGCCGCTCGGCGTGCTGGCCGCCTTCGGCCTGGTGCTGATCGGCACCCTGGCGCTGTCCTGGGCCCTGGTCCTGGTGGCCATGCTCGCGGCCAACCCGGAGAAGGTGCAGATCTTCGGCTTCGTGGTGCTGTTCCCGCTCACGTTCACCAGCGACGCGTTCGTCCGCACCGCGTCGATGCCGGGCTGGCTGCAGGCCGGGTGTGAGACCGGGACCAGCGAGGCCAGGGTGTCCATGGTGGCGCGCTGGCCGCGCTGGTATGCCGCCTCGAAGCCTGCGTCGCCCAGCTCGGCCGGTCGGCGGCGGCCAGATAGCCAAGTGAGGTGGCGACCACGGCGCTCAGATGCAGTACCACGTCCGGCGGGCCGCCCAGCTCCAGGGCCCGGGTCAGCTCGGCCCGGGCCAGCTCCGGCTCGCCGTCGAGGCGGGCCAGGTCACCGGCCGTGTAGGCGGTCAGGGCCGCGACTTCGGGCAGCTTGAGCCGCTCGGCCTCGCGCTGCGCCTGAGCCAGCTCGGCGTAGGCCGCCGCCCGGCCGCCGAGTAGCCAGAGCTCCCGGGCCAGGAAGAGCCGGGAGTGGACCTCGTCTTCGGCCGAGCCGATCTCCGCGGCCAGCTCGACGGCCCGCCGGTAGTGGTCGGCCGCGGCGGCGTGCTCGCCGCGCCATCCCTCCAGCATGGCCAGGCCGGACAGGGCGATCGCCAGGGCCCAGCGCTCCCCCAGCCCGCTGAAGATGCCGGTCGCGGCGAGAAAACCTTCCTCCGCCGCCACGTGCTGCCGGCCGAAGTTCACCGCCACGTGCCCGCGCATGACCAGTGCGGTCGCGCTGACCCACGGCTCGGGATCGGCTACCGCTTCGTCGAAGTCGGCCGGCCGGCACCGATCCATGATCGCCGAACGCCCCGAATAGGGCGCTGAGCGGGCCGATCAGCCGCAGCACATGATCTTTCGGGTCCGGTATCCCCGCGGTGAGCTCGTTGGCCCGCCGGAACCAGTCCTGAGCCCGGCCGGCGACCGGGGTATCGATGGCCAGCAGGCCGCCCATCGCGTAGGCGACGGCCAGCGATTCGCTATCGTGCTCGGCGCCCGGGCCGCGCGGCAGGCCGACGGCCTCGGCGATCAGATCGGCCCCTTCGACCTTCATGCTGCGCAGCCACCAGTACCAGCTGAGCGCGGCGGCCAGCCGGACGGCGGCCCGCCCGTCGCCGGCCGAGATCGCGCCCCGGAGGGCCGCGTGCAGGTTGTCCTGGTCGTCGGAGAGCTTGCGCAGCCAGACGAGCTGGTCGGCGCTGATCAGGTAATCGTCGCCGATCTCGGCCAGCCGGGTGAAGTACTCCGCGTGCGCCCGGCGGAGCTCGTCCCGCTCCCTCGCCTCCGCCAGCCTCTCCTGGCCGTAGGCCCTGATGATCTCCAGCATCCGGTAGCGTGCCCCGTCGGGCCCGTACCTGACCGTGAGCAGCGACTTGTCGGTCAGCGCGGTCACCAGGTCGAGCACCTGATCCGCACCGATCCCGCGGCCCGCGCACACCTGCACGACGGCTTCCAGCGTGGCGCCCCCGGTGAAGACGGAGAAGCGGCGCCAGAGCAGGCGTTCGGGCTCGTCGAGCAGGTCCCAGCTCCAGTCGACGACGGCGCGCAGCGTCTGGTGGCGCGGCATCGCGGTCCGGCTCCCGCCGGTCAGCAGCTGGAACCGGTCATCGAGGCGAGCCGCCACCTGCTCCGGGGTCATCGTGCGCAGCCGGGCCGCCGCCAGCTCGATGGCCAGCGGCATGCCGTCCAGGGCCCGGCAGATCTGGGCGACCGCGGCCGCGTTGTCGCCGGTGACCCGGAACTCGGCGAAGACCGCGCGGGCTCGCTGGATCAGCAGGCGGACCGAGGCGTAGTCGCCGGCACCGGGCGGCGCTCCGGTTGGCCCGATGGCAGGCACACTGGGCCGTTTGGCCAGATCAGACGATACGGCGGGGTCCGGCGGCAACGTCAGCGGGCCTACGGTCCATATCGCTTCCCCCGTGATGTTCAGCGGTTCCCGGCTGGTGGCCAGGACGCGGACCTGCGGGCAGGCGGCGAGGACCCGGTCCGCCAGCCCGGCCACGGCCGCCACCAGGTGCTCGCAGTTGTCCAGGACCAGCAGGGCCCGCTGTCCGGCCAGCGCGGACAGCAGCCTGCCGAGCGTGTCCACCTGCTCGTCCGGCGCTGCGGCCTGGTCATGCGGCAGCCGCGCGGTCAGCGGCTTGCCCCCGTAAAGCAGCGCCTGCTCGCGCAGGCCGAGCACGCCCAGGACGGCGGACGCGACGTCCGCCGGATCGGTGACCGAGGCCAGCTCGACCAGCCAGACCCCATCGGTCATCGCCGCCAGCTCGGCCCGGGCGGCCTCGACGGCCAGCCGGGTCTTGCCCGCGCCGCCGGGGCCGGTGAGCGTGACCAGGCGGTGAGCGCCGAGAAGCCCGGCGACCTGGGCGAGTTCGGTGTCCCGGCCGACGAAGCTGGTGAGCTCGGCGCGCAGGTTGGTGGGGGCCGGGCGGGCCGGACCGCGGGGCCGGCGCGGGGGCCGGGGCGCGGGCCGCCGGGATCTCGTCCCGCAGCAGCTCCAGGTGCAGCGCCGCCAGCCCGGCTGACGGCTCTATGCCGAGCTGTTCGACGAGTCGTTCCTTGGTCTGCTCGTACACCTGCAAGGCCGCGCCGCGCCGGCCGCAGGCGTGCAGGGCGCGCATCAGCCGGGTGGCCAGCGGCTCGCGCATCGGGATACCCACCACCAGACCCTCAGCTCGGCCACGAGGGTGGCGGTGACCCCGGTGCGCAGGTCGGCGTCGATGCGGTTCTCGGTGGCGAGCAGCCGGAGCTCATCCAGGCGGGCGATGACGGCCCGGCCGAAATCGCTCTCGGCCACGTCCACCAGAGCCGGGCCGCGCCACAGCGCCAGCGCCTGGCGCAGGGTCGCGGCGCCACGGCCGGATCGTCGCGCAGCTGCGCCCTGCCTGGGCGGCGAGCTCTTCGAACCGGACGATGTCGGTCGCGCGAGGATCGAGTTTCAGCTGGTAGCCGGTCGGCCGGGACTCGATGACCGCGCCTGGGAGCGCCCGGCGCAGCCGGGACACCAGGGCCTGCAGCGCGTTCGCGGCCCCGGCCGGCGCGGCGATCGGCCCACAGCCCGTCGATCAGCTGGCTGGCCGGCACCAGCCGGCCCGGGCGCAGCGCCAGCATGATCAGCAGCGTGCGCAGCCGGGATCCGCCGACGTCGAGCATGACCCCCGAGTCGTCATCGGTGCGGACCTCAAGCGGCCCGAGCATGGCGACCTGCACAGCTCAATTGTGCCTGACGCGGCGAGATCGGCCGCCTGCCTCGTTTACGCGGCTTGCGAGACGATGCTGGGTATGAGTGGGCAGTGGAGCCGGTGAGGCGTTGCGGCAGATCGCGTTCGAGCTGGAGCGAGGCGGCGCGCCGACGTACCGCGTCCGGGCGTTCCGGAATGCCGCGCAGGTGCTCGACGGCCTGCCCGCCGGCGAGCTCGACCGGCGGATCGCCGCGGGCACGCTGGAGGCGCTGAAGGGGATCGGCGCCACCACCGCCGAGGTCATCACCGAAGCCGCGGCGGGCCAGCTGCCCGCCTACCTGGCCCGGCTGCTCGGCCGGGCAGCC
Source organism: uncultured Actinomycetes bacterium (assembly GCA_963808315.1). Taxonomy (GTDB): domain Bacteria; phylum Actinomycetota; class Actinomycetes; order Streptosporangiales; family Streptosporangiaceae; genus Palsa-504. Next base: position 229,409 of record CAWEFK010000010.1, on the reverse strand, counting down.
GCCGCCGCGGAGCGCACGGGGCTACGGGCGGCACTGCGCGGCGACTGCCACACGCACTCGGACTGGTCCGATGGCGGCAGCCCGCCCTGGGAGATGGCCGAGGCAGCCCGCGCGCTCGGGCACGAATGGATCGCGCTGACCGACCATTCGCCCCGGCTGACGGTGGCGAACGGGCTGTCCGCCGAACGGCTCCGCGATCAGCTCGAGCTGATCGAGCGCTCAACGCCGACGCTGGCCCCGTTCCGCATCCTGACCGGGATCGAGGTCGACATCCTCGACGACGGGTCGCTTGACCAGCGCGAGGACCTGCTCGCCCGGCTCGACGTCGTGGTGGCCAGCGTCCATTCCAAGCTGCGGATGCCCGCCGGGCCGATGACCAAGCGGATGGTGGCCGCGGTGCGCAACCCGCACGTGGCCGTGCTCGGCCACTGCACCGGACGGCTGCTGAGCGGCGGGCGCGGCCGGCGGCCGGAATCTGTGTTTGACCCCCGGGCGGTGTTCGGTGCCTGCCAGGCCGAGGAGTCGCGGTCGAGATCAACTGCCGGCCGGAGCGGCGGGACCCGCCGACCGGCTGCTGCGGATGGCCGCGGCGGCCGGCTGCCTGTTCTCCATCGATACCGACGCGCACGCCCCCGGCCAGCTGGACTGGCTGGGTAACGGCACCAGCCGGGCCGAGGAGGCCGGCATCACCGCGGACCGGATCATCAACACCAGCAGCGCTGAGGAGCTCATCTCCCGGCGGTCACACGCCTAACTGCCGTTGAGGATCCAGGCGGTGGTGTCCGCGGGCAGCTGGGTGCCCACCGCCACCCGCCCGGCCGGGTGAAGTGCAGGACCTGGCCGCCGGTGCCGGCATCCAGTCCATGGACTCCGCGGCCTGCAGCTTGTGCCGCCAGTTCAGCGCCTGCCGGTACATCGACAAGGTGGACGCGTGGTCCTGTTGCTGCGCTGCCACGCTGAACGCGCCGAACCAGTCCGGCTGCGGCAGGTGCGCACCCCCGGTCCCGAAGCCGAACGACGGGCCGTCGCCCGTCCACGGCAGCGGGACCCGGCAGCCGTCGCGGCCCTTCTCGGCGCCGCGGGTCGCGGTACCAGACCGGATCCTGCAGGCGCTCGGCGGGGATGTCGGCGACCTCGTGCAGGCCGAGTTCCTCGCCCTGGTAGAGGTACGCCGAGCCGGGCAGCGCCAGCATCAAGCAGGATCGCCGCCCGGGCCCGCCGCAGGCCCAGGCTCGCGATCCAGTCGGGAGAGCGCCGTCGCTCAGCAGCCACCGCCGGGCGGTGCCAGCCGCTCCGGTCGTCGTCCGGCGGGCAGCCCGTAGCGGGTCGCGTGACGGACGACGTCGTGGTTGGACAGCACCCACGTCGACGACGAGCCCGCCTCGGCGCCTCGGCCAGGCAGTCGGTGATCGTCGCGGAACTGCCCGGCGTCCAAGTCGGCCTTGAGCAGGTCGAAGTTGAACGCCTGGCCCAGTCCCTGTCGGGCGGGCGTAGCGGGCGCGCCGCTCGGGTGCACCCAGGCCTCGGCCACCGCCGTGCGCGGCGGGTCGTACTCGTCGAACACCTGCCGCCACTCGGCGTAGATGTCGTGCACCTCGTCGCGGTCGAACAGCGGGTCGTGCCGTCGAGCGGCAGCTCGCCTCGGCGTTCGGGCTGCGACTGCCAGCGGCTCGGACAGGTCCTTGGCCAGGCCGTGCGCCACGTCGACGCGGAACCCGTCGACGCCGCGGTCGGCCCAGAACCGCAGCGTCGTCAGGAACTCCTCGCGCACCTCGCGGTTGTCCCAGTTCAGGTCGGGCTGCTCGGTGGCGAAGAGGTGCAGGTACCACTGCCCGTCGGGGACCGCGGGTCCAGGCCGGGCCGCCGAAGTGCGGACGTCCAGTCCGAGGGCGGCTGCGAATCCGTCCGGGCCCAGCCCGTCGCGGAAGATGTAGCGCTCGCGGGCGGCCGAGCCCTGTCGGGGCGGCCAGCGCCTCGCGGAACCAGGCGTGCCGGTCCGAGGTGTGGTTGGGCACGATGTCGACGATGACCTTGATGCCCGCCGCGTGCGCCGCGACCATCAGCTCGTCGAAGTCGGCCAGGGTCCCGAGCCCCGGGTCGACGTCGCGGTAGTCGTCCACGTCGTAGCCGCCGTCGGCCAGCGCCGACGGGTAGAACGGGCTGAGCCAGACCGCGTCGACGCCGAGCGCGGCCAGGTACGGAACCCGCGAGGTGACGCCTCGATGTCGCCGATGCCGTCGCCGTCGGAGTCGGCGAAGCTGCGCGGGTAGATCTGGTAGACCACGGCCTGGCGCCACCAGTCGGCGGCGGGAGGTGTGAACGTCACGCTGCCGGGCTCGGTCACTTGATCGAGCCTCGCATGATGCCGCTGACGACCCAGCGCTGGGCGATGAGGAAGACGACCAGGGTCGGGAGCAGGGCCATGAGGTAGGACGCGAAGGCCACGTTGATGTTGGTGGTGAACTGGTCCTGGAACAGGTACTGGACGACGGGAGGGTCTGCCATTTCGGGTTCGCGGTGATCAGGTTCGGCATCATGAAGTCGTTCCAGGACTGCAGGAAGGCGAAGATGCCCACGGTGGCGCTGATCGGCGCCAGCAGCGGCAGCACCACCCTGCGGAAGGTCTGCCAGGTTGTGCAGCCGTCGAGCCGGGCGCTTTCCTCGAGCTCGACCGGGATGCCCCGGATGAAGGCGGAGAAGAGCAGCACGTTGAACGCGAGGTTGAACAAGATGTGCAGGATCGCGCCGCCGAACGGGTTAGCCAGGCCGATGGCGGCCATGAGCTTGACCTGCGGCAGCGCGACAACAGGGAACGGGATGAACAGGGCGATCATCAGGTAGCCGAACGTCGCGCGGAACTGCCAGTGGCCCCAGTTCCGCACGATCGCCCACGCCGCCAGCGCGCTGACGAGGATTTCCCCGGCCACGGCGATCACCGTGATCAGCAGGCTCATCGACGCGGCGAGCGGGGTATCGGTCAGGTCCCAGGCGGCCCGGAAGTTCCCCCACTGGATCGGCCAGGGGAAGTTGAAACCGCTGCCGGTGCCGGTCTGGGCGGGTGACTTCAGCGCCATGGCGACGGCGTAACGGGTGAGGCGATGACTGGACGATCTCCAGACGACGCAGGCCCCAGTCGACCGGCCGCCCCCGGCGCACCGGCCGGTGGTGTCGGCGTGGTCGGATGCTGCCCGCGCCGTGGGCGTGGTGCTTACCTCGGTAGCCACTACAGACCCCCTCCTCGACGCCGGATGACGCTTAGCTGGAAGACCGCGAAGAGCAGTGTGATCAGGAAGAAGATGACCGCGTTGACCATCTGGTAGGCGTAGTCGCCGTTGAGAGCCGTTGAGATCGCTGCGCGATGCTGGTGGTCGCGTGCCCGGGCCCCGCTCGTGAGGCCGACAGATGTCGTACGGAAGTTCTTGAACGTCAAGATGGTGTTGATGACCAGGAACCCGAAGAGCAGCGGGAAGGTCATGCGCCGGAACTTCATCCACGCGGACGCCCCGTCGATCGAGGCGGCCTCGTACACCTCCGTCGGGATGCTGGTCAGCCCGGCCAGGAAGATGATGATCGCACCCGGGATGGCCACCCAGGACGCGACGAAGACGACGCCGAGCCAGGCGAGGTGCTGGTTGGCCAGGATGTTGCTCTCCAGCGGGGCGAAATGGATCACCCCGGCGATGACCGGGACGGACGTGGAGATGATGAAGGTGAACACGTAGGAGACGACCAGGGCGGACAAGACCATGGGCATGAAGAAAACCGTGCGCAGCCCGGACCGCCATTTGATCTTGGCGTTCAGCGCGAGCGCCAGGGCCAGCGCGACCACGTTGGTGAGGACGCACGCCACGACCGCGAAGAGCAGCGTGAACCCGTAGGAGTCCCGGATGGTGGGGTCGCTGAACGCGGCCTTGTAATTGGCGAACCCGATGGAATGCCAGGCTCCGTACCCGACGTAGTTCGTGAAGCTGTAGAACATCCCGTCGATCGCGGGGTAAATGATGAAGAAGGTGAACAGGGCGATGGCCGGGATGACCATCAACAGGTACGCCGGCGCCACCGGGAAGAGGAGCTTCTTCACGGTGCCGAGCAGGTTTCCGGGTCCGCCCCGGGAGGGCGCTGAGGTCGCGGTCATGCCTGCCTCCTGGAGGCGCTGCTCGGGCGGTTCATGCCGAGGTCCGGATGGCCAGGCGCTTGAAGGCGCCGTCCATCGATGAGGTGAATCCGCCGACGTTGCCGGTCAGCATCATTTCCTGGATGAAGTTCCCGACCGGGATGGTGAGCGGCACGTAGGTTCCCGCGCCCTGGTAGAAAGCGCCAGAACTGACGTACTTCTGCAGGCCGGAGACGATCGGGCTGGTCTGCGGCGGAGCGTTCACCAGCGGCGAGAAGGCGAGATTGGCCTGGTTGTACGCATTCATGACGCTCGGCTGCATGAGGTAATCGAGGAACTTGATGGCCGCCGCGCGCTGCGCGGACCCTTGCGATCGCGGCAGCCAGATGGCCAGGTCGAGGTTGACCCGGGCACCTGGTCTGGGATGCGTCGTCGGTGACGGGCATGGGGAACATGGCCATCTTGGCCTTGGGATTGATCGCCTGGATCTCGCCGACGGCCCAGGGCCCCTGCATGTACATCCCGGTCTGGCCGGCCGCGAAGGCGGTGTTGCCGTCGGCGTAGTGCTTGGAGATCGCGTTGTCGTTGAAATAGGGCGCCAGGCTGAGCATCTTCTGGCAGGCCTCGGTGAAGTTCTTCTCGAACGACACCGAGGAGTTCGAGCCGAGGTTGGTGCCCTCGGCGTTGAGCTGCCGGTAGAACGCCGCGACGTCGATCATGCCGCCGGTGGTGTAATCGAACAGGCCCTGCTGGATCGTTCAGGTGTCCCCGTAGGTCTGGTAGACCGGCGTAATGCCCGCGGACTTGAACTTCTCGCATACGGCGAGGAACTCGCTCCAGGTGGTGGGAACGTCCGAGACTCCGGCCTTGTCGAACAGGTCCGGGTTATAGATGATGCCCTCGGCGGCCACCGAGTACGGCAGCACGCTCGTTTCCCCCGTTGTACGAGGCGTACTGGGTGACGAGCGCCTGGATCTTCGGGTCGATGGTCTTGGCCTGCGGCAAGCCGGCCAGGTTGGCCAGTACGCCCCGGGCCACGAAGATCGACGTGGTCAGGTTGTAGTTGTCACAGTCGATATCGGGCGGATCGCCGCGGACGAATTCCGCGATCAGGCTTGAGGTGGGGTCGTGCGTCACCGAGATCGACTTCTGGCTCGCGTTGAACTTCGCGCACAAACTGGTGAAGTACGGGACGACCTCGGGTTTCGTCTCCTCCAGAACGATGGAAGTGCGCCCGCATCGCCCCGGCCGTCGTGACATGTTCGGGCGCCTTGCGGCGCCGGCCTGACCACACATCTTCGTGTCGCTGCATGCCCGGCTCCCTCCGATGGGGAACGTCTTTCTCTCCAGGCGAACTGGAACTCCCTGGATGGTAGAACGATCTACCACATAAAAACGCTTCGGCTATGACCTGTCAAGAGGTGAATTGTGCGGGGGTACAGTGACGAGGTGACTGGGTCTCGATCAGGCCAGGCCAGGCCTGCGACCGCGCGGCAGGTGACGATCCAGGACGTGGCTCAGGCCGCCGAGGTCTCTCGGCAAACCGTCTCGAACGTACTCAACAGCAGCGGCCGGGTGGGCGAGGCGGCCAAGGCCAGGGTGCTGGACGCGGTAGCCGCCCTGGGGTATCAGCCCCACCACGGCGCACGCAGCCTGCGCTCGCGCCGGACCCGGCAGATCGCCTACGTCATGCCGCGGGTGCAACTGCTGCCCGATAACTACATCATGCAGCAGTTCCTCCAGGCCCTGGCGTCGGCCAGCGCGCGGCGCGGTTACAGCATGGTGATCGCCGTCGCCGACGGGGATCCGTGCGACGAGATGCGCCGCATGATCGCCAGCCGGAGCGTGGACGCGTTCCTGCTGTCCGAGCTTCAGCCAGCCGATCCGCGGGTGGTCATGCTGGCGGAGGCCGGGATGCCGTTCGCCTGCTTCGGTCGCACCGGCCCCTCGCTGCCGCAGCAGTGGGTCGACATTGACAACGGCGAAGCCATTGCAGGGGCGGTAGATCACGTCCTGACCAGGGGTTTTGGCCGTCTAGCGTTCCTGGGTTACCGGTCGCAGAATCTCTGGGACACCGAACGGGTGGCCGGGTTCAAGACCGGGCTGGCCCGCCACGGGATCGAACCCGGCCGGGCGGACATGCTGTTCGTGGACGACGCCGGGGCCCGCAGGAAGGTCAGGTCGCTGCTCGGGCCCTCTCGCCCGGACGCTCGTCCGGACGCGATCGTGACCAGCAGCGACCGGCTGGCCGCGGTCGTGTACAGCGTGGCCGCGGAACTGCGGCTGCGAATCGGCCACGACCTCGCCGTCACCGGCTTCGACGGGAGCACCGCGGCCGACCTGATGTATCCGCGGCTGACCAGCGTGGCCATCCCCGTCGACGATATCGCCAGGCGTGTGGTCGCGCGGGCCCTGCGGCAGATCGACTCCGGGCCCGATCAGCGCCCGGGTGACGTCGTCCCGGCCACCCTGCGGCTCGGCGACAGCACCGGCGATCCGCAGCGCCCGCACCGGCCCCCCGCCGGCTCCGCGGTCCCGGACCAGGCTAAGACGGGCGCTCCATGGAATCGTTTCCATAGAGGCACATTTTCCCCGGATACGCCGACCGTGCCGAAGGGAGAACTCATCCGCCGGGTCACCATCGCCGACGTGGCGACCGATGCCGGCGTCGGCGTGGGCACGGTGTCCCGGGTGCTCAACCGGAGTCACCACGTGCGCGCCGCCACCCTGCGCACGGTGCAGGACTCCATCGAGAGGCTGGGATACCGGCCCAGTCACGCGGCGGCGGCCCTGGTCCGCGGCACGCCGCGGACCGTCGCGGTGATCGTCGCCCACCTGACCAGGCCGTCTACTGTCGTCCGGCTGGCCAGCGCCCTCGCGGTGCTGGAAGAGCAGGGGTACGACACCATCGTCTGCAACGTCGACACCTCGCTGGAGCGGGACCGGCACCTGGAGGCCCTGCTGCCCACCCACCGGGCCGACGGGGTCCTCGCGATCTGCCTGCCATTCTCCCCGGATCAGCTCGGCCAGTTCTCCCGGGCCGGAGTCGCGCTGGTTACCGTGGACGCGCCTAATCCCGGGGTACCGCAGACGGTCATCGACGACGTCCTGGGCGGCAGGCTGGCGACCGAGCACCTGATCGGCCTGGGACATCGAAGGATCGGATTCGTCGGGGACATGCCGTTCGCCAAGCCTCCAGGCGGCCTGGGCTTTGTCTCCTCGGCGCGCCGGCTGCACGGCTACAAGCAGGCGCTGGCCGTGGCGGGCATCGCGGTGGAAGCGGGCTTGATCAGGCGGGGTACGCATGACGCCGCGACGGCGGCCGAGCATGCGGCCCAGCTGCTGAAATCAGCCGACCCCCCGTCGGCCATCTTCGCGGCCTCCGATACCCAGGCCATCGGCGTGCTGGCCGCTGCGGACCGGCTGGGCGTGCCGGTGCCCGGCCAGTTGTCTGTGGTCGGCTTCGACGACATCGAGTCCGCGGCCTTCCTCCGCCTCAGCACCGTCCGGCAGCCGCTGGATCTCAGCGGTGCCGAGGGCGCACGGCGGCTGTGCGCACTGCTTCGCGGCGAGGCGGTTCACCCGCTCCGGCACGAACTGCCCGTCGAGCTTGTGCCGCGGGATAGTTCGGCGGCGTTCCGGGCCGGCTGACGCCCGCTTTGCCCGTCTTGCCCGCTTTGCCCGTCACCTTACATTCCGCCGGGCCGTGTCGTCGTACTGCTAAAGCGAACACGATCTAGCGGACAGGGTTCATGCCCCCGTGAGCTGTCCGATGCGACGGGAGAGCAATCATGCAGGCACCGCCAGGGCCAATGAGCACAGCGGCTCCGCAGGCTCTGTTGACGGACGGGATCCTCGAGATGAAGAAAGAGAAGCTGATGAGCGACCTTCAGGCCATCATTGACCGCGTCGAGATCGAGGCGCTGCGCGGCGAGTTCACCGATGCGGTCATGATGCGCGACTACGACCGCGTCGCATCGCTGTTTACCCCCGACGGCGCGCTGCGGATGCCCAATATCCCCGTCGAGCTCGCCGGGAGGGAGGAGATCCGCGCCTGGGGCGAGCGGGTGCCGGCGCTCGTGGCGTACTTGGTGCAGACCACCCACCCGGGCACGATCAAGCTGGACGGCAACGTCGCGTCCGGTCGCGCCTACCTCCAGGAGCTCGTGCGCTTGCGCGACGGCAGCTCAGAGCTGAACTACGCCCTCTATCACGATCGCTACCGGCGAGCCGACGACGGCTGGAAGTTCACCGAGCGCGTCTACGAGATCCGGTACCGCGACACCACACCACTGGCCGGGACGGCGCCCACCGCAGCCGGGATGGCCGTCAACGCGCCGGCGGAAGGGAGGTAGCACTATGGCATTGCCTGTGGCTGAAAGCAGGCCCCCGCCTCGCTCGCCTAATCCCGCCCGTCCCGTCCGTCCGGTCTGTCTCGTTCGCCCGGCCCCTGCCGGCCCTGCTGTCATCGTGGATCGTTACTACCCTCATATGGTAGCTAAGTATCCACAATAATTCGAATTCCTAGACGAGGATCCGGATTGTCGTTTTTGCCGACGGGTGGAGGGGTGGCCGACCCGGCTCACGCCGCGGTGATACCCAATGGCCGGCCGGTTCCGATCCGGTTACCTGGCTTCGGCCCACGAGGTGAGCTCTCTGGCCAGCGCGCGCACGCGCTCGCGCAACTCGTCGGGTTCCTCGATGACGAACGGGCGGTCGAGCCCGGCCAGGACCGACGGGACCCAGTCGAGCCGCTCGGCTCGCCATCGCACCCGTACCCACCCTGGTTCTCCGCTCACTGGCTCGATGGTGGCGATCGATCCGGGCATCCGCATCCGCACCACCCGCTCGCTGCCGTGCACCCGGACCGAGATCGCGTGCCGGTACGACGCCCCCGAGACTGCCTCCACCACCCGCGCCGCCGGGTCGAACCCGTCCGGCACCGTGAACTGCCCCTCCTGGACAGCCGCGTGCGCGATCCGGTCCAGCCGGAAGGAGCGCACCTGGCCGCTGCGGGAGTCGCGTCCGGTGGCGTACCACCGTCCCCGGAGGGCGACGACGCCGTACGGCTCGAGCACCCGCTCGGTGGCGCGGTCGTTCTTGTCGCGGTAGGTGATGGCGAGCGGCCGACGTCGAACCGCGGCCTGGGCGACGGTGAGCAGCACTCCCGTCTCGGGGGTCGTTGGGTCGCGACCCTCGTCGGCGTAGGAAGTGGCAGCCACGAGGGCGTCGAGCCGGCCGGCGAGCGCGCGGGGCAGCACCCGCTGCAGTTTGGCGGTCGCGCTCTCGACGGCGACCGCGGTGTCCGGGCGCAGGGTCGCGCGCCGCGTCCCGGTCAGGCCGAGAAGCACCGCGAGGGCCTCGTCGTCGGTCAGCATGAGCGGTGGCATCCGATAGCCCGGTGCGAGCCGGTAACCGCCGTACCGCCCGCGTACGGACTCCACCGGCACGTCGAGGTCGAGGAGGTGGTCGACGTAGCGCCGGACCGTCCGCTCGTCGACCCCCAGCCGGCCGGAGAGCTCGCGCAGGGTGCGGGTGCCGCCGGCCTGGAGGATGTCGAGCAGCGCCAGGACGCGGGCGAGCGGTTTGGCCATACCCGCCAACTTTTCCAGATAGTGGGCAGCTACCGCCCAGTATTGGTCCTCGTCGGGCTGCGAGTGACATCGCGGCGGTTCAGGCCGAAGGCTTGGCCGGAGCCTCAGCCGCTGACTGGTGCGTGACGCGGTCGCGGCCGCGTCTTGGAGCTGGCCGCCGGCAACCCGCTATTCGTCAGTGAGCTGCTGCGCGGGTACGGGAGCGCAGGCGCCCTGGCCGACGTCGGACCGGACACGATCGAGGCCAGGTTCGAACTTGACCTGCAGGCCACCGGCCTGGACGAGGTGATAAGGGCCCATCTCGGCCAGCTCGATGCCCCGACCCGTGACGTGCTCGCCGCCATGGCGGTCTGGGGGACCGATATCGGCGTCGATGATCTCGCCGGCATGTTGCCTGGTTCGGCTGCCGTGCTGGACGAGCTGCTCGAGCGGGCCGTATCGTCCGGCCTGGTCCGGCGTGATCCGGCCGGAACGGTCGGCTTCAGCCACAATCCGTTCCGTGAGGTGACCTATCGCGAGCTGGCGGAGTCCCAGCGTCGCACCACGCACCGGCGAGCCGCAGAGGTGTTCAAGGCGGCGGGCTATCGGCCAAGCCTCGTCGCGGACCACCTCCTGCGGGCGGCCGGAGACGACGCCGATACGGCGCTTGTCGCCGCGCTGCACGAGACCGTGGCGGCCATTCGCGAGTACGCGCCCGAGGTCACCGCGGAGCTGCTTGATGATGTTGCCGCCGTCGGAGCGGATGTGCCCGCGCGGCTGCTGCTTGAGCATGCCGACGCCCTGTTCCACCAGGGCCGCGGTGAGTCCGCTGAGACGTTGATCCGCGAGCGCATGGCGACGGTCGCCGATCCTGTGGTGGCGGCGGGGCTCCAGCTGATCTTGATTCGTTCCCTGATGAACCGGGCGGAGTCGGCGGCGGCCCTGGCGGTGATCGGGCGGACCGTTGTCCTGGCCGGGGTGCCCGGCGCCCGCGTCCGCCAGCTGGAGGCAACCCGGGCCTGGCTGCTGATTCTGGCGGGGCAGGGGCTGCCTGCCGCCGAACTTGACGCGATGATGGCCCGGTATGCCGCGGCCGGCGACACGGCCGCACAGGCCGGCCTCCTGGCCTGTGTCGTCTTCACCGCCTTCTTGGCAGGCCACCCGGAGGCGGCGCTAGACCATATGCGCGCCAGGGAGGCGCTCCTGCCCGGCGCGGACAGTTTCCGGTCTCGCAGCTCCTCACTGACCCTGCCTTCGGTGTTCGAGCTGGCCGCCTGGGCCGCCGATCTGGCCCTCGACGCGGCCCGGGTCGCCCTGGCCGGGATGAACCGCCAGCTGGCCCGCCAGCTCGGCCAGGACGTCCCGGCGCTGTGCCCGCCCGAGGTATCGCTCCTGGTGCGCGGCATGCTCGCCGCCGACCCCGACATGATCGGGGAAGCGGCCGACGACCTCGCCGGCGCCGGCCGCCGGGCGGCCGAGGCGTTCGCCCGCGAGGAACTCGCTTGCGCGGCGGCCGTCACCGGGAACCGGGACCGCGCCCTTGCCCGGATGCGCGCGCTGGGCATCCGCCGGAGCTCCCGGGAGCCGCATCGTGACGCCGGCCATGGCTGGGCCGCGCTGACCGCGACCGAGGTCAGGATCGCCGCGCTGGTCCGCGAGGGATTGACCAACCGGGAGATCGGCGCCAGATTGTTCGTCTCGCCCCGTACGGTGCAGACCCACGTCTCGCACATCCTGCAGAAGACGGACCTGCGCTCCAGGGTCGAGATCGCGCGCTTCGCCGGGGCCTAGCGCTAGCGGATAAGCGCGCTGAGCTGACCCCACGGAACCTTGGTGATCCAGCACGTGGACATCGATCGATGCCACCCGGTTGCCGGTGATCCATACCAGCCATTTGCCATTCCAGAGCCCAGTATACATATCACGTCTTGGAAACAAGTCGGCACTAAACGTGTTATACGGGAACGGTTGGCGGCTACGAAAGAATTCCGTAATATCTCCGATTCTCCTGTTTCACCTCCTCTGGCCTGTCACCTTTATTACTGTCCTGAATGTTATGCCGTCGCTGTCCGCCGGGCAGGTGGCCGAGGAGAGGAGCCCCGCGTGGAGCGCATGCACCACCGTCGGCCCAGCACGCTGCTTCAGGCGACGTCCGCTGAAAAGGACCGGCGCTCCCCCCGCCAGGGTCGGCGCATGCCCGCCAGGTCGCGTTTCGCCCTGATTATCGGAACCGCTCTGCTGACCGCGGCCGGCGTGCTGGCCGGGGTGCTCTTCGTAACCGGGAGCGTCGGCACTCTGACCTCCCGGTCTGCGTCATCGACCTCGTCGGTGCCGCTGCTCGGCTCCTCGGTGACCGCCTCTGACGTGGCCGAGACCACGACGCAGTTCGGCACCCTGCCGATCGTGCGGGTCTACTACCCAGGCCTGCCGGGCGTCCAACGCGTGGAACGGCGGCCTGGCGGGAGCGAACCACTCTGCGGTCATCGTCAGCTTCAAGGCGCTGCCGACGGACATCCTGTCCGGCACCGACGACGCGGCGCTAACGCATTTCTTCGACGCCGCGCCGACCGGCCACCCGATCTACTACTCCTACTATCACGAGCCCGAGGACAATATCGCGGCCGGCCAGTTCACCCTGGCTGACTATAAGGCGGCGTGGGCCCGGGTGGTGCAGCTCGCGGACGCGGCCCGCAATCCCGATCTGCACTCCACCCTGATCCTGATGAACTGGGACCTGGTCAAGGCTTCCGGCCGGGACTGGAAGTCCTACCTGCCCGGCGGCGGCATTATCAGCACGCTCGGCTGGGACGCCTATCCGGTTGGCAGCGCGACGAACGTCAACCCGCAGCCCACCCCGCCGGCCGACTTCATGGGCCCGTGCATCACGGCGTCCAAGAGCGTCGGGCTGCCCTACGGATTCCCGGAATTCGGCCTGTCCACGCCGGTTGGCCGGGCCGCGTGGATGACCCAGGTCGGCAACTACCTGATGACCAGCGGTGCCTTGTTCGCCTCGTACTTCAACGGCTCCGCGGAGTACCCGACCCTCCAGCTGACCGATCAGGCCTCTCAGGACGTCTGGAAAGGCTTTGTGGCGAAATCCATCGCGGCGAACGAGGGTACCGGCCCGACGCCGTCGACGTCCGCGCCGACGGCCACCGCGACGCCAAGCAGCCCGGCTCCTACGGCGACGGCCAGCGCGTCCCCCTCCCCGACCAGCTCGGCGTCGGCCAGCGCGGCTCCGCCCGCCGACGGCAACTGGGTCACCGGGCTGACCCTGAGCCCGGCGCAGTTCGCTGGCAGCGGGACAAACCACACGACGATCACTTTCCGGATCGGGCAGACCGCAGACGTCACCGTCCTGGTCCTGCGGACGGACGGGACGGTAGCCCGGCAGATCGACAAACCAGCGCACGCGGCGGGCCTGCTCACGGTGCCCTACTACGGATACACCGACAGCGGGGTGCGGCTGCCTGCCGGGACCTATCAGGTCTTGGTCGTGGCCAGCAACGGGAACGGCAGCGCCACCGCGGAGACGCCGCTGACGATCAGCGCGTCATAAGCGCCGCACAGGGGCCAGCTGGCGGCACGGTCTCAGCTTGCTTAAAGTGGTCTGATGGACGCCGCGCAGCTCCAGCTGAGCGAGCAGATCGACCAGGCGACTCAGCGCCTGATCGACGTGGCTCGCGTCATCACCGAGCCGGACCTGCGAGCGCCGTCACTGCTGCCGGGCTGGACGCGGGCTCACGTGCTCGCGCATCTGGCCCGGGGTGCCGACGCGATGCGCAATCTGCTGATCGAGGCGCGCACCGGACACAGCCGCCCCGCATACGCCAGCGCGGAAGCGCGGGACGCCGACATCGAGGCCGGCGCGCGCCTGACGGCCAAGGACCTGACGACGGACCTGAGGGATTCGGCGATGGCCTTTCGCGCCGTTGCCAGGCAACTGCCCGATGACGCGTGGGGAGTCCCGGTGCAGATCCTGGACTTCAGGCCCTTCCCGGCCCACGAGCTGCTCACGCGCAGGCTGGTTGAGGTCGAGCTGCATCACTGCGACCTCGGTGCGGGGTACGGGCCGGCCGATTGGCCTGCGGCGTTTGCCACCATGCCGCTCGCCTTGCCGATGCGGTCACAGCGCGAAGACCGAGTCAAGAACGCAGGGTCAGTCCAGCCGCCGAAACTCCGGTCACCCAGGCCGCCCGCGCCCTACCACCCGGCCCAGCGGCTTCCTGGGAGCTGGCTCGGAACGAAGTGACGGGCAAGGCATCTCGCCCGTCCTAATCGGCCGCCGGCCGGTGCGGGCCCGGCGACGGCGACCCGAGTCGTTTGATCATGTGTTCAAGGACGGCGAGCTCGGCCTCGGTGAGCTGCGCGAACCCGGCGGGCGGCTGGTTCTTGATATGCGCGGCGAGGGTGGCGGCCTCGCGGCCGGCCGGGGTCAGGGTCACCAGCTTGCGCCGCCGGTCATCGGGATGCAGCGTCCGCTCCACCAGTCCGCGGGCCTCGAGGTGGTCCACGATGAGCGTGGCATAGGGCGCATCCACGCCGATAACCTCGGCGAGGTCACGCAGGGTGAGCGGGCCCGCGGTCAACTTCAGCAGGGCCTGGACCCGGCCCATGCCGCGGCCAAGACCCAGGGTCTCGCGTAGCTCCTCGCGACGGTCCTGCCCCTGCACGAAGGCCTGCAGGGCCGCCCAGACGCGGGCGATGTCGTCGTCATGACGCTGAGCTTGGGGCTCGGTCGCTGTCTGGGGCTGAATCACGTGGGCACCTCCCTCAGTTCGTTGGCCGGGCTCTCGTCCGCGGCCAGGCTGCGACGGCTGCGCTCCGCGGTACCCGCGGCCCAGCGGCCCGTGGAGACGAACCCCAGGACGAGCACCGCGATGCCGCAGCCGGCCAGGACGGCCCAGGCGGCGTGGCTCGCGACGGTGAAACCCGCACCGGTACCGCCGGCCACGAACGATCCGGTGATGGCCACACCGAGCGTCGCGCCGACCTGGCGGCTGGTCGAGGCGACCGATGCGGCCACCCCGGCCTGCTCGATGGGCATCCCGGACACGGCGGTGTTGGAGATGGGCGCGTTGACGAAGCCGAGGCCGATCCCGAAGACGACGTAAGACAGGGCCAGATAGCCGATGGAGGTGTGCGGGCCGAGCCGCACAAGCAGAAGCGCGCCGATGGCGATGGCGGGCCCGGCCAGGACCAGGGGCAGCCGTGGTCCCCGGCTCCCCACCAGCCGCCCCGACACGGGCGCGAACAGCGCGATCATGGCGGCCATGGGCAAGGTGAGCAACCCCGTGTGCAGCGCGCTGAAGCCGCGGACGTCCTGCAGGTAAAGGCTGTTCATGAACAAGAAGCCGGCGAAGGCGGCGAAGGAGGCGACCGCGATGACGGTCGCTCCGGTGAACGGCGCGCTGCGGAAGAACCTGACGTCGAGCAGCGGCTGCACGCGCCGGTGCTCCACCGCGACCAGCGCCGCGGCCGCGACCATGGCGACGACGAACAGGCTCACGATCAGGCCCGAGGCCCAGCCGCGCCGCGGGCCCTCGATCAGGGCGTAGGTGAGCGTGGCCAGCATGACGATGACCAGTGCCTGGCCGGCCGGGTCGAACCGGCGGGCCCGGGGTGCCCGTGACTCAGGGACGAAGCACTGCGTCAGGATGATCGCGGCGATCCCGACCGGGATGTTCATCCAGAAGATGGCGCGCCAGCCGACGGTGCTGACGAGCACTCCGCCGACGACCGGTCCCAGGGCCAGGCTCAGTCCGAACACCGCGCCCCAGATGCCGAGAGCCCGGGCCCGCTCGCGCTTGTCGGTGATCGTGTTGGTGATGATCGACAGGGCGACCGGGTTGAGCATGGAGCCGCCCACGGCCTGGACGATCCTGAAGGCCACCAGCCAGCCCAGTCCGGGAGCCAGGCTGCACAGCAGCGAGCCGACGGTGAACAGCAGCAATCCGGCCTGGAAGACCCGCCGCCGGCCGAACCGGTCCGCCGTGGACCCGGAGAGCATGAGCAGGCTGGCCAGGACAAGGGTGTAGGCGTCGATGGTCCATTGCAGGCCGCTGACCGACGCGTGCAGGTTTCGCTGGATGTACGGCAGCGCGACGTTCACGACGGTGGAATCGAGGCCTACGATCAGCAGGCTCAGGCAGCAGATGGCCAGGATGAGCCGACGCCGTCCAACGGTCAGCTGACCGGGCGGTGCCGCATTAGTTGTAGGCATACAAACAATATAGCTATACAAGTACAACGAATCAACCGCAGGTGGTCCCGGCCGGGGGCGGAGGTAACGGCGCGGCGATAATGAGAAGGTGGGAAACCAAAGTGCCGCTGACCGCCTGCGTGGCCGGATCGGCGCGGCCATCTTCGAGCGTGTCGCCGGACCGCAGGGCCCGACGCGCCGGCGCCGGATCGCCCAGGCCGGGGGGAGCGCTGGTTCACCGAGGACCGTCCGATCCGCCAGGTGCACGGGGATTCGTCGATGTTCGTCGGCGGGATCAGTGCCCTGCTGCTCCAGTCGCTGCATCCGCTGGCGATGGCCGCGGTGGCCCAGCACTCGGATTACCGCGGCGACCCGTGGGGACGGTTGCAGCGGACCAGCTACTTCCTGGCCGTCACCACGTTCGGCCAGGCCGCCGACTCCGAGGAGGCGATCGCTCGAGTCACGGCCGTTCACCGGCACGTCACGGGGACCGCCCCGGACGGACGGCCGTACGCGGCCTCGGACCCGCACCTGCTGACCTGGGTGCATATCGCCGAGGCGGACAGTTTCCTGCGCGCTCACACCCGGTTCGGCGCCCGGCCCCTCGACCAGGCCGGACGCGACGGATACGTCGCGGACATGGCCCGGATCGGCATCAAGCTCGGCGTGCCCGATCCGCCGCGCACCGAAGCCGAGCTGGCCGAGCGGATCGGCCAGTACCGGGCCGAGCTGACCGCAACCGAGCAGGCCCGCGAAGCCGCCCGGTTCCTGCTGGTCAGTCCCCCGCTGCCCGCGATCGTCGCGGGCCCCTTACGGCGTGCTGGCCGCGGCCGCGGTGTCGCTGCTGCCCGGCTGGGCTCGCCGGCCGTTGCGGCTGCCCCGGCTGCCGGTCACCGAGGCCGTGCTGGTCCGCCCGGCCGGGCGGGCCATGGTGCAGGCCATCCGCTGGGCCACCTCCGCGCCTCCCGCCGATGCACAGACCCCGCAGGTCCCGCGATCCCAGCCGCCTAGATGTGAGACGGGAGCCTGCTGGCCCTGTGCGAGGATCGAGTCAGCCAAGCCGACGCGGAACGAGGAGTGGTTACAACTATGGAAGCCGCATCACCAGAGAAGCCGATGCTGACGGTGGCCCTCGATGTGCCGTCCGCGTACATCCTCGCCGATCAGGCGGCGATCATCCAGGACCTCCAATTCGTCATGGACGGCTGCAAACGGCTGCTGGCCGAGCTGGCCAAGCCAGAGGAAGACCGCGACCAGCTGCTGCCGCTGGCGATCTGGACGTCCACGGTGATCGCTTACACGCGCTGCTTCACCAAGGGCAAGCGCTTCGGACTGACCACCGAAGACGTGGAGAAGCTGCCGCTGCACGGCGCGGTCATGAAGTTCCACAAGTGGATCCTCGAGGAGCGCGACAAGCTGACCGCGCATTCCGCAAACCCCTTCGAGATCGCGAAGGTCGCGGCCGCGCTGACCCCGCCTGAGAAGATAAACCGTCAGGTGGAAGGCATCGTGATCTTCGCCACCAGCCACATCGTCATCGACGATGTCGGGGTACGCCAGCTCGGCGGCCTGGCGTCTGAGCTGGCCAAGCAGACCGCCGTCAAGGCGCAGGAACAGCAGGACGTGGTGCTCAAGGACGCGCAGAAGCTGAGCCTGGAGAGCCTGTACAAGCTGCCGCCGCTGCGCACCCTGGGCGGGACCGAGGAGACCAGCGAGGCTTAGACCACCGCCCGGACCCTCCGGCGCAGGACCTCCTCGGTACCCAGCGCGGCGGCCACCTCGGCCAGCTCGGGGCTGCGCGGCGTCCCGGTCAGCAGGACCCTGATGACCTGGGACGCTTCCCGGATGGAGCCGTGGTAGGCGGCCGGATCCGCCTTGTAGACCTTCTGGCTCGGCGCGAACCCGAGCTCGGCCGCGAGCTGGCGGATCTGGTCGAACCAGTCGAAGTCCGGCGCGGGCGGCTGGTAGCCGTCGGCGAAGGCCCGGGCGACCGCGCGGACCAGCTCCGGATCAAGCCCGGCAAAGCGCGCATCGGCGGGATCGGTGACCGGGACGAACAACTCCGGGAAAAAGTAACCGTAGATGGCCAGGAAATCCGCCCACTTACGCAGGTCCTTGCGCGGGTTGGCGACCCCTTCGCGCTCGATCGCCAGCGCCCGCAGCGCCAGTTCCCGCTCGGCGCAAAGCACCCCCACAAGTTCAGGTGCGTAGCGTTCGGCCCAGATGGTCACGTCGGCGAGGATCTGCGGCCCGGTCAGGGTAGCGACGTAGTCGGCGCTGATGTCGTCCAGCTTGACCATGTCGACCAGCGGGCCCGCGGTGCCGCATTCGGACAGCCGGATCGGGGCGGCCAGCGCGTCGGCGAGCGGCATCTCGGCGAGCCGTCCGTTGGCCAGGCCGCGCAGGTAGTACTGCACCGCCGGAGCCGGGAAACCCTGCTCGATGAAGAAGCTGACCGTGGCTTCCGGGTCCTTGCGCTTGGACAGCTTGCGGCGGCTGCCGCCGTCCTGCTTCATCAGCTGGGCGACGTGCGCGTACTGGATGCGATCGAAGCCCAGGGCATCGAAGAGCTGGTGGTGCAGCGGTACCGAGGAGAGCCACTCCTCGGCGCGGATGACCAGGCTGACCCGCATCAGGTGATCATCGACGGCGTGCGCGAAGTGATAGGTGGGCAGCCGCGGCTCCTGGTCGCTGCTCTTCAGGATGACCACGTCGTTGCGGTTGTCGTCCATGGTCAGCTGGCCGCGGATGGCGTCGGTGAAACTCGCCCGCACCCCGGAAAGCCCCGGGAGAACGGAACCTGACGACGTACGCCGATCCCCGGCCGCCAGCCGTTCGGTCACCCGCTCCGGCATCGGCATCGCGCCAGCTGGCCCACTTGCCGTAGTAACCGGGCAGGGCACCCGCGGCCCGCTGCCTGGCGGTGATCTCCTCAAGCTCCGCCCTGGTCGCGAAGCACAGGTACGCCTGGTCCCGGCGCAGCAGCTCGCGGACGTAGGTCAGGTAGGTCTGGGCCCGCGCCGACTGCGAGTACGGCGCGTAGCGGCCGGTCCTGTCGTCTTCGTCCGGGGCGATGGAGAAGTACGCGAACGCCTCGGCGAACTGCGCGGCGGCGCCCTGTTCGACCCGGGCCTGGTCGGTGTCCTCCAGGCGGACCAGGTAGACGCCGCCGGAGTGCCTGGCCACGTCCGCGTCGATGGTCGCCGTGTACACGCCGCCGATGTGCAGGAAGCCCGTCGGGCTCGGCGCGAACCGGGTGACCTGCGCCCCTTCCGGCAGGTCGCGGGGCGGGTAACGCAGCTCCCAGTGCTCGGGCTCGGGCAGGTCAGCGGAAAACAGCGAATCGACGATTTCTGGGCTCAGCATGGGCGGACGGCTCCGAACGAGGTGAGGTCAAGACCGCAAGCAGCGTACTGCCGCCTCTCATAGGCTGAACACGGCCGTGCCTATTCCCGCGGATCGTCCGGCGGGCTTTCTCACCGCGGGCCAGCAGTCGTAGCAGGCCATGCAGAGTTTCGTCGAGTCATCGACGCGTGTATACGATCCGCATTCGAAGCAGTAATTCTCGCTCATCGTCAGTTGCCCTCCCCTAAGTGACTTCCGCAGAATACCGGTAGAGTCCGGTGACTGTGAGCCCGCAGCGGAGAACTCAGGATCTAGCCCGGTGACCGGCGGGAGCACCGTACGGCTGACCGTGGGTCAGGCGATCGTCCGGTTCCTGGCCGCCCAGCGCACCGAGCGGGACGGCATCGAGCACCAGCTTTTCGCGGGCTGCTCGGGCATCTTCGGTCCCGGCCACGAGCAGGCCATGGTGCACACCGCGGTCGGTTTCGCCCGGATGCGGAACCGGCTCTCGACCTGGGCGTGCACCTCCTCGATCGGGCCCGGTGCCACCAGCATGGTCACCGGCGCGGCCCTGGCCACCATCAGCAGGCTGCCCGTCCTGCTGCTGCCCGGGGACGTGTCCGCGACCAGGCGTGCCTCCCCGGTGCCGCAAGAGCTCGAAGACTCCGGCGCCGGTGACGTGTCGGTCAACGACGCGTTCCGGCCGGTATCGGTGTATTTCGACCGGATCTGGCGGCCCGAGCAGCTCCCGGCCGCGCTGCTGGCTGCCACCCGGGCGCTGACCGACCCGGCCCGGACCGGCGCGGTGACACTCGCGCTGCCCCGGGACGTCCAGGCCGAGGCCTGGGACTGGCCCGCCGAGCTGTTCGCCGACCGGGTCTGGCGTATCCCCCGGCCGCCGCCCGAGACCGTCGCGCTGATCCGCGCGGTCCAGCTGATCCGCGGGGCCTCGCGGCCGCTCATCGTGGCCGGCGGCGGGGTCATCTACTCCGAGGCCACCGAGGAACTACGGTGGCTGGTCGAGGCGGCGGGCATCCCGGTGGCCGAGACCCAGGCCGGCCAGGGGGCGCTGCGGTACGACCACCCGCTCGCCCTGGGCGCCATCGGCAGCACCGGCACCGCCGCGGCCAACCAGGTGGCTCGCGAGGCCGACGTCGTCATCGGGATCGGGACCAGGTACAGCGATTCCACCACGGCGTCCCGGACCGCGTTCGGCCATCCGGAGGTGCGCTTCGTCAACGTCAACATCGCCGCTGCGGACACGGCGAAGCTGGCCGGCTGCCCGGTCGTCGCCGACGCCCAGATCGCGCTGCGCGAGCTGAGCCGCGCGCTGGGCACGTGGTCCACGCCGGACGCCTACCGGGCGCAGGTCCGGCGGCGGGCGGCGGAGTGGGATCAGGCCGTCGAGCGGGCCTACACGCTCGGGCACCAGCCGCTCCCGGCCTCCTCCGAGGTCATCGGCGCGGTCAACCAGGCCGCCGAGCCGTCCGACGTGGTCGTCTGCGCCGCTGGGTCAATGCCAGGTGACCTGCACAAACTCTGGCGCTGTGTGGATCCGAAGGGCTACCACGTCGAGTACGGCTACTCCTGCATGGGCTATGAGATCGCCGGCGGCCTGGGCGTGAAGCTGGCCGACCCCGACCGCGAGGTGTTCGTCCTGGTCGGCGACGGCTCGTACCTGATGATGGCGCAGGAACTCGTCACCGCGGTGCAGGAGCGGATCAAGCTCATCGTGGTGCTGGCGGACAACCGGGGCTTGCCTCGGTGGACCTGGCCGCGAACGCGGAGAGCCTGGGCGTCCGGGTGCTGCGGACGACGACGATGGCGGAATTCCGCGATGCGCTGGCGGAGGCGAGGCGGTGAGGCCGGCGGACCGGTGCTCGTGCACATCGAAACCGACCCCTCCATCGCGGCACCGGACAGCCAGGCCGCGCCGGCGGCAGTTCTCCGGCGGCTAGACCGGAATCTCGGCGGAGTCTGTGAGCCGGAGCTTGCGCCGGGCCCGCTGGTAGAACGTGGTGCGGCCGAGCCGGACGACGTGCGCGGCGCCGGGACGCGACAGCAGCTCGATCTGGTCGCCGGGTTCGACGTACCCGGCGACGTTGCCGTCTGCTTCCACCGCCAGCCGCCCGCTGCCGGGCAGGATCTCCAGGCTCAGCTCGTCGCTGACCGAGATGACCAGGCCGCGGTTGTAGGCGGAGTGCGGCGCGACCGGCGTGACCAGGAGGGCTTCCACCCCCGGGCTCACGATGGGGCCGCCCGCCGAGAAGCTGTAAGCGGTCGAGCCGGTCGGTGTCGCCACCACGACCGCGTCGGCGGCATAGCTGACGAAACCGTCGCCCGGCGGCCCGGACCGCGATAGAAGCGGTCTTCTGGCCCCGGGAACCGCACGAACGCGATGTCGTTGAACGCCGTGATGACCTGGCCGGCGATGACCGCGTCGACGGCCAGCCGCGGCTCGGTGGTGAATTCGTGGGCGTCGATCGCCGACAGCGCGCTGGCCAGGTCGGGCACGTCCACCTCGGCCAGGAAACCCAGCTTGCCGAGGTTCACCCCCAGCACCGGGCTGCTCAGCCGGTCCGCGAGCCGCATCGCGCGCAGCATCGTGCCGTCACCGCCCAGGCTGACCACCAGGTCGGAACGCTCGCGGAACGCCTGCGCGCGTCACTGGCTCAGCAGCGCAGTTCAGCCGGCCGATCTCGGTGTCGATGCCGAGCACCTGGATGCGGCGGCGTGCCGCCCACTGCAGGATCGAGCCCACGGCGCCGCCGCAGTCACGCTCGGGGTGCAGCACCAGGCCGACGACGTGCATTCAGCGGGATACCCATCAGCCACATGCTCACAAGCTACTACGGCCGGGCCAGGCTTTCTCCCGGCCCGGACTCGCTACGATGGCTGTCACCAGCAAAGACGCCTGGCACGAACGTCTTGACGGATGAGGAGCGTGACCTTGGCCGGGCGGCTGACGATCATTGGCGGCGGCGTCATGGGGCTGATGACGGCGTACCACGCCGCGCCGCTGGCGCAGACCGTGACGGTGCTCGACCGGTCCCAGGTGGGCGACCCGGCTACCGCGTCGTTCGGCCTGACCCGGTCGGTCCGCAACGACTACCGGGATCCCGCCTACGCCAGGCTCGCCGTCCGAGGCACGGCGGCTGTGGCGGGACCTCGAGCGGGACTGCGGCCAGCGCCTGCTGATCGACTGCGGCTGCCTGAACCTGGTCAAGGACAACGTCACCCCGGATCTGGACCGCACCTACGCGGTGGAAAGCTACGCGGTGCTCGAGCAGCTCCGGCTGCCTCGCGAGGCCCTGACCGGCCCGCAGCTGCGGACCAGGTTCCCGCAGTTCGACGCCGACGGCGGATGGCTGGATGTGGACGCCGGGTTCGCCGACCTGGCCGCGGTGACCGGCGCCCTGCGCGAGGGCCTGAGGGCCCGCGGCGTCCAGATAGTAGAGAACTCCGAGCCGCGCGCGATCACCAGGTCACGCGGAGGCTGGGTCGTGGCCACGGATAACGGCCCGGTGGAATCCGACGTGCTGGTGGTGACGGCGGGCCTGGGCACCAACGACGTGCTCGGCCTGGTGCCTGGCTGCCCGGTCCGGTTCCCGCTCAGCCCGGACCGCCCGACGCAGTCCAAGTACTTCATTCCCCCGGCCGGGTCGCGGGCCATGTTCACCGACGATGTGATGCCGGTGTTCGCGTACCTGGATATCGGTATCTACGGCCATCCGATCTACGACGGCACGACGCCGGGGTCAAGATCGGCTTCTACAATCCGCCCGACGTGGCCAGGACGGCCGAGCCGGATCGGCAGCGTGGAGGAGTTCGTGGCCGAGTGCATCCCCGGCCTGCGGGACGCCGAGGTGGTCGACGTGGCCACCGCCAGCGGCGTCGACACCTGCTGGTATGACCTGGTCGCGGACGACGAGTTCATCCTCGGCGCGGTGCCGGGCGCGGACGGCCTGTACACCGGCGTCGGATGGCGCGGCACCGGATACAAGTTCGCGCCCTGGGTGGGCCGGGTGCTCGCCCAGCTCGCCATGCAGCAGGGCACCGTCTATGACATCGGGCGCTTCACGCCCGCCAGGTTCGCCGCGCAAGCTGCGTAAGAGGAGGAGACAACGGCATGAGCGTCGTCCATCATGGACCGGATTGCCGGCGGCACCGTGCTCGGCGCCGAAGGCTACGTCTTCGAGCTGGAACGGCGCGGTTACATCAAGGCGGGACCGTTCGTGCCCGAGGTCGTCCTTGACTTCCCGGACGCGGTCGCCGAGCTGCACCGGGAGTTCCTCCGCGCGGGCGCCGAGGTCATGGTCGCGCTCACCTACTACGCGCACCGGGAGAAACTGCGCGACGTCGGGCGCGAGGACGACCTGGAGGCGATGAACCGCCAGGCGGTGCGGATCGCCCGCCAGGTCGCGCGCGAGGGTCATGGGGATGACGCCCTGGTGGCGGGCAACGTCTGCAACACCTGGGCGTACGACCCGGACGACCCGGCCAGCAAGCAGACCGTCCGGGACTCCTACGCCGAGCAGCTGGGCTGGGCCGTCGAGGAGGGCATCGACTTCGTCATCTCGGAGACCAACGACTACCTGGGTGAGGCGCTGATCGCCCTGGAGGTCATCCGGTTCCTTGGGCTGCCCGCGATGGTGACGCTGGCCCCGACGCAGCCCGACCAGACCAGGGACGGCTACTACTACGCCGAGGCATGCCGGATCCTGGCGGCCGAGGGCGCGCAGATCGTCGGCCTGAACTGCGACCGCGGGCCGCAGACGATGCTGCCGCTGATCGCCGGTATCCGCGGGCCGTGGACTGCGCGGTCGCCATCCAGCCGGTGCCGTACCGGACCGACGCGGCCGCACCGACCATGGAGACGCTGCGCTCCACGACGGGAGAACGGGCCTTCCCCATCGCCCTTGAGCCGTTCGGCTGCACCCGGTTCGAGATGGCTTCGTTCGCGCTGGCCGCCCGTGAGCTAGGGGTGGATTACGTGGGGATCTGCTGCGGCGCGGGCCCGCATCACGTCCGGGCCATGGCCGAGGCACTGGGCCGCGATGTGCCCGGCCGGAAAGTACTCGCCTTCGATGGAGTTGCATCCCATGTTCCGTTCGGACATATCGGCGAAGGACGCGGCGTTCTTGCCGACCTGGTCCGCGTAACACGGCGGAGTCTGGCACCGCGGGGACGGAGCAGTCCGAGGCGTTCGGCCCTGGAGAGCAGGCGGTGCATGCTGCCCAGGCGGTGCATGCTGCCCAGGCGGCGCGTGCTGCCCAGGTGGCGCAGGCCGGGCCCTCCCCAGCTAGGTCCGTTGCGCATCCCGGACGGCGCGGACGACGCGCGCGTGCTCCCGCATGGTCTCGGTGCCGTCCGCGCCCGGCTGACGGCCGAATCCGCAGTACATCGCCACACCGAAATCGGAGAGGTAGCGCGATGCCGTGGTGTGCCTGCGCCGTAGCCCGGCCAACCCGTCGATCGGCAAGACGATGCCCAGGAAGACGCGGGCGTCGGCTGGTTCCAGGTCGGCCAGCGGGCGAAAGAAGCCACGGTCCTCGCTGCGCAGGTACCGCGGCCCGGCCAGGTGCAGCCAGTCCACCGCACGACCCGAGTGCGCGACCGCGAAGTTGGCCATCCGCACCAGCAGCCCCAGGTCACGCGCCTCGTACATCGGCCATTCCGGGAACGTCCCGTAGCACAGGTGGTAGCCGACCAAGACGTCTTCCGGGATCAGCCGGGTCAGCCGGGTGACCGGCCCGGCGAACCGCTCCCACCCGCCTTCGCCTGTCCACGCGAGCACGCCCTCCAGATCCTGCGTCTCGTACGCCAGGTCCCACTGGATGGCCAGGTCGGCGGGCGGTATGGCCGCGGTAAGCCGGGTCAGCTCGCGAGCCACCAGATCTTCGAACGCCCGCTCCGCGACCGGGTAATCGGCGGCGAAGTCGGCCTTGAAGGCGTTCAGCGCGCTAGACGGAAACGGGAGGCCCACCTGGAACCGGAGATGGGCCGGGATTACGCCTTCGGCGCGTAGGACGCTGAACACCTGGTAGCCGGCGATCGCGTCATCGATCCGCGGCCAGGAATCCCAGTGCAGTTCGGTGACACCGGGGCCGAGGCCGAACACCGGGGTTTCGTACGCATGCCGGGGAATCCCGGTCGGCGACTCCGTCTCCTGCAAGACAACGACGCCTGGATTCGGCCGGACGAGCCGCTCCCGCTCGTAGCCGACCCACGCCGCCCGGGGACCGGTTTCGCCGTCCGGCAGTGCGAACACCAGGTCGCCGAAGAACCCCGCCGCCGAGCGCAGCGCCGAATCGGCCGAATCGGCCGGCAAGCTACCGACCAGCAACAGCTCACTGTTCACCCTCGGCGCCATCGCCCCATCCTTCCTTGCGACCGCTGTCAGCCGTATTTTCAGTAAGGCTGTCAGCCGTACCTTCAGTGCAGGGGTGAGCGGTGCCGGGGCTCGTAGATGGGCAGTTCCCCGCCGTCTGGCAGGCGGACCGCCGCCAGCAGCCCCCAGCCCTCGTCGGATACGCCGCGGGCCACTTCGACGCCCTTGCCCTGTAGTTCGGCGAGGGTGGCGTGGATGTCGTCGCACATCAGGTAAAGCTCATGGCGACCGGCACCGTCGGCGGGATGGATGGCAAGTTCGGCCGGGGGCAGCGCAAAGATGGGCCAGCCTCCGCCCGCGTCGACCGACGGCAGGCCGAGCACGTCAGAAAAGAACCCCCGCACCTGCTCGGCGCCCGGGGAGAACACGATCGCATGAATTCCTGTAATCACGCCGCGATCCTAGCTTGGTCAGCAACCAGCGTTTCGCCCGGTTACCTGGTGCGGTACGGTCGCGTCCGGTGCCGGGGCAGCACCCCGCGAACACCGCCCGCCTCGCCTGGCACACCCGCGTCTGGCGCTCCCGCCCTGCAACGACACCGATGGTCCATCGCGGTTGCCCGAGCAACACCGATGGTCCTTCGATGTGGGTCAGGTTCGGGGTTCTGCCCCGGCGAAGCTCGGCCGCTACCTCAGGGGGCTGGTCGCCGCCTCTCACTTTGGATGCCATCGATCAACTCGGCGGCGGCCCGCGTGTCCGGATGGTCCGGACCCAGCCTGCGCTGCCGGGCCGCGAGCACATCCCGGAAGCCGTCCTCCGCCCCGGCATGTTCGCCCCGCGCCGCCATCTCCTGGGCCAGGCCGAACTGAGTGGCCAGGGTGTCCGGGTGATCGTGCCCGAGCGTGTGCTGCTGATCGGCCAAAGACCGCTGGTGGAGCGCGACGGCCACGTCGGAGTCGTAGCGCTGGAGTCCGAACGCCACGCGCAGCGCATCCGCGAACTCCCCGCAGCTGGCATAACGATCTTCCTGCGTCTTGGCCAACGCTCGCATGAGCACGTCGTCCACCGTCGGCGGAAGACCGTCCCGCCGTGACGTCAACCGCGGTGGCGGCGTCTCCAGCTGCGCATACAGCACTGCCATACCGTCATCCCTGGGAAATGGCGGCTAACCGGAAAGCAACATGAACGCCGCGCACGCCAGCGCGTACTCACCCGTGCGCGCGTCAACGGGCAGACCTTGGATCTGCTCGGGCGCGCAGTAAGTAGGCGTCCCTAGAACGCGCCCGGTGCCGGTCAGGCTCGCCGACGACGACGCACCTTTCGTCAGTCCGAAATCTGACAGGTACACATGATCGGGCCGGCGCCGCACGTCCACGAGCATATTGGCCGGCTTGACATCACGGTGAACCAGCCCGGCCGCATGAGCGGCGTCCAAGGCCGAGGCGACCGCGGAAATGATCGCAGCCGCTCGCGCCATGGACAGCGGGCCCTGCCGGTGCACAAGCGTCCCTACATCACCGCCAGGCACATACCGCATCGCGATGAACAGGACTCCGTCCGCATCACCTGCTTCGAACACCGGGATGATATGCGGATCATCCACGGCCGCCGCAGACCGGGATTCGCGCACGATCACACGTCCTGTTCATGCCGGGTGACGGCATACGGATAAACAAGTTGATCAAGGATCACCCCTCGCAGTCCCCACCCGAAGACCCGGCACAGATTGCTTTCCCGAAGGCCCGGTTCCCAAAGTTAGCATGACGGCGAACAATCATGACCCGATTTGCCCGAGCCAAGGTCCCCGGAGATAGGACCCGAGAAGACCACCTCATGATCAAATTCTTTTAAACTGGCTACCTCAGTTGTCACTCCAGTACCATGCATTTCAGGCGGCCTTCTGATTTCTAGTTGACAGTCAGGACGTGTGCCACCATGCGGTGGCGCGCCTCGGTCCATTAATGATCAATGGGATGGAAGGACTCCATTAGGCATCGCGGGTCGGAGAATTGATACAACTAGGAGACCTTCGGCCTACGGAACCGTTCCAATCGCCCGGCAACGGCATTACGGCGGATCCGGCGATCGATCACTTGCGCCGCATTGCCAGCTTGGTCAACCAATTTGCCAATTCCCGGCGAGGAGCGACACGGCTACCTGACGCCAGCCCACGGGATCTGCCTGGCCCGAAGGCGTGCGCGCCCCGCTGATCACCGACCGCTACCTGCCGGTGCGGGACGGCGCCTGGTACCCGCGGGCACTGCTCCGGCCGGCCCCTGGTCGGCCCTCCCGTGATACCCGGCACAGCTAAAACAGATATTTCTGGTCTGGTAAGTCAGGATTAAGCTAACGTATCAGTGGATACGATCTCGTCGATATCCAGAGCCGTTTGTCCGGGGAGGCACCATGACCAGCACCGACACCTTCGTTTCCAACTCCGACCGGTACGCCGCCAGCTTCGATAAGGGCGATCTGCCGCTGCCGCCGGCCTCACACGCCGCGGTGGTGGCCTGCATGGACGCGCGCCTCAACCCGTACGGCGTGCTCGGGCTTTCTGAGGGGGATGCGCACGTCATCCGCAACGCTGGTGGTGTCGTGACCGACGATGTCATCCGGTCGCTCACCATCTCCCAGCGTCTCCTCGGAACCGACGAGATCGTCCTCATCCACCACACCGGCTGCGGGATGCTGACCTTCCACGACGACGATGTCAAGGCTCAGATCGAGGCGGACACCGGCATCAGGCCGCCGTTTGCCCTGGAGGCCTTCCCGGACCTCGAAGGGGACGTTCGCCAGTCCATCGCCCGGATCAAGGCGAGCCCGTACATCCCGAACAAGGACTCCGTTCGCGGCTTTATCTACGAGGTGGAGACCGGACGCCTGGTGGAAGTCAAGGCCTGAGCGCACCTGATCGTCCGCGCCCGCGTCGGTTTTCCGACGCGGGCGCCTTGGTATCGTGACCGCGTGACGGCCGTGGCGGAAACGAACGAACCGGACGGTGACGCCGCCACCCGGCCGGCCCAACCCCGGCATCTGATCGTCACGGTGTACGGGCTGTACGCCAGGCCGGACGGCGGCTGGCTGTCGGTCGCGGCGCTGATCCGCCTGCTGGCCGACCTGGGGGTGGACGAGCCTGCGGTGCGTTCGGCCATCTCTCGGCTGAAGCGGCGGGGCATCTTGCAGGCGCAGCGGCACCAGGGAGCAGCGGGGTATCAGCTCTCCGCCGGGGCGCTGGCCATCTTGCGCGAGGGGGACGCCAGGATCTTCAGGCGGCACCGGGCGACCGCGACCGACGGCTGGCTTCTGGCGGTCTTCTCGGTGCCGGAAACCGAACGCCACCGCCGTCACGTCCTGCGATCCGAGCTGGCCCGGCTGGGGTTCGGGATGGTCGCGCCCGGGGTCTGGATCGTCCCGTCCCACCCGCAGGACACGACGGCCGAGACGCTGCGACGACTGGACCTGGACTCCTACGCCGACCTGTTCCACGCGGATCATCTCGCGTTCGGCGATCCCGCCGCCCGGATCCGCCGCTGGTGGGACCTGGACACCCTTGAACGTCGGTACGAGGCGTTCGTCCAGACGCACGAGCCAGCCCTGCGGCGCTGGGAGCGCGGCGCGCCGGTCATTCCGCAGCAGGCTTTCGCCGACTACGTACGGGTGCTCACCGACTGGCGCAGGCTCCCCTATCTTGACCCCGGGCTGCCGGCAGAGCTGCTGCCCGAGGACTGGATCGGCATCCGCGCCGCCGAGGAGTTCTTCACCTGGCACGCCCTGCTCGAGGAACCGGCGCGAACCTACGTTCAGCGGGTCATCAGCGGCTGACCTGGCTGGGGTCAGCTGACCGCCGCGATGCCCTGAAGCTCCACCAGCGCCTCGGGGTCCCACAACCGGGTCACGCCCACCCCGGCCATGGCCGGATACTCGGTCCCAGCCAGCCGTCGCCAGACGGCGCCGATCTGTCGGCCGTGCGCCTGATAGTCCTCGACATCGATGAGGTAAATGGTCAGGCTGACCAGGTCCGCGGGCTGCCCGCCGGCCGCGGCCAGCGCGGTGAGCAGGTTAGCCAGCGCCTGCTCGAACTGCGCCACCACGCCGCCCGGGACCACCCGCCCTTCCTGGCCGGTGGCGAGCTGACCGGCCAGGAACACCAGCCGGCTCGCGGGCACGGACACCGCGTGCGAGAAACCGGAAGGGCCGGCCGAGTTCTGCGGGATTGATCCGCTCCAGGTTCATGACTGAACCCTAGCGTTTCCCGGGAGTAACTCCAGCCACTTTGTTCGAAATACCTCTTTTAGAATTGTAATGACTGAACTAATTAGCTATTATGTTCGTACATCATTCTCCCGAACGGACGGTGGTTCATGACCACGGGACCGGCTTCTCCAGACCCCGGGCGGGACGAGAATCCCGCCGGGCATCCTGGCGAGCCGGACCGGGCCGGGGAGGTGCCCGAGGGGTGGCGTGAGCTGCCGCCCTCGCGGGAGGACTGGCTGACCGAGGACCAGTGGGTGGCGTGGCTGGCCGAGATCGAGCCCGGGGAATGGGAATGGGCCGGTCCCGGCGAGGACGACGAAGACCAGCCCGAACCCGGCCCCGGCGCCGGGAAGGGAACCGGCACCGGGAAGGGAACCGGCGCCGGGAAGTCTGACTGTCTCCCCCAGGGCCGGCCGCCGGTCCCAGGGCCGGCGCCGGGGTCCGGGGCAGCCCGGCTCGGCCCGCCGCGTCCCCGGTGCGTCCCCCGGCCCGGCCGGGGCGTTCGCCGCCGGCCACACCCTGGACCTGGCGCCCGGCGGCGCCGCGCTGCACGGCCTGGCCGAGAACGCCGCCGGGCCCGGCGACTCCTTCCCCGGCACCACCGATGACGAGCTCACCGGGATCATCTGCGCGCTGGACCGGGCCGAGGCCGCCGCGTGCGCGCTCAAGCACGCCGCCGTCGCCGAGCTGACCCGCCGCCGCCCCGCCCCCGATACCGAGCCGGCCCTGGCCGATGAGGCCAGCTGGGACGAGTTCACCGGCACCGAGCTATCGCACGCGCTGGCCGGCACCCGCTGGGCCGCGGACCTCATGCTCGACCTCGCCCGCACCCTGACCGCCAAACTCCCCGGCACCTACGCCGCGTTCCGGTCCGGGCTGCTGCGCGAGTCCAAGGTCGCGATCATCGCCCGCGCCGTGGTCAACCTCACCCCCGCCGAAGCCCGCCGGGCCGAGGCGAAAGTCCTGGACCGGGCCGCGAAGCTGACCCCGGGCGGGCTCCGCGCCGCGATCGCCCGCGCCGTCATCGAGGTCAACCCCGAAAAGGCGAAGAAACGACGCACCGGCGCCGAGCGCAACGCCCGGGTGGAACGCTGGGCCGAGGACTCCGGCCACGCCGGCCTGGCCGGCCGCGAACTCCCCCCCGCCGACGTGCTGGCCGCGGACCAGCGGATCTCCTGGTGGGCCCGCCAGCTCAAAAAAGCCGGGCTGGACGGCGACATGGACCAGCTCCGCGCGATCGCCTACACCGACATCATGCTCAACCGCGACTCCCGCCCCCTGGCCTCCGCCGCCGGCGGGGAGAACCGCCACCACAGCGCCCCGGACGGCCCCGGCCACGGCCCAGGCCACGGCGCACCGGGTGACGGCGGACACGACGGCCCGGGTGACGGCGGACCGGGCCCGCAGGACCCGCCCGGCCCGCACACCCCGCCGGCGGCGGGCGTGCTCCCGGTCGGGTTCACCGGCCACATCAACCTCACCGTCCCGCTGTCCACCCAGCTGGGCCTGGCCGACCGGCCCGGCGAGATCGCCGGCCTCGGCCCCGTCGACCCCGACCTGGCCCGCCAGCTGACCCGCGCCGCCGCCGCCAACCCCAAGACCACCTGGTGCCTCACCCTCACCGACGACCACGGATACGGCGTGGCCACGGCTGCGCCCACCCGAACCCATAGACCACACCCACACCGCAACAGACCCCATACCCCAACCGCCCGGCGGGCCACCCGGCCAGACCCGCCCGGCGGCGATCCCGCCCGGCGACCGCCCGCCGCCGCGGTTCACCTTCACCGGCCGGAGGCCACCCGCGGGTCGCTGGCGGCTGAGCACCGGGATCCCCGGCCGCCCGGCGCTGCTGGTCACCCTGGACCCGATCGCGCTGGACGAATGCGACCACCGGTTCCAGGCCCGCGGCCACGACCCCGGCGTCAAGCTCCGCCACCTGGCCCAGATCCGGCACGCCACCTGCACCGGCCCGACCTGCCGGCGACCCGCGGCCGCCTGCGATTTTGAGCACAACATCCCGTTCGAACACGGCGGCAGAACGTGCCTGTGCAATGGCGGGCCTAAGTGCCGGTTCGAGCACCGGCTCAAACAGCACCCCCGCTGGAACTGCGAGCAGATCACCCCGGGCACCTTCGTGTGGACCGCTCCATCCGGCCGCCAGTACACCACCGAACCCACCCGCTACCCGATCTGATGTCGGCCCGGGGCGGCCGATCCGACGTGGCGCCCGGCCTGCTTTCTCCCCGGTAGGCAGATGTCGGCCGAGTACTTATATCGCGTTCTGTTGACGATCGTAGAACTTACGACATACGATCGGGCGCGGGAAGAAAGGATGAATGCGATGCGCATCGCCGTCCTTGGTGGGGGGCCCGGCGGCCTGTACTTCGCGGCTCTGACTAAACAGCTGGGCGCCGGGCATGAGGTCACCGTCTGGGAGCGCAACGCCGCCGAGGACACCTTCGGTTTCGGCGTGGTGTTCTCCGATGAGACCCTCGGCGGCATCGAGCATGCTGACGCCGGGATCTTCTCGGCTATGTGCCGCGAGTTTGCCCGGTGGGATGACATCGACGTGCACTTCCGCGGGAGGACCTTGACCTCAGGCGGGCACGGTTTCGCCGCGATGAGCCGCAAACGTCTGCTGGCCATCTTGCAGGCCCGGTGCGCCGAGCTGGGGGTGCGAATCCTGTTCCGCGCCGAGGCCGACGCGGCCGTCCTGTCGGGCCAGTACGACCTGGTGGTCGCCGCCGACGGGATGAACTCCGCCACCCGCGCCGCGTTCGCCTCGAGCTACGCGCCCGACCTGGAACGACGCCGCTGTAAGTACATCTGGCTCGGTACCGACCTGGTCTTCGACGCGTTCAAGTTCTACATTCTGGACACCCCGGCCGGGATCATGCAGGTCCATGGCTACCCGTACAGCGACAAGGCGAGCACCTTCATCCTGGAGATGCACGAGGACGTCTGGCGGCGGGCCGGGTTCGCAGCCAGCGCCGCCGCGAACCTGGCACCCGGACAGAGTGACGAGATCTCCGTCGAGATGATCCGCGACCTGTGCGCGGACGTGCTCGGCGGGCCGGGTGACGGCCAGCACAGCCTGGTGGCCAACAACTCGCGGTGGACCACCTTCAGTACCGTGCGCTGCCAGGCCTGGCGGCACGGCAACGTGGTCCTGCTCGGCGACGCGGCGCACACCGCCCACTTCTCCATCGGCTCGGGCACCAAGCTCGCCATGGAGGATGCGCTGGCCCTGGCCGCCTGCCTGCACGAGCAGCCTGACCTGGACGCTGGCCTAGCCGCCTACGAAGCCGAACGCAGGCCGGTGGTCACCTCCACCCAGCGGGCCGCCCAGGCCAGCTTGGAGTGGTTCGAGAATATCGGCCAGTACGCCGGCCAGGATCCGCACCAATTCGCGTTCAACATCATGACCCGCAGTCGCCGGGTTACCTACGACAACCTGCGACTGCGCGACCCTGAGTTCGTCGCCGACATGGACCGGTGGTTCGCCGAGAGCCTGGGCCGCGGTGCGGCGGGGGGTGCACAGGTGCGGCCGCCGATGTTCCAGCCGTTCCGGCTCGGCGGCCTGGAGCTGGTCAACCGCGTGGTCGTCTCCCCGATGGACATGTACTCGGCCCGCGACGGCGTGCCCGGCCATCTCCACCTGGTGCACCTGGGCAGCAAGGCCCTGGGCGGGGCCGGGCTGGTGATGACCGAGATGGTCTGCGTCTCCCCGGCCGGGCGGATCACCCCAGGCTGCACCGGCATCTACACCGGCGAGCAGGAGGAATCCTGGCGCCAGATCACCGCTTTCGTGCACGGCCATACGGAGGCGAAGATCGGCATCCAGCTCGGGCACTCCGGCCGCAAGGGCTCGACCAGGCTCATGTGGGACGGCATGGACGTCCCGCTGCCCGAGGGTAACTGGGAGGTGTGCGGTCCGTCCGCGCTGCCCTACGCGGACCGGAGCCAGACACCGCGCGAGCTTACCCAGGACCGACTCGACGAGATCAGGGACCAGTTCACGACGGCGGCCCGGGCGGCCGCGCGGGCCGGCTTCGATCTGCTCGAGTTGCACTGCGCGCACGGCTATCTGCTGTCGTCGTTCCTGTCTCCGCTGACCAACCGGCGCACCGACCGGTACGGCGGATCGCTGGAGGCACGGCTCCGCTACCCGCTGGAGGTCTTCGACGCGGTCCGCGCGGCCTGGCCGCAGGACCGGCCGATGACGGTCCGGATCTCGGCCACCGACTGGTGCAAGGGCGGCCTTGACCTCGACGATGCCGTCGAGATCGCTCGCGCGTTCGCCGCGCACGGCGCGGCCGGCATCGACGTGTCGACCGGCCAGGTCGTCAGCGAGGAGATGCCTGCCTTCGGCCGCAGCTACCAGACGCCGTTCGCCGACCGGATACGCAACGAGATCGGCGCACCGTACGGCGTCGCGGTGATCGCCGTGGGCGCCATCTCCTCCTACGACGACGTGAACTCCCTCATCCTGGCCGGCCGCGCTGACCTGTGTGCCCTGGGCCGGACCCATCTGTACGACCCGCAATGGACCCTGCACGCCGCGGCCGAGCAGGGGTACGCGGGCCCGGGCGCCCGCTGGCCCGACCCGTTCGCCGCGGGCCGGCGCCGGCCGCAGGGCGGGCGCACCGACGCCCCGCGACCGCGGCTCGACCTGATCCGGACCGGGGCGCCGCGCACCGCGCATGCCCGCTGGCGGACCGATGGCCGCCTTCGCGCTGACGCAGGCGCAGGCGCAGGCGGGACTTTCGCCCGGTGAACTCTACAGTTGAACGGATTACCCGGACACTGAACGGATTACCTGGCCACCCCGAACCCAGCTCGCAGTCGGCGGCCGACAGCGGTACCGTAGGCCATCCGTCATTCGCGCGGCTGCCGGCTGGCGTCGCGCGCGGGCTCAGGCACAAGGAGCAGCGGCATGATCGAGGTGCGGGACCTCACCAAGTTCTACGGGGGCAAGGCGGCGGTCGACCACCTGAGCTTCACGGTCGAACCTGGCCGAGTCACTGGGTTCCTCGGACCCAACGGTGCGGGCAAGTCCACCACCATGCGGCTGATCCTGGGCCTGGACCGGCCGCAGAGCGGCACCGCGCTGATCAACGGCAAGCCCTACCGGGACCTGCCGAACCCGCTGCGTACCGTCGGTGCGCTGCTGGAGGCCAAGTCGGTGCACAGCGGCCGCACCGCCCGCAACCATCTGCTGTTCCTGGCTCAGACCCAGGGCCTGCCGACCAGCCGGATCGACGAGGTGCTTGGCCTGGTCGGCCTGCAGGCCGTGGCGGACAAGCGGGCAGGCGGCTTCTCGCTGGGCATGAGCCAGCGGCTGGGCGTGGCCGCCGCCATGCTCGGCAACCCGCAGATCCTGCTGCTCGACGAACCGGTCAACGGGCTCGATCCCGAGGGCGTGCTGTGGATCAGGAACCTGATGAAGCAGCTTGCCGCCGAGGGCCGCACCATCTTGGTGTCCAGCCACCTGATGAACGAGATGGCCGTCACCGCCGATTACCTGATCGTCGTCGGCCGGGGGCGGCTGATCACCGAGGCCAGCACCGAGGACGTGATCGCCCGCAGCACGGACCAGTCGGTGCGGGTCCGCACCCCGGACGCCGCCCGGCTGGCCGAGCAGATCACCGAGGCGGGCGGCAAGGCGGCACCGGGGACGGCGTCGCACGACGTCGGCCTGCTCACCGTCACTGGCCTGCCGGCCGCCCGGATCGGCGAGATCGCGGCGGCCAGCGGCGTGGTGCTGCACGAACTTACCCCGATGGCCTCGCTGGAAGAGGCGTTCATGGAACTGACGTCCGGCAGCCTGGAATTCGGCACGCACGGCGCCGATCCGGTCACCGCTGGGAAGGGACAGGCCTGATGACGACCACGTCTGTTGCTCCGGCCAGCGGTCCGTCAGGGCCGGCCGCTGGGCCGCGCCGGGTTCGTGAACCTGACGCGAGCCGAGTGGACGAAGATCCGCTCGGTGCGTTCCACCGTCTGGACGCTGCTCGCGTTCATCGTGGTCAGCATCGGCCTCACCGCGCTGCTCAGCTGGCTGACCGCCTCACACTGGAACGGCCCGCACGCGGCCTCCCGGGACGCCACCATCCTCTCGGATCCGGTCAGCTTCATCATGGGGGCCGGGGTCGGACTCGGTCAGCTCGCCATCTGCGTGCTTGGCGTGCTGGTCATCACCACCGAATACTCCACCGGGGTGGTCCGCGCCTCGCTGCTGGCCGTCCCGCGCCGGACACCCATGCTGGTCGCCAAGTCGGTGGTGTTCGCCGTGCTCGTGCTCGTGGTGACGGAGATCGTGGCCTTCTGCTCGTTCTTCATCGGTTCGTCCCTCATTCACGCCCACGTCGCGGTGTCACTGAGCGACTCGGGGGTGACCAGGGCGGTGGCGGGGGCCGGCCTGTACCTCACCGTGCTCGGCCTGTTCGCGCTGGCCATCGGCACGCTTATCCGGCACACCGCCGGCGCCATCGCCACGGTCATCGGCGTCGTCCTGGTCCTGCCCATCCTGTCCGGCCTGCTGCCGAGCAGCTGGGGCGCCCACATCAACGCCTACCTGCCTGAGCAGGCCGGGATGCTGATCACGCATACGCATGAGGTTTCCAGTGACCTGCTGTCACCGTGGCAGGGGTTCGGCGTGCTGTGCTTGTGGACCGCAGTGCTGCTGGTGGCCGGCGCTTATCTGCTCCGGCGCCGCGACGCGTGACCGGCCGGTAAGCGCCGCACATTAGCGGCGCCGCCGCTGAGGGTGTCCCTTATCACAGCCCCGAGCCAGGACTTTGCCGGCATGCTCTCGGTATTCTCAGGTATATATACCTGATCGTGGCAGAGACGGAAAAAGGCCAAGCGCTACCTGCGGATGACGGCTGGTCGTCATCTGCGACGAGAATGATCTCGCGGAACGCGTCCCGCCGGAACCGCATCGTTGCTGGTGAAGGCCCATATAGCCGCCGGATACAACGCTATGGTCCCTACCGTGGAGGGACCTTCGACTCTGTTCTAGTCGCATTGCCACCCGGCAATAGTGGACTAGACCATTTAAATAGGAACCACTGTCGGCCAGGACTACTCCGGGTAAGTCCAATGCAGGAGAGATGGAATGTTCAGCGCGGACGTTATTGACGATCAGCAACAGACGAGCTTCCCCGAGCTGGCCAAGTGGGTGCGCGATATCGCCCAGCTGACCAAGCCTGACGAGGTGGTCTGGTGCGACGGCTCACAGGACGAGTGGGAGCGGCTGACCAGCTTGCTCGTCGAGGCCGGCACGTTCACGCGGCTGAACCCGCAACTGCGGCCGAACAGCTTCTACTGCGCCTCCGACCCCAGCGACGTGGCCCGGGTGGAGGACCGCACCTTCATCTGCTCCGAGCGCGAGGTCGACGCGGGACCGACCAACAACTGGATCTCGCCTGGCGAGATGCGCGAGACCTTCGCGGAGATCTTCGACGGCTCCATGCGCGGCCGCACCATGTACGTGGTGCCGTTCAGCATGGGCCCGATCGGCAGCAGCATCTCCGAACTCGGCGTGGAGATCACCGACTCGCCCTACGTGGTCACCTCGATGCGGATCATGACCCGGATGGGCACGGCGGCGTTGCGGGCGATCGAGGAGACCGGGTCGTTCGTCCGGGCGGTGCACTCGGTCGGCGCGCCGCTCGAGCCGGGTTCTGGGGTAACGGCGGACGTGCCGTGGCCGTGCAACTCGGTCAAGTACATCTCTCACTTCCCTGAGACCAGGGAGATCTGGTCCTACGGCTCCGGGTACGGCGGCAACGCGCTGCTCGGCAAGAAGTGCTACGCGCTGCGCATCGCCTCGGTGATGGCGCGAGACGAGGGCTGGCTGGCCGAGCACATGCTCATCGTCAAGATCACGCCCCCGGACGGCGAGCCGAGATACATCGCGGGAGCCTTCCCGTCCGCGTGCGGCAAGACCAATCTGGCCATGCTGCAGCCCACGGTGGCCGGCTGGCAGGTCGAAACCATAGGCGACGACATCGCCTGGATGCGGTTCGGCCCGGACGGCAGGCTGTACGCGATCAACCCGGAGGCCGGCTTCTTCGGTGTCGCGCCCGGCACCGGCGTCACTACCAACGCCAACGCGGTCGCGGCCATGGCCGCCAACACCATCTTCACCAACGTCGCCCTGACCGACGACGGCGATGTGTGGTGGGAGGGCCTGACCGAGGAACCGCCGGCGCACCTGACCGACTGGAAGGGCCGGGACTGGACTCCGGCATCGCCGGAGCCCGCGGCCCACCCCAACGCCCGGTTCACCACCCCCGCCGACCAGTGCCCGATCATCGCTCCGGAGTGGGACGACCCGGCCGGCGTGCCGATCTCGGCGATCTTGTTCGGCGGCCGGCGGGCCAGCACGGTGCCGCTGGTGATCGAGTCCTTCGACTGGGACCACGGCGTGTTCCTGGGGGCCAATGTGGCCTCGGAGAAGACCGCCGCAGCCGAGGGCACGCTCGGAGAACTGCGGCACGACCCCTTCGCGATGCTGCCGTTCTGCGGCTACAACATGGGCGACTACTTCGCGCACTGGCTGGAGATCGGCCGCACCGCCGAGGCGGAAAAGCTGCCGCGGCTGTTCTACGTCAACTGGTTCCGCAAGGACGCCAGCGGCAGGTTCGTGTGGCCCGGCTTCGGCGAGAACAGCCGCGTGCTGAAGTGGATCGTCCAGCGGCTGTCGGACGAGGCCGGAGCGGTGGAAACCCCGATCGGCAAGCTCCCGGCTCCGGGCTCGCTGGACCTGGACGGCCTGGAGATCAGCCAGGCTGACCTGGACCTGCTGCTCACCGTGGACACGCAGGCGTGGAAGGCGGAGGCGGAGCAGATCCCCGCGTTCTTCCGGACCTTCGGCGACCAGCTGCCTGACCGCCTCTGGGAGCTGCAGCAGGAGCTGACCGACCGCCTCGGCTGAGCCCTCGGCAGGAGCCCGCGGAAACCACGGGCCAACGCGGTCAGCCGCGCTGGTCGCGGATCTGGCGCTTGATCCGGGCCAGCATCGCGGCCATGCCGCGCAGCCGCAGCGGGCTCACCAGGTCGGTCAAGCCGAGCTGGTGAGTGAACTCGCCCGGCGTGGCCAGCACCTCGTCGGCATCCAGGCCGTCCAGGCCGGCGTGCAGGATGCTGGCGAAGCCGCGCGTCGTCGGCGCTTCCGGCGGAGCCTCGAAGAACAGGCGGACGGTCGCGTCCGGTTCCACCTCGACGGCCAGGAACAACGGCGACTGGCACTCGGGCACGGGTTCGAGCAGATCGCGGTGCTCGGCGTAGCGGGCGGGCAACGCGGGCAGCTCCTGGGAGAACTCGAGCAGCAGCTGCAGCCGTTCCTTGGCCGGCATGGCGTTGAAGTCGTCGGCGATCTCCTGCAGCCGGGGGTTGAGCGTGGCCGAGGTCACGGGTTCTCCCCGCGGGTGATCGGAACCCGGACGCTGTTCCCCCACTCGGTCCACGATCCGTCGTAGTTGCGCACGTTCTCGAAACCGAGCAGATGCGCCAGGACGAACCAGGTGTGGCTGGACCGCTCCCCGATGCGGCAGTAGACCACGACGTCGTCCTCGGGGCGCAGCCCGGCCTCGTCGCGGTAGATCGCCTCGAGCTCGGCGCGGGTCTCTGAAGGTGGCATCCTCGGCGGCGGCCCGGGCCCAGGGAACGCTCCTGGCGCCGGGGATGTGGCCGCCGCGCAGCGCGCCTTCCTGCGGGTAGTCGGGCATGTGCAGCAGCTCGCCGCTGTACTCGCCGGGCGACCGCACGTCGATCATCGGCTGGCCGAGGTGGGCGATGACCTGGTCCTGGAACGCGCGGAGCCTGGTGTCGTCCCGGTCGATGACCGGGTAGTCGGCCTGCGGGCGCTTGGCCTCGCTGGTGGTGATCTCGCGGCCCTCGGCGATCCACTTGGCCCGCCCGCCGTCGAGCAGCCGCACGTCCGGGTGGCCGAACAGGGAGCACACCCACAGCGCGTAGGCGGCCCACCAGTTGTTCCTGTCACCGTAGAGCACCAGGGTGGTGTCCCGGCTGATCCCCTTCTCCGACATCAGAGCGGCGAAGCCTGCGCCGTCGACGTAGTCGCGGGTGACCGGGTCGTTGAGCTCGGTGTGCCAGTCGAGCTTGACCGCGCCGGGGATGTGGCCCGTCTCGTACAGCAGCACATCCTCGTCGGACTCGGCCACCACCAGGCCGGGGTCGTCGAGGTGCTCGGCCAGCCACTCGGTCGACACGATCATCTGCGGGTGCGCGTACTCGCCGAACTTGGCCGCGGAATCATAGGGCAGTGCCACGTTGAACTCACCTTCGCTCGCGATTAAGGTCTCCGGCGCGCGAGCGTGCCGGACCCAGCACTATGAAACACCGGTCAGCGCCCCTACCACCGGGGCGGGCGGCCCGCGTTGAAGGCGGCGTGGAATTCCGCGTAGTCCTTGCCCGAGCAGAACGCCCGCCCGCTACCGCATGGCGGCCACTCTTGACTGCCGTCAGAGAAGTTCAATACTGGTGATCTACCCTACGGGATCCAGGGAAGTGGGGCCAGATGCGGCTTTCCCCTTCGGCGCACCTCGACACCTTCTGCCGTGACCGGCTTCCGCCCGCGGACCAGTGGCCCGAGTTCCGCTTCGGCCGGCCCGAACTCAGCTTCCCGACCGGCTGAACGCCGCGGTCGAGCTCCTGGACGTGACCGCGGACCGGCACGGACACGATCGGCCCTGCCTGCGCTGGCCAGCCGGAACCTGGAGCTACGGCGAGACCGTCCGGCTGACCAACCAGCTGGCCCAGGTGCTGACCGAGGACTACGGCCTGCGCCCGGGCCACCGGGTCCTGCTCCGCGGCCCGAACAACCCGTGGCTCGCCGCGGCGTGGCTCGCCGTGCTCAAGGCCGGCGGGGTCGCGGTCACCACCATGGCCCTGCTGCGGCCGCGGGAGATCGCCGCCATCGCCGGGCTGACCGAGCCCAGCCTGGCCTTGTGCGATCACCGCTTCGCCGCCGACCTGGCCGCGGCCGCGCCCGCGCTGCGCATCGTCCGATACGGCGGCCGGGAGGACATCGCCGCCCGCTGCGCGGCCAAGGACGGCCGGTTCACCGCGGTCAGCACCGCCGCCGACGACGTGGCCATGCTCGCTCCCACCTCGGGCACGACCGGGCAGCCGAAGGTGACCATGCACTTCCACCGGGACATCCTGGCCACCGCGGATACCTTCTCCCGCCACCTGATCAAGCCCCG
Source organism: uncultured Actinomycetes bacterium (assembly GCA_963808315.1). Taxonomy (GTDB): domain Bacteria; phylum Actinomycetota; class Actinomycetes; order Streptosporangiales; family Streptosporangiaceae; genus Palsa-504. Next base: position 188,350 of record CAWEFK010000010.1, on the reverse strand, counting down.
GCCGGACGATGTGTTCACCGGCACGCCCCCGCTCGGCTTCACCTTCGGGCTGGGCGGGTTGCTGCTGTTCCCGCTCCGGGCGGGCGCCTGCGCCCTGCTCATCGAGCGCGCCACGCCGGGCGAGCTGGCCGACGTGATCGCCGCCCACGGGGTGACGGTGCTGTCCACCGCACCCACCGCCTACCGGGCCATGCTGGCCGCCGGGAAGGCATCCGCGCTGGCCAGCCTGCGGCGCTGCGTTTCGGCCGGGGAGCATCTGCCCACATCGGTGTGGCAGGAGTTCCGGCAGGCCACCGGCATCTCGATCATCGACGGCATCGGCTCGACCGAGATGCTCCACGTCTTCATCGCCGCCGCCGACGACGGCATCAGGCCCGGCGCGACCGGCAAACCGGTGCCTGGCTACCGCGCGGCCATCCTGGACGAGCAGGGAAACGAGGTACCCGACGGCCAGCCCGGCCGGCTCGCCGTGCAGGGTCCGACCGGCTGCCGCTACCTGTCCGATCCGCGCCAGCGCAGCTATGTGCAGCACGGCTGGAACATCACCGGCGACACGTACGTCCGCGACGCCGACGGCTACTACTGGTTCCAGGCCCGCAGCGACGACATGATCATCTCGGCCGGCTATAACATCGCCGGACCCGAGGTCGAGGAGGCCCTGCTCGGCCATCCCGACGTGATCGAGGTCGCGGTGGTCGGCGCGCCCGACCCAGAGCCGCGGCATGATCGTCCAGGCGTTCGTCGTGCTGCGCGAGGGCGCGAGGGCCGGATGCGGCCAAGGCCGCCGAGCTGCAGGACTTCGCCAAGCAATCCCTCGCGCCTTACAAGTATCCCCGGTCCGTGGAGTTCGTGGCCGAGCTGCCCAAGACCGTGAGCGGGAAAACCCAGCGCTATCGCCTACGTAGCTGGCCGAGAACTCCGGAGCCGTTCGGCCTAAGATCTTTGTCGTGCCGGACGGACCGTGGCATCAGCCCAGCGGCAGGTTCGGCAGGCCGAGAGCCGCGGCCTGCGGCGCATACGCTGCATAGGTGGAGCGCAGACAGTGGGATGTCGCCGTCATCGGGGCCGGGCCCGCCGGACTGGCCGCCGCCAGCGCCGCGGCCCAGGCCGGAGCCAGGACCGTCGTCATCGAGCGGGCGACCCATCCCCGCTACAAGACCTGCGGCGGCGGCCTGATCGGGGCCTCACTGGCCGCCGTCGGCCAGCAGGTTCGCTGGCCCGCCCGGGACCGTATCGATGCCGCCACGTTTACCCTCGACGGCCAGCGTCCGTTCACCAGGCGGCACGACGAGCCCATCCTGGCCATGGTGCTCCGGGAGGAATTCGACGACGCGCTCCGGCTCCGGGCGGTGGAGCTGGGCGTGACGCTGCGGCAGCAGTGCACGGTCCGGGCCATCGAGGCCGACGCCGACGGCGCCGACGCGTGCGTGCGGCTGGCCGACGGCACCACCGTGTCCGCGCGGGCGGTGGTGGGGGCGGACGGCTCCTCGGGGATCAGCGCGCGGCACGTCGGGGTCGACTTCGCCCAGGTTGACCTCGGCCTGGAGGTCGAGGTCAAGGCCCCGGTCGCGGTCCAGCGGCAGTGGCGGAGCCGGATCCTGCTCGACTGGGGCCCGCTGCCGGGATCCTACGGCTGGGTCTTCCCGAAGGACGACAGGCTCACGGTCGGAGTCATCGCACCGCGCGGCCAGGGCAGCGGGACCAAGGAGTACCTCCGGGCTTTTATCGGCCGGCTGAAGCTGGACTCCTGTGAGGTCATCCGCGACTCCGGTCATCTCACCAGGTGCCGGGCCAGCGGTTCGGCGCTGCGGCGGGGGCGGGTGCTGGTCGCCGGGGACGCGGCCGGGCTGCTCGAGCCGTGGACCAGGGAGGGCATCAGCTTCGCGCTCAGGTCGGGCGCGCTGGCAGGCGCCTGCGCCGCCCGGGCCGCCGCCCACCAGGACCGCGACCAGCTGGACGGCGAGCTGGACACCTACGTCGCGTCCGTGCACCGGGACCTGGTCCCGGACATGGACGCCGGCCGGCGCATCCTGACGGCGTTTTCCCGGCATCCCGGGGCCTTTCACGCCGTGCTGGCCACCCCCAAGGGCTGGCGCGCGTTCGTCGGGTTCTGCACCAGCGAGCTGTCCCTGTCGGCCATCCTGGGCCGACGGTCGGTGTGGGCGGCGCTTTCTGTCCTGGCCCGGGCCTGAGGCCCGGTCAGCCGTCCCGCAGGCGGGCGACCAGGGCGTCGGACTGCTCGACGGTGAACCCTCCGGTCAGGCTGGGCATCGGCAGGACGCGCTGGCCGCCGGCCAGGAAGACCACCTTATCGGTGAGGCAGGCCCGCAGATCGGGATGCCGCTCGGCGATCGCGATCTGCTCGCGGAGCATCGCCTCCGGGCGGCCGCCGGCCGCTGACATCATCCGCTCGGTGACCGCCGGCAGGACCCGCTCGGTGACCGCCCGCTGCACCCGGCGGCCGATCTTCCGGCCGACGAACCGCATGGCCGCGCCCATCACCACATCGGCCACGGCATCCTCCACGGAGTCGGCCGCATCCCCCAGGCCAAGCCAGTCGCTGGACCGACCCGACGGCCCGGACGGGCCCGAGGAGTCGGTGAACGGGCCGGACTGGCTCGGCTGGCCGGGCCGGGCCGAGCCGGTGTATCCCGGCGGTGGCGGGCCGGTATACCCCGGCGGGGGCGGCGGACCGAAACCCCCCGACGGGGGTGAGTCGTAACTCGTGGGCGGCGGGAAGCCCGAAGACGGCGGCGGGTCATATCCGGTCTGCGGCGGCGGGGCGGAGCCCGGCTGCTGACCTAGCTGGTTCCTGGCCAGCGCGGCCAGTTCCCCAATCGAATGCACGGCGGCGGCGCTGCCGCACTGCGGGCACACGGCCCCGAGCTGACCATCGTTCACGGGCCTATTGTGCGCTGCCGGCTAGGCCGCTGGGAAGATCTCTGCGGTTCTCTGGGTCAGCCGTTGCTGGGCTTGGGGGTCGTGCAGGAGATCTTCGGGTTCAGGCCGACATAGTTGAGCGGGCCGGCGGCGACGGTCAGCGCGATCGTCGCGCCCTGAGTGCAGCCCAGATCCTTCACGGAGTAATAGCCGCGCTGACCCGCCGCGGCGGCTCCGATGATCAGCCACAAGAACAGGATCACTGTCCCCTTGCTCATGTCTCCTCCGGCGGCTGGGGCCGGGGGCCACAAACCCAGCCATAAGCTTTCTGCGATAGTAACCCCCGTTCGGCGCGGCGAAGATTCGCCGCGCCGGTCAATCGCGGTCTAGAAAAGTGCGCACCGCGGCCAGGTAGGGCTCCCGGTCGTAACTCGCGACGTAGGAGCCGGCCATCCGCACCGGATCGCCGAAGAAGTAGTACTCGTACAGGGCCTGGCGGCCGGCGAAGGCGGAGATGCAGGTGTCCCAGACCAGCCGGAAGAGCCGGACCCGGTCGGCTCCGCCGAGCGTGGCGGACTGCAGGTACGTCTCGATGTCGGCCGCCGCGGGCCCCGTCACGTCGGCCTCGGTCGGGGTGGCCATCAGGCCCGAGGCGCCGAGCTTGCGCAAGATCTCGGGGAACCGCTGGTAGAGCCGGGGGTACAGGTTGCGGGCCGTGTTCAGCGGGGCCCAGGCCGGGGTGAGCACGCCGAACTCGTTCAGCGCGGCGTCGGCCTCGGCCGCCCGCAGCAGCGCGCGCAGGGTCTCCAGCGTGGTGATGACCTCCGCGATGTCGGCCTGGACGTGCCCGAACTGCTCGATACCGATGGCCTGGGCGAGCAGCGAGACCAGCCCGAGGATGTACTCGGTCTTGGCCGTAGTCCGGGTGAGGACCTGGTGGGTCATGTGCACAAGTGCGGACGTCTGGCTGTAGAAGCCGGTGCACAGTCCCGTGTCACCGAGCACGAAACAGCGCTCGTAGGGCACGTGCACGTCGTCGAACACGACGACGGCGTCGGATTCCTCGAATCTGGACCCGAGCGGGTGGTCGTGCCTGGACCGGCCGTAGTCGAGCGGCTCGCGGGCCAGGTAGCGCAGGCCAGGTGTGTCGTTGCTGATGGCACAGGCGAAGGAGTACGCCTTGTCCTGCGGCGAGTGGCGCAGCACCGTGGAGGGGAACACGAGCAGTTCGTCGGCGAGCGGGCCGATGGTGGCGAGCATCCGGGCCCCGCGGATGACGATGCCGTTGTCGTCCTCGGTGACGATGTGCGCCATCAGCGCGCCGTCGGCCTGCTGGCTGCCGGAGACCGCGCGGTTGGCCTGCGGCGGGATCAGCGTGTGCGTGCAGAGCAGGTCGTCCTCGCGGACCTTCTCGTAGTAGCGGCGGATGTTCGCGCCGAACGCCGGGTCGGCCTGGGCGAACCAGTCCTGCGCGGAGGCCAGCGCCATCAGCGCGCCGTTCAGGTAGTCACCGGTACGGCCGAGCATGCCGAACGAGCGATCGGCCCACAGCTTGCTGGCCTGGCGCCGCTTGACCAGGTCGGCAGGCGTTTCCGGAACGAGGAACGAGGTGGCCACCGGCTCCCCCGACGTGGGCGAGGGGTAGGTGAGCACGTCCCGGTAGGCCGGATCGTGCTGCATGTCGTACAGCTCGGCGTAGCTGCGGATGACGTTGCGGAAGGCGGGGTGATCGGCCACTCCCTTGGTCAGGGTCTGGCCCTGGATTTCCACGTGGACCTGGGCGGCGGATCGCCGCTCGATGAATTCGCTGCCGCTCAGTGCCGCCATACCGGGGACGGTACCGTCTGTTCATGGCCGTCCGTCAAGCAGGCAAATTGCCGAAGTCGGTGGCGCAGTGGTGCACCTACCTGCTCGAGCCGAAGAACTGGCTGATCGTCACCGTGGTCGGTGTCGGTGCTCACGTGGACGGCCTGCCGGGCGTCGGCTGGGGGCTGCTGGCCGCGCTGTTCACCGCCGTGCTGCCGACCATGTTCATCTCCTACGGCATCCGCCGGGGCCGCTGGGAGGACAGGAACGTCGGCCCGCGGCGGCCCCGGCTGATCGTGCTCGGGTTCATCACGGCGTCGATCGCAGCCGGGCTGATCCTGCTGGTCGTGCTGGACGCGCCCAGGCTGCTGATCGGCTACCTCGCCTTCATGCTGGCCAGCGTGGCGGTGCTCGCGGGCATCACCACGGTGTGGAAGATCTCCATCCACTGCTCGGTCGCCTCGGGATCGGTCGCCCTGCTCGCCTTGACCTACGGGCCGCTGGTGCTGCCCGGGTTCGGCCTGGTCGTGCTGCTCGGCTGGTCCCGGGTGTCGGTCAAGGACCATACGGTCGCCCAGGTCGTGGGAGGTGCCGTGCTGGGCGCGGCGGCGGCGGCCCTGGCTCGGTACAGTGTCTGAGCGTCGGCGTCTGAGCGTCGGCGCCGCGTGCTATACAAGTGGATAGGTAGCTATATCTCCGTGTAGCTCGATGAACGAGAGGCCGGCCGGCTATGGCGATGACGGCCATCCGCACGCAGGGCCTGACCAAGCGCTACGGTGACGTCGCGGCCCTGGATCATCTCGACCTCGAAGTGGCGCCGGGTGAGGTGGTCGGCTATCTGGGGCCCAACGGCGCGGGTAAGACCACCACGATCCGCCTGCTGCTCGGGCTCATCAACCCGACCGAGGGACGCGGCGAGATCTTCGGCCTGGATTGCCGGCGCCAGCCGGTCCAGGCCCACCGGCGGCTGGCGTTCGTGGCCGGGGAAGCGAACCTGTGGCCCGCGCTGACCGGGGCCGAGACCCTCCGCCTCCTCGGGCGCGTCCAGGGCCGGGTCGACGAGGCCTACCGGGAGGAGCTGGTGGCCAGGTTCGAGCTCGATCCGGCCAAGAAGGTCAGGGCCTACTCCAAGGGGAACCGGCAGAAGGTCATCCTGATCGCCGCGTTGATGACCCGGGCCGACCTGCTCGTCCTCGACGAGCCGACGAGCGGGCTCGATCCGCTGATGGAGCAGGCGTTCCGGGAGGCCATCCGCGAGGCCCGCGATCGCGGCCAGACGGTCTTCCTGTCCTCGCACATCATGAGCGAGGTGGAGGCCCTATGCGACCGGGTGGCCATCTTGCGGGCGGGCAAGCTGGTGGAGATGGGGACCCTAGCGCAGCTGCGGCATCTCAGCGCGCTCACGGTGGAGGCCACCTTTTCCGCCACGGTCCCCGATCTTTCCGCCGTGCCCGGGGTGAGTTCGGTGCAGGTGGACGGGCGGGTGGTCCGCTGTCAGGTGCGGGGGCCGGTCGCTCCGCTGCTGAAGGTGCTTGCGGATGCGGGCGTCATGGAGTTGCTGAGCCGTGAGCCCTCGCTGGAGGAACTGTTCCTGGCTCAGTACGGCGGCCGCCAGGACCTGGGCGTGCAGCGTGCTGCACGCTGAGCACGTGGCTCGCGCACCGGGTCATCCGGCCGCGCGGTCATCCGGCACCGTCATCGTCTGGCTGACCGGGCGCCGGGCGGTACGTTCCGGGGCCATCTGGGGCTACATCTTCGGCCTGGCCATCGCCTCGTCCGCCGTCAGCTACACGAGGATCTACAAGACCGTCGCCCAGCGGGATGCGCTGGCGGCGGCCTACGGGTCGGATAAGGCGACGAGTGCCTTGTTCGGGCCGGCTCCGCAGCTCCAGACCGTGGCCGGCTTCACCGTCTTCAAGATATCGATGACGCTGATGATCCTCGGCGCGGTGTGGGGGGTGCTGACAAGCACCAGGCTGCTGCGCGGCGAGGAGGACAGCGGCCGCTGGGAGTTGCTGCTGGCCGGCCGCTATACCCGGGCCCGCGCCGCCGCCGGGGCCCTGTCCGGCCTGGGCGCGGGCGTGTTCACCTTGTGGGTGCTCACCGCCCTGCTCACCATGGCGACCGGCCTGGACTCCGCCGTCGGCATCGCGGCCGGGCCGGCCTTGTATTTCGCCCTGGCCATGGTGGCGACGGCGATCATGTTCCTGGCGGTCGGCGCGCTGACCAGCCAGCTCGCCGCGACTCGCCGTCAAGCTGCCTCCTACGCCGCCTGGTTCCTCGGGGCCAGTTACGCCGTGCGGCTGATCGCCGATGCGGGGCTGGGCCTGCACGGGCTGATCTGGGTCTCCCCGTTCGGCTGGGTGGAGGAGCTCCGGCCGCTGACCGCGCCCCAACCGGCGGCCCTGGTCCCGGTGGCCGTCTTCACCGCGGTGCTGGCCGCCGTGACCGTGCGCCTGGCCGGCACCCGCGACGTCGGGGCGGGCATCGTGCCGGACCGGCCGGGGAGCCGGTCGCACCTGCGCCTGCTCACCGGACCTACTCACCTGGCGGTGCGGCTCGTCCGGCCCACGGTCATCGGCTGGTGGGTGGCGATCGGCGTCTCGGCCCTGCTGTTCGGGCTCATCGCCCGATCGGCCGGCGGCACGATATCCGGGTCATCGGTGCAGCAGGTGTTGGCCAAGCTCGGGGCGCGGGGATCCGGCGCGGCGGCGGTGCTCGGCGTATGCTTCCTGATCCTGGCGGTGCTGGTCGCCTTCGCGGCCGCTGGCCAGCTCACCGCGGCTCGCTCGGAGGAGTCGACCGGACGGCTCGACCACCTCCTGGCCCGGCCTGTCTCCCGTTCGCGGTGGCTCGGCGGCCGGCTGGGAGTGGCCGTGGTCGTCCTGCTGGCCGGCGGCGTGGTGGCAGGTGTCTTCGGCTGGGCCGGCGCGGCCAGCCAGCACGCGGGCGTGAGCTTCACCGCGATGGCGGAGGCCGGACTGAACCTGGTCGCGCCCGCCATCACCATCGCGGGCATCGGTGCGCTGGCGTTCGGGGTGCGACCCAGGGTCACCTCGGCCGTCGTCTACGCGCTGCTGGCCTGGTCGCTGCTCGTTCTCATCATCGGCGGTATCGGCTCCACCAGCCACTGGATACTCGATACCTCGGTCTTCGATCAGATGGGGTCGGCCCCGGCCGCCTCCGCGCACTGGGCCGCCGACGGTGTCATGGTCGCCATCGGCGGTGTGTCCGCGCTGATCGGAGGCATCGCGTTCAGCCGAAGGGACCTGCAGGCCGAATGACCGCCGACCAGGCAGACCCGGACCCGCAGGCAATACCCCTGCCGGGCGAGACGGCAGTGGCGTTCACCGATCTCACCGCCCGGGCCCGGATTCGCCAGGCCGCCCTCAGGCACTTCGCCGAGCAAGGATTCCAGCGCGCCACGATCCGGACGATCGCCCAGACGGCCGGGGTGTCGCCCGGACTGCTGCGGCACCACTTCGGGTCCAAAGACGACCTGCGCAAGGAGTGCGACGAGTACGTGTCCGAGATGCTGCGCCGCCTCAACGCGCAGTTCCTGAGCAATCCGGGCGATGTGGCCGGGGCCCGCCGGGCCCCGAAGCGATTCGAGCGCTACATCGCGCGGGCCCTGGCCGACGGGTCCGCCACGGCCGGGCCGATCTTCGATGAGATGGTGGCCCTGACCGAGCTGTGGCTCGCCCGGGCCGACGAAGGCCGCCCCGATCCGCCCGCCGTCGACCGGAGGATCAGGGCCGGCCTCGTCACGGCCATGGCGATCGGCATTCCGCTGCTGCACGAGCACCTGTCCCGGACGATGGGCACGGACGCGTTTGGCCCAGAAGGTGACCGGCTGCTTGCCCTGGGGCTGCTCGATATTTACTCGCACACGATCATCAGCCCCGCCACCGCCACCGCCACCGCCACCCCGCCGCCGAGGCCGAGGCCGCCGCCGAGGCCGTTCTACGGGCGACGGATACCGGTGCGGGTGGGATCGCTGGCGACGGTGTGGCGGGACGGCCTGGGTCCGGCTGACATCGCCATGCCGACGAAGGCAACCAGAAACAGGATGATAAAGCCGCCATAGTAGGTCAGGAAGGCGGCCCAGACCGCGGTCGGCAGCACGATCGCGGCCGCGCCCCCCGCGACGACCTTCCTGTTCACCGGTTTCCGGCCGGAGGCGGGCGCATTCAGCGCAGGTCGGGCCGCGGGCAGGCCAGCGGTAACGGCGGCGAGCTGAGCGTAGGTCCGTGACTCGAGCGCCCGGGCGGTGTGCAGGGCGAGCTGGTCCCTGGTGAGCCAGCCCTGCACGAACGCAGTCTTGAGGAGATCGATTACTCGCTCACGGTCGGCGTCAGATGCCCGGAAGGCGCCAGGGAACGGGACACCGGGCATATTCCAATCTCGCGGCCCCACAGTGACCTGCACCTCCCACGAGTGCCACGCCCTAAAAGCGTAACCCGGCCCAGGTAACATCCGGAACACGCCCCTGCTCTAGCTGCCCCACGGCATGGCCACCGAGCCCGGGGCGGTGGAGGCGACAGTGAGGAGCTGGACCTGAGCGGCAGGGCCGGCGGTCAGGGTGACCTCGTAGGCGGCCAGGGACTTGGTGATCTGCGTGGGAGTAGCGGCCAGGTTCAGGAACAGGGCACCGCCGGCCTGCGAGATGACTCCGTTCAGCGGCGGCTGCTCAGGGGTGAACGCGCAGTAGTAGTTCTGCGCCGACGCGGCGTACTGGTAGACGGCGAAGTTGAGGGTCACGGACGCGCTGCCGACCTGCTGGCTCAGGATCTTCTCGATCACGCCCTGGTTATGGGCGGAGACGTAGGCGGTGAACGACAGCGGCGCCTGGATGCTTTCCTCCCACTGGACCTGCGTCAGGACACCGACCGCGGGCACGCTCACGGTCGTGACCGGATCAGTGACGGTCAGGTCGGTGGCCAGGGCCGTGCCGCAGATCGTGGCCGCGGTCAGGGAGCCGATGGCATCGCGCGAACCGGGCGTGAAGGTAAAACCTTGCTGAGTATCAAGGGCATAGGACAACGTCATGGTGCGAACTCCTTTGGTCGTTCGCGGGCCAGCCGGCGCCACAGCCGCATGACTTTCCCGTACCCGCTCCGCTAGATCGTTGCGCTGATCTTATGGTCCCGGCCACAGCTGAGGGCCTGGAGAGGAGGTAATGCCTAGGCGGAATCCCAGTGCGGTGGCCGGTCCAGGATCAGGCGCTCGTCATCGTCCGGCTCCGGCGGGTCGCCCCAGGCGGCATCGGAATCGGCCAGGCCCCGGTCCGGCAGTACCGGCGGGTCGTCCGGATCGGAGCATCCGGCGCTGGCTGGCTGGTTGGGTGTGGTGTCCGGGGGCATAATCATCATCTCTTCGGGAAGCCACAGACGGGCGGGCCGTGATCCGGGTCAGCCCATAGCCCCGCGCCGTGGTGACCAACTATCACGTATCGTACAGGCGGGCCTTCCCCCAGGAGGCATACCAGCAGTCCGTAGCGACCCAGACCCGAGTGACCCCGTGTGACCCCGAGTGACCCTGGAGAGAAATGCCCAAACGGGTTCGTCCGTACGGCTCTGCCGCAGACGCTGAGGCTGCGGCGTTGTCCCGTGGAACGAGAGCCGGAGGTGAGCCTGCAGGCGGCGAGCTGGACAGCATGCTGATGGTCCGTGAGATCGCCAGCCAGGCGGCCGAGGCCACCCGCGCGCTCAGCGATCTGACCGCTGACGGGACCGAGTTCGCGAGCCTCGATGATGTCCGCGACGTCATCGCGAGCCTGGAGCGGATGGGTCAGGACCTGCCGCACCTGTGCGAGCAACTCGCCCGGATGCTGGTCGTGCAGCGCGAGGAGGGCCAGATCGTGCCCGGCACCGGCCAGGACCCCGACTTCTGGGTCGTCGAGGTGGTGGAGGCACTCGCGGCCGCAGGTCAGGCCGCTGACATGATGACCGCGGCGCTGAGCCAGGCCAGCAAGTCCTCGGCGGAGCTTCGCCCGGCCCGCTGACTGAGGCCGGATGCTCAATGCACGACCGCGGGCGGTGGCCGCCAGTGCTTCCAGCCAGGATCTACCGCGATGAGCCGCGAGGGCCCCGGCGGGAGGCGGGCCAGCTCGGCCCGAGGGTACAGGGCCAGCCCGGCGGGAACGGGCTCCCACCAGGCGGCCCGGCCGAACACGCGGGCGAACAGTTCGCGCGGCGGCCCAACCCGGGGCGCCTGGGGCCTGCCTGGCCCCAGGATGAGCTCGGCCGGAGCCGGCTGATCCGGCCGCTGCCAGCGGCAGTCGCCGGAGATCCGCAGCACCGAGCCCTGGTTCGGCAGCGCGGCGTGCGGAGTCAGGCAGTGGAAGATGATCACGTCACCTGGCTCGTAGCAGGTGGTCGCCCAGCCCGGTTCTGACCGGCTGAGCGGACGCGGGCGCCGCGGCGGCCCGAGCTGGCCCCCGGGCTGAACCGCCAGGCCGCCGATCCGCGGCGGGATGTCCATCAGCGGGATCCAGCTGGTCAGCATGTCCTGGACCCCGGACACCGCATAGTCGTAGTGGATGTACCGGCCGCGCGGGCGGGCCTGCGGTCGCTCCGGATAGACCGCGCGCAGCACCTTGGCCGGGTAGGAAAACGCGTCAGGTCCCAGCACGCGGCGGACGACCTGCCGCAACGCCGGAAGGTACGGAAGCTGATTGAACGCGGGGCCGGACATGGCGGCGCGGAAGGCGGGATCGGCCAGCGCGTCCATCGAGTTGACCGCGCGCGGCTGGATGGACGGTACCGCCCGGTCGTCGGCCCATCCGCCCGACTGCAGCTGTGCCAGCACCGCCCGCTCGGCCGCCCGGATCAGGGCGGCCGGGAGCAGGCCACGGAAGAACAGGTACCCGTCGGCGGCCAGGCGGCGGCGCATGCCCTCCGCGTCGTTGCTCAGGGGCCCTGAGTCGGCCAGCTCATCCACACGCTCACGATAAGCACCGGCGGACAGCGGCGAGGTCAGCTCACAGCGAGCTCTCACCGCACTGTGAACTCGGGCGGCGCTACTCTGCGGAATCGGCTGGGGCCTTGGCGATCCAGTGGTCGCCCCGCTTCTCGAACTTCTTCTTCAGCGTCGCGTACGCCGCCCGCTGCGCTTCATCCCCCTCGCCGTGGATGCTCACCGCACTGTCGCGAGCCTGGGCAAAGGCCTGCTGAGCCTCCTGCGAGGAACGCCGTAGCGTGCCCGGCAGTTCCCCGTCCGCCGGCTGGCTTCTCCGGCTGGTCCTCGGCATCGTGTCTCCTCCCCTTATCCGTCTGCCTGCCCCGACTACCCGGGGTGACCTGGGCTACACCAGCTTCGGGTGAGACCTGGGCAACATCGCCCCGCGGTGCATGTACCGGCCGGACCCGGGTACGTGCGGCGCCATGATCACCCTGCTAGAACACACAGCTCACGCCGCCGGCCGTCCGGGCCCTGAGCTATGACCGAGGCTTCGGCGCCCACGGCGCAACCGGGCAAGTTTGCGCGTACGGACGGATTTGCCCCGATCGAGTCCTACGGGGTGATCGGGGACGGTAAGTCGGTGGCCCTGGTCGCCGGGGACGGCTCCATCGACTGGTGGGCCGCGCCGGCCATCGACTCGCCGCCGTTGTTCGCGGCCATGCTCGACCCGCAGGACGGCGGCTGTTTCAGCCTGGAGCCCGCCGTCCCGTACGACGTCAGGCGGCGCTATCTGCCGGGGACCAACGTGCTCGAGACCACGTTCAGCACCGAGGACGGGACGGTGCGGGTGATCGATTCGCTCAACCAGAGCGCGAACGGGCTGCTGCCGTGGGCCGAGCTGGCCCGCGACATCCAGGCCGACGACGGCGCGGTACCGATGCGGTGGCGGATCGCGCCCGGCACGCTCTTTCACCGGGTCCGGCCGTGGGCCAGGCTCCGCGAGGTGCCGCTGCTGCACGCGGGTGACCTGATGATGGCCATCGTGGCCGAACGAACCGGCCAGCCTAAGCTCGGGCTTGGTCAGTTCAGTGGCGAGTTCGTCGCCAAGAAGGGCCAGGACGCGCTGCTTACGCTCATCGTGGCGGATCACGCCCCGCTCGTGGTGCCGTCCGTCGCCGAGGTACGGGAGCGCCGGAATGCCACAGAGGTTGCCTGGCGGGAATGGTGTAACACGGTTCCCTACCATGGCCCAGATCGCGAGCTGGTACTTCGCAGCATGCTGGCGCTCAGGCTGCTCACCTACGCGCCGACCGGCGCGATGGCGGCCGCCGCGACCACGTCGCTGCCGGAAAGGATCGGCGGCGATCGCAACTACGACTACAGGTACGGATGGATCCGCGATACCTCCTTCGTGCTTGACTCCTTTATCCGGCTTGGCCTCACTCAGGAAGTACAAGGCACCCTGTCCTGGATGCTCGGCTGCATTTCCGCCACCGCACCGGTCATCCATCCCTTCTACGGCCTGCGCGGGCACGTTCCCGATGAGGAGACCGAGCTGCAACTACGCGGCTACCGCGACTCCAGCCCGGCCCGGGGGGGCAACCGCGCCGTCGGGCAGCCGCAGTTCGGCTGCTACGGCGACCTGCTCGAGTGCGTATGGCTGGCCGTCGACCGCGCGGGCGCTCACCTGGACCTCGCCAGCGCCGACCTGCTGGACGCGCTCGGCAACCGGGTGTGCGACATCTGGACCGAGCCGGACTGCGGGATCTGGGAGCTGGACGAAAGGCAGCACAACACGTTCTCCAAGGTCGGCTGCTGGGTCGCGCTTGACCGGCTGATCAAGCTGTCGGAACGAGGCCAGGTCTCCGACCGCGACGCCGACCGGTGGCGGGCCGAACGGGACGCCATCCGGGCCTGGATCGAGCGGAACTGCTGGTCGGAGACGAAACGCAGCTACGTCGGACACGCCGGATCCGACAAGCTTGACGCATCGCTGCTGCTGCTCGCGCGCACCGGCTTCCTGGGCGGCAAGGATCGCCGGTTCACCCAGACGATCAGGGCGATCCGCGCCGAGCTCGCCGAAGGTCCGCTGATCTACCGCTTCAGCGGCGCGCAGAAGATCGAAGGCGCCTTCGTGGCGTGCTCGTTCTGGCTCATCGACGCGCTGGTGCGCAACGGGCACAAGCCGGCGGCCAGGAAGCTGTGGCACGAGCTGACCGGGCATGTCAGCGACCTCGGCTTGCTGGCCGAGGAGATCGACCCGGACACGGGTGCGTTTCTCGGCAACCTGCCGCAGGGGCTGTCACACCTGGCCCTCCTGGACGCCGCCGCCCTGCTGCAGGGATAGCCAACGGGGCACAACGGTTTGCCCGCCTGCTCCCTGGGCAGCGGGCGGCCCCCGGGACCCATCACGGAAGGAGCCTGTAATGGCGCTGGCGGACTTCATCAGGGTACAGAAATACCTGAGGGGCATTCACTACCCCGCGACCAAGCAGCAGCTCATCGACCACGCCCACGCGAACCATGCCGACGACGACGCGCTTGCCGCCCTGAACGGCATGCCCGAGCGCGACTACAGCAGCCCGGACGAGATCAGCCGGGCCGTGGCCTAGCGGCCGGCCTACCTGATGACGAGGGCGAGCACGCCGCCCAGGCAGGCCAGGCCGAGGACGAGCCAGGTGATGTAGTCGTTGACCACTCCGCTCTGGAAACGCCGCAGCGGTCCGGCCAGGCCGGTGCCCGGCTCGTAACCGCGGCGCAGCAGCGGCAGGCGCCGCCAGTACAGGGCGAGGAAGGCCAGGGCCAGGGCCCCGGCCGCGGAGCCAACCCCGGTCAGCACATCGGTGGCGGTGATGCTGGCGTTTTCCGCGGCGGCGATGGCGACCGGATGAGCGATGTGCGCGCCGGCCAGCACGGTGGCGTTGTACCCGGCCTGGTCCTCGAACCGGATCGCGGCGGCCTGGACGGCCGAGCCCAGCCGCGGTACCAGTCCGATGACGAGGGCGGTCCCGACCAGGATCGTGGGCGGGATGATCATGGTGAGCGGAGTTCGCTGCTTGCCCGAGTCGGTCTCGCTCTTTTCCTCAGCGGCCGCCTTGGCCATATCGGGGTCCTCGGATGGCGCGTCGCCCAGGCCGTAGAACACGCCTCCCGCGACGCGAAGCACGGCCCCGCCGGTCAGGATGCCGCAGACGATGAACACGGCCATGGTCCACGGCAGCCCATGCGCCTCGGCACTGGTATCGATGTAGCCCTTGCCGAGAAACGTGGCAAACGGCGGAAGGTCCGCTAGCCCGAGGCCGGCCAGCGTGAACACCACCCCGGTGACCCGCAGGGGCCGACCGCGCCCGTGCAGCCAGGTCTCGTTGACCGATCCGAGGCGGTGCAAGATGATCCCGGTGCATAGGAACAACGCCGCCTTGACCAGGCCATGACCGGCCACGTAGACGGCGGTTCCGGTCAGGCCGAGCGGCGTGAGCAGGGCGATGCCGGTGAGGAAGATGCCCGCGTGACTGATGGTGGAGAAAGCGAGCATGCGCTTGATATGCCGTTCGCGGAAGCAGAACAGCGCGCCCACCACGGCGGTCAGGACTCCGAGCGCGAGGAATACGTGCGAGATACCGGCCCGGTGCCCGAGGGCCTGGCCGAACATCGACCAGTAGACCCGGGCGATCCCGTACAGCCCGAGTTCCACCATCGCGCCGGAGAACAGGACGCAGACCGGGGTGGGCGCCACCGCGTGCGCATCGGCCAGCCAGAACTGGAAGGGCACGATCGCGCTCTTGATCAGCAAGCCCGAGATGATCAGCAGGAATGCCACCACGACCAGCCGGTCCGGCGGATGACGGCTGACGTCCTGGCCGATCTGCGCCATGTTGAGGGCCCCGGTGCGGCCGTAGATGAGCCCGATGCCCGACAGCGACAGGTAGGCGCCCACGCTGTTGGTGATGGCGAAGTTGAGGGCGCCCTGGATGGGCCCGCGCTCTTCCGGCCGGTAGGCGGTTAGGGCGTAGGCGGCCACGCCCATCAGCTCGAACCAGACGAACATATCGAAAATGTCGCCGGTAAGGCAGAAGCCGACCATGCCCGCCAGGAAGATCAGCATCAACGCGTGGAAATAGGTCGCGACCCGCTCGAAGTACCGCCAGGAGAACGTCATGGCCGCGGTCACCAGGACGGCGGCCAGGCTGGCCAGGCCGGCGCTGAGGGGCCCGGCCTCGAAGTCAATGCCGATGGCGATGCCATGGGACGGCCGGAACCCGCCGAACCAGTAGACCTGATCGCCGTCGGCCGTCCGGAACATGATCACCATCAGCATGACCGCGACGGACAGGGCCGCCCCGATCGCCAGCAGGTCCAGGATTCGGCGCCGGGTTCGGAAGATCGGCCCGGTCGCCGAGATGGCGGCCGCCGCCAGCAGCGGCACGACCACGGCGAGAGCGAGCAACTGGTCCACCGCCGGCCTATCCCTTCAGCGAAGCTAGTTCCTGGGGGTCCAGGGTTCCGAACCGCTTGTGGGCCTGGATGGCGAAGGACAGCAGCAGGGCGGTAACAGCGGCCTCCACCACCACATCGGTGAGCGCGAGCGCCTGGACGACGGGATCGACCGCCGGAGTGTGGACCGGGACGTCATAGAAGTACGGCGCCACCGCCCCGGTCACATACCCGACGCCAAGCAGCAGGACGTAGGTGGAGGACTGGACGACGATCAGGCAGATGATCTGGTGAACCAGGTGACGGCTGGTAACGACGCCGTAGAGCCCGACGCCGAGGATCCAGGCCACCACGATGAAGGGGAGATACTGCATCAATTGCCCCCGTGCCTGATCAGAAGGGTTTGATCGAGGAGCTCACCGATGATCAAGATGAACGCCGCGGCGACCTCGAGACCGACGAAGAAACTGATCAGGGCGATGGTCCCGGATGAGCTCACGGCCCCGGGCACGGTGCCAAGCGGCAGGAAATCCTTCAGGTAGGGCAGGCCCATGGCCACCGCGCTGACGCCGACGGCGGCGAAGCCGCCCGCGCCGACCGCCTCGACCACCTCGGTCAGGTCGACGGGGCTGAACCGCTTGAAGACCAGGAATTCCCCGGACAGGTAGATCAGGATGAACGCGGTGGCGAGGATAACCCCGCCCTGAAAGCCGCCGGACGGGTTGGTCTGGGCGTGGGAGCCCAGCCACCAGCCCATGACCACGACCGGGCCGGTGAACAGCACGGCGACCATGCGGACGGCGCTGCTGGTGGCGGGCACGTCGCGGTCCGCGGCCTCATCCACCGCGGACCGCTCGCGCTCGCCCCGCAGGCGGCGCAGGACCGTCGCCACTCCGGCGGCCGCGGCGAACAAGATGAACTCCTCCCCCACGGTGTCGAAGCCCCGGTAGTCGAAGTTAACCGTCGACACCACGCCGGTGGCGTTGGTCTGCCCGACGGCGATCCGGTTGATGATGAACCCGTAGGGACCCGGATAGTTGCCGAAGCCCGGCAAGCCGGACATGCCCCACAGGTAGAAGGCGACCAGGCCCACCGCCCCGACACCGAAGATCCAGCGGCGCTGCTGCGGGCTCATTCCTCTCGCTTCCTCATCTTGGCCAAGGCCAGCAGGAGAATGATGGGCAGGGCGACCGCGCCGACGGTCAGCTCAGACAGCGTCACATCGGGCGCCTGGAAGGCCAGGAACAGCACGGCCAGCAGCACGCCGTAGACGCTGAGCGCGAGCACCTGGCGTACCCGTTCCCTGATCAGCACGACCACGGTGGCACCGGCCGCCACCAGGACCAAAATGGTGATCTGCAGCGCGTCCATCAGGCCGACGGGAACCGTATACGGGGTGGTGACGGCGGCGGTCACGATTCCTTCTCCCTGACGGGCTGGCCGCTGTGGTCCAGCCTCCAGTCCCCCTTCTCCCTGATCCGGATGGCCCGGACCGTCGCGTGCGACAGGTAGGGGCCCGCGATGGCCAGGAATAGCAGCGCCACGCACGTTTCTCCGGTGTTCTCGTCCAGGCCTGCCCGCACCAGCACCGCCAGCGCGACCAGCACGGGCGCGACCAGGGCGGCAGGCGTCACGAAGTGGAGTTTCTGGTAGGGATCCCGCATGGCCAGCACGCCCACCGAGGCCGTCACCACGATGAGCACCGCCAGGCCGAGCAGGACATCCGCGCCGATATCCCTGGCCATCACAGCCAGCGCTCCAGAGCCCGGACGAACACCAGCCCGCTGCCGAACATGAGCACCGCGAGCAGCACGGCCAGCTCGAACAGGCCGGACCGCTGGAACCCCTGCGCCAGCAGGGCGAGCACCATCACCATGACCGAGGTGATGAACTCATAGGCGACCACGGCCGCCATCAGGTTGCTGCGGCACAGCACGACGCCGGCCGGGATGATCCCGATCAGCATCGCGATCGCCGCCGCGACGAAGGCCGTCACCACATCAGGTCCCCTTTCCCTGGTGACAGGAGGCGTCGGGTCGGGGGTCCGCGACAAGCCGGTGAACGACCATCACATCGCGTTCGGAATCGATGCCGAGCACGAAGGTGTTCGGCGCGAGACTGCGACCACCGATCAGCAGCGTCCTGCGGGTCACGCCCTCGGGGCTGTCGTCCCCGTAGCGGGCCGGCAGTTCGGCGAACGCGCTGTGCGGCTGCTGGCCGCGTACCAGCTGCCGCCACAGGGCGGCGTAGACGATGACCAGGTCACGGACCACCTCGCCGGGCAACCGCAACGCGGGCGCGAGCCACCCGATCCGCATCCGGAACCGGGACGCGGCCTGATAGGTGACCAGTTCGGCCAGCAGCGCCGCGATGGCGGCGGCCCCGGCGCCGGCCAGCAATTCGTCAGTGGCGATCGAATCGTCGAGCATGACCCAGAACGACATCATCAGGATCCACCAGACGAACCACGAACCGACGCGCCGAGCCCACGGCAGGTCGAGCGTGCGCTCCCGGGGTTCGCCGGCCCGCGGACCCGTTACGTCGGGCATCGATATCCCCACCTGATCCACAGCACGCGGGAGTGACTTCCCGTGTCCTAGGCCAGCAAACCCGCCTTATCAGAAGCCGTTCCCGTCCCGCCCGGCGGCGCCGGTGATTAATTCGGCGGCTGGTGGGCAGGAAAGCCTGCTGGCCGGACCGGTGGTCAAGGCGGTGACCGCCGGTCCGGCCCTGGCCGGAGTTTTTCGGCTCGCGGGCCGACCGGGGAAGAATTTCGATAATGCGCGCCTCAGGGGCACGAACGGCGGCGTCGCAACGCACTCGCGTTGCGACGCCGCCGCAGACTCATTGATCTAGCGCGAAGGGAAAATAAAACCGGATTTTGAGCCGCCCGCTTCGCCGTCTCGATGCCGAGAATGACGAGGCGGTGGGGCTCACTTGCTCGGGGTCGGCAAATGGCAGGAAAGTTTCGGGTTGACGCCCACGTAGTTAAGCGGGCCTGCCAATACGGTGACGAGAATCGTGCCCGCATGGGCACAGGTCGTGGTGTCCGAGCCGTAATAGCCGCGCTGACCGGCTGCTATAGCTCCAATGATGAGCCAAATAACGATGACGAGCCCTCCGACTCGCATATGTACCTCCGGAAGACGGGCGGCTCCTGCTCTACCGAAGAGCCGGCACCTAATCTCTCTACCCCGCAGGCGACGGATACACATCCGGCCGGGCTCTAAATACCATCGATTCGGCCGCCCCGACACTGGCGGCATCCCGGCCGCGTCTTTTCCGCTCCGGTGTATCGTGTCTGGTGATGGCCCGGGACGCCGAGACCGCGCAACGCGACAGCGCGGCAGAAGAAACACCGGCCCGTCCGCCGCTCTCCCGGCCGACGGGCAAGCCACCCGCGCCCGCTGATCCCGTGTCCCATACCTACACCACCGACCTGTCGGCCATCCGCGCCGTCGTGCACAGGTACGCCATTAAGGCGGGGCTAGCCGAGGCACGCGCGATCGACCTGGTGCTCGCGGTCAGCGAGGTGGCGGCCAATACCATCCGGCACGCCAAGTCCCCGGGACACCTGCAGATCTCCTACGACGATAAGCAGATCGTCTGCGAACTACACGACGAGGGCGTCATCACCGATCCGCTGGCCGGCCGCCGTCGGCCCTCGCTGGAGGCCAAGGGCGGCCATGGCCTGTGGATCGTTAATCAGGTGTGCGACCAGGTGGACATACTCTCCGATGCGGCCGGGACGACGATCCGGCTGCATATGGACCTACCCGGGTGAGCGAGACCACGGGGGAATCCGCCTTGTGGTAGAACAAGGGCGTGGATCTGCTGACGGTCTCAGTGACGGCCCGGGAATCCGCTGGCGAGGCTTACACGCTAGTGGAGATCGCCGGCGAGGCCGACGTGACGAATACCGAGGAGCTGCGAACCCTGCTCGACGAGGAGGTCGCGCAGGAGCCGCGCACGCTCATCATCGACCTGTCCGGCTTGCGGTTCATGGATTCCTCGGCCCTGCATGCGCTACTGCGGGTGAACCGCTCGATGGACCGCCAGGGAGGCATGCTCGCCCTGGTCTCTCCGCAGGCCGCAGTGGCTAAGATCTTGCGGCTGACCACCGCGGACCGGCTGATTCCCGTCTTTGACAGCGTCGCCGAGGCCGCCGCGGGCTGAACCCGGCCGACGGCGACGCCGAAGCCGGCTGGCGACACGCCGGCGAGGGCTTATCGGGGGCGGAGGGTTTACACACTCCCGGTATGGGATATGGTCTTACCTAGTGGTGCCTACGACGCAGGCACGCTCAATGCGAGACACGGTGTTTCGCTGGAGCGCGCAAGGCACCCCTTTTTGCGTCTCTGGCTACGAACGCCGTGATCGAAGTTCGTAGCGAGAGAGGCCCTGATGAAAATCGCTCTGGTAGCTCAGAACGCAACGCTGCTGAACCCCCGCACCGGAACCGGTCCAGACAGCGACGATGTGGGCCTGAGCGAGCTCACCCGCAGGCTGGCCGGTCACGGCCACCAGGTGACCGTTTACGCCCAGAAGAACGACCCCCGCCAGCCCGACCACGCCGAGCTCCACGCCGGAGTCCGGGTCGAGCACATCGACGCCGGACCGGTCGCCGCGGCCACGGCGGCCGGGCATGACGACGCTGGGCTGCTCGAGCGGCTTCCCGCCTTCAGTGGGCCGCTGCGGACCCGCTGGCACCGCGACCGTCCGGACGTCGTGCACGCGCTGCGCTGGACGAGCGGGCTCGCCGCCCTGTCCGCCGCGCGCGACCTCGACATCCCGGTCGTGCAGGAGTTCAGTTCGCTCGGGGTGGCCGAACGGCGGGCCGCCGGGCGAGGCGGGGCTCCGGCGGACGGCGCGGCGGCGGCACGGATCCGGCTCGAGCCCGCCATCGGCCGCAGCGCCACCGCGGTGGTCGCCACCAACTCAGGCGAGGTCGCTGATCTCACCGGTCTGGGCGTGCACCGTTCCTCGATCCGGATGGTGCCCTGGGGCGTGGACACCGAGCTGTTCTCCCCGGATGGCCCGGCCGCCAAGCGGAACGACCGCCCGCGGCTGCTCACTGCGGCCGACCTACGCGAGCGCCAGCCGCTCGAGACGCTGCTCCGGGCGCTTACCCAGGTCCCCACCGCCGAGCTCGTGCTGGTCGGCGGCCCGGCTGAGGCCGAGCTTGACCGGGACGACGCGTATGTCAAGCTGGCCAAGTTCGCGGCCAAGCTGGGCATCTCGGACCGGGTCATCTTCACCGGCGGAATTGAGTACCGTTCGATGCCGGCCCTGCTGCGGTCCGCCGACCTGGTCGTCAGCACCTGCCAGTACGAGCCCGCCGGCACGACGTCGCTGCAGGCCATGGCCTGCGGTACTCCGGTGATCGCTCCCCCGGTCGGCGGCCACCTGGACGCCATCGTGGACGGGACCACCGGGATCCTGATCCCGCCGGACCGCCCGGCCCTGCTGGCCCAGCGGATCAGGCAACTGCTCGCTCACCCGATGATGCTCGAGGCCTACGGGGTGGCGGCGGCCGACCGGGCGCGGTCTCGTTACAGCTGGGACCGGATTGCCGCGGAAACTCTGGCCGTTTACGACCGCGCGGCCCCCCAGGCGGCGTAAAACCTATAGACAAGGAGCCCTGTATCCCCCCCGCAGGGCCTCCTGGGCGAAGGCCCGGTCAGCTACGGCTGGCCGGGCCTTCAGTCTGCTGTCCTTTAGTCCAGGGCCACGCAGACGTTTGGCGGGGCGCTCCCTGGACAGTGTCACAGGGCGGAACGGCGCAGTCTTGCAAGCGTGGGTCCGGAGTCTGGACACCTCTCCCCGGACCCGGATCCGCTTCCCGGGGGCCGTCGGCCTGATGGCTGGCCGACGGCTTCCGGGCCAGCTTAGGTGCTGGTCAGCGGATGCGCACCGCTACCAGGCAGGCGTCGTCGCCGGTGTCGGAGACCGCGCTGGCCAGTATCCGGTCGGCCTGCACGGCGGCGGTCATCTCCGGGGCCTGGGCCGGATCGGCGCCATCGGACCCGTCAGCCGGGACCGCCGGGGCCTGCGCGGCCACGACCGCGACGAACTCCTCGAGCACATCGATGATGGACTCGCCGCGGCGTTCAATCAGCCCGTCGGTGAACAGCAGCAAGGTGTCACCCGGGAGCAGCGACTGGGTGGCCTCCTCGTAGACGGCGTCCGGATCCATGCCGAGCAGCACCCCGCCGGGCAACGGGAGCTCACGGGCGCTCCGACCATGCACCAGAACCGGCGGCAGGTGCCCCGCCCGGGCCCACCGCAGCAGGTGCTCCTCCGGGTTGTACAGGCCGCACACCACGGTACCGACCACACCCGAGGTGAGATTGCACATCACGCCGTTGAGCATGCGGAGCAGCTCGGCTGGGCCGGACCCGGTAATGGCCAGGCCGCGCAGGGAGTTGCGGGCCGCGACCATCCCGGTCACCGCGTCGATGCCGTGCCCGGCCACATCGCCGACGACAAGAAGGACCTCCTTACTCGGCAGCACCAGCGTGTCGTACCAGTCGCCGCCGACGAGGTGACCCTCGCCGACCGGCCGGTACCGGACCGCGACGTCGATCCCGGCGGCCTCGATCGGTTGCTCGTCGGGCGGCATGATGGCCTGTTGCAGCCGCAGCGCCAGCAGGTGCTCCTCGGCGACACGTTGCTCGCTGTCGGCAAGCTGATCACGGGTGGCGGCCAGCGCCACCTGCGTGTGGTAGTGCGCGGAGACGTCCTGAAAGGCCCCGCGAAGCGCCACGACCGTTCCGGCGGCGTCGACCACAGGCTCGGCGAACACGCGGATCTGCCGGATCCTGCCGTCCTCGGCGTGGGCGACGCGGAAGGTCGCGGTCAGGGCCTCGCGTTGCTCAGGCAGGGCCTGCCGGAAACGCTTGACCACCGGCTTGTCGGCGGCCATCACGTAACTGGGCAGGTCCGCTAGCGGTATTTCCGCCCCCGGCCGCGGCGTCAGGCCGAACAGGTCGAAGGCCGAGTCAGTCCAGCGCACGGTGCCGGTGACCAGGTCCTCCTCCCAGCCGCCGAGACGGCCGAGCCGCTGCGCGTGATCGAGGAGCACGGCCAGCCGGACCCCAGAGCCCGCCGAGCGGTCGCGATGCCAGGTGAAGATCACGCCGTCGAAGAACCTGGCCACGCGCAGGTCCGCGAGCGGAGCCTCGGGCGATCCGGGTTCGTAACCGCCGAGCCCGGCGGCCAGCGACGCACGGAGCGGCCCGGGGACATGCTGGGGCATGCCGTCGTGCAGCACCTGCATCGCCCGGGCGAACAGGCCCGAGCCCGCGATGCTCACCGGGTACGCCTCCAGCAGGGTCAGCCTGGTCAGGTCGGCGCCCGCCCGGCCGGCCGGGTCAGCGAAGCCGGGGCTGACGTGCTCGATGCTGAAGTCGGTCACCCGTCCCGCGTCATCCCTGCTGGCCTGCACGACGAGCACCGAGTCGGCCAGCTCGTCCAGCAGGGTGAAGACCGCCGCCTTCGGCTGCGCGGCGGCCAGATCGCCGTGCGCCACCCGGGCACCCACCACCCGGGCGCAGCCCCCGGACAGGGCCAGCAGCTGCTGGCGAACCTCGGCCGTAAACACCGCGAGCGGCGCCGGCCAGCTGACCTCGAGCACGCCGAGCAGCTCGCCGTTGCGCTGGCGCAGCCCCAAGATCGCCCTGGCGGCCGCGGGCGTGCTTACGACCGGCGCGCGATCGCCCGCCGGGCGCCCCGCGGGCCACCACAGGTCGGCGGCGCCGTGCGCGACCCGCTGGGCCGGGCAGTCGAACTGAGGCGCAATGTGCTGCCAGCGGCCGGCCTCGCCCAGGGCCAGACCCGACTCACCGAGCAGGGCCAGGGCCCCGTCCGCCTGCAGCAGCCAGAGCATGACCGTGACCGCGCCGAGCGGTGCCAGCTGGGCGGCCAGCATGGCGACGAGCTCGGTGCCATCGGAGGCCAGCTCGGCGGCCGCCTCGGTCATCAGCGAGCGCGATCCGGACCTGGCCGAGTTGCCGGGCTCGCCGGGAACGCCGGGTTCGCTGGAGACGCTGGAGACGCTGGGGACGCCGGAGACGCTGGGTTCGGACAGGACCGCGGCGGCCATCTCGGCCGGAGGTATCCCGGTCGCCTCGGAAAGCTTGGCCAGCTGGCTGGCGGCCTCGGCCGAGGACAGGCCGAGCCGCTCCATCAGCGCTCCCCTGGCCATCGCGACGAGGGACTCGCTGGCGGCGGCGGCCCGGATCCGATCGAGTTCCCGCTGCTGGCGGTCGATCACCGTGACCAGCCGCAGCAGGTCGTCGGCGTTATCCGCCACGATCACCCGCCTCCCTGGCCACGCGCCTGTCATAGTTACCCGGCGTCCCGCCCGGCGGGCGGGCATTTCGGAGCCTGGGCGCTGTCAGGCAAGTCCGTTCGGCCCATGATAATTACATCCGGTCTACCATCGGTATAGATTGCACGACGGTGCCGAACGCGTGTCGCGCCGCGTCCGCACGCCTGATGGGAGCGCTTGGTGACGGATATGATCCAGTCCGGTCCGCGGCTTGACAAGTCCGGGCTCGAGCAGTTGCTCGCCGGGCTGACGGCGGTACGGGGCGGTGATTTCAGTACCCGGCTGGCCAAGACGGGCGATCCCCTGATGGACGAGATCGCCACCGTCTTCAACGGGATGGCGGACCAGCTCGACCTGTTCACCTCCGAGGTGACCAGGGTGGCCCGCGAGGTCGGCACCGAGGGCAAGCTCGGCGGCCAGGCCTACGTTCCCGGGGTGTCGGGTACCTGGAAGGACCTGACCGAGTCGGTGAACGCCATGGCGGGCAACCTCACCGGGCAGGTGCGCAATATCGCGCAGGTGGCCACCGCGGTGGCCAAGGGCGACCTCAGCCAGAAGATCGACGTTGACGCGCGCGGCGAGATCCTCGAGCTCAAGTCCACCCTGAACACGATGGTGGACCAGCTGTCCTCCTTCGCCGACGAGGTGACCCGGGTCGCCCGCGAGGTCGGCACCGAGGGGCTGCTGGGTGGCCAGGCGGACGTCAAGGGCGTCTCCGGCACGTGGAAGGACCTGACCGAGTCCGTCAACGTGATGGCGGCCAACCTGACCGATCAGGTGCGCTCCATCGCCGAGGTGACCACGGCGGTGGCCAAGGGTGACCTGAGCCAGAAGATCCGGGTCGATGCCCGCGGCGAGATCGCCGAGCTGAAGGAGACCATCAACACGATGGTCGACCAGCTCTCGGCGTTCGCCGACGAGGTGACCCGGGTGGCCCGCGAGGTCGGCACCCAGGGCAACCTCGGCGGCCAGGCGGTCGTCCGGGGGGTCTCGGGGACCTGGAAGGACCTGACCGACAACGTCAACGTGATGGCGTCCAACCTCACCGCCCAGGTCCGGTCGATCGCCCAGGTGGCCACGGCGGTCGAGCGCGGTGACCTGAGCCAGCAGATCGAGGTGGAAGCGCTGGGTGAGGTCGCCGCGCTGACCCAGACAATCAACCGGATGGTCGGCACGCTGTCCGCGTTCGCCGACGAGGTGACCCGGGTGGCCCGCGAGGTCGGCACCGAGGGCCGCCTGGGCGGCCAGGCCGACGTCAAGGGCGTCTCCGGCACCTGGAAGGACCTGACCGACAACGTCAACTCGATGGCGGGCAACCTGACCAGTCAGGTCCGCAACATCGCGCAGGTCACCACCGCGGTCGCCCAGGGCGACCTGTCGAAGAAGATCGACGTCGACGCGCGGGGGGAGATCCTGGAGCTCAAGACCACCATCAACACCATGGTCGATCAGCTGTCCTCGTTCGCCGCCGAGGTCACCCGGGTGGCCCGCGAGGTCGGCAGCGAGGGCCGCCTGGGCGGCCAGGCCGAGGTCGAGGGCGTGGCCGGCACCTGGAAGCGGCTGACGGAAAACGTCAACGAGCTGGCCGGGAACCTGACCAGGCAGGTCCGGGCGATCGCCGAGGTGACAAGCGCGGTCGCCTCCGGTGACCTGACCCGGTCCATCTCGGTGGAGGCTCAGGGCGAGGTCGCCGAGCTCAAGGACAACATCAACGCGATGGTCCAGTCGCTGCGCGAGACCATCCGGGCCAACCAGCAGCAGGACTGGCTGAAGACCAACCTGGCCCAGATCGCGGGCATGATGCAGGGGCACAGGGACCTAGCCGTCGTGGCTGAGCTGATCATGGACGAACTTGCCCCGCTCGTCGGCGCGCAGCACGGCACGTTCTTCCTGGCCGAGCCGGTCGACGGTGACACCCAGCTCCGCCTCATCGCCGGTTACGGCCTGCGCGCGGACAAGACGGCGCCGATCCAGTACCGGCTGGGCCAGTCCCTGATCGGCCAGGTGGCGCGGAGCAAGCGGTCTATCATCGTCGCGAACCTGCCCGAGGGGTACGTCACGATCTCATCCGGGCTCGGTGAGGCGCCACCCGCGAACCTGGCGGTGCTGCCGATCCTGTTCGAGGATCAGGTGCTCGGGGTCATCGAGCTCGCCTCGTTCACCTCGTTCAGCCCAGTGCAGACCGACTTCCTCGAACAGCTGACCGAGACCCTCGGGGTTAACTTCAACACCATCATCGCGAACGCCCGCACCGACACGCTGCTGGCGGAGTCGCAGCGGCTGACCTCGGAACTGCAAGCGCGATCGGAAGAGCTGCAGAACCAGCAGGTGGAGCTGCAGCGGTCCAACGCCGAGCTGGAAGACAAGGCGGCCCTGCTGGCCACGCAGAACCGCGACATCGAGACCAAGAACGCCGAGATCGAGCAGGCCAGGCAGGAGATCGAGGAACGGGCCAGGCAGCTGGCGCTGGCGTCCAAGTACAAGTCGCAGTTCCTCGCCAACATGTCGCACGAGCTGCGCACGCCGCTGAACAGCCTGCTGATCCTGGCCCGGCTGCTGGCCCAGAACCCGGGCCGGAACCTGTCCGCCAAGCAGGTCGAGTACGCCAACGTCATTCACTCGGCCGGCTCGGATCTGCTGCAGCTCATCAACGACATCCTCGACCTGTCCAAGGTCGAGGCGGGCCGGATGGACATCCACGCCGAACGGTTCGGCCTCAGTGAGCTGATCGAGGACATCCAGGCCACGTTCCAGCCGATCACCGCGGAGAAGGGCCTGGAGTTCGCGGTCGAGGCCGACGCCGCCGCCTCGTCCGAGCTGTTCACCGACCGGCAGCGGTTGCGTCAGGTGCTCGGCAACCTGCTGGCCAACGCGATCAAGTTCACCGAACGCGGGCGGGTGGTCCTGCGAGTCGGCCGGGACTGGCGAACGCCGCCGGGGGTGTCCGACGGCGGTGACGTCCTGGCCTTCTCGGTCTCCGACACCGGCATCGGCATCGCCCCGGAAAACCTCACCACGATCTTCGGCGCATTCCAGCAGGGTGACGGCACGCTGAGCCGCCGGTACGGCGGTACCGGCCTCGGACTGTCGATCGCGCGCGAGGTGGGAGCGCTGCTCGGCGGCGAGATCACCGCGGAAAGTGAACTCGGCCAGGGCAGCTCCTTCACGCTGTACCTGCCGTGCGAAATGCCGGGAGTCGCGGTCAGCCTGGCCGACTCGGCCTCCGGCCTGCCGGCCGCAGGCGAGAGCGTCACCATCTCGCCGAACGGTGACGCGCACGCGGAGGTGACCGAAGCCCTGCAGCTGCAGCCGACGGTGCCCGACGACGAGGCCCAGGGCGGCCGGCGGCTGCTGGTCATGGAGGGCTCGCGGGCCGGCCTGCTCACCTTGCTCGCTCACAGCGCGGTCTCCGACCTGTCCGGCATCCACGGGGCCGTGCAGGTGGACACGGCCATCAGCCCGGAGCAGGGCATCGAGGTCCTGGCCGCCGCGCCGCACCAGTGCGTCGTGCTTGACCTGGGCCTGGAGGACGCGTCGGCGTTCGCCTTCCTCGAGCAGCTCGCCGGGGAACCCGAGCTGCGGGATGTGCCGGTCCTCGCCCACACCAGGGACAAGATCGACAGTGCGCAGTCCAGGCTGGCCCGGCTCCGCTTCGGCTCCCAGCCGCTCGAGCTGCTGCCCTCGCTGGACGAGCTACGGGAACGGATCACCCTACACCTGTCCGCGTCCCAGCCCGACCAGGTGCCCGCGCTGATCAGCGAGCAGCCCCCCGACACCAATGCGGCCGAGACCAGGCCGAGGACCCCGCCCGAGGCCGACGGACACGAGGTCCTGCGCGGCAAGCGGATCCTGGTCATCGACGACGACCCGCGCAACGTCTTCGCGATCACGAGCACGCTGGAACTGCACGGGATGACCGTGGCGCAGGCAACCAACGGGCGGCGGGGCATCGAGGCCCTGCTCAGCGCCGAGGACACCGACTTGGTGCTGATGGACGTGATGATGCCCGAGCTCGACGGCTACGCGACCATGGGCAAGATCAGGCAGATGCCCGCGTTCTCGACCCTGCCCATCATCGCGGTCACCGCCCGGGCCATGCCGGGTGACAAGGAGAAGAGCATCGCGGCGGGCGCCAGCGACTACGTCACCAAGCCGGTCGACACCGACGACCTGCTCGCCTGCATGGAGCGCTGGCTGGCTAACCGGTGACGACAACCAGCTGAGGCACGTGGCCTCCGTCAGGCCGCGACCGTCTGCTTGCCGACGGCGGCGGTCGCGCGCCGCTTACGGCGCCGCTCCCGCTGCCTGTCCTCGGGCGTGGTCCCACCCCAGATGCCGTAGACCTGATCGTGAGCCAGCGCGAACTCCAGGCATTTCCGCTGGACGCCGCAATCCGCGCAGATGCTCTTGGCCCGCGCGATCTGCTTTTCTCCGGGCCCGGCCGAGGAAATGGGGAAGAACAGGTCGGGGTCCGCGGTCAGGCAGGCACCGGCCGCTCGCCAGTTCATGGCGTTCCCGGTCACGGTCATCACCAGTCCTCACAATGGTCTGAGCGGGGGTCTTGCGGGCAGCGGACCACACGCTTCCCTGGGCCTGCGCGTCTACACCTGTGACAGCGGAAAATCGCGCGGGTTTGAGGGCGGCGCCAGAAGGTAGTCGTGTGCCAGCCAACGGAAGGAAGCGAGCGCTGACCGAACCCGCAGTGACAGCGGTCGACACCGGCCTCTATGTCATACCGACCGACGCGCCAGAGGCGGACGGCACGCTCACCTGGGATAAAACGACAATGGTCCTGGTCACCGTCCAGGCCGGCGGCCAGCAGGGAGTCGGCTGGAGTTATACCTCCGCCGCCGCGCAGACCGTCATCGGTGAGGTCTGACGGACGTGGTGATCGGCCGGGACGCGTTCGATATCGCCGGCACCGACGAGGCGATGGCCCGCCAGGTCCGCAACATCGGCCGCCCCGGCGTGGTGGCCATGGCGATCTCGGCGGTGGATATTGCCCTGTGGGACCTCAAGGCGCGGCTGCTCGGCCAGTCGCTGGCCGGCCTGCTCGGCCGCGCCCGCGAGCAGGTACCCGTGTACGGCAGCGGCGGCTTCACCAGTTACGACGACGCCCGCACCCGCGCAGCAGCTCGAGCGACTGGGTGGAGAAGGATCGCATTCCCCGGGTCAAGATCAAGATCGGTGAGTCCTGGGGCGCAGACGAGCGGCGCGACCTGGCCCGGGCCAGGCTGGCCCGGGAGGTTATCGGCGAGGACACGGAGCTGTACGTCGACGCCAACGGCGGCTACTGCCCGGGCAGGCGGTGCGGATGGGGCATGAGCTCAGCGCGATCGGCGTGACCTGGTTCGAGGAGCCGGTGTCCTCGCAGGACCTGGCGGGCCTGGCCGCGGTACGCGGGCACATAGCAGCCCGACGTCGCCGCCGGTGAGTACAGCTGGTCGCTGACCGACTCGGCCCGGCTCATCGACGCGGGCGCGGTGGACTGCCTGCAACTGGACGTGACCCGGTGCGGCGGGATCACCGAATTCCTGCGCGGCGCGAGCCTGGCGGCCGCACACCACCTGCAGGTATCCGGCCATTGCGCACCCAACCTGCACGCGCATGTGGGGGCCGCGGTGCCGAACCTGCGGCACGTCGAGTACTTCCATGATCACCAGCGGATCGAACGGCTGTTCTTCGACGGCACCCTCGACCCTTCGGAGGGCTCGATGAGTCCCGATGCCGACCGCCCAGGTCACGGCATGACCCTGCGCGCCGCCGACACGGAGCGTTATCGCCATGGCTGACCTTACACGTCAAGGCATCCGGATATCCCGGAATGTGACGAGCATCACATCACCTGACGTTTATTCGTCACGGGTCGGGCACACCCTAGGCGTCCGTCATTCCCAGGGTCCCAAGGAGGCCACCTTGACGAGAGGAACCCTCCGGCCGCCGGCGTCAGACACCACCACCGACGCCGCCGCCCAGGCTGTCCCTGGCGCCGCCAGCTACCCCAGGGTCGCGCGCGGAGCTGCAAGAGCTGTCCGACAATGCGCTGCTGGCTAAGGTTCGCGCACTGCCTAAAGACAACGAGCTCCGC
Source organism: uncultured Actinomycetes bacterium (assembly GCA_963808315.1). GTDB lineage: Bacteria > Actinomycetota > Actinomycetes > Streptosporangiales > Streptosporangiaceae > Palsa-504. The sequence goes on along the minus strand of CAWEFK010000010.1, from coordinate 157,907 downwards.
GCCGCTGCCTGCGAGATTCTCGTGGACCGCTACCAGAAGCTGGTCCGCTCGTGCGTCAGGCAGTACCGCGGTAGTCCGGAACCCGTCGAAGATCTCATGCAGGTCGGATACGTCGGCCTGCTCAAGGCGATAAACAACTACGACCCCGAGGTGGGTGACAGCCTCTCCGCGTACGCGCAGCCGTGCGTCAGCGGCGAGATCAAGCGGCACTTCCGGGACAAGCGCTGGCAGATCCACGTCCGCCGGTCGGCCCAGGAACTGCTGCTCGAACTGCGCAAAGCCACCGAGGAGCTTACCCAGCAGCTAGGCCGGGCACCCAGCGAAGAAGAACTCGCCCACCGGCTCGGCGTCAGCCCGGATGACATGAAGGAGGCGCGCCAGGCGGACCTGGTGTTCAGCACCTACTCCCTCGACGCGCCGCTGTCCGACCGGGAAGATCCTGCCCTGCTTGCGGACGTGCTCGGCGACGACGACCCCGGCGTCGCCCACACCATCGACATGGAGGCCGTCAGCACGCACTGGGACGAACTGCCCGAGCGCGAGCAGCGCATCCTGGTCATGCGCTTCTACGGCAACCTGACCCAGACCGAGATCGGCGAACGGCTCGGCATCTCGCAGATGCACGTATCCAGGCTCCTGGCCCGGGCCCTCGGCCACCTCAAGGACCGGCTGCTCGATCCGGCCGAGACCGACGACACCCATCCGTCGACCACATCAGCTGCCACGGCCTGATGAGCCAAGACGCCATGACAGCGGAAGGACCCGAATGAAAACCGGTATGGGACTGGCCCTGATCGCCATCGGCGCGATTCTCGCGTTCGCGGTCACGACCAACACGTCCGTCTTCAACTTGCACACGGCTGGCTACGTACTCATCGTCATCGGCCTGATCGGGATCGCGGTCCCGCGCAGCGGCTACGGCTGGGTCGGCCGGCGCATGTTCGTGCGGCATACGGTCCGGCGGCGCGGTGCCCGGGTGGAAGAAGTGAGTTACCCGGGCTATGACGTCAACCGGACTCCGGCCAATACCCGCGTGCAGGCCAGCCTGCCCGCCGCCGACTCGAGCCCGCGGGTCCACCAACGCGTTGAGGCAGAGGTGGTCGAGGACGTCTATGAGGAGTAGGACCGAACCTTTAAGGAGAGGGTCATGACACTCACCGCTTCCGTCATCATCGCGTGGCTCCTCATCGGACTCGTGATCGGTGCCCTGGCGCGATTGCTCGTGCCCGGGCGCCAGCACATCGGGGTCATCTTGACCATCATCATCGGCGTCGTCGCCGCCCTGGCGGGCGGCATCATCACCACCGCCGTCCTCGGCGCCGGGCACAGCGTGATCACCTTCATCGTCGCGCTGCTGGCCGCCGCCCTCCTGGTCAGCGCGTTCACCACCCGGGGTTACGGGCGGTACCGCAGCCGCCGCAGGCCCGCCTGGCGGCGCTGGTAAACCAACGCGGAGGGATCCGCCGGGCCACGGGCCGGGCGGATCCTTTCACGTCGCCGGGGTGGCCGGGATGCCGCCGACGGTAAGATCAGAGCGGGTCAGGAAGGCATCCAAACTCGGCGGTAGCGCTCCGGCGGTAGCGCTCGGCGTAGAAATGATGGTCTGGAGAGATGTCGCACGACAGCTGGCCGAACGGCTCTGACGCTGATTTCGCCGACCTGGCCAGGCGGCGCGATGCCCTCCGACAGTCCGCGGCGATGCCGGGGGCCGACCCGAATACCTTGCTCGACGCCGCGTTCGCCGAGCTTGATGCGGCGGTGGACGCGGCGGTCAAGCTGGCGGCCGCCGCCACCGAGGAGTCCGCGGCTGATGCTGCGTCGCGCGGCGCCGAGGCGCCCTGCTCCGGGCCGTATTCGCCGAGGCGCCGGTCCCGCTGTTCCTGCTGGAGCCGGACGGGACGATACTGCGGGCGAACGGCAGAGCCGGGGAGCTGATCGGCGCACCGCCGGGCTACGCGACAGGCAGGCCGCTGACCGCCTTTATCGATCTGCCGTCCCGCGCCGCCGTGCACAGTCAGCTCGCTGCGGCCGCGCGAACCGGAACCGCCAGGCACTCCGAATGCAGGCTGCTCGGCCCGGAACCCCGGGGACGCCGACGTGACCATGACGGCGAACGTCGTCGACCTGCCGGACCTTGCCCGGCTCCTGGTCGTCACGATGACCGAGCCGACGGCGGCCGGAGCCGGGCACCCGGTCCCGGCCGCGGGAGATCCCGGCCCGAACCGCGCGATCCAGAGCCTGACCCGGCGGATGGACATGATCACCGCGGTGACCAGGCTGCTGCTCGACAACAGCACGTTCAGCGAGGCGGTCACCCTGCAGCGGTGCGCCAGGTTGCTGGCCGGCGACATTGCGAGCTGGGTGATCATCGACGTCGAGCGGGCGGACCGGCTACAGCGCCAGTTCGTGGTCGGCCCGCACGATGAGGCCGCCGAGGAACTGGCCAGGACGGTGCGAGCGGTCGACCCGCCGCCCGGCTCGGTGCCGGCCCAGGTCCACGCCGCGGGCCGGTCCGTGGTCCTGGCCCACACGGAGGATTCCGGGATACTCGGCGCCACCGCCGAGGGAACGCCGCTGCTGATGCTGCTGGGCGCGACCTCGCTGCTGAGCGTGCCGATCTCCGACGGTGCGACCGGCTACGGCGTCCTCACCCTGGCCAGGCAGGCCGGCGAGGGCCGGTTCGAGATCGCCGAACTTGGCCTGGCCGAAGAACTTGGTGAGCACCTCGGTGTCGCGATCAGGGTGGACCGGATGTTCCGGCACCGTTCCGCGGTCGCGGAGGCGCTGCAGGGCAGCTTGCTTCCGGCCCGGCTGCCCGATGTCCCCGGGCTTGACCTTTCCGCCGCGTACCTGCCCGCCGGCGAAGGGCTGGAGGCCAGCGGCGACTTCTACGACGTCTTCCAGGTCCCGGACGGATGGGCCATCACGGTGGGCGACGTCTGCGGTAAGGGACAGGAAGCCGCCGCGATGACCGCCGCCGCCCGGCACGCCATCCGGGCCATCGCCCACGGAAGTCGTGACCCGGTGGAGGTGCTGGCCACGGTCAACGAGATCATCCTGGCCGGAGACTACGAGGATCGTTTCGTCACGGCCAAGCTCGCCTACCTGACCTGGGACGGCGACCGCGTGCACGTGGTCCTGGCCACCTCGGGCCACCCCGGCCCGGCGGTCGTCCGGCCCGACGGGCGGGTTGACGTGCTGAGCGGCGTCAGCCTACCCCTTGGCCTGTTCCCTGACGCCCAGCCGGACCGGGAAGAATTCGACCTTGACCCCGATGACCTGCTCTTCTTCTACTCCGATGGGGTCACGGAGGCGCGCAGCGCGGACATGCGGTACTTCGAGGAGCGGCTCGCCGACGAGCTGGCCGGCCTGGCGGGCAGGTCCGCGGCCGAGACCGCCCGGATGGTCCAGGGCGTGGTCACCCGCTTCTCAGAAGACCGGCTGCGGGACGACATGACCATCGTGGTGGCCAAGGTGAAACCGCCGTCGAGTTATTCACCGCCGTAGGCGGCCACCACCTCGCTTGCCACCTCGGTGACCTTGACGTGCCGGCGCTGGGATTCCTGGCGCAGGCGCTGCAACGCGTCGTCGGCGCCGCAGTCGAGCGCGTGCATCAAGATGCCCTTGGCCTGATCGACCACCGATCGCGAGATCACGGCGTCCTTGAGCTGACTAGCGGTCCGCTGAGCCTGGTCATACGCGGTCGCGTTGGTGAGCATCGCACCGCCGAACGCGGCCAGCATGTCCGCCATGGGGTTGGACTCGGCGTCCAGCACGCCCGGACGCACGCCGAACAACGACAGCACCAGGACACCGCGCGGGAGTTCACGCACCAGGTGGACCGAGCAGCGAACCCCGCGGCGCAGGGCCGCCTCGGCGAAGTCGGGCCAGCGAGCATCGTCAAGCGTGTCCGGGCAACTCACCGCTACGCCGGTATCCGCCGCCTCGACCAGCGGGCCGCGGCCGATCCTGAACTGCAAGTCAGCCAGCTCGGCCAGGTCGGGGTGGGTCGCCGCCGCGCTGACCACCTCGCCGTCACGCCAGACCGCCGCGTGCGCGCCAGAACAAGCCTGCACCTGCCAGGCGGCAAGCTCGGCGAGCTTGTTCAGCGATCTGGCCTCTCCGCCGTTGGTGAGGCTTAGCAGTTCTGCCGCCTCATGCCCGAGCTGTTCGATCGGCACTAGATCCTCCGTCCCTGGCTCATTTCTAGCACGGTCGCTGGCCGGCTCAGTCGGGCACGGCGGCGGTGACTTCGCTGGCGGCACGCTGGCTCAGCGACACGCGCACCAGGGCAGCGGCCAGCCGGGCGGGCTGGCCGCTGCCGGTCAGCAAGCCGGCCAGTGACTCCCGGTCGTAGGGCAGCCTCACCCGGCGGGCACCGCTGCTCACCTTGGCGTCCACGTACGGCGCCACCGTGACCCAGACGTCCTGTATCTCGCGCAGGAAGATACTGGCGCCGGTCGGTCCCACCCCGGGAAACTCGGTCAGCAAGGAGGCGATGCCGTGGGCGTCGCCGTGGGCCTTGTCGCGAAGCCTGCGCAGGTCGCCGTGCCATCGGCTGGTCAGCAGGTCGGCGCCGTCACCGAGCATGGTCGCGGTGCGTTCGTCGTAACGCCGGTAGTGGCCGCGTCCGAGCGCGTCCACCCGGTCCTGCCAGCTGGCCTCGCTCATGGCTCGCGGGCTCCGGTAGCCGGCTGCGAACAGCTCGCGCGCGGCGGCGATCCCCGTTTGCGCCGGAATCGGCGCGCTGAGCAACGTGGCCAGTACGAGTTCCTGGTAAAGCGGGCCGGGACGGTCGGCGAGCTTGATGCCGGCCTCCTCGGCGTACAGGGACCCGCACCGCTCAAGCAGTTCCTTCACGATCAGTTCTTGCTTCCCTGACATATGCCCACCCCTCGTCAGGAGTCGGGGGAGGCAGCTTGGGCGCCGGGCCGCGCCACGCTTGCGTCCCGGCACAAGGCCAGGTCGCCGACGGCGACCACCCCCACCGGGATGCCTGCCTGCAGAACCGGGATGCGGCGTACCACTCGCTGGTGAACCAGCCGCTCGGCCTGGTCCACGCCGTCATCCGGGCCGAGCGCCGATACCCCGTGGCTGCAGATCTCACCGATGAGCGTGGTCCGCGGATCACGGTTCTCCGCGAGCACCTTGACCGTGATGTCCCGGTCGGTAACCAGCCCGCTGAGCTGGCCATCGGTCAGCACGAGCACGGTGCCGACGCCTCGTTCCCGCATGGCTCTGGCCGCCACCAAGACCGTCTCGGTGGGAGCCAGGCAGGCCGGCGCGGGCGACATGATGTCGCGCAGTTTCCTCGTCACGGTCACCTCCTGTATCAGGTGCCGCTACCCGCTGCGCTAGGGCGCAAACGGCGGATATATGGCCAGGTCGCCTGGCGATACCACGCCCGCGACCTGCCCGTCCTGCAGGACGGGCAGCCGGCCGATGCCATTGTCCCGCATCAGTCGCGCAGCTTCCGCCGGGTCGGCGTCCACGTCCACGCCGATGAGGCCGACGGTGCTCAGCGGGCCCACGGCCTCGTCCGGGCCCCTGGACTCCGCCACCGCCCGCACCACCAGATCCCAGTCGGTCACCAGCCCGTACAGGGCCTGGTCGTTCACGACCAGGAGGGCGCCGACGCCCCAGTCGCGCATGGTCCTGGCCGCCTCTGCAGATGCTCTGGTAGTAGTCCGCCCCGATAGGGCCGGGCGTCATCACATCGCGCACCTTGGTGGCCATGACGTGTTGCCTCCTGGAGTGGTCGTGAATTTCCTCTCTCCGTCTCCTATGGCGCTACCAGCCAGGACCGTTATTAAACCGGAATGCGGCGCCGGGCGGAGGAAGCGGAGGAATCAGCGCCGGCCGAGCAGGCGGTCAAGGGCGCGCCCGACCTCCTCGGCCAGGGCGGCGTCGCCCGCCGTGTCTCGTCCGCGTCCTGCGCGCCGGCCAGCGACGGGACCAGGACCGAGGCGGGCTCACGGATCAGGCCGCAGTCCAGGCACTCGACCTGGCCCAGCCGGCGGATCAGGTGGACGCTGCCGCACTTGAGGCAGGATTCAAGCTCAGCGGTCCAGTCGCCCGCTTCCTGGCACGCCGGGCAGACCAGCACGAGCTGGTCATGCCGGACACCGCGCCGCCAGGGGCTCTTACCCCGTTCAGGATCGGTCTGCCGCACACCACAGCGGTAACAGGGCATGTCAGGACACCGCCCCTACGAACTTCATAAGCCCCCAGGCCTCCGCTACCTCAGCAGGCGGCGCTAGCCGAGCGCGGCGAGCGCCTTCGAGTAGTCGGCCAGGTCACGCGCTTGCGGAATCGGGTTGACGACCTTCCAGCGCACGACGCCGTCCTTGTCAATGATGAACGTGCCCCGGGTCGCGATGCCGCGCTCGGAGTCGAACACACCGTACAGGGTGGACACTGCTCCGTGCGGCCAGAAGTCGGACAGCAACCCGAACTCGAAATGCTCGGCGTCCGACCACGCTCGAGTCGCGAACGTGGAGTCGACGGACACCGTGAGCACTTCGACGTCGTTGCGGTTGACCTCGGGGAACTCGTCGCGGATAGCAGTCAGCTCACCGGTGCACACACCGCTGAAGGCCAGCGGGTAAAAGACCAGCACGACGTGCTTGGCGCCGCGGAAGGCCGACAACCGCACGGGCGTCCCATGCTGGTCGTTCAGCTCGAAGTCGGGGGCCTGCTGGCCCACCTCTACCGCCATGGGAGGTCTGTTCGCTGGGTCCGCGCGGGTACCAGAGCACCGGGGCGACGTCTCACCGGCGTGCCTTCGGCGCGACCAGGCGTGACCCCGACCAGTCACGGGCGGCGCTCACGCTCGAGGTCTGAGAGAGGCCCGCCGTCGGCGCGGCTTCACCGATATCGCTCGGCTCGACGTGACCTGACCTGCCCGCCTTCGGCGTAAGCAGCCAGATGTATCCCCCGTCGGCTAGCGGCGTGAGGGCGTCGACCAGCGCGTCGACGAGGTCTCCGTCCCCGTCCCGCCACCACAGCAGGACGACGTCGACCACATCTTCGTAATCCTCGTCGACTAGCTCCACGCCGTCGATCTTGGTGATGGCGCCGCGCAGTTGCTCGTCGCAATCATCGTCGTAGCCGATCTCCTGCACCACCTGGCCCGGTTTGATACCGAGCCGCTCGGCCTGGCCGCGCTCGTCCTGCGCCTGGCCCGCGGTCGCGCTCACTGAAGTCCTCCTCGAATCCCTCCCCGCGGTCATCGCACGCCTGCGGGCGCCCGTCCGCGAGGCGTTCGCGGGACCGGGTCCCCCCTGACGACGATGACAGCGTCAGCACTTCTTGTTGGGACAGTTCACACTGGCCCGGCCCAGCGCGCAAGTGGCAATCGCCCTATGCGTTAAAACCGCCATCATAATTTGACCTGCCGGCCCCCTGAACCGCTACGCACGGCATCTTTCATCACGTACAGTAACGATCGTGTCCGCTCTCCGCGAAACTACCCCCCGCGTGGTGCTTTCGGCCCCCGGCGAGTTGCGGGCCGCCCCCGCCGGGCGGTTACCGTCGAGTAGAGATGCGCTCAGCGCCAGTTCGTACGACGATTGGTCTGGACAACACATCGAGAAGACGAACGCCAAACCAGGACGCGGCCGACCGGCCGCCCGATCAATTGCGGAAGGCGAGGCTACCCCGTGGCTTCCGGACGTCAGCAATTCCCCATCATCAGCGACGGGTTGCCGACCCAGTTGCCCGACATCGATCCGGACGAAACGCGCGAATGGGTCGAGTCATTCGATTCGGTCGTCAAGACCCGCGGCCGGGGCCGGGCCAGGTACGTCATGCTCCGCTTGCTCGAGCGCGCCCGCGAGCAGCAGGTCGGCGTGCCCGGCCTGCGCAGCACCGATTACATCAACACCATCCCGCCCGAGCGCGAGCCGTGGTTCCCAGGCGACGAGCACGTAGAGCGCCGGATCAGGGCCTACATCAGGTGGAACGCCGCCGTGATGGTGTCCCGCGCCAACCGCCCGGGCATGGGCGTGGGCGGCCACATCGCCACCTACGCCAGCGCGGCCAGCCTGTATGAGGTCGGCTTCAACCACTTCTTCCGCGGCAAGGATCACGGCGAATCCGGCGACCAGGTGTTCTTCCAGGGACACGCGGCCCCCGGCATCTACGCACGCGCCTTTCTCGAGGGCCGGCTGACCGAGGACCAGCTCAACGGGTTCCGGCAGGAACTCTCCCATCCCGGCGGCGGGCTGCCGTCCTACCCGCACCCGCGGCTGATGCCGGACTTCTGGGAGTTCCCCACCGTGTCCATGGGGCTGGGCGCGCTGAACTCGATCTACCAGGCCAGGTTCAACCGGTACCTGCTGGCCCGCGAGCTCCATGACACCTCACGGTCGCACGTGTGGGCGTTCCTCGGCGACGGCGAGATGGACGAGCCCGAGGCGCTCGGCGCGATCGGCCTGGCCGCGCGCGAGGAACTCGACAACCTCACCTTCGTCATCAACTGCAACCTGCAGCGGCTGGATGGCCCGGTGCGCGGCAACGGGAAGATCATCCAGGAGCTCGAGGCGTACTTCCGCGGCGCGGGCTGGAACGTGATCAAGGTCATCTGGGGCCGCGACTGGGATCCGCTGCTGGCCCAGGACACCGACGGCGTGCTGGTCAACAAGATGAACACCACCCCGGACGGCCAGTTCCAGACCTACAGCGTGGAATCGGGCGCGTACATCAGGGAGAACTTCTTCGGCGGCGACCCGCGGCTGCGCAAGATGGTGGCGCACCTGTCCGACGACGAGCTGCGCGGCCTGTCCCGCGGCGGGCACGACTACCGCAAGGTGTACGCGGCGTTCAAGGCGGCGCGCGAGCACACCGGCCAGCCCACGGTCATCCTCGCGCACACGATCAAGGGATGGACGCTGGGCAAAGACTTCGAGGCCCGCAACGCCACCCACCAGATGAAGAAGCTCACCGTGGCCGAGCTGAAGGAGTTCAGGGACCGGCTTTACCTGCCGATCCCCGATTCGGCGCTGGAGGCCGAGCTCCCGCCGTACTACCACCCCGGCGAGGACTCCGACGAGATCCGGTACATGCGCGAGCGGCGGGCCGCGCTCGGCGGGGTGCTCCCCCGCCGGGTCGTCAGGGCCAAGCCGCTGCCGCTGCCCAGCGACTCGGTGTACGACGAGCTGCGCAAGGGCTCGGGCAAGCAGGCCGTCGCCACCACGATGGCGTTCGTCCGGCTGCTCAAGGAGCTGATGAAGGACCCGGTTATCGGGGAGCGGTTCGCGCCGGTCATCCCCGATGAGGCCCGGACGTTCGGCATGGACTCGCTGTTCCCGACCGCGAAGATCTACTCCCCGCACGGGCAGACCTACGAGGCGGTGGACCGGAACCTGCTGCTGTCTTATAAGGAATCCGAGAAGGGCCAGATCCTGCACGAGGGGATCAGCGAGTCCGGCGCGATGGGCTCGGTGATCGCGGCCGGGACCTCGTACGCCACCCACGGCACGCACATGATCCCGGTGTACGTGTTCTACTCGATGTTCGGCTGGCAACGGACCGGCGACGAGATGTGGCTGCTCGGCGACCAGCTCGGGCGGGGCTTCCTGCTCGGGGCGACGGCCGGGCGGACGACCTTGACCGGCGAGGGCCTGCAGCACAACGACGGGCACTCGCTGCTGCTGGCTTCGGTCAGCGAGGCATGCATATCCTTCGACTGCGGATGGGCATTCGAGCTGGCCTACGTGATGCGGGATGCGCTGCGCCGGATGTACGAGGCCACGCCGGAGCACCCGGACGGTGAGAACATCTTCTACTACCTCACCTTGTACAACGAGCCCTATCCGCAACCCGCCGAGCCCGTGAACTTCCCCGGCGGGACGGCCGCGCTCGAGGAGGGCATCCTGCGCGGGCTGTACCTGTACGCGCCTGCTCTCGGCGCGACCGGGCCAGGCGGCGGGCACCCGGAAGCTTCGGGCGACGGCCAGGATGAGGCCGAACGGTCCGTGGCGGACGCGCCGCGCGCCCAGATCCTGGCGTCCGGGATAGCGGTACGGTCGGCTCTGACCGCCCAGGAGATGCTGGCCACGGACTGGGGCGTATCCGCCGATATCTGGTCGGCCACCTCCTGGACCGAGCTGCGCCGGGACGGGCTGGCCTGTGAGTCGTGGAACATGCTGCACCCCGGTGAGGAGCCGCGGGTGCCGTATGTCACCTCGGCGCTGGCTGACGCGGCCGGCCCGATCGTGGCCGTGTCGGACTGGATCAAGGCGGTCCCTGACCAGATCGCCCGCTGGATGCCGGGCAGGTACACCTCGCTTGGCACCGACGGGTTCGGCTTCTCCGATACCCGGCCGGCCGCGCGGCGGTTCTTCCGCGTGGACGCCGAGTCGATCACGGTCGCGGTGCTCTGGGAACTGGCTCGCGCCGGCGCGGTGGACCCGGGTCTTCCGGCCCAGGCCATCACCCGGTATCGTCTCGACCTTCCGGTCAGCGAGGCCCTGGCGTAACCCGCAGGTGGAAGGGTGACGGCGAAGCAGGAGGTTAGGGGGTTCAGGGGCGCCAAAGGCCCCAAAGGCCAGGGGCCAAAGGGCCCAAGGGGGCCAAGGGGGCCAGGCCGCGGGTCGATCCTGAGACCGTGCGGCGCCTGGAGCGGGCGGCCGGGGCACTCGGCACGGCCGCCATCACCGCGATGGACGAACGGCTGCCCTGGTACCGCAAGATGTCCGCGGAGAACAGGTCCTGGCTAGGCCTGGTCGCCCAGGCGGGGATCGCCGCGTTCCTGGACTGGATCAGGCACCCGGAGCGCAACCGGCCCGCGGTGACCGAGGTGTTCGGCACGGCACCGCGCGAACTGGCCCGCGCGGTCAGCTTGCAGCACGCGGTCGAGATGGTCCGGGTCATCATCGACGCGGTGGAAGACCAGGTGGACGGCCTGGCCGTGCCCGGCGGCGAAGCGGAGCTCCGCGAGGCGGTGCTGACCTACGCCAGGGAGATCGCGTTCAGCGCCGCGCAGGTGTACGCGCGGACGGCGGAGGCGCGCGGCGCCTGGGACGCCAGGCTCGAGGCGCTCGTCGTGGATTCCCTGGTCCGCGGGGAAACCGAGGATTCGATGCACTCATGGGCCTCGGCGCTGAACTGGTCCTCCTCGCCGGTGGTGGTCATCGTCGGGACGATTGCCGACGAGGACGGCTCGGCCGGCCCGGGGAGCACGGGGCCCAGCGGACCTGAGCCGCTCATCGAGGACCTCCGGGCTCAGGCCAAGCGGGCCAGGCTCGATCTGCTCGCCGGCGTGCAGGGGAACCGGCTGATCCTGGTGCTCGGCGGCACCGACGACCCGATCGCCGCGGCCGAACGCTTCGCCGGCCGGTTCGGACCTGGACCGGTCATCGCCGGCCCGCTGGTCCGGAATCTGCGCGCCGCCTCCGCCTCCGCGCGGGCCGCTCTGGCCGCGTTGCGCGCCGCTCCGGCCTGGCCGGATGCACCCAGGCCGACCGGGGCGGACGAATTGCTGCCCGAACGTGCCCTGGACGGGGACGAGGACGCTAAGGCGGCGCTGATCAGCGATGTCTACCAGCCGCTGGTCGGCGGTGGGCACGCACTGCTCGAGACCCTGACGACCTATCTGGAGCAGGGCTCGTCCCTGGAGGCCACCGCGCGACTGCTGTTCGTCCACCCGAACACGGTCCGTTACCGGCTACGCCGCGTGGCCGAGCTCACCACGTACACGCCATCGGTCGGCCGTGACGGCTTCACCCTGTGGGTCGCCCTCGTCCTGGGGCGCCTGGCCGCCAGGCGGCCCGAGGGAACGCGGCTCCTCGACTGAGGAGTCCGCCCCGTAAGCGCAAAGAGACAGGAGCTTCTTGGATAGAAGCTACAATTTTTAGATAGGCAACTTCGTAGCGTCCGACATCTAGGTGGCGGACTTCTACAGGGCAGGGTAAGAGGATGCTGATCATCACCGCGCCTGGGCAGGGCGCGCAGACGCCGGGTTTCCTGGCGCCCTGGCTCGAACTGCCCGGCGTCGCTGAGCGTCTCGGCGCCGCCTCCGAGCTAGCGGGCTGCGACCTGATCAAGTACGGCACCACCGCCAGCGCCGATGAGATCAGGGATACGGCGGTCGCCCAGCCCTTGCTGGTGGCGGCCGCTCTCGCCGCGGCCGGTGCCCTGGCGGGCGGTGACGCCAGCGACTTTCCCGCCGACGCGGCGGCCGGGCACAGCGTCGGAGAACTCGCGGCCGGGGTTATCGCCGGCGTCGTCGGCGCAGATGACGCGATGCGCCTGGTCCGGGTGCGCGCCCGCGCGATGGCGGCGGCCTCGGCGATCGCGCCGACCGGGATGACAGCCGTGCTCGGCGGGGATCAGGACGAAGTTTTCGCGGCCATCGCCAGGCATGGTCTGGCTCCCGCGAACGTCAATGCCGAGGGCCAGATCGTGGCCGCCGGGCGCATCACCGACCTGGCCGCCTTCGCGGCGGCGCCGCCGGCTAACACGCGGCTGCGCTCGCTGAAAGTCGCGGGGGCCTTTCACACCCGTTACATGGCGGCGGCCGTGGCGGCACTGGGCGGCGCGGCCGCCGGGATCACCGTGGCCGATCCCGCGATCACGCTGCTGTCCAACGCCGACGGCGCGACGATCACCACGGGAAAGGAATGGCTGGAGCGCATCGTCGCCCAGGTCGCCGCGCCGGTGCGCTGGGACATGTGCATGCAGACCATGGCCGAACTCGGCGTGACCGCCATCATCGAACTCCCGCCATCGGGCACGCTGACCGGGCTGGCCCGTCGGGCGCTGCCCGACGTGGTGCGGTTGGCGATCAAGACCCCAGACCAGCTAGACGCGGCTCACGACCTGATCGAGGAACACCTGTGGACCCGCGGCCACGGACATACGCTGGTGGAAGACGAAGATCCGGTCAGCGAACGCCGACCCGAAGTCCGCGTCCAGTCCAGGGAAGGCGCATGACATCTCTCCATCCGGCCCCAGCCGTCGGGCCGTTCGCTCCCGCCGCGGGCGCGCGTCTGTTGTCGTTCGGCGATTATCAGCCCGGCAACGTAGTCACCAACGCTGACCTGGCCGCCACCGTCGATACCAGCGACGAATGGATCCGCAGCCGGGTCGGCATCGTCAGCCGCCGGATCGCGGGGCCCGACGAGAGCGTGACCGACATGGCGTTCGTCGCCGGCGGCAAGGCGCTTGCCGCCAGCGGTTTGTCCCCAGGTGACATCGACCTGGTCATCGTGGCCACCTGCAGCACCGAGGCGTCGATACCGAACGTCTCCGCGGTGGTCGCGCACCGACTCGGGATTGTCGCGCCCGGCGCCTACGACCTCAACGCGGCGTGCGCCGGTTTCTGTTACGCGCTGGCGAACGCTTCAGACGCCATCCGGGCCGGTACGGCCCGGCACGTGCTGGTCATCGGGGCGGAGAAGATGTCGGCGTGGATCGACTTCACCGACCGGTCTACCTGCATCATCTTCGCTGATGGCGCAGGAGCCGCGGTGGTCGGCCCGGTCGCGGACGGCGAGGCGCCCGGCATCGGCCCGGTCGTCTGGGGAAGCTCGGGGGACCTGGCCCAGAACATCACGATCGCCGACCGTAACTCGTCGCTGCACCAAGAGGGCCAGGCGGTGTTCCGCTGGGCCACCACCGCGATGCACCCGATCGCGGCGCAGGCGTGCGAGCGGGCCGGCATTGCGGTGAGCGACCTGGCGGCGTTCGTGCCCCATCAAGCGAACCTGCGCATCATCGAGACCATCGCGCGTAAGCTCGGCGTCCCCCGTGAGCGCCTGGCGGACGACATCGTGAACGCGGGTAACACGTCCTCGGCGTCGATCCCCTTGGCGCTGTCACGGATGATCGAGCGCGGCGACGTGAAGCCGGGGTCCGCGGCCCTGCTGCTCGGGTTTGGCGCGGGCCTGTGTTACGCGGCGCAGGTGGTCACGGTACCCTAGCCGCGCCTCGTCAGCCAGCCGGCCGCCGCTAACTCCACGAGACTTGACAGGACGCAGCCCCGCCAACGGGCGCAGACCATACAAACATTTACGACAAGGAGTAAACATCATGAACGACCAGGAGATTCTCGCCGGGCTCGGGGAAATCGTGGAAGAGATCGCCGGCGTCCCGGCGGACGAGGTCACGCCGGGCAAGAGCTTCGTGGACGATCTGGACATCGATTCGCTGTCGATGGTCGAGATCGCCGTCGCCGCGCAGGACAAGTTCGGCGTCGAGATTCCCGATGACCAGCTGAAGGATCTCACCACGGTCCAGGATGTGGTGACCTTCGTCGCCAAGAATGCCGGGGGTACAGCGTGACCGTAGAGCGAGAAACGGTCGTCGTCACCGGGCTCGGCGCCACCACCCCGCTCGGCGGGGACGTCGCGTCGACCTGGGCGGGGATGCTGGCCGGGCGCAGCGGCGTGGGCCCGCTGACCGAGCCGTGGGCGCAGCAGCTGCCGGTTCGCATCGCGGCCCAGGCCGCCGTCGACCCGGTCGCGATCGTGGGCCGTGTGCAGGCCCGCCGGATGGACCGGTGCGAGCAGCTGGCGATGGTGGCCGCACGCGAGGCCTGGGCGCACGCGGGAGCACCGGAAATGGACCCGGAGCGGCTCGGCGTGGCGGTCACCAGCGGGATCGGCGGCATTGGATCAACGCTGACGGCCTACGACATGCTCAGGGAGAAGGGCTGGCAGCGCATCTCGCCCTATACGGTGCCGATGCTGATGCCGAACGGCTCCGCCGGCTGGATCAGCATGGAGATCGGGGCCCATGCTGGCGCTCACTCCCTGGTCAGTGCCTGCGCGTCCGGTGCGGAGGCGATCGGGTACGGCATCGACATGATCCGTTCCGGGCGGGCCGACGTGGTGCTGGCCGGCGGTACCGAGGCGGCGATCCTGCCGCTGAACATCGGCGCGTTCGCGGTGATGCGGGCCATGTCCACCCGCAACGATGATCCCGAACGGGCGTCACGGCCCTTTGATAAGGGCAGGGACGGGTTCGTGCTCGGCGAGGGGGCCGGCATGCTGGTGCTCGAGTCGCTGTCACACGCCCGGCAACGCGGCGCGATGGTGTACGCGATCGCGGCCGGGGCCGGCTACTCCTCGGACGCCTACCACATCGCCCACCCCGCACCCGACGGAGCCGGGGTGGCCTCGGCGATCAGCCGGGCGCTGGCCGATGCACGGGTCGACCCGGCTCAGGTGGTGCACGTGAACGCGCACGCCACCTCGACTCCGGAGGGCGACGCGCTCGAGGCCCAGGCTCTGGTCAAGGCGCTAGGGCCGGCCGTGGACGGCGTGATCGTCACATCCACTAAATCGATGACCGGGCACCTGCTGGGCGGCGCGGGCGCCATCGAGTCGGTGGCGGCCATCCTCGCGCTGAAGGAGCATGTGGCTCCGCCCACGATCAACCTCGACGACCTCGACGAGAACGTCCCCATCGATGTCGCCACCGAGCCGAGGCCGCTCAGCAAACGAGGCTCCGAGCCGATGGCGGTGCTGAACAACGCGTTCGGGTTCGGCGGCCACAACGTGTCGTTGGTATTCACCGCGGCTTGACCGGGCGCCTCACTCTCGTCTGTCCCGCATCACGTGCCGGATCCAGGCTGGCGGCAATGCCGCTCAGCCCTGCTCAGCCCTGCCCTGCAGCACCATCAGGCCTCCCGCTTCCCAGCTGGCTCACCCGGCGGATAACGGGCCGGGACACGTTCGCGGGGCAGCCCGCGCTTGCCCCCGAACTGAAGAGGCCGGGCCGCGAAGTGGCCCGGGGCAGACTAGAGCCGTGCCAGGTAACGTTCGGCCCGCTTCCAGCAGCTTCGCCGGGGCAGAACCCTGAACCTGACCCACATTGAAGGACCATCGGTATTGCTGGGACAACCACGATGGACCATCGGTGTCGTTGGAGAGCGGGAGCGCCCGGTGCGGGTGTGGCAGGCGAGGCGGGTGGTGTTCGCGGGGGATGCTGGCCCTTCGCCGGGCGTGACCTTTACCGCACCGGGTAACCGGTCGAACGCTGGCTGCTGAGGTACTAGCTAGCTACTAGGTCAATGCGCAGATCGGCGAGGTTAGAGGGCGGGACCGCTGAGGCCGCTGCCGCGGTCTGAGCTTGACGGGTCGGGGCCGGTCGGCGGGTCGGAGCTGGCGGGGGCACTGGGGCCAGTCGAGGGGGTGCCCGGAGCGCCGGGGGCGCCCGGAGTGCCGGCATCGCCGGGGGTGCCCGGGGCGCCAGGGGCGGCCGGGGCGCCGGCATCGCCGGGGGCGGACGGGGGGGTGTCGGCGGCGTCGGAGGCCTCGGCGTCGGCGTCGGCGTCGGCGTCGGCGGGGATCGCGCGGCTTTCGCCGATGAGCTCTTCTAGTCTGGCGGCGCGAAGGCGGCGGAAGGTCCGGTGGTCGCGGGCCCGGTCCAGGATGGCCACTTCCAGCTGCGAGGCCGTCATCTCACTGCTGCCGCCATTGGCCGGGGCGGACAGCGCGTCCAGGGCCGCGCGGAACGCCTCAGCTAGGGACATGCCGTCGGAGTAGCGCTCCTTCAGCGCCTCGGACACCTGGTCCGCCTGGCCGCCGAAGGCCACGAAGCCGGGCTCGTCCGTCACCGATCCGTCGAAGGTGATCCGGTAGATCTGGTCACCGTCCGGCTGCTCGCCGACCTCGGCGACGACGATCTCCACCTCCCACGGCTTCGGGCTCTCGGTGAAGATCGTGCCCAGGTTCTGCGCGTAATAGTTGGCGATGCCGCGCGCCGTCACATCGTGCCGGTCGAACTGGTAGCCGGTGATGTCCGCGTAGGTGACTCCGGCCTTGCGCAGGTTCTCGTACTCGTTGTACCTGCCGACCGCGGCGAAGGCGATCCGGTCGTAGATCTCGCTGATCTTGTGCAGCGCGCTCGAGGAATTTGGCGCCACCATCAAGATCCCGCCTGCGTACTGGACCACAACGCAGCTACGGCCGCGCGCGATGCCCTTCCGCGCGTAGTCGGCCTTGTCCCGCATTTGCTGTTCTGGTGACACGTAGAACGGCATCGACACCGCGGACGCTTCCTTTACCTTGGTCGGATGGGCTCAGATGGTTCGGATGGGGCTGGCTCGATCCGCTAGCCGTTGCGCAACGGGGCCGCGGGGCCGTCTGGACTGATCATCCGGCTCTGCACGACCTGCTGGGCGACTTCCTCGGATTCGGCCTCTGACAGCTTCCTGAAGCCGTCAGCCGTGATCGTGGCGATGACCGGGAAGATGCGCCTGGTCAGGTCCGGGCCGCCGGTTGCCGAGTCGTCGTCGGCGGCATCGTACAGCGCCTGCACGCAGGCCAGCACGGTGTCGTCGACCGACATGCCGTCCGCGTAGAGCTTCTTCAGCGCGCCCCGGGCGAACAAGGACCCCGAGCCGATGGAAAAGAAGCGCTGCTCTTCGTACGGGCCGCCGGCCACGTCGTAGCTGAAGATCCGCCCGTGCCCGGCGTCTTCGTCGTATCCGACGAAGAGCGGGACGACGATGAGGCCCTGCATGGCCGCGCCCAGGTTGCCCCTGACCATCCAGGCGAGCCGGTTCGCCTTGCCCTCCAGGGACAGCGACCGGCCTTCCATCTTCTCGTAGTGCTCAAGCTCAACCTGGAACAGGCGGACGAACTCGATCCCCACACTGCCGGTGCCCGCGTACCCCATGGCCGAGAACTCGTCGCTGCGGAAGACCTTCTCCACGTCTCGCTTCGCGATCATGCTGCCCGCGGTGGCCCGGCGGTCGCCTGCCAGCACGACCCCGTGATCGCTCACCGCGGCCACGATCGTGGTGGCGTGCGGCAGATCCCGGATGGCCTGGTTTCCTGGCGTCGCGTCGCCCGCCACACCCGGCAGCCGGCCCGGCAGCAGACCGGGCGAGTGGGCCGCGAGGACATCGGCAAACGAGGAGGTCTGCAGGCCCATGAAACCGGAACCTGACTGGCTGCCGTCGTAGTACGAGCCCAATACGGATCTCCTCCACTGGTAGTCAGCAATGTCGGGTCCCGGGGGGTAACCCCGGGACGAGCGCTTCCCTCAACAGACCCTACTGCCACGCCAGAGCGCGACCGCTACCGTGACCCCGTCGGCGCGTCCGCCTTCGGCGAACCGGCG
The DNA here is from genome assembly GCA_963808315.1 of uncultured Actinomycetes bacterium. Classification (GTDB taxonomy): domain Bacteria; phylum Actinomycetota; class Actinomycetes; order Streptosporangiales; family Streptosporangiaceae; genus Palsa-504. The sequence goes on along the minus strand of CAWEFK010000010.1, from coordinate 139,832 downwards.
CGGCGAGGGCTACAGGGACGCCGTCGTTACTGGCCGCCCTTTTGCACGTAGGACCGGACGAACTCCTCGGCGTTTTCCTCGAGCACCTCGTCGATCTCGTCGAGGATCGCGTCGACGTCGTCGGAGAGCTTTTCGTGCCGCTCCTTGCTCTCCTCGGTGGTCCCGGTCTCGGCCTGCTCGGTCTCTTCGGCGCGCCGCGTGGTTTGCCGCTGACCGCCAGTGTCCTTCGTTGCCATGTTGCTACCTCCGTCTGTCCCAACGCTATCGTCACCCGTAGCAGTCCCGCCCAATCCCGCCGGGCCGAAATCGGTACGAACTCGCGATCCGAAGCCGGTCAGCTAGTCATGGCCGGTGAGTGCGGCGACGAGGTCGGCTGCGCTACGGCAACGGTCAAGCAGCTCGCCCACGTGCGCCCTGGTTCCGCGCAGGGGCTCCAGCGTGGGCACGCGCTGCAGCGACTCGCGTCCCGGGATGTCGAAGATCACCGAGTCCCACGAGGCGGCCGCGACGGATTCCGGGTACTGCCGCAGGCACCGGCCCCGGAAGTAGGCCCTGGTGTCCTCGGGCGGGTTCTCCACCGCGCGCTCGATGGTGGCGTCATCGGTCAGCCGGACCATCCGGCCCCGGGCGGCCAGCCGGTTGTACAGGCCGCGATCGGGCCGCACGTCGGAGTACTGCAGGTCGACGAGCTGCAGCCGCGGGTGATCCCAGGCCAGGCCGTCCCTGGACCGGTAGCCCTCGAGCAGCTCGAGCTTGGCCACCCAGTCCAGTTCCTTCGCCAGCAGCATCGGGTCCTCCGCCAGCCGGTTGAGCACCGACTCCCACCGGTGGAGCACATCGCTTGTGATGTCGTCGACGTCGTTCCCGTACTTGTCTTCTGTGTACTTGCGGGCGAGTTCGAGGTACTCGGCCTGCAGTTGGACGGCGGTCATCTTCCTGCCGTCCTTGAGGGTCAGCAGGCGGCGGCAGGTGGGATCGTGCGAGATCGCGCGGAGCTCAGCCACCGGCGCCTCGACCGACAGGTCGGTGCCGAGGAATTTGTCCTCGATCATCGCCAGGATCAGCGACGTCGTGCCGACCTTGAGGTAAGTGGATACCTCGCTCATGTTCGCGTCGCCGATGATCACGTGCAGCCGCCGGTATTTCTCCGGGTCGGCGTGCGGCTCGTCCCTGGTGTTGATGATGGGCCGCTTCAGCGTGGTCTCCAGGCCCACCTCGACCTCGAAGAAGTCGGCGCGCTGGCTGATCTGGAAGCCCGTCCCCCGGCCGTCGGCGCCGATGCCGACCCGCCCGGCCCCGCAGATCACCTGACGCGAGACGAAGAACGGGACCAGGAACCTGACGATGTCGGCGAACGGAGTGTTGCGCCGCATCAGGTAGTTCTCGTGGGAGCCGTAGGAGACGCCCTTGTTGTCGGTGTTGTTCTTGTAGAGCTGGATGGGCGCGCTGCCCGGTATCGTCGCGGCCTTGGCCGCGGCCTCGGCCATGACCAGCTCACCGGCCTTATCCCAGATCGTCGCGGACAGCGGGTTGGTGGTCTCGGGGGCGGAGTACTCGGGGTGGGCATGGTCGACGTACAGCCGCCCGCCGTTGGTGAGGATCACGTTGGCCAGGCCAAGATCCTCGTCCGTCAGCTGCGAGGAATCCGCCGCCTCGCGGGTCAGGTCGAATCCCCGCGCGTCCCGCAGCGGGTTCTCCTCCTCGAAGTCCCACCGCGCTCGCCGGGCCTTGGCGGCGGTGGCCGCCTGGTAGGCGTTGACGATCTGAGACGACGTGACCATCGAGTTAGCGCCGGGCTGTCCGGGCACAGAGATGCCGTATTCCGTCTCTGTGCCCATCACGCGGAGAACGCTCATGCAAAGCAGCCTAATGCCGTTATGAGCGAAGACGACATGCGGACACGGTTTCCTTAGCGCGAACAGACATCAAAGGTACTGTCCGGTGTTCGCCACGGTGTCGATCGAACGGCCCGCCTCGGTTCCCGTCTTGCCGGAGACCAGGGTCCTGATGTAGACGATGCGCTCGCCCTTCTTGCCGGAGATACGTGCCCAGTCGTCCGGGTTTGTCGTGTTCGGCAGGTCCTCGTTCTCGCTGAACTCGTCGACGCACGCGGCCAGCAGGTGACTGACCCGGATACCTTTCTGCCCGGTGTCCAGGAACTCCTTGATGGCCATCTTCTTGGCCCGGGCGACGATGTTCTCGATCATCGCGCCGGAGTTGAAGTCCTTGAAGTACAGCACTTCCTTGTCGCCGTTGGCGTAGGTGACCTCGAGGAACCTGTTCTCCTCGGACTCGGTGTACATCCGCTCGACCGTGCGCTGGATCATCGCATCGACGGTGGCCTGAGCCGACGAGCCGTTGGCGGTCATGTCGTCCGGGTGCAGCGGCAGCTCGGTCAGGACGTACTTCGAGAAGATGTCCTTGGCCGCCTCGGCGTCCGGCCGCTCGATCTTGATCTTGACGTCCAGCCGTCCGGGCCGCAGGATCGCCGGGTCGATCATGTCCTCGCGGTTGGAGGCCCCGATGACGATCACGTTCTCCAGGCCCTCGACGCCGTCGATCTCGGACAGCAGCTGCGGCACGATCGTGTTCTCCACGTCACTGGACACGCCGGATCCGCGGGTGCGGAAGATCGAGTCCATCTCGTCGAAGAACACGATGACCGGCATGCCCTCGCTGGCCTTCTCACGGGCCCGCTGGAAGACCAGCCTGATGTGCCGCTCGGTCTCACCGACGTACTTGTTGAGCAGCTCGGGGCCCTTGATATTGAGGAAGAAGCTCTTGCCCTCCTTGTTCGGGCCGCCGGTATCGGTCGACTTCTCCGCGACCTTCTTGGCCAGCGAGTTCGCCACCGCCTTGGCGATAAGCGTCTTGCCGCAGCCGGGCGGTCCGTAGAGCAAGATGCCCTTCGGCGGCCGCAGCCGGTGCTCCTTGAACAGGTCGGCGTGCAGGTAGGGCAGCTCGACCGCGTCCCTGATCTGCTCGATCTGCCCGGCGAGCCCGCCGATGTCGTGGTAGGAGATGTCCGGCACTTCCTCGAGGATGAGCTCCTCCACCTCCGCCTTGGGAATCCGCTCGTACACGTACCCTGACCGCGACTCGAGCAGCAGCGAGTCGCCGGCCCGCAGCGGTTGGTGCAGCAGCGGCTCGGCCAGCCGGACGACACGCTCCTCGTCGGCTTGCGAGATGACCAGCGCGCGCTCACCGTCGGCCAGCACCTCCTTGAGCATGACGACCTCGCCGACGGTCTCGTAAGACTGGGCGATGACGACGTTGAGCGCCTCGTTCAGGACTACTTCCTGACCTGGGCGCAGTTCGCTCTGCTCGACGTTCGGGGACACGTTCACCCGCATCTTGCGACCGCCGGTGAACACATCGCAGGTGTCGTCTTCGTTGGAGTTCAGGAAGACGCCGAAGCCGGACGGCGGCTGCGCCAGCCGGTCGACCTCCTCCTTCAGCGCGACGATCTGGTCACGTGCCTCGCGCAGTGTCGCGGCCAGCCGCTCGTTCTGAGCGGTGACCCCGGTAAGACTTCCCTCGGTCTCGCGCAGCCGGTCTTCGAGCAACCTGACCTGCCGCGGCGAGTCCGCTAGCCTGCGCCGAAGTACGGCGATCTCCTCATCAAGGAAGGAGATCTGAGCGGTAAGGCTCTTCACCTCATCCTCGTGCCGCGAGGCACGCCCGCTTTCATCTCTGGTGGCCACGGCCCTCACCTCCCTCTGCACCGTTAACTTGGACTCTACCTATTCGCGAGCAATCCCTAACCTGCTGAGCCCGGATACCGGCTGTTTTGCTGTTCGTGATACAACCTTTGCTGGTCGCGATATGACCAATAGTCACATTTTCACCACAAAGTGTAACCAGGAACTCGGCGCATAACACACCCGTCCGTTCGGATCAATGCTCTTCGTGGTGATCTTCATCTTGTGCGCCCTTGGCCGGGCGCCGCCTGCGCGGAGGGGGAACGACGCCGGGCGCCAGCCGGCGGGCGGTGACCAGGAATCCGGTGTGGCCCACCATGCGGTGCTCGGGGCGGACGGCCAGCCCCTCCACGTGCCAACCGCGGGTCAGGCTCTCCCAGGCGGCGGGCTCGTCGAAGCCGCCGTGGCCGCGCAACGCCTCCACCGTGCGCGACAGCTGGGTCGTCGTGGCGACGTAACAGCAGACCAGGCCGCCGGGTGCGAGCGCCCAGGCGACGGCGTCCACGCAATCCCACGGGGCCAGCATGTCCAGGATGATCCGGTCGAAGTCCGACAGGGAAGGGTCCTGCTCCGCGCGGCCGAAATCGCCGACCACCAGCTGCCAGGACGGCGGCGGCGCGCCGAAGAACTGCTCGACGTTACGGTGGGCGACCTCGGCGAAGTCGGGCCTGCGCTCGAAGGAGGTCAAGGTGCCCTGCTCCCCGACCGCGCGCAGCAGCCAGCAGCTGAGCGCGCCGGATCCGGCCCCGGCTTCGAGCACGCGAGCGCCGGGGAAGACGTCGGCGAAGGCCACGATCTGCGCGGCATCCTTGGGATAGACCACCGCCGCGCCGCGCTTCATCGCGAGCGTGAAATCGGCGAGCAGCGGCCGGAAGACCACGTACGGGGTGCCGCCACCGGACTTGACCACGTTCCCGTCGGGACCGCCGATGATGTCGTCGTGGTTCAGCGTGCCCCGGTGGGTGTGAAAGGTTGCGCCCGCTCGCAGGGTGATCAGGTGGCTCCGGCCCTTCGGGTCGGTGAGCTGAACCGGCTCACCTGGCGTCAGCGGCCCTTGCCGCGGTTTGGTCATGCTCGGTTATACCCCGGCGAAGGCGTGGTCCACGTCCCGGGTCGCCAGCACACCGTATACCTGGCCGGAGGGTTCGACGAGCAGGTACTCGGTGGCCGGGGCGCGGCGGATCGCGTCAAGCAGCGCCAGCCCGGACAGGTCAGCGGACAGCACGAGGTCAGGCTCAAGCGTCCTGGCCAGGGAGCCAGCATCGATCCACGGGCGGCGTTGCGGCGGCGTGGCCATCACCGCGGTCTCGTTGACGATCGCGATCGGCCTGTCCTCATGGTCGACGACCACGACGGCCCGGGCCTGATGCTCCTCGGCGCGCCTGATCGCCTCGGCCAGGGGGGTGTTCGCCGCCACAGAAACCGCCTTGCGGGCCAGCCGCCGCGCCTGCAGCGCGGGCAGCCGCTCACGGAATTTGGTCGCCCTGATGGCCTGCCCGGCCCCGGTCCACATGAAGGCGGCGATCACCGCCAGCCACACGACAGTGACCAGGTTCTCGCCACTCCCGTTCACCCTCCCGAGCGCGAACGGGACGACGAACAGGGCCACGGCGAGCACCCGGCCCGCCCAGGCGGCGGCGATGGTGGAGGTGGCCGGGCGGCCGGTCAGCTTCCAGATCACGGCACGCAGCATCCGGCCGCCGTCAAGCGGCAGGCCGGGAAGCAGGTTGAAGATCCCGACCACCAGGTTGGCCCATCTGAGCTGGCTGACCAGCGTGCCCGCGATGGTGTCCGGCGAAACCACGTGCATCAGGCCGTAGCCCGCCCCGGCCAGCACCAGCGAGAGGGCCGGCCCTGCCGCCGAGACCGCGAACTCCCGGCCAGGCGTCGGCGGTTCCCGCTCGATCTCGGAGAACCCGCCGAGCGGGTAGAGCAGGATACGGCGGACCGGCAGCCCGTACCCGCGCGCGACCACGCAGTGGCTCAACTCGTGGACCAGGACCGATATGTACAGCAGGATGACAAAGGCCGCAGCCACGACGAACCTGGTGGCACCGTGCAAGGTGGCGGCGAGATCGTTGGCGTAGATGAGGATGAAGATGCCTGCGATCACGAACCAGTACGGCGATATGTACACCGGGACACCGAACAGGCGTGCGATGACGATGCCAGGGCCGGCTTCGCGGCGCCGCGGCGTCTGGCGGGTCGCGGGCGGCTTTTCTGGCGTCATGCTTGCCACACACCCGATGCTACGTGCCCAGCCGGTCGCTCGGGTCGATCGCGGTCCAGCCGAGACGGCGCGAGGCCGGAGATCCCCACGAATGTCGGTGCCGTGCCCTACGGTGGCGCTGTGGACGAATTGAAGGTATTGGAGGTGCCGGACGCAGCCGGCGAGCCGCAGGCGGCCGAGCCCCCCCGGGGCCGGCTCTGTCGCCGTCACGGGCGGCCGACTTTATGACCTGTCCGCTGCTGTACCGGTTCCGGGTCATCGACCGGCTGCCCGAGCCGCCGACGACGGCGACCGCGCGCGGGACGCTGGTGCACGCCGCGCTGGAGAAGCTGTTCGACCTGCCTGCCGCGGATCGGACCCGGGAGGCGGCGCGGGCGCTGGTGATCCCGGAGTGGGACCGGCTGGCGGCGGCCGCGCCCGAGCTGACCGCGCTTTTCCCCGACCAGGCGATGATGGACAGCTGGCTCGAGTCCGCCACGGCGATCCTGGACGCGTACTTCACCCTGGAAGACCCGCGCCGACTCGAACCTGCCGAGCGCGAATGTTACGTGGAGACGACGCTGGACTCGGGGCTGCGGCTGCGCGGCTACATCGACCGGCTCGATGTGGCGCCCGGCGGTGAGATCAGGATCGTTGATTACAAGACCGGCCGCGCCCCCAGGGAGGCGTTCGAGGCCAGCGCGCTGTTCCAGATGAAGTTCTACGCGCTGGTGATCTGGCGGCTGCGGGGCCAGGTGCCGCGGCTGCTCCAGCTGATGTACCTGGCCGAGGGTGAGGTGCTGCGCTACACCCCGGATGAATCCGACCTGCTCGCCACCGAGCGTAAGGTGACGGCGCTGTGGCAGGCCATCGAGCGGTCGGCCGCGGCGGGTGACTGGCGGCCGCGGCCGAGCAAGCTGTGCGGCTGGTGCAACCACAAGGCGCTCTGCCCCGAGTTCGGCGGTACCCTGCCGCCCCTTCCTGTCCTTCCGGCTTAGGACCCGGAAGGGGCGAGGCCGCTTAAGCAGGGGCCGGAGCCGCCTCGGCAGCGGGCCCGGTGTTCTCCGGGAAGTGGCAGGCCACCGCGTGACCCGAGGTGAGCTCGGCCAGCGGCGGTTCCTGCGTCCGGCAGATATCCTGCGCCTTCCAGCACCTGGTGTGGAAGCGGCAAGCGGGCGGCGGGTTCAGCGGACTGGGCACGTCGCCGACCAGCCTGATGCGCTGGCGCCGTTCGCGCTGGCCCGTGGCGCTGCTGAGCGGCTCGGGCACGGGCACGGCCGACAGGAGCGCCACCGTGTACGGATGACGGGGCTTGGCGTACAGCTGGTCCCGGCCGGCGATTTCCACGATCTTGCCGAGGTACATCACCGCGACCCGGTCGCTGATATGCCGGACCACCGAGAGGTCGTGCGCGATCACCACGTAGGTCAGGCCCAGCTGGTCCTGAAGATCCTCGAGCAGGTTGATGACCTGCGCCTGGATCGACACGTCGAGCGCGGAGACCGGCTCGTCGGCGATGATCAGCTTGGGCCGCAGCGCCAGCGTCCGGGCGATCCCGATGCGCTGCCGCTGGCCGCCGGAGAACTCGTGCGGGTAACGGTTGTAGTGCTCGGGGTTGAGGCCGACGAGCTCGAGCAGCTCCTGCACGGCCCGCCTGGTCCCGCCCGGCGGCTTGACCCTCTGCAGCCGGTACGGGGCACCCACGATGGCACCGACCGTGTGCCGCGGGTTGAGCGAAGAGTACGGGTCCTGGAAGATTATCTGGATCTCGCGGCGCAGCGGACGCATCTGGCCCTGGCGCAGATGGGTGACGTCACGGCCGTCAATCACGATCCGTCCGCCGGTCGGCTCGTCCAGCCGGACCAGCAGTCGCCCGGTGGTGGTCTTGCCGCAGCCGGACTCACCCACCAGCCCGAGGGTCTGTCCGCGTGCGACCGACAGGTCGATGCCGTCCACGGCGCGCACCGCGCCGACCTTGCGCCTGAACACCACCCCCCGGGTCACGGGGAAGTGCCGGACGAGGTCGGTCACCTGCAGCAGCGTGTCGCCGCCCGACGCGTCACCGCCGACCGAGGAGGCCGGCGGCGTCTGGGTCTGCTCCGTCATGCTTCCACCCCGCCCAGTTCGTCCTGCGCCTCGGATGCGCTGGCTTCTACGGTAAGCAGCTCCCCGGCCTGGTCGGCGATCTTCCTGGCTTCGTCGGGGACCTCACCGGAGGAGATCTCGGCCCACAGCCGCACCCGGTCGTCCGCGGTCAGGTGACAGGCGGCCTGGTGTCCGAGGGTGGTCACCAGCCGCAGCGGCGGCACCTCGGTGTCGCAGCGGCCGTTGGTCAGGCCGGTGTACTGGCAGCGTGGATGGAACGGGCAGCCAGGCGGAACCCTGATCAGGCTGGGCGGCGTGCCGGCGATGGGGATCAGCCGGGTGGTCCGGGCCCGGTCCATCCGCGGCATCGAGGACAGCAGCCCCCAAGTATAGGGATGGCCGGGACGGCCGAAGATGTCCGTGGCGGTGCCGTACTCAGCCACCCGGCCCGCATACATCACCAGGATGTCGTCGGAGAGCTCGGCGACCACGCCAAGGTCGTGGGTGATGATGATGACCGCCGAGCCGAACTCCGACTGCAGGTCGGAGATCAGGTCGAGGATCTGCGCCTGGACGGTGACGTCGAGGGCCGTGGTGGGCTCGTCCGCGATCAGCAGCTCCGGGTCGCAGGACAGCGACATCGCGATCATCGCCCGCTGCCGCATGCCGCCGGAGAACTGATGCGGATAGTCGTCCACCCGGACCGCGGGCTGCGGGATACCGACCCGTCCGAGCAGGTCGATGGCGTGCTTGCGGGCTTCGGCCTTGCTGACCTTGTTGTGGATCCGGTACGCCTCGATAATCTGGTTGCCCACCGTGTAGTACGGGTGCAGGGCGGACAGCGGATCCTGGAAGATCATTGCCATCTTGCTGCCGCGCAACTCGCGCACCCGGCCGGAGCTCGCGCCGACCAGTTCCTCACCGTTCAGCTTGATCGAGCCGGTGATTTGCGCACTGGTCCCCTGGTGCAGGCCCATGATGCCCATGCTGGTAACGCTCTTGCCTGAGCCCGACTCACCCACGATTCCGAGGGTCTGACCGCGATCCAGGCTGAAGGAGACGCCGTCGACGGCGTTGACCACGCCGTCGTCGGTCGGGAAGTGGATGCGCAGGTCGCGCACCTCAAGCAGGGCGTCAGCGGGCATCAGATCCGTACCCTCGGGTCGACGACCGCGTACAGGATGTCCACGATCATGTTGGCCAGCACGATGAACAGCGAAGCGATCATGACCACGCCCTCGATCTCGGGCAAGTCCTGGTTCTGAATGGCCAGGATGGTGAACTGGCCCAGGCCCGGCAGCGAGAACGTGACCTCGGTCAGGACCGCGCCGCCGAGCAGCAGGCCCAGGTCCAGGCCGAAGATCGTGACGATGGGGGTCAGCGCGGCCCGCAGCCCGTGTTTTATCACCACGCGCCGCTCGGGCACGCCCTTGGCTCTGGCCGTCCTGATGTAGTCCTCCCCCATCGTTTCCAGCATCCCGGCCCGGGTGAGCCGCGCGTACAGGGCCGCGTACAGGAAGGCCAGCGTCACCCAGGGCAAGACGAGATTACGCGCCCACAACAGCGGATTGGCGGTAATGGCAACGAAGTGCACATTAGGGAATATCGCCCACTTGTAGCTGAAAAGTTCCAGGGAGATCAGCCCGGTGAAGAACACCGGCAGCGATACCCCGGCCAGCGCCATCGTCATCGAGAACCGGTCGAAGATGCTGCCGCGGCGCAGCGCGGACAGCACGCCGATGGCCACCCCGCCGGTCAGCCAGAGCACGGCCGCCCCGACGGCCAGCGACAGCGTGACGGGAGCGTCGCTGATCAGCTGCGGCCAGACCGGCTGCTGGTTGCGGAACGAATAGCCGAAACACGGGAACGGGCAGTAGCTGACGTCGGTGCCGTCGCTGTAATGGACACCGAACACGATCCCCTTGAGGTAACGGCCGTACTGCAGGTACAGCGGCGCGTTCAGGCCGAGCTTGACCTCGACGGCCCTGATCTCCGACGGGATCGGGTTGCGGCCCACGTACTGCGCGGCGAGCTGGTAAGAGGTCTGCCCGGCCAGCCGCGGCACGAGGAAGAAGATCGCGAACGTGATCATGCTGACCAAGATCAGCAGGAACACCGTCATGATGAGGCGCCGGATGATGAAAAAGATCATCGCGTATGGCGCCGCCGCCGGCCGGGGCTGGATATACCCCGGTCGGCGACGGCGACTTCACCTGCTCTCTGCTACTCGAACGGGCGCACTTAACTATGCCCCGGTGCCTTCAGTTCAGGACTTGACGCCGAGCACCGCATAGTTGTACATGCCGTAGTACGCCTGCCAGTAGACGTTGGTCAGCGTCGGCGGCCGGTACAGCAGGGCCTTGGCGTAGATCAGGGGCAGGATGGCGGCGTCGGTCATGGCCTGCTTGTCGACCTCCGGCCAGATGGCCGTCCGGGCCGCGCCCGCCAGCGTCGACGACTTGGCGAACAAGTTGTTGATCACCGGATCGTTGAGCAACGAGATGTTGGTGTTGCCGGTGGGAGCGATGGAGTTCGAGTTGGTGAGCTCGTCGAGGAAGCCGAAGCCGTTCGGCCAGTCGGCGCCCCAGCCGCCCATCGCCATGCCGATCTTGTGCGAGGCCATGTAAGCCGGCGCGCCCGCGAAGTCGGTGTAGTAGCTGCCCGACGGGAATCCCTTGAGCGTCAGCTTGATGCCGGCCAGGGCCAGTGAGGCCTGCAGCGCGGTGGCGCCCCCGGTCTCCTTCGTCCGGTCCGAGCGGTAGGCCAGGCTGGCGCTGAAGCCGTTGGGCTGGCCGCAGAGCGCCAGCTGCTGCTTGGCCGCCGCGATGTTGCCGGTTGGCTTGGACAGCGCGTCGTACAAGTCGAAGGACTTGTAGCCGATGATGTTCGGCGGCATGATCGTGCTCGCGATTTGACCGCCCGCGACGGGACCGCCGTAGGCGTCGTCGGCGGTCTGCTTGTTCGCCGCGAACTCGATCGCCTCACGGCAGTGCAGGTTGTTCAGCGGCGCCACCTTGGTGTCCAGGTAGGTGAAGAACTCGAACCCGGTGAGCGGGTTGTCGGCATTGGCCTTGAGCGTCGGGTTGGACAAGATCTTGGCCTGCGCCGCGGGCGCGACACCGGTTCCGGCCGCGTCCACGTCGATGTCCCCGGCGATGAGCCGGTTGTCGATGTCGCTCTGGTTCACGTTCAGGTTAACGACGACCTTGCTCGCCAGCTGCTTGGCGTTGGGGTCCGTGGCGGGGTTCCACTCGGGGTTCGGGACCATGATGAGCTGCTTGTTCAGCGCGTAGCTCTGGAACTTGTACGGACCGGTGGACATCGGGTGCAGCTGGTAGTTGCTGCCGGTGTCCGAAGCGGCCGGGACCGGAGCGCTGTTCGGGAACGCCAGCACGTAAGGCAGGTCGGGGAACGCGGCCGCCAGGTGGAACACGATCGTGGTCGCGTTCGGCGTGTCGACGGAGGTCAGGCCCATGATGTTCTTGGCGCGGTCCTTGTACGGGCCCGGATAGGTCGGGTCCTTGAGCAGCACCTGGTAGTAGGTCGGCCCGTTGGCCATCACCGACCGGTCATAGGTGCGCTCGATCGCGTACTTCACGTCCTGAGCGGTGGCGACCGTGCCGTTCTCGTACTTGACATCGGACCGCACGTGGAACGTCCAGGTCAGCCCGTTGTCACTGATGGTGCCCATGTCGGTGGCAAAGTCCGGCACGATCTGCAGGCCGCAGGTCCCCGGGCACGACTTGTAGGTGAACATCGGCATGGCGAACAGCCGGTCGAAGTTCAGCACCCAGGCGTAGTACGTGTTGCCCGGGTCGAATGAGTCCGGCGTGCTGCTGTCGTCGAAGGTGAGGGTGCCTGCTCCCTTGGTGGTCGAGGGATTGACCACCTGAGTCGAGCCTGCGTTGTACGCCGCCGTCGTCCCGGCCGGCGATGAACCGCCGGCACTGCTGCTGCCGCTACTGCCGCAGGCCGTGATTACCAGTGCCGCGATCGCTGCGATCGCGGTCGCCGCAAAAGTACTGCGTCTCTTCATTGCGGTGAACCGCCTCCTATTGATCTTTCTTGTCAGGGCCGTGGGCCGCTGGTTACCGGGTCCGCGGATCCAGCGCGTCGCGCAGTCCGTCGCCGAACAGGTTGAACGCCATTACCGTGATGAAAATCGCGACCCCGGGCACGAGCATGTACTCGGGATCGATGTAGTAGTAACCGTTAGTCACCGCGCTGGAGAGCATCTGCCCCCAGGTAGGTGTCGGAACGTAGAGGCCCACGCCCAGGTAGTCCAGGGCCGCCTCGAACAAGATGTTGGTCGGGATCAGCAGCGTCGCGTAGACCAGCATCGGGGCGAACAGGTTCGGCAAGAGCTCGCGGAACAAGATGTACGGGCCGCGCGCGCCGAGGCTGCGCGCCGCGTCGACGAACTCGCGCTCACGCAGGGACAGCGTCTGGCCGCGGATGATCCGGCCCATGTACGGCCAGTTGAAGAACCCGATCACGAAGATGAGCAGCGCGATCCGCAGCGAGTTGCCCGACAGGCCGAACGCGCTGCTCGGGATGACGCCGACCAGCGCCAGCGCGAACACCAGCAGGGGGAAGGCGAGAAACACGTCCATGGCCCGGGCGATCAGCGAGTCAACCCAGCCGCCGAAGTAGCCGGCGATGATGCCGAAGAAGGTGCCGATGACGACCGCGAGCACGGTGGCCAGGGACGCGATGAGCAGGGAGTACTGTGCCCCGACCACGATCCGGGCGAGGACGTCGCGCCCGGTCCCCGGCTCGACGCCGAGCGGGTGAGCCAGGCTGATCCCGCCGAAACTGCCGTTCGGGCGCAGGTAGGTGGGATCGATCAGGGCGGCGTGGTAGGTATCCGGATTCTGCACGACGTGCGGGCCGATGATCGCGATCAGGATCAGGACGATGACGATGATGCCGCCGCCCATCGCGACCTTGTCCCGGCGCAGGCGCATCCAGGCGATCTGTCCCAGCGAGCGTCCGACGATGTCCTTGGTCGCGACAGGCGGCCCGGCCCCGGGACCCGAACCACCGGGACCGGTCGAGACGTCAATGGGCACAGCCATCATGGAACCTATCTGTTGCTCGGATCAAGGGCATCCGACCGCAGCACGGCTCCCACGATGGAGTATCCCCGTGCCCCGCCATGGACGCTCGGCCTATATCTAGTGAGGTTGCGCTATTTCACGCATGGGTACCAGCCCCGCGCCGCACTCGTAGCTCGATCGTGATTAAACTCGTGCCGTTTTGTCATAGAGCGTTACATTTGGGGCGCATGGGGCTAGAAGGCTCAGAGATACTGCCGGTGCCGGAATAGCTCATCCTGACTGGCGGGCAGAAATCCGGCAAAAAATAGCCGAAACGATCGGGTAACGAAAACTTCGGCTCAGGTAATGCCGTGGCGGCGCAAGATGTCCGCGACGTCCCCGAGATCGTCATCGTCGTCGCGGTCAGCGGCCTTGCCCTTGCGCGCCTTGACCGGAGCCTGGGCGGGCGCCGGGGACGTGGCGGCCCGGGTGGATAGCTGCCGCGAGCCCGCTGCGGGCAGCGAGCCGGTGGCGCCGCCGGCCGACGCGGCCGCCGGGGTGTCCTTCTTCGGCTTCACGCTGCGCCGCCGTCGCAGGCCGCCGGACACGATGAGCAGGAACACCGCCACTCCGGCCAGCGCGATACCGGACCATACCCTGGCCGAGAACGCGAAGCCGGTCGCGAAGTCCCCGATGGCGACCCCGATCTTCCAGAACATCGCGATCGCGCCGGTGAGATAGGCGGCCAGCGGCAGCAGGGACCAGGCCGCCCCGCGCAGGCCCGAGGTGATGCCGCGCCGCCGCATCGCCAGATAGCTCAGCACCAGGCCTAGCCCGGTCAGCCCCCCGCACAGTGGCAGCCAGGCGATCTTGTCATAGGTGGACATGCGCGCCTCCCGCGGTTCTCTTGCAGTCTAAGGCGTACCCGGCGCGCGAAGCTCTGGGGCTAACCCCCCCTCTTCACCCGGACCCCGTCGGGGCCGGCCTGCAGGTCCAGCAGGGACCGCACCACCGTGCGGCCCGGGCGCGTCGGCGATCGCGATCAGCGACGGGACGGCGATGACGCGACAGCCGGCGGCCTGCGCCGAGGCCACGCCGTTCGGTGAATCCTCCAGGGCGACGCAGCGGCCCGGGTCCACCTCGAGCAGCTTGGCCGCGAGCAGGTAGGGCTCGGGGTCAGGCTTGGTCGCGCTGACGTCGTCGGCGCACACCAGCACGTCGAACCGCATGCCGGTGCTGGCCAGCACCGCGTCCATGAACCCGCGCTCGGAAGAGGTCACAAGCGCGCGCGGCAGGCCCGCCGCCGCGACCGAGGCGAGCAGCTCGCGCGCGCCGGGCCGGACCGGGACGCCATGGTCGCGGACGCGGCCGGCGATCTCGGACATGAGCCATTCGCCGACCACCTCGGCGGGCGCCGGCTGGCCGCCTTCGCCAGCAGGTAGCGCACCGTGCGGCTCGAGGCTGCCGCCGAGCAACTGCAGCTGATCCGCCCTGGTCCAGTCCGCGCCGAGCCTGGCCATGACCGCGGTCTCGGCCTCGAGCCACAGCGGCTCGGAGTCGACCAGCAGCCCGTCCATGTCGAACAGCACCGCGCCGGGGGGACCCGGGCGGCCGGGCCGGCGCCAAGTGTGCTCATCGGCTCCCATCCTAGGCGTCCGCTCCTGGGTCGACCCGGGCGGAGCGGCTGACCCGATCGGACACGCCGGCCGGTCACCCATCGAGCAAGGCTGAGCACGTAGGCTGTCAAAGGACGGTTTGCGCTCTGCCGAGGAGGTGGCGACTCATCGAGTTCAACGACATCGGAGAACTCGCCTCTCCAGTTGCCATCGCCGGTTTCGAAGGCTGGAATGACGCTGGAGAAGCGGCCAGCGGGGTGGTCAACCACCTGGGCATCGCCTGGCAAGCGACCCCGATCGGAGCCATCGACCCCGAGGAATTCTACGACTTTCAGGTCAACCGGCCGGTCGTCGACATCGAGGGCGGGCACACCCAGCGCCTGATCTGGCCGACGACCAGGATCTCCCTGGCCCGCGCTCAGTCGGCTGACCCGACCGTGCCGCCGACCGGCCTGTCCCGGGACGTCGTCCTGGTGCACGGCATCGAGCCGAACATGCGCTGGCGGGCGTTCAGCGAGGAGCTGGTGCAGGGCCTGGAAAGCCTCGGCGTGGATCTCATCATCTTGCTCGGCGCGCTGCTCGCCGACGCGCCGCACACCCGCCCGGTGCCGGTCTCCGTGGGCGCGTCGAATGCCGCCCTGGCCGTCGACGTCGGCGTCGGCCGGGTGGACTACAAGGGGCCCACCGGGATCGTCGGCGTGCTCCAGCACACCTGCACCGCGGCGGGCCTCCCGACCGTCTCGCTGTGGGCTCAGGTACCGCACTACGTGGCGCAGCCCCCGAGTCCCAAGGCCACGCTGGCCCTGCTCCGCGGGGTCGAGGACATCCTGGACGCGCCGCTGCCGCTGGCCGACCTGCCCGAGGAGGCCCGCGCCTGGGAGCGCGGAGTGGACGAGCTGGCCCAGCAGGACTCAGAGGTCGCCGACTACGTGCGGACGCTGGAAGAGGCGAAGGACGCGATGGACCTGCCCGAGGCGAGCGGGGATGCGATTGCCCGGGAGTTCGAGCGTTATTTCAGGCGGCACGGCGGCGGGGAGTCGCCGGGTCCTTAGACCGAAGTTGCTTAGACCGGGGGCCAGGGCACGGCCGGCCAGTCCGTGGGCGGGTAGGGATGGACCCGGTGCTTCAGGAGCGTGTCGATCCTGCCCCTGGTGGCGTCGATTTCACTCGCGCTGATCAACGGGGCCAGCTCGTCGGTCAGGCCGCCCTCGGTGAACTCCGCATCCAGGCGGCGCAGTGCCTCCAGCGACCGCCGGGGCAGCGTTTTGCCTCGCCACTGCCACAAGACGGTGCGCAGCTTGTAATCCTCGGCGAAGCACACCCCGTGATCGCAGCCGTACAGATGCCCCTGCGCCACCGGCAGCAGGTGACCGATCTTCCTGTCCGCGTTGTTCACCACCGCGTCGAAGACGGCCATGTCGCGCAGCCCGGCGTGATCGGTCCGGCGGGACAGGGCGATCAAGTCCACGTCGGTGTCGTGGTCGATCCACAGCTGGCACATGCCGGGCCCGAACGGCCCGTCCCGCAGGACGGTGGGCGGTACCACATCCCATCCCGCCGCGCGTGACACGGCGTAGGCCGCGACCTCACGTCCGGCCAGCGTGCCGGTGGGAAGTCCCAGAGCGGACGCTCCCCCGCGACCGGCTTGTAGACGCAGGCGACCTGTCGCGGCTGGCCGGGCCGGCCCTTCCGGCCGGTCTGCGTGCGCCCGGAAACGCTGATCGTGCAGTAAAGCGTGGCGTTGGACGCGTCCACCAGGCGCCCTTCCACCTCCAGTTTCCCGCTCGACAGCAGGTCGAGCGTGGCCTGATTTCCGTCCGTTTCGTCCGGTCCTGATCGCTTCGGGTCAAGCATGGCCGACGCGATGACCATTCTGCCGCGGGCAGACATGCCCGTCGGTATCCAGCGGCAGGCCGCAGAGCGGGCACGGCGGCCGCCCGGCCTGCGACGACCTTCGGCGGCGCGCTGGGCAAAGGCGCGCGCGGCCTCTGGCGTGATGCGCACCCGCAGGACTCCGGGCCCGTCCGCGGGCAGATCCTCGGCCAGCGGCTCGACCGGCTCGTCCGATTCTTCCTGCGCCTCGATGACGACCATGCCTCCATCGCCGTCCCAGGCCAAAGCGATCGCGCCCACCCGGAAGTCCTCGAGCAGCGGCAGGTCGAGCGGCGCGTCGTCCGGCGTGGCCGCGGCTGTGGCGGCGGCCATCTCGGTCGCTTCGCCCGTGCGCCTGAGCACCTCGTCAAGCAGCTCATCGAGGCGTTCGGCGAGCAGGCTCACCTGGAATTTCTCCAGCACGACGCTGGTCACGCGACCACTGGAAGTCGCCTGCAGGTAGAAGATTCGTTCCCCAGGCTGCCCGACCGCGCCGGCCACGAATCTGTCCGGCGGGTCATAGAAATAGACCGGCATTGTCCTATCCTCGCGTGTCCGCCGATTGCTGGCGACCTGAAGGGGGTTGACGGGGTTGACGGGGTTGAAGGGATGAAGAGCTTGACGAGCTCACCACGTCTGGCCGCCTGTCAGCTCCGCCGGAACCGCCGCCGACAGCCGCATCGCTGGCCGCGGCGTGGCCGTGTCCGTCGCCGCGCGGCATGAGGTCAACCACGCCACCTCCCCTATCGTTCATCCGGACCAGGAACGGCCGCATCGGCGTATACCTGATCACGGTCAGTGAGCACGGATCGGCCTGGATCCGCTGGCTCTGATCGAGGTGCAATCCCAGGCTATCGGCCACGATGGCCTTGATGACATCACCGTGCGAACAGATGAGATAGGTAGCGTCCTGGCCGAGCCTGGCATTCCATTCCCTGACCGCGGCCACCGCCCGGTGCTGCATGTCCGGCATCGATTCGCCGTCAGGCCCGGGGAACGTCACCGCGCTCGGGTGGGCTTGCACCACGCGCCACAACTGCTCCCTCGCCAGCTTTTTCAGCGGCTTGCCTGTCCAGTCTCCATAGTGGCATTCTCCCACCCGGTCCTCGGTCTGGACCTGCTGGCCATCCCTGGTCGCCGCGATCGCCGCCGCCGTCTGCTGGCAGCGTTCCAGCGGGCTGCTGACGATGGCGGCCAGCGGCAGCGGGGCGAGCCTGGCCGCCAGCGCGGCCGCCTGGGCCCGGCCTCGGTCATCGAGCGGTATGCCAGGCGTCCATCCGGTCAGCACGTGGCCGGTCGTCGCGGTAAGCCCGTGCCGGACCAGCAGAAGCGTCGTCACGTTACCCGACTCTAGCCGGTTGGGCCCCGTTACCCGGCAGGCCCGGCTGCGGGGGTAACGGGACCTGGACCAGGCCTGTGGGCCCGGCTACCCCGCAGAGGTCCGCCCGTACGGATCAGTGGCGAGGAGGAAAGTCGCGGACCCGAACTCCAGCCGGTCCCCGGCTCGCACCGGGACGGGCTCCCGGACCAGCCAGCCGTTCAGCCTGGTGCCGTTGTGGGATCCCAGGTCGTTCAGCAGCCAGCCGTCGGCGCCGCGCACCAGTTCGGCGTGCCGCCTGGACACCGACAGATCAGCCAGGCACAGGTCGCAGTCACGGGTACGCCCGATCGTGAAGCGATCCCCGCGGCCCACCGGGAAGAAAAGCGGCACCGGGCCCGCACCTGGTCCGGGGGCGGCCCCGCGGGACCGGATCGCTCGATCCTCATCGCGGCCGGGACCCCCGGGACCCCCG
Source organism: uncultured Actinomycetes bacterium (assembly GCA_963808315.1). Taxonomy (GTDB): domain Bacteria; phylum Actinomycetota; class Actinomycetes; order Streptosporangiales; family Streptosporangiaceae; genus Palsa-504. The sequence goes on along the minus strand of CAWEFK010000010.1, from coordinate 121,517 downwards.
GGACCCCCAATGCCTCCTGGTTCTCCGGATACCCGGACTCGCCGCAAGCCGGTCCTGATCCGGGCCAGCAGCCAGCCCCGCCGGGGAGGCAGGTCGGCGAACAGTCCGGCCAGCTGGCCGCGATTGCGCGCATCCAGGGCGGTCTGCATGCGGTACACGAAGGTCTCATGTGAGAGCCGCCCCTCGACGAACTCACTCCTCAGCTCATCGACCGCGTGATCACGATCCGCATCGGAGACGCGGAGAGATTCGGGTGTTGCAGGCGTGTCCGCCGTCGACCCTCCCATGAATGGAGTATCGGCATCAGCGGCTCCCAGGGCAAGAGCTGACCTCGGATAGCCACCGCCGCTTTCCAGAGGCTAGTCCGATGGCTCTCCGCTGTGTCCGGCGGCGATCATGGCCGAGCTGCCTACGGTGGCCCCGTCCGGGGTCTGCAGCGGGAAGTGGCACGCGGCCACGTGACCCGGGCCGAAGGAGCGGAGCTCGGGTTCCTCGGCGGCGCAGCGGTCCTGGGCATACGGGCACCTGGTCCGGAACCGGCACCCCGACGGCGGATTCACCGGGCTGGGCAGCTCCCCCTTGATGGCCGCGCCCGACTTGGCCCGCTCCGTGGTCGGATCGGGGATCGGGATGGTGGCGACCAGGCCTGCCGTGTACGGATGCGCGGCTCGCTGGTAGATGTCGTCACCGGAGCCAAGCTCGACCAGCTTGCCCAGGTACATGACGCCGATCCGGTTGGCCATGTACTTGACCACCGCGAGATCGTGCGAGATCACCACGTAGGTCAGGCCGTGCGAGGCCTGAAGCCGCTTCATCAGGTTAAGCACCTGCGCCCTGATCGACACGTCCAGCGCGCTGACCGGCTCGTCCGCCACGATCAGCCGGGGGTTCACGGTCAGCGCCCGGGCGAGGCCGATGCGCTGGCGCTGGCCGCCGGAGAACTCATGCGGGTAGCGTTCGACCGCGTTCCGCGGTAGGCCGACCTCGCCGAGCAGCTCGAAGACACGTTCCCGCTGGGCTCGCTTGCTGCCGATATGCTGGACGGCGAGCGGCTCCCCGATGATGGCGCCGACCCGCATCCTTGGGTCCAGCGAGGACTGCGGGTCCTGGAACATCAGCTGCAGGTCGCGGCGCTTGCGCCGCAGGTCCGCGCGGTGCAGCTTGGACACGTCCTCGCCGTTGACCGTGATCGAGCCGGAATTCGGCCGCTCAAGCGCCACGATCAGCTTGCCGATCGTGGTCTTGCCGCACCCCGACTCGCCGACGAGGCCGAACGTGGTGCCGGCCGGCACGGCGAAGGAAACGTCGGAGACGGCCTTCACGCTCGCCACCCGGCGCTGCAGGATAGCGCCGGAGGTGACGGGAAATTCCTTCACCAGATTCCGCAGCTCGAGCAGCGGGGCGATACCGTTGCCGTTCGCCGCGGCCACCTCGATGCGCCGCTCGCTGACCTCCAGGCGCCCGTCGGCCGTCTCGGTCAGGCCGCTGGCCACCACCAGGACCGTTTCCTCCGCGGCCGCGGGCACCTCGGCGGCTACGGGCACCTCGGCGGTGGCCGGCTGGCCTTCTGGAGCCGCCGGGACGGCCTCGGACTCGGTGCCTGCGGCTAGCGAGTCATCATGGACGTAACCGACCTTGTCGGAGGCCGCGGCCTGATCCAGGCTGGCAGAATCCGAACCCACCAGGCCGGTGCTGGCGGCGTCGGGACCACCGTGGCCGATCACCGTCAGCGTGAGCGGTCCGTCCACCGGATGCCAGCAGGAGAACCGGTGCTCGAACGTCTTCCCGGACAGGGGCGGCTCCTCGGCCCGGCACTTGTCCGTGGCCCGGGTGCACCGCGCCGCGAACCGGCAGCCGTCCGGCGGATGAGCCAGATCCGGCGGCAGGCCGGGAATGGCGTGCAGCGCCTTTTTCGCGTCCTGGTTCAGCTGGGGAATGGAAGCGAGCAGCGCCTGGGTGTACGGATGGTGCATCTCCTCGAAGAGCTGGGCCGCCTCGGCGGTCTCCACCACCCGGCCCGCGTACATCACGTTGACCCGGTCGGCGTGGCCCGCGATAACGCCCATGTCGTGGGTGATCAGCAGCATCGCCATGCCCAGCCGTTCCTTCAGGTCCTTGAGCAGGGCCAGGATCTGGGCCTGAATGGTGACATCGAGCGCCGTCGTCGGCTCGTCCGCGATGAGCAGCTTGGGCTCGCACGCCAGCGCCATGGCGATCATCACGCGTTGCCGCAGGCCGCCGGACAGCTGGTGCGGATAGTCCGAGAGCCGCTCCTTGGGCCGCGGCAGGCCGACCAGGTTCAGCACCTCCACCGCCCGGTCGAGCGCCTCGGCCTTCGAGGCGTTCCTGTGCAGCCGCACCGGTTCGCCGACCTGGTAACCGATGGTCTTGGTCGGGTCGAGCGAGGTCAGCGGATCCTGGAAGATCATCGCGATGTCGTTGCCCCGGATCCGCCGCAGCTCCTCCTCCTTGAGGCCGACCAGTTCGCGGTCGTTGAGCTTGATCGACCCGTTGACGATCGAACCGCCCGGCGGTAGCAACCCCATGATGGACAAGCCGGTCATCGACTTGCCGCAGCCGGACTCCCCGACGACGCCGAGTGTCTCCCCGGCGTCGACGTACAGGTCGATGTTGCCCACGGCCTGCACCACGGAGCTGGTGAGCTTGATGTGCGTGGACAGGTTCTGGATCTCAAGGACTGGGGCCATCTGGCCGCTACCTCTCGTCAATGGTGGCTTCGGTGATCGGGTGCGCGCGGCGCCGCTACCGGCGTCTGAGCCGTACGTCCAGCGAGTCGCGCAGCGCGTCGCCGATAAAGTTCAAGGCCATCACGGTCAGGACAATGCAGGCCCCGACCGGGAAGATCAGCCACCAGTAGCCGTCCTCCAGGAACCCGATGCCGTTGGAGAGCTGATCACCCCAGTCCACATTCGGGTAGTGCAGGCCGAAGCCGAGAAAGCCGACGTACGCGACGGTCAGGATCGCGTCCGCGACCTGGAACGTCACGTTGACGATGACGACGCCGAGCGCGTTCGGGATCAGGTGCCTGGTGATCAGCCGCCACGGAGTCGCGCCTGCCGTCCGTGCGGCCAGGACGAAGTCGCGTTCTCTCAAGGTGAGCACTTCACCGCGGACCAGCCGGGCCGGGACCTGCCAGGCGAAGAACCCGATGACCAGGCTCAGCGACAGCACGGACGCGCCGAACTTCACCGCCAGGATCAGGACCACGAACAGGAAAGGGACGGAGAGAAACACGTCGACGACGCGCATCATGGCCGAATCGATGATGCCGCCGGCCAGTCCTGAGACGGCACCCCACAAGGTGCCGATCACGATCGCCACGAACGCCGCGAAGAAGCCGATCTCCAACGCGGCCTGACCGCCCTTCATGATGCGGCCGAGCTCGTCGAAACCCTGATTGTCGGTGCCGAGCAGGTGCGTTCCTGACGGTGCCAGGTTGGCCAGGATGTCGTTGGTGTCGGTCTGGTCGGTGTGGTAAATGAGCGGGCCGATGAAGCAGAAAAGCACGAAGAAGATGAGTATGCCGAAGCCGATGACGGCGAGCCGGTTGCTGGCGAACTCGCGCAGCGCGAGCCGCCACCCGCTCTGGATCGCTCCGACATCTCCGCCCTCGGGGCTGGCCGGCCGGGCCCGCTGGACATCCATCGACGGCTGGGATGGCATCGCCACAGCTGTCTCCTTTCTCTACCTGGCCGGTCAGGCCAGTCGGATGCGCGGGTCGGCGACGGTCAGCGCAATGTCGGCGATCAGGTTGCCGACGACGACAAGAACGGCACCCGCCAAGGTGTAGGCGAGCATGACCGGATAGTCGACCTTCCCCAGGCTGGTAAAGAAGAGCAGCCCGAGACCCTGGAAGTTGAACAAGTACTCGGTAATCAGGTTGCCGGCCAGCAGGATCGGCAGCGAAAGGCCGATCAGCGTCACCATCGGCAAGCTGGCGTTACGGAACAGGTGCCGCGACAGCACGAGCCGCTCCGGCAGGCCCTTGGCCCGCGCCACCTTGATGTAGTCCTGCGCCAGGACGTCCATCGAGGAGGACCGCATGTACCGGGAGAAACTGGCCACGGTGATCAGGGCCAGGGTGAAGATCGGCAGGGTCATGGCGTTCCAGTCGCCCATGACCACCCAGACGGAATTGGACTGGCTCGCCTCGAAGCTGAAGATCGGGAACGAGAGGGCGAACACGTCGATCAGGATCAGGCCGAGGAAGAACGACGGCATCGAGTACAAGATGAAGGCCGTGCTCGTGGCCACGTTGTCCATGATCGAGTTCCGCTTGACCGCCTGGAAGATTCCCAGCGGCAGGGCGATGATCACGGCGATCACCAGCGATATCCCGGACAGGTAGACGCTGCGGGCGACGCGCTCCTTGAAGAGCGCAAGCACGTTCTGGTTCTCGACGTAGGAGTAGCCCAGGTTGCCGTGCAGGAGATTGTTGACGTAGCGGAAATACTGAACGATGACCGGATCGTCGTAGCCGTTGGTCTTGTTCCACGCCGCGACCTGATCCGGCTTCGCCTGCAGGCCGAGGGCGGCCCGCGCCGGTGACGGATAGGCCGCGTGCAGCAGGACGAAGATGAAGATAGAGACGCCGATGACCACAATGATCGACGTGACGAGACGGCGTGCTAGGTAGGAGATCATGTGTCCCTGCCTTCCTCCACGGGGGTCAACCGCGGACCAGGCGGCTAACGGCATCCGGTATGACCGCGTTTCGCCGGAACCACCGCCCTGGTCCCCGGTTTATCACCGGGGACCAGGGCAGGTCCAGCGCCAGAAGGCGTTTACTTCGTGAAGTACCAGAGCTCTGGCGTGGCGTAGTACTGGGTCAGGTTCTCGAACGAGTCCTGCGGACCAGAGATCGTGTTCTTCCAGGCCCAGATGTAGTCAGGGACGGGCTGGAATTGCACGGGCTGGTTCGAAGTCAGGAACGAGGCCTCGTTCTTGACCGCCGACGGGTTACCGCCGGAGATGGACGCATTGATGAGCGAGTCGGCGGTCGGGTTGCTGTAGTCGCCGACTTGCTCCGGCCCGCCGGTGTTGAACAGGCCGAATGTGGTCGCGTACGGGTCCTCGGTCTCGCCGCCGAAGTCCTCCATCGCCCACTTGTTCTCGTTGGCCGGGGCCGACGGGTCAAGGTAGTTGGCGATCATGTAGTTGAAGTTGCTGCTGGACAGGGCGATGTTGACGCCCGCCTGCTTGGCCTTCGACACGAAGTCCTCGGCCTGGTTGCCGATCAGCGTGGGCGCGGTGCTGTAGACGTAGTTGAACGCCAGCTTGGTGCCGGCCGGGATGCCGGCCCCGCAGTCGCCCGTGGCCGTGCCGGCCTTGGCGCAGACGTCGGTGCCGCCGGGGTTCACCGTCCAGCCGTTGTTCTTCAGGAGGGTCTCCGCGGCCGTGACGCTGAACGGGTACGGATCTGTCGCCGCGTCGGCCGGCAGGTACGGGCTGCGGGGGTAGGCCGGAATCGGGCCGTAGGCCGGAGCGCCCGCGCCGTGCATGAACGCGGTGATCCAGCCCTGGTCGTCGACCAGGTGCGCCAGTGCCTGACGGACATACAGCTGGGCGATGATGTTGTTGAAGTCGCCGGTCTTGTCCTTGAAGTTGTAGTTGCCGAAGTTCATGCCGTAGTCGGGCTCGCCGACGTAGCTGTAACCGAGCCGCACGACCTGCGGCAGCTGCGGCACGTCGTCGTAGTCGACATTGGCGACGTCGATGCTGCCGGCCTTGATGGCGTTGAACTCCGCCTGGTCAGAGGTGAACGGAACACCCACGAAGGTGGATTCCTTCGTGGCGTGCGGGCCGCCGTAGGTGGGGTTCGGCACCATCGTGAACCCGCCGCTTGTGGTGTTGTAAGACTGCAGCTTGTACGGTCCGTCCACGACCTGCCAGAGCGGGTTGGAGGCGAACGTGCTGAGCGACTTCGCCTGCGTGGTCAGGTAGTTGAAGATCTTCGTCATGGTGGCGGGGGTCCAGCCCGACGCGGGCACGACCGAGCCGGTCGCCGACGTCTTCGCCCACACGGTGCTGGGCACCGGGATAATGGGTCCCTGGCCGAGGTAGTTGTCGGTGAACCACGTCGGGTTGACCGCCTGGCTGAGGTTCATGACCAGCGTGCTCGAGTTCGGCGCCGAGGTGCTGACCAGGTTGTCCGGGAAGTGGCCCTGCACGTAGCCGGCCCAGTTCGTCGAGGATTCCTTGATCCCCGCCTTGACCAGGTCAATGAAGAAAAGTATGTCGTTGGCCGTGATGGGCTGGCCGTTCGACCACTTGTAGCTGCTCTTCAGCGAGACCGTCACGGTCTTGTCGCCGTTGGAGTAGGTCGGCGTGTTGGCGATGCTCATCGACGGATCCACGATCGGCTGGACGCCGTCTACCGTCCAGATCAGCGGCCGCCACATCTCCCAGATGAAGGTGAAGTTGTTGTCGACCGTGTTGGAGGCCGACGGCACGACCGGGAAGATCCAGTTCGGGGACGCGCCGGGCTGCTCGGCCCAGGTGATCGTGCCGGCATGCTCCGCGCCAGTCGCCTGGGCGGGCACCGAGCCGATCGCGCCGGGAGGAGTTACGGCCCCGCCGGCCGTGTTGCCCGATCCGCTGTGGCTGCTGCTACTGCTACAGGCGGCAAGCGCGGTGATGCTCGCCACCGCGAGGACTAGCCCCCCGATACTCTTACTCCGGATCTTCATCATCGGCCCTCCCTCCTCGCGCTGTTCGCGCTTTTGGTCCGTCCTGGGGTCATCAGGTTGTCGCCCTTCTCTTCTTTCGTTTCGCCGGTGATCCGCTCCGCACCGTCGCGGGGCGCTGGGTCGCAGGGGCCCCCTACCGCATACGGCCCGTTTCCCCGGCACATCCGTGCCGCCTCATGTCGAGCCGGCCGGTGACCTACCGGTGTTATGAGTTAGCCAAAGCGTAGGTTCCCTATTGCATCGATCTCTCGCCAAAAATGTCACAACTTGCCATCAATCCCCTGGCAGCAACGTCCCGCCACGTCACGTGTACCATCCGGATATTTCCGGATCCTAGCTCATCTGTTAACTTTTGCCTCATGAGGCTCACGCGACCCAGGAGCACGAAGGCTTGCCGTGCGGGGCCGGTCTCGCCGCAGAATCTCCGTCCAGAGCCGCCGAAGCCGCCAAGAACCTCCGCAGGCCGCTCCGCCAGGATCCCTCAGCCAGGGTGCAGCGTTCACGTCTCCCCCTCAACTACTAAGGGTAACTTTTAGCAGTCTGTATATACGACGTTACCCTGCGAGGATAATTTCTGATCACGCCGTGCCACCGCGGGCCTCCTGTGCTGTCCTGAGCACGATGAGGCGCTTGGGCCAATACGATAAGCCCCGCGTAACGTCATCCTTGAGCGCCCCCTGGGGAAACCCGCGGATTGCGCCTGAAATGGCGATTCTGCCGCCCGGGGCCGGCCCAGCCGGCCGAGCCGGACATGGTCACGCCGGGTGCCCCCGGGCACCGGCAATCGAGATAAATAACAAATTGACTATCAATTCATAACGCATCGAAAACAATGGCCGCCCGCGCTTCGGGGTTCCCCATGTCACGCCCGGCGGGCCCGGCGGGGACAAGCCCGCGGGCTCACTTGAAGATGACGGTACGGCGGCCGTGCCGCAGGACACGGTGCTCGGCGTGCCAGCGCACGGCCCGGGCGAGCGCGACCCGCTCGGCGTCGCGGCCGATGGCCGCCAGGTCTTCCGGGCTGCTCGTATGGTCCACCCGGGCGACTTCCTGCTCGATGATCGGGCCCTCGTCGAGGTCCGCGGTGACGTAGTGCGCGGTCGCGCCGATCAGCTTCACGCCATGCGCGTGCGCCTGCTGGTAGGGCCGTGCTCCCTTGAAGCTCGGCAGGAACGAGTGATGGATGTTGATGATGCGTCCCGTCATCTTGGCGCACAGATCCGGCGACAGGATGCGCATGTACCTGGCGAGTACCACGAAGTCGATGTTCAGCTCGCTGACCAGGTCAAGCAGGCGCCCCTCGGCCCGGGCGGCGGACAGCGGTCCGCTATCGGCCGGCACGTGCTCGAACGCGACGCCGTGGGCCACAGCCAGCGGCTCCAGGTCGCGGTGATTGCCGACCACCAGCGGAATGTCAATGCGCAGCGACTCCGCCGCACGGCGGTACAGCAGGTCATTCAGGCAATGGCCGGCCTTGGACACCATGATCAGCACCCGCGGCCTGACCGTCACGTCGTGCAATTCCCACTCCATCCCGAACTCGGCCGCGACCAGGGCGAATCCGGAGTACAGGCTGGCGTGGGAGGCGGGTGCCACCGGCGTGGTCTCCACGTGCACCCGCATGAAGAACCGGCTCGCCCCGGCTGCCGTCCGGTCTGCGAACTGCTGGCTGTCCAGCACGTTGCAGCCCGCCTCGTACAGGTAGCCCGCGACGGCGTGCACGATCCCGACCCGGTCCGGACAGGACAGGGTGAGGACGTACTCCGTCATCAGGCGCCTACCGCGTGCACGCCGCCGTCCACGTGAATGATCTCTCCCGTGGTGGCGGGAAACCAGTCCGACATCAGGGCGACACAGGCACGCGCGGTCGGCTCCGGGTCGGCCATGTCCCAGCCAAGCGGCGCCCGGTTCTTCCACACATCCTCGAACCGGTCGAAGCCCGGTATGGCCTTGGCGGCCATGGTGCGCAGCGGCCCGGCGGCCACCAGGTTGACCCGCACGTTCTGCGGGCCCAGGTCGCGGGCCAGGTACCGGGCGCAGGATTCCAGGCCGGCCTTGGCCACGCCCATCCAGTCGTAGCCGGGCCAGGCCACGCTCGCGTCGAAGTCCAGCCCCACGACCGAGCCGCCGCTTCCCATCAGCGGCAGCGCCGCCATCGTGATCGCCTTCAGCGAATACGCGGAGACCTGCAACGCGGTCGCGACGTCGGGCCACTTGGTGTGCAGGAAGTTGCCGCCAAGCGCCTCTTCCGGGTTGGCGTACGCGATCGCGTGCAGGACGCCGTCCAGGCCGTCCACATGCTCGGAAACCCGCTCGGCCAGGGAGGCGAGATGGTCATCGCTGGTCACGTCGAGCTCGAGGACGGGCGGCGGCGAAGGCAGCCGCTTGGCGATCCGTTCCACCAGGCTCAGCCGGCCGAAGCCGGTCAGCACTACGGTCGCGCCCTCCTGCTGAGCCACCCGCGCCACGTGAAACGCGATCGAGGCGTCCGTGATGACCCCGGTGACCAGGATCCGCTTGCCCGCCAGGATTCCCATGAAGCTAGTGTCCCATCCCTAGTCCGCCGTCGACCGGGATGACGGCGCCGGTGATATAGGCGGCGTCCTGGCCGGCCAGGAACGCCACCGTACCGGCTACCTCCTCCGCCAAGGCGTACCGGCCCAGCGGGACCGCGGCCATGATCGCGGTCTTCCTGGCTTCCGGCAGTCCTGCCGTCATCTCGCTGTCCACGAACCCGGGCGCGACCACGTTCGAGGTGATCCCGCGCGAGCCGAGCTCGCGGGCCAGCGACCTGGCCAGGCCGACCAGCCCGGCCTTGGACGCGGCGTAGTTGGCCTGCCCGGCCGAACCGTACAGCCCGACGACGGAGGAAATGAAGATCAGCCGGCCGCGGCGCATCTTGATCATGCCGCGAACCGCCCGCTTGGCCACCCGGTATGCGCCGGTGAGGTTGGTGTCGAGCACCGCGCCGAAATCGTCCTCGCTCATCAGCGCGAGCAGCTGGTCGCGGGTCACGCCCGCGTTGGCGACCAGCACCTCGACCGGCCCGGAGTCCGCCTCCACCGCACCGAACGCCGCGTCGACCGACGCCGCGTCCCGCACGTCGCACCGAACCACCGCCAGGTCCTCCATCGGCTCACCGGAGCGCGACGTCACCGTGACGCTGTCGCCGTCCGCGGTGAGCCGTCGCGCTATGGCCAGGCCGATACCGCGGTTCCCGCCGGTCACAAGCACCGAGCGCCCCATGCTCACCTCTTTCTTGGCCACCCGAGGATACCGCAGGCGCCGCGAGCGCGTGAGATAGAATCACGCCGCGTGGATGACCATCAGCGTGCGATCGAGCCGGAATTTGCGGCCTTGCCCCTGCGGGAACTGGCCGACGCAGCCCTCGCCCAGGCCAAAGCCCTCGGCGCGCAGCACGCGGACTTCCGCGCGGAACGCATCAGGGGGCAACATATCGGCCTGTCCGATGGCAGGCCTGAGACCATGTTCGACTCCGACGACACCGGTCTCGCCGTCCGGGTGATCGTCGACGGGACCTGGGGCTTTGCCTCGGCCGCCGACCTGACCGCCGGCGCGGCCGCGCAAGCCGCACGGCAGGCCGTCGAGGTCGCCAGGGTCAGCGCCGCCATGAACACCGAGCCCATCGATCTCGCCCCCGAGCCCGCCTACGGCGACGTGAGCTGGGTGTCCGCCTACGAGATCGACCCGTTCACGATCAGCGTGGCCGACAAGGTGGCCCTGCTGGCGCACTGGAGCCACACCCTGCTCGCGCACGCCGCCGTCAGCCACGTGGATGCCTCGCTGCAGCAGGTCAGGGAGTGCAAGTTCTACTCCGATGGCGCCACCACGGCCACCCAGCAGCGGATCCGCCTGCAGCCCGAGATCACCGCCGTCGCGGTCACCGATGACGGCAGGTTCGACACCATGCGGACGCTGGCCCCGCCGGTCGGACGAGGGTATGAGTTCCTCACGGGAACGGGCTGGGACTTCGCCGCTGAGCTGGCCGAGCTGCCCGACCTGCTGGCGGCCAAGCTCGGTGCCCCCACGGTCGAGCCGGGACGTTACGACCTGGTGATCGACCCGTCGAACCTCTGGCTTACCATCCACGAGTCGATCGGGCACGCCACCGAGCTCGACCGGGCCCTCGGGTACGAGGCCGCGTACGCTGGCACCTCGTTTGCCACCGTGGACAAGCTCGGCACCCTGAAGTACGGGTCGGGCGTCATGCACGTCACCGGCGACCGCACCGCCGAGCATGGCCTGGCCACCATCGGATACGACGACGAAGGCGTGGCCGGCCAGTCCTGGGACCTGATCAAAGGCGGCATCCTCACCGGTTACCAGCTTGACCGGCGGATGGCCTCGCTCAGGGGCTTCGGGCGCTCGAACGGGTGCGCGTTCTCCGACGGTCCCGGCCACATGCCGCTGCAGCGGATGGCGAACGTGTCACTGCGGCCCGAGGCCGGCGGCCCGTCCACCGAGGACCTCATCGCCGGGGTGGAGAACGGGATCTACATCCTGGGCGACAAGAGCTGGTCGATCGACATGCAGCGGTACAACTTCCAGTTCACCGGCCAGCGGTTCGTCCAGATCAAGAACGGTAAGCTGACCGGCCAGCTGCGCGACGTCGCCTACCAGGCCACCACCACCGATTTCTGGGGCTCGATGGAGGCCGTCGGCGGCCCGCAGACCTATGTGCTCGGCGGCGCGTTCAACTGCGGCAAGGGCCAGCCCGGCCAGGTCGCCCCGGTCAGCCACGGCTGCCCGGCCGTGCTGCTGCGCGGCGTGCGGATACTCAACACGGCGGAAGAGGGATCCTCGTGAACCCAGCTAGCCCGCAGGACACCGTCGAGCGGGCCCTGCACGCGGCCCGCGGTGACGACTGCATCGTGATCGCGGAGGAGACCTCGACCGCCAACCTGCGCTGGGCGGGTAACACGCTCACCACCAACGGCGTGTCCCGGTCCCGCCAGCTCACGGTCATCGCCATCGACCGGCGGACCGCCCGCGGTGCCTCGGTCGGCGTGGTGTCACGGGCCGGCGTTCGTCCGGACCAGATAGAAGATGTGGTCCGGGAGGCCGAGCACGCCGCCGCCGAAGGACCGGCCGCCGAAGACGCGGAAGAGCTGATCGGGCCGACGCAGGCGGGGCCGTTCGGCCAGAAAGATCATGAGGAGCCCCGCTGGGACTCTCCTCCCGGCCAGACCGGAATCGGCGTGCTCCGCGACTTCGCGGCCGCCCTGGGTGAGACCCTGCGCGCCGCCCCGGCCACCGGCAGGAAGCTGTACGGGTTCGCCGAGCACCAGCTGGACAGCACGTTCGTCGGGACCTCGGCCGGAGTGCGGCGACGGTACGACCAGCCGACCGGGCGGGTCGAGCTGAACGCGAAGTCCGCCGACGCCGAACGCTCCGCGTGGGCCGGCGTGGCGACCCCTGACTTTGCCGACGTGGACATCGCCGGACTTGACGCCGGGCTGGCCGAACGCCTCGCCTGGGCCAAGCGCACCATCTCGCTGCCCGCCGGACGGTACGAGACGCTGCTGCCGCCCACGGCCGTCTCCGACCTGCTCATCTACCTGTACTGGTCGGCCGGGGCGAAGGAGGCGGCCGAGGGACGGACGGTGTTCAGCCAGCCGGGCGGCGGGACGCGGCTCGGCGAGCGGCTGTCCGCGCTGCCGGTAACCCTGTCCAGCGACCCGTGGGCGCCCGGGCTGGCCTGCGCCCCGTTCGTGATCGCGCATGCCTCCGGATCGGACTCCTCGGTGTTCGACAACGGGCTGCCGCTGCGCCCCACCTCGTGGATCAGCGACGGCTCGCTGGCCGCCCTGGTCTCCTCCCGGCACTCCGCCGAGGTCGCCGGGGTGCCGGTCACGCCCGCCGTCGCCAACCTGACCTTCGCGTCGACGGCCGCCGCGTCTCCTCCTCTGGAGGAGATGATCGCCTCCACCCAGCGTGGCCTGCTGCTGACCTGCCTGTGGTACATCCGCGCGGTGGACCCGCAGACCCTGCTGCTCACCGGCCTCACCCGGGACGGGGTCTACCTGGTGGAGGACGGGGAGGTGGTGGGCGCGGTCAACAACTTCAGGTTCAACGAGTCACCGGTCGGCATGCTCGGGCGGCTGCTCGAAGTCGGCGCCACCGAGCCGACGCTGCCGCGTGAGTGGGGCGACTACTTCACCCGTGCCGCGATGCCCCCGGTGCGGGTGGAGGGCTTCAACATGTCCTCGGTGAGCCAGGCCAGCTGAGGGGGCCGTCAGGGGGAGGCGAGTCAGCCGGGTTTGGCGGCGGGGCATACCTTGAAAGTGTGAAGATAGGCCCATCGCGCAGACCGGAGTCGGTGCACCTGGTAACCCAAGCGCGCCGCTCGATGTCCGACGACATCACCTACCGGCAGCGCAGGTACCTGCTGATGATGGGCATCCGCGCGCTCTGCTTCGTAATAGCCGTGGTGCTGTTCACTAATCACTTCGGCTGGCTCGCCGCGGTACCCGCCTTCGGAGCCATCTTCATTCCCTATTTCGCGGTGGTGTTCGCCAACGGCGGCCGGGAGCCCGACAACACCCGGGGGTTCATGGAGTACCGGCCGAACGTCCCCGCTACCCGCGACCCGGCCAGGCCGCCACAAGCAAACGGCGGAAACGGCCAGAGCCCGGTGCCGCCCCGTTCAAGTGATAACTTAGCTGCTTCGTGATTGGCCTGCTCAGCGTCGTCCTGAGATCTCGTGGTAATTAGGTCTTGACACAACCGGGGGCGTTTCCGTGTAACATTCATATCGGTGCTCTGGTCCCCCGTCGGAGCACCACTGCCGGCGTTCCGGGCCCCCGTCGGAACGCCGATGATGCGACGCCGGGTGGTTTGCCCCCGTAGCCACCCGGCGTCGCCCTATGCTCGCCGCTTTCATTGCGGCTTCGGCAGGGGCTCGCAGCTTATCCCGGGGGGGCGACCCCCCGGACGCCCCGCGTGGCGCCCTGTAGGCGGGGGCTTATGGACGTTGGCCTGGATCGGGGGTGGGTGGGCGGGCTTCTTGGGCTGGGATCCGTGTGTGGGCTTTGGGGCTGGGCGGGGGGTGGGTGATGGGTGCTTGGACTTCTGCTGGGGTTGGCGGGATGGGGGCTACGCATTGCTTATGGAAAGCTGAGGATATTAACTCAGCGTTAGATGATGCTATGGCAAAGACTCGGCTATAAGCGGGTCACGGTCGCGGGTGGGGCAATCGGTAACTACTTCTTCGGAAGTTGCGCTGTGCGCTGTGCGCTGTGCGCACACTCGGCAAGGGGCGGGCGGGATTGTTGGTCGTTTCTGGCTATAGCGCCGAGCACACTAAGGAACGATCAGCAGATGCTTACTAATGCTCGCCTTAATACCCCTGCGGGGGTGCGGGCCGCCTATTCGGTCTTGCGAAACTCCGCTATGGCTATACCTAGCATCCCGAAGCCCATCGCGGCGACCATAGCCAGGGATAGGCCAAGCGGAACCAGCCAGCCATCCCAGGTAACGCCCGGGCTCAGGACCGCGAGGGCTCGCGAGCTGACCGACAGGTGCTCGAACACGGCGTGCCGCATGGGGTCCACGATGTAGGTGAGCGGATCGATGCGGGTCAGCACGGTCAGCCAGCCAGGCAGGCCGTTGAGCGGGTAAAGGGCACCGGACAGAAAGAACAGCGGCATCACGAACATCTGGGTGAGCGCCATGAACGCCTGTATCTGCTTGATCCGCGCCGCCATCATCACCCCGAACGCGGTCAGCGTGAACGAGAGCAGCAAGAGCTCTCCCACCAGGGTGAGCAGCAAGGTTGGCGAGTAAGGCACGTGAGCCACGCCGGCCAGGGCCAGGAAGATGATCCCCTGGAACGTGGCTACCGTGGCGCCGCCGAGGCACTTGCCGACCACGATGGCCCACCGGCGCACGGGCGCCACCAGCATCTCGCGCAGGAACCCGAACTCCCGGTCCCACACGATCGAGGCGGCCGAGAAGATCGCCGTGAACAGCACCGACATCGCCAGCACGCCGGGATAGATGAACGTCTCGAAGTGCACCCCGGCCGGCAGTCCGCCCGCGGCGAGCCGGCCAAGCCCGTTGCCGAGCACGAACAGGAACAGGACCGGCTGCACCAGCGACGTGACCGCCCGTAGCCGGTCGCTGCGGAACCTGATCAGCTCGCGGCGCCAGACGATGCTGACCGCGCGCAGGTCGGCGCGGATGCTCCGCTCGGGGACCGCGACCCGGATAATCTCGGTAAGGTCCCGCTCCTGTGCCTCCTGCGCGTCCCGGGCCGCGATGTCGCTGGCCGGGATGTCCTTGGTCGCCATGGCTACCTCCTGCCGAAGCGCGTCGCGATCATCCGGTTACGATCTCCGACGGTCGCCTCGGCATCACGAATCGTCTTACCTGTGTAGGACATGAACACGTCGTCAAGCGATGGCCGCGACACGCTCACCGACCTGATGCCGGTCGGCATCTCGGCGAACAACCGGGGCACGAAGTGCTCGCCCGACTCAACCGAGAACGTCACCAGCCCCTCGTGCACGCTCGCGTCGATACCGAACACCCCGGCCAGCGACCGGATCGCCGCCTCGTCGTCGGCGGTGCTGAGCTGCACCCGGTCCTTGCCGATGGAAGCCTTCAGCGCTTCGGGGGTATCGATCGCCACGATTTTCCCGTGGTCGATGATGGCGATCCGGTCGCAGTGCTCCGCCTCGTCCATGTAGTGGGTGGTGAGGAAGATCGTGATGTCCTCGCGCTTCTTCAGCTCGTTGACATACTCCCAGATGGATACCCGGGTCTGCGGGTCAAGTCCCACCGTCGGCTCGTCGAGAAACAGCACCCGCGGCGCGTGCAGCAGGCCGCGAGCGATCTCCAGCCGGCGCTTCATGCCGCCCGAATAGGTGGCGACCACGCCGCTCCGCCGGTCCCACAGCCCGACCATCTCGAGCACCTGGCGCAGCCGCGGCGCAAACGCCGCCTTGGGCACCCCGTACAGGTCCGCGTGAAAACGTAGGTTCTGCTCGCCGGTCAGGTAGCTGTCCAGCGTGGTGTCCTGGAACACCAGGCCGATGTTGCGGCGCACGGTGTCCCGCTCCCTGACCACGTCGTGACCCGCCACCCTGGCGGTCCCCGAGGTGGGGTCCGCCAGGGTGCACAGGATCTTGATGGTGGTGGACTTGCCTGCGCCGTTCGGCCCGAGAAAGCCGAACGTCTCGCCCGGGGCGACGGCGAAATCGATGCCGCGGACGGCATCGATCTCGCCGTACTTCTTGGTCAGCTGGCTGACCGAGATCGCCGGAGTCACCCCTGCGTGTCCTCCCCCGCATCGTCGCCGTCTGAGGCGAGGATACGGTACAGCGCCCGGCGGGCATCGGCCAGGATCTTGCCGGCCTGGGCGACCTGAGCGGCGGAGCCGGCCTGCGATACCTGCGACACGGCCACCAGGACCTGCTTGATCGTGGTCCGGAGCTGGACCTCGGCGTCGTCGACGCTTCCGGTCACGGCGTCCCAGGACGCCCTGAGCTCATCGGCGTGCTCGGTGACGTACGCCTGGCCTTCCTCGGTCAGCGTGTACATCCGGCGCCGGTCTTCGCCATCCTCGCCCCGCTGGGTCTTGATCAGGGCCTCATCCTCGAGCTGGGCCAGCGCCGGGTAGACCGACCCCGCGCTGGGCCGCCAGACGCCCTCGGTGCGGGCGCCGATCTCCTGGATAATCTGGTAGCCGTTCCACGGCTGGCCCTCGGCCAGCAGGTCCAGGATCGCGGCCCGCACGTCACCGCGCCGGACGCGCGGCCCGCGGCCGCCGAACCGCGGCGGCCCGAACGGCCCTCCGCGCATCCCGAACTCGAACGGGCCTCCCGGCCCTCCGGGACCGCCGCCAGGGAACGGGCCGCCACGGCGACCCCGCTCCCGCCCGTGTCCCCGGTGACCACGGCCTTCTCTCATCTCTCGTGGGTCTCCCCATGGTTCGCTATGCATTGTGATACTCCTTTGTATGGTTCTAGATCGCTTTTCGATCCTTACCGTTAGGTCAACGATATATCGATGAGAATATTCCGGCAAGCCCACAGCTCAAGATTTCCTGCCGAACGGACCGTGGTGGTGGCAGCGCTACCCAGCGGGCACCGGGCGGGCGTGGGCGCCGGGCGGGCAGGTGACCCCGCTCCCCAGCCCCAAACGGGGCGGAACATTATCGTGGATCGTTACTTCCCGTATAGAGGCTGTCGCATAGCCGCCCGTCCGAGCGGAACCCGCCCCAGCCCCGCGCGATCCGCTCGCTGCACCGGCTCGTGGACACCACGCGTCATCACCGCCCCATCCGCGTTCCTGGATCACTTCCGTTCCGGCCAGCTGTGAACTTTCGTGGTAGATTCAGGCTTGGTGAGGACTTTTGTGCACCATAGTACCCAGAAGTCTTCACGAAGCCTGAACTCACCACGATCTTTGTTCGATTGAGCCGGACCGTGCCGAGCTCCGGACCCTGCGCTGCCTCGCCCGCCTCATCGCCCACTCCAGGCGCCGCGGCGGCCGCCTGCCCCGCCGAGGCGAGGGCAAGCACGCCCGATCGTCACCGCCGCCACCAGCGAAGTCATCCCATGAAAGCTTTCCCCCAGCTCACAGGCCACAACGCCGGCCCGCGCCAGGGCGGACCGCCAACTCGACAAGCCGACACCCCAGTACCTCAGCGGGCCCAGCCGCCGCTAGTCATACGACAGCCTTCATAGGGTCGGTTATTATCCACGATCTTGGGGTGGGCTGGGACTCAGGGGTGGATGGGGAGGGGGTACTCGCGGCGGATGCTGTTGCCGAGGCGGGAGATGTCCGCGCCATAGACGTGCATGGAGATGGCGACGTCAGTCCCGGTGTTGCGGACCCGGTGGATGTCACCGGGCGGGGCGAAGCCGGATACGGTCCCGGCCCGGTTCTTGTTCCTGGCGACGAGTTCGAGAGCGAGTCCGGCATCGGTCAGCGCGAAGATCTCTTCGTACTCACGTCCTTGCAGCACGCCGGTGACGCACCAGGCCACGTGGTCATGAATCACCGTCTGCTGGCCGGGCAGCCAGACCATGGCGGAGACCGAGAATGAGCCGTCCGGCTCGGCGTAAAGCAGGTGGCTCTGGTAGCCGGCCGGGTCGCCGCGCCGCAGCGGCGCGGGCAGCAGGGCGGCCGGGTCGGGCAGGTTGCCGCGCAGGACCATGGCGACGTGATCGGCGGCCTGCTGCCAGTCAAGCCCGAGGCGGACCACGGCGCGGACCGCCTGCACCAGGCTGTCCGGACATGTCCGTGCGAGCACGGCCCGATCGGCCGCCTCGCGTGATACGGCTTTGTCTGTGCTGGTCAGCGTCATGACACCACCTCCACGTATTCAGGTTAGCGATCATCGACGGCTCGGCACCAATGCCAAACGGGTGGCCAAGCATAGGCAGCGTTGATCAATGCCGACTCAGAGTCAGCAGGATCCGACACCCTCCCAGGCGGCCACCGTGTCGTTGGCGGTATAGGTCTCATCGGGCGTGTCGAAGCCGAACGTCCGGTTGGCGACGGTCCCGCAGGAGCTGGTCTCTTCCCCGTTGCCCCAGCTGCCGAGGGTGAACTTGTACTGGAAATTCGCGGTCGGCACGCCGGTGATGGTCAGCGTCCAGGTATCCGTCCCGGTCTTGATCATCGGATAGTCGTAGGCGAGCCAGTCGTCGTAAGAGCCGATGCCGGTGCCGAGCACGTTGTAGTTGCCCGACAGGTAGACGGTATCCCCGCCCGGGGTACCGGCGGGAACCGTCACGTCGATCACCGCGCCGGAGTCGCCGCAGCTAGAAGGCCCCTCCCAGTTGGCCACCGTGTCGTTCACGGTGCCGCCGCTGACGGTCATGGACCGGTTGCCGACCGAGCCGCAGGCGGCGGTCTCCTCGGCGTTGCTCCAGTTGCCGCCGAGATCGTACTTGTAGGACAGCGGGGTGTCCGCGGTGGCGTACACGGTGGTGGTCCACTTGTCCGAGCTGACGCGCGTCATCGCGATGCCGTTCGAGGCCCAGTCGGACCCGCCGTAGCCCAGGGCGGAGAGGTTCCCGTCCAGGTACACGGTGTCCTGCGAGGCATCGGTGTTGACCGGCACGGTCACGTTCACGGTTTCCCTCACCGTCCCGGTCACCGGGCACGAGCTGGCCTGCAGGCAGTTGTAGACCACGGCGGGGGTATCGACGTCCTTGCCCGCCGAGATGTCGATGGCCAGCCTCACGTACTGCGCCATCGCCCACATCAGCGGCGTGGACGAGTTATCCGCCTGCCCGAAGGTGAATCCGCCCGTACCGGTCGAGCCGCCCCAGACCTGCTCGGGGATCTGGTAGCCGGCGTTGGCCGCACCCGCCATCGTCTGCAGCATGGACTGGGCGCCGGAGGTGTTGCCGTCGGCGACGTCATACTCGCCGCGCTCGCCGGACAGCACCGGCCACGGATTCCCCGTGCCGGCCCCGGTGTAGTCGCCACCGGAGGAGGTCTCGCCGTAACCGTCGAAGTCGTACCTGTGCCAGATGGGCCCTTCCGGGGTACTCACCTTGAGCTCGCTGTCCACCGCGGAGATGGTGTTGGTGATGTCGGTGGCGGTCGGCGACTTGACGCCCAGGCGGACCAGTTCCAGGAAGCTCGGGTCCACCACGGTGCGGTCGTCGTGAGTACCGCCGCCATTGGCCAGCGTGATGCTGGTCCCCGCGTTCGGCTGGCCGTCGGGCGTGATCCGCAGCAGGTAGTCGCCGTTGCCGTATGGTCCCGTCGTGGTGTAGGTCAGGTCGTCAACCTCGGACGCCCACGCCTGTGCGGTCGACTGGTACGTCTGCGCCGCGCTGGGATCGCCGTTGGTCTCGGCTATGGACGCCGCGCAGATCAGGCCGGCGATCTCGGCCGCCATGGTGGCCGGTGAGTAGCCGGCGATTTCTTCCCAGCGCTCCTCTTGGGTGTAGGGGCCGTTGGCGACCAGGTAGTTCGCGAGTTCCTCGACGTAGGTCCAGTCCGACGAGCCGGTCGCGCCCAGCTGGTAGGCCAGGATGATCGGATCGGCCACCTCGTCCAGCTGCACCGAGCCGAACACGGCCGTGCCGTTCAGCCAGGTGTTCTGCTTGACGGCGCCGCTGGATTCGACCTCGTAGCTGAGGATGTAGTTCAGCGCGGCCTGCGCGTCGGTCTTATCGCCCGCCGCGAGCAGCGTGCTGGCCATCTCGTACTCGTCCCGCGTCCACACCGCGTGATAACCGTGCGCACCTGAGGTGCCGGTCCCGGTATCGGCGCTGACGCTGGCGCCCCAGGGCACGGTGGGTGCCGCGATGTACGCCCCGGCGTAGGTCTTGTCCTCGTCCGCCTTCAGCTCCATCAGCGAGACGTCGTACTGCTCCTTCAGCCCGGCGTTGCCGGTGACCGAGGCGGGCGCCGCGTTCAGCCCGGCCAGCCAGGACTGCCAGCCCGACTCGAAGGAGCCTTCCAGCGCGGTAAAACCGGTGGCCAGCGACGCGGACGCGTCCGAGATCGCCGCGGCTTCTGTGGGGTCGAAGGCGAGCGCGAGCGTGAACGTGGTCGACCCGCTCGAGGCGACCGGGATCTGCGCGACCTGATCGATGTGACCGGCCGACGACGCCTGCGAGTACGTCGAGGTGAGTCCGTAGCTCGAGGTGAGCATCGTCTCGCCGTCGCTGGTCGTGCCGACGTACCCGTTGTCGGAGGCGGTGAAGCCGGTCGAGGCGGTCAGCGCGCTGGCCACCGAACCGTTCTCGGCGACGAGATCGCCGCTGGCGGAGTCGGTGTCGCCGGTGTTGCCCATCCCGTCGTTGTCGAGCTGCGGGTGATAGTCGACGTAGAGCTTGAGCGCGGCGGAGCTCGTGTTGTCGAAGGTGGTCTGGACCAGGATGACAGAACGCGACGGGTCGGCGATATAGGTCTTGGTGATCGTGAAGTCGCCGTTGTCGGCCTTGTTGACCTGCTGCCAGACCAGCGAGCTCTCGTTCAGCAGCGAGATCGCGTGGGTGGTGCCCGTGGTCTCGGCCTCGGTGAACGACGAGCCGTTCGTCACCACGTACTGCAGGCCGAAGATGTCCGGCGTGTCGGTTTCCGGGGAGAACGCGTTCTCAAGCTCGCCGTTCCCGACCGTGTACCAGACCTTCGAGCCCGACCCGAGCGAGTCGGCGAAGCCCGTCACACTCGGCTCGTTCCAGGTCGCGTCGGCTCCAGGCGCCCCCGGCGCCGACCCCTGCGCGCTGGCGGGCACCGCCGTCAGCACCCCGGCAATCAGGGCGATGGACGCCCCTGCCACCGACACCGCGAGCCGGGCGCTCCGGCGCCGGCAGCGCCGCGATATCGTCGGGCCGGGTGCCACGCGGAACCCATCCATGCCGCGCCTCCTTGCGTGCACGCACCGTGTCATACGGTAACGTAGCCTCACTGAGAGTCGCGTGGCTAGAGGTGATCCGTGTAACCTGGCCGCGGGCTGGCCTTGACCTCGGCGCCGCTGGCTAACCCCCAGCTTGGCCCCCGCTGCCCCTCCCGGGCTCCCGGCGTGGCGGAAGTACTCCACCGTCCGCCTGAGGCCCTCATCCAGCGGGACGGTCGGTTCCCACCTCAGGAGTTCCCGGGCGCGGCCGATGTCGGGCTTGCGGCGCACAGGGTCGTCGGAAGGCAGCGGGCGCTCCTCGATCCCACTGTCGCTGCCGGTTAGGGCCAAAACCTTCTTAGCCAGCTCGAGCATCGTGAACTCACCGGGGTTGCCGAGATTGACCGGGCCGGTGACCTCCCGCGGCGCGTTCATCAGCCGGATCAGGCCGTCGACCATGTCATCGATGTAGCAGAACGACCTGGTCTGCGAGCCGTCCCCGAAGATCGTGAGCGGGTCGCCCCGTAGGGCCTGCACGATAAAGCTCGACACCACCCGGCCGTCGTTGGGCAGCATGTTCGGGCCGTACGTATTGAAGATCCGCGCGACCTTGATCGGCAGCCGGTGCTGGCGGTAGTAGTCGAAAAACAGGGTCTCCGCGCACCGCTTGCCCTCGTCGTAGCAGGACCGGACGCCGACGGGGTTCACGTTGCCCCAGTACGACTCCGGCTGCGGGTGCACGACCGGATCGCCGTAGACCTCCGAGGTCGAGGCGAGCAGGATCGGCGCCCCCAGTCGCTTGGCCAGCCCGAGCATGTTGATCGAGCCGTGCACGCAGGTCTTCGTGGTCTGCACCGGATCCCGCTGGTAAAACACCGGCGAGGCCGGACAAGCCAGGTGGTAGATCTGGTCGACCTCGACGTAGAGCGGGAACGTCACGTCATGACGCATTAGCTCAAACCGGGGCTCACCGAGCAGGTCGACCACGTTGTGCCGGGTACTCGAGTAGAAGTTGTCCACTACGAGCACGTCGTGACCCTGGCCGAGCAGGCGCCGGCACAGGTGCGACCCGATAAAGCCCGAGCCCCCCGTCACCAGGACCCGCCGGGACTCGTCGGCCGACACCCGGCCACGATCTTGCCCTGAGTCCTGGCTCACCCAGCCTCCCCCTGACGGCCCGTCAGAACGGGCATAACCAACCTGTGGCCGCAATCTATCCGGTTTTGTCGGCGCCTTCCCACTCCACCCGGTTTTCCCGCGTAAGGTACCAACGTGAAGCTGTCGATTCTCATGCCCGTATACAACGAATGTGCCACTCTGGCCTCCGCGATAAAGGAGGTCCTCAACGTCGACTTTCCGTGCGAGATCGAGCTCGTCGTGGTCGACGACGGGAGCACGGACGGGACCAGGGATCTGTACCCGTCCCTCGGGGACGACCCGCGAGTGCAGGTCCAGATGCACGAGCGCAACCAGGGCAAGGGTGCCGCGATCCGGACGGCCGCCACGGCCGCCACGGGCGATTACGTGATCATGTGCGATGCGGACCTGGAGTACACGCCGGCCGAGATCCCCTCGCTGCTCGCGCCGGTGATAGCTGGTCAGGCCGAGGTGGTGTACGGCACGAGGACGTTCGGCAGTCACAACTCCTATTCCTACACCTACGTGCTGGGCAACAAGGGGGTGACGACCTTCGCCAACGTGCTGTTCAACTGCTACATCAGCGACCTGGAAACCTGCTTCAAGCTGATCCCGACCGCGCTGTACCGTGAGCTGGGCATTTGCGAGACCGGCTTCGGCATGGAGGCCGAGGTCACCGGGAAGCTGCTGCGGCGAGGGATCAGGCCCTACGAGGTTCCGATCAGCTACAGGGCACGCAGCCGCGAGGCCGGAAAGAAGCTCACAGCGCGCGACGGGGTTGAGGCGCTGTGGATCCTGCTTCGGGAGCGCTTCGTGACCCGCCGCGCTTAGCGGTCCGCGGATCGTTGCCACATGATTAATCCGCAAGCGCGCCAAGCCAGCTCAGGCACGGATCCGGCGCAGTCCAGGTCCACGGCCGCAGGCCTGAGCGCCCGCGTACGCCAGGCAGCCCGGTGGCAACGAACCGTCGAGTATCTGGCCGCGCTCCTGCTCGGCCTGCTCGTCCTCGGGGTCCACGACGTGGGATACCTTCTCAGGCAGCCGTTCTGGAACGACGAGGCCTGGGTTGCCGCCACCTCCCGGTTCCCGCTGTCGCAACTGCCCGCCACGACCTCCAGCACGCCGATCGGCTGGTCTGTGCTGATGGGCCTGTTCACCGTCAGGGGAGAGCAGACATCCCGGCTCCTTCCCCT
Organism: uncultured Actinomycetes bacterium; assembly: GCA_963808315.1. Taxonomy (GTDB): domain Bacteria; phylum Actinomycetota; class Actinomycetes; order Streptosporangiales; family Streptosporangiaceae; genus Palsa-504. The sequence goes on along the minus strand of CAWEFK010000010.1, from coordinate 98,142 downwards.
CGCCTTCGCCGGCGCCGCTGTCGTGATCGCCTACTGGTTCGGCCGGGAGCTTGGCTGGCCACGGCGAGAGGCTTCGGTCGCCGCCGCGCTGCTGGCCGGGACCGCCGTATTGCTGGTGCCCGCGATGCTCGTGCGCGACGACTTGAAGCAGTACACCGCCGACGCTTGCATGGCATTGCTGGTGCTGGCTCTGACCTCGCGGGTCGAGCGGAAATGGTCGCGGCCGGGCCTGGCTGCCCTGTCGGCGGCCGTCTGGGGCGGCATGCTGTTCAGCGACGCCTCCGCCTTTGTCGGTGTGGCAGCGTTCGGGGCGGTGTGCGTGGTCCAGCTTGCCCGGCGGGCCTGGCGCCGGCTCGCGGAGGTGGCCGCCGTCGGCGCGGGCACGGCCGTCCTCGTGCTCGGCGTGTACGAGGGATTCGACGCCCGCGCGACGGTGCCAGGGCTCACCGCGTACTGGAATAACTACTACCTCCCGGTCGGCAATGGCCTGCACGCCGACATAAAGTTCGTAACCTCGCATGTCAGCGCCGTAGTCGCCTATTTCGGCCTCGGCCCGGTCTGGCTGGCGCTGCCGCTGGTCCTCGCCGGGCTCGTCACCATCTTCAGGCTTGGCAGGCCAGCGACGGCCCTCACGGCCGCCGTGCTGTGGCCTGAGATGCTCGTGGTCTCCGCAGTGCGGAAATATCCGTTCCTCGACCTCCGGACCTCGACGTTCTTGTTCGCGGTCACCGTCGCGGTCGCCGCGATCGGGGTGGCGGGTGTGTGCTCGCTGCTGCGGCCGTGGTTCAGGGGCACGCTCGCGGCCGGGCTGGCGGCCCTGGCCGTGGCGGGTTTCGTCATCGGTGCCCAGCCGTACGTGCGAAGCCACAACATCCCTAACGAGGATGTGCGCGACCAGGCCAGCTACGTCGCCGCTCATGCTGCCCGCGGCGACGCGATCGTGGTCAACCTGAATAGCAACTGGGGCTTCGCCTACTACTGGCCGACCGGCGTTCCTGGCCGCCGAGCCGATCCCGCTGTCTTGCAGGGGTACGAGGCATACTTCCCTGACCAACCGGACATCGTGGTTGCGCGCACCCGGGATTCCGCCGGGGTCGATGCCGCTTTGTCCCAGGCCCTGGCCCTGGCCCGGCAACACGCCTGCGGCAGGATCTGGCTCGTCCGCACGCACGTGGTACCGGTCGAGCGGGAGGCGTGGACAACAGCATTGCGTCAGCACAAACTGACGACGACACCGGTCGGCCACGACGGCCTGAGCGTAATAAATCCCGGCGGATCCAGATGCCAGTGAGCCGCTGCGCCGTCCGGGCCGGTCGAGGATGGACCGCAGGCTAGGCGGCTAATCAGCGACGGCGGAGTAGGCGATCACGCCGCGGCGCATGGCGTCGATCGCGGCGCGGGCCGTCGTGGCCAGAGCGACCGATGTCGGGGAGGCGTTCTGCGGATCAGAGGGGGCTGACGAGGCCGCCGGGATGGCTGAGGCGATCTGGTCGAGGAGGTCGATCAGCTGCTTCACCGAGCGGACGAAGTCGCCGGGGGTCAGGTCGGATGCCTCGTCCAGGACGGCTTCCAGCTTGGCTCCCCGCGCCCAGCGGTACGCGGCCCAGGCGAAGCCGAGGTCCGGCTCGCGCAGGAACGACAGGTCGTTGTCCTTCTCCAGCTGATCGAGCTCGCCCCAGGTCCTGACCATGGCGGAGAGGACCTCGGGGACCCGGCCCTTGGGCAGCCGGGGCGGCTGGGCGTCGTCCGCCTGCCGCGACTCGAACGACAGCGCGGACACGCAGGCGGCAAGCTCGGCCGGGGACAGGCCGTCCCACTGGCCGCGGCGCAGGCATTCGGCGGCCAGCAGGTCAAGCTCGGTATACAGGCGGCCCAGCCGCTGCCCGTCGGGCGTTACCGTGTCGCCGGCCAGGTAGCCGAGTCGTTCCAGCACACTGCAGACCCGGCCGAAGGTGCGGGCGATCACATGCGAGCGGCCGGCCACCCGGCGCTCGATCGCCTCGGTCTCCCGCCTGAGCCGCATGTACCGTTCGGCGTAGCGGGCATGGTCTTCCCGGTCCGGACAGTCATGACACGGGTGCCGCCGCATCCGTTGCCGCAGCTCCGTCACGCCGGCGGCGGAATCAGCGTCCCGCTCCCAGTCGGCCACCCGCTTCGGCCGCCTGGCCTGCTCCGGGCCGGTGAAGTCGCGGCTCGCCAGCCGGTTCCGCATCGTGGTCGCGAGATCCTTGCGGTGCTGCGGCGAGCGGGGGCTGAACGAGCCGGGAATCCGTATCTTGTCGATAACCTCGGCCGGCACGGGAAAGTCCGCCACCGCCAGCCTCTTCACCTGCCGTCCCTCGGTCAGCACGAGCGGGCCGGGTCCGTTGCCGCCCTCACTCCCCCGGGCCGTATGCAGGCCCGGTTGCAGGACCACCGCCATCCCGGCTCGCCGGCCGCCCGGCACCCGGATGATGTCACCCGGGCGCAGCAGCGAGAGCGACCGGGCGGCTTCCGCCCGCCGGGACGAGGCCCTGGACCGGGACAGATCCCCTTCTCGTTCGGACAATGATCTCCTGATCTGCGCGTACTCGGCGAAATCACCTTTCTCGCAGGTCATCGCGACGGCCAGCTCGGCCATCGCGGTGGTGTTCTTGCGCACCTGCCTGGTCAGCCCGACCACTCCGCGATCGGCCTGGAACTGTGCGAACGAGGACTCGAGCAGGGCCGAGGCCCGGGCCCGGCCCGCCCAGCCGGTCAGGTTGACGGCCATGTTGTAGGACGGCCGGAAGCTGGAGTTGAGCGGGTAGGTACGGGTGCTGGCCAGGCCCGCGACCGCGCCGGGATCCATCCCCGGCTGCCACAGCACGACCGCGTGACCCTCGACGTCGATGCCGCGCCGCCCGGCACGCCCGGTCAGCTGGGTGTACTCCCCCGCCGTCAGGTTCGCGTGGGTCTCGCCGTTCCACTTGTCCAGCTTTTCGATGACCACGGTCCTGGCCTGGCATGTTGATGCCCAGGGCGAGCGTCTCGGTCGCGAACACCGCGCGGACCAGCCCGGCCGCGAACAGTTCCTCCACCACTTCCTTGAAGGCGGGCAGCATCCCGGCGTGGTGCGCCGCGATCCCCCGCCGCAGGCCGTCCAGCCATTCGCCGTAGCCGAGGACGGCCAGGTCCTCCGGTGGGATGTCGGCGGTACGGCGCTCGGCGGTCCGCTGGATGGCCTCGGCCTCTTCCGGCATGGTCAGCCGCAGGCCCGCCGCCAGGCACTGCTCGACCGCGGCGTTGCAGCCGGCCCGGCTGAAGATGAAGGTGATCGCGGGCAGCAGCCCGTCGGCGTCCAGCCGGGCGATGACGTCGGGCCGGTACAGGCGCGGGAACCGGCGCGGGCGTCGCCCCGAAGACCCCGAAGACCCCGAAGAGCCGGGGGCCTTGCGCTCGATCCAGGTGTCGCGCTGGGCCACCCGGAGCAGTTCGGAGTTGACCCGGGTGTGATCGTCGTCGGTGAACAGGTCGTAGAGCCGGTTTCCGGCCAGCACGTGCTGCCACAGCGGCACCGGGCGGTGCTCGTCCACGATGACCGACGTGCCGCCGCGGACCTGATCCAGCCACTCGCCGAACTCCTCGGCGTTGCTCACCGTCGCGGACAGCGCCACCACCCGGACCGATTCGGGCAGGTGAATGATCACCTCCTCCCAGACCGCGCCGCGGGCTCTGTCCGCCAGGTAGTGCACCTCGTCCAGGACGACGTAGCCGAGGCGCGCCAGCGCCGCCGAGCCGGTGTACAGCATGTTGCGCAGCACCTCCGTGGTCATCACCACCACGGGCGCGCCGGAGTTGATGCTGTTGTCGCCGGTGAGCAGCCCCACGGTCTGGTTGTCGTAGCGGCGGACAAGGTCGGCGTACTTCTGGTTGGACAGCGCCTTGATCGGAGTGGTGTAGAAGCACTTGCGACCCTGGGCCAGCGCCAGGTGCACCGCGTATTCCCCGACCACCGTCTTGCCCGACCCGGTGGGCGCGGCCACAAGCACGCCGTCGCCCGCGCTGAGCGCTCCGCAGGCCGCGACCTGGAAGTCGTCGAAAGCGAAGTCGTAGAGCGTGCGGAAGGACGCAAACTCCGGTTCGGCCTGCCGTTCGCGGAACGAGGCGTACCGGTCGGCCGGAGTGGTCATGGGTTCCAGATTAGGCCCTCGACGGGAGCACGGGTCGCGGTCCCGTGACCACTCCGGTCACGGGACCGCGCGCGCCGTCTAGTTAAACCGGCTGTTCCTGGGATCCGGGTCGGGGTCCGGGTCGTTGTCGTCGAGGTGAATCGGCGACAGCTCGTCGTCGGCCAGGCCCGCGTAGGGATCGGGGTGCAGCCGGGCCCGGCGCCGGTCGTTGGACCACACGATGAACTCGGCCACTTCGACCAGGGCCGCGCAGGCCCCGCCGAGGATCAGCATGGTGATCGGGTCGGGACTCGGGTTGGCCATGCCGGCGATCAGGAAGACCCCGAAGATCATCAGCCGGCGCCACTTCCTGAACCGCGCATGGGTCAAGATGCCGGCCAGGTTCAGCATGATGATGAGCAGCGGCACCTCGAACGCGATCCCGAAAGCCACCAGCATCGTCATGACGAAGCTCATGTACTGGTCGACCTGGATGATGTTGGCGACGCCACTCGGCGTCAGGCCGAGCAGGTAGTGCATCGACCGGCCCAGCGACCAGTAGGCAAGGGTGTTGCCGACCAGGAACAGCGGGACCGCCGTGCCGAGGAATATGTAGCTCCAGCGCTTCTCCCTGGAGTACAGGCCGGGAGCGATGAAGGCCCAGACCTGGTAGAGCCAGACCGGCGACGACAGGATCACCCCGACGATGACGGCGACCTTCACCCGCAGGTAGAAGGAGTCGAGCGGGCCGTCGAGCGCGAGCATGTTGACGCCGAGCTTGCTGCATCCGGCGAAGCCCCGTACCTTCGCCGAGCACAGCGGGCGCTCGATGAAATGCCAGACCGGGGTGAAGAAGATAAAGCCAACGATCATTCCCGCGATGAGACCGAGCGCCATCTTGACGACGCGGTTACGCAGCTCACGGAGGTGATCCATGAGCGGCATGCGGCCATCGGGATTCTGCTGGCGCTGCGACTGCACGAAGCGCTCGCCGACGATGCGGGCACCCGCGATGGCCCCGGGAAGTTTCGCCATGATCTGTGACGGCGGTTAGCCGGGGGCCTAGCTGGACTGCGGGGTGTGCTGCGGGACCGTGGCCTCGGCCGGCGTCCGGACCGGAGCGGCCTGGTCCAGGGTGGCCGCGCGCTGCAGGTCGCGGATCTGCTGCTGGAGCGCGTCGATCTGCGCCTGCGACGGATCGGGCTGCTGGCTGGCGGCGATCTCCGCGGGCGGCGGGAAAGCGGCGGGAGAAGAGGAGGCAGCCGGGGAACCCGCGGTACCCGAGGCGGACTCGTCTTCGCGCAGATCGTGGACCTCCTTCTTCAGGATGCGCATCGACTGGCCCAGGGAGCGCGCCGCGTAAGGCAGCTTCTTGGACCCGAACAGCACGATGAGCACAACGGCTACGATCAGGATCTTCCAGGGACTATCGAACAGGTCACCAATCATGTCCGTCCTCTATCAGCAGGGAGACGTCTTTCACGGCCAGAGTCTACACGGCAGCAGCACGGGGGCACCGTTTCCGCAGGCGGACGGCGGGTAAACCGTCCGGCTGATTATTCCCCTCCGCTCACTCACGAATCTATTCGGAGCACGGCGGCCACCGGATGGCCTACACGACATAATTTCCCAGCGCGGCCGTGGCGGCCTCCCGGATCTCGGTGACCAGCGAGGCGGGAGACAGGATCCGGCCGTCCTCGCCGAGCCGCAGGGCCAGCCGCCGCACCCAGCCGGTATCGGGGGTGCGCAGCACCACCCGGAGCCTGCCGTCTTCCAGCTCGGTCACCGACTCGCACGGGTAGTACTCCGCGACCCAGCGCCCGGCCGCGGACACCTCGAGCACCACCGGCACGTCATCGGCCGACGGCCGGAACAGGCCCTGGTCCACGTCAACGGGCTGCGCGTCCGCGTGCGGCGAGGAGGGCACGTCGAGCACCTCGAGGCTGAGCACCCGGTCCAGCCGGAACAGCCGCACGGCCTCGGCCCGCAGGCACCAGGCTTCCAGGTAGGGCCGTCCCTCCACGATGTGCAGCTGTATCGGGTCGACGTCACGTTCGGTGGTCTCGTCCCGGCCAGGCACGTAGTAGCTCAGGTGCAGCCGCCGGCCCGCGGCCTGGGCCGCCCGGATCTGGACCGCGTACGCTTCTGCTCCGGCGTCGGGGATGTCCACCTGCACCGCGACCTGGGCACTGGCCGCAGCGGCCTCGCCCGCCGCGGCCTCTAGCTTGGCGATCAGCCGGGACAGCGCCGACCGGTCCTGGTGGCCGGGCACCTCGGCCAGCATCCGGAGCGCGACGAGCAGCGCGCTGGCCTCGTCCACGGCCAGCCGCAGCGGCCGGGCGATGGATTCGGCCTGGCTGACCACGATCTCGCCGCCCTCGTAGGACAGGTCGATCGGGCAGTAGGGGTCCGGGGCCCGCAGCTCAACGCACCACAGCAGGTTCAGGTCATCGACAAGCTCGTGCTCGCTGACCCCGAACGCCGTCGCCGTCTCGGCCAGCCCCACCGACTTCCTGCTCACCACGTAGGGCACCAGGGCGAGCAGCCGCTGCAGCCGCTCGGTGGAGGTCACTGACGCGGTCATGCGAGCACGCCTTTCAGCCGGCGGATAACGGCTTCCCGCAGGTCCGGGGGGTCAAGGACGACCGCATCCGAGCCGAAGGAGGCCGCGTAGTCGGCGAACCAGCCCACGTCCTCGAAGCGGGTGGTCACCAGGTCCCAGTCCCCCAGGGGGCCGTCGGGTTGCACCGAGACCGCGTCCCGCCGCAACCCGACACCGGCCCCGGCCCGGACGCGGAGGACCGCGGTGCGCTCGGGAGCCGCCGTGGAATCCCGGCCGCGGACCAGCTCGCGGACCTCGGTGCCGTCCGGCACGGTCACGCTGCCCGGGGGACCGCAGAACTTCACCGGCCCCGCGATCCGGCCCAGCCGGAAGACCCGGGTGGCATCGCGACCGCGGTCGCGGCCGGCCACGTACCAGCGGCCGTGCCGGTTCACCACGCCCCAGGGCTCGAGCTCGCGCCGCTGCGGGTCGCTGCGGCCGGCCGCGCGATAGCTGAACGTCACCGGCCGGCGGTCCCTGACCGCTTCCCACAACGGCCCGAAGGCCGGCTCCGGCGGGCCCAGCCGGGGTTCGATCGCCTGCCGGGACGGACGCTCGCCTGATCCCGGGTCGGTCGTGTCGATGCCGGCCGCCCGGAGCTTCAGCAGCGCGCCCGCGGCCGCGCCGGCCAGCTCAGCTCGCCGCCAGACCCGGGCGGCCAGGCCGAGCACGGCGGCCTCGTCCGCCTCGAGCCGGAGCTCGGGCAGCTCGTAGGCCTGCTGCCTGATCCGGTAGCCGAGATCCTCGTCGAACGGGTGGTTGAGGCCGGTCTCCAGCGGCACGCCGAGGTCACGCAGATCCTCCTTGTCCCGCTCGAACATGCGCTTGAACAAGTCATCCGGTTCCGGATAACCGGGCACGGCCTGCCGGATCTGGTCCGCGGTGAGATAGCGCCCGGTGGAGAGCAGGCAAACAACAAGGCCGAGGAGCCGCTCGGTCTTGCGCTTCGACATGGCCCTCCCTCGTGGACTCCAAGGTTATTGTCTCGCAGACGGCGCGGGGTACTATCGCGACTCGCTGACCGCCCCGCGGCTAGGCTGCCGTGGGTGATCACATGGCGGAACGGCACGGTCAGCGGCATCCGCCGCGAGTGGCCGGGCGCGGTCGAACTCGACGTCTTGGTCGATGGTACCCAGGTCCGGGCGCTCGCCTATCCGGCGCTGACCGGCCGTCCGCAGCCTGGCGACCGGGTCCTGGTCAACACGACGGCCCTCGACCTGGGCCTGGGCACCGGCGGCTACGCCCTCGTGGTCGCGGTACCCGACCGGCTGCCGCCCGACGCTCCGCTCGCCGGCCACCTGGTGAAGGCCCGCTACACGCCGCTGCAGGCGACCGTGCTCGGCGCGGACGAACAGGGCTCACCGCACCATGACGTGCTCCGCGACGCCGATGACATCGGCGGGATGCCCGTCGTGGTGGCCGACCTGCACTCGGCTCTCCCGGCCGTGCTGGCCGGCGTCTTCGATGCGGCGGAACGGATCCGTGGTGGCAGCGCCATTTCTGGCCGGCCGGTCCGGGTGGTGTACGTCATGCAGGACGGCGGGGCGCTGCCGGCCTGGTTCTCCCGCACTTGCGCGGGCCTGAAGGACGCGGGCTGGCTGGCGGCGACGATCACCACCGGACAGTCGTTCGGCGGTGACCTGGAGACGGTGACCGTGCACACCGGGCTGCTCGCCGCCCGGCATGTACTCGGCGCTGACGTCGCGGTGGTCGCCCAGGGACCAGGCAACCTCGGCACCGGGACCCGGTGGGGGTTCTCCGGGGTAGCGGCGGGAGAAGCGGTCAATGCCGTGGCGGCGCTGGGCGGACAGCCGGTGGCGTCGCTGCGGGTCAGCGACGCAGACCCGCGGGTGAGGCACCGCGGCGTCTCGCACCACAGCCTGACCGCCTACGGCCGGGTGGCGCTGGCCCGGGCCGACGTCGTGATCCCGGCCCTGGACGGCGCGCTCGGCGACTTCGGGGTCCAGCTCGCGGTTCAGGCGGCACCGCTGGGCGCCAGGCACCGCATCGTCACCGTGCCCGTCGACGGACTCGAGACGGCGCTACGCGCCTGCCCGGCCACCTTGTCCAGCATGGGCCGGGGACTGGATGATGACCTGGCTTACTTTCTCACCGCGGCGGCGGCAGGCCGGCACGCCGGCCGCCTGCTGGGTGAGCAGCTCAGCCTTACTTGAGGGCGTCGATGATGTCGACGACGAAGACCAGCGTATCGGTGCCCGTGATACCCGCCTGGGACTCACCGGTCTTGCCGTAACCGTCGGCCGGCGGGATGGAGAGCATCACCCGGCTGCCCACGGTCTGGCCTTCCAGCGCCTTGTCCCAGCCGGGGATCACCTGCTCGGGCGACGCGCCGATGACGAAACCGAACGGCGAGCCCGACGACCAGGAAGAACCGAAGACCTTCTTCGTCCGCCAGATGTAGCCGGTGTACTGAGCGATGACGTAATCGTTCTTGGCGACCTTCGCGCCGCTGCCCTTGATCAGCGTCTTCGCCACGAGCGTGCTCGGCGGTGAGGATTTCGGGAAGGTGAGCGTGGGCGCGGTGCCCGCCTTCGCGGTGACCGTCGGCAAGGTGCCGCCGCCGTTGGACTCCTGCGTGCCGGCCGCGGACGCGGTGTCAGCGTAAGACTTGAGCACGTCGATGACGAACACCAGCGTGGTGGTGCCCGTGATGCCGAGCTGTGAGTTGCCCGTGGTGCCGTAACCCTCCGCGGGCGGGATCACGGCGAGAACCCGGCTGCCGACCTTCGCGCCGACGAGCGCGGATTCCAGGCCCGGCAGCATCGTGCCGCCGATCACCGTCGGGTTGCTGGTGTAGGTGTTCGCCTTCAGCGAGGAACTGGTTCCTGACCAGAAGTACAGGACAAAGTTCGCCGCCAGGGCGTCGGCCTTGGTCAAGGTGGTGCCGGTGCCCTGAATAAGCGTCTTGACCTCGAGCTTGCTGCCGGCCTTGGCCTTCGGGATGTTTACCGTCGGAGCCTTGCCGAACGAGCCCGTGGCCGTGACCGCCGAGCTGGCGCCGGCCGACGACGACGATGACGCCGCCGACGACGACGAACTCGACGAGCCGCAGCCGGCCAGGACGGCACAGGAAATCAGGGGAACGGCGGTGAGCGCTAGGAAGCGTCGCATCAAAACCTCAAGAGTGGTGGATGTCAGCTCCGCTAGCCTACTGGCACGGCCGAGCGGCCGGGCCGTGCATTCAGGCGTCCCTCAGCTGACTCACAGGAGCTGGCTGACACGACGGGTCCGCCGGAAGTAAACGACCGCTACGGCGGCCGCCAGCAGGTCACCGATGGTGGTCAGAGCGCGGGACACCAGGGCCACCGCGGTGCCCGCGCCAACTCCGATCACCGGGCCGAGCAGGGCGACGAGGAGCACTTCCCGCACGCCGGCCCCGGCCGGAGCGAACACGGCGAGGAAACCCACGCACCAGGCGAAGGCGAAGCCGCCGAGGGCCAGGAGAACTGCGGTGCCGCGGGGCGCACCTAGCCGCGTGGCCAGCAGCCAGATTTGCAGACCGTAGAAGATCCACGCCACGAACGACCAGGCCAGCGAGGTGGCGATCGCGCGCGCGGTCAGCAGCTGCTCGAGCGGAGGCCGCCGGGTCAGCCGGAACAACTGTCCGAGGACAAAGTTGAGTATCTTCGGGTACAGGCAGGCCAGCAGGGCAGGGGCGGCCAGGAAGGCCCACCGGTAGGACGTCAGTCCCGCGACGAAGGGCAACGTAACCAGCGCGGTAAGCAGCCCGCTGAGTAGGGTCACGAGCATGGTAAGCACCGAGGCGCTCGCCGAGTTACGCCGTGGCACCCGGTGCGCGTTGCCCAGCTCCATCTGCGCCAGAACCGGCCACACCGATCCGGGGAGATATTTTCCCAGCTGGCCGACGAACATGATCCGGGCCCCGATCCGGATCGGCAGCGGCGACCCGAGCGCGGCGAGCAACACCCGCCACACCTGCATCGCCGCGAACATGGCAATCAGGACGCTGACCATGGCGCCAGCTACCGTCAGCGCACCGATGCTGGCGAGCGCGGCCCGCACGCCAGTCCATTCGCCGGCCACCGCGTAGCCGCCTAGAGCGACCGTGGCGGCGGCAAATCCCCAGCGGACCGGACGACCGGTGAGGATCCGCTTGGCCACGGTCCACACCGCCCCGCCTGCCTGGGGCGGCTCGCTGTCAGCGCCGGGCGGCACGGCCGCGGCCAAGGCGGGCGGGTAACCCGATATCGTGGGGCGGTCCGTCATGGCGCCCAGCCTAGCTTAGCGGCCTTGTCATTCCGTGATTTCTAGGTGCCGATACAACCGGGGAAACTAGAGTAACTGGGATCATGCGCGCATTGCTCTTTGGCACCTACGACACTTCGCTGCATCCGAGAATCGCCACGATCGCCGAGGGTCTGCGTGCCCACGGCATCGAGGTGACCGAATGCAACGCACCGCTGGGCCTGGACACGGCGGCCAGAGTGGACATGCTGGCGCATCCGTGGCGAGCGCCGGCCCTGCTGGTCCGCCTTGCACAGCGCTGGGCGACCTTGACCAGGACTGCTCGCCGGCTGCCCGCACCTGATGTGGTGCTCGTCGGCTACCTCGGCCACTTCGACGTCCACCTGGCCCGGTTTCTCTTCCGCCGGGTACCGGTGGTGCTCGACCATCTGACCAGTGCCAGCGACACCGCGCGGGACCGGCGGCTGGGCGGGTCGCGCGCCTGGTCTTGCTGCGGGCGATCGACGCCGGCGCCCTGCGGGCAGCCGACATCATCGTCGTGGACACCGAGGAGCACCTGGCCTGCCTGCCGGAACGGTACCAGGCCCAGGCGGTCGTGATACCTGTGGGCGCACCATCGGCGTGGCAGCTGGCGGCCAGCCCGCCCCGGCAGGAGGACGCCGGCCAGCCACTGCGGGTGGTTTTCTACGGCCTCTACACCCCGCTGCAGGGTGGACCGGTCATCGGTGCCGCGCTCAGCCGGATCGCCGGGGAGCCCATCGAAGTCACCATGATCGGCGATGGCCAGGACAAGGCCGCGACGATGGCCGCGGCAGCGAGCAACGACGCGGTCCGCTGGCTGGACTGGGTGCCCGCCACCGAACTGCCCGCGCTGGTCGCCAGCCATGACGTCTGCCTCGGTATCTTCGGCGCCGGGGACAAAGCGCTCCGGGTGGTGCCGAACAAGGTGTTCCAGGGTGCTGCGGCCGGGTGCGCTATCGTGACCTCGGACACCGCACCGCAGCGGCGGTCCCTGGCCGGGGCGGGCGTCCTGGTGCCGCCCGGTGATCCGGACGCACTGGCCGCGGCCTTGCTGCGGCTGGCCGGTGACCGCGGCGAACTGGCCCGGCTGCGCCAGCAGGCGTACGAGGTGGCCAGAGAACGTTTCATACCCGAGCAGATCGTGGTGCCGCTCACCGACGAACTCGCGGCCAGGGGCACCACCTCGACCGCACACTCCCTGAATGAGGTGACTGGCATGGTCCCCGGTACCACGGCAGCGAAGGCGCGCGCGGATGTTACCGTCGCAGCGCCCCTGACGCCGAACGCCTGGCTGCGCTACGAGCTGATCAAGCGGATACTCCCCGCCGGCATCAGCGACGTGCTGGAGATCGGATGCGGCCAGGGTGCGCTCGGCGCCCGGCTGGCGCAGCGCTACCGGTACCTCGGTGTCGAGCCGGACCCGGAGTCCTGGTCGGTGGCGAAGACGCGGTTCGGCGCGGCCGGGCGGGCGAGGTCCGCAATATCACGGTGCAGGAACTCGGGGACGACCGGTTCGACCTGGTGTGCGCCTTCGAGGTGCTCGAGCACATCGAGGACGACGCGGCGGCGCTGAAGGAGTGGGCGACGCGACTGCGCGCCGGGCGGGTGGCTGCTGCTGTCGGTCCCGGCGCACCAGCACGGTTCGGCCCAGGCGACGAGCTGGTCGGCCACTTCCGCCGCTACGATCCGGCCGCCATGACGGCCCTGCTGACCCGGTGCGGTTTCACCGAGATCCAGGTGCGGCAGTACGGCTTCCCGCTCGGCTACCTGCTGGAAGCCGTACGCAACCAGGTCGGCCGACGGCGGCTCGCCGCAGGCCGGTCCACGTCGGTGGCCGACCGGACCGCCGGATCCGGCCGGCTGCTCCAGCCGTCGAGCGCCCTGCAGGGTGCCGTCACCCGGTGGGGGACCGCACCGTTCCGGTTGATGGAGCGAGCCTTCCCGAACAACGGGACGGGTCTGCTCGTGCTGGCTCGCTCAGGGGCGGCGACCCAGGGCACGGAGGGACCAGCCAGCTGACCGCCACCGTGGCTCCGGGCCACCCTTGCTGGCGTTGATCAGACGTCTCCCCTCGACCGGACGATCAGGTCGGCGAGCAGCGCGAGAGAGGCGATGAGCAGCCCGGTGACGAAGATCAGGACGGTATTGACCGCGAAGAGCAGCGGGTGCACGACCATGTCGTAGACGCCCTTGGCGATGCCGAGCCCGAGCAGGAACAACGCCACCGGCATCAGCACCTTGAGCGGGTTGAAGTACATCACCATCCGCAGCACTTGCAGGATGTACCGGTAGGCGTCCTTGAAGACCTTGAACTTCGAGGTCCCGGACCGCTTGGCGTACTCGATCGGCACGTACCGCACCTCGTGCTGGTTGGACAGGAACGCGACGGTGATCGTGGTGACGCAGGAAAACCCGGGCGGCAGCAGCCGAAGGTACGGCTGTGCGACCTGGCGCCGGAAGGCCCTGAGCCCGGAGTTCAGGTCGGGGATCTGAGCGTTGGTGAGCCTTTCCGCGAGCTTGCGGATGAGCCACTTGGCCGGTACCCGCAGCAGCTTGTGCGTGCCCTGCTCGCTGGTCCGCGCCCCCACCACCTGGTCCACGTCCGGATCCTTCTCGCAGCATCTGGACCAGCTCGGGAATCCGCTCGTTCGGATACGTCATGTCGGCGTCGGTCCACACGACGATCTCGCCCCGGGCCCGCTGGGTGCCGATGCGGCGGATGGTGCCGGACCCTCCGTTGCGGCGGAAAGGCACGATCTCCAGGTGCGGGAACCGCGGCGCGACCTCGTGCAGACGGGCCAGCGTCTCGTCGGTAGAGGCGTCGTCGAACGCGAGCAGCTCGTAGCGGTAGCCGCTCGCGTCCATGGCCGCGCAGATCCGCGCCACCTCGGCCGCCACGTGCCCCTGCTCGTTGTAGCAGGGCAGGACGATCGAGACGTAAGGAGGCTGCGGCGGATCGGTCGCGGCGGGCAGCGGGACGGCAGGCTCGGCCGGGACGGCGCGCGGTGCGTCCAGGGATGCGGTCATGGCGCGGGCTCCCACATCCAGACGCTCAGCTTGAGCGGAATGGTGGTCCTTGGCGGCCCCATCAGCGTGCTGCTGTCCATGGTCGTGCTCAGTGCCATCACCTTTTTCACCAGCCCGTGATAGGGCGCGAGTTCGGATGCCTGGGCGGCTAGCAACACCGGCCGCCGCCCCGCTTGCTGGATATCCTGCACAATCGACCGGACGACCGAGACCGAGGGCATGACGCGGGCCGTCGGGTTACCGCACATCCCGCGGACGGTCTCGGCGAGCCGGTCCGCGACCGGGCCGTCGATGATGAGGACCGACGAGCCCTTGGGGATCGCGGCGCACATACCGTAGACCGCGCCGAGTTCGCCGCCGTAGGTGGTCTTGAACGCCAGGCCGTCCGCGGTCAACGTGATCCCGAGCGGGCCGCCGGTCTTGACGCCGAGGCCGAACGTGGTCATCGAGGCCGGCAACACCAGGGCGACCGCGAGGACTATTCCGGAGCCGATGCTGGGTACCCCGGCGTAGCCGTGCTGTTTGAGCCAGCCGATCAGCCAGGCGCAGGCCCACACCGCCAGCAGGATAAAGCCTGGCAGCACGGCGGGGACAAGCCTGCGGCTGGCCCACGGCTGATCGGGGGTGATCGCCGGCCGGTACAAGAACGTGACGATGGTCCACGCGAACGTGGCAAGCGGCAGCGTCCACAGCGTGGCCTGGCCGCGCAGGCACCGCCGGACCAGCAACGCGGCGCCGATCGTGGCGAGAATGACCACGGGTACGCCGATGTACCAGAACACCCAGTGCAGGCTCAGCTCCGCGAAGGTCCGTGACGGATCGATCGGCAGATGATTAGCGCGTTCGTACCCGGCTATGGACTGCCTGCTGGCCTTGTTCATCGCGGCGCGCGCTAGATGCACATATGGGCGGATGGCGAAGGCGAGCACGATGAGAACGGTCAGCGCCGACGCGGCGTCCGGCAGCCACCTCCCCTTCACCTCCGGCAGGCCCCGGTTCCAGAACAGCGGCAGCGCCAGCAACGTCATGACGAGCACGAAGGCGCTCGCCAGCGCCAGCAGCACCAGCGAGGACTTGTTGGTCGCCAGGTACGGCCGGGACAACACCAGTCCGTCGATGATGCCGTAAGCCCCGCCGACCACTAGGCCGCCGATCAGCGGCAGGGTCTGCCGGCGCCTGCCCAGGAGCAGCAGCCCGCAGTACGGGGCTAGCGGCAGGATGTCGTTTGCCCCGTCGATGCGCACCAGCACGGTCAGGCCGAGGGCGAGGCCCGCGATCGCTGCGATGACCCGGTCGCCGCTGGCCCGGTTCCGGTTCAGGGAATCGATGACCAGGCAGAGGCCGCCCAGGAAGAGGATCTGCGCCAGCGGCTCGCTGTAGTTCGACCGGCTGGTGAACTGCTCAGGCAGGGAGAGCGCGAGGGCGAGCACCGCCAGCGGCGCCCAGCGCGGCCCGACCAACCGGGCGACCAGCCCGCCAAAGGTGAGCAGCGCCGCGGCCCCGAGGATCGGCGCCGCCAGCAGCGCGGCGTTCCCGCCGCCGATCCACAGCGCGCCCGCGAGCACCATCGGCAGCCCGGCCATGAACTGCGGAACGACGGTGTTGCCGACCTGGTAGTAGGCGAAGCTGGCGAAGCCGAAGCTGCTGTTATGCGCGGCGCCGAAGGCCGCGCGGTCCTGCGGGATCGGCAGCGAGCCGTGCCGGGAGATCCACTCCGCGAACTGGAAGTAGGACGCCGGGTCACGCATCACGATGATGAACTGCGAGTGGTAGATCCCCTGGTCGATGCCGAAGGCAATCGCGATCGCCAGCACGGCGGCGATTGACCACCAGGGCGTGCGCTTCTTGTGCTGTGAGCGCGTGTTCTCCGGCTGGTGCGCGGGCCACTGGGGCCAGGCCGCCGGCGGCGGACTGGGAATCCAGCGCAGCCCGAGCGGCACAAGCACCAGCGCGACCAGAACCGAGAGCAGCAGCGTGAGGACCGGCGTGAAATGGCCGAAGTACAGCAGCGGGAACCCGGCCAGCAGCCAGGACATCGCGAGCAGCGCGGGTAGCACGGTCAGCCGCCCGAGCAGCCGTCCGGCGGCGTCCGGCGCGCCAGCGTCCGGCCCGTGGTCCGCGGCGTTGGCGGCGGACGGGCCGGCGGTCCCCGGCTGGGCGCCGACGCTCATCCCGCGGACTCCGCCCCGGGTGTACTCGCACCGGGACTGTGCAGCACGATAAAACCTCCGTGGTCGAAAACGGTCACGTAGCCGTGCTTCTTGAGCAGCGCGAGACGTTGGTCCTGCTGCTCGACGGAGCGGAACGTGAACTGCCGCCCCACCGTGGCCGCGAGCACCCACGGCGGATACACCGGCGACCCGCCGTCACCGTCCCAGAGCAGGACGGTATCTCGCCCGGAGAGGTGGGGACCGAGGCGGTTCACCGCCTCGACGGTGACGCCGCTCGGCACCGCGGCGACCGCGGCGGCGGCGTTCCTCTCCTCCGCGTCCCGGTGGTAGAACGACGAGTGCAGGGCCGCGCCGAGCGCGAATTTGGGCACCAGGAAGACGGCCACGCCGCAGAACGCGACGGCGGAGACGAGCGCCACCGTGCCCGCGCTCCGGTCCGCCCGCACCCGGGCCGGCGTCCCGGCCAGGACGCGGTCCTGCCTGGCCCGCGTCACCCACCGGTCCAGCCGGGCGGCACCGTCAACGGCGCCGCAGGCCAGGATGATGACCAGGTAGGCGTTGTAGTGGTAGGCGGTAACCCACCAGTTCGGGAACTGGTCCTGCATCATCCGTTCCACCAGGAGCGGTATGACCGCGACCGTGATGGGCGACAGCAGCGGGAGAAAGCAGAACGGGGCCAGCAGCCACAGTATGGTGTCGAGCTTGACCCCCGGGGTGATCATCAGCCGCAGCGCGCCGAGGGGATGAGCCACGATATGCTCTAGGACCTGCGGCACGTTCTGGCCGAGTGCGCCGTACGCCCAGTAGTAGTCGGAGCGGCCGCCGAAGGCCGGGATCAGCAGATAGGTCGCCACCCAGGTGTCGGCCACGCCGAGAACGATGAGGGCGAGACCCAGGAGTCGCTGCCTGCTCACCGCGTGGGGGCGCGTCACGGCGAGGTAGACCCCGATCCCGGCCACGACCAGGCCCATGTCCTCTTTGACCAGGAGCAGCAGGGCCAGCGCGATCAGCGCGGTCCGCAGGCGGCCCGCCTGCAGGCGCTCGAGCGCCACCGCCATCAGCACAGGGGCGAACGCGACCTCATGGAAGTCGAAGGCGGCCGCCGAGGCGATCGGCCAGCTCAGTCCGTACGCCACCGCTACCAGGTACGCCGCGATGGTGGCCTTGCGGCCGCCGCCGAACGCCCGGCGGGTAAACAGCCACAACGGCGGGACCGCGAGCGCGAACAGCACCGCCTGGGCCACGAGAAGCGTCTCCGGGCTGTTGAAGACCCAGTACAGCGGGGCCAGCGACGCGAGGATCGGCGACCAGTGGTCGCCGAGGACGGAGAAGTGCGGGCCGAAGTTGTTGTGCAGGCCCTTGATGACCGAGATTCCCGGCTCGAAGTGTGCGTACGAGCGCACGGCCTCGTCAAAGATCACAAGATCATAGGACGAGGTCTGGAACGTGTAGTTGAGGATGAGCGAGAACGCGGAGTAGCCGAAGGCCATCAGGGCGGTCAGCATCCCCACCGCGACCAGGTGCCGGGACGGCCTCCTGCTCTCCCGGCGGCCAGCATGCGGCCGTGCCGTGGGTGGTGCGCTGTCCACAGTCACTCGGAAGACCTAACCTTGGAGTTTGCCTATTGCCACCTCGACGTGCGGTTTCGCTGCTCCGTCCAGGCCACGCCCCGCGTCCTGGCCGACCACGCGCGTAGGCGACGGCCGACCGTGGTCCGCGTTTGGTGATTCTAATCGTCTTAGGAAGTCAGAATTACGGGAATCAGAACTCCATGGCCGGTTTGGGTAGCGGGCAGGCCGACCAGGACCACGGTCAGCCTGCGGGCGGTTCAACGGCAGGCCCCGACCGCCAGCGCCAGGATCCGGACAGGCAGAACCAGGCGAGCGCGAGGACGGCGGCGAGGCGGATGGCAGGCGCTAGGTAGGTCACGTTGTCCAGAAATACGGTGTTAAGCCACTGCGGGGCCAGCGTCACGTCCTTGGCGAGGGTGTAGACGGTCGTCCCGGCGAGCAAGCGCACCAGGACGACCCCGTCGAGCCTGGACGCCGGATACAGCGCGAGCAGGCAGATCACCATCACGTCGTACCAGGGCCGCTGGAACGGCCAGGCGAAGAGCCACGCGAGGCTGAGCGCCAGCGCGGGACGGACGGCGGGCAGGCCAGCCAAGCCCTCGGGGTCCGGAAGCCGCCACAGGGTCAGGGCCGCCAGGCCGAGGACCACGAGCGCGGCGGCTGCCGTCAGGCCGGCTGGCGCCGAGGTCGCGGAGGCCACGTAGCCGAACGGACGGTAGATCAGCTGGTAAAAGTTGTCCGAGGTCGCGCCCTGGGTCCGGGCCGCGAGGGCCTTGACCGCGGCGCGGCCCGCGATCGCGTACCCGGGCACCAGGGCCACCAGGAGCCCGGCCAGCGCTCCGGCCAGCGCGAGCGGCGACCTGCGGCACGCCCATAGGACGCCGATGCCGAACAGGCCGAACGTGACCTTGCAGGCCGTCGCCGCGCCGACCAGCAGCCCCGCGGCGAAGGTCCTGGCCCCGCTGATGGCTCCGCTGCTGGCCCCGCTGATGGCTCCGCTGCTGACCCCGCTGATGGCCCCGCTGCTGACCCCGTCCGGCCCGCGTTCCCGCAGCACGAGCAGGCCGCAAAAGCCAAGGGCCGTGGCCACCCCGTCGATGTGGCCGCCGGCGATCATCGCCCACAAGATGAGCGGGTTCACCGACCACAGCAGGTGGGCTCGCGCCCGCCTGGCGGGATCGGAACGGAGCAGCCGGTCCAGGGCCAGAGCCGTCGCGCCGAAGGCGAGCGCGTTCCACAGCTTCAGCCAGAAGGTGATCCGGGCCGCCGACGTGCCGCCCAGTTCCGCCGCGGCCCATTCCTCCGCCGTGGCCAGAGGACCGTAAATCGACGGGGTGTTCACCCACGTGCGCGGCGCGAGCCTGGCGATCGGATCCCCCGTGCGCTTGAGCTGCCCGGGCGTCATCACGTAGGGGTTGTGGCCGGTCACGACGATCCTGCCGTCGATCGCATAGCTGATCACGTCCGTGGACCCCGCGGGCGGCAGCACGGTCAACACGGCCGCCGCGACCAGGGATCCCACCAGGAGCAGCCGCGCGGACGGCCGCACGCCGCGCGCCACCGCGGCCAGGCCCGCGATCACGCCACCGCAGCCCACGACCGCCGCCGCCCACAGGGCGACGGTCACAAGTCCCGGTGACAGCCGGTGGGAAAGCCACCACGGCGGGCCCGCCGCGGGCCGCGGCATCGCGGCGACCGCCGCGCTCGGCCCCGCGGCCGACACGCCGATCATGATCAGGATGGCCACGCCGATGGCCGTCCCGGCTGACCAGGCCAGGACGCGCGTCGTCTGGTCCGGGGGGACCGTGCCCTCCCGCACTCGCGGCGCGGCACCCGGCGCGAGCTGAGCCCGCGGACTCGACGCTGAATCCTCCGAGGAGGTCAGTCCTGTCATCCAGTCCTCTTCCGGATCGTGCGCGGGCAGGGCGATGCATTGTCAACGGGAGATACCTGGCGAGCAGGTTTTCCGCTGTCATGCTAGCGGTCGCGGCGGCGAGTTTCCTGGCGCTCGGCGCGGGTCACATGCCGGCGATCAGCTTCTCGACCCGTTCGTCCACCGAGCGGAACGGGTCCTTGCACAGGACGGTGCGCTGGGCCTGGTCGTTAAGCTTCAGGTGCACCCAGTCGACGGTGAAATCACGCCGCTTCTCCTGGGCCCGGCGGATGAACTCACCACGCAGCTTCGCCCGGGTGGTCTGCGGCGGGACGGACTTCGCCTCGAAGATGTCGATGTCACGGGCGGCTCGCTCCACCGCCCCGGCGCGCTGCAGCAGGTAATAAAGGCCGCGGCCACGGTGCACATCGTGGTAGGCCAGGTCGAGCTGGGCGACGCGGGGCGCCGACAGCGGCAGGTCATGCTTGGCCCGGTAGCGCTCGATGAGCTGGTACTTGGTGACCCAGTCGATCTCGCGCGCGATCCGGTCGAGGTTGCCCGTCTCGATCGCGCTCAGCGCCCGTTCCCACATATCGAGAACCCGCTTGCTGACCGCGTCGGCGCCGTTCTTGTCGGTGAAGTCTTTTGCCCGGTTCAGGTATTCGTACTGGATGTCGAGGGCAGACAGCTCGCGCCCGTTCGCCAGCCTGACCCGGCTGCGGCCGGTCATGTCGTGGCTGACCTCACGGATCGCCCGGATCGCGTTGTCCAGGGTCAGGTCGCGCATGATCGCGCCGGCCTCGATCATCCGCAGCACCAGGTCGGTCGACCCGACCTTGAGCAATGTCGTGGTCTCGCTCATGTTGGAGTCGCCCACGATCACGTGCAGCCGCCGGAAGCGCTCGGCGTCGGCATGTGGCTCGTCCCTGGTGTTGATGATCGGACGCGACCTGGTGGTGGCCGACGAGACGCTCTCCCAGATGTGCTCGGCCCGCTGGCTGACGCAGTACACCGCGCCGCGCGGCGTCTGCAGCACCTTGCCCGCGCCGCAGATGATCTGGCGGGTGACCAGGAACGGGATAAGGATATCGGCCAGCCTGCCGAACTCGCCGTGCCTGCCGACCAGGTAGTTCTCATGGCAGCCGTAGGAGTTCCCGGCCGAGTCCGTGTTGTTCTTGAACAGGTAGATATCCCCGGCGATGCCTTCCTCGCGCAGCCGCCGGTCCGCGTCCACCAGCAGACCCTCGAGGATCCGCTCGCCCGCCTTGTCGTGCGCGACGAGATCCAGGACGTTGTCGCACTCGGGCGTCGCGTACTCCGGATGACTGCCCACGTCCAGGTAGAGCCGCGCCCCGTTCCTGAGGAAGACGTTGCTGCTACGACCCCACGACACCACGCGCCGGAAAAGATAGCGCGCGACCTCGTCGGGGGAAAGCCGTCGCTGCCCGCGGAAGGTGCACGTAACGCCGTACTCGTTCTCGACTCCGAATATTCGCCGGTCCACCCGCCAAGGCTACGTCCCGTCGCCCAGTGACAACAGCACCCGGGCCGATTGACCGCTGGCTTAGTGCGGGCGCCCGAGCTGAACCAGCAGGTTCTTGTCCCAGACGTAGACGGTGTACGGGCCGTCATGGTAGGTGCGGGCCGGCTGTCCGAGGGCAGCGAGCGCCGCGGAGTCGGGCTGCCAGTGGTTGAAGAACCCGGACGCGCTGTCGGTGACGAGGAACGTCGCCTGATGCGAGCCGGGGTCGTACCAGGAGGCCTTGGACTCCCACAGGTCTGGCTGCAAGGTTGCAGGCGCCACCGCCCTGATCGTGATGGCACCGTCGCTGCCCACGGTCACCACGCTCGACTCCCAGTACCCGCCGATGCCGTGGCTGAGGTGATGCGCGGCTAGGAACGCCGCGAGCCCCTGGTTGGCCGCGGGAACCGACGGCTGAGCCGCGGCGTAGCCGAGGCTGGCCGCATAGCAGGCCAGCACGGCCAGCCCGGCCAGCCGCACCGGGCGCGGCCACCGGCGTGAGGTGGCCTCGCGGCCGTGCAGGCGGGCCGCCAGGGTCCGGCCGGCCAGGACGGCTCCGAACGGCAGGACGACGGCGAACTCCCTGGAGTTCAGGTCGGTCGCGTCGGCCAGCGTGCTCGGCACGTAGACCAGTACGTTGACGACCATCGCCAGGAGCAGGATCTGGCTGATCATGTCGGGCCAGCTGAAGAAGCGCCGGGCCACCCGGCAGCTGGCCCAGGCGACGAGCGCCACGCTGACCAGGTGCACGAGGGCGAAGGCCAGCTCGGCCGCGGGACCCTGCGGCTCGGCGCCGAACAGCGCGAGCAGGCCGTGTCCGACCACCCAGGCGTGCTTCGGCCAGGTGTGCACCGGCGCCAGCTGGTAGGGCACCGGATGCAAGATAAACGCGCCGCTGGCGCGCAGCAGCCGGCTGACCAGCCAGGCCAGCCCGTCGGCCAGGATGGCCGCGGCGGCCAGGGACACCTCGAACCACTGGGCGGCCACGCCCCCGCGGATGACGCGCAGGACGCACACCGCGACGAGCGGCAAGATCCCCACCACGAGCACCAGCGGGTCAGCGGTCAGCACCCACGTCAGCAGCACTCCGGCCACCACGGGCACCAGCCAGCGGCCCCGCCCGGTCTGGGGGCCCCTGTCTATGACCAGCCAGGTCAGCATCAGCGGTACGGCGGTGCCGATGTGCCCAAGGGATAGCACGAGGACGAAGACGGCGACTCCGAGCTGAGGCGCGAACATGATGCCGCCCGTCAGCAGCATCCGGGGCCAGGCCTCCCGGCCGGGCGCCCGGCCCCTGGCGAGCAGCACGGCGAGCACGACCACGAGGGTGTAGGTCATGGCCGCGGCGATGTGGGCGGTGTCGGTATGCAGCCCGAAGAAACGCTCGAGCACGAGGTACTGCGGCAGCTCGGTCGTGATAAACGAGACGTCCGACAGGTACCAGCCGTGCAGGAGCACGTTTCCGTGCAGCATGTCCCACGCCATCAGCAGGTCGTTCGACTCGTCGGAGTTCTCCGGATAGGTGCGGGACACCTGCAGGTAGGCGACGAAGAGCAACGCCACGGCCAGCACGGCCGCCGCGGCCGTGAGGATGGGCCAGGCGGATCCCCGAGACCCCGCGAATCCCCGAAACCCCCGGCCGGGCGAGGAGGCCAGACCGGTGTCCTGGCCAGCCGGAACCCCGGATCCGAGCGTCCCGCTTCTCGGCACGGCAGCCACCACGTCCCTCTGGCTCGGTGTCATCGTCGCTGCCGAATCGTATTCGTTACAGCTGTCACAGCGTGCGACGTTGCCCTGGTAAGCTCGGCGCGCCTGGCCAAGATTTCATCCTCCACCCGCTGAGAAAGCCAGGAGGCTCGCGGTTGCAGCTTACGTCGACGTCGGAAGAGGACCGGTCCCTCCGGCCACCCGAGCGACCGCGGTGGCCGGGCTGGAACCGGCCTGTGGTACCTGGCGTCATCGCCTTCCTGGGCTGGACCGGCTTCGCCCTGGCCCGCTGGCAGGTCTGGGCCCAGGGGCATCTCATCCACTTCGTCATGGCCGGGCACGTCTACACCAACCGCAGTAAGCTCCCGCACGGCCTGCTGCTCGTCCCCTCGGCGGGTTACGACGGGCAGTTCTACTACCGGCTCGCCCTGGCCCCGGCCAACTGGAAGGCGACCGCGCACGGCATCACCATGGACCAGTCCTACCGGTACACCCGCCTCGGGTATCCGGTGCTGGCCTGGCTGCTGGCCCTGGGCCAGCACCAGTTCGTATCCATCGCCCTGGTCGTGGTCAACCTCCTGGCGGTGGCGGCCATGGCCATGCTGGGCGGCATGTTCGCCCGCGAGTCCGGCCGGCACGCCCTGTGGGGACTCGCCTTCGCCGCCTACTTCGGCCTGGTCATCAGCGTCGGCCGGGACACCGCTGAGCCGCTGGCCGAGGCCTGCATGCTGGGCGGCCTGCTCGCCTACCGGCGGGGCAGCCGGGCCGGGTACGTGCTCGCCACGATCCTGTTCGCCTACGGCGCGATCACCAGGGAAACCATCCTGCTCGCCCCGGCGGCCATCGCCATAACCCGGCTCATCGCGATCGCCCGCCGCCGCAGCCGGCCTGGCCTGGCCGACCTGGTCTGGGTCGTTCCGGCCGTGGTCTACGGCCTGCTGGAAGTCACGGTGCATTTGGTCGTCCAGGGCGACTTCCCGCTGGTCGCGAACGGCAGCCGTAACCTCGTCGTGCCGTTCACGGCCATGGTCGACGCGCTGAACTACGACTTCGCCAACATCAACACCAGCCACCTGGGTGTGGTCGACATTTCCCTGCTCGAGTACGCCACGCTGGCGATCTTCATGCTCGCCGGGCTGGCCGTGCTGTTCGTCACGACCGCGCCTGTCCACGAGCGGATCGCCCTCGTCTTGTTCGTGCTCCAGCTCGGCCTGCTGTCCAGCCAGGTCTGGACCAGCACGTTCGGCGACGGGCGCTCGCTCATCGAGCCCTACCTGATGGCGCTGGTCCCGCTAATGGGCATGCCGCGGCGGTACCTGTCCGGGCGCTACCTCGGCCTGATCGTCGCCTTCGCCGTGCCCGCGCTTGTGGTCGTGGCCAGGCGCCGCATTCTGTACATGTAACGATGGCCCGGGGCAGGCGAATATCACTGGTGGCCTGGAGCCTCGGCATCCCGGCGCTGTTCGCCGTCTACCTGAGGATCTCCTTCGACGGGTACGTGACGTCGGACGGGGCCAACAGCGCGCTGCAGGCGTGGGACATGTGGCACGGTCACCTCTTGCTGCACGGGTGGATCATTGGCGACGCGACGTATTACACCTTCGACGTGCCGATCCTCGCGCTTGCTGAGATCTTTTTCGGGCTGTCCGACCGGGCCAGCCACGTTGCCTCCGCGCTTATCTACCTGGTCGTCACGGTCAGTGCGGTGGGCCTGGCCCTCAGGGACAGCCGCGGCCTCGCCGCGGTGGCCCGCGCCGGGGTCACGGTCGCCGTGCTGACCGCCATGTTTCACGTCGAGTCGAACGCGCCGTACCTGCTGGGAACGCCCGACCACACCGGGACCGTGACGTTCCTCCTGGTCTCCTTCCTGCTGATCGACCGGGTGCCCGCCCGGTACACCGCACCGCTCCTGCTCGTGGTCTTGTGCGCCGGCCAGCTCGGCGACGCCACGGTCCGCTACGTCGCCGTGCCGGCGATCCTCGTGGTGTGCGGTTACCGCGCCGTGGCCGCGCGGAAGGTCCGCACCGGCGATGCCGCGAACGTCCTGGCCACGGCCGTCTCCGTACCGCTGGCCGGCGCGGTCCGCGCGGTGATGGTGCACTTCGGCGGGTACCAGATGATCGCTCCGAAGACCGCGATCTCGCCGCCCGGGCGATGGCCGCATAACGCGGCCCTGGCCTGGCACGCCGTCTGCCTGCTGTTCGGGGCGCAGGCCGGCTCAGGCTCCTCCGCGCTGACGCGGGATGCGGGATACATCCTTGGCCTCGCCTGCCTGCTGGCCGCGGCGGCTGGCATCGCGCGGGTGGCGTGGACCTGGCGCACCGCGAGCCGGGCCGACCAGCTGCTGTGCGTCGCGATCGTCATCGACCTCGCGGCGTACGTTGTCTCGACCATGCCGGTACCAAGCAACCCCTACGAGGTCGTCGCCATCCTGCCCTGCGGCGCGGTACTCGCGGCCCGTGCCTGCGTGCCCGGACGGCTGGCCGGGCCGCGGCGGGCCGGCCTGACGGCAGGCGTGGCCGCCATCGCGGTGCTGCTGCCGTTGAGCATCGCGGCGGCCCGGCCCGCGGTCGCGGTACCGACGGCACCGCTGGCCGCGTGGCTCGAGGCCCACGGACTCACGTACGGTCTGGCTGGTTACTGGACCGGCTCCGCTACCACGCTGCACTCGGGCAACCGGGTGCAGGTGCGCGCGGTCCTCCTGGCGGGCGGCCAGGTCATCCGGTATGACTGGGAGACCGATACGACGTGGTTCGACGGATCCAGGCACGATGCAACCTTCGTGATCACCAGCCTCGACGGCAACGGCCTGAGCCCGTCAGCCGAGCAATACTTCGGCCAGCCGGTGGCGGTCGACCACGTCGCGAACTGGGCGATCTTGATCTACCGGAAGAACCTGCTCGACCAGGTCGCTACGGCTGGGCCGGCCCCGGCGCCACCGCGACACCGCTGAAACGCATGATGACCCGCGCGCCTGCGGCGCGGCGGGCGTGTAAAACCAGTACTCTTGGCCGCTGGCGACCTGCGCGGGCGTGCAGATCTGCTGCTTGGTCATCAGGAACGCGTAATGCGGCTCGTCCAGGCACGCCTTGACCCCGGTGCGCTCGGCCTGGGTGAGGAATCCGGTCGTCTCGACCCAGGCTGGGTGGTCCATGTGCAGCACGATGGTCCTGCCCTGCGCCCGCGCGGCCAGCGTCGCCACCGCCTTCGGCAGGGCCTGGTCGATGTCGTTGGTGCTGGCGTGCGTGCCGGGGATGACCGCGAGCACGGCCAAGGTGAGGGCCGCGGCCAGCACCGCCACGCAGGCACTGAGCCGCGCGCGCGCGGACCCGGCGCCCGAGGCCAGGCCGAGCACCACCACCAGCACCGTGACCAACGGGGCGGACCAGTAGAAATAGCCGATGTAGTACTCGGTCAGGTCGTCGATCCCGACGGCGGTGTAGAACAGGAAGGCGAGCGATGAGACCACGTTGACGGCGAGCATCGCGAGCAGGAACCGGCGCAACGGACCCCGGCTCAGCCACACGGTGACGGCGAGCGCGAGCGCGTAACCGGCCACCGGCACCAGCGCGGCCGCCCAGGTGTGGTGCGGCCACCAGAACCACAGCGCATACTTCACCACCTGCCGCACGCTGTGGCCGCCGGCCTGGCCTGAGTTGCTGTAGGACAGGTACTTGCCGAAGTCCCCCGGCCAGTGCAGCGCCAGGTTGACGACGATGGGCAAGGCGAAGACCGCGCTGATGACCGCGACCGGGATCCAGACTCCGCGTCGCTCGCGGAAGAAGGATCCGACCGACGCCCGCAGCGTATGCCGGTGCGGCCACAGGACGGCCGCGAGCACCACCAGGGTGAGCACCGGCACGAAGAACAAGAAGCAGGCATGCCCGTGGACGAGGAACCAGCCGGTCAGGGCGAAGATCCACGCGTCCTGGCCGCGCCCGGCCACCAGCGATCCGGCCGCGATCACGAACACCATGTACGTCGTCACGTACATGTACGGCATCCAGTCGGAATTCACGATCGACGGATAGGCGATCGCGAAGCCGCAAAAGACGGCGAAGCAGGCGGCCGCGCCCGCCAGCGAGTGCGTCCAGCCGTAGACCACGACGACGGCCAGTGCGACGAAGGAACAGTCCAGCGCGAACACGGCCAGCATGTGCGCGTTCCAGGCGGTCGGCACGACATGCAGAGCATTCTGGAACAGGTACTCACCGAAGGCTTGCACGTACATATAGGCAGGCCCCGGATGGTTGAAACCCTCGCGTGAATAGTTGCCGATGAGCAGCGTGAAGTGTTTGGCCTGCCTGATCAGGAGCGAATTCGCACCGCCGTCACCCTGCTCGTACAGGCGGGTGGTGAACAGGAAGTGGTTGCGCACGCACAGCAGGACGAACAACAAGGTGAAAGGAACCGCCCAGACCCACCATGGCCGTCGACCCGCCGACTCCGGTCCCGTCGACCCTGCGGCCACCGGCCCGACGGCCGTCTCCCCGGCCCGCTCAACGCCAGCCGCCATGCTCAGATGGTTCCGGACTTGACGGCCGCGTCGATCCAGGGGATGACCTCGTCCAGCATGGTCTCCAGCGAGGTGGCGGCGTCGAAGCCGAGTATCCGCTTGGCCTTGCCGGTGGCCGGGACTCGCCGCTGCACGTCGTACTCGAACGGGTCGTCATGGACGAGTCGCAGCGGCTTGGAGGTACCGTGCACCTTGCGCCAGATGACCTCGGCCAGCTCACGCACGGAGGTGCTCTCCGCGGTCGAGAGGTTGAAGTCCTCGTTGCGGGCGGCTTCGTGTTCCATCGCCGTCACCACCCCCGCCGCCAGGTCACCGCCGTAGGTGTAGTGCCGGATCTGCTCGCCTGAACCGAGGATATGCAGGGGGTCCTGGCCCTTGAGGACCTTCTGCACCAGGTCGGGAACGACGTGGCTCATCGCCAGCCGGACGTTTCCCGACAGGATCTCCTCATCCCCCAGGGCCCGGCTCTCGCCGATGCCGACGCAGTTGAACGGCCGGAGCAGCGTGTAGGGAAGGTGGTACTGGTCCCAGGCCGCCCGCGCGAAGTACTCAACCGCCAGCTTCTGGAACCCGTAGGACGACAGCGGCGGCGGGATCTCCCGCTGCTGGCCCTCCTGCGACGGCCATTCGGTCGCGCTCTCGAAGACCATGGACGAGGACAGGTAGGTGACCTTGCGCAGCCGGCCGTCCCGGTGCGCCGCGATCGCCGCGTCACAGGACGCCGCGATGATGCGCTCGTTGGTGGCCAGCAGGTCATAGGCATAGGTGTGGAAGTAGGAGATGCCGCCGATCATCGCGGCGCCCGCGATGAAATGATCGCAGCCGGCCAGGAGCTCCGTCATCAGCGGGACATCCCTGGCATCGCCCTCGACGATCCGGTAACGGGGATGATCGTCGTAGGACTTCTTGACCTTCCCGTATTTGGAGAAGTTGTCGATGCCTATCACCGCGTAACCGCGTTTAAGCAGTTCTTCTACGACGTACCCGCCGATGAAACCCGCGGACCCGCTGACCAGAACCTGCTCCATCAACTCTCCTGCGCTTTCTGCTGCTCGTCGGGTTGGCGGCCCGGCCGGTGCTTACGGACCTGCTGGGCGGTCAGCCGCGGGCCGAACGCGAAACGATACCAGCGCACGTAACTCGGCACCCATTTCACGATCTTGAAGTTCGGCACCCCGGCCTGCCGGTCCAGCCAGATGGTCGGGATTTCCGCCACCGGCCAGGCGCAGCCGCTTGGCCTTGGCCGTCAGCTCGATGCCGATCACGAACCCGTCCCTCGAGTCGATGCCCACTTCCTTGATGAAGTCCGTTGAGTAGGCTTTGAACGAGTTCGTCGCGTCCCTGGTGCCCACATGAGCGAAGGTCCGCAGCGACCGGCCGGCCAAGCGGGACATGGTGCCCTTGATGACGGGCCCGCCCACCTGCTGACCGCCTGGCATGTAGCGGGAGGCAGCCGCCACCGCCACCCCGCGTTCGACCAGCCGGACGAGGTCGTCGATCTGCCTGGCGTCGTCACACCCGTCCGCCATCGTCACCACGGCCACCGGGGCGGCGGCCGTGTCGATACCGAACCTGATCGCGTTGGCGGGCCCCGGGCCGTAGGTGTTCACCAGGCACTTCAGCCGTGGCTCCTTACGCGCGTACTCCTCGACCACGGGCAGCGTCGTATCCTCGGCGGAGTCGACGACCACCAGCACCTCGCACGGCAGCCGGACCGATTCGAACAGCCGGTCCAGCACGCTGATCACGTGCTCGCCCTCGTCGTAGGCGGGCACCACCACCGAGACCCGGGGGCGCTCGGTCATATCCGGACACCTTGTCCGAGGACGTCCCAGATGTCGGCCGCCGGCTTGTCGAATACCAGCCGCCGGTATTCCGGATGCGGCGCCCCCACGACGAGCAGGTCCGACTGCACGATCACCTCGTCAAGAGGCAGCAGGGAGGGATCACTGGTGACGTACGGGTCAGTGCACAGGACCGCGGCCGCCTTGAACTTGAGGATGCGCTTGAGCTTGTAGGACAGGCTCGACCTGATGTCGTCAGAACCCGCCTTGAACGCCATGCCCAGGATCCCGACGGTCATCGAGGACAGATCGAACCGCCGCTCCAGCTGAGCCACCACGTAGAGCGGCAGGCCCTCGTTGACCGCCATGGCCGAGTGGCCGAGCGGGAAATTGTTGCCGTTGTAGGCGGCGAGCTGCATGGTGTCCTTGAGCAGGCACGGCCCGGCGGCAAAGCCAGCCGCCGGCATGTCGGCCGCCCGCGGGTATCCCTCGGCCAGCCCTTGCCTGATCCGTTCGAAATCCAGGCCCCGCTCGTTGGCCATCATGTAGAGCTGGTTGGCGGTGGCGAACTTCAGGTACCGCCAGACGTTGGTGAACAGCTTGGCCAGCTCGGCCTCCTCGGGCGACATCACCACGAGCTTGCTGGTCAGCCTGCCGAACAGCCGGGAGGCCCGTTCCGTCGCCGTTGGCGTGCGAGCCGATATGATCTGCGGCAGCTCGAACAGCTCGGTCATCGCCTTTCCCTCGGCGATGCGCTCCGGGCAGAACGCCACCTCTATCTCCAGCCCCAGCCCGGCAATCATCTTTTCCACCAGCGCCGTCACCCCAGGGAAGACGGTGCTGCGCAAGATGAGCAGCTGCCCGTCACGCAGGTAGCCTGCGCACCTCTCGAGCGCTTTCGGGATCGCCATCTGGTCCGGATTCAGGTGCTCGTCCACCGGCGTGCCGATCACCACCACGATGCACTCCGCCGTGGCCACGATCGAGGGATCACCCGAGGCCTCAAGGCGGCCCGCGCCGAGCACCCGGTGCAGTACCTCATCGGCGCCCGGCTCGGCGAACGGCATCCGGCCCGCGTTCACCGCGGCCACCGAGGCCTCGCTCACGTCATAAATGGCCACCTTGGCGCCGCGGTCAGCGAGCGCAAGCGCGAGCGGCAGGCCGACGTGCCCGCATCCGCCAATGACGACCACGTCCCGGCCGGCCTGATCAGGCAACTTCGTCATGGTGCATACCTCCGGCTGATGCGCAGGCCTCCGGGGGCCTCAGGGGAGCACCACATAGGTGCGCCTGCGTCACGTCTCTGGCGCTTCACCATACCGCGATGCCCGTCCAGGAAAAGGCTAGTTATCCTGCTGCCGCCGCATTCCAGCCGGCCCGTCACGTAGCGGGTCAGTCCCATCAGGGGGCGGCACCGGATTAGCGGCCTTGTCGAGCGAGAGCGGCGTCACCTACGGTAAGCTCTCGCAGCGCGGCTGGCCTGGCCCGCAGTCGACTTTGTGACACACCATGCCCGGTCAGGAGCACGTGATGCCCCCGCATGCAGGTCGCGGATCCGGTTATGCGTGACGGCCCGGAGACCGTGACGCCGGCCGGCCGCACGACGGGTTCCCGGGACGACCCGGGCGGACCGGGCCCGGAGCCCGCTCGATCGCTGGCCGCCAAGGCCGACCGGCCGGCGGTGGCTGGCCTGATTGCCTTGCTCGCCGCGCTCGGCTTCGCGCTGGCCCGCTGGCAGACCTGGGCGCAGGGCAACATCGGAGCGTTCATTCTGGTCGGGCGGCATTTCTCGGTGGCCAGCCAGCTTCCGAAGGGCATGCCCGTCCAGCCGACCTACGGTTACGACGGCCAATTCTTTTATCGCCTGGCGCTCAATCCGCTCGACTTCCATCACACGGCGTACGGAATCACCATGGACCGGCCCTACCGGTACATGCGGATCGGCTATCCGGTCTCGACCTGGCTGTTGTCGCTGGGCCAGCACGCCGCCGTTCCCGTCATGCTGGTCGCCGTCAACGTCGCCGCTATCGGCGTGATGGGTTACCTGGGCGCCGTCTTCGCCCGGGACGGCGGGCGGCACGCGCTGGCCGGACTGCTGCTGCCCGGGTACTTCGGCCTCATCACCAGCCTGTCCCGCGATACCGCGGAGCCGCTCGCTGCCGCCTGCCTGCTGGCCGGCTTGCTCGCGGTGCGAGCCCGGCGGCCTGTCCTGGCGGCCGTGCTCCTGGCTTACGGTGCGCTGACTAGGGAGACGGTCATGGTCGCGGTCGCTGCCATTGCCGTCATCCACGTCATCGGCCTGCTCCGCCGCACGCAGCGCCCCGGTCGTGATGATCTGCCCTGGGTGCTGCCTGCCGTGGTGTTCGTGGCCTGGCAGGTGGTGGTGGCAGCCACGATCGGAAGCATTCCCCTGCTGGCCGACGGCGGCCGTAACGCGGACGCGCCGTTCATCGCCCCGTTCCAGGCGCTGAGGAACAACCTCGGCCACATCAACACGCACCAGTTCGACCAGTACGACCAGTGGCTGCTTGAGCTCGCGATTATCGCCTTCTTCGCGATCGCGGCACTGCTGACCCTGCGGTCCACGAGCGCGCCGGTTCATGAACGGCTGGCTCTCGTGCTCTACCTGCTCGAGATCTGCATCATCACGCCGAGCACCTGGGGCAGCCTCGACGCCGACCTGCGATCTTTCATCGAGGTCTACCTGCTGGCCGTGATCATCCTGCTGGGTACGGCCCGGCGCAGTCTGGGGGCCTGGCTGCTCTCCCCGCTCGCCGCCCTTACCGTGGCCGCCCTGATCGCCGTGGCGCAGCGCCGGCTAACCGGTTCTTGACCTGCGCCTGCGCCGGCGGAATCTGGCCCGGGATGTCCTTGAGCAGGTTCTTGTTCCAGACCATGATCGTGTACGGGCCAGTCTGATAGGTGCGGGCAGGGACGCCGAAATACCTCCTGACGAGCCCGCGCGGCTCCCAGTGCGAGAAAAAGCCCGGTTGGCTATCGAGGACCACGAAGTCGGCGTAATGCTGCGTTGAGTTGTACCAGTCCGCGTCCGACATCCACAGGTCTGGCCGGAAGGTGTACTGCATCAGCGCCCGGACCTGCACCCGTTCATCGCTGTCCACCGTCACGCTGCTGCTGGTCCAGTAGCCGCTGAGCCCGTAGCTGAGGTGGTGATCAAGCAGCCAGGAGGCCAGGGCGGTGTTGGCCGGGGGGACGGACGGCTGGGCGAGTTCGTAGCCGAACCCGGCGACATACCCGGCCAGCACCAGCACCCCGGCGGCCAGGCCGGCCAGCCGCGTCCGGCGGGTCCGCCCGACGCCGCGGCTCAGCACCCGCGCCGCCAGCGCCGCGCCGAACGGCGTGATGATCGCGACTTCGTGCGCCGCCTCGTCCGCGGCGTTGGTGACGAGGTAGAGCACCACGTTGAGGACGATGGCCACGGCAAGCACCTGGTCGACCAGCTGGGCGGCGAAGAATCGCCGGGCCAGGAGGGCCAGCGCCCAGCCGACGGCGAGCACGCTGGCCAGGTGGAGGACCGCGATAGCGAGCCAGATACCGCTGACCCCGGTGTAGCCCGCGCCGAAGATCTGGAGAACCTTCCACAGCGCCGGGACGTTGTTGCGCAGGTCGGCCCAGGGGGTGAGGTAGAACGGCAGCCGGTTCACCGTGTACCCGCCGAGGTCGCTGAGCACGTTGTTAGCGGCCCAGGCGATCGCGGCCGCGGCGACGGCCGCGGCGCCGATCGACAGGTCGTACCACTGCTCGACGACCCGGTTGGTCCAGTGACCACTCCCTTGCGTGAAACCCCGGATGACCCGGGCCGCGGCCACCAGGCCCAGTGGCGCTATCCCCACCACGTACACGATGGGATCAGCCACCTGTACCCAGGCGAGCAGCACCGCGGTCAGCACCGGCACGTACCAGCGCGGCGGCATATTGTCGAGCAGCAGCCAGATGAGGAGCAGGGGGACCGAGGTGCCGATGTGGCCGACCGACAGGTCCAGGGCGAAGACGCCGAGACCGAATTGCGGAGCCAGCATGATGGCGCCCGCGATCAGCGTCCTGAGCCAGGCCGTTCGTCCGGACGAACCGCTCCTGGCCAGCAGAAGAGCGAAGCCGAACGTCAGCGTGTAGGTCATCGCCGCGGCGACGTGGGCGGTCTGCATGTGCAGGCCGAGGACGCCTTCCAGCAGGGCGTACTGCGGGAGTTCGGTGGGGTAGAACGAGACGTCTGACATGTACCAGCCGTGCAGCAGCAGGTGGCCGTGCAGCAGGTCCCATCCCATCAGCAGGATGTTCGCGCTGTCGGAATTCAGCCCGTACGTTTCTGATAGCCGCAGGTACGCCGCGAACAAGGCCAGGCCGGCGATCAGGTAAGCCCCCACCGGGGCCCAGCGCTTTCCGATTCCGGGCCGGTCGTCACCGCTATCGCGCCCGGCGGCCGATACCGGGCTGGCCACTGAGTGGGTATCAGCGTTGGTACGCATTCCGCCCATGAAATCGGTAGCTTAGCCGTTCAGGCCGATAACCGGAGTCACCAGCTGGTGGCGATGTACTTCGTTTCGGTGAATCGCGGCGGGGAAGTTCCAGGGTGTGACCAGCACCGAGACCCCGACCGGCTGCCGCATGACCATGATCTTGTTCGCTCCGGACGGCGCCTGCATCAGGACGCCTTCCATCCGCACAGCCTCCTCGGCGTACCAGCGGAAGAATTCGGCCGCCTACGTCGCCTCGGCTTTTGCGTCACGCAGTGCCTTGCCGTTCTCCGCCACCATCAGCCGGGCCAGCGCGTCCGCGTTCCTGGTCATCAGCTCGAAGGCCCGGCGCAGGCATTCCGCCCGCTGGCGCGGCGCCGTCGCGGCCCAGCCAGGCAGCGCATCGGCAGCCGCGCCGACCGCATCGAGCGCGTCCTGCTCGGTCCCGTCCGCCACTTCGGCCACCGCGTCCTCGGTGGCCGGGTCGATCACCGGGATCGTGCCGCCGTCCCGCCCGCCAGTCCACTTGCCGCCGATCAGCAGGCCGGTGGGTACATCGATGCCAACCAGCTCGGCCAGGTTGCTGCTCACTGCTTTTCCTCTCCCGCCGGGCCAGAGGTTTCCCGGCCAGGCCTTCGAGCCTATCGGTGCAGGTGCCCGCCCGGCCCCGGAAACACCCTGGTCACGGACGCGAACGCGGCGTGAGGAAGGTACTCGACGTGCCATAGGTACCCCTCTAAAGGGTGCGATGGCACTTGGTCGGGTGGCCCGGGGGAATCTCACCCCCGGGCTCCCGCAGAATCCGTACGTGACAGTCTCCCGTCATACGGCTCTTGCCGTCCTGGTCAGCTGGCGGCCGGTTTCACCCAGGCCCAGTGTGCGAAGTACCGCGGCCGGGTAGCGGCCGCGTCCATGAGCGCCCTGGCGGCTTTCTTCCAGGTGCGCCATTTCCGGTACTTGTTCATGATCCACCGCATCAGGTAGGTGTTGATGCGGCGGAGCACGGGATACAGCGCCGAGGTGTAGCAGGCCCCGTAGTAGGCCATCCAGCCCCGGATCTTCGGGTTGATCAGTTTCGCGATCTCCCGTCCGTCGGAGCTGACCCAGCGGTGCAGCCGCCAGGACCGCACCTCGGCACTGATTTTCTTCAGGGCGTCCTTGCTGATCGCGGGCAGGAACGAGGTGAACTGCACCCCGTCCCTCCGCCGGGCCCGCCGTGGCCGGAACGTGAACCCGAGGAACGTGAACGACGTGTGCTCTGCCGAGCCGCGCCGGTTGCTGTCCTTGCAGTACACGATCCTGGTCTTGTCCGGATGCAGCTCCAGCCCGACCTCTGCCATCCGCTCATGCAGCGCGGCCAGGACCTTGCGGGCCTGGTACCCGCTGACGCAGTGGATCACCGCGTCGTCCGCGTACCGCTCGAAGCTGACCAGCGGGAACTCCCGCGCCAGCCACAGGTCGAACGCGTAGTGCATGAACAGGTTAGCGAGCACGGGGCTTATCGCTGATCCTTCCGGGGTCCCGCGGTCCCGCTCTTGCAAGGTCCCGTCCGGGTGCTGCAGCGCAGCGGCCAGCCACCGCTTCACGTACAGCACTATCCAGCGGGTCTCATGGCCGGTGTGATGTTCCACCGCCTTGACGATCAGGTCCCATCGCACGCTGCCGAACGACACCCCGACTTACTACGTGCTTCGATGACCTCGCGGCGGCGATGCGCGCGTGGGCGAAGGGCCTGCTATGCCTGGAAGCGGCCGTCGAGCTGCTGATCGGCCACGGCGCATGGCTTTACCGCGCCGATTTCCTCGACACGGCCGTCGAGATGATCACCGGGCCCGGCCGCGAGATGGCGTTCGTCGACTTCACCGCGGCGGCGGACGCGCTGGTGGCGGGCGGTCTTCCCTGCTCGGCCGGGGAGAAGGCGGTCCTGCAGGTCGCGGCGGGCGTCGCCGCCGGCTGCCCGGTCAACCTCGAAGATGCGCTCACCAGCATGGACGCGGCGAGCGCGGCCCTGGTCGCGGACGCGGTCCTGCGTGCGGCGGGAGCACGGTGGTGACCGGGGAACTGCCGGCGTCCGTAACGGTCACGCGGACGCGTCACCCGCTGGAGGGAAGGGAACTGCGGGTGCTCGGCCGCATGCGCCGGCACGGGCAGCTTGAGCTGCTGCTGGCGCTGCCCGGTTCGGGAAAGCGGCTGATCCCGGCGGCGTGGACCAGCCTGCACGCGGACGGCACGGCGCCCGGCGCCGACGGCACGCTGGGGACGGTCGCGGACCTGCTGGCCGCATCCGTGCTGGTTTCAGCGTTTTCCGCCCGCGGCCGGCAGGAACCGGAGCAGGCTGCACGGCAGTCACCTGCCAAGGAGGACAGCCGTGCAGCCTGTGCAGCTAAGTCTGCTGCCGGACCGGGATCCGGCGCCACTTTCCCCGGGCCTGCTGGCCCGGCTCCCCGAAACGGACGTCGCGGCGGCGATCGCGCTGCTCGCCGCCATGATCGCGAAGGCGGGAACGGAGGATCCCGGCGATGAGTGAATGGAAGATCACCGCGTCCCACCTGCGCCGGCCCGCGGTCATCTACGTCCGCCAGTCCACGCTGGCGCAGGTCGAGCGCAACCGCGAGTCGACCGCGCGCCAGTACGACCTGGCCGCACGCGCCCGCGAGCTGGGCTGGCCGGCGAGCGCGGTCACCGTGATCGACGAGGACCTGGGAATCTCCGCCAGGTCGGCGGCCGGCCGGGCCGGGTTCGCCGAGCTGGCCTCCCAGGTCGGGCTCGGGCAGGTCGGCATCGTGCTGTCCCTGGAATGCTCCCGGCTGGCCCGCAACAACAGCGACTGGTACCGGCTGCTCGACCTGGCCGGGATGACCGACACGCTGATCGCCGACGCCGACGGCGTCTATCATCCGGCCATGTTCAACGACCGGCTGCTGCTCGGCATGAAGGGCACCATGGCCGAAAGCGAGCTCCACGTCCTGCGCTCCCGCCTCGACGGCGGGATCCGGAACAAGGCCGCCCGCGGCGAGCTGCGCCGCGCCCTGCCCGCCGGCCTGGTCTGGGGAGAAGAGGACGGGGAAGTCCTCCGCCATCCCGATGAGGCCGTCCGCGGCGTCATCACCGTGATCTTCGAGCAGTTCGCCGTCCGCGGCTCGGTCCGCGCCGTCTGGCTGCACCTGCGCGAGGAAGGGCTGAAGCTCCCGCTGCAGCGCCACGGCTACCTGACCGCCGCGCAGGCCGCCCGGCAGGAGACTACCTGGGCCGAGCCGACCTACCACGCCGTGCACAACGTGCTCACCCACCCCGGCTACGCAGGCGCATACACCTACGGCCGCACCCGGCAGGAAAAGAAGGTCGCCGGCGACGGCACCGTGCGCACCCGCCGCGCCGGACTGCCCCAGGACCAGTGGGCAGTGCTGATCAAAGACCACCACGAGGGATACATCAGCTGGGAGGAATACCAGGGTAACCAGGCCGCCATCAGCCGCAACACCCACCCGCAGGCCCACCAGCCCGGCACCGGCGCCGTCCGCGAGGGAAGCGCGCTGCTGCAGGGCCTGGCCACCTGCGGGACCTGCGGCCGCAAGCTCGCCGTCTACTACGAGGGCAAGCACAAGGCCGTCCCCGGCTACTACTGCACCGGCACCGGCACCATGGTCGAGGGCCGCGGCACCCGCCACCTGCGCGCCGGCGGCGCGGCGATCGACACGGCCGTCGCCGCCGCGTTCCTGGCCGCGCTCGAGCCCGCCGCGCTGCAAGCCTGCCTGGCCGCCGCCGAGCAGATCGAGCAGGGCCACGACACGGCCCTGGCCCAGCACCGCCGCCAGGCAGAGGCCGCCCGCTACGCAGCGGCGAAGGCCGAACGCCGCTACCAGGCCGTCGACCCGGAGAAC
The DNA here is from genome assembly GCA_963808315.1 of uncultured Actinomycetes bacterium. Taxonomy (GTDB): domain Bacteria; phylum Actinomycetota; class Actinomycetes; order Streptosporangiales; family Streptosporangiaceae; genus Palsa-504. The sequence goes on along the minus strand of CAWEFK010000010.1, from coordinate 60,635 downwards.
CGGCTCGTGGCCCGCGGCCTGGAATCAGCCTGGGAGAAGGCGCTCACCGAACTGGCCGCCGCAGAAGCCGAGCTCGCCCGCCACGAGGCAGCCCGTCCCGCCACCCTGACCGCCGGCGAGCGCGCCGCCGTCCTGGCACTCGGCGACGACCTCGCCGCAGTCTGGGACTCCCCGGCCGTCACCGACAAGGACCGCAAGCAGCTGCTGCGCACCCTCCTGGAAGAAGTGAACATCACCGTCCGCCGCGACACCGAGCACGGCCGCGCCGACCTCGTCCTGCGCTGGAAAGGCGGCGCGGTCACCGAGCTGGCAGTCCCCCTCAGGCGCACCCCGCCGCGCCGGCTGCGCACCGGCGAGGACACAGTCGGCCTGATCCGCCGCCTGGCCGTCTTCTACCCCGACGCGAAGATCGCCGGCATCCTCAACCGGCAGGGCCGCACCACGGCCCGCGGAATGTCATACACCGCCAGTAGAGTCCAGTCACTGCGCCACCACTGGAAAATCCCCTGCCACCAGCCTGCCGAACAACCCCGGGAAGGAGAACTGCTCAACGTGACCGCCGCCGCCCGCGAGCTCGGCATCGCCCCGTCCACCCTGCTCCGCTGGCTCGACGACGGCTTCGTCGCCGGCGAGCAGCTCACCCCCGGCGCCCCCTGGCGCATCCGCCTCACAGACGAGCTCCGCGGCATGCTCGCCGACACCGCACCCGACGGCTGGGTCCCCCTCGGCTACGCCACCCAGGCCCTCGGCATCTCCCGCCAGACCGTATTGCAAAAGGTCAAGCGCGGCGAGCTCAACGCCGTCCTGACCCGCACCGGACGCAGGAAAGGCCTGCGTATCGAGATACCAGCCCCGCAAGACAGCCTGTTCTAACCCGAACAATCAGCAAAGGAGCAGTGTGACCTTGCATCCAAGAACTTCCGGATGTCAAGGTCGATCACCCAGCTGTTCTCCCAGCAGCGCTTCCGGCATGCCGCCACCGCGTCCAGCGCGCCCCGTTCCGGCCGGTACCCGTAGGAGTCCGGGTGGAACACCGGCTCCACCACCTTCTCCAGCCGGGCAGCGGCCACGGTCTGCGCGATCCTGTCCGCGACGCACGGCACCCCGAGCACGCGGGTCCCGCCGCCGTGCGGCTTCGGTATCTCCACCGCCTTCACCGGGGGCGGGAACCAGGTCCCCGAGGACATCCGGTTCCAGACCCTGTAGAGATTGCTCTTCAGGTCCTTCCCGAAGTCCTCGATGGACTGCCCGTCCACCCCAGGTGCGCCCTGGTTCCCTTTCACCTTGAGCCAGGCGTCCCAGACCTCCTGCTTCGAGATCCGGAACGGCTTGCCAGATGCTTTCAGCTCGTCCACGCGACTCCTCCCAGGCCGCAGCCCGGTTGACCGGATGAACAACAGCCACGGACAGCCCGGCCCCTTCGCTCCGCCCCCATTACAGGGGTTTCAGCACTACTACGGGCCGGTCCGCCAGCGCGCCCGGCAACGGTACTCACGTCCCTACGGGGCACTCCCGGCTCGGGCACTCCCTCTCGCCGCCGCTGAAGCGGCAGTTTCCGCGCGCGCCTTCTCACGTTCCGCACGAGAGCCGCAGACCAGGCTCACGCCACCTCTGCGCCGGACACCGCCTGGCCAGTAAACGGGTATCCGCCAGGCTCATCCCGGAACACACACCATCGCCCCGGTTCCGATGTCATCTGAAAGAGTTACGACGCTTCAGCAGTGGTCGTCTTCCGGGTCCCTGCCTGGCGCATCACGTGCGCCTTTTCCTCATCGCTCACCACGACGGTCTTCAGCCAACGCAGCATGAGGCGGCTTGAAGCCACCCCCCGAGGGCGGCTCCGGGGGGCCATCAATCCCCCATCTCCCGTACAGCACCGCATCAAGAAACCTCCTTACCTACACGGCAGGCTCCTCTCTACGTTCGTGACACACGGTGTGGCTCCTTGGCCGTGAGGTTGGTGTTTCAGTGGGGTGTATGTATTCGGGGTAACTGGATGTAGGTGAGGCTTCCGTTCCGTACCGTCTTGAAGTGCGAAAACGAGACGGCGGAAGGGAAGCCTCAGGTGGAAGGTTACGGGCTGGATGAGCTGGCCGCGAGTGCGGAGGGCGTGATGACCGGGCTGGGGCCGCTGGTGGCGGGCCTGGCCGGGCTTGCGGTGGAGGCAGCGCGGGGAACGGAGCTGGACGCCATGGAGGTGCTGGTTGGTGAGCGCGGCCGGGAGATCTTGCGCGGCGTGCTGCAGCTGGCGCTGGACGGGCAGGCAGGCACGGAGGCGGCGGATCCGCTGCCGGGGCTGGCGGGGGCGGACGGGCACTGGCGGGGCTGCCGGGAGAAGTCGCAGGTGACGGTGGTGACGATGCTGGGGAAGGTGACGGTCCGCAGGATCGCGTACCGGTCGCGGGAGAAGGGGGTGCCGGACTTGCACTGGCGGGACGGGGTGCTGAACTTGCCGCCGTGCGGGTATTCCTGGCAGCTGCAGCGGTTCGCGGAGATGGCGTCCCGTGCCGGGTCGTTCCAGCAAGCGCATGACCTCGTGCTGGCCGCGGCCGGGATCGGCATCGGCAAGCGGCAGCTGGAGGAGATCATGTCGCGGGCCGCCGGCGGCGCGGAGGCGTTCGCGCAGGACAGGCCGGCCCGGGCCGCGGCTGTCCCGGCCGGGGCGGGGCAGCCGGTGCTGGGGATGTCCGGGGATGCCAAGGGTGTCTCGATGCGGCCGGACGCGCTGCGCGGGCCAACCGCCCGCAAGGCCGCGAAACGGGAGAAGAAGGGGAACAAACGGCTCGGGAGCGGGCAGAAGCAGGCGAAGAAGCGGATGGCCGAAACCGGCGCCGTGTTCGACTCCCTGCCCCCGGACGGGCCGGCCCGCACGCCGCAGGACATCATGCTCCGCCCGCCCGGGCAGCCGCCCCGCACCCCGCGGGCGGTGAACAAGTGGTACACCTGCGGCATCACCGCCACCTGCGCCGAGGTCATCACCTTGGTCTTTGAGGAAGCAGACCGGCGCGACCCGGAACGGCAGCGGGACTGGCTCGCCCTCGTCGACGGCAATGACCACCAGATCGAGTGCTTCCGGAAGGAAGCAGCCGCCCGGGGCAAGGACATCACCATCTTGATCGATTTCATCCACGTCATCGAGTACCTGTGGAAAGCCGCCCTCGCCTTCACCGCGCCCGGCGACACCCGCGCCACCGAAGACCAGGTCACCGCCTGGGGACTGGGCATCCTGGCCGGCGACAGCCGCGCCGTCATCACCGACATCACGGCCAGGGCCGCCGCAGACCCCCCCGAACCCGGCGGAGAGCACGAGAAGAACATCCGCAGGACCACTCACTACCTGCAGGCCAAGGAACCCTTCCTCGGCTACCCGGCCGCGCTCGCCAGCGGCTGGCCGATCGCCACCGGGATCATCGAAGGAGCATCCCGGCACATCATCGGCGACCGCCTCGGAATCACCGGAGCCCGGTGGAGCCTGCCCGGCGCCCAGGCCATGCTCTGGATGCGCGCCATCGCCGCCAGCGGCGACCTTCACACCTACTGGGACTGGCACATCACCCAGGAACACCAGCGCAACCACCTCAGCAAATTCCACAACCCGCCCGCACCCCGGCACGACCTCCGGCTCGCCGCCTGAAGAACTCATCCAGAAACTCACGGCGAAGGAGCCACACCCATGGCACTTCGACTTCCTCGCGGGCAGGAGCAGGCGGGGGCCCTGGGGCGGATGCGACGGGCGCATGCCACCGAGGACGAGCGATCCCCGATCGCGGCCACGCATGCTGGCTTAGGCTGCACGTTGTGACCGGGGTAAAAGGCAGGCATTCGGCGAACGGGTCCGGGGACGTTCCCGGCGCCTGCTCGCGGTGGTCGGCGGCCTGCTTGTCCTCGCCGCGATTACCGTCGGCGCCTTGGCCTGGAGCGCGGGGAACCAGGTCAGGCGGCCGGCGAGTGGGAGCGCGGCCGACGCGAGGCCGGCCACCGACAGCGGGCCGGGGGCTAGCGGGCCGGGTAGCGAGCGGGGGGCTAGCGTGCGGGCGGCTAGCGGGCCGAAGACGGCCTTGACCACCCCGATCGGCTCGCCCACTCCGTCCCGGCCGCCCGCACCAGCCCAGGGGCCGCGCGATCCGTTCGGGACCGTGGCGACCTCCTACCTTTCGACCCGGACGGGCACGGTGCTGGCGGCCGTCTATGACGTCGGGACGGGCCGGTCGTGGCGCCTCGGGCAGGGACGGCCGCAAGCGGCCGCGAGCGTGGTCAAGCTCGACATCTTGGAGGCGCTGCTGGCCGAACAGGGCCGCGCCGGACTTGCCGGACGGCGACCAGTCGCTGGCGCAGCAGATGATGGAGGACAGCGACAACACCGCGGCGACCAGCCTGTGGTATCAGGCCGGCGGCCCGGCGCGGATCGGTCGTTCAACACCGCGGCCGGTCTGAGCCAGACCGTTCTGTCCTCCTGCGTGGTCTGCCGCGGGTTCCCCTGGCCGGGGTGGGGCCTGTCCACGACGACCCCGGCCGACCAGATAGCCCTGCTCAGGAAGCTAATTACACCCAGTACCCTGCTCGCGGCCACCGAACGGGCCTACGCCTTGTCGCTGATGGAGAACGTGACCCCGGCGCAGCGCTGGGGGGTCAGCGGCGGCGTCCCGGCTCAGGTCACCGTGGCCCTGAAAAATGGCTGGCTTCCGCTGAAAGGCAGCGACGGCGACTGGCAGATCAACAGTGTCGGATGGGTCTCGGGCAGCGGCAGGAACTACCTGATGGCCGTGCTTACCACCGGCAACCCGACCGAGCAGTACGGCATCGACACGATCGACCAGCTGGCCACCATGGTCTGGCAGGCCATGAAATACCCGGCACCTGCGCCGACCTGGCAGGGTGACATATGGCCTAATATCGGCGGGAATGGCCGACGACGATTCAGTCCGACTCAACTGTATTGTTCCGGATACCTTCCTGCATGAATTGCTTAACCTGGCCAACACGTTGTAGGGTTAACCTGGCGTTAGTCCTTAAGTTCATGCCGCCAACCGCGTCGATAGCGGTCCTTGTCGGTCAGTAATACGTGTCAGCGCACGGACAAAGGTGCCAAAATTGACGGCAATAGTTCTTTGCGCTTAAGAGTGGAGCCGGTGTTACCCCGGTGCCGCCGCGACGCCTTCTAGCGAGCTGCAGTAGTTCGGCGCTTCCCCGGCGTCCGGCCACGAACCAGCCGGCTCCGCGAGCCGTCGACTCACTGCCCGGGATGTGCTCACCGGCCCGTCAGCCAGCCAGTTCCCCAGGACGCCTGCGTGAACAGTTCTTGCCCGATCACCGCGCCGGCCAGCACGCTCCTGGCTCGGACACTCGCTCACGCCATTTCCGGCCGTCCTGGCGACGGCTGACCCGAGCGGAGCAGGCGGCGGGCGGCGCGACCCTGATCGTTCTCGTCTCGCTATTCCTGCCCTGGTTCGGGCTCGACGCCCCGGCATAAGCACGAGCTCAGCGGGACCGGTGCGCACGGATACCTCGTCATCGTGGCCCTGCTCGCGGTGCTGATGGCGGGTTACCTGCTGCAGCGAGCGAGGCGGGAACAGTTCCCGTTAGGCCTGCCGGCGGCGCACCAGACCGTGCTGATAGCCGGCGCGGGCCTGCAGTTCGCCGGAGTGGCCATCGGGTTCGCCGACGTGCCGGCGGCGGGTCTCCGCTGGAAATTCGGTGCCTTCCTGGCCCTGATCGCGGCGGCCGCCGCGCTCGGCGCGACGCTCGTACCTGTGCTGCGTTCGCGGCAGGCGCATCAACCGTAGAACAGGAACTCCATGACCGTGCGGGCACGCCGGGCGGCGCGCCGGTAGTCCTGCTCGAGAGCCTGCGCGGCGTCACCCGGCGGGTAACCGAGCAGGCGGGCGATCGCGGTCAGCTCGGTGTGCCGGGTCGGCAGGGTATCGGCGGGCCGGCCGCCGACCAGGACGATCGCGTTCCTGATCCGCGCCGCCAGCTCCCACGCGGTCATCAGCGCGGCAGCGTCACGAGCGGGCAGCAGGTCCGCCTGCACGGCGGCCGCCATGGCCGCGCCCGTCCGGGTGGTGCGCAGCCCGGGGACCGCGTGGGCGTGCCGCAGCTGCAGCAGCTGGACGGTCCATTCCACGTCGGACAGGCCGCCTGGGCCCAGCTTGACGTGCAGCGCCCGGTCTGCGCCGCGGGGTATCCGCTCAGCCTCCATCCGCGCCTTGATGCGGCGGATCTCACGGACCGCCGCCGGGCTAATACCGTCCTCGCCGGGGCCTGAGCCCTGCGGGTAGCGGAATTCCTCGATCATGGCGATGAACTCCGCGCCGAGCGCGGTGTCACCGGCGGCGGCTTCTGCGCGCAGCAGCGCCTGCGCCTCCCACGGCGCGGACCAGCGCCGGTAGTAGCCACGATAGGCGGCCAGGGTCCGGGTCAGCGGTCCCTGGCGCCCCTCGGGCCGCAGGTCGGAGTCCACCACCAGGGGCGGATCAGGCACCGGCAGCGCGAGCAGCCGCCGCAGCTCCACCGCCACCGCATGAGCGGCGTCCGCGGCCTGCTTCTCGGCAAAGCCAGGCAGCCGGTCATGCACGAAAAGCACGTCCGCGTCGCTGCCGTAACCGCACTCATGCCCGCCAAAACGGCCCATCGCGATCACCGCGAACCTGACCGGCAACGGCCCCGCGCAGCTCCCCCGCCACCTTCCGCACCGCCACCGCCAGCGCCGTCTCCACCGCCGCCCGAGTAATAGCAGTAAGCGCCTCCCCCGTCCGAGCCAACCCCGCCGAAATCCGCAACGCCCCCCCGCCCGCAGGGCCCCCGGAGGTCGAAGTTACCCGCCCACCATTCCGGAGCGCCCCCTCGATAGAGGGGGCCCGGGGGGGTACGGGGGGGCGGGTAGCCCCCCCGTGAGCAGGGGGGGTCTGGGGGGGATCGCTCCCCCCGGGGTAATACAGGACATCCGCGCTAGCGGTCCGCAGCAGCTCGCGGCGGCGCACCGAACGGACGGCGGTCACCGCGCCCTCCGCGTCGTCTTCGTAGCGCTGCGCCGCCGCCATCATCTCCGAACGCAGCGCCGCCAGGCTGCGGGGGGCAAGCTCGGCATCGTCGCCGAAGATCGCGACCGCTTCGGGCGCGCGCAGCAGCAGGCCGGCCGCATACCGGCTCGACGCGAGCACGCAGGCCATCCGCTCGGCCGCCTTGGTCTCGTCGCGCAGCAGCCTCAGGTACCAGGGAGAGGACCCTAGCTCCTCGCTGACCTGGCGGAACGCCAGCAGGCCCGCGTCTGGCTCGGCGGCGCCAGCGAACCAGCCGAGGAGCACGGGCAGCAGCGTGCGCTGAATCGCCGCGCGGCGCGAGACCCCGGCGGTCAGCGCGTCGATATGGCGCAGCGCCCCGGCCGGGTCCACGTAGCCGAGCGCCTCCAGCCGGGCCCGGGCCTCGGCTGGGGTCAGCCTGGCCGCCTCCGACGGCAGCCGGGCCACCGCTTCGAGCAGCGGCCGGTAGAACAGCTTCTCGTGCAGTCGCCTGACCTGCCGGGCGTGGCGGCGCCACAACTCATCGAACTCGACCGCCGGATCGGGGCGGATCACGGTTTCCGCGGACTGCCACCACGGTTCGTTCGGCCGGTCGATGAATCGCATCGCCCGCCCAGCCGGCGAAGTACGGCGGGATCCTCCGGCAGCGTGTGCGTGCGGCTCAGCCGGTGCAGCTGGAGGAGGTGCTCGGTGCGGCGCAGGAAGCGGTAGGCGGCGGCCAGTTCCTCCGCGTCGGCCCGGCCGACGTACCCGCCCGCGGCCAGGGCGGCCAGGGCGGGCAGCGTCGCGGGCACGCGCAGCGTCTCATCGGTCCGGCCGTGCACCAGCTGCAGCAGCTGGACGGCGAACTCGATGTCCCGCAGGCCGCCCGGGCCGAGCTTGAGCTCACGCCCGGCCTGGCTGGCCGGCAGCGACTGCTCCACCCGCCGCCGCATGGCCTGCACGTCCTCGACGAAATGCTCGCGGCGGGCCGCCTGCCAGACCAGCGGCCCGAGCGTGTCCGCGTAGGCGTGGCCCAGCGCCATGTCGCCCGCCACCGGCCGGGCCTTCAGCAGCGCCTGGAACTCCCAGGTCTTCGCCCAGCGCTGGTAGTAGGCCTGGTGGCTGGCCAGCGTGCGGACCAGCGGGCCGGACCGGCCTTCGGGCCGGAGGTTCGGGTCGACCGGGAAGATGCTGCCTTCCGGGGTGGAACGCGCGCACACGCCGATCAGGCCCGCGGCGAGCCGGCCGGCGGTGGCGAGCGCGGCGGTCTCGTCCTCGTCCTTGACCGGTTCGGCCACGAAGATCACGTCGACGTCGCTGGCGTAGTTCAGCTCACGGCCGCCGCACTTGCCCATGGCGAGCACGGCGAGCCGGGCCGGCCCGGCCTTGGCGGGCAGCTCGGCCCGGGCGATGGCCAGGGCCGCCTCCAGCACCGCCGCCGCGATGTCGGCCAGTTCCTCGGCCACCTCCTCGATGGTCGCGACGCCGGTCATGTCCCGGGCCGCCAGGTGCAGCAGCCGACGGCGGTACGCCGCGGCCAGCGCGGCCGTGGGCTCCTTCCGGCCGGCCACCGGGTCGTCGGGCCGACGGGGCTCCGGGTTCGCGCCGACCGCGTGCAGCATGTCCTCGCGCAGTTCGCGCCGGAGCGGGGCGGCTGACGGCGCCGCGCAGCACCTGGCAGTCTTCCGGGTGCCTGGCCAGATGATCGGCCAGGCCCGCGCTGACGCCGAGCACCGCGGTGAGCCGGTCACGAAAATCCTGTTCGCTGCGCAGCGCCGCGCGCAGGGCGTGCGGGTGGTCCGCGACGGCGAAGATCCGGGCCAGCCCGATCAGCGCCAGGTCGGGGTCGGCCACGGCGGCCAGAGCCGTCACGACGACGTCGGTCCTCAGCTCGGCCGCGGTGATACCAAGGTCGGTCAGCAGGAGACGTTCGGCCCGCGCGGCATCGGCGAAACCCATCCGCGCCAGCCACCCTGCCAGCGTGGTTCGCGAACCACTCACCTCTGCACGTTAACTTATCCCCGGCGTAAACCGGGAGCCGGAGGGGCGCGGCATGGATCAGAGCGACGAGGTCAGCACTGACCCCTGGGAGCCGGGCGTGAAACATCTCTTCATCGCGGGGAAATGGGCCCCGGCGGCCGATGGCGGCACCTCGCAGACCATCAACCCGTTCGACGCCACCCCGCTGGACACCCTGGCCGAGGCGTCCGGGCCGACGTGGACGCGGCGGTCACGGCCGCCCGCGAGGCGTTCGACGCGGGCCCGTGGCGCCAGTCGTCGGTGACCGACCGGGCGGGGATGCTGGCCAAGATCGCCGAGCTGCTGCAGCGGGACCGCGAGCAGCTGGCCCGGACGGAAAGCCTGGACACCGGCAAGACGCTGAACGAGGCGCGCGCCGACGTGGACGACACGACCGCGGTCTTCCGCTACTACGCGGGCATCGCGGGTTCGCACGCGGGCCGGGTGGTCGACCCCGGCCGGCCCCATGTCACCAGCCGCATCACGCACGAGCCGGTCGGCGTCTGCGCGCTCATCGCGCCCTGGAACTACCCGCTGCTGCAGATTTCCTGGAAGCTGGCGCCCGCGCTGGCGGCGGGCAACACCGCGGTGATCAAGCCCAGCGAGCTGACCCCGCTGTCCACGGTGGCGCTGGTCGGGCTGTTCGAGGAAGCCGACGTGCCGCCGGGCGTAGTGAACCTGCTGCTCGGCCAGGGCGCGACGGTCGGCCAGGCCCTGGTCGCGCACCGCGGCGTGGACCTGATCTCGTTCACCGGCGGGCTGGCCACCGGCGAGGCGATCATGGCCGCGGCGGCGCGCGGAGTACGCCGGGTCGCGCTCGAGCTCGGCGGCAAGAACCCGAACATCGTCTTCGACGGCACCGACTTCGAGACCGTCGTCGACAACGCGCTGACGGCCGCGTTCCTGCACTCCGGGCAGGTATGTTCGGCGGGCGCCCGGCTGATCGTGCAGGACTCGCTGCACGACAGCTTCGTCGCCGAGCTGGCCGCCCGCGCGGACCGGATCCGGCTGGGCAGCGGCCTGGACCCGGAAACCGAATGCGGTCCGCTGATCTCCGCCGCGCACCGGGCCAAGGTGGAAAACTCACATCGCGCTGGCCCGGGCGCAGGGTGCGGAGCTGCTGGCCGGGGGAACCCGGCCGGCCGAGCCCGCACTGGCCCAGGGTTTCTTCCTGCGGCCGACGGTCTTCGGCGGCTGTCACCGGGACATGACGGTGGTGCGGGAAGAGGTGTTCGGGCCGGTGCTGACGGTCGAGCGGTTCAGCACCGAGGACGAGGCCATCCGGCTCGGGAACGACACGAGCTACGGCCTGGCCGGAGCGGTGTGGACCTCGGACGCAGGCCAGGCCGAACGGGTGGCGGGCGCGCTGCGCCACGGCACGGTGTGGATCAACGACTACCACCCCTACCTGCCGCAGGCGGAATGGGGCGGCTTCGGCCAGTCCGGCATCGGCCGCGAGCTCGGTCCCTCCGGCCTGGAGGAATACCAGGAGAAGAAGCACATCTACCACAACACCAACCCCGCGCCCGCGCGCTGGTTCTCCGGCTAGGCCTCCCGGCCGGATCCCTACGCCCCCGGCGAACCCGGCCCGCGCCGGGTCCGGACGCTCGGGTCGTGTGGTAGGCATGAGGCCATGGCCGATCTCATCCCCCGCAACGTCCTATTCGGCAACCCGGAGCGCGTCAGCCCGCATATCTCGCCCGACGGCACCCGGCTGGCCTGGATCGCGCCGCACGACGGAGTACTCAACGTCTGGGTCGCGCCGATCGGCGCCTCGGGCCCGTCCGGTGTCGACTGGGACGCCGCGACGGTTGTCACCGACGACACCGACCGCGGCATCCGGACGTTCGGCTGGGCGCGGGACGGCAGGCACCTGCTGTACCTGCAGGACACCGGCGGGGACGAGAACTGGCGGCTGTACGACGTCGACATGGACACCGATGGCCCGGCGTGACCTGACGCCGTTCGACGGCATCCAGGCCCGGATCATCGCCACCAGCAAGCAGCCACCGCGACGAGGTCCTCGTCGGGATGAACCGCGAGAACCCCCAGCTGCATGACGTCTTCCGGCTCGACCTGACGACCGGGGAGCTGACCAAGCTGATCGAGAACCCCGGGTACGCCGGGCTGGCTCGCGGACGAGGACATGGTGGTCCGCGCCGCGGTCTCGCCGCTGCCCGACGGCGGGTTCGACCTGCTCGTGCGGGACAGCGGGGAGGACGACTGGCGGACGCTGATGACCATCCCGGCCGACGACGCCCCGGCCACGACGCGCTGTCGTTCAGCGCCGACGGGACCTCGCTGCTGGCCATCAGCTCGCTTGGCACGGACACCGGCCGGCTTACCCGGATCGACCTGGCCACCGGCGATACCCAGGTGCTCCTGGAAGACCCGGAGGCGGACGTGGCGGAGCGATCCTGCACCCGGACACGCGAGAACCGCAGATCGTCGAGGTGCTCAAGGACCGGATCGAGTACCACGTGCTCGACCCGGCGGTGGAACCCGACTTCAAGGCCATCCGGGCGCTGCACCACGGCGACCCGCAGCTGGTCGGCCGCGACGAGGCCGACACGACCTGGCTGATCGCCTTCGTCGACGACGCCGGGCCGATCCAGTTCTTCTCCTACGACCGGCCCAGCCGCACCGGCACCTTCCTGTTCGACAGCCGCCCCGAGCTGTCGCGGTACACGCTGGCCCGGATGGAGCCGTTCTCGTTCCAGGCGCGGGACGGGCTGACCATCCACGGGTACGTCACCTTCCCGCCGGACGGCGGCCGGGCCGGCCTGCCGGCGGTGCTCGACGTGCACGGCGGCCCGCAGGTCCGCGACACCTGGGGCTGGAACCCCGAGGCGCAGTGGCTGGCCAACCGGGGTTACCTGAGCGTCCAGGTGAACTACCGCGGCTCGACCGGCTACGGCAAGTCGTTCGTGACCGCCGGTGACCGCGAGTGGGGCGGCAAGATGCACGACGACCTGCTGGACGCGGTCGCCTACGTGGTCGACCAGGGCTGGGCCGACCCGGCCCGGGTCGCGATCTACGGCGGCTCCTACGGCGGCTACGCGGCGCTGGTCGGCGCGGCGTTCACCCCGGACGTGTTCTGCTGCGCGGTGGACATCGTCGGCCCGTCGAACCTGCAGACGCTGCTCGACACGATCCCGCCGTACTGGAAGCCGATGGCGGCGGCAGCTGTACAAGCGGGTCGGTAACCCCGAGACGGACCAGGAGTTCCTGTGGTCGCGTTCGCCGCTGTCCCGGGCCCGTGATATCCGGATCCCGCTGCTGATCGCCCAGGGCGCCAACGATCCCCGGGTCAAGCAGGCCGAGTCCGAGCAGATCGTGGCCGCGCTGGCCGAGGCCGGGATCGACCACGAATACATGCTCTTCCCGGACGAGGGGCACGGCTTCGCCAAGCCGGAGAACCGGCTGAAGTTCTACGCCGCGGCCGAGCGTTTCCTGGCCAGGTACCTGGGCGGCCGGTTCGAGGAGTGAGCTTGCGGGCGACTCAGAGCATCGGCAGGTAACGGCCCAGTTCGTACTCGGTGACCTGGCGGCGGTACTCCTGCCACTCCTCGCGCTTGTTGCGCAGGAAGAAGTCGAAGACGTGCTCGCCGAGGGTCTCGGCGACGAGCTCGCTGTCCTGCATGACCCTGATGGCCTGGTCCAGGTCCTGGGGCAGCGGCCGGATGCCGAGCGCGCGGCGCTCGGCGGAGGTCAGCGCCCAGACGTCGTCCTCGGCGCCGGGCGGCAGCTCGTAGTCGTTCTCGATGCCCTTGAGCCCGGCCGCCAGGATCACGGCGAAGGCCAGGTACGGGTTGCACGCCGCGTCCACCGAGCGGAACTCGACCCGCGTCGCGTTGCCCTTCTGCGGCTTGTACATCGGCACCCGGACCAGGGCCGAACGATTATTGTGCCCCCAGCAGACATAGGCGGGAGCCTCTCCCCCGGCCCCCGCGGTCCGCTCAGCGGCTCCCCACAGCCGCTTGTAGGAGTTCACCCACTGGTTGCAGACGGCGGTGATCTCGGGCGCGTGCTGCAGCAGCCCGGCGATGAAGGCCCGGCCGGTCTTGGACAGCTGGAACTCCGCGCCGGCCTCGTAGAACGCGTTCTTGTCGCCCTCGAACAGCGACACGTGGGTGTGCATACCGGAACCGGGGTGATCGGTGAACGGCTTGGGCATGAACGTCGCGTAGACGCCCTGCTCGATCGCCACTTCCTTCATCACCAGCCGGAACGACATGATGTTGTCCGCCGTGGTGAGCGCGTCGGCGTAGCGCAGGTCGATCTCCTGCTGGCCGGGCGCGCCCTCGTGGTGGCTGTATTCCACCGAGATGCCCATGGACTCAAGCATCGTGATCGCCGTCCGGCGGAAGTCGTGCGCGATGCTGTGCGGGGTGTGGTCGTAGTAGCCGCCTGTGTCGATCGGCCTCGGCTTGTCGCCTGGCTCAGGCCGCTCCCGGAGCAGGAAGAACTCGATCTCCGGATGCGCGTAGAAGGTGAACCCGAGATCCGAGGCACGGCTCAGGTTGCGCTTGAGCACCCAGCGCGGGTCCGCGTACGACGGCGACCCGTCCGGCAGCAGGATGTCGCAGAACATCCGGGCCACCCCCGGGTACTCGCCGCGCCACGGCAGCAGCTGGAACGTCGACGGATCCGGCCGGGCGATCATGTCCGCCTCGTAGACCCGCGCGAACCCCTCGATAGCGGAGCCGTCGAAACCGATCCCGTCGGCGAACGCGCCCTCGAGTTCGGCTGGAGCGACGGCCACCGACTTCAGCGTGCCGAGGACGTCGGTGAACCACAGCCGGACGAACCGGATGTCACGTTCTTCGAGCGTGCGCAGCACGAACTCTTCCTGCCTGTCCACGGTAATCACCTTAGACGTTCACCATCGCTTGATAAGCCCTTAGCGACCCCGATCCGGGCGCGCGCACGTACCAGAGTGTGCCCGGCCGGTGTTTCCTCGTGGTTACAGGAGGGTCAGGGCTAGTGGCCGGCGTCCGGGCTTTCAGGACCGGCGAGCAGCCTCCAGTCCCGGTCGGGCTCGCGGACGGCGCCGGCCAGGATCCGCCGTAGCTCGGCGGTCCAGCCTTTCACGGTGCTCTCGTCGAATTCGTCGAGGTTGAACTGCACGCCCACGTTCAGCTCGCCGTGCGGTTCCGCAGCTAGATTCCACACCATGCCGCTGGGGATGTCGTGGTGCTCGTCCTCCTGGGACAGCTCCCTGCCTACCGGGCTGGCGCCCTCGGCGATGGCGAAGACGGGATCGTCGCCGGGCTGCGAGGACCCGTCCGAGATGATGAACTGGGACGTCCGCAGGTCCTCGCGTGACTTCGTGAAATCAGGAAAGCTCTGCTCGATCACGTTGACCGGGAGCTCGTAGGCCATGGCGTCGATGAAGGTCTCCCTGGTGGCCAGGACGATATCGCGGAAGCTCGTGCAGCCGGCGATGTCGGTGCGGAACGGCACGCAGTTCAGGAACAGCCCCATGGTGTCCCGGAACTCCTCCTCGTTCCGGCCCGCGGTGAAGGCCCGGATGGCCAGGTCGGTGGCGCCGGTGAGCTCGTGAGCCAGGAGGTAGACGGCCGAGAGCGTGACCGTGAACGTCGTGCTGCGAGTGGCAGTGGCCAGGACGGAGACCCCGGCCATGATGTCAGGCTCGATGTCGTGGACGTGCAGCGAGTAGGGCCGGGAGTAGCTGGCGGGGTGCCCGTGGTCGTTCGGGATGGTGAATTCACGCGCGCCGTCGAGCTTGTGCTGCCAGTAGGCCGGCGCGCCCTCCTCGGTGGTGCTGGTGGCGTTGACTCGCTGCCAGGCCGCGTACTCGCGGTACTGCCGCACCGGCGGCAGTTCCGCCGGGATGCCGGTGCGCCGGGCGGTGTAGAAGTCGCCGAGGTCGCGGAGGATGACCTGGTTGGACCAGGTATCGGTGACGGAATGGTGCACGGTCAGCAGCAGGGCGCTGTCGCGGTCATCGAACCGGCACAGCAGCGCCTTGATCAGGGGGACCTCGCGGGCGCTGATCGAGCCTGTTTCGGCCTGCAGGATCAGTTCCTGGACGGCCGTGTCCCTGGACTCTGCGGCGGCCGGGGGCAGGTCCTGGACCTCCAGCGGTACCTGGCACGGCGGGAGCACCTTCTGGTAGGGCGGGTCGGCGTCCCTGACCACCAGGGTGCGGAGCAGCTCATGGCGGGCGACCACGTCATCCAGCGCGCCCTGCAGCACCGCGAGATCCACGTGTCCGGTGACGCGTACCGCGCTGATCAGCATGAACCGGGGGCCGAACGTGCCGCCGTCGTCACCTCGGTCCAAGGTGATGAACCATTCCTGGGTGAAAGACAGCGGGTACCGGCCCGGTTCCTGGTCCGGCTCCTGGCCCGGCTCCTGGTCCGGCTCCTGGTCCGGCGCGGGCGAGGGTTCCGTCATGTCTTGCCCCTTCTTTGCCTGTAGTGCCTGACCGCACGCTCCCAGGGCGCAAAGGCCACCGCACCTTCCCGGTTGCTTCCGGCCGGCAACTGCCCGCTAGGTGTCGTGACGGTCCAGGTACCGGTCGATGGCGCGGACGGTGGAGTTGGTCATGAAGGTCCGCAGGCTGATCTTGACGCCGAGCTGGCCCGCGAGCCGGGCGACGAGCACCGCCGCGAGCAGGGAGTGCCCGCCGAGGTCGAAGAAGTTGTCCTCGACGCCGACCTGGTCCAGGCCCAGCACCAGCGCGAACGCCTCGCACAGCGCCTGTTCCCTGGCCGTGGCCGGCGCCCCGTCGCCCGCGGCGTATTCCGGGGCGGGCAGCGCCCGCCGGTCCAGCTTCCCGTTCGCGTTCAGCGGCAGCGCCTGGAGGATCGTGATCACGGCCGGGACCATGTAGCCGGGCAGCACCCGCCCGGCGGCCTCCCGCAGCCCGGCCGGGTCCAGCACCGTCCCGGCCGATTTGGGGTCCGGGACCACGTACCCCGCCAGCCGCTTATCGCCGGGCTGGTCCTCCCGCACCGCCACCGCGGCCTGCCCGACCCCGTCCTGGGCGGCCAGGACCGCCTCGACCTCGCCCAGCTCGATCCGGAACCCGCGGACCTTCACCTGATCATCGCCGCGGCCCAGGTATTCCAGCTCACCCGCCTGGTTCCACCGGGCCAGGTCCCCGGTCCGGTACATCCGCTCCCCCGGCGCCGCGGCGAACGGGCAGGCCACGAACCGTTCGGCGGTCAGCCCCGGCCGGCCCAGGTAGCCCCGCGCCAGCCCGGCCCCGGCCAGGTACAGTTCCCCGGTCACCCCCGGCGGCACTAGCCCCAGCTGGCCGTCCAGCACATACCCCCGGATGTTCCAGATCGGCCGGCCGATCGGGGGCGCCACCGGCACCGGACTGTCGCCGGGCACGACATAGGTCGTGGCGTAGACCGTCGCCTCGGCCGGGCCGTAGATATTCTCGATCCGTGCTCCCGGCACCGCCGCCCGGATCGCCTCGACCACCGGACCGGTCAGCGCCTCCCCGCACAGCGCCGCCACCGCCGCATCCGCTCGCATCCCCGGCGCGGCCAGCACCTGCGCCAGCGCCGACGGGACCGCGCTGATCAAGGTCCCCCGCCACGGGCCATCGGTCCCCCGCTCGGCCAGGGCTAGCAGGTTCGGCACTACCTCCAGGCAGCCGCCCGCCGTCAGCGTCCCGAAGATCTCGAACACAGACACGTCGAAACTCAGCGACGTCGATGCCAGCACCCGCGACAGCTCCGCCCCGAACGTGTCGGCCGCCCAGCACGCCAGCGATACCACCCCCGCATGCTCGACCATCACGCCCTTGGGCCGGCCGGTCGAGCCCGAGGTGTAGATCACGTAGGCCAGATCCTGCGGCCCCGCCGCCACCGGCAGGTTCTCCCCGTCCTGCGCGGCCAGCGCCGCCGCCGTCGCCGGGTCATCCAGCACCAGCACCGGCACCCCGCCCGGCCGCGCGGTCGCCGCCACCTCAGCTGTGGCCAGCACGACCGCCGGCCCGGACTCAGCGAGCATGAACGCGATCCGGTCCGCCGGGTAACCAGGGTCCACCGGCAGGTAGGCCGCGCCGGACTTCAGCACGGCCAGCACCGCGGTGATCACCTCCGCGGAGCGAGGCATCGCGACCGCGACCAGCCGTCCCGGACCCGCACCCAAGGTGATCAGGTGCCGGGCCAGGCGGTTAGCCCGCGCGTTCAGCGCACCGTAGCTCAGCTCGGTGCCGGCGGAGACGACAGCGGGAGCGTGCGGGGTGCGGGCGGCCCGCTGCTCGAACAGCTCCGGCAGCGTGACCGCCGGTACCGGCCGCGCGGTGTCGTTCCAGTCGCGCAGCAGCCTGCGGCGTTCGGCGGCGGTCAGCACGTCGAGCTGGCTGATCCGGCGGCCGGGATCGCGGGCGGCGTGGCGCAGCAGCCGGGTGAGGCGGGCCGCCAGCGTCCGCACGGTGCCCGGGTCGAACAGGTCGGTGGCGTACTCGAACTGGGCCTGGATTCCGGCCGGGGCGCCGTCGTCGCCGTATTGCTGGCGGACTCCCAGGGTCAGGTCGAACTTGGCGTTGACGGAGGGGGGCGACTCGGCCCGGACGTGCAGCCCGGGCAGCTCCCAGTCGATGGGGATGATCTCGTCGACGATCAGGACCTGGAACAGCGGGTGCCGGCTGGGCGACCTGACCGGGTTCAGCACCTCGACCAGCCGCTCGAACGGCATGTCCTGGCGGGCCTGGGCGGACAGCGCGGTCTCCCGGACCCGGCCGAGCAGCTCGCCGAAGCCCGGATCGCCGGACAGGTCCGCGCGCAGCACCATCGTGTTCACGAACAGCCCGACCAGGTCGTGCAGCGCCTCGTCGGTCCGCCCGGCCACCGGGGCACCCAGCGGGATGTCGGTTCCCGCGCCCATCCGGGACAGCAGCGCGGCCAGCCCGGCGTGCAGCACCATGAACACCGTCGCCTGATGCTCACGAGCCAGGTCCGCCAGCGCGGCGTGCAACCCGGCGTCCGCCAGCGCCCACTCCAGCTGGATGCCGTGCCGGGATGGCTGGGCCGGGCGCGGCCGGTCGAACGGCAGCGCCAGCTCATCGGGCAGCCCGGCCAGCGCCTCCCGCCAGTACTGCACCTGCCCGGCCAGCACCCCGCCGCCGTCGCCGTCCGCGGCGCCGTCGCCGCCGAGCAGGTCCCGCTGCCACAGCGCGTAGTCGGCGTACTGGACCGGCAGCGGCGCCCAGCCCGGTGCCCGGCCGCCGCGGCGGCCCTGATACGCCGCGGCCAGGTCGGCTAGGAGCACCCCGAGCGACCAGCCGTCGGCGGCGGTGTGGTGGCACAGCAGCACCAGCATGTGCTCGTCCTGGCTGAGGGTGAACAGCCAGGCCCGGATGGGCAGCTCCGCGGCCAGGTCGAACACGTATTCCGCGGCCGCCGCGACCAGCCCGGCCAGCTCACCGATCCGCGCCGCCGTCACCGTGAACTCCGCCGTGACCTGCGCCCTGGCCTGCCCGGCCGGGATGATGTGCTGGTATGGCTGGCCGTCCGCGACCGGGAAAACGGTGCGCAGCGATTCGTGCCTGGCCACCACGTCACCCAGCGCCGTCTGCAGCGCGCCGGTATCGAGCTCACCCGTCAGCCGCCACGCCAGCGGCAGGTTGTATACGGTACCGGGCCCGTAGAACTGCTCAAGGAACCACAGCCGCTGCTGCGCGAACGACAGCGGCAACCGCTCCGGCCGCGGCACCGGGACCAGCGGCGGCCGGGCCGCCTCCGCCCCGTCCAGCATCCCGGCCAGGCCCGCCGGGGTCGGGTGCTCGAACACTGCCCGGACCGGCAGCTCCACCCCCAGCACGACCCGGATCCGCGAGGTCAGCCGGGTCGCCAGCAGCGAATGCCCGCCCAGGTCAAAGAAACTATCCTCAACCCCGACCCGATCCAGGCCCAGCACCTGCGCGAACACCTCGCACAGCGCCTGCTCCCCGGCCGTGGCCGGAGCCCGTCCCCCGCCCGCGGCGTACTCCGGGGCCGGCAGGGCCCGCCGGTCCAGCTTCCCGTTCGCGTTCAGCGGCAGCGCTTGGAGAATCGTGATCACGGCTGGGACCATGTAGCCGGGCAGCACCCGCCCGCACCCCTTCCGTAGCACCGCCGGGTCCAGCCCGGCCCCGTCCGATTTGGGGTCCGGGACCACGTACCCGGCCAGCCGCCTGTCCCCGGGCTGATCCTCCCGAACCGCCACCGCCGTCTGCCCCACTCCCGGCAGGCCGGCCAGGACGGCCTCGACCTCGCCCAGCTCGATCCGGAACCCGCGGATCTTCACCTGGTCATCGGCCCGGCCCAGGTACACGACCTGTCCGTCCGCGGTCCACCGGGCCAGGTCCCCGGTCCGGTACATCCGCTCCCCCGCGGCGCTGGATGGCCTGGGCCTCCGGCCGCGGCGCTGGATTGGCCTGGGCCTCCGGCCGCGGCGCTGGATTGGCCTGGGCCTCCGGCCGCGGCGCTGGATTGGCCTGGGCCTCCGGCCGCGGCGAACGGGCACGCCACGAACCGCTCCGCGGTCAGACCCGGCCGCCCCAGGTACCCCCGCGCCAGCCCCGCCCCCGCCACGTACAGCTCCCCCGCCACCCCCGGCGGCACCAGACCCAGGTTCTCGTCCAGCACGAACACCCGGGTGTTCCACATCGGCCGGCCGGCCGGCACCGGGTCCGGGACCGGGTCACCCGGGCTCATCACGTAGTCCAGGCAGCCCACCGTAGCCTCGGTCGGCCCGTAATGATTGACCAGCACCAGACCGGGATGCCGCTGCCGCCACTCGCGCAGCACCGCCGTCGGCACCGCCTCCCCGCCGAGCATCAGCGCCCCGGTGGGAACACAGCTCGCCGGGAGCCGGGCCAGCAGCGGGAGATGACTGGGCGTTGCTTTGAGGAAGCTGAACCCGCCCCCGGCGGCGGCCAGCGCCGGCAGGTCCTGGTCATCCACCGCGGCCAGGCATAGCTGCCCGCCGGACAGCAGGCACCCGTACAACCCGGTCACACTCAGGTCGAAGGAGACCGGCGAGATCAGCAGCGTCCGGCCCGCCAGGTCCGGGTACGCCTCCCGGGCCCGCGCCAGGTAATTCACCAGGCTGGCATGCGTGACCACCACGCCCTTGGGTCGGCCGGTCGACCCCGACGTATAGATCACGTAAGCCGGATGAGCCGGATTCAGCGGCCCGCCGCGCCCGGCGCCGGAGATGTCCACGGCCGGGTACCGCGAGATCGTCTCCTGCACCGCGGGATCATCCAGGATCAGCGGAGCCGCCACCCCCGGCAGCGACCCGGCCAGTCCGCTCGTCGTGACCACGACCGCCGCCTGGGTGTCAGCCAGCATGAACGCGATCCGGCCGGGAGGGAAATCAGGGTCGACGGGGACGTAGGCGGCACCGGACTTGAGCACGGCGAGCATCGCCACGATCACATCCGCCGAGCGGGGCATGGCGATCGCGACCAGCCGCCCGGGACCCGCACCCAGGCTGATCAGGTGCCGGGCGAGCCGGTTAGCCCGCGCATTCAGCTCGCCGTAGGCCAGCTCGGCGGCGGCGGTGATGACGGCGGGGGCGTGCGGGGTCCGGGCGACCTGCTGTTCGAACAGCTCCGGCACGGTGACCGCCGGCACCGGCCGGGTCGTGTCGTTCCAGTCGCGGAGCAGCCTGCGCCGTTCGGCGGCGGTCAGCAGGCTGAGCTGGCTGATCCGGCAGCCGGGATCGCGGGCGGCCTGGCGCAGCAGCCGGGTCAGCCGCCCCGCCAGCGCCTCGATGGTGGCCGGGTCGAACAGGTCCCCGGCGTACTCCAGGAACGCGCCGATCCCCGCCGGGGCCCCGCCGGGGCCGCGGTCCTGCCGGAACCCCAGCGTCAGGTCGAACTTCGCGGCCACCTCCGGGACCGGCTCCGCGGTGATCCGCAGCCCGGGCAGCTGCCAGTCCACCACCCCGATGTCCTGATCGGCCACCATGACCTGGAACAGCGGATGCCGGGACGGCGACCGGGCCGGGTTCAGCACCTCCACCAGCCGCTCAAACGGCACGTCCTGCCGGGCCTGCGCGGACAGCACGGTCTCCCGGACCCGGCCCAGCAGCTCACCGAACCCCGGATCACCGGACACATCAGCGCGCAGCACCAGCGTGTTCACGAAGAACCCGACCAGGTCATGCACCGCCTCATCGGTCCGCCCCGCGATCGCGGCCCCCAGCGGGATATCGGTCCCGGCGCCCATCCGGGACAGCAGCGCCGCCAGCCCCGCGTGCAGCACCATGAACACCGTCGCCTGATGCTCACGCGCCAGGTCCGCCAGCACGGCGTGCAACCCGGCGTCCGCCAGCTGCCACTGCACCTGGCCGCCCCGCCCGGACAGCCGCGCCGGCCGCGGCCGGTCAGACGGCAGCACCAGCTCCTCCGGCAGCCCCGCCAGCGCCCGCTCCCAGTACCGCACCTGCCCGGCCAGCACCCCCCCGTCCCCGCCGTCCCCGCCCGTCCCCGCCGCCGCTGTCCCCGCCGAGCAGGTCCCGCTGCCACAACGCGTAGTCCGCGTACTGCACCGGCAGCGGGGCCCACTGCGCGGCCCGGCCGTCCCGGCGGGCCGCGTACGCCGCGGCCAGATCCGCCATCAGCACCCGCATGGACCAGCCGTCACTGGCGATGTGATGACACACCAGCACCAGCACCTGCTCCTGCTCCGGGCAGGGTGAACAGCCACGCCCGGATGGGCAGCTCGGCGGCCAGGTCGAACACGTACCCCGCCGCCGCATCGACCAGCCCGGCCAGCTCACCGGGGCCCGCCGCCGCCACCGTGAACCCCGCCGCGACCCGCGCCCGCGCCTGCCCGGCCTCGACCACGTCCTGGTACGGCTGCCCGTCCGCCACCGCGAACACCGTGCGCAGCGACTCGTGCCGGACAACCACGTCCCCCAGCGCGCCGGCCAGCGCGGCGGCGTCCAGCCGTCCGGCCAGCCGCCACGCGAACGGCAGGTTGTAGGCCGTGCCCGGCCCGTGGAACTGCTCCAGGAACCACAACCGCGCCTGCGCGAACGACAACGGCAACCGCTCCGGCCGGGCCGCGGCCCGGGTCAGCGGCGGCCGGGCCGTCCCTGCGTTGTCCAGTACCCGGGCCAGCGACGCCGCTGTCGGGTGCTCGAACACCGCCCGAATGGCCAGCTCGACGCCCAGCACCGCCCGGACCCGGGACACCAGCCGGGTGGCGAGCAGGGAGTGGCCGCCCAGGTCGAAGAAGCTGTCGTCGACCCCGACCCGGTCCAGGCCAAGCACCTGGGCGAGCACCTCACATAGCACCCGCTCCGGGGCGGTCGCCGGCCCCCGGCCGCCGCCTGGCGCGGCGTAGTCCGGGGCGGGGAGGGCGCGGCGGTCCAGCTTCCCCGCCGGCGAGAGCGGCAGCGCCTCCATCATCACGAGCGCGGACGGCACCATGTAACCAGGCAGTACCTTGCTGGCGGCGTCCCGGAGCCTGGCCAGGTCCAGGACCGTCCCGGCGGATTTGGGGTCCGGGACGATATACCCGGCCAGCCGTTTATCCCCGGGCCGGTCCTCGCGTACCGTCACCGCTGCGGCCGCCACCCCCGGCAGGCCGGCGAGCACCGCCTCGACCTCGCCCAGCTCGATACGGAAGCCACGGACCTTGACCTGGTCATCGCGGCGCCCGAGGTACTCCAGCTCCCCCGCTCCGCTCCACCGGACCAGGTCCCCCGTCCGGTACATCCGATCCCCCGTCCCGAACGGGCACGCGACGAACCGCTCCGCGGTCAGCCCCGGCCGGCCCAGGTACCCCCGCGCCAGCCCCGCCCCCGCCACGTACAGCTCCCCCGCCACCCCCGGCGGCACCAGCTGCATGGTCTCATCCAGCACGAACACCCGCGTATTCCAGATCGGCCGACCAATCGTCGGGACCTGGTCCGCCTCGTGGCCGGAACTCCACGACGTGACGTACACCGTCGTCTCGGTCGGGCCGTAGATGTTGAGGATCCGCGCGTCCGGCCACGTCGCACGGATGGCCGAAAAGGCACGCGGCGTCAATGGCTCGCCGGCCAGGACGACGGCACGCGCCCGCACGTTAATCCTTGACGTGCTCATGATGTGCGAGATCGCCGACGGCACGCCGCTGATCATCCGCCCGGACGCCGGATCGTCGAATTCATCCGCCAGCGTGAGCAAACTGCTCACGATCTCCACGGTCCCGCCTGCGACCAGCGGTGCGAAGATCTCGAATACCGATACGTCGAAGCTGAGCGAGGTCGAGGCCAGCACCCTGGCCAGGTCGGCGGCGGGGAACTCGGCCGTCGCCCAGCTCAGCAGGCCTACGACGCTGCGGTGTTCGATCACGACGCCCTTGGGGCGTCCGGTGGAGCCGGAGGTGTAGATCACGTAGGCCGGGCGGGACGGGCCCAGTCCAGCGGGCTGATCACCGTCGGCCAGGTCAGCGCCGTTCAGGCCGCAGACCGCTGCGATGGTCGCGGGGTCGTCGAGTGCGACCCCGGGTGTCCCGTCCGGCAAGCCAAGCCCGGCCCGCGCTGTGGTCAGCACCGCGACAGGGTTAGTGTCGGTGAGCATGAGGGCGATGCGGTCCGGCGGGTAGGAAGGGTCGACCGGGACGTACGCGGCGCCGGCCTTGAGCACGGCCAGGACCGCGACGATCATGTCCGCCGAACGGGGCATCGCGATGGCGACCAGCCGCTCAGTGCCCGCGCCGAGGGTAATAAGGTGCCTGGCGAGGCGGTTAGCGCGCTCGTTCAGCTCGGCATAGGAGACCTGCTGACCCTCGCAGATCACGGCGGGGGCGTCCGGGGTCCTGGCGGCCTGCGCCTGGAACAACTCCGGCAGCGTCAGCTCGGGTACCTGGCGGGCAGTATCGTTCCACCCCGCCAGATCCTGCCGTTCCGCGGCGGTCAGGATGTCCAGGGTGCTCAGGGGGCGGGCGGGGTCGCGGACGGCCTGGCGGAGCAGGCGGGACAGGCGGGCGGCGAGTGCCATCACGGTGGCGTGGTCGAACAGGTCCTGCGCGTACTCGAAGGACGCGCTGATCCCGGCCGGGGCACCCTGGGTGTCACGGTCCTGCTGGAATCCCAGGGTCAGGTCGAACTTCGGGGCCCCGGCCGGCACCGGCTCGGACCGGACCCGCAGCCCGGGGAGCTGCCAGTCAGCCGCGCCGATGCCCTCCTCGGCGAGCATCACCTGGAACAGCGGATGCCGGGCCGGGGACCGAGCCGGGTTCAGGGCCTCGACCAGCCGCTCGAACGGGACGTCCTGGCGGGCCTGCGCGGCCAGCACCATCTGCCTTGACCCGCTCAAGCAGCTGCGCGAAGGCGGGGTCGCCGGACACGTCAGCGCGGAGCACCAGTGTGTTCACGAAAAACCCGACCAGGTCATGTACCGCCTCGTCGGTCCGCCCGGCCACCGGGGCGCCGAGCGGGATATCGGTCCCGGCGCCCATCCGGGACAGCAGCACGGCCAGCCCGGCCGCATGACCATGAACACGCTCGCCTGATGCTCGCGGGCCAGCCCGGCTAGCACCTGGTGCAGGCCCGGGCCGGCGAGCTGCCACCTGACTTCCCCGCCCCGCTGCGCCAGCTCCGCGGGCCGCGGCCGGTCGGCGGCCGGGCCAGTTCCTCGGGCAGCCCGGCCAGCGCCCGCCGCCAGTACCCGACCTGAGCGGACAGCATACTGCGCGGGGTCCTGGTCGCTGCCGAGCAGGTCCCGCTGCCACAACGCGTAATCCGCGTACTGCACCGGCAGCGGCGCCCACTCCGGTGCCCGGCCATCCCGGCGGGCCGCGTACGCCGCGGCCAGATCCGCCATCAGGACCTGCATGGACCAGCCGTCGCTGGCGATGTGATGACACACCAGCACCAGCACATGCTCCTGCTCCTGCCCGAGGGTGAACAGCCACGCCCGGATGGGCAGCTCGGCGGCCAGGTCGAACACGTACCCCGCCGCCGCATCGACCAGCCCGGCCAGTTCACCCGAACGGCCGTGGTGATCGTGACCGGGACAGCAGCCTCCCCCGCGGGGATGACGTGCTGGTACGGTTCACCGTCGTCGGTGGCGAAGACGGTCCGCAGCGATTCGTGCCGCCCCGCCACGTCATTGAGCGCGGCGGCCAGCGCGCCGGCATCGACCTGCCCGGCCAGCCGCCACGCGAACGGCAGGTTATACGCCGTCCCCGGCCCGTGGAACTGCTCCAGGAACCACAACCGCGCCTGCGCGAACGACAGCGGCAGCCGCTCTGGCCGCGGCACCCGGACCAGCGGCGGCCGGGCCGCCTGCGCCCCCTCCAGCACCCCCGCCAGGCCCGCCGGCGTCGGATGCTCGAACACCGCCCGGACCGCCAGCTCCGCCCCCAGCACCACCCGGACCCGCGACACCAGCCGCGTCGCCAGCAGCGAATGACCCCCCAGATCAAAGAAACTGTCCTCCACCCCCACCCGCTCCAGCCCCAGCACCTGCGCGAACACCTCACACAGCGCCCGCTCCCGCGGCCGTCGCCGGAGCCCGGCCACCCGCCGCCGCGGCGTACTCCGGGGCGGGCAGCGCCCGCCGGTCCAGCTTCCCGTTCACGGTCAGCGGCAGCGCCTCCAGCATCACCACCGCCGCCGGCACCATGTAACCCGGCAGCACCCGGCCCGCCGCCGCCCGCAGCCCGGCCGGGTCCAGCACCGCCCCCGCCACCGGGACCACGTACCCGGCCAGCCGCCGGTCCCCCGGCCGGTCCTCCCGCACCGCCACCGCCGCCTGCGCCACCCCCGGCTGGGCGGCCAGCACCGCCTCGACCTCCCCCAGCTCGATCCGGAACCCCCGGATCTTCACCTGGTCATCGACCCGACCCAGGTACTCCAGCTCCCCATCCCGGTTCCACCGGGCCAGATCCCCCGTCCGGTACATCCGCTCTCCCGGCGCGGGCCAGGTCGCCCCGGCCCGGTGCGCCTCCGGCCGCCGCCCGGCCGCCGCGGCGAACGGACACGCCACGAACCGCTCCCCGGTCAGGGCCGCCCGGCCCAGATACCCCCGTGCCAGCTGCGTGCCCGCGATATACAGCTCCCCCGCTACCCCGGGCGGCACCAGCCCCAGCCCGTCATCGAGCACGAACGCCCGCGTATTGGCGATCGGCCGCCCAATCGGGATCCGCGGCAGGGCACCGTTGCTCCTGATCGGCCCGGAAGATGTCGCGACTACGGTCATCTCCGTCGGCCCGTAGTCGTTGCCGAGCAGCGCACCGGGCAACACCGCGGAGAACATCTCCGCGGTGGCGGGCGGCAGTTCCTCCGCGCCGCTGAGAACCTGGCGCAGCGTGCGGCACTGCGCCGCAGCGGGCTCGGCCAGGAACAGCCGCAGCATCGACGGCACGAACTCGGCCATGGTCACGTCCTGCTCACGGATCAGGCCGGCCAGGTAGGCAGGATCCCGCTGTCCGTCCGGACGGGCCACCACCACCGTCGCGCCCGCCATCAGCGGCGCGAACATTTCCCAGACCGACACGTCGAAGCTCGCCGAGGACTGGTGCAGCAGCCGTTCCCCGGAGCGGATGCGGATACTTGGCCAGATGCCAGCGCAAGAAGTTCATCACCCCCCGGTGCTCGGTCATCACCCCCTTCGGCTGGCCCGTCGACCCCGACGTGTAGATCACGTACGCCACATCCCGGGCCGCTGGCCCGCCCGCCACCGGCCCGGCGTCCAGGCCCGCAAGCTCCGCCGCTACCACCGGGTCGTCCAGCACCACCAGCGGCACGCCCCCCGCAGGAAACCCGGCCGCGGCCCGGCGCGAGGTCACCAGCACCGCCGGTGCCGCGTCCGCCAGCATGAATCCGACTCGCTCCGCCGGGTAAGCCGGATCGACCGGCAGGTACCCCGCCCCCGCCATCCAGACCCCTAGCAGCACCGCCACCAGGTCTGCCGACCGCTCCAGCGCCACCCCCACCAGCGTCCCCGGTCCTGCCCCCAGCGAGCCCAGCAACCGCGCCAGCCGGCTGGCCCGCGCGTCGAGGTCGGCGTACGAAAGCGTGACATCGCCGAAGATCACGGCGGGAGCGTCCGGCGTCCTGGCGGCTTGCGCTTCGAACACCTCCGGCAGGGTCGCCCAGAAGCCAGCCGCTGGCACCTCCCGGGCGGTGTCGTTCCAGCCCGCCAGGTCCTGCCGTTCCGCTGCGGTGAGGATGTCCAGGGTGCTCAGGGGGCGGGCGGGGTCGCGGACGGCCTGGCGAAGCAGGCTGGTCAGCCGGGTGGCGAGTGCCGCGATGGTGGCGTGGTCGAACAGGTCCGCGGCGTACTCGAAGGACGCACTGATCCCGGCTGGGGCACCCTGTGTGTCACGGTCCTGCTGGAATCCCAGGGTCAGGTCGAACTCCGCGGCCCCGCCCGGCACCGGCTCGGACCGGACCTGCAGCCCGGGGAGTTCCCAGTGGGCCGCGCTGACATCCTCATCGGCAATCATCACCTGAAACAGCGGATGCCGCGACGGTGACCGGGCCGGGTTCAGCACCTCGACCAGCCGCTCGAACGGGACATCCTGGCGGGCCTGGGCAGCCAGCACCATCTCCCGGACCCTGGCCAGCAGCTCGCCGAAACCGGGGTCGCCGGACACGTCAGCGCGCAGCACCAGCGTGTTCACGAAGAACCCGACCAGGTCATCCAGCGCCTCATCGGTTCGCCCCGCCACCGGCGCACCGACCGGGATGTCGGTCCCGGCGCCCATCCGGGACAGCAGCGCGGCCAGCCCCGCGTGCAGCACCATGAACACCGTGGCCTGATGCTCACGCGCCAGCCCAGCCAGCACCGCGTGCAGACCCGCGTCGGCCAGCTCGCCACCGGACCTCCCCGCCCCGCTGCGACAGCTCCGCCGGCCGCGGCCGGTCAGACGGCAGCACCAGCTCCTCCGGCAGCCCCGCCAGCTGCTCCCGCCAGTACTCCACCTGACCCGACATCACACTGCCAGGATCCTGATCGGCGCCGAGCAGGTCCCGCTGCCACAACGCGTAGTCCGCGTACTGCACCGGCAGCGGCGCCCACTCCGGCGGCCCGGCCGTCCCGGCGGGCCGCGTACGCCGCGGCCAGTCCGCCATCAGCACCCGCATCGACCAGCCGTCACTGGCGATGTGATGACACACCAGCACCAGCACCTGCTCCTGCCCGGGCAGGGTGAACAGCCACGCCCGGATGGGCAGCTCGGCGGCCAGGTCGAACACGTACCCCGCCGCCGCATCGACCAGCCCGGCCAGCTCACCGGGGCCCGCCGCCGCCACCGTGAACCCCGCCGCGACCCGCGTCCGCGCCTGCCCGGCCGGGACCACGTCGCTGGTACGGCTCGCCCGTCCGCCGACCGCGAACACCGTGCGCAGCGACTCGTGCCGGACCACCACATCCCCCAGCGCGCGCGGCCAGCGCGGCGGCATCCAGCCGCCCGGTCAGCCGCCACGCGAACGGCAGGTTATACGCCGTCCCCGGCCCGTGGAACTGCTCCAGGAACCACAACCGCGCCTGCGCGAACGACAACGGCAACCGCTCCGGCCGGCCGCGGCCCGGGTCAGCGGCGGCCGGGCCGCCTGCGCCCCCTCCAGCACCCCCGCCAGCACCGCCGGCGTCGGATGCTCGAACACCGCCCGGACCGCCAGCTCCGCCCCCAGCACCACCCGGACCCGCGACACCAGCCGCGTCGCCAGCAGCGAATGACCCCCCAGATCAAAGAAACTATCCTCCACCCCCACCCGCTCCAACCCCAGCACCTGAGCGAACACCTCACACAACGCCCGCTCCCCGGCCGTCACCGGAGCCCGGCCGCCGCCCGCGGCGTACTCCGGGGCAGGCAGCGCCCGCCGGTCCAGCTTCCCGTTCCCGGTCAGCGGCAGCGCCTGCAGCACCACGACCGCGGACGGCACCATGTAACCGGGCAGCACCCGCCCGGCGGCGTCCCGCAGCCCAGCCGGGTCCAGCACCGCCCCCGCCACCGGGACCACATACCCCGCCAGCCGCCGGTCCCCCGGCCGGTCCTCCCGCACCGCCACCGCGGCCTGCGCCACCCCCGGCAACCCGGCCAGGACAGCTTCGATCTCACCCAGCTCGATCCGGAACCCGCGGATCTTGACCTGGTCATCAGCGCGGCCCAGGTACTCCAGCTCCCCCGCCCCGTTCCACCGGGCCAGGTCCCCCGTCCGGTACATCCGCTCACCCGCGGTCCCGAACGGGCACGCCACGAACCTCTCCGCGGTCAGCCCAGCCCGGTTCAGGTACCCCCGCGCCAGCCCCGCACCCGCCACGTACAGCTCGCCGGCCACCCCCGGCGGCACCTGCCGCATGGCCTCATCCAGCACGAACACCCGCAGGTCCGGGATAGGTGTCCCGATCACGCTCGCGGTACCCCGCGCGGCGGGGTCCACGACATGCCCGGTCACGTGGACCGTCGTCTCGGTGATCCCGTACATGTTCACCAGGACCGGGGCATCGCGGACGGCCCGTGCCCACCGGGAAACCCGGGCGCAGTCCAGCGCCTCGCCACCGAAGATCACGTACCGTACCGCGAGCCCGGTGCCGTCTCCCCAGGCGTCCAGCAGCTGGTAGAACGCCGCAGGTGTCTGGCTGAGCACGGTGACCTGCTCCGCGGCCAGCAGCTTCCTGAACTCCGCAGCTGACCGGGACACCTCGTACGACACCACGACCAGGCGGCCTCCGGTCGCCAGGGCCCCCCACATCTCCCATACCGAGAAATCAAACGCGCAGGAATGGAACAGCGTCCACGCATCACCCGGCCTGGCATCAATCCAGCCGCTGGTCATCGCCACCAGCCGGGCCACATTGCGGTGCTGCGACCACTACCCCCTTAGGCCGCCCTGTCGATCCCGAGGTATAGATCACGTAGGCCGGATGCGCCGGCCGCAGCGGCACCACGCGGTCCTCATCTTCCAGCGCGGTCGGCAGGGAACGTGGTCACCGCCGCTGAGCAGGCCTGGTCATCCACGATGCACCCGGGGGACATCGCCGCCCGGCATTCTCCCCGGCGGCTGGCCTGATCGCAGGCCACCAGGACCGGCCGGGCGTCGCCGAACAGGTAGGCGATCCGCTCGGCCGGGTATCCCGGATCGACCGGCAGGTAACCAGCCCCGGACTTCAGCACCGCCAGCAGCGTGACCACCAGGCCGGCGGAACGCTCCACCGCGACCGCGACCAGCCGCCCGGGCCCCGCACCCAGGCTGATCAGGTACCGGGCCAGCCGGTTAGCCCGCTCATCCAGCCCGGCATAAGAAAACGTGACACCACCGCAGCTAACGGCCACGGCATCCGGAGTCCGGGCCACCTGCGCCTGGAACAACTCAGGTACCGTCGCCTCCGGCAGCCGACGGGCGGCGTCATTCCATCCCTCGAGCACCCGGCGTTCGCTGGCGGTGAGGAGGTCGAGGGTGCTCAGGGGGCGGCCGGGATCGCGGGCGGCCTGGCGCAGCAGCCGGGTCAGCCGCCCCGCCAGCGCCTCGATGGTGGCCGGGTCGAACAGGTCCCCGGCGTACTCCAGGAACGCGCCGATCCCCGCCGGGGCCCCGCCGGGACCGCGGTCCTGCCGGAACCCCAGCGTCAGGTCGAACTTCGCGGCCACCTCCGCGACCGGCTCCGCGGTGATCCGCAGCCCGGGCAGCTGCCAGTCCACCACCCCGATGTCCTGATCGGCCACCATGACCTGGAACAGCGGATGCCGGGACGGCGACCGGGCCGGGTTCAGCACCTCCACCAGCCGCTCAAACGGCACGTCCTGCCGGGCCTGCGCGGACAGCACGGTCTCCCGGACCCGGCCCAGCAGCTCACCGAACCCCGGATCACCGGACACATCAGCGCGCAGCACCAGCGTGTTCACGAAGAACCCGACCAGGTCATGCACCGCCTCATCGGTCCGCCCCGCGATCGCGGCCCCCAGCGGGATATCGGTCCCGGCGCCCATCCGGGACAGCAGCGCCGCCAGCCCCGCGTGCAGCACCATGAACACCGTCGCCTGATGCTCACGCGCCAGCTCAGCGAGCACCGCGTGCAGACCCGCATCGGCCAGCTCCCACCGGACCTCCCCGCCCCGCTGCGACAGCTCCGCCGGCCGCGGCCGGTCAGACGGCAGCACCAGCTCCTCCGGCAGCCCCGCCAGCTGCTCCCGCCACCACTCCACCTGACCCGACATCACACTGCCAGGATCCTGATCGGCGCCGAGCAGGTCCCGCTGCCACAACGCGTAGTCCGCGTACTGCACCGGCAGCGGGGCCCACTGCGCGGCCCGGCCGTCCCGGCGGGCCGCGTACGCCGCGGCCAGATCCGCCATCAGCACCCGCATGGACCAGCCGTCACTGGCGATGTGATGACACACCAGCACCAGCACCTGCTCCTGCCCGGGCAGGGTGAACAGCCACGCCCGGATGGGCAGCTCGGCGGCCAGGTCGAACACGTACCCCGCCGCCGCATCGACCAGCCCGGCCAGCTCACCGGGGCCCGCCGCCGCCACCGTGAACCCCGCCGCGACCCGCGCCCGCGCCTGCCCGGCCTCGACCACGTCCTGGTACGGCTGCCCGTCCGCCACCGCGAACACCGTGCGCAGCGACTCGTGCCGGACAACCACATCCCCCAGCGCGCCGGCCAGCGCGGCGGCATCCAGCCGTCCGGCCAGCCGCCACGCGAACGGCAGGTTATACGCCGTCCCCGGCCCGTGGAACTGCTCCAGGAACCACAACCGCGCCTGCGCGAACGACAACGGCAACCGCTCCGGCCGGGCCGCGGCCCGGGTCAGCGGCGGCCGGGCCGCCTGCGCCCCCTCCAGCACCCCCGCCAGGCCCGCCGGCGTCGGGTGCTCGAACACCGCCCGGACCGCCAGCTCCGCCCCCAGCACCACCCGGACCCGCGACACCAGCCGCGTCGCCAGCAGCGAATGACCCCCCAGATCAAAGAAACTATCCTCCACCCCCACCCGCTCCAACCCCAGCACCTGAGCGAACACCTCACACAACGCCCGCTCCCCGGCCGTCACCGGAGCCCGGCCGCCCGCCCGCGGCGTACTGCGGGGCAGGCAGCGCCCGCCGGTCCAGCTTCCCGTTCCCGGTCAGCGGCAGCGCCTGCATCACCACGACCGCGGACGGCACCATGTAACCGGGCAGTACCTGCCCGGCGGCGTCCCGCAGCCCAGCCGGGTCCAGCACCGCCCCCGCCACCGGGACCACATACCCCGCCAGCCGCCGGTCCCCCGGCCGGTCCTCCCGCACCGCCACCGCGGCCTGCGCCACCCCCGGCAACCCGGCCAGGACAGCTTCGATCTCACCCAGCTCGATCCGGAACCCGCGGATCTTGACCTGGTCATCAGCGCGGCCCAGGTACTCCAGCTCCCCCGCCCCGTTCCACCGGGCCAGGTCCCCCGTCCGGTACATCCGCTCACCCGCGGTCCCGAACGGGCACGCGACGAACCTCTCCGCGGTCAGCCCAGCCCGGTTCAGGTACCCCCGCGCCAGTCCCGCACCCGCCACGTACAGCTCGCCGGCCACCCCCGGCGGCACCTGCTGCATGGTCTCATCCAGCACGAACACCCGCAGGTCCGGGATAGGTGTCCCGATCACGCTCGCGGTACCCCGCGCGGCGGGGTCCACGACATGCCCGGTCACGTGGACCGTGGTCTCGGTGATCCCGTACATGTTCACCAGGACCGGGGCATCGCGGACGGCCCGTGCCCACCGGGAAACCCGGGCGCAGTCCAGCGCCTCGCCACCGAAGATCACGTACCGTACCGCGAGCCCGGTGCCGTCTCCCCAGGCGTCCAGCAGCTGGTAGAACGCCGCAGGTGTCTGGCTGAGCACGGTGACCTGCTCCGCGGCCAGCAGCTTCCTGAACTCCGCAGCTGACCGGGACACCTCGTACGACACCACGACCAGGCGGCCTCCGGTCGCCAGGGCCCCCCACATCTCCCATACCGAGAAATCAAACGCGCAGGAATGGAACAGCGTCCACGCATCACCCGGCCTGGCATCAATCCAGCCGCTGGTCATCGCCACCAGCCGGGCCACATTGCGGTGCTGGACCACTACCCCCTTAGGCCGCCCTGTCGATCCCGAGGTATAGATCACGTAGGCCGGATGCGCCGGCCGCAGCGGCACCACGCGGTCCTCATCTTCCAGCGCGGTGGCAGGGAACGTGGTCACCGCCGCTGAGCAGGCCTGGTCATCCACGATGACCCGGGGAACACCGCCGCCCGGCATTCTCCCCGCGGTGGCCTGATCGCAGGCCACCAGGACCGGCCGGGCGTCGCCGAACAGGTAGGAGATCCGCTCGGCCGGGTATCCCGGATCGACCGGCAGGTAACCAGCCCCGGACTTCAGCACCGCCAGCAGCGTGACCACCAGGCCGGCGGAACGCTCCACCGCGACCGCGACCAGCCGCCCGGGCCCCGCACCCAGGCTGATCAGGTACCGGGCCAGCCGGTTAGCCCGCTCATCCAGCCCGGCATAAGAAAACGTGACACCACCGCAGCTAACGGCCACGGCATCCGGAGTCCGGGCCACCTGCGCCTGAAACAACTCAGGTACCGTCGCCTCCGGTAGCCGACGGGCGGCGACACTCCACCCCACCGGTTCCCGCCGTGCCTTCGCCGGCCTCCCCTCGGACGATGCTGGTCGAAGGGGACTCGCCATAGTGACCCTCATTCCGATGGGCGACGCCACAGGCGCATGACTTCCAGAGCAATCCGCAGCGGACGCCGCCCAAGAGGCCGGCGCATGCCGACCACCCCCCAGGAGACTCCCGAACCGTAGCCTCGCAATCCGGGCCGCACACCAGCACCTCCACCATTGCGCCGCCCCACTCCCCCCAGGGCCGGGTGCCGCAGCATCGTGCGCGCGACAGTACCGGGGACCATGGTCAGCCGGCCACGGCCTACGCTGGAGGCGTGACTACGTTGAGAATCGCGCTTGCCCAGGTCAATGCGACGGTCGGCGACCTGGACGGAAACGCCGAGCTGATCGTGGAGTGGACGCGGCGGGCGGCCGGGCGCGGGGCGCGGGTCGTGGTGTTTCCCGAGATGGTGCTGACCGGCTACCCGGTCGAGGATCTCGCGCTGCGGGCGTCGTTCGTGGAGGCGTCCATCGCGACCCTGCGCGTCGTGGCGGCACGGCTGGCCGACGAGGGGCTCGGCGGCATCGCCGTGGTGGCCGGGTACCTGGACCGGCGGAGTGATCTGGCGGCGCGGACCGGGCTGCCGGCCGGGGCGCCCCTGGACGCGGCGGCACTGCTGCACGGCGGGAACATCGTGATCACCTCGGCCAAGCATCACCTGCCGAACTACGGGGTGTTCGACGAGTTTCGCTATTTCGTGCCCGGCAACACGTTGCCGGTGTTCCGGATCCCGGCCGACGGCGGCGAGCG
The DNA here is from genome assembly GCA_963808315.1 of uncultured Actinomycetes bacterium. Lineage (GTDB taxonomy): Bacteria > Actinomycetota > Actinomycetes > Streptosporangiales > Streptosporangiaceae > Palsa-504. Next base: position 26,261 of record CAWEFK010000010.1, on the reverse strand, counting down.
GGTCGACGTGGCCATTGCGATCTGTGAGGACCTATGGCAGGACGGTGGGCCGGTGGCGGCCTGCCGGCAGGCGGGAGCGAGCCTGCTGGTGGTGCCGAACGCGTCGCCGTACGAGCGGGGCAAGGATGACGTGCGGCTCGAGCTCTGCGTCCGGCGGGCGACCGAGGCCGGAGCGGCGCTGGCGTACGCCAACCTGATCGGCGGGCAGGACGAGCTGGTCTTCGACGGCGACTCGATCCTGGTGGCCGCGGACGGCGCGCTAGTCGCCCGCGGGCCGCAGTTCGCCGAGGCGCTCGTGGTCGCCGATCTCGAGCTGCCGCCCGCCGAGCCTGGTCAGCTGCCCGCCGATCAGCCGGTGGACGCGGGCGACGGCACGACCATCACGATCAGGCGGGTGGAGCTGCCGCCGCGTACCGCGAGCGCCGAGCCGGACGCGGTCGAAGAGGCTGCGGGAGCGGAGGGCCAGCAGGCGGAGGATGCGGGGATGGTCTGGCCGCGGCTGTCCGATCCGGGCGAGGTGTATGCGGCCCTGGTCACCGGGGTCAGGGATTACGTGCGTAAGAACGGGTTCCGTTCGGCCATCCTGGCGCTGTCGGGTGGCATCGACTCCGCGCTGACCGCCACGATCGCCGCCGACGCGATCGGCCCGGAGAATGTGTATGTCGTGCTGATGCCCAGCCGGTATTCCTCGGATCATTCGGTCAGCGACGCCGAGGACCTGGTCAAGCGGCAGGGCCTGCACGCGGTGACGATACCGATCGCCCCGATGGTCGATGCCTTCGGCACCTCGCTCGCTCCGGCCGGGTTCCCCGGGACGGGACTGCCCGCGGAGAACCTGCAGGCCCGGGTGCGCGGGGTGGCGCTGATGGGATTGTCCAACGCGGCCGGGCATCTCGTGCTCACCACCGGCAACAAGAGCGAGCTCGCGACCGGCTACTCGACGCTGTACGGGGATTCGGCGGGCGGGTTCGGGCCGATCAAGGACGTCCCCAAGACGCTGGTCTGGGCGCTGTCACGGTGGCGCAACGCCGAGGCTTCGCGTCAGGGCGCCACTGCCCCGATCCCGGAGAACTCCATCACCAAGCCGCCGAGCGCCGAACTAGCGCCCGGGCAGATGGACACCGACTCGCTGCCGTCGTACGAGGTGCTCGACGCGCTGCTCGACGACTACGTGGAGAAGGACATGGGAACCGCCGAGCTGATCGTGGCGGGCCACGACCCGGCGCTGGTCGAGCGCGTGGTCCGGATGGTCGACGCGGCTGAGTACAAACGCCGTCAGTACCCTCCGGGCCCGAAAATCAGCCAGAAGAACTTCGGCCGCGACCGGCGCCTCCCCATCACCAGCCGGTGGCGGGAGCCCGGACCGCAGTGATCAGCGGGCGGCGAGGCCGAGCAGGACGCCGTCCACGACGCGGGCGGCGAAGTCGCCGTCCAGGGTGCTGTCCGCGGACTTCTCCCTGGCCAGGACCGCGCCGGTCAACGCGAGCAGCGCGACCTCCACGTCGGTGTCTGGGCGCAGCTCGCCGGTCTCGATGCCACGGCGGATGACCGCTCGCATGACGTCCCGCCGCGGCTCGACCACCGTCTCCTTGTACCGCGCCATCAGCCGCGGGTACTTCTCGCCCTCGCCGAGCAGCAGCGCGTACCGGCGCGCCTTGCGCGGATCGGCCTTGTCGACGCACATCACGGTCAGCATCGCGACCAGGTCGTCCCGGACGCTGACCCCGCCCGGCTCCGGGTACGGCGACTTCAGCGAGCCGAACGCGGCCAGCAGCAGCTCTTCCTTGTTCGGCCAGCGACGGTAGATGGTCGCCTTGCCGACCCCGGCCCGCGCGGCGATGGCCTCGACGCAGGCTCCCTCGAAGCCCTGCTCGGCGAACAGGTCGAGGGTCGCCTCGATGATCGCTTGCTCGGCCTGCTCGCTGCGCGGACGGCCGGGCTTGCCGGGACGGCGGTGAGCCGCCCCGGCCAGCCCGGCGTCGTACATCAGTGCCGGACCCCTGATCGACGGTGATCACGGGCTCCATGACTGGTTATCCCTCTCGCTCGGCGCTGTTGAGCATGACGGCTTCCTCCAGTATCGCAAGCTCGTCGCTCGTAATCGCCATCATCGGCGGGCGCGGACTCGACGGCCCGGCTCTTGGCCGGCAGGCCGGGCATCCAGCGCAGCACCACGAACCCGCCCGCCAGCGCGAGCGCGGCCGCGACCAGCGAGGTGAAGTGCATGGCGTGCACGAACGAGTTGTTCGCGGGCACCAGCAGCGCGTGTCCGGCCATGCCGAGCTGCTGCGCCACCGCCTGGGTGGCGGTGATCGACGACGACGCGGCGTTCCGCGCGGCGGCGGGCAGGTGGGTCAGCGACGGGCTGAGCGCGTGGCGGTAGAACACCGCCAGGATCGAGCCGAGGATGGCGACGCTGAGCGCCACCGCGACCTGGCGGGCGGTGTTGGTCAGCGCGGAGCCCGCACCGGCCCGCTCCCGCGGCAGCACGTCCATGACCGCCGAGGTGGCGGCCGGCATGCTGACCCCGATGGCCGCGCCCTGGACCAGGTACAGCGCGATGAGCACCCAGATCGGCGTGGTCACGCCGAGCGTGGCGTAGCCGATGAGGTCGACGCCCATGACGAACAATCCCGTCGCGCCGACGGCCTTGGCGCCGTAACGCCGGACGAAGCGTGCGCTGCGCGGCGCGAGCAGCAGCTGCCCGATCGCGAACGGCACGGTCAGCAGCCCGGCGTCCAGCGGGCTGTAGCCCCGGACGTTCTGCAGGTAGAAGCTGGTGAAGAAGTAGACGCCGCCCATGCCGAAGAACACCAGCCCGAGCGCCGCGATCGAGGCGGAAAGCCGCCGGTCGCGGAACAGCCGCACGTCAAGCGACGGATGCGCGATCCGCGACTCGTACCAGGCGAAGGCCGCCAGGATGGCCAGGCCGCCCGCGATCGGGCCGAGCACGCCCGGGCTCAGCCACGAGTCCGCCGTCGCCGCCCTGCACGATCCCGTACACCAGCGACACCAGGCCCGCGATGGACAGCAGCACGCCGATGTAGTCGATCTTTCCCGCGTCGGGGTTGCGCGACTCCGGCACCATGATCGCCGCGGCGATGCCGCCGACGACGGTCACCGGCACGTTGATCAGGAAGACCGAGCCCCACCAGAAGTGGTCGAGCAGCACGCCGCCGAGGACCGGGCCGGTCGCGATGCCGAGGCCGACCGCCATGGCCCACAGGCCGATCGCCTTGGGCCGTTCGGCGGGTTCGAAGACGTTCGAGATGATCGACAGGGTCTGCGGCATGACCGCGGCCCCGCCCAGGCCCATGGCGGCCCGGGCCAGGATCAGCTGATCGGGTGACCGCGAGTAGGCCGAGAGCAGTGACGCGATGCCGAACAGCGCCAGCCCGATGATGAGCATGCGCTTGCGGCCGATCTTGTCGCCGACGACGCCGAACGTGAAGAGCAGCCCGGCGAAGAACAGCGTGTAGGAGTTGATGGCCCATTCGAGCTGGCTCTGGCTCGCGCCGAGGCCCCCGTGCGGCTCGGCGATGGTCTTCAGCGCGACGTTCAGGACCGTGTTGTCGATGACGATGGCGAGCAGTCCGACAATCAGCACGCTGAGAATCAGCCAGCGCCGACGGTAGATGGTCTGCGTGTCCATGTGTTCCTTCCGGATCACTTGCGGTGCTGGCCCGGGACGGAACCTCAGGCCAGCGAAACGTTTGTGCGCGGAACCGGGAAGGTGCTGCCCCTGCTGGTGTGTTGCTCTGGTCAGCACGCCCGGATACCGCAGTCATCGATACGGAACGGTCTCGTATCGGAATCTATTCCGGGGGCCCGGACGACTGCCCGTGATCAAGGTCACATCGGGAAGTGCGGCGTCGACGTCTGGCCAGCTGAAGCAGGCCCGTCTCCGGGTCAACCACGAGCGTCAGCGTGAGCGAGCCGTGTACCCCGGTCAGCTCGACGGCGGCCGAGACGAATCCGTCGCCCGCCTGGCAGGCGCCGACGTGGCACGGGCCGGCCCAGACGGCAGCCATCCGCAGGCGCCGGGCGAGCTGACCGGTGTCCACCGTGTCGGCGACACCGATGGCGGCGGGCCAGTCACGGTCGGTGCCGTTCAGCCAGGCGAGCACGGCCTCCAGCATCTCGGCCAGCGGCGAGCCCGCGGCGGGCGGGACGGCCAGCACGAGCGACTGAACCCGGGGCGCGGCGTTCGGGGGTGAGCTGGATCTGCACCTGGACCACGCCGCGCTCCCCCGCAAGCCACCACCGGCAGTGCGCGGGCGTGTCGAATTCGGCCGGCCGGTGTGGAGGCGAGGAGATCCCCGATCCGCTCGCGGACCAGGGCGATCCGGTGCTGCCGTTCGGCGAACGGGGCATCGGCCGCCACGTTGGGCGAGAACAGGCGCTGGGCGGCGGCATCGTCCCAGGACCGCAGCAGCCGATCGACCGTCTCCCGCGCGGCCAGCGTCTCCGGCCACGGACCGGACTCCGCCGGGGACAGGGCCACGCCGTAGCCGAAGAACGGGGGTTCGCGGCGTCGCAGCACGGTCTCAAGCAACCGGGCGGCCAGCGGCGACATCGCCGCGTAGGTGCTGTTGCCGAGCGCGATCACGCCGGTCCGGCTGGCCGGATGCCAGCACATGTTGCTGCCGAACCCCGGGTACCCGCCGCTGTGGCTGACGATCCGGCCGAGCACCGGGTGCTCGGTCACGAACAGCCCGAAGCCGTAAGAGCCGGGCGGCGTGGTGGCTCCGTTCCCGGGAAAACCCGGCGCGGAGTCCCAGCCGGTCATGACCTGGGACAGCTGCATTTCCCTGCGGGTGGCGGGGTGGATGGGGTGGACGGGGTGGACCGGATGCGGGCCGCCGACGGCCTGCGGGGGGCCGCCTGGCGGGAACGCGGCGGCGAAGCCCGCCACCCAGCGGGCCAGATCCTGCACGCAGCTGAAGACACCGCCCATCGGGGCGAACGCACCGCACGGTTCAAGCGGCACCTCCGACCAGCCACCCGGCGCGCGCCGGTAGCCGCGGGCGAGGCCGCCGGGCTCCGGCTCCAGGTCCTCGGGCGCATAGCCGGTCCTGGTCATGCCGAGCGGGCGCAGCAGGCGGTCGCGGATGTAATCCGGGTAGGCGACGCCGGTGACGGCGGCGATGACCCGGCCGAGGATCGCGTAGCCGAGGTTGGAGTACTCGAACCGGGTGCCAGGCGCCCAGTTGAGGCGGACGCCGCGGGCCAGGAAGGCCGCGAAATCCGCCAGCGGCAGACCCTGCTGCCGGTCCCCCCACGGGTCGTCGGTCGGGAACCCGGCGGTCATGGTCAGCAGGTGCCTGATGGAGATCGGGGCGGCGTCCGGGCTCGCCGGCGCCCAGTCACGCAGCTCGGGCACGTAGCGGGCGGCCGGGTCGTCCAGCCGCAGCGCGCCCTCGTCGCGCAGCACGAGGACCGCCGACGCGGTAAAGCTTTTGGTCATCGACGCGATCCTGAAGACGGTGGCGGCGTCCGGCGCAGGTTCGCCCACGGACCGTTCGCCGAACCCCGCCGCGTGCACGAGCTCGCCGTCAACCACGACCCCGTACGCCAGCCCGGGCTGTCCGCCGCGCTGATGATAGCCCGCCGCCAGGGTGTCTGCATCCGCGAAGTCGGCCATCGCCCCAGTCTTGCAGAACAGGTTGGCTATACCGCTCACCCCGGTTGTCGTGCCATCATCTAAGGGTCCGGGTACGCCACAGGGGCGACACGAGACGGAGGCCGACAAGGATGTCACAGGACACAAGCACGTTTATGGCCGCGACAGGACCGCGGACCAACACCCCCGAACCTCGCTCCGCACCCGAAGCCCTCTATGGCGGGTCGAGCACCGGGCGTCGCGTCACCGTACGCGACATCGCCGCCGCGAAGGCACGCGGCGAGAAATGGCCGATGCTCACCGCCTACGACGCGCTCACCGCCGGGATCTTCGACCAGGCCGGGATCCCGGTCCTGCTGGTCGGCGACTCTGCCGCGATGGTGGTCTACGGCCACGACACCACGATCCCGGTCACCGTCGATGACCTGATCCCCCTCACCGCCGCCGTCGTACGCGGCACCCGCCGGGCCCTGGTGGTGGCGGACCTGCCGTTCGGCTCCTACCAGGCCTCCCCGGGCGCGGCGCTGCACGCCGCCACCCGGTTCCTGAAGGAGACCGGCGCGCACGCGGTCAAGCTCGAAGGCGGCCAGCGGGTCGCCCATCAGGTCGAGGAGCTGGTGGCGGCCGGCATCCCGGTCATGGCCCACCTCGGCCTGACCCCCCAGTCGGTCAATGCCTTCGGCGGCTACCGGGTGCAAGGACGCGGCGAGGAGGGCGAGCAGCTGCTGCACGACGCCAAGGTGCTGCAGGCGGCCGGCGCGTTCGCCGTGGTGCTCGAGTGCGTACCCGCTCCCCTGGCCGCCCAGGTCACCGGGGCCCTGACCATCCCGACGGTCGGCATCGGGGCCGGCGCGGCCTGCGACGCGCAGGTCCTGGTCTGGCAGGACATGGCGGGCCTGTCCCCCCGGGTGGCCAAGTTCGTCAAGCAGTACGCCGACCTGACCACCATCCTGCACGACGCCGCCACCGCCTTCGCCGCCGACGTCACCAGCGGCGCGTTTCCCGACGAGGAGCACTCCTACAAGTAGCGGCCCCGGCTAGGGCACCACTACCGGCTGGATGACGACGGGGCCGAGAGTGGGGTTGAGCTCGGTGGCCTGGGAGACGCCCGCCGGGGTGAGCACGTCCATGGCCTTCGGCACGGTGGTGGGGTCGACCGAGCAGATCGGCGCGTTGTTGCCTGCTGCGCAGACCCCGAACGTGTAGGCGCCCGGCGTGGCCGTGAAGGCCCGCGCCTGGTCGGAGCTAAACCCGTCCTGGCCGGCCAGGACCACGCTGAAGCCCCAGCCGGACGCCGGGGTGCCGAACTGCGCCTCGGGCAGCGCCACCGTGATGGTCTTGTCGGCCTGCACGGCCAGCGCGGACGCGGTCCCCACCGAGTTACCCGCGGCGTTCACCCACACCGGCGACGCGAACCCCTGCACCTCGACCCGCTGGCTCCAGGCCCCGGACGGCGCGATGGTGTAGTTGCGGGAGGCGAACGCGGCCTGGGTGGAGGTGGACGAGGCGCCCGGCACGTGCACGTAGAAGTCGAGGAGCTGCGCCCCGTCGATCGATCCGAAGGTCGGGACCAGGTTGGCCAGCGTCACCCGCAGGTAGGCGTAGGTGCCGTCGCTCAGGACCTGGAACCGGGTCAGGTCGAACGACCCGGCCACGAAGTCCGACGCGGTCGGGTACTGGTAGGTGCCCGGCCCGTTGTCGTCACCGGTGGGGTCGGTCACGTCGAGCACGGTGCTGCCGCCGCCCTCAGCAGTCACGGTGACCTGGGCGTAGCCGGTGCTCCGGCCGCCGGGCGCGGTCGCGGACACGGTGATCGCGTTGGTGCCGAAGCCGACCGGCACGCTCGCCGAGAAGGATCCGTCGGACCGCTGCGGTCGTGCTGGTCACGGTAGCCGCCGCCCCGGTCGTGGTGTCGTCCGCCTGCGATCGATCACCGCCGACCCCGCCGTGGTCGTCCCGGTCACCGTGGTGGTGGCGGTGGTCAGCGTGGCGCCCGAGGCGGGAGCCGTGATCGTCACCGGCAGCGAACCGGGCGCGCCGTGGGTGATGTAGCGCGAGGTGGTGACGGCCGGGGTGTCCACGTTGCGGCCGGCGCCCAGCGAGGCGATCAGCCGCAGTTCCTGAGCCTGGGCCCAGCTCAGCGGGGACGCCGACCCGGCCGCCTTGCCGTCGGTGAAGCCGATGGACGCGGTGGCCGGGTCGCTGCCGTACGGCGAGGCGGCCAGGTCCGGGTCTTCCCAGGCCTGCTCGGGCACCAGCCCGACCCCGGAGGAGAAGTTGATCATCGACTGGAGCAGCGACTTCGCGCCGCTGGCGTTCCCCTCGGCCAGGTCGGACTCGGCCCGCTCGCCGGACAGGACCGGCCACAGGTGCCCGGTGCCGCTGTCGGTCGGCGGCCACGGCGCCCCGGGCGTGGTGCACGAGTCCTGGCTCGGCTGGTAGCAGTCGCCGTACCCGTCCGCGCTGCCGTCGGCGGCGGAGTCGCCGTACCGGTAGTAGCCGGTGCCGCTGGGCGTGGTCACCGCGATGTTCTTGTCGTAAATGGCCAGCGAGGCCTGGATGTCGGGGTCGGTGACCGGCAGCTCGCCGAGCCGGACCAGCTCCTGGAAGCCGCCGTCGAGCACGCTGCGCTGGTCCAGGGTGGGGCCGCCGTTGCCGAGGCTGTAGGTGATCGCGGCGTTCGGGTCGCCGGTCTTGGACAGCCGGATGAAGTAGGCCGGGCCGTCCGGGCCGGTGGTGGTGACCGTCCAGTTCTTGATGTTGCGCTGGAAGTCGTCGGCGGTGGCCTGGTACAGGTTGGCCCGCGCGGTGTCGCCGTGGCTCGCGGCGATGGCCGAGGCGGCGGTCAGCCCGGCGATCTCGGCCGCGATCGTGGACGGCGAGTAGCCGGTCTGCTCTTCCCAGCGCTCCACGCCGTCCGAGGGCCCGTTGGCGACCAGGAAGTCCGCGGCCGGGCGGATGTGGTCCTGCCACAGCGCGGTGTCACCGCCGAGCCCGGACTCCTGCGCCATCAGGATCGGGTAGGACGGTCTCGTCCAGCTGCAGGCCGCCGGTGTCCGGCGCGGCCTTGCCGTTCAGCAGCGAGTTGCGCGGCATCGCCCCGGACGGGAGCTGCTGCTTGTCGAACAGGAACAGCGTGGCCGCCCGGGCCGTGGCCACGTCCCCGTCGGCCATCAGCCCGGTGAAGATCTCGTACAGGTCGCGGGCGAACACCTCGCGGTAGGAGCCGAAGTAGGACGGCTCGCCGTTCGAGGTCACCCCGGCCGGCACCGACTGGCCCCACGGGCTGGCCAGCGAGGCCACGATGGCGCCGGGGTAGGTCTTGTCCTCGCTCGCCTTCAGGACGTTGGCCGACAGGTAGTAGTGAGCCGCCTGGGTGCTCGGGCGCTTGAGCCCGAGGTCGTAGATGGCCCAGCCGAGCAGGTACTTGGCCGCGGTCAGGACGAACGAGTGGCTCAGCGAGGTCCTGGCGACGGACACGGACTGGGCCTGGCTGCGGCCGAAGCCCAGCGCGAGCGTCACCTGATGGCCGCTGCCCGGGGTCACGTCCTCGGTCGCGACGATGTGGCCGTCCGGCGCGGAGGTGTAGGAGGTGAGGGTGTGCGTGGCGTCGAGCTGGGTGAGGCCGTCGCTGGCGGTGCCCTCGTAGCCGACGCTGGCCGCCGGCGTCCGAGGTGGACGCCAGGGCCATGTAGGTCGGCACCGCGTAATCCCGGTTGATGGCGTCGGTGACCGTGTTCGTGCTGTAGACCACCGGGACCGGTGACCCGGCGGAGGTGTCCACCACGCCGGTGTTGGCGCCGGCGTTCTGCGTGCCGCCGCCGCCGTTGCCGTTGACGTGCGCGTCCAGCCGGGCGTACAGGTGCAGGCCGGCCAGGTTCGTGCTCGAGCCGGGCGTGTCGGCCAGCGTGGTGTGCATCAGCACCGTGTCGCTGGCCGGGTCGGTGATGTAGGTGGTGATCAGCCGGAAGCCGTGCTTGGCGTCGGTGGCGGTGACGGTGCAGGACATGCCGGTGGGGTCGGCGGCCACCGTGTAGGTCATGTCCCTGGTCTGCAGGTCGGTGAACGTGGACCCGTCGGTCACGACGTACTGGAGCGTGCTCACGTTCGTGTTGTCGATGGTGGGCTCGTAGACGTCGGACAGCACCCCGCCGGCCACCGTGTACCAGACCTTGGAGCCGGTGCCCGCGGCCGTGCCCACGCAGTCCTTCCTGGCCAGGTCGAAGTACGACGCCGCGCCCGGCGCGCCGGGCGCCACCGTGGCTGCCGGGGCCGCACTAGCTGCCCTCGCCGCCGGGGCGGCGACCGCCAGGCTGGCCACGACGGCCGCGCTCGCGGCCAGGGTGAAGAAACGGCGTCCACGTGCCATGGGCCAGACCCCTCCATCGTCATACCTACCCGAGAGTCGCACATCAGCCGGTTGGGGGCTTTGGACGGCAACCTCGGGCCGAACGACCCTTGGCTAGCCAGCCAGGGCCAGTGTTGAGCTTTCACCCACCCGGCGCGCACGTCAAGTAACAATCCGGAAATACTCGGCTGCCTCCGCCTTCGGTCCAACCTCTCCAGCTGTGACGCACCACTTCGCATAGTTTTGAGGTTGGTAATTACACCTCGCTCACCTCTGAGCACGACATTGTATCGCCCAGCTACTTCTTTGGTCTGAGGAACGCTCACGTCCATGCGCGGTTTGCTCAGGTTCAGTGTCGAGCAGCCCGGGATCACGATGTCCTTGCCGGGTTGCTGCTTGAGCTTGGTCAGTTCCTCGTCGATGGCCTGCCAGTTTGGTCGCACCACGGCCAGCGAAACAGTCATCGCCTGCACACAGGTGAAGCTATTTATGATAGATTTCCTCTAGCATCGAACGGTCAAGATGAGATCCTCGCAATCGGACCATCAACGCGGCGAGAAGAAGTCCCCCAGCCAATTCGTAAGCAACCTGTGACGAATTTACTTCATCGTAAGCGGCACGATCAACAACAATCAGGAAACCAGCTGGGCGGTCCATGGGAAGACGGACGATTCCGCCCAGGGAAGCTTCAGCAAACTCAGCCGGCAATCCCGGAATAAGCGCATTTGCAAATTCGCTTTGACATGTCGCCTTAGCACCCATGGTCAGCTCGGCCGAAAGTCCGATTTGAACGTTTCTGTCAGACCGGGCTGTTAGCCGGAGTTCTCCTCCGATCAAGGCCCGCTGGGACATTCCGCCCACCAGCCTGTAAACTTCAACTACTGCCCGCACTTGCGTATTCAAGTTTCCAGTCCGCGACTCGGACTGCAACCCCGGCGCAGGTCCAGAATCGGACCATTCAAGCCATTCCTCTATTTTGTAGATCGCTGCCGCATTGTCCTCTCCCGCTGCGACTTTCCACGGGCCATAAAAGCCGACGAATGTCATTTCTTCTCCCAGTATTTCAGCCAGTTGGTATTGAAGTACTCGAAATACTGCTTGATTACCTCAGGATCATAATTAGCGAAGGTTGGGTGCGTTCTTCCGGCCAGTTCATGTGCGATATCCTGCTCGACACCCATGGACATGAGGTCGGCTTCCGTCAGTTCGTGCACCATAAAATTGTACTCGCCTTCTGACAGCTTCCGCCCGTTCGAGAGAGCTTGCCCGATACGCTCGACCATGGCAATGTTTTGCGGGACATCGCACGCCCCGAACCGCCAGGAACCAGGCTCATACCCGGGCCACCGCCAGCCACGCCCGCCGCAAACCGGGCACATCGCGGCGGTCGGCGCCTCCTTGCGGGCGCGGCTGGCCGCAGACGGGGTGCCGGTCTCACCTCGGTGGCCCGGTCGAGCCAGGGATGGCGGAAATCCCGGGCACAGGCCCTGCCATCGCACAGTCGCGTTACAGGCTTTGCGACGACACCAACGGACCATCGTTGTGCCTCAAAGCGGAGCAGCCCGGTATGGGCGTGCCATCCCCGCTGTGGCGGGCGGTGCGCCGGAGCGTTACATGAATTGCTGAGGGTGGGGAGCTGCGTGGCGCAACCGGGAGCCGCTGAATTCAACGGTGGACGCCGCGACGCGCCGCCAGAATGGCCAGATAGAGGGTGTGATCCGAAGTTCGATCCGAGCGCGCGCAGGCCGGCCAAGCAGATCATCGACCAGGATGCGTTCGATCGCAGTCACCGGCTGGCCGGTGACCCAGTAGCCGCCTACCTCGTGCGGGTGGAAACTACTGGCGGGCAAGCGGTAGGCGTACAAACGGCAAGACCGTATCCGTTCCAGCCAGTCAGCCTCGATGACATGGACGCGATCCGTGCCGCCCTGGCCGAAGAACCGCTCGCGATCTTCTGCCGTGGTGGTCGATACCGGCCAGATACACCCTCGCGGGCAGTCCCGCGGAAACCAGAAGGCCGGGGCGTGACGTGTATCAACCGCCCAGACAAGCGGCGGTTCCGTGGGCTTGGCGGCGGGAGCGCGCGGCCGGAACTGGCCAAGGGATGGATCCTCGCTGAAGTGCCACAGAGCGAAGGGCCCCTCGCCTTCGTACGGAGAGGCAGGCTCCCGGCTAAGCAGGTTCTCCGGATAATCGGTGTTCATCAGGTCAGCATCGCTCAGACGGCCGCCCGGCGGAACGACGGAGGCGCTGGACCGCTCGATCAACGCGGCGTCATCCGAGCGCGGACAATCTCCGTGCAGGTCGTCCACGCGGTGCCGGGGCGGCGCAGTCATGTCTGCTCCGTTCGATGCGAGGTGATGTACTGTCACCTGCTTTCACCCGATCCGCCAGATTGGGTTCGCGCCCGCTACCGGGTTTCAGCTCGATACTCTGGTCAGCCCTCAGCCGCGTTACGACCAGGAATCACGGGCGCGGGGGTGGTCGTGGAGGGTGAGCCAAGGACCGTTCGGCTCCTAAAAGGGTTTTAAATGTCGGTGATGCGCAGGCCCGCGTGGGCCTTGTAGCGGCGGTTGACGGAGACGAGGTTGGCGGTCAGGGCCTCGATCTGGCCGCTGTTGCGGAGCCGGCCCGCGTAGACGCCGCGGACGCCGGGGATCCGGGCCGCCAGGGCTTGGATGGTGTCGGTGGCGTCCCGGTCGTCGCCGAGCACCAGCACGTCCATGTCGATGGTCTCGATCGCGGGATCAAGGAGCAGGACCGCGGACACGTGGTGGAACGCCGCCACCACCCGGCTCTGGGGCAGCAGCCCCGCGGCCTGCTCGGCCGCGCTGCCCTCGGGGACCGGCAGCGGGTAGGCGCCGCGCTTGTCGAAGCCGAGCGGGTTCACGCAGTCCACCACGATCTTGCCCGCCAGCTCGGCGGCCAGCCCGGACAACAGGTCACTGTGACCTTCCCACGGCACGGCGGCGATCACCACGTCCGCCTCCCGCGCGCAGTCGCGATTGACCAGGCCGCGAGCGGCGTGCCCGATCTCCTGGGCGACGCCATGGGCCCGGTCGTGGCTGCGAGAACCGATGATGACCGGGTTCCCCGCCAGCGCGAACCGGCGGGCCAGGCCCCGTCCCTGCTCCCCCGTACCGCCAAGGATGCCGATGGTCAGGCCGTCGACGGACGGGTTTTCGTGCTCAGTCATGACAAGGATCCTGCCACGCGGGCCGGAGGTCCGCACGAGACCCTCCCCTCGGGGAGGGCCAGGGGGCACGGGGGGCGGGTAGCCCCCCGTAAAGCAGGGGGGGTCTGGGGGGGATCGCTCCCCCCGAGATAAAAACGCTGCGCGTACGGACTTTTCGGGGCACCATAGAGATGTGGACGCGAACCAGGTGACCACGCTGCGTGCGCTCCTTGCCCCGACCGGATGGCTCGAGCGGACCCGCGCGTTCGCGCAGGGCCTGCGAAAGGCGACCCGGTCGCCAGGAGGGCTCCTGCTGGTCGGAACGCCTGACGACGAGCCGTGGCATCTCACCGCTCACCTGGACGAGGAAAGCCGCCTGTCGCGGATACCCGAACTGATGCCGACGCTGGTCCGCTGGCGGGTGCCGGAGGGCGCGCCCGCGCACCTGCGGGTCGGACTCGAACGGCTGGAAGCCGCCCGGCGCGGCGAGACGCTTTTCGTGGTGTCACCGACGTCCGCGCCGGTGCCGCTGCTTGAGCGGGTCGACGACGCGCGGCGGGTCGGTGCCACGATCTTCGCGCTCGACCAGGGTGATCCCGAACTGGACGCGCTCGCCCACGAGCGGCTGGCTATCCGGACCGGATTCGACGCCGTCTCGTTCGGTGCGGCCCAGCACTTGATCAGCTCGGCGGTCGGCGGGCTTGACCAGCCCGACGGCTATGACAGCGCCGAGTTCGGCGTGGCCAGCGGCGAAGGACGCCTCCGGGCACCGGGGACGCCCGGCCACCAGCGCAGCCGATCCGGTGTCCGGGGCTTGCGCGACCGGGTGGCCCGGCTGCTCGACGCGGTGAGCGGACCGAGCGGGGCCTGAGCTGGCCGGCCTGAGCTGGCCCGGGTCTAGGCGTCCAGAGTCAGGACCATGGTGGGGCGCTCGATGATGTGGTCGGGGCGCAGCGGCCGCACCGCGGTGCCGATGGCGAAGAACTCGGTGGTGTGCGAGCCCCAGGTGTGGCTGTGCTGCCTGAGCTGGACACCGACGATGCCCTCGGCGTGCAGCGCCTCCGCCTCGGCCTGCATCCGGCTCATCGCGAGCTCGCGAGCGTCGTACAGGGCCTGGGTGAACTGCTCGATCTCCACGTTCCGGCCGATGTTGCCGATCTTGCTGCCGAACTTCTGGTGCGCGATGTGGTACACGCACGTCCCCATCACCATGCCGAGCGGCGCGTAGCCGGCCCGGATCAGCGTCCAGAAGTCCTGGCCGGACAGGTCCGAGGTGAACGGCTGGTTCTTGTTGTTGCGCCAGTTGTCCACGCCGCCGCCACCCGCGCCCGGTTCGGCCTTGACGGCGGTGCCGACGGCGATGAACTCGGCGATGTCGGCGCCGAACTCCTTCATCTCCACGTCCAGCCGGACCCCGACGATGCCGTCGGCCTGCAGCGCGTCCGCTTCGGCCTCCATCCGGCTCATGGCCAGCTCGCGCGCGTGGTACATGGCCTGGGACAGCACGTCAAGCTCCTGGTTGCTGCCCCAGCGGCCCACCTGCAGCCCGACGTGGTAGATCGAGCTGCCGAGCACCAGGCCGAGTGGCCGGAACCCGACCTCGCGCACCAGCAGGAACTCGTTGACCGACAGGTCAGAGGTGAAGATCGACCCGGCCCGGCCCGGCTGCAGCTCCGCGAGACGGCGCATGGCATCCTGCGGGACGCCCGCGGCGTCCAGTTCCGTCGCTATGTTCTGCTGGTCGGTCATCGTCTCTCCTGCGCTTCATTCAGCTTCATCGGCCTGTGCATTGAGCTGTGTCCTAAATCCGGATCCTGGCCGCCTGGCGGCGCTGCGGGTCGAGCGACATGACGGCCAGCGTGGGCCCGGTGTGGCGCTGCTCGGAATGACTGAACCTGGCGATCGCCGTCCCGATGTTGGTGGCCTCGACGATGTGGTCGCGGCGGCCTTCCTGCACCGGGCACTCCCGCTCTCGCACCCGCATCTCCATGGTGGCGATCACCACGCCTTCGGCTCCGAGCCGCTTGACGTCTCTCTCGAGCTGCACCCGTGCGTCATGCCTGCCGTCGTTGACGAGCTCGGTGTAGCCGAGAACCTCGGCGTTCCCCGACCCCCAGCGGGTCTGGCCCACGGTCAGCCAGTCGTCGTGCCTGGAGCCGATCGAGATGCCGAGGGCGAGCCCGACGGGCACCCAGCCCTTCATGATCAGCTTGCCGAAATCCTGCCCGGTCAGGTCGGAGGTGAATGGCGTCTTCTGGGTCTTGCCGCGGGGGCCCTTGGTCCCGGAGAACACCGGCGGGGCGCCGGGCGCACGGATAGCGGTGCCGATGGCCTTGAACTCCAGGCCGCCGGACGGAAACGGCCCGATCGTCAGCCGGACGCCCACCACTCCGTGCCCGCCAAGCTCGGCGCACTCGGCCGTCATCCGGTCCAGCGCCTTGTGCCGCGCCTCGTACATCGCCTGGACCAGAGGGGCGTACGACCCGAAGCCGCCGCGACCCGACACCTGGGTCACCGTCCGGGCCGGCATCCCGTACCCGTAGGATCCCCAGGCGCCCGGGCAGTTGTAGCCGCCGGTGAAACCGATGTTGTAGACAGCGGCGCCAAGCACCTGGCCTACCGGCTCGAAGCCGACGCTGCGGATCACGGCAAACTCGTCAGAGGTCAGGGCCGAACCCCACGTGCCGCTGCCCCGGATTTCCGCCATCCGGGACTCGGCCACGGCCGGCAGTTCTTCGCTCACGCCCCTAGCCTATTCTGCTGGCCGCGCAAGTTATCACGGCGACACAAAAGGGCCGAACCTAATCCTTGGCGTCCCACTCCTCGTTCCGGCGCTGCACGGTCTCCAGCGCGCGGGCCGCGGCCTCCCGGGTGGGGAAGGGCCCGAGCCGGTCCTTGCCGGGGGTCGGACCGTCGTCGTCCTCTACGGTGTGGCGGGTAAGGCTGTACCACCATCGCTGTTCGTTGTCCATGCACATTAGACTCCCAAAGCATGGCGACAATGTTGCATCCGGGCCGGCTTTCTCCGACCCGCCAGGTTCCCGCGGAGATCACCCGGCCCGAGTACGTGGGCAAGAAGCGTCCGAGGACCGGCGAACCAGACGTGAAGACGCCGGAGCTCATCGAGCGGATGCGAGTCGCGGGCAGGCTGGCCGGCCAGGCGCTGGAGGCCGTCGGCGCGGCCGTGGCTCCTGGCGTCACCACCGATTACCTGGACCAGGTGGGCCACGACTTCCTCGTCGGCCACGGCGCCTACCCGAGCACGCTGGGCTACCGCGGTTACCCGAAGTCGCTTTGCACCTCGCTGAACGAGGTGATCTGCCACGGGATCCCCGACGACACGTTGATCAACGACGGCGACATCGTCAACATCGACATCACCGGGTACATCGGCGGGGTGCACGGCGACACCAACGGCACGTTCTGCGCCGGCCAGGTGGACGAGGAATCGCGGCTCCTGGTGGAGCGTACCCACGAGGCGATGATGCGCGGCATCCGCGCGGTGGCCCCAGGGCGCCCGCTGAACGCCGTCGGCCGGGTCATCGAGTCGTACGCCCGGCGGTTCGGGTACGGCGTGGTGCGTGACTTCACCGGGCACGGCATCGGCCGGACATTCCATTCTGGGCTGATCGTGCCGCACTACGACGACCCGCACACCACCGTGATCATGGAACCGGGGATGACGTTCACGATCGAGCCGATGCTGACCCTCGGCACGATCGAGTACGACATGTGGCCGGACGGCTGGACGGCGGTCACCAAGGACCGCAAGCGCACCGCGCAGTTCGAGCACACCATCCTCGTCACCGAGGACGGCTACGAGATCCTCACCTTGCCGTAGATGGCGAGAAACGCGGTGGGCGAGTACGCCTTCGACGAGGACAGCCGCGTCGAGCCCGGGGCGGCCGGGGAGTACACCGCCGCGCTGACCAGCCGGTGGGACGGGACAGGCGGTGCCGTGAACGGCGGCTACCTGCTGGCGGTCTGCGCCCGTGCGCTCGCGTCCGACCTGCCGTTTCCCGACCCGGTGGTGATATCCGGCTTCTACCTGCGGCCAGGGACGGCCGGGCCGGCCACCGTCCAGACGTCGCTGGTGCGCAGCGGGAGGACCATGGCGTTCGGCGAGGCGGTGCTGAGGCAGGGAGGCAAGGACGTCATCCGGGCCTCGGCGGCCTTCTCGCGGCTGGGCCGCGGCGGCCAGGTGTTCCTCGGTGGCGCCCCGCCCGACCTCCCGCCGCCGCAGGATTGCCCCCGCCTGCCCGCCAGCGGGCCCGGCTTGCCGCGCATCGCGGAACGCATCGAGTCCCGCCGGGTGGAGCTGCCGGGCTGGTTCCGCGGCGAGCCGACCGGGCAGCCGTCGGCCGAATTCTGGCTGCGGTTCGCCGACGGCCGGGACGCCGACCTGCTGTCCGTTCCGCTCCTGGTCGACTCGGCCGCCCCGCCCGTGCTCGAGCTCGGCGCGTCGTCCACCACCATCCAGCTCACCGTTCACCTGCGGGCCAAGCCCGCGCCGGGGTGGCTGGCCTGCCGGGCCACCACCCGCTTCGTCAGCGGCGGCTACCACGAGGAAGACTTCGAGATCTGGGACACGACCGGGACCCTGGTCGCCCAGTCCAGGCAGCTGGCCCTGCTCCGGTGAGCCTGCCGGCGGCCCGGCGGTGCTAAGCGGGTGGTGATGCTCAGGTTCGGAGGGGCTCGGGCTCAAGGACGCGGGCGTGCAGGCTGATGGAGTAGCCGGTCCCTGCGCCACGGAGCCGGTGCGGCTGACCGTGCGCGCGCAGCGGGCCGGGACGCAGAATCGGTCCGGTGCCCTCGATCGCCTCACCCGCGATCATCGTCGCCACGTCGCAATCACAGGGCTGGCCCTGGTGGCCCGGCGGCAGCACCATCAGCCAGGCCTGGTAGCCCGGATACACCTCAATGTCGATGGTGACCGGGCGGTCAGGTTCGAACCGGACCAGGCTCCACCATCGCTCCGGCGTGGCCGCGATGAGCCGCAGCCGGCGGGCCAGCGTGCCCAGCGTCAGCCGGGTCCCAGGCATGTCCGGCGGGCCTGAATCCGGCTGGCCCGGGTCCGGCCGGGCCGCGGACTGCGGGGGAACGAACGGGCTGGTTTCGGCGAGCCTGGCGATCTCCGGCGCGACGGACATGTCTGCAGTCAACGGAAGGTCCTTCGTGAGCAGGTTTTCCGGACGGACCCTGAGCGGGCGGCCGGGGCGACAACGGTCAGCTGGAGTCGTTGTCAGCGACAACACGAAGGACAGTGCACGCGCGTCAGCGTCGCGGCGACACCTGAGTGGTCACCGTGACGGAGGACTACGCGGCCTGGCATGCGGAACATCCTACACGGGCCTGGGGCCTCAGGCATGGGGCTTGCGGTTTGCGTTTGCGGTTTGCGGGTCAGCGAGCCCGGTCGAGGCGTTCGATCGCGGGACGCACCGAGTCGGGGGTGAGGCCCTGGGCGGCCCACGCGGCGGCACACAGCGCGCGCAGCCCGTCGATGCGCTCTCCGTTTCCTTCCAGTTCCAGCTGCTCGTGGAGGCCACGCGCCGTCCAGCCCCCGCAGCTGAACGCGCCGTCCTCGCTCGTGACTCCGGGATGCGGCTCGAGCAGGCCGGCCAGATCCTCGGCCAGGTACGTGGGGCGCTGCGACGGGGGCGCAAGCACGGCATCGGCCGGTTCGGCCACGCCGGTCAGCACGAGCATGCTGTCCGCGCCGACCCGGCGTGCCCCCTCGATATCGGTATCGAGCCGGTCCCCGACCACGAGCGGGTGCTTGGCCCCGGTCCGCAGGACGGACTCCCGGTGCAGCGGCGGCTCGGGCTTGCCGGCTACCAGGGGCTGGACGCCGGTGGCGGTCGCGATCACCTGCGCGAGCGATCCATTCCCTGGCTGGCGCCCGCGGCGGCCGGGCAGAGTGCTATCACCGTTGGTCGCGACGAACAGGGCGCCGGCGGCGACCGCGAGACCGCCTTCGGCCAGGATCGAATAACCGACATCGGGCGAGTAGCCCTGGACGACCGCTCGCGGCCGGTCGACGGCCGTGCTCACCGGCCGCAGGCCGCGTTCCCGCATCGCCATCCGCAAGCCGGTACCGCCGATGACCAGGACCGGGGCTCCTGCGGGGAGACGCTCGGCAAGCAGGCGGGCGGCGGCCTGGGCCGACGTCACCACGTCCTTCGTGGTCGCCGGGGCGCCCATGCCCGTCAGCAGCGCGGCGACGGCGGCCGGCGTCCGGAAGGCGTTATTGGTCACGTAAGCCAGCCGCATTCCCGCTGATTCGGCCTTGCGCAGGGCCTGCGCCGCGCCGGGAATCGCGGTACCCCCTATGTACACCACACCGTCCAGATCGAGAAGCGCCACGTCGTAGGCGGTATCGAGAGGGTCGGCGGATCCCTGCAGGGGTGCTGTGGTCATTCTGTGCCGCTTTCTGGGCCGTCTTGCGGGCCGTCTTCTGGGCCGTCCTCTGGCATCCGTCCGGGGCCGTCCTCTGGGCTGCGGACGGGAGTCTTGCGGGCGCTGTCCCTGGCCCGCAGGGTCGCGCGCACGGAGCGCAGCGCCTCAGTGTAGTGGGTGGCCTCAGGCCTCATCGCGGCGGCGAGGGCCAGGTACTCAGCCGCGGCGGCATAATTACCCGTCCGGGACAGGGCGAGCCCCAGACCGAAGTTCGCGTAGTCGTCGGACGGGCTCGCCTCGACGATCATCCGGAAATTATCCGCAGCCTCCGCGTACCGGCCTGCGTCGAACTGAGCCCGCGCGAGTGCCTCACGAACGCTGCGGGATTGCGGCTCAGCAGCCGAAGCGCGCAGCAAGACCTGCGCCGCAGCCGCCGGGCTGCCTCGTCCCAGCAATTCCATGCCGCGCAGGTACCAAGCGTGAACATCGTCTTCCGCTTGGTCCGGAAGGGCGTGGGCAGGGAAGTTTTCCTCCGGATGGGAATCCCTGCCCGCGCTTGATCCTTTTGACATGGTGTGCAGACCCTTCCGTCCGACTCTGGTTCCGGTCTCGTGCTGGCGCCCTTCCGCGGCATCCGCTATGCCCGTGACCGGGTAAGCGGCATCGCCAACGTCACGTCACCACCGTACGACGTGATCAGCGGCGGTACCCGCGATCACCTGCGAGCGGCAGATCCGCACAATGTTGTCCGTCTTATCCTGCCAGGCGAGGGCGCCGACGCAAGCAAGGCCGCCGCCAGTTTGCTGCGTGAGTGGCTATCGGCGGGCGTGCTCATCCGGGACCGGGTGCCCGCCCTTTACCTGTACGAGCAGAGCCAGGACGGGCCCGAGGGCGCCGGGCCGGACGGCGACGGCTCTGGGTGGCTGCAGCGCGGCATCGTCGCGCTGGTCGGACTTGGCTCACCGGAATCCGCGGGCATCTTGCCGCACGAGGGGGTCATGCCGGGCCTAGTAGCGGGCCGGCGAGAGCTGATGGAAGCCACCCAGGCGAACCTGGAGCCGATCTTCCTGATCTATGACGGCGATGAGGCCGGCGACCACGATCATGGCCCCCCGACCGCTGCCGAACTCATCGAGCAGGTCGCAGCCGAACGCGCGCCGCTGGTCACGATCACTACCGAGGACCACGTGACCCACCGGCTCTGGCGCCTCGGCGACCACGGTGAGCAGGCTGCGATCTCCGCCGACCTGGCCGGGCGCCGCGCCCTGATCGCCGACGGGCACCATAGGTATGCCGCCTACCTCGACTTGCAGAACGAGATGCGGGCGTCGGGCCTGGGCACCGGGCCCTGGGACTACGGACTGGCGTTCCTGGTCGACTCCGCGGCCTATCCGCCCCGGCTCGGCGCGATCCACCGGGTGCTGCCCGGCCTGTCGCCGGCGCCAGCGGCCGAGCTGGCCAAGGGCGCCTTCACGGTGCATGACCTGCCCATTGGCCTCGGCCTGGATGACGCGCTGCGACGGCTGGCCGCGGCCGGGCGCGAAGGCACCGCGTTCTTGCTGGCCGGCGGTCAGTGTCTTCGCCTGCTCAGCCAACCGGACCCGGTACAGGTCACGGCGTCGATGCCGGCGGGCACCTCCGCATCGTGGCGGAGCCTGGATGCGTCGGTGCTACAACAGCTTCTTATCGGGCGGCTGTGGGGTATCAAGGACAGCGAGCGCACCGTGCTGATAGATCACGACGCAGCCGATGCGGTCCGCGCCGTAACCGAGGGTCCTGGGGGTACCGCGGTGATCTCGAACCCGGTGTCGTTCCAGGCTGTCATCCACATCGCGGCGCAGGGCGAGCGGGTGCCGCGTAAGTCGACGTCGTTTGGTCCCAAGCCGCGCACCGGTCTGGTCCTGCGCACGTTCGGCCCGAACGATTAGTCATCCGGTGCGGCAGCTCCGGTCGAGCCCGCGCGCCAGGAGCCCTGAGAGGATGAGGTGGTGACAGAAACCGACATCACCGATCTGGGACACCAGGTGTTCCAGATCGACACCAAGATGGCAGGCTACGAGGGCATCACCGCGGGCTACCTGATCAAGGGCGACCGGCCGTGCCTGGTGGAAACAGGAACCGCGCCGTCCGCGCCGGTAGTGCGGGACGCCCTGACGCGGCTGGGAATCGGAGCCGGTGACCTGGCGACCGTCGTGGTCACGCACATCCACCTCGACCACGCCGGTGGTGCGGGCGACATCGCCGCGATGTTCCCGGCAGCCCAGGTCGTGGTGCATCAGCGGGGCGCGCGGCATCTGGCCGATCCGAGCAGGCTCATGGCCAGCGCGCGGCTGGTCTACGGGAAGGCGCTTGACCGGCTCTTCGGCGTGCTGGCCCCGGTGCCCGCCGACCGCATCGTGGCGCTCGAAGACACCGGCACGGTCGATCTCGGCGGCGGGCGCCGCCTGGACAGCTACTACTCCCCCGGACACGCCAAGCACCACGTCGGGCTGATCGACTCGGGTAGCGGGGATCTTTACGTCGGAGACGCGGCGGGCGTCTACATTCCCGACACCGGAGACCTGCGGCCCGCGACGCCGCCGCCGGATTTCGACCTCGAGGTCGCGCTCGCCTCACTGCGCAGGTTCGCTGCCCTGCAGCCGACCCGCCTGCTGTTCAGCCACTATGGACCGGTCACACCGGTCGCCGAGACGCTGGACCGGTCGGCCGAAGAGATCAGGATCTGGGTGGAGGAAACCCGCCGGGCGCACGCAGAAGGCTTGGACCTCGATCATGCGGTGGCCATGGTACGGGACCGCACCAAGGACCGTTATGCCGCGCTTCATCCCGACGCCGACCCGGCGATCGCCGAGAAGTTCGAGCGGCTTAGCGGCGCCGCCGCCAACGTCAGCGGCATCATGTACTGGCTGGACAAGACCGAGCCCGGCCCTGGCTAGTGCCTCAGCAACCAGCGTGCCCGGTGCTCGGGCGGTCAAGGTCACGTCCGGGCAAGGCTCGGCGTCCCGCGAGCACCGGCCGCCCCACCCGGCGCACCCGCGACGGGCTGCTTCCGCTTTCGCGGCACAACGATGGTCCATAGGTGTTGCCCGGGCAACACCAAGGGACCATCGTTGTGGTCAGTTCGGGGCCGGACGATCTCGCGTTGATAGCGGTCGTAGCTCAGCAGGCTCATGGCGCAACTGTAAAGTGCCGCCGACCGAGCAGATACTGGCTCACGGGCCGGGTGTCTCCTCCACCTCACGGTCCTCGAGGTCGTCGTTTTCCTCCAGGTCCTCGAGGTCGTCGAGGTCGTCGACAGCGGCGAGGTCCTCGAATTCGACCCCATCCAGCTCGTCGAGGCGGTCCGCCGCGTCGGTCTCGCCGCGAGTATCGGCTGCGGCGGCCCGGGCGAAGGCATCGCGAGCTTCGTCGGCACGCCCGGCGGCCAGCAACGCATCCGCGTAGGCGTAGAAGAGCCGCGCCGACCATGGGCGCAGGCGTCCGCTCGTCAGCTCCGGTACCTGCAGCACCAGGACCGCGGCGTCACCCAGTCCCTGGTCCCTGCGGATACCAGACTCGACGATGTGCAGCTCGACCTGCATGGCCCGGTTGAGTCCCTCGACGTTGGCCTCCCGCACCAGCGCCAGGGCGCGGTCCAGGCGACCCAGGGCACGCTCGCAGTCGGCCATGATCGGCAGGTACTCATCGCGGCCGGTCATGCGCCGTGCGGCGCGCAGCTCGGCCAGCGCCTCCGCCCATCGGCTGGTCCGGTACGCGGCGATGCCACACGCCTCCCTGACCACACCCACCCGCGCCGCCAGGCGCTTGGCGGCTTGAGCCAAGGCGTACCCGCGCTCTGAACCAGAGTCAAGTTCGGCGGCGACCAGGTAACGGGCCACGCTGTCGGCGAGGTCGTTCGGGAGGCTGTTCAGCTGAGCCCGTGCCTCAGGGTCGAGTTGGTCGGCACTGATGGAATCAGGGACGCGCGGGGCATTCTCCCGGGGCTGATAGCCACCGGCCGGACCACGGGCCGCAGGAACCCCGGCACCTCTTCCCGCCCATGGCCGTTGGCCGTCTGACCGCTCCGCCGGCCGACCGCCGTCACCGTCTCGGGCTGACCCGGGTGCGCGATCCCGACCCGCCTCACTCACCTTGCGGGGCGAAGATCTCTCCCAGGGGCGGCCGCCTGCTGGCCGCGCAGGCGCGCCGTCCTGACTACGCCCGCGGACCGGCCTGCCAGCGGAATCGGGCCGCTGGCTGCGAGCCGAGCCCTGCCCGCCGCCCGCAGACCGCTCACGTGGCGGACCGCTCCCGCGCCGCGCCTGGTCACCCTCGGGACGGCGGCCTCGGTAACCGCCGGGCGAACCATCCTGGCCCTCGGGACGGCGTGTCCCGTAGCTCGGGGCGGGCTTGTCATCACGGCGTTCGTCGCGGCCGGGGCCCTGACGCCACTGTTCTCCGCGCTCCGAAGAGGCCCCGCGCGCTGACCCTCGCGGTCCGCTCGCCGACGTCCTGGCCGGGCCGCGGAAACCTGCGCCCGTGGCTGGCCTGCCGGTCCGGCGGGGCCCGTCGCCGGGTGTGGGCCGGCCCTGTCACGCGCGCCGGTGGCGGGCCTACCAGGCCTGCGCGTACCGTCGTTGGTCTTGCGGAAGGGGGCACTCGCGGAACCGCGGCGCGGCCCAGAGAACGGCCTGCTGCTCCACTCTTCATCAGAAGCTCCCGGGGCACCGCGGCCCTCGGCCGGGCGCGCTCCGCGAGGAGCCGAACGGCTCCGCTCCGAACTGCTCCGCTCCGAGCTCACCGGGCGGGTCGTCCGGCGCGGTCCCTGGTCATCGCGGACAGGGCCACCCCGTCGGGCCTGATCACCAGAGGACGCACTACGACCGCCGCCGGCACCGCGGGGACCTTCGGTCCTGGGCGTGCCTTCCGCTCTGGCCGAACCTCCAGCCCTGGGACCGCCGCCTCGGGCCGTCCTGGCGTCCTGACCGCCAGCCGCCTGGCCCGATAGCTCGCCGATGCGCCTGTCCCGCCGGTCCGAGCGGCTCTGGGGCTCGATGTCCTGGCACCACCCGAGGACTTAGGCTTTGCGCCGCCGACGCGGCCACCGCTCGTTGACCGACCCCTCGGCGACCCCGGTCCCTCAGCCACGCTAACCAACCTCCAGCTATCACTGTACCCAGACAAACGAAGAGGGCCGCTCAACCATGTAGGGAGCGGCCCTCTTCAAAAATGTCCGGCGGCGTCCTACTCTCCCACGCAGTCCCCCGCGCAGTACCATCGGCGCTGTAAGGCTTAACTTCCGGGTTCGGAATGGGACCGGGTGTTTCCCTCACGCTATAACCACCGAAACTCTATGGAGATGTCACCTACCGCATCTCGGGAACCGCATAGTGGACGCAAAGCAAGACTGTGCTGGCCCAGGGAACGACCCCCTGGAACCCCCGCACAAGAGTAGAAGCCAAGCCGCTCGGCCTATTAGTACCGGTCAGCTGCACACGTTGCCGTGCTTCCACCTCCGGCCTATCAACCCAGTCGTCTACTGGGGGCCTTACCTGGTTAACCCAGAGAGAGACCTCATCTTGAGGCGAGCTTCCCGCTTAGATGCTTTCAGCGGTTATCCCTTCCGAACGTAGCCAACCAGCCGTGCTCTTGGCAGAACAACTGGCACACCAGAGGTTCGTCCGTCCCGGTCCTCTCGTACTAGGGACAGCCCCTCTCAAGTCTCTTACGCGCGCAGCGGATAGGGACCGAACTGTCTCACGACGTTCTAAACCCAGCTCGCGTACCGCTTTAATGGGCGAACAGCCCAACCCTTGGGACCTGCTCCAGCCCCAGGATGCGACGAGCCGACATCGAGGTGCCAAACCATCCCGTCGATATGGACTCTTGGGGAAGATCAGCCTGTTATCCCCGGGGTACCTTTTAGCCGTTGAACGACGGCGCTTCCACATGCCACCGCCGGGTCACTAGTCCCAGCTTTCGCTCCTGCTCGACATGTCTGTCTCACAGTCAAGCACCCTTGTGCACTTACACTCGACACCTGGTTGCCGACCAGGCTGAGGGTACCTTTGGGCGCCTCCGTTACCTTTTGGGAGGCAACCGCCCCAGTTAAACTACCCACCAGACACTGTCCCTGATCCGGATAACGGACCTAGGTTAGACATCCAGAACGACCAGAGTGGTATTTCACCGATGACTCCACAAGGACTAGCGTCCCTGCTTCAAAGTCTCCCACCTATCCTACACAAGACGTCCCAAACACCAATGTCAAGCTGCAGTGAAGGTCCCGGGGTCTTTCCGTCCTGCTGCGCGTAACGAGCATCTTTACTCGTAGTGCAATTTCGCCGGGTCCGTGGTTGAGACAGTGGAGAAGTCGTTACGCCATTCGTGCAGGTCGGAACTTACCCGACAAGGAATTTCGCTACCTTAGGATGGTTATAGTTACCACCGCCGTTTACCGGCGCTTAAGTTCTGAGCTTCGCAACCCGAAGGTCACTAACCCGTCCCCTTAACGTTCCGGCACCGGGCAGGCGTCAGTCCGTATACGTCGTCTTGCGACTTTGCACGGACCTGTGTTTTTAGTAAACAGTCGCTTCTCCCTGGTATGTGCCACCGCACCTAGCTCGGGGGGCAAGCCCCTTCACCGGACACGGTTCCCCTTCTCCCAAAGTTACGGGGACAATTTGCCTAGTTCCTTAACCACGGTTCACCCGATCGCCTTAGTATTCTCTACCTGACCA
>CAWEFK010000009.1:0-297930 GCA_963808315.1 uncultured Actinomycetes bacterium | reverse complement strand
CGTCTTGAAGAAGTTGGCCTTGAGCCAGTGCACCGCCTCGTCGGGCAGGACGCCCGATTTCAGGTCGAGCGCGGCGAGGCCGGCGATGACCGCGCCGGGGGCCAGGATGGACTTGTAGTCGCGGAGGACTTCCTGGTCGCTGATCTGGGCGTAGATGAGCGCCATGGAGACCGAGGAATGGCCCAGGACCTTCATGATGGTATGCAGCTTGGCGCCACGTTCGGCGAGCTGGGTGCCGACGGTGTGCCGGAACCGGTGGGTGGTACCCCGGACGCCCGGGCCGTTCTTCTTGCCGCCGGGGACGACCAGCCGACTTCGATGCAGGCCTGCTGGATCGGGGTGTTGAACAGGTAATACAGCGACAGCAGCTTGCCGTGGTCCATGAACAGGTAGCGGACCTGCTCGCCGGTGCGAGGGTCGGTAAAGGGCCGCTCCCGGCCGCCTTTGCGCAGGTCGATGAGTGTCTGGAGCGCGCCGGCGGCGTCCTGGTGGAGGGGGACGACGCGTTCCTTAAAGGTCTTGCGGCCCGGCAGCCGGAGCCGTGGTGTCCCGTCGGGGTAGTGATCCAGGCAGTCCAGCGGCAGGTGCCGGATCTCGTCGCGGCGGGCCCCGGACCAGCGGGCGGTCAGCAGGGCCGCTCGCTGGAACGGGCAGGTGATCTGGTTGATGACGGGCATCACCAGGTCGAGCTCGTGGTCGGGGATGAAGCGGGGGATCCGCTGCGGCAGCTTGGGCGCGTCCCGGGAGGTGATGGGCGCGAAACCGGCGACGTCGTCGTATTCCCACGCCGCGGCGTCCCGGAACAGCTGGGACAGCCCGGAAATCCGCCGGATGCGGGTGACCGCGCCGCGGCCGGTGATCTTCTTGCCGCCGTGGTAGCCGCTGGTCGCCCGGGGGACGGTGTCGTGCGCCTTGACCATCTGCGAGTCGATGATGCAGGCCGTGGGCTGCGCGGCCCGGCCCTGATGCTGCCGCAGCAGCTCCCGCAGCCCGGTGATGAGCGCCTGCGGGAGGCCGCGGCCGTTCCACCGCTCGAAGAAGGCGTACGCCGCCTCCCTATCAGTTACGTGGAATCAGACGCCGCAGAATCCATCTCGTATCCTGCGGCGTCACCACGAGCTGAGGAGGTCTGTTGGGTACGAGGGTGCTGGAGGAGAAGTGGCCGGTTCTGGGCCGGCATGAACGGGCGGCCGAGTGGTTGCACGTGTGGATGGATCTGGGGCGGGCAAGCAGGACGATCGACGCGTATGCGCGGGGGCTTGCGGAGTTTCTGCTGGTCTGCGAACGGGACGGGATCGACCCGGTTACCGCGAACCGGTTGCAGGTGGCTGCGTTCGTGAAGGAGCTGACCACACGGCCGGGTCTGCGGGGGGCGAACGTTATCGTGCTGGACTCGGGATCGGGTCTGGCGAACGCGACCTTGCAGCAGCGGCTGGTGCCGGTGCGGTTGTTCTTCGACTACTTGATCGAGGAGGGGCTGCGGGATTCCAATCCGGTCGGCCGTGGCCGCTACACCCCCGGCCGTGGCGGCGGTCAGGACCGGGGTCTGGTGCCCCGGCTGACGAAATTGCCATGGATCCCGAGCGAACGGCAGTGGCTGGACCTGCTGGAGGTGGTCCGCGTTGAGCCGGATCGCAACCGGCTCATGCTCGCCCTCGCCTACGACGCGGCCCTGCGCCGCGAGGAACTGTGCTCGCTGCGGACTGACGACCTTGATCCAGCCCATCGGATGATCCGGGTACGCGCCGAAACGACCAAGACCCGCCGTGAGCGCGTCGTGCCGTACTCCGCGTCGACCGGCGTGCTGCTCTCCGGCTATCTCACGCACCGGGCTTCGGTCAGCAGGTCTCGCGGACCGCTGTTCCTGTCGGAGTCTCGCCGCAACTACGGCCAGCCGCTGACCTTGTGGACCTGGTCGAAAGTGGTCAGGCGGGTCGCGCTGGCCGCTGACCTGCCGCGGTTCTCCACCCACACCACCCGGCATCTGTGCTTGACCGACCTGGCCCGGATGGGCTGGGAACTGCATGCCATCGCCTCCTTCGCCGGGCATCGCAGCACCGAGTCGACCTTGACCTACATCCACCTGTCCGGCCGCGATCTGGCGGAGAAGCTGAACCGCGGTATGCAGCAGATCCACACCTGGCGGGTGGACATGCTGACCCACGCTGGTCACGCTGCACAGACGGCCGGCCAGTGACCGCGCATCCGGCGGCCGCCGTCCGGCCGGCACGTGCTCCGGCATGGTCCTGGCCTCTTGACCTCGACCGCTACGACCGCCGGACCCTGCTCAGCGACGCCGAGACCGAGACCCTGCGCCACCTCGACCTTGACCAGCTGCGACGGGACGGCCTGGCTCCCGGCGCGGCGGCACTGCGCCCGGCCGCCCGGCTCGTCCGGCCGATGGCGGACGTGATTGCCGTCCTGCAATGGCCGCCCGATGGCCGCCATCAGCGGCGATTCGCCCGGGACGCGGCCGGGCTGGTGCTAATCCGCTGCGGTGAGCTGCGGCGAGCCGTCTGGGGCTGGTCGGTCCAAGACTGGGTGAGCCTCATCAGCGGCGATGCCGCCACATTCCGGCGTGCCTGGCCAGGCCAGGTCGGCCCCAATGCCCGCCCCTTCCTCATCGCCTACGCCTACCTGCTCGGCGGCTTCACGGCCTTTGACCAGCTCGGTCGCTTCGGGCGGCTGGCGCTGGCCCGGCGCGTCTTCGGCAGCGAACTGGTCGATGCCGCTGTCGGGCAGGCCTGCAAGGTCCTGGCCGGCTGGGGCTACCAGCGCGACGCCGGACGGCTGATGGCGGTGATCTGCCAGTTGCTGCTGCTTAACCGCAGCCCGCTGCTGGAAGATCTGTCCACCGAGGTGCTGACCCGGTTGCGTACTGACCCGGCGATGGATCCTCACTGGGCAAAGGATCTTTACGGCATTCACCGGGCGGTCGCCGCGCTCGGGCACGCCGACCCGCCACCGCAGCCACGCTACGGAGACGGCCCGGCCGAGATCGCAGGCACCAACGACGGATGGGCGGAATGGGTCGAGCGCTGGTACGCCACTTCGACGCTGACTCCGAAGGTCCGGGCCAGCTATCGCAGCGTGCTGGCTAAGATCGGCCGCTGGCTGGCCGCCGGGCACCCCCAGATCGCCGCGCCGGCCGACTGGACCCGGCAGACCTGCGTGGCCTGGGTCGCCGCAGTGGACCGCATGGCTGTCGGCGACTTCTCGCAGTGGACCGATGCCATGCGGGCCCAAGGGCGGCTGGGTAAGCCGCTGACACCGCAGACGAAGTCCGGCTATCTGAAGGTGCCGCGCGCGTTCTTCCGCGACCTGCAGGAATGGGAGCAGATACCGCGCCGGTTCGACCCCGCTCATGCCTTGCGGACACCTCGCAGTGTCCGCGCGCTGCTGGGACCAGACCCGCGGGTGATCGCCGACGACATCTGGGCCAAGCTGCTATGGGCGGGCCTGAACATCGAACCTGGCGATCTTCCGACCGGCGATGGGCGCACCTATCCCGTCGAGCTGATCCGTGCCATCACCTTGACCTGGCTGTTCGCCGGTCAGCGCAGCGACGAGATTGCCCGGTTCCGGGTGGGCTGCACCCGCTGGCAGCACGACGGCATGCCCGTCCCCGGCGACTCCGGCGAGGTCCTCGCCCGCGACGCCGTCTGCCTGCTGGACGTTCCCGTCCACAAGACCGGCACCGCGTTCACCAAGCCCGTCGACCCGCTCCTCGGCCAGGCCATCGAGGCATGGCAGGCCGTCAGGCCCGCCCAGCCGCCGATGCTCGACCGCAAGACCGGCGAGTACGCGGATTTCCTGTTCGCTCATCGCGCCCGCCGGGTCGCCAAGCAGTACATCAATACGGCGATCATCCCGATGCTCTGCCGCAAGGCGGGCGTCCCTACCGCGGACGTCCGCGGCAACATCACCAGCCACCGCGCACGGTCCACCATCGCCAGCCAGCTTTACAACGCCAAGGAGCCGATGACGCTCTTCGAGTTGCAGGAATGGCTCGGTCACCGGACGCCCGAGGCGACCGCGCACTACGCGAAGCTCACCCCGAACACCCTTGCCAGGGCCTACAACGACGCCGGGTACTTCGCGAGGAACGTGCGCACCATCGAAGTCCTCGTCGACCGCGACGCTGTCACCTCCGGCGCCGCCGCCAGCGGCGAGCCCTGGCAGCACTACGACCTGGGCCACGGCTGGTGCACTTACACGTTCTTCGAGCAGTGCCAGCACCGGATGGCCTGCGCACGCTGCGACTTCTACACCCCGAAGAACTCCAGCAAAGGCCAGCTGCTGGAGGCAAAGGACAACCTCCAGAAAATGCTCGCGAACATCCCCCTCACCGACGACGAGCGCGCCGCCGTCGACGACGGCCAGGCCGCCCTCGACCAGCTGCTGGAACGACTCACCGACGTCCCCACCCCGGCCGGGCCGACACCACGTCAGATCGGCATCCCCGCAACTGCCACGCTATTGCCGATCATCGACGTGCAGCGAGACAAACCGGACGATTATTGACAAACTGATTCCACAGAACGCCCTGGCCGACGGTATATGGCTACTTTGCGGCCTGGCGCGATGACGGCACGCTGGCGCGGCTGCACGACGCGCTGCGCGCCCAGGTCCGCGCCGCCGCTGGCGGGACCCCGAGCCGACGGCGGCGGTGATCGACTCCCAGTCGGTCCGCGGCCGCCGACACCGTGCCCAGGGCCAGCCGGGGGTGGGATAACGCCAAGAAGGTGAACGGCCGTTATCTCAAGCCCTCAAGTTCCTGTCCATGACGTGCATGACCTGGGTTGAGGGCTCCCCGGTCCTCGTGGTGGATGTGGTTATCTCCTGCTGTCCATCACGGGAGCGGGAGGTTCGATGCGCGTGCAGCGGGTGCTCATGCCGGGCTCGGAGGCGGAGTCGTGGACCTTGCTCGGCGACGACCAGATCCCCTTGGAGCCGGTGGAGCGGTTCCTGGGCTACCTGACCTCGATCGAGAAGTCGCCGAACACGGTCAAGGCCTATGCCCACGATCTGAAGGACTGGTTCACCTACCTGACTGTCCACGGTCTGGACTGGCAGGTCGTCACGGTGGAGGATGTGGCCGGATTCGTCGCCTGGCTGCGGCTGCCGCCCGAAGGCCGTGACGGGAAGGTCGCCGTGCTGCCCACCGTCGAGAACCACTGCTCGGCGGCCAGCGTGAACCGCAAACTGGCGGCCCTGACCTCGTTTTGCGAGTTCCACGCCCGCCACGGGGTGAACCTGGCTGGGCTGCTGACCACGATGCAGCCCGCGGGCCGCCGCGGGTCGGCGACGTCTTATAAGTCGTTCCTGCACCACGTCACCAAGAGCGGGCCGCAGCGGCGGCGCGCGATCAAGCTGAAGGCGTCCCGGCCCCGGCCGAAGGTGCTGACCGCGGCGGAGGCGCAGACGATCCTGGATGCCTGCGACCACCTGCGAGATCGCCTGCTGTTTGCTCTTTTGCTGGATTGCGGGGTCAGGATCGGCGAGGCCCTGGGCCTGCGGCACGAGGACATGGGGATCGCCGAGCGGGCCGTCACCGTCACGCCGCGGCCGAACGACAACCGGGCCCGCGCCAAGGCGGGCATCTCCCGGACCATCCCGGCCAGCGCCGAGCTGATGCGGCTGTATGCCGACTACCTCACCCGCGAGTACGGCTCGCTGGATTCGGACTACGTCTTCGTCAACTCTGTGGTCGCGGCCCCATGGCCGCCCGTGGACCTACGCGGCCGTCTACGACCTGGTGCTAAGGCTGCGGGAACGGACCGGGATCGACTTCGGGCCCCACCAGTATCGCCACACCTATGCCACATGGCTGCTGCGCCGGGGCGCCGGGATGGAGACGTGTGAAGGAGTGCCTGGGGCATGCCTCGATCACCACGACGATCGATACTTACGGGCACCTCACCGTGGAGGACGCCCGCCAGACGCTGGAGGCTGCTGGCTGGTTCACCGGCCGGGAGGTCCGGCTGTGACCGCTGCCGGGCAAGCGGCGGGCCGATCTGGGCTGCTGGAGCAGCTGATGGCCATTGTCCGGCCGGAATTCCGCGCCGAGATCTACATCCCCGCCCAAGACGACCCTGTCTTCGCCGCCGCCCAGTGCGCGGTCGCTGGCTGCGACCGCACGACGGCCCAGCGGGGACTGTGCAACGCCCACGCCATCCGGTGGCGGCAGCGCGGACGTCCCGGACGTGCAGGAGTTCCTCGCCGACCCCGGCCCGCCGGTCCGCGGCCGCAGGCCTCTGGCTGCCTGCAGGGTTAAGGGCTGCCGTTACGGAGCGCACCGCCAGGAACGGGCTGTGTTCCAGGCACCGGGACCGGTGGAACCGCGCCGGCAAACCGGACCTGGCCGCGTGGGACGCACCTGACCTGGCCCGGAGCGGCACCCTGCGGCCGGGTGCCGACTGCCGTTTTGCACCTTGTGGGCGGAGAACCCGGACAAGCTGTTCTGCAAGAACCACGACGACCGGTGGCGGCGAACGGGCCGCCCCGATCCCGGCCGGTTCATCGCCGACTGCGAGCTCACCGGCACGGCCCATATCGATCTGCGCGGTCTGCATCCGCACCTGAAGATGGAGTTCCAGTACGCGCTGCAGTGCCGGCACGACGCCCAGGCCCGCACCGCCCCGCCCCGGCTGGTGATGCAAGCGGTGCGGCAGGCCCGGGCCGCGGGCGTGACCTCGCTGCTGGACCGTCCCGGAGCAGCAATGGCGCCAGAGCGCCGGTTCGCCAGGTCCGCGAGCCGGCGCTGTTCCTGCTTGATGCCCGCGACGCCGTGGAGTCCCTGCGAGACGGGACCGGCTGGGAAGTCGAGTATCCCCGGGACGTCTGGCGGCTGCACAAGCTGCCGGGGATCACCGCCCCGTCCGGCCGGCCCTGCCCGCGCGCCCGGCTGCGGTTCGACCGGATCACCCAGCCCTGGCTGCGTGACCTCGGCAAGCGGTGGCTGCGGCTGCGGCTGGCCGCGGGCCTGAGCATCGCCGCGGCAAAGTCCGGGCTGGACGCGCTTACCTGCTTCAGCCAGTTCCTCGCCCAGGCCGGCGTCGAACGGCTCGCCGATGTTGACCGCCCGCTGCTGGAACGCCATCTGGCCTGGGTGGCCTCCCAGCCCGGCGGATCCGGTGTCAGGAAAACCCGGATCGGCGCGGCTGAACCTGTTCTTCCAGGCCATCCGGCAGCACCGCTGGGACGATACCCTGCCGGGCACCGCGGCGTTCTACCCCGGCGACACCCCGCCGGTCCCCGCGCCGGCTCTCCCGCCAGCTGGCCGAGTACGTCATGGCCCAAGTCGAGTCACCGGCCAGCCTGGACCGCTGGCCCAGTCCCGCGGGCCGGCTGGTCACCGTCATCCTGACCCGCTGCGGGCTGCGGATCTCCAGCGCCCTCGCCCTGGACTTCGACTGCCTCCTCCACGACGGCCAGGGCGCCCCCTATCTGCGGTACTTCAACACCAAGATGAAACGCGAGGCCGCCGTCCCCATCGACGAAGAGCTCGAAGCCGATATCCGCGCCCAGCAGCGCCGTGTCCTGGACCGCTGGCCAGACGGCGCCGCCTGCCTGTTCCCCCGGCCGCACGCGAACGTCTCGGGGAACCTCCCGCTGTCGGACAGCAGCTACCGGCGCATGCTGGGCCGGTGGCTGGCAACCTGCGACATCCGCGACGAGCACGGCAGGCCGGTGCACCTGACGCCTCATCAATGGCGTCATACCTTCGCCTGCCGGCTGATCAACCGGGACGTCCCGCAAGAAGTGGTCCGCGTCCTCCTCGACCATGATTCACACCGGATGACCTCGCATTACGCCAAGATCACCGACCAGACGGTGCGGCGCCGCTGGGAGCAGGCCACCAAGGTCAACATCAACGGCGAACGCATCACCCTTGACCCGGACGGCCCGCTCAGCCAGGCCCAGTGGGCCAAGACCCGGTACGGCATGGCCACCCAGACCCTGGCCAACGGCTACTGCGGGCTGCCCGTGCAGAAGAGCTGCCCGCATGCAAACGCATGCTTCACCTGCCCGGTCTTCCTCACAGGACCGGAGTTCCTGCCCGAACTGCGCGAGCAACGTCACCGCACGCTCACCTTGATCGAGATCTCCGCCAGCAAGGGCCAAGCCCGCATGGCGGAGATGAACCAGCAGGTCCTCACCAACCTGGACCGCATGATCGCCGAGATCGGCGAAGGACGAGAAAAGCGAGGCCGCTGATGCGGGCTGATAACTCCCGCCACGTCATCGCCGCCGCCCGGCGGCGAGCCGAGCAGACACGCGAACGCGCCATCGCCGCGCTGCGGCGCATGGACGCCACCGGCCAGCGCATCACCTTCGACGCCGTCAGCCGCGCGGCTGGCGTCTCCCGGTCCTGGCTTTACGCCCAGCAGGACCTGCGCGCCGAGATCCAGCGGCTCCGCCAGCGGCACCCGGCCACTCCGCCGCCGCAGGTTCCTCCGCAGCGGCAGCGCGCATCGGATACCTCGCTGCTGCGCCGCCTCGAGGCGGCCACCGCCCGCATCCGCCGCCTGGAAGCAGACAACCAGCAACTCCGCGACGCCCTCGCCCGAGCGCTCGGCGAACGCCGGGCCATCGAAGTGCTCGGCCAGAGTGAACGGCCGCGACACGCCGAAGAAGAACTCGCCGAAAATCACCGGGCCGTGCTGAGCGGCAGCTCATGCCGTCCCGTCAAGGACACGTCCACATCGCATCGCCGCAGGTCAAAGCCATGATCGAAAGCTCGGCTCAAGATAACGGCCGGAAACGGCACATCGCGGTGGACTCGCATCGGGCTCTGCTGGCCGTGGTGATCACCGCCGCGTCCGTCCAGGACCGCGACGCGGCCCGGCCGCTGCTGTGGAACCTCCACCGCACTCCCGCCGCGTCCAGCTGATCTGGGCCGATGCCGTCTACACCGGCAAGCTCGCCGCCTGGGCCGCGACCAGGTAAGATGACCTCCAGATCGTCGCCCGGCGCACCAGCCGCACACGTTCGAGGTGCTGCCCCGCCGCTGGGTCGTAGAGCGGACATTCGCCTGGATCAGCAAGCACCGCCGCACCGTCCGCGACTACGAACGCCTCCCCGCCAGCCACGAAGCCATGATCTTGTGGGCCATGATCGCCCTCATGAGCCGGCGCCTCGCACGGCGTCACCAGTCACACCAGCTACACCCCACCTGAGTTTCCGTACAGGCTCTAAGAGCCGGCCTTTTTTCAGCAGGTTCCCTAGCTCGAGTTTCCTGGATAAGTTGATCTTGTTCTTGTTTCCGCTGGTCGGTGGGTGTGCGGGGCTTGGCTGGCGTATTACCTATATCACCGTGACCGGAGGTATCGGGGGTCCGGTTTCTGTCTCAGTAGCCGGGCAGGGCCAGGAGGCGATCGGCCTGGCGTTTCAGGGTGCCGGGCGGGTTGTGCCGGCTTGCTGGGCTGCCTGGCCGCAGGAGCGTGAGCCGGAACAGGGCGGCCAGGCGCCGGAATTGGAGCAGCCTGCCTGTCTCCGCCGTGGTCAGGTCGAGCAGGGCCAGGAAGGTGTCCGCGTCCAGGTGGGCGCCTGACTGTGCGGAGATGTGCTCTGCCAGGAGCTCGAGTTCGAACGCGCGGTCGCTGGGGCCGGAATCCTCGAAATCGACCAGGTGTACCCGTGGCCGTCCACAGGAAGCTGGCGGGGTTGGGGTCTCTCCTGAACTAGATCATGATCTTGACGCCAGGGCCAACTGGGCCTCCGTTACGGAAAGTGATCGAAGAAGGTTGCCTGTCTTGTCCGGGCCGGGCGTGTGGTGGGAGCTGGACATCTGGACTGGCGGTGGCCGTTCATGCACGGCCGGGTTCAGCGGGCGGGACTGAGGTCTGCTGCCGGGCACGCGGAGGAACCCTGGGCGCGGTCGCGAAGTCGCGTTCTGGTTTACCGGGGCCGGTAGATCAGGCGTGTCACGCCGGAGCGGTAGGCCTTGGCGCTGTGCAGGGCGAGGTCGGTGCGGCGGCTGAATATCCGCTGACCCTCGCCCAGGGCGACCGGGTGCATCATGAGCACGTACTCGTCGATGAGCCCGAGGCGCGCGAATGCCTGCGCGGTCCGGATGCCTCCTGGCACCCCGATGTCGCGGCCGGGCTGGTGCTTGGCGGCGTTGACTGCCTCGCGCAGGTCGTCGTCGTCTCGCACCATGAGCAGTTCGGCGTTGTCCCACGGGACCTCCTCCTTGGTCCTGGACAGGACCAGGCTGTGGACCCGGTTCACGGCATCGGCGATGGCGTGCTCGCCTTCGGAGGCTGCCGGGTTGGCGGCGGCCTGGCGCCAGTACGGGATCATCCCCGAGGCTGTGGGGTAGCCCATGAACGCGGTGTCGGCCTGGGCGATCAGGTCGACGACGTCGCGGTTCATCTCGGGGTCGGGGGCGGCGGCCATCCAGTCGAGTTCGCCGCCTGGGCCGGCGAAACAGCCGTCGCAGGTCATCGTCATGTATAGCCGTACCGTTCGCATCTTGTCCTCCTCGTGACTTGCCTGGATTAGCCGGTTGCCGGGGGCCGGCATCACCGGCCCGGGTAACGCGTTGGCTGGATCTCGGCGCTGATCGCCGCTGGCCCCGGTGGGCACCAGCGGCGGGCCGCTGCGGTGTGCGGCGTGGCGGGCTGGGGTCACCGCCCGGTTCGCGCGGCCAGGAGCTTGGTGGTGTGCTCCCAGCGGGCGCGGGCGATGACCGTGAGGGCGGCGCATAGCGGGATGGTCAGCGCGGCGGCGGGGCTGTGCAGCACGGCGATGTTGATGATGGACGCACCGGCCATGTCGGCAGCGAGCCCGGCCGCGGCGAGCCCGGCCAGCCGGGGGATCAGCAGGCCGATCGCCCCGGCGAGTTCGGCGGTTCCGACGAGGTAGCGCAGCCACTGCCCGGCTCCGATCTGGCCGAACATCGCCACCGCGGAGTGCGCGCCAGCGAGCTTGGGCACGGCGGCGAACGCGAACACCGCAGCCAGCACGACCTGGGCTGTCCAGATCATCTTGTCCCTGCAGGCGCGCTTGCCGCTGTGCGTCTGCCCGGTTTCGCGGTCCGCCCTGACGGTTGTGGTGCTGGTGATGCTCATGGTCTCTCCTTCGGGTTTCGTCGCCGGGGCGCGGGCTTGCGCCCCCGGCGCTCGGGCGGGTGGCAGGTTAGTTGGCCTGGAGCTTGGCGAGCAGTTCGTCCAGGCGGTCGCCGGAGTCGCGGGCGCCGCGTTCCATGCCGGAGGCGACCATCGCGTCGCGGTCCTGGACGGACTGGAAGGCCGAGACGGTGCGCACCAGCGTCTTGGGGCCGCGGTCGGCGAAGGTAGCGGTCTGCAGGCAGACGTGGCCCGGCGCGCCCTCGAACTCGAAGGTCTGCACGATGGCATCCGGCGACGGATCGCCGTGGAAGACGCCGTGGAAGCCGTAACTGTTGCCCTGCGCGTCGGAATGCACGTAGCGCCAGGTGCCGCCGTCGCGGGCGTCGTAGCGGTCAATGGTCATCGCCAGGTCACGGGGGCCCAGCCACTGCCCCAGCAGGTCCGGCTCGATATAGGCGCGGAATACCAGGTCGCGCGGTGCGTCGAACTCGCGGGTGATGATGATCTGCGGGATGCCAGGTTCCGCGGTGATCTGTGTCTTACTCATCGTCGTTCCCCTTCGCTGTGACGGCCGGGTGCTGGCCGGAGTCTTCGTCCTGGCGGGCTTGCAGGGCGGCAAGCAGGTCGTCGAGCCGCTCGTGGCTTTCGTCCCAGAACCGCTGGTAGCGGGCCAGCCAGGTGGTCACCTCGCGCAGCGGCTCGGCCTCCAGGCGGCTGAGCCGGGCGGTCGCCCGCCGGGTGCGCGAGACCAGCCCCGCGTTTTCCAGCACCTTCAGGTGCCTGGAGATCGCCGGCTGGGACACGCTGAACGGCGCGGCGAGCTCGGCGACGGTGGCCTCGCCCTCGGCCAGCCGGGTCAGGATCGCCCGCCGGGTCGGGTCGGCGAGCGCCCCGAACACGAGGCTGAGCCGGTCACTAGCCATCTATAACCATCCAGTTTTAGAAGCAGATGGTTATAGAGTGCCGCGTGAACCCTTCACTGTCAAACCCAGATGCCAGAGCAGGCTGCGCGGGCGGGCCGGCCGTGTCCTGATGGGCTTACCGCGCATCCCGGCAGCGCGGGCTTTCGCCGCCCTGCGCCGGGCAGGCCGCTGCCTCGTGTCACCCGAAGTGAGAACCCGCGCCATGGCAGGCGAGAATCACCGCGAACCCCCCCGGCGATCATGAAGGGGCCGAAGGGATGTGCTGTTTCCTGGTGGCGCGGCCTGATATCAGCAGCGCGGCGCCGTAGAGGCCGGCCAGGACGAACCCGGCGACAGTGCCGGCGAGCAGGGTGCGCCAGCCCAGCCATGCGAGCTGCCGGTGCTGGTTTTTATGCAGACGGTAGTGTATTACCCATATATGGCCTCGATTATCCGCAAGAAGCGTGGTGAGGCCACCTACTACTACCTGGTGGAGTCCGCCCGCGTCGGCGGCAAGCCCCGGATCGTGTCGCAGGAATACCTGGGCACCGCGGAGGAGCTGGCCGTGGCGATGCGCGGCGCCGGGCTGGGGCTACCGGATCGGGTCCAGCACAAGGATTTCGGCGCAGTCGCCGCCGCCTGGGGGCTGCTGGAGGATCTCGGCGTGGCCGGCATCATCGATGAGGTGGCCGGGGCGCGGCGGTCTGATGCGGGCGCGTCCGTGGGCACTTTCCTGGTGCTGGCGGCGCTGAACCGGCTGGCCGACCCGTGCTCCAAGCGAGGATTCGCTGACTGGTGGGCCAGGACTGCAGCGCCGCGGTTCACCAAGATCCCCGGCAGCGTGCTGGATCACCGGCGATTCTGGGACGCGATGCACGCGGTCTCGCC
The DNA here is from genome assembly GCA_963808315.1 of uncultured Actinomycetes bacterium. Classification (GTDB taxonomy): domain Bacteria; phylum Actinomycetota; class Actinomycetes; order Streptosporangiales; family Streptosporangiaceae; genus Palsa-504. Next base: position 285,062 of record CAWEFK010000009.1, on the reverse strand, counting down.
GGAGCACCTGGAAGAGATCTCCCGGCGGATCGCGGTGGCGATGACCGCCGCACATCAGCTGGACATCTCGTCGGTAGCCCTCGACATGACCAACTTCGCCACCTTCATCGACACCGGCAACGGCAAGGCGCCCATCGCGCAGCGGGGCAAGGCCAAGCAGAAGCGCTCGGATCTGCGCCTGGTCGGGCTGGGGCTGGTGGTCACCCGCGACGGCGGCATCCCGCTGACCTGGCACGCCTATCCCGGCGACCGGCCCGATGTCACCCAGTTTCCCGCGATGACCGGCCAGCTCCGCAGCCAGTACCAGGCGATAGCCGCCGCAGCCAGCCGCCCGCCCGCAAACAGCCCAGGTGACGGCGCGGACATAACAGTGGTGTTCGACGCCGGGCAGAACTCCGCAGACAACTTCGCCTATCTCGCCGGGACCGGCCTGCACTACGTCGGATCGGTGCCCGCCTCGGACTGCCCGGACCTGACCGTGCTGCCCGCTCCGGTACGCAGCATCGTCGACAGGGACCGGTTCGGCGGGCTGACCGCCTACGACACCCGCCGGGAAGTCTACGGCGCCGAGCGCCGCGCCATCTTGACCCACTCCCCGGAACTGCACCAAAGCCAGACGGCCGGGTTCGACGGCACCACCTTGGCCAAAGCCGGCAAGAAGCTCGGCGAGCTGGCTGCCACCCTCGCCCGCGGCAAGACCCGCCGGACCCGGGACAAGATCGAGGCAGAGATCGCCACGATCACCCGCAAGCCCTGGGTCCGCCGCACCGTCACCTGGCAGCTATCCGGCGAGAAACCAAAAGACCTCCGCCTGGCCTGGGGCATCGACACCGCCGCCCGCGCAGCCCTGGAAGAACAACTGTTCGGCAAGCACATCCTGATCACCGACCACGACGACTGGCCCGCCGCCGAGGTCATCGCCAGCTACCGGTCCCAGTCCGAGGCCGAGTTCAGCTTCCGGCAGCTCAAAAACCCGCACGTGGTGTCCTTCAGCCCGATGCACCACTGGACCGAGCACAACATCCGCGTCCACGTCTTCACCTGCGTGCTCGCCCTCCAAGCCGCCCACCTCATGCGGCTGCGCGCTCGCCGGGCCGGGCTGGACCTATCGGTCCGCGCGCTACTCGGCGAACTCGCCGGAATCGGCGAGACTGCCCTGCTCTACCAGGGCGACCGGGGCCGCCCCCGGGCCCACCGCATGCTCACCGAAACCACACCCCTCCAGGACAAGCTCAGCGAGATCTTCGGCCTCACCCGCTACGCCCCCAGGCGCTGACATGGGTAATACGCCCAGCCAGGCCCGGAACACCCGCTGAATAGCGCAAACACCCTCAAGATCAACTTATCCCGGAAACTCCGGCTAGGATCCGCCCGGGCCGGGTCCTAGGCCGGCGACGGCGCCCCGGCCCCAATAGCCCCAATAGCCTCTCTGACGCCCCGGGCCGCCCCGGACCGCCCGAGCTGTCACAGCGGATGAGGGTTCTGGCGGTCGGCAGCCGTGCCATCCGGGTCTCGGTGCGGGAAGGGGCGGCGGACTGGCCGCCGCTGCTGCTGTGCAACGGCATCGGCGCGAGCCTGGAGCTGTTCCAGCCGTTCGTCGACGCGCTCGATCCGCGATGGTTCCCGGGAATCCGCGCGTCCTGCTGCGCATGCTCACGCCACGACGCCACCGGGATCCGGGATACGCAGCCCGCGTGGCCGGCGAGCTGTACGGGGGCAGCGCACGCCAGGACCCGATGGTGGCCCGCGACCTGCTGCACGCCACGACACGCCTGGGCCCGGCCCGGGGCTACTTCTACCAGCTCATAGCCACCATCGGCTGGACCAGCCTGCCGCGGCTGCCGATGCTACGGCCGCCCACCCTGATCCTGACCGGTGACGACGACCCGATCATCCCGGTGGTCAATGCGCGGATCATGCACCGGCTGATCCCGCGCAGCCGGCTGCACATCTACCACGGCGGCCACCTCGAGCTGGCCGCCGACCCGAAGCGCCTGGCCGCCGCGACCGCGCGTGCTGCCGCAGGTGCCGAGCAGCCCGCTCACCCCGCCGGAGGTCTACGCCGTGCTGAGCCGGGTCCGGCCACCGGATTCTGTCATCGTCAACGAATCGACCTCCACCATGGCCCAGCAGGTCGAGTGGCTCCCGACGGTCAGGACCGGATCGTTCTTCGCCACGGCCAGCGGGGGCATCGGCTGGGCCGTGCCGGCCGCGGTCGGGGTTGCGCTGGCCGACCGGGACCTGGGTGTCCGCCGGCCGGTCGTCGGCTTGATCGGCGACGGCTCGTCCCAGTACTCCGTGCAGGCCCTCTGGACGGCCGCTCAGCACAAGCTGCCGATCGTGTACGTGATCATGCGCAACGAGGAGTACTCCATCCTCAAGTCGTTCGCGGTGCTCGAGGAGACACCGGGGGTGCCCGGCCTGGACCTGCCCGGCATCGGCATCGCCGCCCTGGCCCGCGGCTGGGGCTGCCACGCCGTCGGCGTCGCGACCACCGACCAGCTTGAGCAGGAGTTCAAGGCGGCCCTGGCCGCCGGCACCACCACGGTCATCGTCGTCCGCACCCAGCCTCAGCAGGCGATGCTCTGACGATCAGGCGTGGTCGACGAACAGATCCACTTCGGGTTCGGCACCGGGGGAGTAGGCGTACCTGTCGAAGTCGGTGACGCCCTCGGCGGTCAGCACGTCCTCGCACAGGAACGCGTTCCCTGTGCAGTCCCGGCTGGACTTGGTGATCACCGCGTAGGCCGCGTCGGCGTGCAGCTCGGGCCGGCGGCCCCCTCTCATCGCCGCCTCGCCGCCGAGCAGGACAGGATCAGGATGTGCGGGTTCACCGAACGTTTCAGGTGCGGGACGCAGGCTCGGCTGACCACGAAACGTGCCGCGGGTGTTGATCGACTGCATCAGGTCATACCGCTTGACCGCAAGCGCCTCGGTGCCGGACAGGTTGATCGCCGAGGCGTTGTTCACGCACACGTCGATCCCGCCGAACCGCCCGGCGGCCTGCGCGACGGCCGCCGCGACCTGGTCCTCGTCGCGGATGTCGCCGACCACCGGCAGCGCGCGGCCGCCCGCTGCCTCGATCTGGGCGGCCGCGGTGAACACGGTCCCCTCCAGGCCCGCAGCGCGATCGCCAGGCCGATGCCACGGCTGCGCCTGTGATGAACAAGGTCTTGCCCGCGAGCGTCACCGATAACGTCCCCTCTTGGCGATTTTCCCGAACGGCTCCGCGGTTCTGCCCCGGGTCAGCCTGACTCTGGCTCCTGGTTGTCCCGCAGGCGGCGCCGGGACGCTACGACCTCGGCCTCGGCGGCCGCGCGGTCGGCCCAGGACGCCCCCTCGACGCTCTTGCCCGGCTCGAGTTCCTTGTAGATCGTGAAGAAGTGCCCGATCTCGAGCCGGTCGTATTCGGGCAGGTGGTGCAGGTCGCGCAGGTGCTCCTGGCGCGGGTCGGTCGCGGGCACGCAGAGGATCTTGTCGTCGCCGCCCTTCTCGTCGGTCATCCGGAACATGCCGATCGGGCGGCTGCGGATCAGGCAGCCGGGGAACGTCGGTTCCAGCACGAGCACCATGGCGTCGAGCGGGTCACCGTCTTCGCCCAGGGTGTCCGGTATGAAGCCGTAGTCGGCCGGGTACTGGGTCGCGGTGAACAGCGTCCGGTCCAGCCGGATCAGGCCGCTGTCGTGGTCGACCTCGTACTTGTTCCGGCTGCCCCGCGGGATCTCGATCACGACGTCGAATTCCATGGCTGTGCCTCCCTAGGCCGGCGGCGTGCCGAGGAGCAGCGGGTAGGCCCGCCGATCGAGTCGGCCGGACAGGTCGAGGTGGATGAATTTCTCCTCGGTGTACTCGTCCAGGGCATGCGGCCCTAGCTCGCGGCCCAGCCCGCTCTGCTTGTACCCGCCGAACGGGTAGGCGGCGTTGACCATGTGCCAGTCGTTGACCCAGACCGTGCCGGCCTCGAGCTGGTTAGCCACGTCGAGCGCCCGCTGGTTGTCGGTGCTCCAGACCCAGAAACCGCGCTCGAACTGCGGGCCGGCCAGGCCCCCGCCGTAGGCCAGCTTGACGCCTTCGGCGTGGCCGGAGCCGATGTAACGCAGGATGCGGTCGCGGGCCTCGGCCGAGATGACCGGGCCGAAATCGGTGGCCGGATCGAGCGGATCGCCGATCGAGATCGTCCTGACCCGCTCGATCAGCCGCTCGACGAAGCTGTCGTGCACCGCGTCGGCCACGATGATCCGGGTGCCCGACTCGCACGCCTGCCCCTGGTTCATCAGGCAGCCGAACAGCGTGCCGTCCGCGGCCAGCTCCAGGTCGGCGTCGTCCAGGACGATGTTCGGCCCCTTGCCGCCGAGCTCGAGCGTGAGTCGTTTGACGTTGCCCGCGGCCATCCGCATGATCTCCCGCCCGACGGCCGTCGACCCGGTGAAGGCGATCTTCCGTACGTCCGGGTGGGTGGCCAGCCGGGCTCCCACGACGGGGCCCTCGCCGGGGACGACGTTCAGGACCCCGGGCGGCAGCCCGCACTCCTGCGCGATCCTGGCGAACTCGAGCAGCGTCAGCGGAGGCCACCCTGGGTTACCGGCTGCGCCAGTACCACGTGGGCCTGGTGTGCTGGGCGGGCGACGCGACGGCCGCCGTCGACAACGTCACCCGGCTGGAGCGCGCGGTCAGCCACGTCGCGGCGGAGCTGGCCTGCTCCGGCGACCCGGTGTTCCTGCCCCGCGACGAATCCAGCGCGTGGGCCTGGCTGCCGCTGGGGATCCGGGACACGTTCGACGCCGCCGGGGCCAGGACGGCCGGCGTGGACGGCGACATCCATCTTGCTTTCGGCGACGCGGTCAAGGGGGTCACGGGGTTCCGGCTGACCCACCGGCAGGCCGCCGCCGCCCAGGCGGTCGCCCTCGCCGCGGGATCGCCCCCGCCGCTGGTGACGTTCAGCGAGGTCGCACCGGTGGCGATGATGCTCGGCTCGCCGGACCTGCTGCGGGCCTGGGTGCTGGCCACGCTCGGCGGCCTGGCCACCGACGATGCCGCACGCCCGGCTGCGTGACACGCTGCTGATCTTCCTGCAATCCGGCGGCAGCTACAAGGCGACCGCCGAGCAGCTGGTACTGCATAAGAACACGGTGCAGTACCGGATCCGCAAGGCCGAGGAGAGCCTGGGGCGGCCCGCCGCCGAGAACCGTCACGACGTGGAACTCGCGCTACAAGCCAGCCGCTGGCTCGGCTCGGCCGTGCTGCAGCCGCCCAGGCCTTACCCGGCTGGTCAGCGCTGATCCTCGAGCACGGTGCGCAGGCGTGCGCCGGCCGACCTCCAGGAGTACCGGATTGTCTGCCGAGTGGGCCAGGAACACGATCGCGAGGTTCAGCGCCCAACCTCTGGCCCGCGCCCGCAGGGCGTCATCGTCCCGGCCCCAGGAACCGCCGGCCGCCTGGTAGGCCGACCAGAAGCGGGCATGGCCGCCGGACGGGAGCAGCATCCAGGCCACCGACAGGTCGCTGGCCGGGTCGCCCGCGGTGATGTCGCCGAAGTCGATCACGCCGCTGACCTGGCCATCGTTCACCAGGATGTTCGCCGGGTGCAGGTCGCCGTGCAGCCAGCGGGGCGGCCCGTGGTAGCGGGGGACCGCGAGCGCCGCCTCCCACTCGGGCAGGATCGCGTCGCGATCGGCTTGGCCGTCCAGCAGGGCGAGGTTGGCCGCGAAGCTGCCGGCCCGGTCGGCCAGCGGGACGCCGCGGAACGGGTTCGGCCGGCGCGTCCTCGGGGGCCGGGACGTGCAGCGCGCCGAGGAACCCGCCGAGGACGACGGCGGCTCCCGCCGGGTCGAAGGAGCCGGCCTGCGCCGCGGGCACGCCCGGCAGGTAGGGCACCACGCTCCAGGAGTAGGGGTACCCGCGGGCGGGTACCCCGGTCCGTTCGGGATAGGGAATGGGCAGCGGCAACCGCGGGGCGAGGCCGGGCAGCCAGCGCTGCTCGTTCTTGATGATCTCCGCGCCCAGGGCGCGGCGCGGCAGCCGCGCGACCAGCCGGTCCCCGACCCGATAGAGCTCGTTGTCCCAGCCGTTCGCGAGGAACGTCACGGGCAGCCGCGCGAGGTCAGGGTGCTGGTCGGCGAGCAGCCGCCGCACGAGCTCCGCCGACACCTCGACCTCGGCGGCCGGCATCCGGTTCGCAGCCACTAAAATCCTGAGCTACCTCAGTCCGGGTCGGCAGAGCCGCGGCTGGCCAGGCGGACCCTGGCGTTAGGGTGGCCCCGCCAGGTAGACGCACCGGCGGACGCGGCGGCCTTGGCCTGCTCCCACCTGAGCCTGGCTAGCTGGTCGGGCGGCGTCTCCAGGTTCTTGATCCAGGCCCGGGTGGCCGCGAGGACATGCGTTCCGGCGACGGCCGCGCCCGCCGCCGCCACCAAAGCGCCGATCCCGATCAGGATCCCGCCGACCGCGAGCGGGCCGGACCTAACCTGGGGCCAGCCCGCGGTCGGCTGACGGACTGCCTCGTCGTTACTAGCCATGGTGTCCCTTCCCGATGTCCGTGTGCCACAGCGGAACATCTTCCTTGGCGTCAGATACCCATCCTGACTCCCTTGGCATCACATACGTGAAGAGACTTCTCCCTTTCGCTTGTGGCGTGCCCCTCATGAGTTCCGCCGAGCCCCGTTCGGCCTCCTCACGCCAGTAGGCGATCTGCTTGCTGCAGTGCGCGGCGAGCCACCGAAGCTGACCCGCGGCCCACCCAAGCAACACAAGCGACGCGGCAGCAGCACCGACCAGCATCCCTGTGAGCATCACCAAGAACTCCATCTCAGGCGATCCCGTGCTCCGCACTCGCTGGCGGACCGCCGAGGAGGGCGTCTACCGCCTGCTCCAGCGACCTACTGTCGTCGCCGACGGCGTCCGGCGGTTCAGGCCGACCAGGATCTTGGACAGATCCTGGTTGTACGGGTAGGGAAGCTGCTGTTTGTGCGTCTTCATGTCCCGGCGGTGCCAGGTTCCGTCGCTGCTCATGTCCTCCATGTTGAGCACCCTGACCCCGGATCGCATAGGCGCGCAGTCGCGTGGATTACCGGCTCCAGCGCTTCGGGTGGCAAGGTGGTCACCATCCCGCTGGCGCCGCGTACCGCCCGGGCGATCGACCGGGCCACCTTGGAGCGAGCGGGAACCGCCTACGCACTGTGAATGGCAGGCGGAGACGGTACTATATGTTGTACCACTCTGGAGGGCTGACTGTCATGTCTATCACCGCGAGCGAGGCACGCAAGGGACTCTTCCCGCTGATCAAGAAGGTCAACGAGGACCACGACGCGATCGAGATCGTCTCCAGGCACGGCAACGCCTTCCTCGTCTCCGCCGAGGACTACGCCGCCCTGCGCGAGGGCGCCTACCTGCTGCGCTCGCCGGCCAACGCCCGCCGGCTGCTCAGTGCCTACGAGAACGCCCTGAACGGCACACGCACCGCCGAGCATGCCCTGCTCGACCCCGACGCGGAGGCCGGCAGCACCTTGTGAGGCTGGTATTCGAGGACCAGGGCTGGGAGGACTACACGTCCTGGCTCAGGACCGACCGCAAGATGCTCGCACGGATCAACAAGCTGATCGAGGACGTCCGGCGAGATCCGTTCACCGGCATCGGCAAGCCCGAGCCGCTGAAGTACCACCTGCCGGGGGCATGGTCCCGGCGGATCGATGACGAGCACCGCCTCGTCTACATCGTCACCGAGGCAGAGATCATCATCCTTGCGGCCCGCTACCACTACTGACCTGACCGCGGACCAGTGCGCGTTGAGAACGCCTGATATGTGCCCCAGAAACAGCAGGCGGGACGGATGTCCTGGACGAGCCGGGGAACCTTAGTGGCGGCGATCACCCATAACTGGTTCGGTCGACTCGGTGGTAGTGGTGCGCGAGCACGACTGGGCGGACGGGACCCACACCTCCGGCTCGAACTCTCCCACGGTCATCACCTCGAGCGCAGCGGGCACGGTCTCCTCGGTCAGCCAGCCCAGGCCGACGTCGGCACGCCGCGTGCTGATCAGCGAGAACTCCGGCCCCAAAGCCGTTTCCAGCCAGGCTAGGTCCACATCCGTGGCTGCCGCCGCCGCCCGCAGCCCCGCCGTGGCCGAGACCGCCAGGGACTCGGGCAGTCCGGGCGGGATCGCTACTCGCAGCCGCGGCCGCCCCAGGCCGGCGACCTGCCGGGTCCGGTTCACCGTCTGATCGGCCAGGGCCAGCACGTTCCGGGCCCCGTCCAGCAGCACGCGGCCGGCCGGGGTCAGCCGCAACCCCTCACGCGGCGCTGCAGCAACGGCGTGCCCACGATCTCCTCAAGCCGCCTGATCTGCTGGCTCAAGGTCGGCTGGGCAATGAAGATCTGCCCGGCGGCCCGGGTGAAGTTGCCGGCATCGGCCAGCGCCACGAAATAGCGGAGATGCCGCAGTTCAAGAGCCTGCGGCGTCCCTGCAGGCTCACAGTCGGTCACGCAGCACCGGCTTGGCGATCTTCCCCAGAGCGTTATCCCGCGCGGCCCGTTCGTCGGGAATAGCGGCTGCGAGCATGGCGGTACCTTCCGTGCCGTCCGGGTTCGTGCTGTTCCGACGCTACGGTCGCGGTCACCCTCTCGACATTGGGCTGGCGTCACCAAACCGGTGCCGCCGGTGGTGCTCCGGGCACATCCTCGCGGCAGGTGAGCTGGCGATCGGCAATGGCGTCCCCGCGCACGCTGACCCGGAAACCGTGATGAAGCGGGTCCGCGCCCTGAGCTAGACGTGGCGCAGGACCGTCGCGCCGAGCCACTGGGCGGCGAGCAAGGCCAGCTCAACGTGCAGGCGGTTCTCGGCGACGGGACGGCCCAGGCTCTCCTCGGCCTTGCCTATCCGGTACCTGACGGTGTTCTTGTGCAGGGTCAGCCGATCGCCGGTGGCCACGAAGCTGCCGTTCTCCTGCAGGAAGACACGGAGCGTATCGCGCAGCATGGCGTGCTGGCCGTCGTCGTCCGCCAGCGACCCGAGCGTCTCGATAACCCAGGTCCTGATGAGCTCGGTCGAGCCCGACATCAGGGGCCAGCGGCGCGACGTCGGCGAAGGTGGTCATGGGCTGTCCCGACCGGCCTGCCGCCAGCGCGACGGCCTGTGCGCCCAGTGCTTGCTGGTGGGTACGGCGGAAGCCGGGGACGCCGGAACTGGCCGAGCCGAGAGCGAGCCGGACGCCGGAATCTGCTCCGACCGCGCACACGGCGGGGAAGGCGTCCTGGGAGGCGAGCGGTAGCCAGGCCCACGCGCTGGATTCGTCTTGCGGCAGGAAGATCGGCTTGCCCTCAAGACCCGCCTGGCGGGCCAGCTCCGCGGTCGCCTGCTCCAGCCCACCCAGAGCGCCACCGCCCGACGTTGCCCTGTCACTCCAGCACGCCACGCCAACGTGGTACTGCCTGAGCCGGTATCCCAGGATCGCCTCGGAGGACACCACATCGACCCGCTCGCCCTGAGCAACGCCTGGACCCTGGCCGCCCGGGCCACGCTGCGGTTACGCAGCCACCCCTCCTTCTCGGCTTCGTAGAAGGAGAGCAGTTCCTCTGACACCTTGTCGATGTACGTCGAGGTGATGTCGGCGATGCGCAGCGCGGCCGCGCTGACGATCGACGCATTATCGGTGCTGCGCCCGAGCTCTTCGAGGAACCAGTCCTGGAACCGGGCCGACCCGATGCGGTAGGCGCGCAGCAGCGCCGATGCGGGCACGCCGCGTTGCGCCAGCCGGCGGGCGTATTCCTCCGCGGCCGCCGGGGCGCGCACGTTCTCCAGCTCGATGCCGTGCTGGATGATGTGCAGGAGGGTAGCCACGTTTTCCCCGACACCGGCTTCCAGCAGCGTGACGACCCGCTTGTCCCCACGCAACTGCGGGATCTCCCGGACGATCAGGTCATAAATATCGGCGGACATCTCGGCGGTGCGGGGCGTGAGTGAACCGGAGACATCTGACACGCTCTGCACAACAGGTGCGCTTGACCTGTCCATCCGGGGAATGGTAAGCCGCTGGCTCGCCGCTGCCCAGCCCCGAAGGACAGGGGAGTGGTCAAAGAGATAATTGAGGCAGAACGGACCTTGGTTACTGTCGATATGCCTACGACTTCATGTGGCTGGCCGGACCTGAATGTCGTCGCGGTTTTGCGGGGCGTTCTCCAGGTCGGCGACGGTCGTGACCACGAATGACCGCGCCGTGGTGTCCGGCCGGAGCACCGCCGGCAGGTCCGCGTAGGCCCAGCTGGCGACGGCGTTGTAGCGCGAGGTCTTGCCCAGGTAGCAGGAAGGTCTCGTCGATCACCGCCTTGGCCGTGGCGAGTACCGCCACCGGCAGCTGCATTTTCTCGGCCAGCCCCATGACCTGCCCGGCCGCGCCGAACCGGTCCGCGTCCAGGTCCACCAGGATGGCGGGTGACGTGGCCCGGGATAGGCGGTCCGCGATCGCGGTGGCGCATGATCACAGCCGCTCCGCGTCGGCGGGCGCCTCCTCGAGCGCCAGCGGCGCCGCCGGGACCTCGATGTCGAGGTAGGCGATGTCAGAGGGCAGCTCCAGGTAGACCGGGAGCTTGTCCCGCCAGGTCTACGCGTTCATGGACGCGGGACTGCAAGGTGCGCGGGCCTTCAGCAGCCGGGGTGCCGGGCCGGTCTTCGGTCACCTGCTGCTCGGGCTGGGCGGCGTGGGCGGTGGGCGGCGGAGTGGCCGAGTTCCTCGCCGGTTTCCAGAGCGGGGAGACCGCGGGAACGCGCGCGCATGTTCGTCCTGGCCGGGCTGGTGTCCGTCGCGTTCGGCGTGTTGCTGTTCGCCCGTCCCGGCGTGGGCGCGGTCACCCTGGCCCTGCTGTTCGGCCTGTACGCCCTGATCTACGGGGTCTCGCAGATCACGGTCGGCATCGGTGTCCGCCACCTGGGCGGCGACGTGGAGTCGCTGTCGGAACTGCACCACGCCGCCTGATCCATGAGCTCCCTGTCCTATTGATGATCGCGGTCGCCGGCTTTGTCTGCCTGATCCTGAATCCCCTGGTGGTGGCCCGGCAATGGTGGGGGATCCGCCGTCGGGGCTGGGCCGTGGCCATCGTGGCCACCTGGACGGTACTCGTCTTCGCCGGCCTGCTGGCGGCGTTCGGCTACCCGCTGGCGCACGGCGTGACCCATCTCTCGCAGCGACTGCCGTCCTACGTGCGGGCGGCCGAGCACGGCCGCGGCTGGATCGGCAGCCTGGTCACCCGCTTTCACCTGCAAGCCTGGGTCAACCGCAACGCGCCAAAGCTGCAAAGTCTCGGGACGACCCTGGCCAAGCCGGCCTTGACCGCCGGGAAGGGCGCGGCGTCCTTGCTGGCCACGCTGGCGACCATCTTCGCCTTGATCGTGCTGTTCCTGCTCGAGGGCCCCAAACTGCGCCAGGGGCTGCTGCAGCTGCTGCCGCCGGAGCGGGCGGCGTACTACACGCGGGTGGCGCGCGAGATCGGCAGTCGGCGACCGGCTACGCGCTGGGCAACCTCCTGACGTCGCTGATCGCCGGCGTAGTCGTCTTCGTCACGCTCACCCTCCTCGGGGTCCCGTTCCCGCTGCTGTGGGCACTGTGGGTCGCCCTGGTCGATTTCCTGCCCATGATCGGCGGCGCGCTGGCGGGCATCCCCACGGTCCTGTTCGCCCTCGGCCACTCGCTCACCGCGGGCATCGTCACCGCGGCTGCGTTCCTCGTCTACCAGGAGGTCGAGAACCACGTGCTGAACCCCGTGGTCATGAGCCGCACGGCCAACGTCAACCCGCTGCTCGTCCTGCTCTCACTCCTGGTCGGGACCTCGATCGGGGACTGGGTGGGCGGCTTCTTCGGCAGTTTCGTGGGGGCCCTGCTGGCCATCCCGGCCGCGGGCGCCCTGCAGGTCATCACCCGCGAACTGTGGCACACCAGCGCACGGCCGCAATAGCACAAGCCCGGCTCCGGTCCGGCCGCGGCGGCTCCAGTCTCACGCCTGCTCCATGGGCTCGTCAGCTGGGCGCAGGGGGACAGCGTCGTCATGGATCTGGATGTCGTTCGTCATGCCGCGGACACCGGTAAGGCCGGCGATCATTGCTTCCGCCGCGGCCCGTTCCGCGGCGGAGCGCACGGCACCGGCCAGGGTGACGTCGCTGTTCTTCGCGGTCGCGTAGACCCCTACCGCCACGGTGCGGCCCAGGGTGAGCGCGTCGTTCGCCGCGGCGGTGAGGACGGAGTCGTCACGGTGGTCGCCTGGTGACAGCGCGACATCCAGGTGGTTGTGCACGCCCTTGACCCCGGCAACACGCCTTGCCACCTCGGCGGCCTCGAGGTACTGCGGGTAGCTCGGCACGCTCCCGGCGAGCACCACGTCCCCGTCCCTGTCTTCGACGGTGATATCCGATGCGTCGAGGTCCGGGTCGAAGGTGAGATCGACTCGCCAGGTATTGCAGTGCTCCCATCCAGTCCACCCGATGCGGCCGGGAATTGAGAAAGCGATACCGCCTGTCGTGCCATAGGCGCGCGCTATCAGGGCCCTTACTTCACCGGCGTCTCGTTGGCCACGACTGCGTACGGCCGGCCGATGCCGCCGCCCAGGTTGCCGCCCGCGCCGCAGCTGCGCGGTGCGGCGCAGGAGACGGCGTAGACGGACTCGGTGTCCGCCGCGCCGATGTAGCCGCCGGCCAGCGAGACCGTCTTGCCCCAGCGGCCGGCGGTCTCGTCGATGACGATCGTGCTCGCCGGGAAGGACGCCGAGGACGAATTGATTTGCTGGCCGCCGGCGGCGCAGTAGCCAGGGGCCGGGCAGGACAGCGCGGTGATCGTGGACCCTGTCCCGGCGGGCACCACGTACAGCTTGCCCCACCGGCCGCTGGCCTCGCCCGCGAGGAACCCCCGGGTACTTGACGCCCCGGTCTGCAGCGTGCCGCCGACCTCGCAGGTGGTCACCGAGGCGCAGGACACCTCGCCTACGGTGCTGCCGTTGTGGGTGACCAGCTGCCCGGAACCGGGCAGCTGGACCGCTCGCTTCCACCGGCCGGCGCTCTCGTTGACCACGAAGATCTGGTCGGGACCCGCCTTGGGCTTGTAGGTCCCCGCCGCCACGCAGGCACCGGCGACCGGGCAGGACAGCGAGGTGACGCTGGCATCGCCGCCGGCGTTCAGCGTCGCGGTGCCGGGCACCTGCTGCGCCTGCCGCCAGGTCCCGTCAACCTCGTCCGCGACGAATGCCTGGGAGTGGCGGGATTTGTCTGTGTAGTAGCCGCCGACGCCGCAAGTGCCCAGGCGCGGGCAGGACACCGAGGTCACCGCGCTGCCCGGGGCCGTCATCGCAAGTCCGGGCACTGGCTGTGCGGTCCGCCACGTGCCGTGCACCTCCGCCAGGACGAATCCGTCCCTGACGTTCAGCGGGCGTTGCGAGACGCCGGCCGCGACGCAGTTCAACCCGGCTTTACGGGCCGCCGCCGTCCTGGCCGGGGCACACGACACCGTGGTCACCTGGGCGAAGTGGGCGGCGGGGATGAGGGCCGGCACCGGCCGCACCTTCGCCCACGTGCCGTTGACCTGGTTCGCGACGAATCCCGCGATTCCCAGCGCGGTCTTGGCGTACCGGTAGGTGTAGTAGCCGGCCGCCACGCAGTTCCCCGGCGAGGAGCAGGAGACCGCCGTGGTCGCCGCGCCGACGCCGGTGTTGAGCGCCACCGTCCCCGGAACCGCTTCCGCCGTGCCCCACGTGCCGTTGACCTCGGACACGACATACGCCTGATCGGGGCTCGGGCCGGTATCGTCAGTCGACTGGTAGGCCCCCCCGGCCGTGCAATCGCCAGGCCCCGTGCAGGAGATGGACGTGACTACCTCGACGCCCTCGGGACTGAGGGCCGAGAGCCCGGGAACTGCCACGGCAGCATCCCAGACCCCTTGCACAGGTGATGTGGATGGCGCGGCCGAAGCCGCTGCCCTGGTACACCCGGTGAAGGCCCCGACAGTGAGGAAGAAGATCGCCAAGGGCGCCCCGATGCGACGCATCGCACCCCCAAAAGTGGTCCATCTAGGTAACAGCCAGTAAATGCCGTTAGCGCTCCGAACGCAATGCCTGCGGACTCGGAACATGACGCCCGGGCGGTCCGGGCGGCGGCGGAAACGCGGCGGTGAGAAGGTACTCGAGCGGTGGCCGGGCGGGGCCGAAGGGGTCACCGGGGCGGGTGCGGCGGACGGGACGTTACCGACGGCCCACCCGGCGGCCGAAGACGAACTTCTCGGTGGGCTTGGTCGGCAGTGTGGTCGTGCCGTCGTGCGCGGAGCCTGCCTCGTTGGTCACCGCCGGGATGGCGAAGTACTGGAAGGTGATCGTGGTCTCCCCGGGGCGCTGGCCGGGATCGACGTCGAAGATCGAGTAGCCGTAGGCGTCGGTCGGGTTGATGGCGGCGGACCAGGGCGCGTCCTCGACCGAGTCGGCGCCGTTCTTGGAGAACCCGGTCGCCTCGGTCCCGACGACGGCGTTCCGCGTCGTGATCACCTTGGCCTGCGGCTTGTCGTCCGCGGTGTCCGTACCGTAGGTGTTGGTCGGCCCGTTGGTGCCGCCGCCGCCGAGGACCAGGTATACGGTGCCCTCGCCGGTGTTCCACGCCGGGGTGCCGTTGAAATCGTACGGTTCCGTGGTGACCACCGACGGGCGCCGGGTGTCCACGGCCGCCCCCTTGACCTGGCCGGGGTTGGGCGCGGCGACGGTGCCGAGTTCGCCGGCGTCGTAGCCGCGGACCGGGTAGGTGCGCTCGTAGTCGTGCTCGTGGCCGGAGAGCACCAGGTCGACCTCGTACTTGTCGAACAGCGGCAGCCAGGCCTGGCGGATGCCGAGGTCGGAGCCGTTGCCCGGCACCGAGGTGGACATCGCGCACTGGTGCATGAACACGACGATCATGTCGACCGAACGGTCCCGGCGTGCCTGCGCCAGGGTCCCCTCGAGCCAGATGGTCTGCAGGTTGGGCCGGCCGCTGGCGTAGTCGGGGACCAGGGAGTCGTCCTTGGCGTCGTGCTTCAGGCCGCCGGTGTAGAAGCGGGTGTAGGTCGTGGTGCCGTTCGGGATCTCGGCGCCGGTAGTGGTGGTCTCCGGCGCGGTGTTCGGGGTGTTGATCACGTAGTTGGCGGCGCCGTCCTGGTAGATGATGTCGTCGGCGTCGAGCGAGATGAAGGTCACGGTGCCGATCTGGAAGGTGTAGAAGTTCCCGCGCAGCCGGTTGCCGTCCCAGTTGGTCACGCCGTTGTCCGGCAGCAGGAACCGGCTCAGGTAGTGGCCGAAGCCGTACGGGCCGTTCCAGTAGTTCCCCGCCGCGCCCTGCGCCGCGACCCCGTCGGCGGCGCCGCCCGGGTGGCCGGACACCGTGTCGACGCCGAACTCGCACTCGTGATTGCCCAGGGCCGGCATCCAGGGCCGGTGCGCCGAGCTGCGCGCCACGTTGTTGCCGAAGTCCCGCCACACGCCTGGCGCGTTGTCGACGTCCAGGTTGGCGTAACACAGGTCGCCGTTGAGCAGGTGGAAGAGCGGCGCGCCCTGCCCGTCGCCTGGGTTCTCGATCGCGGTCGCCGTAGCTGGAGAAGCGGAATTTGGCCCGGCCGTGCGGCGCGGTCTCAAATGACGCGTCCGCCGTGGACGGCGTGGCCGCGCCGTCGCTGACCTGGTAGTAATACCGCGTCCCTGGCTCGAGGTGGGTGAGCTGGACGTGGTAAAAGTACGTGGTCTGCCCGTTCAGCCCGTCGGTGAAGCTGACCGAGGCGGCGTCGGCGTACCGCTGCGTCACGTCGAGCGGCTCCGGGTCGGGCAGCTTGATCAGCCAGCCGGGATGGCCTGCCGTGATCGGCTCGGTCGACACCGCCAGCGTCGGCGCGGGCTGAGGCACCGTGCCCGGAGCGCTCCAGGACACCGTGACCTCCCGGGCCGGGTCTCCGCCCCAGGTCAGCAGCAACTGTTCTGGCTGGGTGGTAGTGGGCAGCGGCAGCGTGGTGGTTGGCGGCCCGCTCGGTGCACCGCTGGCCACCGCGCGCGGCGCGCGGGCGACCGTCCCCCCCAGCGCCGCCACCGCGCTCACCCCGACGGTTCCGATGATGAACCTGCGCCGGGTAAAGCCGGTCCGGCGCTCTGATCCGCCTGTGCTCGATTCGCTCATGGCGCGAACGTAGAGAACCCGGGTGAACGGGACATGGCCGCGGGGGGCAGGCCGGGCTACCAGCGTGCCAATTCGGAGCACGCCATCAGCCTGCGGGCTGAACCGGGATTCAGCCCGCAGGGGGACGACATCTCGGTAACCGTGAAAGTAACCTGGTCCGGTGCAAGGACTCTATGCCTGGCTGCGCCGCCACCCGAAGCTGGTGGACGGCCCGCTGGCGTTGCTTGTCCTCGGTTTCGGATTCAGCATGTACGGGAGCTGGACCAGGTACCCGGCGCTTATCCCGGTCATGGTGGCGCTGGCCGTGCCGATCGTGTTCCGGCGCCAGTACCCCACGGCGGCGTTTGCCGTGGCGGTCGCGGTCGGCGCGGTGCAGGTGGTCGTGTTCAGCTTTCCGACTACCGCGGATGTGTCCCTCCTGGTCCTCCTCTATTCCCTGGCGGTCAGCCGGCCGCGGCGGACCTCCGCGCTAGCCCTAGCCATCTGCGTGCTTGGCGCGGTGGTGGCCACCATGCGCTGGCGGGTGGCCGGGAACGACACGGTCTGGCAGGTGCTGCTCGTCATGGGCCTGGTCAGCACGCCGGCGCTGCTCACCTGGCTAGCCGCAGACTCCCTGCGCTGGCGGCGTGGCTACTACGCGGCGCTTGAGGAGAAGGCGCACCGGCTGGAACGTGAGCGGGACGCGCTGGCCCAGGTCGCGGCGGCGGCGGAGCGGGCCAGGATCGCCCGCGAGTTGCACGATATCGTCGCGCACCACGTCAGCGTCATGGTGGTACAGGCGGACGGTGCGGCGTTCGCGCTGGAGAACTCGCCGGACCAGACGCGGGCGGCACTCGGCGCGATCAGCGGGACCGGACGGCAGGCCCTGGCCGAGATGCGCCGCCTGCTTGGCATGCTCAGATCACCGTCCCCCGAGCCCGAGCTCGCGCCAGTGCCGGGAACCAGCCAGCTCAGCGCGCTGCTCGAGCAGACCAGGGCGGCCGGCGTACCGGTCTCGTTCGGCCAGGAAGGCACGCCCGCCGCCAGCCGACCCGGCCATGCCGACGGCGCCGACCTGGCCGTCTACCGGGTGGTGCAGGAGGCGCTCACCAACGTCCGCAGGCACGGTGGTCCCGGGGTCACCGCGGCGGTCAGCATCCGGTACACCGCGGACGGCGTCACGGTCAGCGTCACCGACGACGGCCGCGGCGCCGCCGCCCTGCCACCCGAAACCCTGCCACCCGAAACCCTGCCACCCGAAACCCCGTCACCCGGAGCGGACGGCACCGGGCACGGGCTGCACGGCATGCGGGAACGGGTCGAGCTGTACGGCGGGACCGTCACGGCAGGCCCGCGACCTGGTGGCGGCTACCAGGTGACGGCGACGCTGCCGCTGATGGCAGCCCAGCTGACCCGAGGTGCCGCTTGATCAGGGTGGCGCTGGTCGATGATCAGGAACTCGTGCGAACGGGATTCCGGATGGTGCTGGAGGCACAGCCGGACATGACCGTTGTCGGCGAGGCGGCCGACGGGCTCACGGCCGTCGCGCTCGCCGCGGCCAGGCCGCAGCCGGACGTGATGGTGATGGACGTCCGGATGCCCGGCCTGGACGGCGTCCGGGCGACCAGGCAGATCTGCGCGGCCGGGGACCGGCCGCGGGTGCTGATGCTGACCACGTTCGACCTCGACGAGTACGCGTTCGCGGCCCTTAAGGCCGGGGCCAGCGGTTTCCTGCTCAAGGATGTCCCGCCGCACGAGCTGCTGTTCGCGATCCGCTGCGTGCACTCCGGCGAAGCCGTCGTCGCCCCGTCAACCACCAGGCGCCTGATCGACCGGTTCGTGCCGCTGCTGCCAGCCGCGGGCGCCGAAGCCCCGGCCGATCTCGCCGAGCTTACCGAGCGCGAACGTGAAGTCCTGATCCACATGGCCACCGGGCTGTCCAACACGGAGATAGCCGGACGGCTGGTGGTCGCGGAAGCCACGATCAAGAGCCACGTCGGCCGGATCTTGTCCAAGCTCGGCCTGCGCGACCGGGTCCAGGCCGTCGTGCTCGCCTACGAGAGCGGTCTGGTGAAGCCGCGTAAGTCCTGAGGGGGACGCGAATACCAGCTTCCCGGCGGACGCGGGAAACCGCCAGGCACCCCTAGCGTCCTCCCATGACGATATCTACTCAGCTTCCCTGTACTCGGCTTCCCTGCGCCGTCGCGACCACCGACCTCGTCAAGGTGTACGGCTCAGGCGATACCGCGGTCCGCGCGCTTGACGGCGTCACCGCCGCGTTCGCCAAGGCCCAGTTCACCGCGATCATGGGGCCGTCCGGTTCGGGCAAGTCGACCCTGATGCACTGCCTGGCCGGGCTGGACACCGTCACCGCCGGCTCGGTGCGGATCGGCGACACCGAGCTGTCCGGCCTGTCGGACAGGCAGCTGACCTTGCTCAGGCGGCAGCGGGTCGGTTTCGTGTTCCAGTCGTTCAACCTGCTGCCCACTCTCACCGCGGCGCAGAACATCCGGCTTCCCCTCGACCTGGCGGGCACCAGAGCGGACCAGGACTGGTGGGATAGGGTCATCGGCTCGCTTGGCCTCTCCGCCCGGCTCTCACACCGCCCGTCCGAGCTGTCCGGCGGCCAGCAGCAGCGGGTGGCCTGCGCGCGTGCGCTGATCAGCAGGCCGGATGTGGTGTTCGCGGACGAGCCGACCGGGAACCTGGACTCGCGCAGCGGCGGCGAGGTGCTGGACTTCCTGCGCACCTCGGTCCGCGAGCTGGGCCAGACGGTGATCATGGTGACGCACGATCCGGTGGCCGCGAGCTACGCCGGCCGGGTGATCTTCCTGGCCGACGGGCGGCTGCACAGCGAGCTGAACTCGCCGACACCGCAATCCGTCCTTGACCACCTGAGGCAGGCCTAGATGCTGCGGGTAACCCTGCTCGGCCTGCGCTACCGCAAGGGCCGCCTCGTGCTGTCCGCCCTCGCCATCGCGGCGGGCGTGGCGTTCGTCGCCGGCACGCTGATGATGAGCGCCTCGATCAGCCGGTCCTACTCCGGCAGCTTCGCCGCGGGCGCGCGGCATGTCAGCGTCGCCGTAGCGAAGCAGGAATCGGGTGACCCTCCCGGCCAAATCGGCGGTCACGTCCTGCCGGCCGCGGCACTCGCCGCGGTCCGCGCGGTGCCCGGTGTCGCCAGCGCCGACGGACGGCTCGGCGGCCCGGCATCGTTGCTCGGCAGCAACGGCAGGCCGCTCGGCGCGGGCTTCGGCATCAACGTGACGGCGCTTAACCCTTTTACGCTGGTCTCCGGCCAGCTGCCCGGCAAGCCCGATGAAGTCGATGTCGATTCCCCGACGGCCGCCGACGAGCATTACCACCTTGGCCAGGCGCTGCGGGTCGTCGATTCCGCCGGAGGCATCAGGACCTTCTACCTGGCCGGGACGATCGACCTCGGCGTGAGCAGCGAGTTCGGCAACGCCAGCGTGACCGCATTCCAGACCGCCGCCGCGATCGCCGTTACCGGCCAGCATGGCTACAACCTCATCGTGGCCAGTGCCGTCCCCGGTGTGTCCTCCTCCGCGCTGGCCGCCAGGGTCAGCGCCCGGCTCTCCGGCCGGGGCGACGAGGTGATCACCGGCACCGAGCTGGCCACCGATGAGGCGGACAGCACCGCCCATGTCAGTAAGGTGCTCACCACGGGACTGCTCATCTTCGCGCTGATCTCCCTGGTGGTCGCCTGCATCGTCGTCTACAACACCTTCAATATCCTGATCGCGCAGCGGTCACGCGAGTTCGCGCTGCAACGCTGCGTCGGTGCCAGCCGGGAGCAGGTGTTCGGCAGCATGCTCGCGGAATCCGGCCTGACCGGCCTGACCGCGTCGGTGGGCGGGGTGCTGGCCGGGATCGCCGTGAGCTGGGGGCTGCTGCACGTTGTCAGCACTCATCCGCCCCTCGTGATCGGCCCGTCAGCGGTCACCATCGCGCTCGCCACTGGCCTGCTGGTCACGATGGCGGCAGCTGTCCTGCCGGCCAGGGCCGCGACCCGGGTCGCACCGCTGGCGGCGCTGGCGGTGGCGGTGGAGCCCGCGGTGACCGCACGGGTCGGCTGGCGCCGGGTGGCGGTGGCGACCGGTTCGGTCGCGACCGGGGCCGGGCTCACTTACGCGGGCGTGCACCTGGGCTCAGGTAACGGGCTGGTCGGGCTGGCGGCAGGCGGCTGCATGTGCTTCGTGGCCCTGCTCGCCCTCGGCCCGCTGATCGCCCCGCCGGTCATCGCCTTCCTCGGCTGGCTGCCCGCGCGGCTGACCAGGGTCACCGCGCAGCTGGCCACGGCCAACGCGCGGCGCAACCCGCACCGGGTTGCCACCACCACGGCGGCACTGACCGTCGGGATCACGCTGATGACGGTGTTCTCCGTGGTGATCTCCTCGGCGCAGAAGTCCGCCGACGCCGCCATCGACGGCCATTACCCGTTCGACTACATGGTGCGCAGCACCGAGCCTGGCCAGCCGGTCCCGCCGCGGATCATCAGCACGCTCGGGCGTTCACCGCGGCTCGCCCTGGTCGCCGCGGTCTACCAGGACACGGCGACCGTGGGGCGGCAGACGGTGCCGCTCGGCGCGTATTCCCACGACGCGCTCGGCACCGAGGTCAGGCCCGCGATGGTCGCCGGCTCGCTGACCGCGATCGGCCCGGGCGCCGCCGCCGTGGACATCAGCGCTTTGCCTGCGCTGCACACGTCCCTGGGGGGAACGATCGTGGTGCGCACGCCGGCCGCCGGGCCGGAGCGGCTGCGCGTGGTGGCGGTGTACAACTCAGGGACGTATAAGTCTCCGCTGCCCGCCGTGCTCATCTCCGCCGCTGACTACCTGCGCGGCTACCGGCCCGCAGGCCCGGACATGGTGGTGGCCGACGCGGCATCGGGTGTCAGCACCGCCACCTCCCGTGCCGTGGTGACGACCGCGATCGCGTCCGATCCGCTGCTCGAGGTGGACACGGCGGCGGATTACAAGGCGCAGCTTGACCACAGCGTCGATACGATCCTGGAGATGTTCGCCGCGCTGCTCGGCCTGGCCATCCTGATCGCGCTGTTCGGCATCTCCAGCACGCTTACCCTGTCGGTGATCGAGCGGACCAGAGAGTCGGCGTTGCTGCGCGCCCTCGGCCTGACCCGCGGGCAGCTGCGCCGGATGCTGCTATGTGAGGCAGTCCTCATGGCCGCACTGGCCGCGGTGCTCGGCATCGGTCTGGGCTCAGCCTTCGGCCTGGCCATGGTGCGTGCGCTCAGCTCCGCGAGCAGCCGGGTCGTGCCGTCAGTCCCGTATACGCAGCTCGCGCTCTACGCGCTGACCAGCGCCTGCGCCGGCCTGCTCGCCGCGATCATGCCGGCCCGCCGCGCCGCCCGGACCTCAGTGGTGACCGCCATGACCGACCAATAACGCCGAACGAGGTGACCCGATTTCGCGAAGTGATCGAGCGCCTGACCGCGCGGCGACGCCATCGCCGGCATCAGCCGGTCCCGCTTATGCTCGCCGCGACCGGGTTCGCAGGTAGGTCAGGGCCCCCAGGTCGAACACCGCGAGCACCGCGCCGACGACGATGAAGGTCGACAGGATGCCGACGTGCGCGACGCCGAACCCGGCGCCGATCACCGGGATCGTAAGCCCGACGTAGGTGATGAGGAAGAACAGCGAGCTCACCCGGCCGCGTTCCCCGTCTCCGGCCACGCTCAAGGCGGTGGCCAGGCCACCGGAAAACGCGGCCCCGACGGCTAGCCCTGAGATCACCGTGCCGACGAGAAACAGCGGGTAGGAAGCGATGTCCAAGCTCGCGGCGAGCACCCCGAGACCCGCGATCAGCACCGCGAGCCCCAGTTCGATAGCCAGCCGGGCGCGCAGGCCGCGGATGGAGAGCTGAGTCAGCACAGCCACCCCGAATAGCAGCGACACGCTGGCGCCGATGACCCACGGATGGTGCTGGCCGATGACTTTCGCCAGGAAGGTCGGGACGAGCGCCGTGAAGAGTCCCAGCAGGGCGAACGTCGTGAGACCGCCCAGCGCGGCGGCGATGAATGTCCCCCGCCCGGTGTCCGGGAGGCCGAGCGACGGCCGGCTGACGATCATCACCGGCGCGGTTCGGACCGGCCGGTCCCGGTAGGCGAAGCCCAGCCCGAGAACGACCGAGACGGCCAGCACGCCGAGGTGCACCTCGAAGGGAAGGCGCGTGGGTTGTGCGGCGGACTCGGCGAGCGCGCCGCCGAGAACCGGCCCGATGCCGAGCCCCAGCAGGTTGACGGCGCCGGGAACGACCCGGCTCCACAGCGGTGACGTGCCCGCCAGGTCGACGAGCGCTGCCGTCGCCGCGGCGGCCGCCAGCCCTGCCGAGAAGCCAGAGATCAGCCGCGCCGCGAACAGCATAGGAACCCCGTTGGCCAGCAGGAACAGGACCGATGACAGGGCCGACAGGCCAGCGCAGGCGAGGAGGACCGGCCGGCGTCCGTCGACGTCTGAGTCGCGGCCCGCGAACAGCAGCGCGGCGATGACCCCGACCGCGTAGGTGGCGAACACCAAGGTGGTGGTGATCGGCCCGAAGCCGTAGCTGCGTTCCCAGAATGCGTACAGCGGCGTCGGCTCGGTTGTTGCCGTCATCACCGCTACGAACAGGACGCTGATAGCCGCATAGGCCCGGCCGCGCTCGGGCCCGCTCATGAGATGGGACCCCGGCCGTCAGAGGTATTGCTCGAGTACCTGGCTCCACTCGGCCCAGGAGGTCAATCGCGGCTCCCTGGCCGCCCGGTTGTAGGGAGCGTCAAAGAGCACTTGCCGCCATGGCGGCGGTTTCACCAGGCCATCGACACCGGGCCGGTCATCGATCAGGATGCACCGCCGGAGTGGGTCTCCCACCAGGGTCTTGTCCTTGGTGATGATGACCCGGTCCACCCAGGATTCGCCTAGGTGCTTCTCGACCCAGGCCAGCTTTTCCGGCATGCACCAGCGTGTGCCGCTCAGCGGGGAGGTGCACACGAACACCTCGTGCCCGGCTTCGAGCATCTCCTCAAAGGCACGAGGGACGCCGGTGATCACGGGCAGGCTCAGGTAGAAGCCCTCGGTTTTCATGATCGCGTCGACGGCATGGCCCCACTTCGGCCCGTACTGCTTGCGGGCGCTGACCTCACGCCGATCGGCGAGGTCGATGAACGGTGCGTCGGGATGCTTGGCCCGGAACGCGCCGAGGAGCGCTCGCTCGAAATCGGCGATGGTCCCGTCCTGATCGACCAGCACCAAGCCCACAACGCTCTCCCCTCCGCCGCAGTCCCGGTATGGCATCTTATCTTCCCAGGTCGGAGGCCTTCAGTCGATGCGGCCCGCGTAGCGGCGGCGGAAATTGTCGGCGGTGTTAGCGGTGATCACCACGTCGTAGTAGCCGTAGTGATCGGTGGGCCAGCTAACGCTCTTCGAGCCGCCGGCTCTGACGGTGACTGTCTTGGTGCTGCCCTGGTAGTCGTTCCGGGTGACGGTGTAGGTGATGTGGTCGTAGACGTTGGAGTCGACGTAGCCGCCGCGGGTCCACGGCGAGCAGATCATCATCGGAACTCGGGTGCCTGGGCCGATTGGGAGGGCGCCGATGTACTCGTCGGTAACGGTCGCCTCGGGGAAAGGCGGGAGTTGGTGGTCGAAGAACCCGTCGTGCTCGTCGTAGGTGATGAACAGCGCGGTGTTCCGCCACAGGGCAGGGTTGGAGAACAGCGTCTGCAGCACGGTGTTGACGTAGTGCGCGCCGTAGTCAGGGGTATAGGACGGATGCTCGCAGTACCCGGCGGGCGCGACGATCCACGACACCTGGGGGAGCTTGCTGCTCTTGACATCGTTGATGAACGACGACAGCACGTAGGCGGCGTGGGTCTTGCTCATCGCCGGTGCCCCGGCGTCGGTCTGCCACGGGGTGACCGCGCCGCGGGTCGCGAGCGGACCGGTCCCGCCGTTGCGGCTGTTGGTGGTGTTGTACTGCTGGTAGAACCAGAGCGGGTTGTCGCCGTAGTCGCCGAGGAAGTAATCGGGGTAGCTGCCGCTATCGCCCACCTGGTCGTTGGTGTAAACCTGCCAGTGACGCCGGCCTTCTGCAGCAGCTCGGGGTAGGTGGTGACCTCAGCCGTCCCGGCGTCGGGACCGAAGTCGACCGTGTAGTCGTCCGGGTTGGTGATCCAGCCGGAGGACGTGCCGGTCCAGAGGTACATCCGGTTGGGGCTGGTGGGCGCCATGATCGCCTGGTGGTAGCCGTCGCAGATGGTGAAGGCGTCGGCCACCGCGTACTGGAACGGGATCTCGTTCCGGGTGAAGTAGCCCATGGTCTCTTCGGACTTGGCTGCCACCCAGTTGTTCCACAGCCCGCCGTTCCGGGCTTCATGGTCGCCAACCCAGCTGTGGTCGAGGTCGCCGTCGATCTGGTCGGTGAGGTTGTACGGAAGCAGGTACCCGAGGTCAGTACGGCTCTTGTCGGGCTGGGCGAAGATGCTGGTCCCGTTCGGGTAGCTGAGGGCCTGCTTGTCGCCGTACCCCCGGACTCCCCGCAGGGTCCCGAAGTAGTGGTCGAAGGACCGGTTCTCCTGCATGAGGATCACCACATGCTTCACGTCGGAGATGGTCCCGCTCCAGCCCTTGGGCAGCGTCTTGGCCGCCGGGCTGCTTACCGCGGCGGACGCTGATCCGGCCCCGATGCCGCTGGCCGCAACCGCGGCCGCGCCGAGCCCGGTGTACTGCAGGAAGCGGCGCCGGCTGACGCCCGGCAGCACCGGTCGGCCGGGCTGCCACGGTGATCCGCTGGCGTCATACGCATGCTCGTGTGTATCCGAGTTGGTCATCTTGTTCCGTTTCGACTTAACCCGCGCTCGGCGGCCGGGGCCCAGTTGTCGCGACAATCTGTTGTCGCACAAGCGCCAGTGTCCGCGCCGCAGACCGCTCACGGGTGAACATGCCATGTCGATTTCCGGACAGAAAATCACAACATCGCGTGGTCTATGCCGAGCGGACCGGCCACCCCCGGCCCGAGCGTCCGCAGCCTCCTGGCCCGACGGCCCGTTCAGGAAAACGGTGCGAAGTCGATCCGGTCGACCGACGTGCCCCGGCCGACCAGGACCGTGGCCACCAGCTGCGGCGGGAACAGCCCGTGCTCGACGACCCCGGGCGTCGAGGACAGCCGGGCGGCCAGCGCCGCCGGGTCCTCGACCGGCCCGTGATAGTCGGCGATCACGCCGCCGTCCGGGCTCGCCGCGACGTCGCGCAGTGAAGCCGGGTCGACCCGGCGCAGGGTGGCGCGCAGCCCGAAGGACAGCAGCTCGAGGGGGACCGGGGCGTGCAGGACCGGGACTGGCTTGGAGGAATCGGCGATGACGACGAACCGGTCCGCGGCCCCGGCCACGATCTTCTCCCGGGTATGCGCGCCGCCGCCTCCCTTGACCAGCCAGCCGTCCGGGGCGATCTGGTCCGCGCCATCGATGGTGATGTCGAACCGGTCGATGCTGGTGACGTCCTCGATCCGCAGTCCTCGTTCGCGCGCGACCTGCTCGGTGCGCGGCGACGTGGCGGCGCAGACGATGTCCAGGGATCGCTTGGCCAGGGCCGGGAGCAGGTACGCCACGGTCGAGCCGGTGCCAAGCCCGACGGTCATGCCGTTCTCGACAAGCTCCGCGGCCGCTTCCGCAGCGACCTGCTTCTCTCGCTCAATGCTCATGACGGTATGCCTCCGGTCGGCGGTCGCTGCTGGGCAACACCATACGGGCACCGGCAAAGCACGCGATAACCTGCCCGCTCGATGTCAGCGCGGTTCGCAGCTCAACAGCGCCTGGCGGGCGATTTTGCTAGCGGCCAGGGCATCCTGCCGGGCCTGGGCATCCCGCAGGGCCGCCACGTCGAGCAGGTCAAGCGCGCGGTGGATGCTCCGCATGGTGGCGATCCCCTCGCGTGCCGCCTCGACGGAATCTTCCCTGAAGGGGAACTGGTCGAGCTGCCAGACGCCCTGCCAGCCGCACTCGCGGAGCGTGTGGAAGAACTCGAGGGTCTCGGTCAGGTGCACCGAGCCGACGATGAGGTCGTCGTCCCAGCCCCGGAAATTGTCGTTGACGTCGATGGCATAGAGCAGGCCGCGCGAGTGGATGAGCCGGGCGGCTTCGGCCGGGGACTCTCCGCCGTACAGGGAGTGGCCGAAATCCAGCAGGATGCCGACGTTGGCGACATTCATGTCCTCGATCGCCAGCAATGTCTTCGCCGCTGAGGAGAAGAACATCGATACCCGCGGCTCACGCGGCTTGTACTCGATCGCGAACCTCATCTCGGGCCGGGCTTGCGCCACTGACCGCAGGCCGGCGACCGCGTAAGACCAGATCTGGCCATGATCAACCTGGAACGGGTAGTCGTGCCCGTCCTGCCCGGGCCATAGCTTGACGTAGTCGCAGCCGAGTTCTCGTGCGACATCGGCGGCCTGAAGGACGAGTTCGATAGCCCGGGCCCGCACGGCGGGATCCGGATTGGTAAACGCTCCCCGGCAGAACTCCCTGGTGTAGATCTCCGGCGTGATGCCGATGGCTCCCAGCTGGTTGCGCTCCAGGGCCGCGGCCACCTGACTCACCGGCAGGCCGGGCGGGTTGAAGGGATAGGTGATATCGACGACGGCTAGATCGCCGACCTGGCCGGCCAGGTCGATCGCCGCCAAGGTGGTGACGGGCGGTCCGTAGCCGTCGGTCGCGTAGCGGTCGACGTACTGCGCGAAGTGCCAGAGCCCGGCTCCGTAGCGCGGCTCGCGGGTCATGAATCCTCCATGGGTTGGTAGCGCGCGCGGCGGACCGCCGCGCGCCACGAGGCGACCTTGCCGTTACGCCAGGTTGCGCTCGATGCTGGCGTGAATTCGTCGTGCGGCCGCGGGAGTGCATCCAGGTCCTCCAGACTCCACAGGCCTGCCGCGAGGCCGGCCAGGTGGGCGGCGCCTAGCGCCGACAGCTCAGCCGTCTTCGGGCGCAGCACCGGTATCCCGCTGAGGTCTGCTTGCAGTTGCATCAGCCCGGAGTTGGCGGCGGCCCCGCCGTCGACGGAACACACGCTGACGTCCCCGGCCGCCTCGCGTATCGCCAGCAGGAGGTCATTGACCTGGAAGGCGATAGACTCCAGCGCGGCGCGCGCCACGTTTTCCAGCCTTGTCCCCAGGGTCAGCCCGGTCAGCAGGCCCGTGGCCGCCGGATCCCACCAGGGCGCGCCGAGCCCGTTGAAACCCGGCACGAGGTGCACCCCGTCCGCTTCCGCATCCGCCGCGATCGACGCGAGCCTGGCGGGGGAGGACGACGTCAGCTGGGCGAGCCAGGCCAGGGTGGCCCCGCTGGACCGGATGTTGCCTTCGACGGCTCGCGCGGGCGCGGCGCCGACCTGCCAGGCAATCGTCTCGCACAGTCCCGTGGCCGGGTCAGCTCGGCCCGCCGACGCGGCCATGACGGACGATCCGGTCCCGTAGGTCGCCTTGACCAGGCCCGGTCGCCAGCCGGCCTGGCCGAACAACGCGGCGTGCGAGTCGCCCATGACGGCCAGGACCGGCGCCTTGACCGGGAGTGCCTCGTCCTGCAGGCGCGGGCCGAAAGGGCCGATGGAGCTGACGATGTCCGGGAGCGCCTGGGCGGGCACGCCGAAGAGGTCTAGGAGGTACGGGGACCACCGGCAGGTCTGGATGTCCATCAGCTGGGTGCGTGCGGCGTTACCGACCTCGATCTGATGTCCGCCCGTCAGCCGGTGCAAGAGCCAGGCATCCACGGTGCCCAGGCACAGGTCGCCGCGAGAAGCCCGGATCCGGTCAGGATCGAAATGATCGAGTAGCCATCGTGCCTTCGTCGCGGAGAACATCGGGTCCACGGGCAGCCCGCTGCTGCGCCTGACGGTGGCGGCGGCCGGTTCGTACTCGCGGCACAGGGACGCGGTGCGCTGGTCCTGCCAGCTGATCAGGGGGGAGCGAACCTGCCCGGTCCGGCGGTCCCAGAGCAGCAGCGACTCCCGCTGGGTGCTCAGCCCGATACCGGCGAGCCTGCCGGTGTCTATGCCGCTCAGACAGGCCCGAACCGATTTCTGCAGGCTGTGCCAGATCTCGGCGGGAGACTGTTCGACCCATCCGCGACGAGGGTGACGCACCGGAAGGTCGGCGGCGGCACGCGCCACGACGTTCCCGGCCTGATTCACCAGCGCGGCCTTCGTCGCGCTCGTGCCCTGGTCAATGGCCAGGACGAACGCCTCAGCCGGTGGCATGGGCGACGATGTGGCGTGCGGCTGCGGCGATATGACCGGCGGTCAGGCCGAAATGCTCAAGGAGAAATGTCGTGCTTCCGGTCGGCGCGAACGGCCGTCATGGCGGCCTCCCAGTTGCTGCCTTCCTGCAGCTCGCCGTCTCCGAGCACCACGAAGGTGCGCCGGGGCGAGGCCTGAAGCCGCGCGGACAGCGCTATCCCGACGGCGACCGGGAAGCCGTGCCCCAGCGGGCCGGTATTGGTCTCCACCCCGGGCACCTTGGTCCTGTTCGGATGGCCGTTGAGCGCGGATTCCCGGGCCGCGAAGGTTTCCAGTTCGTGACGCGCGAAGAACCCGCAGCGCGCCAGGGTGGCATACAACGCCCCCGCCGTATGGCCCTTGCTCAGCACGAGCCGGTCACGCTCGGCGGACAGCGGATGCATCGGATCGACGTTAAGCACGCCGGCGTAAAGAGTGACGAGAATGTCGGCGACGGAGAAGTCGCCGCCCAGATGACCGAGCCCCGCCCGGTAGACCATATGCAGGTCGTCGTGGCGCACGCGCTGGGCCATCTCACGCAGGGCGGGCGCGGCCGCCGCGGGTGAAAGCCGCGCCAGGGCGGCGCGGACGTCGTGAAAGCGGCGGGCTTCCTGCGGATCTGCGAGCATCACGTCGTGACTATCCATTCCTGGTTGAGCTGGCATCGCGGAAGAGCCTGACGTCCCAGGGCCCGAGCGTGACCGGCTCGCCCGGCGGGTGGCGCCCGCCGCCGAGCAGGTCGGTCACTGTCGCGGGCGGCACCGCGATCGCTTCCTGCCAGCTCCAGTTGTGCAGGATGTGCAGCCGGGTGCCCGCCGGGTCGGTGCTGGTGGAGACGGTGACCGAATCACTCGTGCTCCACCCGTCCGCCGCGTGGGGAACCAGCCACCGCACCAGGGCGGCCGCCAGGTCTTGATCAGGGACGGTACCCACGACGGTGATGCGGCCCGCTCCGGCGGCCTTGGTGGTGATGGCGGCCCAGCGGCCGAGGTGCGGATGCTGATAACAGGCGAGGACCTCCGCGTCCGAGGCGACGAGCCCTTCGGCGAATCCCGTCGCCGCGCCCCGCAACGAGCCGGCCGTCGGCACCGGTGACGGCAGCGAAGCCAGCTCGTCGTACCAGACGCCGGCCGCGTCGGTGATCCGCGCCGGCGCTTGCTCGGTGCGCGCCCTGCCCTCCTCATCCCCGTAGCCCGTTCGCGGCCCGACCACGAGGTGCCCGCCGGCCTGGGCGTAGTCGATCAGGAAGTCCAGGTCCTCGTCGGCCGCGGTGTAAAACGCGGCGGCGATCAGCACGGGATACCGCGCGGCCGCGCTGGCGGCGTCGTGCTCGCCGCCCCGCGACGGCAGCAGGTGCTGCGGCCGGACGAGCCGCTGCTGCCGTTTGGCGTCGAAGATGCCACGGGAGAACGCCGCGACGATGTGCCGGTAGGAATCGGCGTCAACCAAGGTTGAATCGCCCCGCAGCGGTCCCTGCGTCGACAGCGCGAACTTGCTGTCGCTGTCGTAGAGCACCGCGATGTCGTAGTCGGGTTCCGCGCCGGCGAAGGCGCCGCCGGCCTCGCGCAGTTCCTGGCCGATCCGCGCGATCTCGTGGTAGACGCGGCCGGGGATGCCGCTGTGCGGGAGCACGCCGCCCCAGTACGTCTCGGTGCCGAACGGCAGGGTGTTCCAGTGCCAGTACTCGACGAGCCGCGCCCCGCGGGCGATAAGCAGCCAGGCCACCTGTCGCCACTGACCGTCGTAGGGCGACTCGCTGGAGGCGGAGAAGCCGATCGAGCCGGCGTTGGTCTCGATGACCAGGAACGGGGCTCCCTTGGAGGAGTACATCAGGTCCGCGAGCTGGGTGACCGACCATGGTCCGCGAACGATCCAGCCCATCGGGCCGGCCGAGCGCGGCCGGGCGCTCGGGTGCGCGAGCGAGTCCTGCATCTCGTAGTACGCGTTGCCGGACGCCACATCGAGGGTCCGGCTCAGCTCGACGTCCTCGACGCCGGGCTGCTCGTAGGAGATGCACGTGGTGACGAACCCGTGCCCGCCGGTGATGTCGCGGACGAGGCCCGCTTGCCAGCCGATGAACTCGGTGACCAGCTCGGCCTGGAAACGCCGCCAGGCCAGGTCGTACTGCGGCTGGAAGTTGCCCGCCGGCCGCCACAGATCGCCCCATCGCGACAGCCGGTGTGACCAGTACGCCAGGCCCCACTCCTCGTTGAGCCGGCCGACGGTGCCGTAACGACTTCGCAGCCAGTCCACGAACTTCTCGAAGACGTCGCGGTTATAGAGCAGCCGCGGGCCCGGTTCGTTGTCGACCTGGTAGCCGGCTATGGCCGGGTGACCGGCGTAGCGTCCTACCACCTGCCGGATCACGCGTTCGGCGTGGAACCGGTAGGCGGCGTGCGCGAAGTTCACCTCCTGCCGTGCGCCCCAGCCGACCCGGTGCCCGGTGGGCGTCTCGGCGGCGATCTCGGGGTAGCGCCGGGTCAGCCACATCGGGACGGCGTAGGTCGGCGTACCCAGGATCACCTCGATGTCGTGCCGGCGGGCCGCGTCGAGCACCGGCTCGAGCCAGTCGAGCTCGAACCGCCCGTCCTGCGGTTCCCAGGTCGACCAGACCGACTCGCCCACCCGGATCACCGAGAAGCCGGCCTCGGCCATCAGCTTGAAGTCGGCCTCGACGTCCGGGCGACGCTGGTACTCGGCGTAGTACGCGGCGCCGAAGCCGATTCCGTCCATCAGGCCTCGGTGCCCAGGTACCGGAACTCGGCGAAGCTGACCGTTCCCTGCGACGCGTACATGCCGATGACCCGGCCGGTGAAGGACGCGCAGGTCTCCGCGGTCCAGTACCGCCCGTCGAGCTCGGCCAGGAGCGTATCGCCGGCCAGCAGGCGGATGCGGTCACCGCCCATCGCCGCGGTGTCGAAGCCGGCCCGCGGCGGCGGGGTCATCTCCACCCGAAGCTCGACGTCGCCGGCCGGGACGTCGGCCTGCCAGCTCTGCGCGAGGCCCGCCACATGAGCCCGGGCCGTCACGGCCGTACCGCACGCCTCGAGGCAGATCCAGTGGTTCTCGTCGTAACGGACGGCGAGGCCGCCCGTTCCCTGGGAGGCGTCGGCGGTGACGGACACGGCGGCGGTGAGGTGCCGCTGGCGGCGGCCGATGAACTGCGGGTGCGGGTCCTCCAGCCCGGCCCGCCCGGTGATGAGCAGCCGGCCGTCCACGATGATGCCGAACGACTCCGGTGGCGTGCGCACCGCCAGCCAGCCGGGCTCGCCGAGGGCGGACGGGTCGGTGAAACGGAAGATCTCTTCCACGGCGGCGTCGCGCGGGGCCAGCGCTACCGGTTCGGGCTGCGGCCAGCCGTCGGCCCAGCGGACCGGCGTGATGAACGTTTCGCGTCCCAGCGGCGAGAACGACTGGGTCAGGCCGAGCGGCCGCACGCCGAGCAGGATCAGCGCCGCGCCCCCGTCCGGGGTGGTGACCAGGTCCGCGTGGCCGGTGTTCTGGATGGAGCGGGACGTGCTGCGCGCGCTGAGCACCGGGTTGGCCGGGTGCCCCTCGAACGGCCCCTCGGGGGAGGGTCCCCGGGCGAGGCTGACGCCGTGCCCGCGCTCGGTGCCGCCCTCCGCGATCATCAGGTACCACACGTCGCCGCGCCGGTACAGGTGCGGTGCCTCCGGGAACTTCAGCCCGGTGCCCGACCACAGCGAGCGTGGCGGCTCGAGCGCTTTCCCGGCGGCGAGGTCGACCCGGACCTGCTGGATGCCCAGGTGCTGGCCCAGCTGCTCGCCGCTGGTGTGCAGCCCGGAGAAGGTGACGTACGCCGTGCCATCGTCGTCCCACGTCAGGTCGGGGTCGATGCCGCCGACGCCGTCGATGGTCAGGCCGTCGCTCCACGGGCCGGCCGGGTCGGTCGCGGTGAACACGACGCACCCGCGCGGGCTCATCGCGATGGTGACGATGACGTAGAAGACGCCGTCGCGGTACCTGATGGTCGGCGCCCAGACGCCGCCGCCGGTGGCCACGTCGTCCACCAGCGCCTGCCCGGGCCGGGTCGCCACGTTGCCGATGTGCGTCCAGCTGACCAGGTCGGTGCTGCGGTAGACCGGTATCCCGGGCAGGTACTCAAAGGTCGAGGTGACCAGGTAGTACACGCCACCGGCCAGGACGACGCTCGGATCGGGGTTGAAGCCGGGAATCAGCGGGTTCGGGAAGCTCATGTGAGCGTCACCGTCGCGGTCAGCGGCAGGTCGGCCGCGGAGGTGCCGGCCCGGAGCAGGTAGGCGCCTGGCTCGTAGCGCCAGCCGTCCTGCCAGTAGGCCAGCAGCCTGGTCGGCACGTCCAGGAGCACCCGGGCCCGTTCCCCGGCGGGCACGCGCGCGGGCGCGAAGCCGACCAGCCAGCGCACCGGGCGGTCGACCGCGGAGTCAGCGCGTTCGGCGTAGAGCTGCACGACCTGCTTGCCGTCGCGCGAGCCGCGGTTCTCGACCTCGACGGTCACCGGGATGACGTCCCCGGCGGGAACCGAGGCGGGCACGTGGACGCCGACCAGGGCGATGTCGGTATAGCCCTGCCCGCTGCCGAACCAGTACGCCGGCGCGGTGTCCTGCTTGAGCCAGGCCCGGTAGCCGATATGGATCCCCTCGGCGTAGTCCAGCACGCCGCCGGCCGGCGTGGTGGACATGACCGGCACGTCGGCCTCGGCCGCCGGCCAGGTGGTGGGCAGCCGCCCGCCCGGCTCGGCCGCGCCGAGCAGCACGTCGGCGACGGCGTGGCCGAATTCCTGCCCGCCGAAGTAGCCGACGAGCACCGCCGCGACCTGGTCGCGCCAGGGCATCAGCACGGGTGCCCCGCGTTGACCAGCACCACCGTCCGCGGGTTGGCGGCGGCGACGGCGCGGACCAGGTCGTCCTGGCGGCCGGGCAGCGCGAGGGAGGTGCGGTCGTAACCCTCCGATTCCACCACGGAGTTGGTGCCCACGACGACCAGCGCGACGTCGGCCGCGGCGGCCGCCCGCGCGGCGGCCGCGATGAGCGCGCCCGAGTCCACGGCCGCGGGCTCGGTGCCGAAGCGCAGCGCCAGCAAGTCGCCCATCGGACCGGTGCGATCCGTCAGGTCGTACTCGAAGCGCAGCTCGGCCGGCGTTCCCGCGGTGAGCTTGACCTCGGCCGCGGCCGTCGGCGGGGCCATCAGCGCGGCGCCGAGGTCGGTGTGCTCGGACTCGGCGATCTCGTCGACGATGAGCTCACCGTCGAGGTACACCCGGCCGTGGCCGACGGCGGCGAAGCCGACGCGGACCGGGCCCGAGTCGGCCGGGGTGAACCGGGTGGTCAGCTCGACCGTGGCCGACCGGCCGATGGGGGCGTCTCCGCCGAACCAGACCAGCGCGCTCGAGCGGCGGTCCTCGGCGAACAGCTCGGTGCCGCCGGAGTCCAGGAACCGGACCCGCAGGCCGGGTTCCCCGGTCACCGGGTTGGTCAGCTGCGCCAGCGGCAGCTCGATGAGGCCTTCCTGCACGACGGCGCCGCGCGAGTAGGTGACCTCCGCGCCGGGCAGCGCGGCGCGCAGGCCCTCCAGCGGCGAGACGGTGTACTCGGGGATGACGGTCGCGCTGCCGCCGCCTTGCGTTCGGGCGTTGGCCGCGTTGTCACCGATTACCGCGACCGCGCGCAGGGCGCCGGAGTCCCACGGCAGCTCGCCGCGGTTCTCCAGCAGTACGGTGCCCTCGATGGCGGCGTGCCGGGCGAAGGCGATGCCGTCCTCCACCCAGGCCGGCTCGGCGGCGGCGAACCCGTCGAGCGCGCCGACCCGGCCCGCCAGGGTGAGAATGCGCGCCACCTTGCGGTCGATGGCCGCCTCGGATATCTCGCCGGACCGGACGGCCTGCACCAGTGCCTCGCCCCACGGTCCGTCCGGGCCGGGCATGACGAGGTCCTGCGAGGCCCGGGCGCCGTCCAGCGACCGGACGGCGGTCCAGTCGCTGATCACCACGCCGTCGAAGCCCCACTCGCTGTTCAGCGGGGTCTCCAGCAGCTCGTTCTCGGTCGCGGTGGTGCCGTTGACCGAGTTGTACGAGCTCATCACGAGCCAGGCGTGAGCCTGCGTAACGGCCTTCTCGAACGCGAGCAGGTACAGCTCGCGCAGCGCGCGGTCGCCGACCCGGACGTCCACGGTGAACCGGTCGGTCTCGGAATCGTTGGCCACGTAGTGCTTGGGCGTGGCGCCGACGCCGTTGTCCTGCACGCCGCGCACGTAGGCGGCGGCGAGGTCGGCGGTGAGCACGGGGTCCTCGCTGAACGCCTCGAAGTGCCGTCCGCCGAGCGGGGAGCGGTGCAGGTTGATCGTCGGGCCGAGCACCACGTCGACGCCCTTGCGGCGGGCCTCCACCGCGGCCGCGGCGCCGTAGCGCCGGGCGATGTCCGGGTCCCACGACGACGCCAGCGCGGTGGCGGACGGGAGGTTGAGCGACGGATCACGCTCATCCCAGGTCTCGCCGCGGACGCCGGACGGGCCGTCGGAGACCAGCATGCGGCGCAGCCCGATCTTCTGGATCGGCCAGGTGGACCAGAAGTCACGCCCGGTGAGCAGCTGGACCTTTTCCTCCAGGCTGAGCGCGGCGAGCGCTTCAGCGATCTTCTGGTCGCTGGTGAGAGCAGTCACGAGACGGTTTCCCTACTTGCTCTGTCACCTCTACGAATGCGTTCAGCGGCACGTCGGCTGAGGATGCCCCGACCAGGACCTGGTAGCGGCCGGGGTAGACCGTCCAGCCGGCCGGATCGGTCCAGGCGGCGAGATCCGCGGGAGTCAGCGTGAACGTCACGGCGCGCCGTTCCCCCGCGTCCAGGCGCACCCGGGCAAATCCCTTCAGCTGGAGCGGCGGCTCCGTGGCCGCCTCCGGGCACCGTAGGTAGAGCTGGGCCACCTCATAGCCGGGCCGCGGCGAGTCGTTCACGATGACGGCACTGACCTGGATCTCACCGGGTCCCGGCCGCGTGACCTTGAGGTCTTGGTAAGCGAACCGGGCGAACGACAGCCCGTGCCCGAAGGCGAACAACGGCTGCTGGTCATGGGCCGCGAAGAACCGGTAGCCGACCAGGATGTCTTCGGTGTAAACGGCGACGCCGCCGATGCCCGGGTACTGCTCGACGGCCTGGACTGGTCCCTGGCCGGCCCGGACGGGGAAGGTGACAGGGAGCCGGCCGCCCGGGTCTTCGTCGCCGAAAAGCACGCGGGCGAGCGCGGTCCCGAATTGCTCACCCGGATACCAGACCTGCAGGACCGCCGCGACCTCATCCAGCCATGGCATCAGGACCGGACCCGGCGTATTGAGCACGACGGCGGTCCGGGGATTCCGGCGCGCCACCTCCGCGATGAGCCGGTCCTGATCGCCGGGCAGCGCCAGCGACGGCCGGTCCATTCCCTCCCCGGAGGCCTGGTTGACGATCACCACGGCCGCGTCGCACCGGGCCGCCAGGGCCGCGGCGTCGTCGATCAGGCTGATCCGGCGGCTGCCAGCCGAGCCGGACCTCGGGCCGCAGCCCGAACTCCTCGACGGTGAGCGCCGGCCCGGTCTCATACTCGACCCTGATGGTCAGGGACTGGCCGGCGACCAGGGGGATGACAGCTTGCAGAGCGTACGAAGGTCCGTCGATCATGCGGATCGCCTCGCGTGCTCCCTCCGCCACCAAAGCACCGTCCAGGTAGAGCGAGCCCTGGCCGGCGACCGCGAGACTGAACCGGTGGACGCCGTCCTGCGCCGGAGTCAGCACGGTCGTCCAGGTGGCCCGCCATTGCGGCCCGAAGCCGGGCGGCGGATCGCTTCCTTCGATGCCAGGCTCTGATCCGGGTGACGCGCTTGCCCGGCACATGACCTGGGCCATCGACATACTCGGCCAGGACACCTGGGCCGGCCGGGGTGCCGGGAACCGGGGGAGTGGACAGCAGGGCGGGCGGGATCGTCGGCAGCGGCACATCACCCCAGGACCCCTGCGCATGCTCGACCCGGATGCGGCTTCCGGCCCGCCGCCGGATCCCGGCCAGCGGCGTCACCACCCGGTGCGGGTGGAGTTTCACGGCCGGCGACCCGCCCATCACGTAGATGGCGTCCAGCCCAGCCGGGCCGATGACGGCCAGCGAGCTCACGTCCTCCCTGAGCGGCAGCGCCTCGGCCCGGTTGACGAGCAGGACGCTCCCCGCGACCGCGACGTCCGCGGCCAGTTCGCGGTGCTCCGGCGGCGGCGGGCCGGGAACCGCGGCCGGCCGGTCGAGCAGGTCGTGGGTGACCATGGTGCCGACCATCCGGGTGACCACATCGTCCAGCCGGTCCGGGCCGATGCGCCCGCTGGTGAAGTCTTCTGGCCTGCGCCCCTCGGCGTCGTCCAGCCCCGGGAGGTCGAGGCCGGCCTGGGCGGCCGCCACCGGATCCCGGACCGCGAACATGAAGTCGACTTCCAGGTCCTCGTCGGGTCGGCCGGGTTCGGCGCCCAGGATCAGTCTGCGCCTCGCCGACGCCATGATCGACCGGGCGATGGACGGCCTCATCCTGGTCGCCACCTCGATGCCGCGTTCGGCGGTCATCGCCGTCGCCAAGACGATCCCGACCGTAGTGGTCGCCCACCACGACACCGCCGACGAGTACGACTCGGTGGTAAATGACGGTCTGGCGGGCGCCGCCCTGGTCGTCGATCATCTGGTCGCGCTCGGCCACCGCCGCATCGCCCACACCTCCGCCATGGTCAAAGGAGGCCAGTGGACGCGCCGTCCCGAGCAGGTCCGCAGCGAGGGCTACCGGCAGGCGATGCACCGGCACGGCCTCGACGAGGCCGTGGCCATCGCGGGTACGAGCTATTCCGAGGAGGGCGGCTACCAGGCCGGGCGTGAGCTGCTCGACCGGCCCGGCCGGCCGACCGCCATCTTCGCCGGGGCCGACTTCGCCGCCCTGGGCGTGCTGCGGGCCGCCTACGAGCTCGGCCTGCGGATTCCCGCCGACCTCTCCCTGGTCGGCTACGACAACACCACCCTGGCCGCCGGCGCGCCCATCCACCTGACCAGCGTCGACCAGGCCGCCCACGACCTGGGTGCGACGGCCGCCCGGCTTCTCGGCGAGCGCATAGACGGCCGCACCCGCTCCGTCCTCACCTCCACCGCGCCCCAGCTGATCGTCCGCAACACCACCGGGCCGCCGCCGTCCTAGCTCGGCCAAAATCCTTTGCCCCGGTCCGCTGGCCGGGCTTACGGTACAGCTATGAGGGTCAGCTTCACCTGCGTGGCCGCGCGAGCTATCGGCTCGCCGGCTGCCGCTGCCTGACCTGACGAAATTCCGCGCTGGCAACCGGGAACGGTTCGCTAGCGCCGCTGTGATCATGGCCGCGTCAGCGGTCCCTTTCCGGTGCCAGGTACCAGAAGGGACCTCTCATGAACGTGACAGAAACGATCCGGACCTTCCTTGAGTTCTACCGCTACCGGGGCCATCAGGTGGTGCCGCGCAGCTCGCTGGTGGCGCCACCCGGGCACCCCGTGCTGTTCACCACCGCGCGGATGCATCCGCTGACCCGTTACCTGCAGCGCTGCCCCCATCCGCAGCGCCCCCCCCCCCCCCCAAAAAAAAAAAAAAAAAAAAAAAAAAAAAAAAAAAAAAAAAAAAAAAAAAAAAAAAAAAAAAAAAAAAAAAAAAAAAACCTACATAACCACATACAACCATAACAACAAACTTAACATATATACTCCCACCATACACTAAATACTCTACATAATACACATATTAAACCACTACATACTACAATAAATAATCCACAAACAAACATAATCAAAAAAACCATACAATATACATCAAATAAAATAACCCACATAATCAATCAAACATACAACCACACCAACCATACCCAATCCTCTATCAACTACACAAACAACAAATCATACTCATAAACCATCACCCACCAACAAAGCATACACACCAAACCACCAACAAATACTAACATACCAATCAACAACCATAAAAAACATCACAAAAATCCCCAACATCAACAATAAACAAATAAAAACATCTAATCACCTAACTCACAAACTAACAACACATCTCAAATACAAAAAACTACTCAAAACATAAATCACATACACTATACTATAACACAAACTAACTTTACGGCCCGCGCGGCTGCCAGCGGATCGCGAACCGCCAACATAAAGTCCGGGGCGACGAATCCTGGCCATCCCCACTGGTCTTTCAGTGTGGCGAGAAGTTCTGGATTCTGGCAGGCGTAGCGGCCGTTGACCTGATTGTAAGAACCCATCACGGACCCGGCGCCGGCGTCCAGGAGGGCGCGGCGGAACGGCGGAAAGTAGATCTCTTCCAGGGCCCGGCGGGAGACGCGGATGTCGACGGCTGGCCCGCGGGCCGAGACCGGTGCGCCGGACCCGGTCCGGCCGGTTTCGAAGTTATTCACCACGAAGTGCTTGACCATGGCCACGACGTTGCGCTGGACGCCCCGGACGTACGCCGCGGCCAGGGCTCCGGCGAGGTACGGGTCTTCGCCGAACGCCTCGGGTTGCCGGCCGCCCAGCGGCGCGCGTGCGATGTCCAATGCCGGTCCGAGAAGAACGTTATGACCGGCGCAGCGGGCTTCCTGGCCGACCGCGGACCCGAACCGATTTGCCAACTGTTCGTCGAAGGCCGCGGCGAGTGACAGGCACACCGGGAAGGCGGTCGCGTCGTCGGCCACCCGGACGCCGTTACCTGCGTCAGTAAAACTCAGCGGCGGCAGGCCGAGGTGAGCCACGGCGGCGAAATCGGCACAGGCGAGCGCGATCTTGTCCGCCAGGCTCATCTTCTCGACGATGCCGGCGGTCAGGTCCGCGTCCCGGCGTTGCGCATGTTCGTGATTCACGCCGACTCTCCTTTTTCCCGCTGGCCGTGAACGGGGACGGTGATGATGTGCCGGCCGGACGTGAGCTCCCGGTCCGGCTGGCCCGGCAGCCGGATCACGCCGCTGACGCCGGCTGGAAGGGCGGCCTCGACGGTCAGGTCCTCCTCCGTCTGGCGCCACTGCACGTCGACCAGGCCGCCAGGTGTCTCCAGCTTCACCGCGGCCCAGGTCAGCCCGCCGCCGGGCCGCGGCGCGATGAGCACGCTCCGGTAGCCGGGCTCGAGCGGCGCGATCCCGCCGATGGTCCGGTGGATCCAGTCCGCGACGGCACCAAGCGCGTAGTGGTTGAAGCTGGTCATCTGGCCCGGGTTGATGGTGCCGTCGGGGAGCATGGAGTCCCAGCGTTCCCAGATCGTGGTGGCGCCCATCGTGACGGGGTACAGCCAGGAGGGGCAGCCGCGCTCGAGCAGCAGCCGGTAGGCGTCGTCCAGGTGACCGGTCTGGGTGAGGGCGTCGGTGACGTACGGCGTGCCGGCGAACCCGGTGGAGATCCGGTAGCCGTTCTGCCTGACGAGCGCGGCCAGCCGGTGGCCGGCCCGTGCCGTCATATGCTCATCGAGCAGGCCGAACGCGATGGCCAGCGCGTAGACCGTGGCGCAGTCGCTGTGCACGGTCCCGTCGTCGGCGACGTAGCGGTGGTTGAAGGCGGCCCGCACTCGCCCGGCCAGCAGCCCGAAGTGCCGGGCATCGTCGGCTCGTCCCAGCAGTTCCGCGGTGTCCGCGACGGTGCGCGCGGTCCGGTAGAAGCAGGCGGTGGCCACCACATGAGGGTCGGCCTTGGCCTTGAAGGGCTCGCCGGGCGGGGCCTGCGGATCGAGCCAGTCGCCCAGCTGAAGGCCGGTGTCCCACAGGCCGTCCGGTGACAGCAGCGACTCCACGCGGCGGGCGTACGCGGTCATGGAGGCGTACTGGTCCGCCAGGACGCGACGATCGCCATAGGCCTGCCACAGCGCCCAGGGCACCCACACGGCGGCGTCACCCCAGATCGCGACGGTGGCCGGGCCGGGGGAAGCCGGTCCGCTCGAACTTCAGCTCGTCGGGGACCACGAGCGGCACGGCGCCATCTTGCGCCCGCTGTTCCGCGGCGAGGTCACGAAGCCAGTCCCGCAAGAAGGCATCCACGTCGTACAGGAACGCGGCCGATGGTGCGAAGACGGCGAGATCACCGGTCCAGCCCAGGCGCTCGTCGCGCTGCGGGCAGTCGGTCGGAACGTCAAGGAAGTTGCCGCGCATCCCCCAGGTCACGTTCTGTGCAGCTGGTTGAGCATCGGGTCTGAGCATGCGAAATGACCGATACGCCGCAGGTCGGAGTGGACGACCACCGCCTCAAGGGAGGTCGAGGTCAGCTCGGCGGGCCAGCCGGCGATCTCGGCGTACCGGAAGCCGTGGAAGGTCTTGGTGGGCTCGAAGTGGTCCTCGCCGCCGGATAGCACGAACCGGTCGGTGGCCTTGGCGCTGCGCAGCGGCCGCACGCCGAGCTCGTCGTGTTCGAGGACCTCGCCGTGGCGGACGATGATCTCGGTCCCGGCCTCACCCTGGATGGTGAAGCGCAGCCAGCCGACGAGGTTCTGCCCGAAGTCCACGAGCGTGCGACCAGACGGCGACGCCCAGATGTTCACCGGCGCCACGGCCTCGTGGCGGATGACGGGCGGCCCGATGTACGGCGTGAGGAGGCGGGTGTCGAACTCCAGCGTTTCGACGCTGCCCCAGCCCGGCAGCGCGGCTCCTGGCCGCAGCCACGTGTCGTCGGCCCGCCGGGCGTCGATGGTCTGCCCGTCGTACAGGTCGTTCGCCAGCGTCGCGGACGGCCCGGCCCGCCACGTCTCGTCGGTGCTCACCAGCTGCCGGTGACCATCGGCAAACGTCACCTCCAGCTGGGCGATGACCGCGAGGCGGTCAGCGTAGAGGGCGCGGTTTCCGTTCCAGCCCAGGCGCCCGCGGCTCCAGCCGTTGCCCAGGGAGATGCCCAGGACCGTGGCGGGCCGCAGCAGGTCCGTCACGTCGTAGGTCCGGTACCGCAGCCGCCACTCGTAGCTGCTCCATCCCGGGCTCAGCACGTCGGGCCCCACCGCGCGGCCGTTGAGGTAGGCCTCGAAGACACCCAGGCTGCTCACCGCCAGCTCCGCGCTTGCTGCGGCCCCGTGGCCGTGGTCCAGCGCGAACTCCGCCCGCAGCAGCGGCGCGCCCGCGAAGTCGTCGGCCGGCGAGATCATGGCGGCTGACCACTCCGGCGAACACGCGACTAGGCCTCCTCCGGCGCGCGATGAGCCGGACCGCCATGAACTCCCGCCCGGGCAGGTCAATCCGGAAGGTCCCCGTGAAGCTGCCCGGCTGGCGTTCGATGGTCATGTTCCACGTGTCGATGACGTCGACAAGCCACCGGCGGTCCGGCGGCGTCGTGATGTCGCGGTACCGGGGCCGCCCGAAGCCGAAGTAGGCAATCCGGTAGTCCTCATCCCCGCCCCACCTGACATCCCAGTCGCTGGGCAGCGGCTCCAGCACGCCGCCGGGCGCGGCCGCGGTGAGCTGGAGCAGGAATCCGATTCGTTCGGCCGCCTCTCCGACCAGGGCACCGCCCTTGGACCACCACAGCTCCTCGCGGTCGTTGAGGTAGGTCTCGCCGTGGCCGACGTATCCGCCGCGGACGGCGCCTTCCCAGCAGCGGCGGACGATTTCCTGGCCGCTTAGATTGCCCCAGCCCTGGTCGATGTCGCCCTCGTAGCCGCATTCGTCGATGACGACAGGCTTGGCGTATTGCTCCCGCCATTCGCTGGTGTTCTCCGACGTGCGGTAGGCGTCGATCCGCTGGATGCTGCAGTGGGTGATCCACGGGCGGGCGTGATCGTAGAAGCCGTGGCAGTTATGGATCGAGGTGAGGTGGCCCACGTGATCGTTCGTCCGCAGGACCGCGGCCAGCCGCTCCCAGTCCTCGCGTCGTCTTCGACGGCAGCAGATCGTACTCGTTGGCCAGCGCCCACCACACGGAGCGGTGCGCGCCCAGCCGCCGGGCGAGGTACTTGACGTACCTGTCGTCCGCCGTTTTACCCATCGCGGAGAATCCCCAGCGGTCGTACGGGTGAAACAGGATCAGGTCGGCCTGGATGCCCAGCCCGGCCAGCTGATCGATGCGCAGCTCGAGGTGGCGGAAGAACTGCGGGTCAAAACGAGTGAAGTCCCAGTCTCCCTGCCGGTCCCGGGCGAACGGGTACCTTTCCGGCTCGTTGGTGTTGAACAGGTAGGACTTGGGGAACACGCACATCCGGAGCTTGCGGAAGGGCGAGCTGGCCAGCGTGGCGAGCGTGCGCTCCTGCAGGGCCTCCGGCTGGTGGGTCCAGGCGTAGGCTGTCGTGCCGAATGGCAGGAAGCGGGTACCGTCCCGGTAGGCGAAGTGGAAACGGCCGGCCACGTCCACCGGGCCGTGGTTCCCCGGCCCGGGCGGCCTCACCTGGACGGCGCCGCGCAGGCCGTCCAGCGAGCGGGCGGTCGACGTCGTAACGTACGTCCACGTCCCGGCGCTGGGGGCCTGACAACGGATCAGGTAGGTTCCGTCGCCGTCGTAGAAGCCGCCCACCGTCAGGTGCCGGCCGTCCTCGCCGGTGAATTCGGCCGAAAGCTCCACGTCGCAACCCCTTCTACGGTGACCTGCTCGACGGCGTCACCGACGCCCTGGCCAAGACCGACTTCCAGGTGCTCGTCGGGTCGGCCGGGTTCGGCGCCCAGGATCAGTCGCGCCTCGCCGACGCCATGATCGACCGGGCGATGGACGGCCTCATCCTGGTCGCCACCTCGATGCCGCGTTCGGCGGTCATCGCCGTCGCCAAGACGATCCCGACCGTAGTGGTCGCCCACCACGACACCGCCGACGAGTACGACTCGGTGGTAAATGACGGTCTGGCGGGCGCCGCCCTGGTCGTCGATCATCTGGTCGCGCTCGGCCACCGCCGCATCGCCCACACCTCCGCCATGGTCAAAGGAGGCCAGTGGACGCGCCGTCCCGAGCAGGTCCGCAGCGAGGGCTACCGGCAGGCGATGCACCGGCACGGCCTCGACGAGGCCGTGGCCATCGCGGGTACGAGCTATTCCGAGGAGGGCGGCTACCAGGCCGGGCGTGAGCTGCTCGACCGGCCCGGCCGGCTGACCGCCATCTTCGCCGGGGCCGACTTCGCCGCCCTGGGCGTGCTGCGGGCCGCCTACGAGCTCGGCCTGCGGATCCCCGCCGACCTCTCCCTGGTCGGCTACGACAACACCACCCTGGCCGCCGGCGCGCCCATCCACCTGACCAGCGTCGACCAGGCCGCCCACGACCTGGGTGCGACGGCCGCCCGGCTTCTCGGCGAGCGCATAGACGGCCGCACCCGCTCCGTCCTCACCTCCACCGCGCCCCAGCTGATCGTCCGCAACACCACCGGGCCGCCGCCGTCCTAGCTCGGCCAAAATCCTTTGCCCCGGTCCGCTGGCCGGGCTTACGGTACAGCTATGAGGGTCAGCTTCACCTGCGTGGCCGCGCGAGCTATCGGCTCGCCGGCTGCCGCTGCCTGACCTGACGAAATTCCGCGCTGGCAACCGGGAACGGTTCGCTAGCGCCGCTGTGATCATGGCCGCGTCAGCGGTCCCTTTCCGGTGCCAGGTACCAGAAGGGACCTCTCATGAACGCGATAGAAACGATCCGGACCTTCCTTGAGTTCTACCGCGACCGGGGCCACCAGGTGGTGCCGGGCAGCTCGCTGGTGGCGCCACCCGGGGACCCGGTGCTGTTCACCACCGCGGGGATGCATCCGCTGACCCGTTACCTGGAGGGCTGCCCCCATCCGCAGGGCAGGCGGCTGGCCGGCCTGCAGCGCTGCCTGCGCACCACCGATCTGGACGAGGTCGGCGATGACCGGCACCTGACCGTGTTCCAGATGCTGGGTTCCTGGTCGCTGGGCGATTACGACGGGCCGCAGAGCCTGCGCTGGGGCTGGGAGCTGCTCACCGACCGCCTGGGCATCGGCCGGGAACGGCTGCACGCCACCGTGTTCGGCGGTGACGAGCAGGTGGCTCCCGATGTCGCGGCGTGGCAGACCTGGACCGAGCTCGGCGTCCCGGTCGAGCGGCTCGGACCGGACAACTGGTGGTCCAACGGCCCAACCGGCCCGTGCGGCCCGGACTCGGAACTATTCGCGTGGACCGGTGACGGCCCGCCGCAGGGCACGCCCGGCACCGACGGGCGCTGGATGGAGGTGTGGAACCACGTGACGATGAGCTACCGGCGGCACGAGGACCGCAGCCTGGAGCCGTTGCCGCAGCGCAGTGTGGATACCGGGATG
Source organism: uncultured Actinomycetes bacterium (assembly GCA_963808315.1). Classification (GTDB taxonomy): domain Bacteria; phylum Actinomycetota; class Actinomycetes; order Streptosporangiales; family Streptosporangiaceae; genus Palsa-504. The sequence continues at coordinate 240,430 of CAWEFK010000009.1, read as the reverse complement.
GGCCTGGAGCGGTTGCTGATGGTCGTGCAGGGCGGGCGCTCGGTGTACGACGATGACGTCTTCGAGCCCTGGACGACCGCGCTGACCGGCCTGTGGCGGCCCGACCAGCGGTCGTTGCGCCTGCTCACCGACCACCTGCGCGCCAGCATCGTGATCATCGGCGACGGGGTCACTCCGTCAAGTACCGGCCGGGGCTACGTGCTGCGGCGGCTGCTCCGGCGCGCGCTCACCGTGCTGTGGCGCCCCGACGGCACCAGAACGCTGGACGATCTGCCCGCGTCGCTGGTCGAGCGGACCCTCGTGCACTTTGGCCAGGACGGGGAAAGCGGCCAGGTCCGCGACGTGCTCCGCGGTGAGGAACGCCGGTTCGCCCGCCTGCTCACCCGGGGGCGCAAGGTCCTGGCGCAGCTCGGCCCGGGCCGGCCGCTCACCGAGGCGGACCTGCGGTACCTGCACCAGACGCACGGCCTTCCGCCGGAATTGGTAACCGAGCTGCTGAAGAACTAGGAGGACGGTCACCTAGCGCGCGGTAGGCGGCCACGATCAGGGCGGTGCAGGCCTCCAGCGGCAGCACGGTGCTGTCGAGCTGCAGGTGGTACAGGGCCGGATCGTCTATATCGGCCCCGTAGAGCCGGCGCACGTACTGGGCGCGGGCGCCGTCCACCTCGGGCAGCCGCTGCCGGGCGACGTCTTCGCCGATGCCCTCGATCCTGGCCGCCTGCGCGATGCGCGCCTCGGCCGGCCCGAACAGCCGCACCCGCAGCACGCCCTCCTCGCGGCAGAACGCCGCGCCGCCCGCCCGGCCGAGTATCACCGCGCCCGAGGCGAGGGCATTCCGCATGACGGCCTCGGCCTGCTCACGGAACAACGGCGCTTCATCGAGCGGTGAGGTCGCCCAGGGCACGTCCACGTCGGTGCCGGCCGCGCGCACCCCCTCGGCCAGCGGGGCGAGGATGGCCAGAAAGCGGTCGGCGAGCGACCGGCGGGCGGCCCCGCTCTCGGCTTCGGGGACGGACACGTGCAGCTGCTCGGCGACATGCGAGCTGATCGCCCGGTCCAGCAGCGGAACCCCCAGCTGCCCGGCCACCTCCGGAGCGATCACGCTGCCGCCTGCGCCGTAGCCGGCCGAAATCGTTACTCCGGGCATGAGCCGCCTTCCTTTCGTGGACGCACCATATCGCAAGGTCCCTAACCTTCAGCTATGCCCCAACGCGAGTGCGTGGCCGACGAGCACTTGTTCACCGTCACCCGCGGCGGGTCCTGGTCGGCACGTTCCGGCTCCAGCTGTTCACCGCGCCCGGCGTCCGGCCGGTCGCGATCGTCACCCAGACCGCGGGCGAGGGCGGCTCGCTGGCCAGCCGGTCGGCGGAATACGCCGCGACGGTGTGGCACCGGCGGCTTCCGGACGAGATCCGGCCGCCGCTCTGGGTCGAGCTGCAGCTGCGCGCAGACGGTCCAGATCTTTCGGCGACCAGCCCGCCTGTTTCGAGCTGGTCACCTTCGCCATCGCCGGCCCTACCGCCTCGGCCGCCGCAACGGTACCCGGTGACCGACCAGGACGTGGTCCGTCTGGTCGGCGCCCCGGTCGACCGCGACCGGGGCGAGTGGTACCGGCCATGGCCGGCCGTCCCCGCGGAGCAGCCCGCCCGCCAGCTCGCCTGGGTGGGGCTGCTGCCCGCTCCGGTAGACGTGGACCGCGGTTGCTTCACTGGCGCGCCGCCCTGGTGGCGTCGGCTGGGCCGCCAGCTTGTCCCGCGCCGCCGCACCAGAACCTGCTGCTACTACCACGGCGTTGACTGGCACCTGGTCTGCGCCGTCGCGATCCGGATCGCCCGGCAGCTCCGGGCCGAGGGCCGCCCGGGCAGCGAGCGCACAGCAGCCGGGGCCTACGACCTGGCGTGCCTCGCCGCCGCGGACCTGCCCCGGCCGGAGCGAGACGCCCTGGCCGAGCTGCTGGCCGGTCCCACGGCCATCCGGGTTGGCCGCGACGACCAGGGCCGCCGGTACTACCTCAATGGGCGCCATCGCGCCGGCGCGATGCTCGACGCCGGGGTCAGGCGGACGGTCGTATTCGCCGGGGAAACGCCAGCCAGGCGGATTCAGTTACGGTGGGCGATGCGGGCCTTGTCCGCTTCCGACCCGTACCGGCGGTCCAGGACCCGCGTGACCCGGGCCCAGTCGGTCCAGAGCTGCGGATCGAGCTGGTCTGCTCCCGGACGAACGGGGTGTTCCGCCAGGCCAGGGCCCGGTCCCACAGCACGTCGATGGGCTCGTCGAGGACGTTGCCGACCTTGGCCTCGTAGCAGGCGAACGCCCGGAGCTGGCCGTCCGGCTCAATCTGGGCGATCCCCTCGCCCTCGACGCTCAGCGGCGAGGTGGGCAGGAAACTTCGGACATCGGTGACCGAAACCTCGATCCCGTTCTTCGCTCGCGAGATCAGCTCGGATTCGGCATCGACCAGCGCCTCCAGTTCCGCGTCGCCGAGCAGTTCGTCGGCGACGAAGCCCGCTTCCTGGCCCAGCCCCACCGGCATGACCGCTCCGAACCGTACGTAGTCCAGGTTCCCGAATCGCGAGGTCGCCTCGGCCACGAAGTCCCCCAGGCCGCCGTGGCCGCTGCGAGTGACGGTGTAGTCGATGCCCAGCCGGAAGTGCTTCTCGCCCCGCTCCGCCCGCGACAGCTTGACCCGGCTGAGCCGGTCCAGCGCGGCCATGGCCCGCCGAAAGGAACCGGCCCGGCCGCGGATCGCGTCGTGCGCCCGTTCGTCCTGGCCGTCGACGCTCACCGTTACGGCGGCCACGGAGGTAGCTAGCCGCTCGGCCGTATCTCGTTCATCACCCACCCGCTCGTGAACACGGTAACCGGAATCCCCGCCTCGCCCAGGAGATCTGCCGCCTCGCCCCACCACGGGACCAGCAGCGGCTCGCCGCCGCTGAACGACACCCGTTCCGGTGCGGCCGCGGCGATCACCTCTGCCACTCGCCGCATGCGCTCGCGGCCGAGCATCCGTGCGGGGCGGCGGCCGGACTCTGAGTAGCAGTGCGTGCAGCGCAGGGGGCAGGCGTAGGTCAGGTCCCAGATGACCCGGGTGATTGGCGTGGCAGAGGCTGTCCCGGATGATTTCAGCGGTTCCATGCACAGTCTCCGGAGTTGCCCGCGAACGTGCCCTCATGAACACTCTATAACGAAAAGGTGTCATGTCGTCGACAGGCGGCGCCGGGCTGGAGCAGGCGTGACGATCCTGTCGCGCACCGCAGTGTTGAGGGCCCGGAAGGGCTGGGCATGATGATCGAATGGGACATATCCCGGTGAAAGATCAAATCGTCGTCCGGAACGCCCTTCTCCGTTACCAGACACAGATCCGCGCCGCGCTGGCGGCGCTGGCCGGGCAGGCCGAGCCCGGCCAGCGGTTCGAGCCTGCCCACGCCCTGCCCCCGCCGAGCGCGCAGCTAGCCGAGTTCTTCGATGCCTCCGATATCGCCGTGACCGGCCTGGCCGGTTATGCTGGCCGCCGGCTACGGCTGCTCGACCTCATGCGTAACCCGCGCACCCGCACGACCAAGACCTTCCCGTCCCGGCTGATCGTCGCCCGCGCCGCCGAGCACATCTGCCGGACCGGGGAGCGGGTGATGATCGTGTCCCCGTCCTCGGGGAACAAGGCCACCGCGCTACGCGACGCCGTGCTGGCCGCGCACGAGACCGGCCTGGCCACAGCAGACCAGCTGGCCATACTCGTCGTCGTCCCGGCGACGTCGCGCGGCAAGCTGTGGTCCTCCCCGCTCAGCGCGGACGCCGACGCGCGGCGGCGCAACCCGGTGGCGGTCTACGCCGGTCCCCGTCCGGACCAGGTCAAGGCGCTCGCCGCCGGGCTGGTGGACGGTCTCGGTCCCCGCCTGTACGAGCGCTCCGGGATCCGGCTGTGGTACACGCTGGCCCTGGACAACTACCGGGTCGCCGACATCCTGCGCGCTTACGTGGAGCACGACTGCCTGCCCGAAGCCGCAGGGCGCCTGCACGTGCACGCGGTATCCAGCGCGTTCGGGCTGCTCGGCCACGCTCTCGGCGCACGGCGGCTGGCGGCAGCCGGGCATCGCCTCCCGGCCGCCCGCTACTTCCTGGTCCAGCACCTGGATACGCCGGACATGGTGCTGAGCCTGTACTTCGGTTCGGCCGCCCGCGAATCGCTGCCGGCCTACGAATTCGACCCGGCGGCCGGCCTGTACCGGCAGGACGCCGATCCGCGGTTTCCCTGGACGACGTTCGCGCCCGACGAGGTCCTTGACCCGACCTTCTACACCAGGCAGCCGGTCACCTCGGCCGAGATGAACGCGCTGATCCGGGCCCAGGGCGGCGGGGGCATCGTGGTATCCCGGCACGAATGCCTGCAGCGCTATCCGCTGCTGCGGCGGATGCTGGAGCCCGCCGGGTGCGTCCTGCCCGCCGATCCCGCCGACCTGCGCGAGTGGTCGCTGGTGATGGCGCTGACCGGCGTGCTCAACGGCATCGATCGCGGCCTGGTGAACGAGGACGACATCCTGGTGCACGGCTCAGGCAGCTACCAGGCGGCTGACTTCGACCCGATCCCGGACGCCAGCCTGGCCACCGTGCGCGATGTCGGGGACCTAGCGGAACTGGCCGCCGGCGCGGCGGGAATCCGGGCTGGACCGCCGGTGAGGGCCGACCGGGTCGCGCCGTTTCGCCGGTGGCGGGTCAGGGCCGGCTACGAGTGGGCCCAGAACACCAGTGCCGCTGGTCACCGGCGCCCGGTCCTGGACCGATACCCGGATGCTGCCCTGGGCGAGCGTGACCTCGGCCGCCGGCGCGGGCGGGCCGAGCATCGCATACGCCGGCGTGCCGCCGGGCATCGTCAAGATCCACCAGATGCTGGAGCAGCGCCGCGAGGCGCTCGGCGTGCTTACCAGCGCGCGAGTGACCGGCCGGGCGGAGCGCGGCGCCCTGCTGCGGGGCGACTGGCTGCCGGACGCGGACCTCGTGGCGGTCGGCTGCGAGGCCCGCGCAGGCGCGCAGCCTGCCCAGCGCGGCCGCACTGGTCCTGCCCTTCCGGGTGCACATCCTGGCCCGCACCTCGGACGGCCCCGGCGGTTGGTGGCAGCGGATGTCCAAGTCCGAGCGGCGCTGGTCCACCCGCACGCTCAGCACCGGGCCGGTGGGCTCTGGAGGTCGCGACGGACGCGGCCTCGTTCGACTACTTCTACCACCGCATGCATGTGCCGACCATGCGGGCGAGGCACGGCGCGCGCGCCCGGAGCGAGTCGCGCGACACCGCGTGGGAGTGCCTGTTCCGCCGCGGTGTCCTGGCCTTCGTGACCTACGACGGGACCCGGGTGGCCGGGCTGCTGTGCCGGTGGGGCGCGGGCCAGCGGGTGCTGACCATCCGGCTGGTCGGGGTGCTTGACGGCCTGCCCGAGTACTACCGCAACGGCGCGATGCGGGCCACCGACCACCTGCTGATGGCCTGGGCGGCGGACCGCGGCGTGCCGAGCGTGGATTTCGGCGGCGCCGAGCCCTTCCTCAGCCAGGGCATCTTCCAGCGCAAGCGGCTGCTGGCCTCGACCGCGGTCATGGCGCCCAACCACTTCGGCCGCCTGCGGCTGTGGTGGCACGCCCGCCGGGACACCCCGGCGGTGCGCGACTTCCTGGTCGCTAACCCCGTGGTGGAGATGGCGGGCGATCGCGGCCTGCGGGCGGTGTACTTCTGCGACGAGCAGCGGCCCGCCCGCCTCGACCTCGCCCGCACCCGCGAGGGCATCGGCAGCTACCGGATCCTGCCGCTCGATGAGTTCTTCCGCGTATGACCAGCACCTCCTGGTACGGACGGACCCCGCCCGACATCGGGCTCGAGCCCGCGCGGATCGCGGAGATCATGCACGACGAGCTGCGCGGCCTGGGGCCGCCCGCCTACCCGGTGGCGCTGCAACCGCTGGTCGTGCCGCCTGAGTCGTTCACCGAGCTGCTGTCGGCCACCGCCGGCCTGGTCGCCTTGCTGGGCAAGGCCGTCAGGCAAGCCGCCGCCGACACGCGATGGCCGGATCGCCGCGCTTGGCATCGACCGGACGGACTGTCCCTTCTTCGTTCCCGACGAGGACTTCGAGCTGCGGCACTGCGCGGACATGGCCCGGGCCGACGTGGTGATCGGGGCGGACGGGCCGAAGTTCGTCGAGATCAACGTGAGCGGCGCGGTCGGCGGCATGGCCGACACCCAGGCCTACCGTCAGGGCTGGCGCCGGATCGCCGGACAAGCCGGCCGCGCGCCGTTCGCAGGCGTGGACATCTGGGCCCGGCTGGCCGCGCTGGTCGAGCGGACCTGCGCCGAGCTGGGCGCGGCGCCCTCGGCAGTGATCGTGGACCACTTCAGCGAGATCGACCAGACGAACACCCCCCGCACGATGCGGCTGCAGGTCGACGGCCTGGCCGCGCACGGCGTGCGGGCCCGGCATCTCGACCCGGTCGGCCTGCTGGCCGGGATCGGGCTGCCCGGCCCGCTGCGTGAGCCGCTTGGCCTGGCCGAATTCGACCTGGCCGACGCCCGGGCGGCCGGCTGCGACCTCAGTCCGGTGCGGGCCGCGCTTGACGCCGGCTTCCTGACCATCCCGTCCCAGACGTCCTGGCTGCTGCACTCCAAGAAGACCCTGGCCTGGCTGTCCGAGGGGCGGCCCTGGATGAGTCCCCGCGAACGGGAGCTGGCCCGGTCGCTACCTGCCGTGGACCAGGACGGTCGGGGACCGTCCGGTGTGGTGGCGGGGCCGCCGCCACGACCTGCCCGATCTGCTGACCGCGCACCGCGAGTCGTTCGTGCTCAAGGGCGCCACCGGCTGCTCGGGCCGGGAGGTCTCCTTCGGCGCGCGGACCGAACCGGGTGACTGGGCGCGGCAGGTCGAGCAGGCCGTCCGTACCGGCTACCCGGTCGCGCAGGAGGTCGTGGTGTCCGACACCACGCCCGTGGACGTGCTGCTCGAGTCAGGCGAGATCGTCCGGGTCGCCGCCAATTCTGTCGTCAGCCCGTTCTGCGTCGGCGGCGCGCCGGCCGGCTGCCAGGCCCGGTTCGCGCCCGCGGGCCCGCCTGGCCTGGTGCGTGTCGCCGACGGCGCCGTGCTCACCTGCCTGCTGGCGACGTTCAGCCCTGACCGGTCTGAAAGGAGTCAACCGAATGTGCGGTGTGGCCGGCTGGGTGGACTTTGCCAGGACGCCGGGCAGGACCGGGCCGTCCTGGACTCGATGGTCGCCACCATGGCGAACCGGGGTCCGGACGGGACCGGGACCTGGCTTGGCCCGCACGCCGCGCTGGGGCAGCGCAGGCTGGCGGTCATCGACATCGAGGGCGGCAGCCAGCCGATGACGGCCACGGCGGCCCCCGGCCGGCCGCCGGTTGTCCTGGTCCACGCCGGCGAGGTCTATAACTTCCGGGAGCTGCGGGCCGAGCTGGCCGGGCGCGGTCACCGGTTCGCCACAAGCTCCGACACCGAGGTCGTGCTGCGGGCGTACCTGGAATGGGGCGAGAGCTGCGTGGAGCGGCTCGACGGGATGTTCGGCTTCGCCATCTGGGACCCGGCCCGCGAGACGCTGCTGCTGGCCAGGGACCGCCTCGGCATCAAGCCGCTGTACTACGTGCGCCGGCCGGATGGCGTGCTGTTCAGCTCCGAGCCCAAGGGCCTGTTCGCCCATCCGTCGTTCCGGCCGGAGGTGGACGAACAGCTGCTTCCCGTCCTGCTCAACCCACGGCTGGCGCTGCCCGGCGAGACACCGCTGCGCGGGCTGCGTGAACTCTCCCCAGGACACCTGCTGCGCGTGGACCGCGACGGCTGCCACGAGCAGCGTTACTGGGGGCTTGTGAGCCGGGAACATCCCGATGACCTGCCCGCCACCGTGCGTACGGTCCGCGAGCTGCTGGCGGAGGCGGTCCGCAAGCAGCTGGTGGCGGACGTCCCGGTCGGCACGCTGCTGTCCGGTGGCCTGGACTCCACCGCGCTCACGGCGCTGGCCGCGCGCGACCACCACGGCCCGCTGAACACGTTTGCCGTCGATTTCGCCGGCGACGAGCAGGATTTCCGCCCGACCGCCCTGCGGCCGGAACGGGACGCTCCCGTACGCCGCCCTGGCCGCCAAGCACCTCGGCACCGAGCACCACCACGTGGTGCTTGACCCCGAGGCCGTGGCCCGCAATACCGAGGCCCCGCTCCGCGCCAGGGACCTGCCCACCCACGGGCAGTTCGACGGCTCGGCGCAGCTTGTTGTTCCGGGCCGTGCGCGAGCGGGTGACGGTAGCGCTGTCCGGCGAGGGCGCCGACGAGCTGTTCGGCGGCTATCCCTGGCTGCACCGGCCGGACATGATCTGGCGGGATACCTTCCCGTGGCTCGGGGACGCTCCCCGGCTCACCGACTGCCTCGCGCCGGACGTCCGGGCCCGGGTCAGGCCGCGCGAGGCCGAACTTGACCGCTACGCGACGCTGCGCGCCCGGGTGCCGCGCCTGCCGGGAGAGGGCAGGCTCGACGCGCGGATGCGGGAAGTCCTGTTTCTTCGGCCTGCACGGCCCCCTGGCGTACCTGCTTGATGCAGCCGACCGGCTCAGCATGTCCGTCGGCCTTGAGGTCCGGGTGCCGTTCTGCGATCACCGGCTGCTCGAGTACGTGTGGAACATCCCGTGGTCGATGCAGACGGCGGACGGCCGGGAGAAGAGCATCCTGCGGCTGGCGACCGGTGACCTGGTGGCTGCCGAGATCGCGACCCGGGCCAAATCCGGCTACCCGGCCATGCACGCCCCGGCCCAGGACGCTCACGGTGCGCCGGGCGGTGCACGACGCTGGCCGACCGATGCCTCCTCGCCGCTGTCCGGCTTGCTGGACGCCGACCGGATCCGCGCCATCGCGGCCGGCACCGACGACACCATGACCCACGTCAGCGGGGCGCACTTCCTCGCCCCGCTGCTTGAAGTGGACCGGTGGATGCGCGAGTACCGGCTGGTCGTCCGGTGAGCACGGCATGGTTACGCCGGTCCGGCTCGGGGTGCTCGCTGCTTCCCGAGCATCCCGGCCCGGACGGCACCGAGGTCTGGCGGCGGGTGGAGCAGCTGGAGGCCCAGCACGCCTGGACCTATGACCACCTGCGCTGGCGGTCAGCATCCGGCGGCCCCTGGTTCGACGCGCTGACCACGCTAGCCGCGGCTGCGTGCCGCCACCCGCCGGATGGCCCTGGGCACGCTGGTGGCCTCGCCCAGCTTCCGGCACCCGCTCACCACCGCCAGCCAGGCCATGACCCTCGATCACCTCAGCGGGGGCCGGTTCATCCTCGGCGTCGGCAGCGGAGCGCCGGGCCCCGATACCGAAGCGCTGGGCGGGCCAGCCTGGTCGGCGGCGGACCGGGCCGAGCGGCTCGCGGAGTTCGTCACGCTAGCCGACGAGGCGCTGCGGGGCCGGCTGGTGGACTTCCGCGGCCGGCACTTCACCGCGGCCGGGGTCCGGCTGACGCCGGGATGCGTGCAACGGCCGCGCGTTCCGTTCGCGGTGGCCGCGGCCGGCCCGCGCGGCCTGCGGCTGGCCGCCAGGTACGGCCAGTACTGGGTGACGATCGGCCGCCCCGGACGCCGGCCGTCCGCGGGACGCCGGCGGACAGCCGGAAGCGGCGGCGTTCGGCACGCTTGCGCGCTCAGCTCGGCCAGCTCGACGCCGCCTGCCAGGACACCGGCCGCGACCCGGCGGACCTGCGCAAGCTCGTCCAGCTGAGCCGGATCGTCGCCGATCCGTACGCCTCACCCGAGCGGTTGCGCGACCTGATAGGCCGCTGCGCGGACCTTGGCTTCACCGACGTCGTGCTGGCCTATCCGCGCCCGGCCGGGGTTTTCGCCGGTGACCTGGGCTCGTTCGAGCGGGCCATGACCGTCTGCGTCGGCGACGGGCGGCCTAGGAATCACGAACGCTAGATCAGCGGGAACTTCTCGTGCTCGAACGGCTCCCATGGCTCCAGCCCCAGGTCGTCGAACGAGTCATGGGCCGCGCCGGTGTAGAGCGTGCCTGCCGGGATGAACCGCACGCCCCAGGCCCGCCGCGGCCGGTCGGTCCGGTTGGGGCCGGCGGAGTGCAGCAGGCTGCCGTCGTGGACCGTCGCGTCACCGGCCCGCAGCGCCGTCGCTACCGGCTCGCCGACGTATGGCGCGGTCCTCGGCGGTGAGCACGGACTCGAGCTGGAGCCCCTCACCCGCACCGTCCACCGAACCAAGCAGTCCGAGCCGGTGCGAGCCGGGCAGCAGCGTCAGCGGGCCCTGGTCGAGCTCGATGTCCTCGACCGCGATCCACAGGGTCAGGAAGCCGCGGCGGTCGAACGGGAAGTTCGGCGCGTCCTGATGCCAGTTGGTCGGGTCCCCGCCGCTGCGCCTGGCCGGTTTCACCAGCGCCACGTCGTCGACCAGGCGCACCTGATCCTCGCCCATCAGCTGGCCGGCCAGCGGCGCGAGGCGTCGCACCACCGACTCGATCCCCGGTACATGCCGCCACAGGTTGCGCGTCACGACCAGCCGCCTGGCGAACTCGTCCACCACGTAGTCGTCGGCCGTGGCCATCTCGCCGAAGGCGTCGCGCACCCGGCCGAGGTCCGCTCCGTGCAGCAGCTGCGGAATGAAGGTGCACCCGTCACGCCGGAACCGTGCCACCTCCGCCGTCGTCAACTGCGCCCGAACGCCCACAATCCCATCGTAACCAGCCGGCTCATCGTCACCACCCCTAGCCACGTGAGCGGATGCCGGGCATGGTGGCCAGGTGCAGACGTACCGGAGCCTGTTCGGGATGCGCGAGTTCCGCGCGCTGTTCGTGACCCAGTGCCTGACGATGGGCGCGGCGGCGGTGAGCAGCCTGGCTCTCGGCACGATCATCTACTCGAGCACGGGATCTGCGGTGCTGAGCGCGCTGGCCATGTTCGGCGGACCGCTGGTCCGCGTCGCGGCCACCTGGTTTTTTGCCGCGGCCGCTGATCTCCTGCGGCCGCGGCAGGCGCTGACGGCCGTGGCCGTCGTGACGGTGACGGCCGACGGATTGCAGGCCATCCCAGACCTGGCCTGGTGGTTCCGGTTCGTCCTGCTCGCCCTCCCGTGGATTGTCATGTCGGCCACGGCCGGCAGCATGATCGCGCTGGTGTCAGACATCGTCCCGCGCGAGAACTTCGTGTTCGCCCGCTCCACGATGAACATCGCCGTGGGCGTGATGCAGATCGCGGGCTACGGGCTGGGCGGCATCCTGCTGCTCTCGTTGCGTACCACCCAGCTGTTCATCTGCGCGGCCGGCGCTGGCGCCGTCGCGCTGATCATCGTCCGCTCCGGTGTCGGCGACCACCCGCCGCGGGCGGCCGGGCCGACCATCCGCCGGTCCCGGACCGTGAACCGGCAGCTGCTGCGGTCGCCGGTCTTGCGTCCGGTCCTGCTCGCGCTGTCGGTGCCCAACGGGCTCATCGTCGGCTGCGAGGCGATGTTCGTGCCCTTCGCCGGACATCGGGCTGGATACCTGTTCGCCGCCACTGCGGCGGGAATGCTGCTCGGCGACATCGGGGTCGGCCGGTTCCTCGATCAGCGCATCCGCGACCGGCTCGTCGAGCCGTTGCGCATACTGCTCGCCGCCCCGTACCTGGTATTCCTGATCGACCCCACGGTCGTCGCCGCGGCCGCGATCGGGTTTGTGGCGTCGATCGGCTACTCGGCGAGCCTCCCCTTGCAAGAACGGCTCGTCACCCATACCAGCCCAGCCGCCCGCGGCCAGGTACTCGGCCTCAACAGCACCGCGATGATGGCCATGCAAGGTGTCGGCGCCGTCCTGGCCGGCGCGCTCGCCCAGGCGCTCGGCGCGACCTCGGTGTCGGCCGCCACCGCCGCGGGCATCATGGCCGCGACGTCGCTAGCGGTGACCGCCAGCCTCACCCCTGGGCTGCGCCGCTCTCGTCCCGGGCGATCGGCAGGCGGCATGGATAATCCTGTCATGGACGTTACCTTCACCCCCGCCACGCAGGACGCGATCACCCGGGCCCGCCGGCACTCCTACGGTGACCTGCTGCACCGGACCGCCCGCCGGGATCCGGGCAAGCTCGCCGTGGTCGCGGGCGACCTGCGGGTGAGCTTCGCCGAGTTCGACGTGGCCGCGAACCGGTGCGCCCACGCCCTGGCCGCCCACGGCCTGGCTAAGGGCGACCGGCTGGCGCTGCTGTCGCACAACTGCTGGGAGTACGTGGTGCTAGCCTTCGCCACCGCCCGGCTCGGCGTGGTGCTTGTCCCGGTCAACTTCATGCTCGGCGCCGACGAGATCGCCTACATTCTCAAGCATTCCGGCGCGAAGGGGATCATCGCCGAGGACGCCCTGGCCGGTACGGCCGATAAGGCCCTGCGGGCGGCCGGGGTCGCCGATCCGCTCAGGGGCTGGATCGGATCCTCCTCCCCGGCGCCCGGCTGGCGCGACATCGGGCCCTGGTGGCGCCAGGGTCCCGAGCACGCCCCGCAGTCCGAGGTCGGGGACGACGACCCGCTGCGGCTGATGTACACCTCGGGTACCGAGTCTGTGCCCAAGGGCGTGATGATCTCCTCCAGGTCGCTGATCGCCCAGTACGTGTCCTGCATTGTCGACGGCGGCATGTCCGGCGACGACATCGAGCTCCACTCGCTGCCGATGTACCACTGCGCGCAGCTTGACTGCTTTTTCTCCACCGACGTCTACCTCGGTGCCACCTCGGTCATCCTGCCGGGCCCGGACCCGGCCGCCATCCTCGCCGCCATCGAGCGGGAGAAGGTGACCAAGCTGTTCAGCCCGCCCACGGTCTGGATCTCGCTGCTGCGTCATCCCGACTTCGGCTCCACCGACCTGTCAAGCCTGCGCAAGGGTTACTACGGCGCCTCGCCCATGCCGGTGGAGGTGCTGCGGGAACTGCAGCGGCGGCTGCCGGATGTGCAGCTGTGGAATTTCTACGGTCAGACCGAGATGGCGCCGCTGGCCACCATCCTGCGCCCGCACGAGCAGCTCGAGCGGGCCGGCTCGGCCGGGAAGGCCAGCCTCAATGTGGAGACGAGGCTCGTCGACGACGACGACAAGCCGGTCCCGCCCGGGGAGGTCGGGGAGATCGTGCACCGGTCCCCGCATGCCGCCCTGGGCTACTACAACGACGAGGCGAAGACCGCCGACACCTACCGTGGCGGCTGGTTCCACTCCGGTGACCTGGGCGTCATGACCGAGGACGGGTACCTGTCGGTGGTCGACAGGAAGAAGGACATGATCAAGACCGGGGGAGAGAACGTCGCCTCCCGGGAGGTCGAGGAGGCGATCTACGAGCTGGACGAGGTCGCGGAGGTCGCGGTGTTCGGGATCGCCCATCCGCACTGGATCGAGGCTGTCACCGCCGTCATCGTGCCCAAGGCCGGAGCCGTGCTGACCGAGGAGCAGGTGCAGGCCCACGCCGCGGCGCGCCTGGCCGGCTTCAAGCGCCCCAAGTACGTCGTGTTCACCGACGCGCTGCCGAAGAACCCGAGCGGCAAGATTCTCAAGCGCGACCTGCGCCAGCGGCACGCCCGCCTGGCCGGCGGCGGAGGCAGCCGAGGTTAAACTGTTGTTCCAGCTTCCTCAGGGGAGGCGCCATGGTGTCAGGTCCAGGAGACGACACGACAGCGGCCGCGGCACGGCGTGGCCACATGCGGGCTTCGCACGCCGACCGCGAGCAACTGACCGATGTGCTCAAGGCCGCGTTTGTGCAGGGGCGGCTGACCAAGGACGAGTTCGACGCGCGGATCGGCCAGGCGTTCGCCGCACGCACGCACGCGGAGCTGGCCCCGGTCACCGCCGACCTTCCCGCCGGGCTGGCCGGAGCCCAGCCGTCCCGGCAGGCGCCGCCACGACCGGGGGCCAGCGTACGCACGTGGGGCGCGGCCGGGCTGGGGACGCCGGCCATTGTCGCCGTCGCCTTCGTGTTCGCGTCGCTGCGGGGCGGCGGTGGACTCGAGGCGGTGACCTTGCTGATCGCCTGCGGCTATTTCATGCTCTGGCTGTCAGCCGGGGCCAATATGCTCTGCGCCCCGCGCGCCCGGGATTACCGCCGATTTTGACGAGCCCAATTTCGGGCACTAGTAGTGAATGGCGTGCCGCGTGCCGCGTGCCGCCGCCGACGGCGATGGCGTCCCCGGTGATGGCCACGCTGCGCGGCGAGGCGAGGAAGGTGACCACGTCGGCCACCTCGGCGGCGGTGACGAGGCCATTGACCAGGATGTCCACCCCGCCCAGCTCGGTGACCGCGCGGTCCGCCAGGGCGCGCACGGCGTGGTCGTCGGTGGTGTCCGTCGCGACGGCATAACCGATACCACGGCTGGCCCCGGTGACGATCGCCCGCTTGCCCGCCAGCTGAAGATCCATGCTGCTGCGTCCGATCCTTTGGTTACGCGCCGGGCCGTGGAGGTGACCCCGCTCGGCGGCGGGGAGTACCGGCTGGAGGCACGGCTGACCGACCTGTCGGAAGGCGGGGACTACGGCCCTGCCCCCGCGGACGGAAGCGCCGCCCCGACGTCCCGGGTGATCCACGACATCGCGATCACCGCCCGAGTGGGCGGCCCCGGGCTCCAGATTGCCGAGCTGGACGTGCGGCCGCTGGCCACCCCCTACTCCACCTGCCCGTTCGTGGTGCCCGCCCTGCAGCAGCTGATCGGCAAGGAGCTCCTGCACGGCTGGCGCCGGGCCGTCCTTGACCTGTCCGGCGGCACCCGCGGCTGCACCCACGTCAACACGCTGCTGATCGGCCTGAGCGAGATGCAGGCGATGGTGGTCTTCCTGGAGATGAACGAGCGGGCGCCGTACGCGCCGCAGACCCAGGACAGCGGCGAGTGGATGACGGCGGGCCTGCAGGTCGCGCCGCGGCTGGCCGACGCCTGCTACTCACTGCGCCGCGGCGGTCCCGTGCTGGCCGCGGCGCAGGCAGACGAGCCGGGACACCAGCAGCCGTGAGCCGGATCGGCGAACGCCGCGAGCACGCCCAGGCCGGGCCGAGCCCCGGGTACGCGCACAAGCGGGCCGCGATCACCGAGGCCGCCGCGCGCGTGTTCCAGCGCACCGGATACGAGCGGGCGAGCATGAGCGACGTCGCCGCCGAGGCCGGTGCCGACCGGGCCAGTGTCTACTACTACTTCAACGGCAAGCACGAGCTTTTCCACGCCGTGATCATCGACGCGGTCCAGCACCTGGTGGACGCGGCCGAGGGCATCGCGGCCGCCGACCTGACCGCGGCCGAGCAGGTCCGGTCCCTGGTGGCCGAGCTGATGCGCGCTTATACCGACCACTACCCCTACCTGTACGTTTACGTGCAGGAAGACATGACCAAGCTCGGCCACGACGATCCGTCGGCCCAGACGCTCCGCCGGCTCGCCCGGCGTTTCACCGGTGCGGTCGAGGCCATGATGGCCGCCGGAATCACCTCCGGTGAGTTCAAGGCCAGCCTCGACCCCGCCCTCGCGACCAACGCCGTGCTGGGTGCCCTGAACTGGTCACACCGGTGGTTCAGGCCGGGCCGGGGCGCGTCCCCTGACGACGTCGCCGCCGTGTTCGTCGAGATCTTCCTGCACGGGCTGGTGGCGTCGCCGCCCGCATTCTAAGTTAGTTAACAGTGATTCACTTCAAGGGCCGAGGTGGTGACCGGTGACGGGGGACAGCCCGGACGGGCGGGTGACCTATGAGACCGACGGCCCGGTCGCGGTGATGACCCTGGATCGCCCGCGGCGCCATAACGCGCTCACCGTGGTGATGATCGTGCAGCTGGCCGAGGCGGTGGCCCGCGCGCGGGCCGATGACTCCGTCCGCGCCGTGGTGCTGACCGGGGCGGGCGACCGTGCCTTCTGCGCAGGCGGTGACCTGGCCGAGCTGATCCCGCGCCTGACCGACGGCCAGCTCGCCATCTTGATCCCGGATCCGGAGCAGCGGTTCTTCAGCGATTTTTACAAGCCCATGGTGGCCGCGGTCAACGGGCTGTGCCTGGCCGGCGGCCTGGAGATGCTGCTGGGCACGGACCTGCGGATCGCCGCGCAGAACGCCGTGTTCGGCCTGCCGGAGACCCGCTGGGGCATCATCCCTGGCGCCGGCTCGCATGTGCGGCTGCCGCAGCAGGTGCCGTGGGCGATCGCCATGCAGCTGCTGCTGACGGCCGAGCCGATCGACGCTCAGCGCGCTTACGCGGCCGGGCTGGTCAACGAGGTGCTGCCCGCCGGGCAGGTGCTGCCCCGGGCCCTGGAGCTGGCCCGGCTGATCAGCCGCAACGGGCCGCTCGCGGTGCAGGCCGTCAAGGAGATCGCGATCCGTGCCCTGGGCAACGAGCCCAGGTTTACCCTGGAGCACGAGATCCACCAGCAGGTGTTGCGCACGGCCGACGCCAGGGAGGGCCCGCGCGCGTTCACCGAGAAGCGCGACCCGACCTACCGGGGGCGGTGAGCAATGAAAGACGTCGTGCGCGTCGGGTGCTTCGCGGCCTTCTGGGGCGACACGCCGGCCGCGATCCGCGACATCCTGGACGGCGCGCCGGTCGACTACCTCGTGGCCGACTACCTGTCCGAGATCACCATGGCCCTGCTGGCCCGGGCCCGGGCCAAGGACCCGCAGGCCGGGTACATCGCCGACTTCATCACCACCGTCGCCCCGGTGCTGCCCGAGGTGGCCGGTCGCGGCATCAAGATCGTGGCCAACGCGGGCGCGCTGAACCCGGCGGAATGCGCGCGGGCGCTGGCCGAGGTGGTGGGGGAGCAGGGACTGCGCCTGCGGGTGGCCGCGGTCGAAGGTGATGACCTGATGCCGCAGCGGGACGCCGTGCTGGCCGCGTCCCCGGCCGACATGGTCACCGGTCGCGCGGTGCCGCCCGGGCCGCAGTCGCTGAACGCCTACCTCGGCGCGCGTCCCGTCGCCGCGGCCCTGGCCGCCGGGGCCGACATCGTCGTGACCGGGCGCTGTGTCGACGCGGCGGTCGTGCTCGGGCCGCTGATGCACGAGTTCGGCTGGACCGACACCGACTACGACCTGCTATCCGCGGGATCGCTCGTCGGCCACATCCTGGAGTGCGGCCCGCAGGCGACCGGGGGGAACGTGACGGACTGGGCCGAGGTGCCCGGCTGGGACCACATGGGCTACCCGGTGGCGGAGTGCTTCGCGGACGGGACGGCCGTGATCACCAAGCCGGCCGGCACCGGCGGCCTGGTGTCGGTGACCACCGTGGCCGAGCAGGTGCTGTACGAGATCGGGGATCCCGGCGCGTACCTGATGGCCGACGTCAGCTGCGACTGGCGCGAGGTCCGGCTGACCCAGGAAGGCCCGGACCGGGTGCGGGCCTCGGGCGCCCGGGGCGGACCGCCGACCACGACGTACAAGGTGACCGCGACCCGCACCGACGGATTCCGGGTGCTGACCACGGCCATGCTGGCCGGGGCGGGCGCCGCGGGCAAGGCGGCCAGAGTGGGCGAGGCGGTGCTGGCCAGAACCGACCGGCTGTGCGCCGCCCGCGGCGTGCCGGGCCTGCGCGAGACCTCGGTGGAGGTGGTCGGGTCCGGCCAGATCATGGGGGGCAAGGCCGATCCGGCGGCGACCGAGGCGGTGGTCAAGATCGGAGCCCGCAGCGAGGAACGGACCTCGCTGGAGATCTTCTCCGCCGAGTTCGCGTCGATGTCGCTGGTGGTCCAGGGGCTGACCGGGTTCTTCGCGGGACGGCCGAGGGTCGCCCCGGCCATCGCCGTCTACCACCTGCTGGCCGGCAAGGGAACGGTGCCGGTACGGGTCCGGCTTGAGGGCGAGGTGTTCGAGGTCGCGATCGCGCCCGGCTCGGCCGCCGCCCGCACCTCGACCCCGCCGCTGCCAGAGAACCCCCGCCGGCCGACCCGGGCGGGGCCACCGCCGAGGTACCGCTGCTGGCCATCGCCTGCGGGCGCAGCGGAGACAAGGGCAACCTGGCCAACATCGGCCTCATCGCGCGGCGGCCGGAATTCGAGCCGGTGCTCCGTGACCAGGTCACCGCGGCCCGGGTCCGGGAATTTTTCGCCCACCTGAGCCCGGCCGCGGTGATCCGCTGGTCGCTGCCCGGCCTGCACGCGATCAACATCGTGCTCGACGAGGTGCTTGGCGGGACCGGGGGGACCTCCACGCTGCGGTACGACCCGCAGGGCAAGTCCTACGCCGCGATGCTGCTGACGATGCCCGTCACCGTCCCGGCCGGGTGGCTCGGCCCCAGCCGGGTCATCCGGCCTAGCCAGCATGGAAGGAGCTGATCGGGGTGGGGATCGAACCAGCCGGGTCCGCCAGCCGGACCGAGATCTACCGGCAGGCACGCGACCTGCTGCAGGAACTGGGCCGGGACTACGCGAAGGCCGTCGAGGCGTTCACCTGGCCCGACTTCGGTGACCGTTTCAACTGGGCCATCGACTGGTTCGACGCGAACGCCCGCGGTCACGTCGGCACCGCCCTGTGGATCGTCGAGGAGGATGGGTCGGAGGCCAGGTACTCCTTCGACCAGCTGGCCCGCCGGTCCGATCAGGTGGCGGCGTTCCTGGCCCGGCATGGTGTCTCCCGCGGCGACCACGTGCTGCTGATGCTGAACAACCAGGTCGAGCTGTGGGAGGCCATGCTCGGCGTGATGAAGCTCGGCGCGGTGATCCTGCCCGCCACCACCGCGCTCGGCCGGGCTGAGCTGGCCGACCGGGTGCAGCGCGGCGCGGTCGGCCACGTGCTGGCCAACACCGCGGACACGGCCAAGTTCGCCGAGGTGCCGGGGGAGTACACCCGGTTCGCGGTCGGCGACGCCCCGCCCGGCTGGCTGGCCTACCGCGACGCCTACGCCCTGGACGTCCGCCGGCCGAGCACCCGGGGACGGCGCCATCAGACCCGCAGCTGCTGTACTTCACGTCGGGAACGACAAACCAGCCCAAGCTCGTCGAGCACACCCAGGTCTCCTACCCGGTCGGGCACCTCGCCACCTCGTTCTGGGTGGCGGCCAGGCCGGGCGACGTGCACCTTAACATCAGCTCGCCCGGCTGGGCGAAGCACGCGTGGAGCTGCTTCTTCGCGCCGTGGATCGCGCAGGCGACGATCTTCATCTACAACTACTCCCGGTTCGACGCGGCCACGCTGCTCGGGCAGATCCGGCGGGCCGGGGTGAACACCTTCTGCGCTCCGCCCACGGTCTGGCGGATGCTGATCAAGTCTGACCTGTCCGGCGGGAAAGGCCAGCTGCGCGAGCTGCTGTCCGCGGGCGAGCCGCTCAACCCCGAGGTCATGGAGCAGATCCAGCGGGCCTGGGACCTGACCATCAGAGACGGATACGGCCAGACCGAGCTGCCGCTGGCCGTCGGGAACGTGCCGGGGATGCCGGTCAAGCCGGGCTCGATGGGGCTGCCGCTGCCCGGCGTGCCGATCGTCCTGGTCGACCCGGTGACCGGCCAGCCTGCTCGCCGAAGGCGAGATCTGCGTCGACCTGTCCAGGCGGCCGATGAGCCTGATGACCGGCTACCAGGGCGATCCGGAGCGCAACGCCGAGGCGATGGCGGGCGGGTATTACCACACCGGCGATGTGGCCTCCCGGGACAGCGACGGATACATCTTCTACATCGGGCGGACCGACGACGTCTTCAAGGCCTCGGACTACAAGATCTCGCCGTTCGAGCTGGAGAGCGTCCTGATCGAGCACCCCGCGGTCGCCGAGGCAGCCATCGTCCCGGCTCCGGACGAGCTGCGGCTGGCGGTGCCCAAGGCCTACGTCACGCTGGCACCCGGCTATGAGCCGGGACGGGACACGGCCCTGTCGATCCTCCGTCACGCCCGCGAGAACCTGGCCCCGTACCAGCGGATACGGCGGCTGGAATTCGCCGCGCTGCCCAAGACGATCTCGGGCAAGATCCGCCGGGTGGACCTGCGCCGCCGCGAGGAAGAGGCCGCGGCAGGCGCCGCCAGCGCCAGCGGTACCGCCAGCCCGCAGGAGTGGCGCGACGACCAGTTCCCCGAACTGAGGACCAGCTAGGTCTCGGACTCATCGCCGGCCCGCCCCGCCTCGGCCTCGAACCAGACCTGCTTGCGCTGCCAGGGATAGGTGGGGATCCGTTCGGCGGCGGCCCGGTGCGGATAGTAGTTCTCCCACGCGATGTCGGCTCCCGCCTCGTACACGCTAGCGGTGGTCGCGATGACCAGCCTGATCAGCGCGTCGCTGCCGGGCTGGCCTGAACCCTGCCCCGGCAGCGCGGCGGCGTTCTTGGCCCCGCTGTCGGCTAGGGCCAGCCGGATCTGCCCGCTAAGCGTCGGGGTGGCGCCGATCTCGAGGAAGACCACGCGCGCCGAGCCAGCCCTCGCGGCCTCCGCGGCCTCCGCGGCCAACCGCGGCGGCCAGGTCGGCCTGCCGGTCCGGACCCGGCAGCACCTCGGCCCAGTGCGCGGCGTCCAGCTCGGCGCCCACCTGGCCGGCGATCGCGGACCTGAAGGCCGGAGCGTCCTGCGGCGTCGGGATCCGCCCGGCGGTGTAGCGGGGGCCGGCCGGGCCGGAGCAGGCCAGGCGGGCTGCGGTACCGGGCGCGATCAGGCCCGCGACCTGCGCGGCGGCGATCTCTCCCGGGCCGCAGCCGATCACTGCGTCGGGCCGGACGCCGCTGGCCTGCCAGTGCGCGGCCAGGGCGACCTGCATGGCCCAGAGCATGACCAGGTCTTCCGTGGATGACCGGGCGATCTCATACCCGGCCGCCTTATCGCAAGCGTCCAGCGTGGCGTGCACGGCCGGCAGCACCCGGCGGGCGCCAAGCACGGCGCGGTAGCCGGGAACATCGCTGTGCGACGGGAAGACGAAGACAACGCGGGGAGGACCAGTCGGACGGAGGGCGACCGGCCCGGCGGCCGCAGCGGGTGGCAGGGCCCGCAGCGCGGCGGCCAGGCCGGCGCCGTCATCGGCGATCGCGGTCGCCCGCAGCCGGTGATGCGCGCGCCCCCGCGCGGCCGCCGCGCAGACCCGGGCGGCGTGCGCCGCGTCGGCGTCGGCCAGCCGGCCGGCATAAGCCTCGGCGAGCTCGCGCAACGCCACCGGATCACGGGCGGAGAGCGGGAGCAGAAGCGGCAGGAACGGCCGGAACCGCGGGGTGGCAGGCCGCGGTGCCGCGGTGAGAATCACGTGCACGTTGGTGCCGGACAACCCGAAGGAGGCTACCCCGGCCGCCGGCGTGCCCGGCGGCCACGGCACCGGGCCCGGCGGCACTCGCAGCGACGCGCCGGCTTCACTCAGCGCGGGGTTGGGATCGGCGGGCAGCAGGCTGCCAGGGATCCGCTCGTAGTACACGCTGAGCGCGGTCTTGATGAACCCGGCGATGCCCGCCGCGCCCTCGCTGTGGCCCAGGTTCGTCTTCACCGACCCGACCAGGCAGGGCTTGTCCGGCGGCCGCCCGGCGCCCAGGACGGCTGACAGCGCCCGCAACTCGACGGCGTCGCCGACACGGGTACCGGTTCCGTGCGCCTCCACGTAGCCCACGGCGGCGGGATCAACGCCGGCCCGGGCCAGCGCGTCCCGCAGGACCCCCTCCTGGCCCTCCCGTGAGGGGGCGACCAGGGAACCACTGGCCCGCCCGTCATTGTTGACCGCGCTGCCGGCTATCACCGCGTAGATGCGATCCCCGGCCGCCAGCGCCCGGTCAAGCGGCCTGAGAACCACCACGCCGGCGCCCTCGGACCGGACGAATCCATCGGCCGAGGCATCGCCGAACCGGCACCGGCCGTGCGAGGCGATCATCTTCACCCGCTCGTACAGCGCGCCGAGCTCGGGGATCAGCACCAGGTTCACCCCGGCCGCCAGCGCCGTGTCAGCATCGCCGCTGTGCAGGCTCTGGCAGGCCAGGTGCACGGCCGTCAGCGAAGAAGAACAGGCGGTGTCGACAGAAACGCTGGGGCCACGCAGGTCGAACACGAACGACAGGCGTCCGGACGCGAAGGACAGCAGC
The DNA here is from genome assembly GCA_963808315.1 of uncultured Actinomycetes bacterium. Lineage (GTDB taxonomy): Bacteria > Actinomycetota > Actinomycetes > Streptosporangiales > Streptosporangiaceae > Palsa-504. The sequence goes on along the minus strand of CAWEFK010000009.1, from coordinate 218,477 downwards.
CCGCTCCCGGTCAGCGCGTGGATGTCGACCTCGCTGTGCCTGGCCTGCAGCTCCCAGTAATCCCGGCCCATCTGCCCGACGAACACCCCGGTCCGGCTGCCGGCCAGCGACGGCGGCGGCAACTGGGCGTCCTCCAAGGCCTCCCAGGCCACCTCGAGCAGCAGACGCTGCTGCGGGTCCATGCGCTTAGCCTCGCGCGAGGAGATGCCGAAGAACAGGGCGTCAAACCCGGCGACGTCGTCAAGGAAACCGCCGTACCGCTTGCTGCGGCCGGGCGCGGCCGGGAAGAGCTGCGGATGGTCGGTGCGCGCCGCGGGCACCTCGGTGACGACGTCGGCTCCGTCCATGAGCAACCGCCAGAATTCCTGCGGGCCCCGGGCTCCGGGGAAACGGCATCCGATCCCGACGACAGCGACCGGGAATCCTGGGGAGGTCACGGGCACACGATCCCTTCGTTGTCACACCACGAATACCTGAGTCGCCGTGAGCGCCGGGTCGCCGGACCGTAGGTGCAGTTCGCCGGCGCGGGGCATCAGGACGACGGCGGCCACGGTGTGCTCACTGCGGATGTTGCCGTTCCCCGGTACGTTGATCGGGCTTTCGCTCAGCAGGGCGAAATGGTCTTCGGTACCCGCGCCCGCCGGAATCCGGGCCAGCCGGCTCCGGCAGGCCTGCAGCCTTCGCACCGAGGAGTTCCGGGCGAAGACGTTGATCTCGTCGCAAGACGCGAACCCTGGGTCGAGGTAATGGTTGGTGTGGACCACCTGGTCTGTCTCGGTGATGCGCAATTCCCCGTCCAGGATCTCAACGTAGGCACAGGTCCGCGAGTCACACAGCACGATGGTGCGGGAACTGGCGAGACGGAGCTCACGCAGCGCCTCGATGGCCTCGGCGACCGTTCCCGACGTATCGAGCAGGTAACGGATGGCCAGGTAGGGCGGCAGCCCCGGATGCCAGCTGCCGCCAAGTACGAGTGTGAGTCCGACCGCGAGCCCGTCGCTGTTCAGGCCGAGGTAGCCGAGCAGTCCGGCAAAGCTGATCAGCAGGACCCGGCGTGGTGACCCGGCCCGCGCGATCCGCAGCACGCAGAGCTGATCCTCCAGATTGCCGTTGAGGTCGACGGTCTGCGCGAGCACGCCGTCCGCTGCGCGCGCGTAGCAGGTGCAGTCACCCGTCGCGCGGACGACACGGTAACCCATAACCTCGCGCCTTATCTGCAGCAGGGTCGCCTGATCCAGGCTGATGCCCGCGCCCTCGGCCAGCCCCCGGACCTCGTCGGCGAGCCCGGGTGCGGCCGCGGCGATCTCGGCCCGATAGGCGCGGATCGCGGGGACCAGCGCGTCCATCGACACAGGCGCCGGCAAGATCTGGTTCAGGCGGGTCAGCGAGTCGGCCAGGAAGGCCTGCAGCGACGCCGCCAGCGCCGTGCCATGCGCCCGGCCGATCGCGAAGGCATCCCCGGCCGCGCTGACGTACGGCACGGCCGGCTGGCCGGGCATCAGACGGCCGTGCTTTGCGGCGTCACCTTCGGGTACGCCAGCAGTTGGTCCTTGACCCAAGGCCATTCGCCGCGGAGCACGCTGTAGAAGACCGCATTGCGGCGGTGGCCGTCGGGCATCGGGTTATAGCGGCGCAAGATGCCTTCCTCGACCGCGCCGACGTTCCGCAGGCCCTTGCGGGCCTGCTCGTTCAGCTCATCGGTCTTGAACTCCACCCGCTCGGCGGCCAGGCGCTCGAAGGCGTGCTCGAGCAGCAGGAACTTGGCCCACCGGTTGATTCCCCGGCCCTGGAAGTCCAGCCCGAGCCAGGACCAGCCGATCTCGATCCGCTGGTCCTTCTCGGCCAGGTTGCCGAAGGACATGCTTCCCGCGGCCCGGCCGCTGCGCTTATCGGTGATGCAGAAACTGACCCGGCGGCCCGCGGCCTGATCGTCTAGGGCGGCATCGAAGAAGGCGTCGAAGTCGGCGGGCGTGTCGATCCTGGTCACGAAGTACCGCCAGATAGCCGGGGCCATCGCGATCTCGCGTAGCGGCGACCGGTCCCCGGGCGTGAAGGGGCTGAGCAGGACATGCTCGTTCTCCAGGCGCGCGGCCGCGGTCTGTGCCCACGCCATGTCAGGTGATCTCGTTCGCGTGAGCTCCGACCGCTTTGGTCACGTCCCGCAGCGTATGCATGGCATCTACGTCGCGATCGGTGAAGAGCGAGAGGTCAACCCCGGTGCCTTCGCAGGTAGCGGTGATGAAGAGGATCTTCTCCAGGGACGTCAGGCCGTATTCCTCCATGTCGGTATCAGGGTCGATGTCTTCGGGAGCGGTGTCGGTGTCCATCACCTTGGTGAGCTGGACGCGCGCGATCGCTTCCACATCACTGGCCATCTGTTACTCCTATGCTCTGGTGGATTTCCCGCCGGTAGGCCTGGAAGATCTGCCGGCGCCTTGGCTTGTACTGCGAGGTGAGCAGGCCATTGCCGATGGTGAAGGGCGCGCCGGCGGTGACGACCGCGCTGATGCGCAAATCGGGGTGGAGACCGGCGTTGGTCCGCTCGAGCTGGGCGAATATCGCGGCTTCGTCGGCGGGTACCCGCGAGGGGGACACCACGGCGACGATGCGTTTGCCATCCGGGCAGAACAGGACACACTGGTCGATGGCCGCGCTGTCCCTCATCTGTTCCTCCATCGGCCTGACCGTGACCTTCCTGCTGTTGGCGAGCACGATCACGTCATCGGCGCGGCCGAGGATGAACAGGTAACCCTCGTCATCGAGATAGCCCGCGTCACCCGTCCTGACCATCTGGTCCGGCATGAACATGGTCGCCGATTCACCGGAGGGGCCGTACTCGTAGCGGAGGGCGACCGGAATCTCGCTCCGCACGCTGATCAGGCCATCGGCGTCGAAGGTCACCTGCTTTCCTGGCAGCAACTGCCCCACGCTGCCGAGCTTGGCCGCGCCTGGGTAGTTCTTGCTGACGATGCAGGTCTCGTTCAGCCCGTATCCCTCGTAGATCGGCATGCCCAGGTCGGTGAAGAAACGCAGCATCTCCACCCGGGCCGGCGCCGAGCCAGTCCACATGTAGCGGATCCGGTCGCCGAACAGGCCGACGGCGTCGGCGCGCGAGCTGATGCGGCGCATCGCCGTCTCGTAGAAACCAGGCACGCCCATGACCACGGTCGGCCGTGCCTGCCGCATGGCCGTGTAGGCCGCCTCATAGGTGCTGACCGTAATGTCGTGCCCGAAACACAGCGCCGAATAGATCCAGTACCGCTGCTGCGCCAGTGACAGCGGCAAGAAGATGAACAGGTGATCTCCCGGGCCGTGGCCGAACATCTTCTGTACCGCGGTGATAGAGGCGTCGATGCTGCCCGCGCTGGCGGCCAGGGCCTTGGGCTGCCCGGTGCTGCCGGAGGTGAACTTGAGCGTGGTGGCGTCCTGAAGGTGGTACTCGGTGGCCGGCGGGCGGCCGGGACGTTCCAGCGCGGGCACCTCGGCGATCGGCAGGACACCTTCGGCCTCCGGCACCCGGTCGGTGAAGATGAGCTTGAGGCCGTACCTGGCCTTGAGCTCCTCCGGGGGGCCGGCCTTGCCCGCTTCGAAACCCGCTGTCATGACGCCCAGACGCAGGCAGGCCAGGTCGAGCAGCGCCCATTCCAGGCAGTTGGCCGCGTCGATGCCGACCCGGTCGCCTTTCGCCACACCCAGCTCGCTCAGCCCGGCGGCCAGCGAGATCGAACGCTCATGCAGCTCGCCGAGCTCGAGCGTCTGCGTGCGGCCGAGCCGCACGAAATGTGCGTGATGCCCGGCAGGAGGCGGGTCTGTTACCACCTGGTTGATGACGGACCAGGTCATGATGCGCTCACCGTAGCTCCTATTCGGGCGGCCATCGCGGCGACGGTTTGGACCTCGGGCAGCAGGTCGAGTGGGATCGTGACGCAGAAGCGCTTGCGGACCGCCACCAGGATGCGCACCGCCGCGATCGAATCGCCGCCGAGGTCGTACAGATTGCTGGCCGAGCCGACATCGGCCACGCCCAGCACCGACATCCACAGCTCGGCGACCGCCCGCTCCAGCTCGGGAGCGGCCACGAGATCTCCCGACGGGGCCGGGTGCGGCTCCATCGCCTCCAGCGTCCTGCGGTCTAGTTTCCTGTTGCCGGTCAGCGGCAGGCGATCGTGCCAGGCAATCACCGAGGGGACCATGTACCCGGGCAGCTGGCGGCGCAGCATGTGCTGCAGCTCGGCGTCGGCGGGACGATCTTCGCTGACCGACGTCAGGTGGGCGACGAGCCGGTCGCCGTGCACGGCGTGTTGCCGGACGACCGCCGCCTGCTTCACTTGCGGGTGCGCGAGCAGGCGCGTCTCCACCTCGCCCGCCTCGACGCGGTAGCCGTTGACCTTCAGCTGGGAGTCATTGCGGCCAAGGATGGCAATCTCACCGTCGGGCAGGTAGTGCCCGAGATCCCCCGTGCGGTATAGGCGCTCACCGCGCCCGGCGTCGAGCACGAACTTCTCCGCGGTGCGAGCCGGGTCACCCCAGTAGCCCCGGGCCAGGCCCGTGCCCGCCGCGCAGATCTCGCCAGGCACCCAGTCGGGGCGGTCGTTCCCGTCGGGATCGAGGATGTAGGCACGGTTGTTGGCGTTCGGCCTGCCGTAGGGAATGCTCCCGTCCTCGTCAGGGGCTATCGGATGGAGGATGTTCCATACCGTGGTTTCGGTCGGGCCGCCCAGGCTGACCAGCGCGGCCCGGTCGTTCAGCCGCCGCAGGGTGGCGGGCAGCGAAGCCGGGATCCGGTCGCCGCTCATCATGATCAGTCGTATCGTGCCGAGTCCGGCCGGGTTATCGGCCACCGCCTGGTCGTGCAGCATGGAGACGATGGCCGGCACCGAGTTCCAGATGGTGACGTTCGCCCGGGCGCACAGGTCGAGCCAGTGGGCGGGATCGGCCGCCCGGTCACGGTCGGGCAGCACGATCGCCGCGCCGGCCGACAGGGCGCCGAAAATGTCGTAGACCGACAGGTCGAAGCTGATCGCGCTGACCCCGAAGAGCCGGTCGTCCGGGCCGACACCGAACCGGGCCGTGCAGTCGGCGACCACGTTGACGGCGCTACGGTGGCTGACCATGACTCCCTTGGGCTCTCCGCTTGTGCCCGAGGTGTACAGGACGTAGGCCAGGTCATCGGGGGTCGCGCCGGCTCGCCGGGTGATGCCCTCGGCCGTCCCGGTCTCGTCCAGGCGCAGGATCTGATATCGGGGGTCGGTCCACTCGGTGTTGGTCAGGGCACAGCTCACCTGGCCATCGCGCAGCAGGTAATCCTTGCGCTCGCCGGGAAGGCCCGCATCGACCGGCAGGTAGGCGGCGCCGGCCAGCAAGGTGCCGAGAATGCCCGCGATCTGCTCAGGCCCCCTGGTCATCACGATCGCGACCAGGTCATCGCGGCCCGCGCCGTGCTCGCGTAGCCAGGCGGCGGCGTAACAGGCTCGCCGGTACAGCTCGCCGTAGCTGATCACCGCGCCCGTGGTCCAGATGGCGGGCGCGTCCGGGCGGCGGCTGGCCGCCTCGACGAAGGCGTCGGTGAGCATGGCGGCCGGCACCGGTGCCGCCGTGTCGTTCGCCGCGTTCCGGCGGGCCCGCTGCGCCGCGGGCAGCAGATCGAACGTGGCCGACGTCCAGGCCGCGTCGGCGCACAGCGCCTCGAGCAGCTTCTGGTAACCCTCGGCCACGCTGCCGGGCAGCCCGGCGGGAAACAGCCCGGCCACCGCGTCCAGCTGGACCACGAGCCCGCCGTGCTGCTCCATCGCGAAGGCGTTCAGCCATACCTGCGGGGTCTGGCTGACGGCGAACGCCTCGGGCCCGAACAGCTCGACCGCCGATCCGTCCACGCCTGGCCGCGGGTAGCCGATCGTGCAGTTGAAGGTGTACGGCATGCGGGCTTGGGCGACGCTGCCGCGGCGCCGCGCGAGTTCACGCATCACCTCGATACCGGAGAAGTGCCTGTGGTCGAGGTCTCGTCGCAGCTGTGCCTGCAGCGCCCGGGCCTGCTCGGTGAAGCTGAGGCGCCGGTCCAGGTCGACCTCGACCAGCATGGTGTCGCAGAAATTGCCCAGAGCGTCCAGGATGCGCGGATGGATGGGCGGCCGGTCGGCGATGGTGGTGTTGAGGGTGAACCGCGGGCCGGCGCCCCAGTAGGCCAGCGTCACCGCGTAAGCGGCCATCAGCAGGCCGGTCGGGGTGAGACCGGCTCGTCCGGCGCGGGTCTTCAGGGCACCCCAGGAAGCCGCGACGGGTGGCGGGGATCAGGTTCTTCTATGTCCAGCACGATGACACCATGATCGCGTCGATCCGCTTCGACCCCGGGCGGCTTCCCCCTTCGGTCGAGCGCGCCGTGACGGTCGCCCGCCCCGGTGCCACCGTCTCCCCGCCGCCCAAGGGCATAACGTACGGCAGGATCGCCTTCGCCATCGTGGTCGGGGACAGCATCGAGGATTGCCGGGCAAGTCTGGACGCAGCCGGAGACGCGCTCGAGGTCTCGAGCCCGTAGTCTCCTACTTGCGAAGCTTGGCGTAATCGGCGAGGCGCTTGGCGACGTCCGGGTGGCTCATCACCGGCCGCCCGGCCTCGGCCTCGGCCGTTATTCCTTGCTGCAACGGCAGGTCCCGGCCCGTCACCACTGCCTGCCGGTCGGCGAGCAGGGCAGGCTGGGGCTGGCGGGCAATGTGCTCGGCGATCTTGCGCGCCCTGGTAAGTGCCTGTCCGGCCGGGACGACTTCCTGCACCAACCCCAGCTGGAAAGCACGTTCAGCACCGAAACGGTAGCCGGTGTTGATCATCCACATCGCGTTGCCGTAGCCGACGATCCGGGGCAGACGCTGCGTTCCGCCATCAATGAGCGGGACGCCCCATTGCCGGTTCAGCGCCCCGAACTCCGCGTTATCCGCTGCGATCCTGAAGTCGCACCACGAGGCCAGTTCCAATCCTCCGCCGAAGCAATAGCCGTTGACGGCCGCGATCGTCGGCTTGCCGGGGTCCAACCGGGCGAACCCGAGCGGTCCGGCCCGGTCAGCCTGCGCGTGACCGGTCAAGTCAAGCATCTCCGCTAGGTCGCCACCCGCGCAAAACGACCGTTCTCCGGCCCCGGTCACGACAAGCACCCGCGCGCTGTCATTGGCCGCGAAGCTATCGATGGCGTCAGCGATCTGCAGCGCCATCTCGATGTTCACCGCGTTGGCGGCTTCGGGGCGATCAAGGGTCAGCTGCATCACCTGCCCGAAATAATCTATGACGACCGGCACGGAAATAAAGGATAGAAGAATGAGTCGGCTGACAACACCTCTGGGGCTCGAAAAAACGATTCGCTGTGGACGGGAATCCAATGGCGAAGGAATCTGAGTGAGCATCGCGACACGCTTCCCGGCAGCGGCCGATGGCCGCGCGACCTCCTTGACGCGACACGCATCGCGTGGTCCCACGACTGGGGTTATACGGGCGAGTTCGCCGGCCAGGTGATCCGCTTCAGCCGTGCGCGCGTGGTCGGCGGCTGTTCCGCCCATAATGCCGGCGCGGTCGTGTTCGGGAGCCGCCTCGATTACGACGGCTGGGCGCGGCGGCCAACCCCGGCTGGATCCCCGCGGTGGAAGATCTCAACAACTTCGACGAGGACGCCGGCGTCGCTGCCTTCCCGGTCAACATCGACGGGACCACCCGGTTCAACAGCGCGTTCGCCTACCTCGATCCGGTTCGTGACCGGCTCATCGTGGCCGGTGATGCCCCGGTCGAGCGGGTGCTTGTCCGCGGCCGCCGGGCGGCCGGCGTGGCCGTACGGGATGGCCAGCGGCTGGCGGAGATCGGCGCGTCGCGGGTGGTGCTCTGCGCTGGCGCCTACGGGAGCCCCGCTATCTTGCTCCGGTCCGGCATCGGGCCATGCGACCCTCCGCAACGTGTTCCTGGTTGCGAGGATGAACCCGCCAGCACCGGCTCGTCCACGGAACCGTCGACCTCGGCGGTCCGAGGCGGAGCCTCTGGTGCCGTGTCAGGTAACGTTCGCCCCGCTCCCAGCAGCTTCGCTGGGGCAGAACCCTGAACCTGACCCACATCGACGGCCCATCGGTGTTGCCAGGACAACCGCGATGGACCATCGGTGTCGCTGCAGAGCGGGAGCGTCCGGCGCGGGTGTGGCAGGCGAGGCCGGTGGTGTTCGCGGGGGATGCTGACCCTTCGCCGGATGTGACCTTACCGCCGAGTAACCGGGCGAACGCTGGTTGCTGAGGTCCTAGCTAAGAGAGTGGCCAGCGGCAGGCCGTTACGGTCGCATGCCATGGGGATGGCTACTGGAGGAGTACCAGTGCAAGCGCGGGCATCAGCCCGGATGACCACGGGGAGTTCCGGTGTCACCCCGGCGCTAGCTCGTAGCGGCTAGATAAGCGTGTGCCTGTCGCTCCCGCCCGGTGCCAGACTCAACCAGCGGCTTGACATACGCGGTGAACTCGGCGATCTGGTGGGGGCTGAGCACCCGGTCCAGGACCTCGCCCAGCGGCGGCACGAGCGGGTTTCCCGCCATGCGCAGGGCACGCTCCCACGGGACCGGCCGCTTGCTGTTCTTCACGGTGACGCGCAGTTCGAGGCTGATGTCGGCGAACCCGGCCCGCTCGGCGTGTCGTACCAGGTCACGCTCGTCGAAATCAAGCATGGGATTGGCGTCCCGCGGCTGGATGGACTGATAGAACGCTGTGATCTTGGCCGCCAGCGGCTTGACGGGGGTGATGTCGTAGCCGAGGAGCCGGTCAGGATCGCGCATCAGCACGTTGATCGGCTCGAACACGCTGATCCGCCCGCCGGGTCTGAGCACGCGGTAGAACGCCTGCAGCGCCTCCGCCTTGTCCTTCACATAGATCAGGACGGACCTGGTGGTGACGACATCGACTGAGGCGTCTGCGATGCCGTCCAGCGAATCGGCCGAGGCCAGGACGAAACGGCACCGGTCAAGCAGCTTCTCCGCGGCGGCGGCGGCGCGGCAGTGATCGAGCAGGTCCTGGGAGATGTCGGAGAAGACCACGTGACCGGCCGGGCTGAGCCGTTCCAGCGCGCCGAATGCAATCAGGCCGTCCCCGGTGCCCACGTCGAGCACGGTGTCACCGGGCCGTAGCTTGGCCTTGTCGAGCACCGTGTCCCTGACCGGGTACAAGTGCTCGGTGAGGAGACGCTCACGGACGGCGGGATCGCCGCCGAATCGCTCGTCCATCAACCATCGGTGCCAGCGGTCGGGAGCCTTTGCCATAACAGAGCCTCACTCCGCGAGCCGGGCGCAGAACGGCTCGATCGCCTCGCGCGTTTCGAGCAGGGCGGCCAGCCGGACCTGCTGGCCGCGGATGAGCAGGGTCACCGACTTGGCGACCGCGTCTCGTCCCGGCCGCTGGACCTGGAGAATCCGCAGCGCTTCCCGGACCGTGGCCCGGCTCATCCGGGTCTGGGCGACCAGCTCACGCTCCGGCGGGAGCGCCATTCCCTCGGCGAACTCACCGTCGAGAATCCGCTCCCGCAGTTCGTTCGCGAGCACGTCCGAGGCCTTGGGGACCTCCATCGGCGTCAGTCTCAGCTGCGACCGGCCACCATTAGATCCCGTCGCTGCGCTTTCGGCGCTCGTCATGCACATCTCCTGACCGCGGGCTAAACCGACTTCGAGCTAAATGGTCTGACGTATGAACCAGCTGGAAGTATGACTATGGTCAGTATTCAACCAGTAACGGCCCGCTCGAGGGCGTCGCGGTACTTCGGCGCGGCGATGGCGGTGAGCCGGCGGGCGCGTTCGGCCAGGCCGCCGCCCGCGAGAAGTCGGCCTGGCCGCCGGCGGCACCGACGTAGACACCGCGCCGCAGCTCGGCACCGATCTGGCCGGACAGGTCCACCTCGAGCGCCGAGTTGACCGCCATGAACGACCTCAGCTGGGCGAGCACACCGGGTGCGTGGGTGTAGCTGGCCGCCGGAACGCCACGGGCAGGTGCGGAATCCGCGGGTAGAGCTGCTGGCTGCCCACCGCGGCCCCGGTCACGATGACACCGGGGTCGATCTCCTTCCTACGCCCGGTGAGGATGCCCTTGTCCACCAGCGCCAGCACGGCGTCGGAAATCATCCCGGAGTGCACGCCCAGCTCGGCGTGCCCGGTCAGCGCCTGCAGCAGCCCCGAGGGCAGCGAGCCGACCCCGAGCTGGATCGTGTCACCGTCCTCGATCAGCCCGGCGACGCGGCGCCCGATCATCCGTTCGGCCGGCGTCGGCCGCGTAATCGACCCCACGCCGAGTGAACACAAGCCGTCCGCGTCCGGCGGCGACACCTGCACCAATCCGACGTCGCGCGGCAGCGAGCCGTCGGCGAACAGCTGGGGCAGCGCCGAGTAGCTGCACGGCACGACGGTCAGCCGCCCCCGCGCGCTCAGCCGTCGCAGCGCGTCCAGGGCGCCGTAGGACATCACCGTGACGCTCTCGGGAAGTGAGGTAGTCAGGCGCTCGTCCCAGGACAGCCCGCAGAAGGCCCGGACCGGCGCGAACCGGTCCGCCTGGTCGAGCAGCAGCGCGTGCACGAGCACGGTGGGCTCGGCGCTGCCCTGGCTCCACCAGACGCCGTCCCCCGGTCGGATATGGCGGGAGAGATCGATCACGGGCCCGACCCTTCAGATCACGGTGCCGCCGTCGACCGGCTCTCCTGGCCCGGGTGCACCACGGCAATAGCAGCAGACCTTCTCGCCCAGCCGCTCGTCGGGCATGCCCACGACCGCGACGGCCCTGATGGCCGGGTGGCCGGGCAGCAGGGCGGCCGGGGACGGCCACTCCAACCTGACCTACCGGATCAGCGACGGGCGCCGGCAGGTGGTCGTCCGGATGCCGCCCCCGCCGCCGCTGCCCCCGGGTGCGCACGACGTGCTCCGCGAGGCTAGGCTCATGCAGGCCCTGGCCGGCAGCGCCGTGCCCCTGCCTGGCGTGCTGGCCAGCGTGGACGCCGGGCAGGTCCCGGATCCGCCGGGACGGATCGCGGCCGTCCTGGACTGGGAACTGGCGACCATCGGCCGAGCCGGGATGAGCTGGCGCAGCGGTACGCCGACGCGACCGGCCGCGATCTGGCCAACCTGGGCTGGTACACCACGCTGGCGCTGTGGAAGCTCGCCGTGCTCTACGAGTACGGCAGGCGCCGCGCGGCCGCCGCGCCCGGCGACCGCTACTACGAGGACCCGGTCCTGGTCCGGTCCTTCCTCGACGCCGCGCACCGCAGCGCCGGGGCCTAGGCCAGCTGCCCGGCCGCCGGGGGCTCATGTGCAGAATGGACAGCATGACTGATCTCACGAGCGGCCCCGCGGGCCTCACCTGGCACGAGTCCGGTAAGTACGAGGACATCCGATACGAGACCACCGACGACGGCATCGCGAAGATCACGATCTGCCGTCCTGAGGTGCACAACGCGTTCCGGCCGCAGACCCTCATCGAGATATCGCACGCCCTGAACGAGGCGCGGGAGGACGAATCAGTCGGCGTCATCATCTTGACCGGCGCGGGCGGCCAGGCCTTCTGCTCCGGCGGCGACCAGCGGGTGCGCGGTGACAGCGGTTACCAGGCGGACGAGAACAGCACGGGCCGCTTCCACGTCACCGACCTGCACGTGCAGATGAGGCGGACGCCGAAGCCGATCGTGGCCATGGTGGCCGGCTGGGCGATCGGCGGCGGCCACGTGCTGCAGCTGGTGTGCGACCTGGCCATCGCCGCCGACAATGCGAGATTCGGCCAGGTCGGGCCCAGGGTCGGTTCCTTCGACGGCGGGTTCGGCGCGTCGCTGCTCACCCAGATCGTGGGAGCACGCAAGGCCAAGGAAATCTGGTTCCTGTGCCGACAGTACGACGCGCAGCAGGCGCTGGAGATGGGCCTGGTCAACACCGTGGTCCCGCTGGCCGACCTGGAGACCGAGACGGTGAAGTGGTGCCGCGAGATGCTGGCGCTCTCGCCCTTTGCCCTGCGGCTGATGAAGGCGAGCTTCCACGCCGCCGAGGACGGCTACGCGGGCATCCAGCAGCTTGCCCACGACGCCAACCTGCTCTTCTACGGATCGGAGGAGGCCAAGGAGGGACGTGAGGCCTTCAAGGCCAAGCGCGCCCCCGACTTCGGCAGGTTCCCGCGCCGCGCCTAGAGTCTGGCCGCCCCGCTGTCGCGGGCTAGGAACAGGGCAGGCGTACCCGGCGTTTCCGCGGAGACGTCCCGCGCAATTGCGTGCGGATCTCCGCTGTGTGGGCTGGCCGCTCTTAGCCGACCTGGCCCTCTCGGTAATCCTGTAGGACAGGCGAGGCGGGCTGGTCACACTGATAATGACAGCGCGATAACGCCGGTATTACTGTGGTCTGGTCCGATGCGGACGTGCCCGGCGCGCCGCCCGGACCTTGACACGGCAGGAGGTCCACGGCATGAAAGGACCGCATCCGTTCCGCAAGCTTCAGCAACGGATCCTCGAGGATGTCAAGTCGGCTGCCCGGGATGACTTGATCGCGCTCAGCGCCGGGGGTCGCCGGCCACCACGCGGATGTCTCCATCCAGGCCAGCCCGGAAGCGGCAGGCGAACAAGGCGCGGCATTGAGCGCCTGGGAGCGGGCGGCCGCGGCCCTTGAGGCCGCCAGCCGGGCCCAGGACATGGGCGCCGTCAGCGGGGTTATCGCCGAGGGGCAGTACCATCTGGCTTGCGCCGACGCTCTTGCGGCCGGGCAGCAGAGGCCCGGCCGGCGGCCATCGTGCTTTTACGATCCGCGGCACGGCATGTCGGTGAGGGATGCCGGCTGGTCGCCAGACGGCGGCGTCACCGCCCGCTCCGTCCCGGCCTGCTCCGCCTGTGCTGACCAGGCCGAGCAGGGTGTCCAGCCCGATATACGCAAGGTGGAGACTGACGGCGCCCTGATCAGCTACGTCGATGCCCGCTTCGCCCCGGCGTACTGGTCCGGTTACGGCTTCGACCTGGTTAGCCTCACTCGTCAGGTGTCTGAGAGGTACCCGAAGTATTGAGTTCCCGGCCGGCGCACCGCTCCCCGGCGTGGCGGCCAGGGACGACGGCACTGTCGAATCACTCGGAGCTGGAGGAACGGGCTCCTAGCTCGCGCAGCCAGGAGATGACGTTCTCCTGCCTGGTACCCAGCCCACTGGCGGCGTCAAGCGGGGTGCCGCGCGCGTAGTCCGGCTCCCAGTTGAGATCCGCGCCGCGCGACAGCAGGTACTCCGCGGCGCGCCGCTGGCCGTCCGTGCAGGCATGCCAGAACGCTTGCGACACGTCCTCCGCTTTCGGGTCGCTTCCCAGGACCGCTTCGAGGCGGCCGAGCATGCCCAACGCGGCGGCATGCCAGGCCTTGTCGACCCTGGCGCCGCGCGCGACCAGCAAGCGGGCGACATGCCAGCAGCCGTAGCCCACGGCGTTATCGAGCGGAGTGCCGATCGAGCCGTCAGGCGTCTCGAGATCCGATCCTCCCTCGATCAGGGCTTCAGCCACCTCGACGTCGTCGCTGCTGGCCGCGTAGTGCAACGGCGTCTCATCACCTGGACCGGGTGAATTCCGGCCGCTGGTCAAGGCGTTGGGATCGGCGCCAGCCTCGATCAGGAGCCGGACGATTTCCGGGCCGTTGGGGAAGTAGCCAGGCCAGTCGGTGACAACATGCAATGGCGTCCCGGAGCCGCCGTCCTTGCCGACAAGTCTGGCCGACGCTAGCGCGGGATCATGGCCCAGCAATCTCTGGATGGCCGCGACATCACCTGCACGAATCGCCAGTCGCAGCTCGATCGCGACGTGGGCGTCGTCCGGGATCCGCTTGCCGGTCTCCTGCTCACTCATCGTGGCTCATCATGCCAGCCGCCGGACAGTCGCGAGGATCCGGCGCGAGTAAATAGCGTATAGTCACCAGTCACCCACTCGCTGCAGACGGGAACCTATGCCAGCAGGCGCGCCGCTCGCCGCGGGTTCCGCGCTTCCGGGCGGCCACGGCGGCACGTCGTAGAGTTGGCGCGGTAGCTGTCTTGGTTTCAGTCCCTCGAGACTGGAGAAGAGGGGCAGATGACGACCAGTCGTCGTGCGGTGCTAACGGTTCTGGCGACAGGAGTGCTGGCCAGCTGCGGCCGGTCGGCCAGCGGCGGCAAGCCCTCCTCCGTTACGATCCACGCGGTGGCCGGGAGCCGTACTTCGGGCGATGTCCTTCCGAGCGCCCGGCCGGCTGCGCCCGTCGTGCTGACCCGGGCGCAAGTCGTCGCTCGCTACGGCCACCTTAGGCCGCGCACCTGGGGCTTCGGGGGACCTGGGGTGGTCCGTGACCTGCCCGCGTCGCGGCGGGTGATCGCGCTGACCTTCGACGCCTGCGGTGGTCCCGGCGGCAGCCGCTACGACCAGGCCCTCATCCGTTTCCTGCGCCGGCGGAACGTGCCCGCGACGCTGTTCCTCAATTCCCGCTGGATCGACGCCAACCCGGTCGCCTTCCGCCGACTAGCTAGCGAGCCGCTATTCGAGATCGCCAACCACGGCACCCGGCACCTGCCCCTGTCGGTCACCGGGCAACCCGCCTACGGCATTCCAGGGACGCGGAACGCCGGCGAGGTCTACGACGAGGTAGCCAGGAACCAGGCCAAGCTCACCCGGCTGCTGGGTGTCCCGCCGCGTTTCTTCCGGGCCGGCACCGCCTACAGCGACGACGTGGCGGCGCGGATCGTCACCGCGATGGGAGATCGCCTGGTCACCTTCTCCGTCAACGGCGACGGGGGGGCGACCTTTACCCCCTGGGAAGTCCGCAGCGCCGTCACCGGTGCCCCCGGCGGGTCCATTGTGATCTGCCACATGAACCATCCCGAGAGCGGCACGGCGCAGGGGATTGCCGCCGCCGTACCCCGGCTGCTGACTGCCGGGTACCGTTTCGTCCGTCTCTCCGACGAGCTCCGCTGACCGGCAGCACGATCATGGTGGCGTAATCTTTCGCGATGGCATCGCCATCGTGCTGGCCTGGTGACGTACCATGGCCCTAAGTGGAAACTTATTCCAGAACTGTGCGGAAAGAGATTCTGTTTAATAGGCCGAGGGGTGCCATGTCCGAGAACACGGCGCAGGCCGGAGCCGCCCCGGCCGGCTCCGCGGATCCAGTTGCACACGAGCGGGCACCGCGCCGGCTGCGTGCCGACGCGCAGCGCAACATCGACTCCCTCCTGGAGGCCGCGAAGGCCGTCTTCGACATGTCGGGCGTGGACGCACCCGCCAAGGAGATCGCTGACCTGGCCGGGGTGGGCGTGGGAACGTTGTACCGGCACTTCCCGCAGCGCTCAGACCTGGTCAAGGCCGTGTTCCAGCGCGAGGTGGATGCGTGCGCTGACGCGGCCCCGGCACTGGCCGCGGCCCACGAGCCGGGAACGGCGCTCGCGAAGTGGCTCCACCGGTACACCGAGTTCCTCGCGACCAAGCGGGGGCTGGCCGCGGCCCTTCACTCGGGCGACCCGGCGTACGGCGCCCTGCCCGGCTACTTCGTGCAGCGGCTCGAACCTGCCCTCGGGTCACTGCTCGAAGCCGCGGCAGCCTGCGGTGAGATCCGCGCCGACATCAGGCCAGGCGACCTCTTGCATGCCGTTGCCAATCTGTGCCTGCCCGTAACCGGCGAGGGAATCGCGTACAACCAGCGCATGGTCGCGCTCCTCATCGACGGACTGCGTTACGGCGCCGGCACGAGCCAAGCTCGCTCCTGACGTTCACCTCGCTGCGAGCGGCGGCAGCGCAGGCTGTGGAAAGAGGCGGCCGAGCGGGCCGACCCGGCCAAGGTGGCCCGGATGATGGCGCATGTCGACGCCCAGGCCGCTGAGCTGTTTAAGAGGTGAGCGGGGCCACTACCCCGCCGTACACCTCGACCTCAGCGTCTCGGTGGCTGTCGAGATCGCCGACCCGGAGTAGCAGATAGCGCTCGCGGAATCCGGGGCGGCCCGCCCTTGTTGTACCGGTCGGTAACCGGGCTGAGTTGTCGCGGTCCGATCGTTTTGGAGTGCTGAATACTGTTGGCTGATCGTCTTGTCGTCCGTGGCGCACGTGAGCACAACCTGAAGAATGTCTCGCTGGACCTGCCGAAAAACGCGATGATCGTTTTTACCGGCCTGTCGGGGTCGGGGAAGTCGAGCCTGGCGTTCGACACGATCTTCGCCGAGGGGCAGCGCCGGTACGTCGAATCGCTGTCCGCGTACGCGCGGCAGTTCCTGGGCCAGCTGGACCGGCCGGACGTGGACTTCATCGACGGGCTGTCGCCGGCGGTGTCGATCGGCCAGAATGCGGCCAGCGGGAACCCGCGTTCCACGGTGGGCACGATGACCGAGGCCTATGACTACCTGCGGCTGCTATTCGCCCGGGTCGGCCAGCCGCACTGCCCCGTCTGCGGCCGGCCCGTCGCCAGGCAGAGCCCGCAGCAGATCGTCGATCAGGTGCTTGAGCTGGCGGAGGGCACCAGGTTCCAGGTGCTGGCCCCGGTCGTCCGCGGCCGCAAGGGGGAGCACGGCGGGCTGCTGCGCGACCTGGCGATCAAGGGCTACTCGCGGGCCAGGGTCGACGGGACCGTAATCCGGCTGGAGTCGGCGCTCGCCGGCGAGCTGCCAAGCCCTGACCAGCACAGCCTTGACCAGCACAGCCTTGACCAGCACGGCACCCACGACATCGAGGTCGTGGTGGACAGGCTCGAGGTCAAACCGTCCGCGCGGCGCCGCCTCACCGACTCGGTGGAGACCGCGCTGGCCCTGTCCGGCGGCGTCGTCATCCTGGATTTCATCGGTCGGCCCTCCGATGACCCGCAGCGGGAGCGGATGTTCTCCGAGCACCTGGCGTGCCTGTACGACGACCTGTCCTTCGAGGAGCTCGAGCCCCGCTCGTTCTCGTTCAACTCGGCCTCGGGCGCGTGCCCGGAGTGCACCGGCCTGGGCATCCGGATGGAAGTCGACCGGGAGCTGATCGTGCCGGACGAGTCCAAGTCGCTGCGCGAGGGCGCCCTCGCCGTGTGGAGCGGCGGCCAGGCCAGCGACTATTTCCTCCGGCTCGCCCAGGCGCTCGGCCGCACGCTCGGGTTCACCGTGGACACTCCCTGGTCACAGCTGCCCGCGGCCGCCAGGCACGCCCTCCTGCACGGGCATGACCAGCCCGTTCATGTCCAGTACGAGACCAGGACCGGCCGGCTGCGCTCCTATCATGCTCCATTCGAGGGCGCGATCGGATACCTGGAGCGAAGGCAGGCCGAAGGCGAGAACGAGACCAGCGTCACCGGGTTCATGCGGGAGGTGCCGTGCCCGGCCTGCCAGGGGACGCGGCTGAAGGCTGCCGCCCGCGCGGTGCAGGTAGACGGCTGGTCCATCGCCGACTTCTGTGCACTGCCCGTCAGCGAGCTCGCCGAGCGCCTGCGCACCCTGAAGCTCCCGGGGTCAGCCGGAGCGATCTGCGCCCCGATCCTGGTCGAGCTGGCCTCGCGTCTGCAGTTCCTGCTGGATGTGGGGCTGGATTATCTGTCGCTTGACCGGGCGTCGGCGACCCTGTCCGGCGGCGAGGCGCAGCGGATCCGGCTCGCGTCCCAGATCGGTTCCGGCCTGACCGGCGTGCTGTACGTGCTGGACGAGCCGTCGATCGGGCTGCACCAGCGCGACAACGACCGGCTGCGCCGGACACTGACCAGGCTCCGCGATCTGGGTAACACGCTGATCGTCGTCGAGCATGACGAGGACACCATCCGGGCCGCCGACTGGGTCGTCGACATCGGCCCGCAGGCCGGCGAACGCGGCGGCCATATCGTGGTGTCCGGCCCGCAGGAGGCTCTGCTGGCCTGCCGTGAGTCGCTGACCGGCGCCTACCTGACCGGGCGTAGGTCCATTCCCGTGCCGGGGGTACGCCGGAAGCGTTCGGCGGGCAAAGAGGTCGTGGTGCAGGGCGCCAGCGCGAACAACCTGCGGAACCTGGACGTCGCGTTCCCCCTCGGCCTGCTGACCGCCGTCACCGGCGTGTCCGGATCCGGTAAGTCCACGCTGGTCAACGACATCCTTTACCGTGCCCTGGCCCGGGAACTGAACGGCGCGGGGACCGTGCCCGGCCGGGACACCAGGGTCACCGGCATGCAGCACCTGGACAAGGTGGTGCGGGTGGACCAGGGTCCCATCGGCCTGACCCCGAGATCCAACCCCGCCACCTACACCGGGGTCTTCGACCACATCCGCAGGCTGTTCGCGCAGACCCCCGAGGCGAAGGTCCGCGGTTACCAGCCCGGGCGGTTCTCCTTCAACGTCAAGGGCGGCCGCTGCGAGGCCTGCGCCGGCGACGGCACGGTCAAGATCGAGATGCAGTTCCTGCCGGACGTGTACGTGCCCTGCGAGACCTGTCACGGGGCCAGGTACAACACCGACACCCTGCAGGTGCGCTACAAGGGCAAGTCGATCGCCGAGGTGCTGGCGATGCCGATCGAGGAGGCGGCCGGGTTCTTCGCGCCCGTGCCCGCCATCCACCGTCACCTCAAGACGCTGGTCGACGTGGGCCTGGGCTACGTGCGGCTGGGCCAGCCCGCGACCACCCTGTCCGGCGGCGAGGCGCAGCGCGTCAAGCTGGCCGCCGAGCTGCAGCGCCGCCCGGCCGGCCGGACCGCCTACGTGCTGGACGAGCCGACCACGGGTCTGCACTTCGAGGACATCCGCAAGCTGCTTGACGTGCTGACCCGGCTGGTGGACGCCGGCCACACGGTCATCGTGATCGAGCACAACCTGGACGTCATCAAGACCGCGGACTGGGTCATCGACCTCGGCCCGGAGGGCGGCTCGCGCGGCGGCTCGGTCCTGGCGGCAGGCCCGCCCGAGCAGGTCGCCCAGGTCGAGGAGAGCCACACCGGCCGCTATCTCAAGAAGCTCCTCGACCCCGCGGGCCACTCCCGGGCCGCCTGATCGCGTGATGCGGTGTACCTCCCTGGTCAAGTCATGGTCAAATGCGATATTGGCTGATAGCCAGCCGGGTGACGAAGGGGAGGCACCGTGGGGGTTCGGCGTGCGCATCTGGTCGGCAGTTTTCCGGCGGCCACCGCGGCGGAGGCCATGCGGCTCGCGGTCGAGCGGCTCGGCCCGGACCTGGACTGCCTGCCGGACGGTGAGACCGGCGCACGCCGGAACTGGATGCTGAACGTGATCGAAAGTTTCCGCGTCCACCCGGACCTCAGGCTCGTCAAGCAGGGCGACTGGTCGGATTACGACAAGACGCCGCGCTTTGCCCTGCGGCCCGGGCACCGGCTCTACGGTGCGGCGCTTGACCTGGGCATTTACGCGGCCGCCCGTGCGGCCATGCCCGAGTTCGACACGTTGCGGGCCGCGATGGACCCACCGGGCCGGCCGCGTTTCCAGGTCGGCATCCCGGGTGACGTCGACCTGGCCCTGTTCACGTTCGGGCCGTCCGGTCCCGTGCGTCACCTGCGGCCCTTCACCGAAGCGCTGGCCATCACCATGCATCAGACCAGCAAGCTGTACGGCGACGACGTGCTGTTCCAGCTCGAGGTCCCGGCGGAGCTTGTGCTGGTGGCTCGCGCGCCTTCCCGGCTGAGGCCCGTCCTGGCCAGGCTGCTGGCGCGGCGGATCACGGCGCTCGCGCAGGGCGCCCCCGAGGGGGCCAGGTTCGGCCTCCACCTGTGCCTCGGCGACATGAACCACCGGGCCATGGGCCGGATCTCAGATGCCTCGCCGCTGGTGGCGCTGGCCAACGCCGTGGCCGGCCGCTGGCCGGCCGGGCGTCCGCTGGAGTACGTGCACGTGCCGCTGGCGGCCGCCGACCAGCCGCCGTCGAGCCGGGCCGCGTTCTACCAGCCGCTGAGCGGGCTGGCGCTCGGGCCAGACGTCCGGTTCATCGCCGGCTTCGCGCACGAGGACCAGGACGTGGCCACCCAGTTCCTGATCCGCGAGATGATCGAGGACGCGGTCGGTCACCCGGTGGACGTGTCCACCAGCTGCGGCCTGGGCCAGCGCGAGCCCGAAGCCGCCCGGGCCGCGCTTGACCGGATCAAGCTCCTGCTCTCCGAGCGGTCCGCCGCCTGACGGCAGGTCGCCGACTGTGACATTATTATATGATGTCAGTATCTATTTTCGAACACAAGCCAGAATGCTGCCCATTCGGGCACCAGCTGTGGCCCGGCCGGGCGCGGGTCAGCTGGAAGCCCTGTATCTGCGCCGCCGCCAGGGAAAGGGCCGGGCTCGGCCGCGGCATGGGTCACGTGTGGGTGTCCTGCGAAGCCTGCCACCAGCAGCTCTGGGACACGACGTTCTACGAGCCCCCGCACGACATCAGGCACCCTAGATATGACACCGACCGGGACCCAGTCCCGAATCAAGACATTTGACGGGACTAGGCTCGGGGAGACTGAGGACCACCAGCCGCATCAGAAGGAGTGTCGATGAAGACAAAGGCCGCTGTCGTCTACGAGCCGGGCAAGCGCATCGAGATCGAGGAGCTCGACCTTGACGGGCCCCGGGAGGGTGAGGTCCTCATCCGCTACACCCACGCGGGCCTGTGCCACTCTGACGTTCACGTCGCGCACGGGGACCTCGAGGCCCGGCTGCCGATGGTGCTCGGGCATGAGGGCGCAGGGATCATCGAGGAGATCGGGCCGGGAGTGACGCGGGTGAAGGCCGGCGATCACGTGGTGTGCTCCTTCATCCCGAACTGCGGTGTCTGCCGTTACTGCGCCACCGGCCGCCAGTCGATCTGCGACATGGGCGCGACGATCCTCGAGGGCTACCTGCCCGGCGAGCGGTTCCCGATCACCGGGCCGCGCGGCCAGTACGGCGCCATGTGCATGATCGGCACGTTCAGCCAGTGGGGCGTGATCAGCCAGACTTCGGTCATCAAGGTCGATGACGACCTGCCCCTGGACAAGGCCGTGCTCGTCGGCTGCGGCGTCCCGACCGGGTGGGGCTCCGCCGTGAACACCGCCAACGTCGCCCCCGGCGACACGGTGGCGGTCTTCGGCGTGGGCGGCATCGGCATCAACGCGGTGCAGGGCGCCCGCTACGCCGGCGCGAAGAACGTCATCGCCATCGACCCGCTGGAGAACAAGCGGGAGAAGGCGATGGAGCTTGGCGCGACCCACGCGTTCGCCACGGCCGCCGAGGCCCAGGAGGCGATCACCGAGATGACCAGGGGCCAGCTCGCCGACTCGGCCATCCTCACGGTCGGCCTGATGGACGCCGATGTCGTTTCCGCCGGGTTCAACGCGGTCGGCAAGGGCGGCGTGGTCGTGCTGACCGGGCTGAACAAGCTGATGGAGCCGACGATCCAGCTGCCGGGAACCATCTTGACCCTGTTCCGCAAGACCGTGAAGGGCAGCTTGTTCGGCGACTGCAACCCGACCACCGACATCCCCAAGCTCCTCGGCCTGTACCAGTCAGGTGACCTCAAGCTCGACGAGATCATCACCCGGACGTACACCCTGGACGAGGTCAACGAGGGCTACGCCGACCTGCTGGCCGGCAAGAACGTCCGCGGCGTCGTCGTGCACGAGCACTGAGGCCACGGGCCGGGCGATCCGGGATCACTGACGTATGACGAAACAGGTCGTAGGGCGCCAGCGCGAACTCGAGCTGGTGCGAGCCGCTCTCGCGTCTGGCGCCCACATCCTGCTCGAGGGGCCGCCGGGGACCGGCAAGTCCACCCTGCTGCGGCAGGTCGCGCAGGCCAGGCACGCCGAATTCGTGCTCGTGGAGGGCAGCGCCGAGCTGACCCCGGCCCGCCTGATCGGGTCGTTCGACCCGGCCCTGGTCCTGGAACAGGGGTACCGGCCGGAGAACTTCTCCGACGGCCCGCTGGTCCGGGCCATGCGTGACGGTGGCCTGCTGTACGTCGAGGAGCTCAACCGGGTTCCCGAGGAGACGATCAACGTCCTGCTCACCGTCATGTCCGAGGGCGACATCAACGTGCCGCGGCTCGGCCGGATCATCGCCAGTGACAGCTTCCGGCTGGTGGCCGCGATGAACCCGTATGACTCGGTCGGCACCTCACGGCTGTCGATGGCGCTGTACGACCGGACCTGCCGGATCGCCGTCGGCTACCAGGACGCCGAGCACGAGCGCCAGATCGTCTCGCTCGCCGCCCCGGACGCCAAGCAGACCCTGGTCGCCGAGGCGGTGGAACTCGCCCGCGCCACCCGCGAACATCCCGACCTGCGCTCGGGCACGTCGGTCCGCGGCGCCATCGACTACGCCCGGCTGATCCCCGAGCTGGCCGGGATCCGCGGCGTGCCCGCCGACGACTGGCAGGTCGGGCTGGACGCCGCCCTGACCACCTTGTCCGGGCGGGTACGGCGGACCGAATCGTGCCAGCGTTCGGCCGATGCCGTCATCGAAGAGATATTCCGCGCCGTCCGGCCGGACGTACCACCGGGAGGCGAGGCCAGCCCGGGGGAATGACGAGCCCGCCGGCGGCCGCGGCGGCCGGCGGGCAGCAGCGCCGGCGACCAGGACCCAAGTCCGGCCGCCCCGAAGGAAAGACGACGGGGCGCCGCGAGCTCTCCCGCCACGCCCGCTTCGCCGAGATCAGCCCCGAGGTCGGTGTGCTCGACGAGCAGGCGCTGAACCAGGCGCTGGGCGAAGACCCCGCCGCCTTCGAGCTGCTCGCCGCCATGACCAACGCCACCGACGAGAGCCTGCGGGCCGCCGCGATCAGGCTCAGCGCGAGCATCGTGCTCGAGCGAGCCCGGGCCGGGCGGCCCTCGATGCGCGGGATTTCCCGGCTGCGCCCCGTCCGCGGCGCCGCCGACGGTGACCTCGACATCGACGCCTCGATCGACGGCGTCTCGGCGGCCCGCGCCGAAGCCCGGCCGGTATCGGCCGGTGACCTGACCACCGTGCACTGGGCCCGGGCGCATACCGCCTTCGCCGTCGTGGTGGACCGGTCGGGCTCGATGACCGGCGCGCGGCTGGCCGCGGCGGCGACGGTCGCCGCGGCCTGCGCGCTGCGTGCCCCGCGCGAGCACGCTGTCCTGTCCTTCGCCGCGTCCGTCGACCTCATCCGCCCCCTGGGCAGTGATATCGCCCCGGCCGTGGTGTCGGAGCGGCTGCTGCGGTTGCGCGGGCACGGGATCACCCGGCTGGCCGATGCGCTGCAAGCCGCGCGCGAGCAGCTGGCGGACGCCCGGGCCCGCCGCCGGGTCGTCATCTTGCTGTCGGACTGCCGGACCACCGATGACGACGACACCGTGGCGACGGCACGCTCCCTGCCGGAACTGATCATCCTGGCCCCCGCCGACGATCACGAGCAGGCCGCTCAGCTCGCGGACCTCACGGGCGCACGCTGGGCCGCGCTCGCGAACCCGCTGGACGCGGCCGCGATCCTGGACGACCTGCTTGAGACCCGGATCCCCGGCTAGGTTCCTGCCTCGGGCGGCGTTTCCGGCCTGGAGTGGTCCCAGTCCGACAGCAGCGTACGGAGCGCCGCGACCAGAGCGATGGGCTGGTCAAGCATGACGTGGTGACCGGCGACCGGGATCTCGACGACGGGGGCGGCGCGGCCGAGCCGGTCGTACATGACCTCGCTCAGCTGCGGTGTCACGATGCCGTGTTCGGCCCGGAAGAGCGCGACCCGGCAGTCCAGCCGGGTCAGCAGTTCGGGCGTGAAGTGCTCACGGGCGAAGATGCCCGGGTCGAACTTCCACGTCCAGCCGCCATCGACCGCACGGATGGAGGTCTCGGCTATGTGGTCCGCGATATACCGGAGCACCGGCTGATCGGGAACCGGGTGGAACCGGGCCGTGGCCGCCGTCCTGGTGGGGTACACGCGCAGCGGCCCGAACGCCCGTCGCTGGCGCGCCGCGCGGTCCTCGGGGGTCAGGTCCCGCACCGGCGCGTCGATGGCGACCACTCCGGCGATACGAGAACCGGCCAGGCTGGCCAGCCGCAGCGTGACCAGGCCCCCCATGCTGTGCCCGATGACCACCGGCGGGGTGGTGATCCCCGCGTCGGCGACGACGGCGAGGATTTCGCGGCCCCACGTGTCGAGGGCATAGCTGTCCCGCCGGCCGCTGTCGCCGTGCCCGGACAGATCCAGCGCGACGACCCGCCAGCCGCCCGCGAGCAGCGGGCCGATGTGGTCCCACCAGCGGGAATGGGCGGCACCGCCGTGCACGAGGACCAGGCCGCGGTCCGCGGAGTTTCCCCAGGCCCGGTACGCGATCGCGGTTCCCTCGACGGTCGTCTGCCGCGCCTGGACCGGTGCGGCCAGGGCGGCGGTGAACCAGGCTGGGGCCCTGGGCGGATCAGTGTCGGCCCGTGATGTCATGTCCAGAAGCGAACCAGATGGCGGGCCGGCCGGCGCCACCGGGAGGGGCCTGGCCGCTGCACCGCCCCGCCAGGACCGTTTAGGGTGCAACTATGGAGCCAGCTCAGACGTACCGCGAGCCGGTGGACGCGCCGGCGCCGCTCCTGGTCGAGGCGCTGAGCCGGGGGCTGCCCGGCGACCGCCTGGTGGTCGATCCGGACGTGCTCGCCGCCATGTCGCACGACGAAGCCGAGTGGGCGCCGGCCGGGAAGGCGGCCGCCGGAGTGCGGGCCAGGACCGAGGCCGAGGTGCAGCACGTCGTCCGCACCTGCGCCGCGTTCGGGGCTCCCGTCGTGCCGCGCGGCGCGGGTACCGGGCTGTCCGGCGGCGCCAACGCGGTGAGCGGCTGTGTCGTCCTCGACCTGTCGCGGATGGACCAGGTCCTGGAGATCGACCCGGACAACCTGGTCTGCGTCGTCCAGCCGGGCGCGGTCAACAACGACGTCAAGGCCGCCGTCGCCGAACACGGCCTGTGGTACCCGCCGGATCCGGCCAGCGCTCCGTGGTCGACGCTCGGCGGCAACGTCGCGACCAACGCGGGCGGCCTGTGCTGCCTGAAGTACGGCGTCACCCGCGACTACGTGCTGGGCCTGCGTGCCGTCGTGGGCGGCGGGGTCGCCTACGGTGACGCGGTCCGCCTCGGGCGACGCACCACCAAGGGGGTGGCCGGGCTCGACATGGTCGGGCTCTTCGTCGGATCGGAGGGCACGCTCGGCGTGGTCACCGAGGTAACCCTGCGGCTGCGGCCGGCGCCGGCCGGGATCCCGCGCACGATTGTCGGGGCGTTCGGCGACCTGGTGGCCTCCGGAGAGGCCGTCGCGCAGATCACCCGGCGCGGCCTGACCCCGGCCGTGCTCGAGCTGCTCGACCGGTTCTGCCTGCAGGCCGTGGAGGACTGGAAGCACCTGGGCATCGGCACGGACGCGACCGCACTGCTGCTAGCCCGGGTGGACACGCCCGGGGAATCGGGCGCGGCCGAGGCGGACGCGATCGCCGCGGCCATGGCCGGCGCGGGCGCGATATGGGTGGAGCAGTCGACCGACGCCACCGAGGCCGAGGCGCTGTTCGAGGCCCGGCTGCTGGCTTACCCGGCGCTTGAGCGGCTCGGACCTGTGCTTACCGAGGACGTCTGCGTACCGCGGTCCCAGGTCCCCGCGATGCTGGCGCAGATCGGCGCGATCGCGGCCCGCCATGACGTGCACATCGCGACCATCGCCCACGCCGGCGACGGCAACCTGCACCCGCTCATCATCACCCCGCCGGGCGACGCGGCGGCCCGCCTTGCGGCTCAGGCCGCGTTCGAGCAGCTCCTGGACGCGGCGATCGCCCTGGGCGGCACCGTCACCGGCGAGCACGGCGTCGGGATCCTCAAGCGGGACGGCATGCGCCGCGAGCTCGACCCCGGCTCGCTCGCCCTGCAGTCGGCGGTGCGCCGCGCGCTGGACCCGCTCGAGATCTTCAACCCAGGCAAGGGCTAGGCCGTAGAGCTCTGGGCGCGGGGCACAGCGGGTCGGCGTGATGACGTCCGGTCGGCCCACGCTTCAGCCGGCGCCGCCACGAGCTAGCGCTGGCCGAAGCCGGTGGGCCGCCCCGGGCCGCCCCGGGCGGGTCCGGAAGATCCGGGTCCGGGGCGGCCGGGGGTCAGGCCGCGGCCGTCAGCCCTGACCGTCAGGCCTGACCGTCAGGGCAGCGACCAGTGCTGGTTGGCGCCACCGTTGCAGTCCCAGATCTGCAGCTGGGTGCCGGGTGTCGTCGACGAGTTCGGATCGTCGAGGCACTTATTGGATTGCGGATTGTAGAGCGACCCGTTGGATTGCGGGATGAAGACCTGCGCGGCGGTGTTATTGCAGGTGTACAGGTCCACCTTGGTCCCGTCCGCGGTGCCGCCGCCGTTGATGTCCATGCACTTGCCGAGGGCATGCAGCGTGCTGCCCGCCTGGACGACCGTCCACTGCTGGGCGTTGGTCCCGTTGCAGGTGTACACCTGGACCGGGGTGGAGTTCGCGCTGTTGGCCCCGCGCACGTCCACGCACAGGCCGCCGTAGCCGACGATCGGCCCGGTGGTCCCGCCACCGCCGCCTCCGCCGGAGCCGGGCGTGGTGTAGGCCGCTACGTACTGGACGCTCATCGTGCCGCCCGAGCTGGTCGAGCTGCTGGGCGAGGTGCAGCCGCACACGCCGTTCGGGTACCCGCCGCCCATCGCGAGGTCGAAGATGATGGACATGTTGTGGTCGAACGCCGCCTGCCACGTCGACGTGCCGATCTGGCTCTCGGACACCGAGAAGTACTCGTTGCCGTCCAGGTAGAAGGTGATCGACTCGTTCGAGGCGTTCGTCCGGTTCTCGATCATCGTGTAGGTGTGGTACCCGGTCTGGCAGCCCGAACAGGCGCGCAGCCCGCTGCCGATGCCGTCCGACTCGTTGCACGGGCCCGCCCGGGTCGGTACCGCAGTGCACGGTGCCGGAGAGCTTCGGACAGGGCGTTGACGTCCTCCATGATGTCGATCTCGCCGTTTTCCGGCCACTGGCCGGGGCCCAGCATCCAGAAGGCCGGCCAGTAGCCGAGGCCGTTCGCCGGGTTGGGCTGCTCGATGGAGGCGGTGACCTCAAGCTCGCCGCCGGCCGGCGCGCCGACGTTGGCGGACGTCGTCTGGACCCGGCCGGACGTCCAGTTGCTGCCGGAGCCGAGCGCGGTGATGTCGAGGTCACCGTTGCCGTCGAGATGGACGTTGCTCGTCGAGTTCGTCATGGTCTCGATCTCGCCGGTACCGAAGCTCGAGCCCGGGCCGGTGTCGTACTGCCATTGCGAGTCGATGCCCGAGCCCGAGGATCCGTTGAAGTCGTCGCTGAACTGGGTCGTCCAGCCGGACGGCGGCGGGGGTACGGCATCCGGCGCCGCGGGCCTGGCGGTGGCCGTCGCTTGGGCGGTCGTCGCAACCTGGGCGCTCGCCGCAGGGGCGGTCAAGGCGAGCACCGGAAGCGCCGCCACGGCCACCGCGATCGCGGCGCGCCGGGCGACTTTCTCTAGCCATCTGTGCATGCGCGGCCAGCTTCCTTCCACATTTATAAGGAAAGTTACCTATTTGGCGTATGCGAACGTAACTCCGCTCCTGCGGCGCGTCAACACCTACCCCACCGTTTTTTTCAAAGCTTGAATTAACGGCATCAGTAACACCTTCGTAATAATCGCACGGGCACCACCAGCAAGTCCTTTCACGCGTGCGCCGACCGAGGAAGTGGTTCTAGACGTCTCGGCCCGCGCTGGCGACCACCCGGTCGAGCCAGCTGTTCAGGGCGGCGATGACCTCGGCGCGGTTGGTCTCGTTCAGGATCTCGTGCCGGGCGCCGGGATAGGTGCGGATCGTCAGCTCGGTCAGGCCCGCGGCCTGGTACCGGTCGGTCAGCGGGGTCAGCAGCGCGAGGCCGCCGTTGACCGGGTCGGCCTCCCCGGCCGCGATGTAGAGCGGCAGGTCGGATCGCATCGCGGCGAGCTGGGCCGGGTCGGCGAGGCGCCGCGCGCCGAAGAACATGCCCCTGGCCGATTCGGTATCGATCCCGAAGCCGCAGCCCGGGTCGGCGATGTAGGCGTCCACGATGGCCTCGTCGCGCGAGAGCCAGTCGTAGTCCGTGCGTGCGGGCTGGAACGCCGCGTTGAACATGGCCAGGTCCAGTGGCTGGCCCAGGTCGAGCGCGGGCTCGAGCAGATCGATCGCCGCGGTCCCGGTCAGCACCGCGGCATCGACGTCGGCGCTGTGATCGAGCAGGTACTGCTGCACCGCGAACGATCCCATGCTGTGCCCGAGCAGGACCAGCGGCAGGCCCGGGTGGTCCGCGCGGATCTTGGCCGAGAGCAGGCCGATGTCGTCGACCAGGGCACCCCAGCTCCCGGGGCCCAGGTCGCCGTACGCATCGGGGTCTCCGCTGGCGCCGTGACCGCGATGATCCTGGGCGTAGACCACGAAACCTGCGTCGTTCAGGGCCCGGGCCACATGATTGTAGCGCCGGGCGTGCTCGCCCATCCCATGGGTCAGCTGCACCGCGGCCCGTGGCGCGGCGTCCTCCGGGTCCCACCGGTAGGCGACGATCTTGGTGCCGTCAGCCGACTTGTAATCGAGCTGGCTCATGGGCATGGTGGCTGTCCTCTCGTGGGGCACGCGAACCCGGCCATCAGCGGCCGGCGGCGGCGACTCGCCGCCTTCGCCGAGCGCCGTAAGCCCGTCTTCCGCGGCCGCTAACCCCCGCCCGTCAGGGCAGCTATTCTAATATTAATTAAGAAAGGAAGTCGATGGCACCTGGCGTTCCGCACGCGGACCTGATCGAGCCGGGCCGGGTCCATGGCTCGCTCTATACCAACCCGCGGATCTTCGCCGATGAGCTGACGCGGATCTGGTACCGCACCTGAGTCTACGTCGGGCACGCCAGCGAGGTCAGGGAGCCAGGCGACTAGGTGCGCAAACGCATCGGCCTGCAGGACGTCATCATGACCAGGGGCGCCGACAGCGCCGCCCACCTGCTGCTGAACCGGTGCGCGCACCGGGCCAACCTGGTCTGCGCGGCCGACCGGGGCAACGCCAAGTCCTCCCGCTGTCCGTACCACGGATGGACCTACCGCAACACCGGCGAGCTGATCGGTTTGCCGTTCGGCCAGGGCTACGGCGGCCGGGAGGACGAGTTGCCTGCGCGAGAAGACGAGGGTCCACCCCCTGGGGAGTCGTGGACAGCGAATTCGCCGAGGTCAAGATGGTGGTCGACACCAGCGCGAATGGGCCGCGGCTGCGGCTGGAGGACCGCCGGACGGGCCGGGTGCGGTTTCTTGACGCCCTCGAGCTTGAGACGATCATCTGGTTGCCCACCTGACTGAGCTGCTCGACCCGTCGGCTGACCGCTGGCGCGACGCCTGATATTAATCCGAACGGAAGGTCCTGCACGTGGCTGCCATACCGGTTTACCCGTCGTACTTCCAGTTCGACCAGCAGGGTGTCGTGTTCAACATGTGGTACTTCGCCTGGTTCGACGACGCCATGACCCAGTTCCTCGGCGACGCCGGGTATCCCTACCAGGCGATGATCGACGACGGCCTGGACGTCCAGCTTGTTCACACCGAGGCCGACTGGCGCGCCGGAGTCCGCTACGGGGAATCGGTGCTGGTCGAGGTGGTCACCGAGAAGATAGGGTCGACCAGCTTCACGCTGTCCTTCACCGTGCGGGCCGGATCGCAGCTGCGCTCGACGGCGCGCACCGTCTACGTGGTGGTGGGCACGGACGGCTCGGGCAAGCAGCCCATACCGCCGAAGCTCCGCGCGGCCCTGCAAACCGCGGAGAGGGCCTGATGGCAGGTTCGCACAGGCAGCGCGGCCGGGGAGTCGGGCCAGCCGCGCCCGCGCGAACCTGCCGCGGTCGAGTTCTCGGTCGATCGCGGCTCGCTACGGCCACGCCACTACGCCGAACGGGCCCGCCTGACCCCGGTCAAGCTGATATCGCGGCGAGGGTCACTGGAACGGGCGCACCTCGATCTTCCGATCGCAGACCTTCGACGCCTCGGCGGCGAGCTTGAGCGCCACATCCAGATCGGGGGTCTCCCACACCCAGATGCCGGCGAGATACTCCTTCGACTCCACGAAAGGCCCGTCGCTGAACATCGCCTGCTCGCCCCGGTTGTCGATGACCGTGGCCGCGTCGGTGTCCGCGAGTCCGCCCGCGAAAACCCAGTAGCCCTCGGCGATCAGCCGTTCGTTGAACGCGCTGATGGCAGGCCGCCTTTCCGTGCTGCCGGGATTGCTCTTGTCATCGATCACGGAAACCAGGTACTGCATCTGAAGATCATCTCCTGTGGTGTCAAGACAGCGTAGTTCGGTGGTCAGGGACTTCAGGCCGTTGCATACCGCGGGCCTGGCCTTCAGCTTTCACTGATGGCCGCCGCGAGGTCACCGCGGAGAACGTCCCGGAGGGTTGACCTGGGTCATGGTCGTCAGCTTCATGGTCGCGGTTCCTTCACCTCGGTGCCGCCCCTTGCGGCGGCTTCACCCCTGCTACGAACACCACCGCCCCGATCCGACACCGCCCGCCCGGATTCCTTGCCCCGTATCCGTCAGCCGGACATGGGCCGCCGGGTGCGGGGCTTGCGCGCCGCCGATCCGGGCCGCGGCCGTACCGGCCACCTCGGTATCGACCGCGCCGGGCCTGGTGCCGAGTCCGTGCCTGACCAGGGACTGGGCAGTTCTGACCACCACCTCCAGCGAACCCCGGCGCGGGTTCCACCACTCCGCAGCCCAGTTGAGCGCGCCGAGGACCAGCATCCGCGCCGCCCTCGAATCCAGGTCCTGGCGGAGCAGCCCAGCGCTGTCCGCGTCCTGAAGCAGCTTGCGCCAGGTGTCGCCGTACTGCGATGCCTCAGCGGCGTACCTGATGGCGATGCTCTCAGGCACCTGACCCGCGTTGCGGATCGACGCGGTCGTGTAGTCGGAAATCTCGAGCGAGTACCGCAGGTGCGCCTCGACCGCGGCGTCGATACGGTCGAGCGGGCCCGTGCCAGCCGGCAGCGCCGCCAGGACACTGGTGACGTGGTCGCGCATGTGCGCGATGCCCGACCACATCACCTCTTCGACGAGGTCATCGCGAGAGGGAAAATAGTAATAGATGGCCGGTGCCTGGATCTCGGCTTGGTCGGCCACATCGCTCAGCCGGGTGCCCGCGTATCCCTTACGGCTCAGCACGTGCGCGGCGGCGTCGAGGATACGCTCCCTGGTCCTCGCCGACTTCGAGCCGGTTTCCCCCGCCCCGGCCACATCCGGTTTTCTAGACACGAGTCAATTATAGGTTCCTGACGAATCCCGGCTCCGTCCCGGAACTGGCGTTGGTTCTGTGCCTGGCATAAATTAAAGCTTCCTCAGGGGCTTGCGGCTCAGGGAGCGTGATCGATGCAGTCTCCGGCCGTCGAGGGTCCGTATTTTGACGAGCTGGCCGTCGGCCAGGAATTCGGGCAGGCACCCGGTCTCACGCTGACGCCTGGGCTGGCCGCCGCGCATCAGGCCATCACCGGGGACCGGCTCGCGCTCGCCCTTGACCACGAGCTGTGCCATCAGGTCACAGGCGGCGGCCCGCTGGCGCCTCCCGGCCTCGTCTGGGACGTCGCGATCGGCCAGTCGACACTGGTCACTCAGCACGTCAAGGCCAACCTGTTCTACCGCGGGCTAGCCTTCCGCCGTACCCCGCGGCTCGGCGACACGCTCCGAACCTCCACCCGGGTGGTGGCGCTGCGGCAGAACCAGCCGCGGGAAGGCCGCGCGCCCACCGGACTCGCAGTCCTGCGGATCACGACGGTGGACCAGCAGCGACGGCCCGTCCTGGACTTCTGGCGCTGCGCCATGCTGCCGTTGCGCGACCAGACCAGACGCACCGGGCATGCCGATGACCTCGCCTCCATCGGTCATCCGGCCACGCCGGCCGCCATGAAGGCGCTCGTCAGCGACTGGCAGCTGCACCGGTTCGCCCGGTACGCAGGCGAACCTCGCTGGTCGGAGCTGCGTCCCGGGCAGTCCTGGCTGACGGCCGGCGGTGATGTCGTCTCCAGCGCCGCCGAGCTGGCCCGGCTGACGCTTAACGTCGCGGCGGTTCACCATGACGCGGCCGCCGCAGGCGGCCAGCGCCTGGTCTATGGCGGTCACGCCATCGGGCTGGCACTGTCCCAGGCGACCCGCTCGCTGCCTTCCATCGTCACCGTGGCGGGCTGGCACGGCTGCGACCACCTCGGCCCGGTGCGGGAAGGCGACACGCTGCGCAGCACCGTCTCCGTCGAGCAGGTCGACGGGATCCCCGGTGGCGCCCTGGTGCACCTGCGCTCCCTGGTCCGGGCCCAAGGGGCCGAGCCAGGCGAGGATGACGGAACCAGGCCACGCGACGTCCTCGACTGGCGCTACGTGGTCGTCGTCGCCTGACTCACCTGACCTGACCTGGCCTGACCTGACCTGACCGTGGCCCGGCCCGTGAACCCGCGTCCGCCGGGACGTTGACACGTGATTATTTATTCTAGATTAAATTAAGTACCTGCGCTTGTGCCGCCTGAGGCGAGATCGGGCTTGCCCCTCGTAGACTGCGACCTGTGTACCCAGGCACGTACGCGGCGCACACGCCGGACCGGCTCGCGGCGGTCATGACCGGGACGGGTGAATCGCTCAGCTACTCCGACCTCGAGCGCCGGTCGGTCCAGCTGGCACACGTGCTGTACGACGCGGGCCTGCGGCCCGGTGACGTGGTGGCGCTGCTGACCGAGAACAACTTGCGGGCCTTCGAGGTGTACTGGGCCGCGATGCGCTCCGGGCTGTACATCACCGCCGTCAACTTCCGGCTCAAGCCGGACGAGGTCGGCTACATCGTCGACGACTGCGACGCGGCCGCCCTCATGCTCTCGGCCGAGCAAGCCGAGACCGCGGCGGCGATCGGCGCCCAGACCGGGATGGTCAAGCTCCGGCTGGCCTTCGGTGGCCCGGTGACCGGGTACGACCTGTACGAGGAGACCATCGCCGCCGCCCCGGCCGAACCGTTCGCCGATCAGCCGTACGGAGCCCCGATGCTGTACTCCTCGGGCACGACCGGCCAGCCCAGGGGTGTCCGGCCGCCGCTGCCCGGAGTCCAGATGTCGCAGGCCCGCGATCCGGTTGCGGTGCTGGCGGGCACCAGGTCAAGCAGAAGATGATCGGCTGGTGGGGACCCGTCCTGGTGGAGTACTACGCGGGTACCGAGGCCAACGGCATGACGGTCATCGACAGCGCCACCTGGCTGACCCGGCCGGGCAGCGTCGGGCGGGCCGTCCTGGGCACCCTGCGGATCTGCGCCGATGACGGGACCGAGCTGCCCGCGGGGGAGATCGGCGGCGTCTACTTCGAACGCGATACCGTCCCGTTCGCCTACCATAATGACCCGGGCAAGACCCGCGCGGCCCAACACCCGCAGCACCCGGCCTGGACCACGCTCGGTGACATCGGTTACCTCGACGAGGACGGCTTCTTGTTCCTCACCGACCGCATGGCATTCACGATCATCTCCGGCGGGGTCAACATCTACCCGCAGGAGACCGAGAACGTGCTGGCCCTGCATACCGCCGTCTACGACGTTGCGGTCATCGGCGTGCCCGATCCTGAGATGGGAGAGTTGGTGGCCGCGTTCATCTCACCCGCCGCGGGTGCGGTCCCCGGCCCGGAGCTGGCGCAGGAGATCACCGCCTTCGTGAAGTCGAAAATCGCCAGCTTCAAGGCGCCCAGGATCGTCCGTTTCGTCGATGACCTGCCGCGGACCGAGACGGGCAAGCTGATGAAGTCCGAGCTCAAAGCCAGCTACGCGAGGCGCTGACGGGCGCCGGCGGAAACGAGGACGGGTAGCCTGTTACGCCAGCCAAAAATAATGTGCACTCCGCTGTGGCGCTCCCCGGAAATGTCGTAGCTATATTCTAGAATCGAACTAGAAAGCTAGAGATCAGGGTTATCCATCGGGTCGCATCGGGGAAGGGGGTGAGCATCGGCGTGAGTACGTCCGCCGCCGCGCCGCCGGCCAGCACGGGTGAGGCGCTGGCCATGCTGGCCTGCGCGGTCAGCTACCTGGCCGCCGCCGATCCCACTCAGATGCCCGCGAGTGAGCAGGCCGAGTGCCTGCAGGCGCTGGAACGGTCCGACGCGGTGGAGACCGCCGCGCGGGCCCGGGTGCTGGGCGCGTTCACCGCCGGGAAGGGCTACGCCGAGGACGCGGACTACAGCCCGAGGTCCTGGCTGATCCATAAGACCCGGATCACCCGCGGTGCCGCCGCCGGGCACACCGCCTGGGCCGCCCGGGCCCGGCTCCACCCCCGCATCCTGGCCGTGATGGCTACCGGGGATGTCACCGAGCCCTACGCCCGGACCCTGTGCCAGTGGACGGATAAGCTTCCGGAGGACTGCCGGGATGCCGCCGATGCGATTCTGGCTGCGGCGGCCCTCAAGGGCATGGACTTGCGGGACCTGGCGGCGCTGGCCGCGGAGATCCAGTCCCGCGCCTGTCCGGCTCCCGACCCCGACCCGGGGAGGTCGTTCGAGGACCGGGCGGTCCGGCTGGAGACGACGTTCGGCGGTGCCGGGGTGCTGTCCGGTGACCTCACCGGGGAATGCACCGCGCTGGTGAACACGGTCCTGGACGCGCTGTCCGCTCCTCGCGGCGCGGAGGACACCCGCAGTCACTCCCAGCGGTATCACGACGCGCTCCACGAGGCGATGCACCGCCTGGTCGCGGCCGGGCTGCTCCCGGACCGGGCCGGGCAGCCGGCGAAGGCGCTGGCGCATATTTCGCTGGCGGACCTGATGGTCCTGGATGGCGATTCGGCGTTGCAGGAGCGGTGGATCGAACGGGTCCGGGCCGAGTGGGCCGGGCACCGCGCCGCGGCGTCGGTGGGTGGTAGTGACGGTGCCGCGTGGCTGGAGGGGGAGGAGGCCGAGGGGTTCGCGTGTGACGCGTCGATTACTCCGGTGGTGTTCGGTGAGGTGAACCCGGCGGTCCTGGATGACCTGGTCCGGTTCTGCGTCCAGCTCGCCGCCTACCACCACGGCCGTCCCGCCCCCGACGACGCCCCCGCGGATTCCGGGCCGGTCTCTTCGGCCGCCGCGGGTCCAAAGACTTCCCCGGTTCCGCCGGGCCTGCTCAGTCGCGAGGCACTGGAACGGGAAATCATCCGCAGGGCTGTGGCCCTCGTCTCGGGACCAAGCGGCCTGGCTGGGTTCTTGCGCCGGGAGCAGCTCGGGGCCCGGCTCGCCGGGCCGAGCCTGCCCCTGGACGTCGGGTACAGCGATGACGTCCCGGCGTCGATCCGGAACGCGGTCAAGGCGCGGGATCAGTTCTGCCAGTGGGCCGGCGGCTGTCATCAGCCGGCGTCGGCGTGTGAAGTGCATCATCTCAGGCACAAGGGCCGCGGCGGCGAGACAAGTCTTGAAAATTGTATACTAATTTGCTGGTTTCACCATCATGTGATGATCCACCGGATGGGCTGGACCCTGGTCCGTTATCCGGACGGTACCACCATGGCGTGGAACCGGGACAAGTCCAAGGTCCTGCGCAGCCACAGCCCACCCGCCCGCGCCGGGTAAGCCCCGGCCCCTCGCCCCGCCACGACACTTCAAATCGAATTGGGATTAAACTCTCCCGAGGCGGCAGCAGAGGGGTCCGCGTGAGCTGACCCTGGGCGGCGAGCCGGTACAGGCGGGTGTCCCGGCATACGAAACCCAGCCGTTCGTAGAGCCTGTTCGCGGATCCGCGGGTTGGTCGCGAGGTCAGGTCAAGGGTCCGTGCGCCTGCCGCGCGGGCCAGCCGGACGGCCTCAAGCGTCAGCGCCGCGCCGACACCGTGCCCGCGGGCCCGCTCATCAACGATGACATCCTCGATCCAAGCTCGCAGTCCCGTCGGGATCGGGAAGGTCACCAGCGTCAGCATGCCGATGATCTCGCCTGCTTCCCGCGCCGTGAGCAGGCTGGTCCCGTCCCGGGTGGCGATCCGCTTCAGCGCGTCAGCGTCGAGCCGTGACGCTGATCCGGACAACTGCGGCAGCAGGCGGTTGATGGCGGCCACGTCGTCGCCTGTGACCTCCTGCATGATCTGTATCTCGAAGTTCATGGCCGGACTTTACTGGCTGACGAGTTCGCGGCTCAGGGCCAGGTTCACCTCGATCGTGTGCTGCCACAGGCCACGATCCGTCTAGCCCGTCA
The DNA here is from genome assembly GCA_963808315.1 of uncultured Actinomycetes bacterium. Taxonomy (GTDB): domain Bacteria; phylum Actinomycetota; class Actinomycetes; order Streptosporangiales; family Streptosporangiaceae; genus Palsa-504. The sequence continues at coordinate 182,437 of CAWEFK010000009.1, read as the reverse complement.
CCGCCGCCCGGTAGGGGCGGAAGAACGCGCGCAGCTCCTCGGCGTAGAGCTCGGGCTCCTCGAACGGCGCGAAGTGGCCGCCGCGCGCGGGCTCGGTCACGCGCACGAGGTTCGTCGTGCGCTCGAGCCACGCCCGCGGCGGCCGGACGATCTCGCCGGGAAAGAGCGAGAAGCCGGACGGCACCTCGACCCGGCGGGCGTGCTGCGCGGGCGGGATCGCGGCGTTCGCGCGGTACATGCGCATCGACGAGCCGATCGTCCCGGTGAGCCAGTAGAGCGTGACGTTCGTGAGGATCTCGTCCCTGCTGAAGCTCCGCTCGACGTCGCCGCCGCAGTCGCTCCACGCCCGGAGCTTTTCGACGATCCACGCGGCGAGCCCGGCGGGGGAGTCGGTGAGCCCGAAGGCGGCGGTCTGGGGCTTGGTGCGGTGCATGGCGGCGTAGGCGCCCTCGGTCGCGCCCCAGGCCGCGGTGCCCTCGAACCAGGCGCGCTCCTCGGGCGCGAGGTCCGCCGGGTCGCCGGTGAAGACGGGCAGGCCCCCGTCGGTGCGGTGAACGGCCACCACCCGGCCGGGGTGGTCCAGCCCGAGGTAGCGGCTCACGTGGCTGCCGATGTCCCCGCCCGCCGCGCCGAACCGGGCGTAGCCAAGGACGCTCATGAGCTCGGCCCACAGGCCGGCGACGGCAATGGAGTCCGGGGGCGGGCCGACCGGGCGGTCGGAGTACCCGTAGCCCGGCATGTCGGGCACGACCACGTCGAACGCGTCGGCGGGGTCGGCGCCGTGCGCGCCCGGGTCGGTCAGGAGCCCGATGACCTTGGTGTAGCGCCAGAACGAGTCCGGCCAGCCGTGGCTGAGGACCAGCGGCAGGACGGTCCCGGCCGGCGCGGCGGCCCGGGCGTGGACGAAGTGGATTGACAGGCCGCCCAGCGGGACGCGGAAGCGGGGGAACCGGGCCAGCGCCGCTTCCTGCGCCGGCCAGTCGAACCCGTCCGCCCAGTAGGCGACGAGCTCGCGAAGGTAGGCCAGGTCGGTCCCGAGCGACCAGCCGGCGTCCTGCGGCACGTCTGGCCAGCGCGTCGCGCGCAGCCGAGCGCGAAGATCCTCGAGCGCCGCGGGGGCGGTCTGCGAGGTAAACGGCCGGGGAGATGCGGCCATCAGATCCGGACCGCCCCGTCCTCGTCGAGTGACCAGCCGGGATTGTGGGCGACCTCCCACACGTAGCCGTCGGGGTCGGCGAAGGCCCCGGTCGTACCGCCCCAGGTCGCCTCCGCGGCTGGTCGCACGATGGTGGCACCCGCCCGTTCGGCCTCGGCCAGCACCGTGCGGACCTCTTCGGGCGAGCGGACGTTGTGGGCCAGTTCGATCCCGGGAGCTCCGTGCCCGCCGAGCGCCGTCCACAGACCGAACACCATCGCGCCGGCCTGAAAGAAACAGACTTCGCCGTCGGGCTGCTGGGCCTCACCCCAGCCAAGCGCCTCGTAGAAGGAACGAGCCCGGGTGAGGTCGGTGACGCCCAGGGTCACCAGGCTGATGCGCTGATCCATGTCCAGATCATGGTAGGGCCTGGCCGTGAGCTTGGTGCCGGGCCGGGGCCTAGGCGAGCTGCTCGGGAGTGGTGCCGTCGGTGATGGTGAGCTGGTCGAACCATCCGCATCGCGGCTCACCGGGCGGCCGGTCGAAGCGCGTGACGTACGGCTTGAGATCGACCACGGGGGTGCCGTCCAGTAGGTCGACGCCGGCGAACATGACGGCCTGGCCCGTCACCTCAAGGATTTCGATGAGGCTGAGCCCGATCGGGTTGACCCGCCGCGGGCCCCGGGTGGCGAAGATGCCCATCCTGCGCTGCTCGCGACGGAGCAGGAACGGGACCTGGCGCAGCGGTGCCGGGCCGCCCGGGTCGCGCGGACGGTGCAGCCAGCTGAGCAGCCAGGCGTAGTCAAAGCCTGCGAGCCCGTCCAGGCCGTCACGGTACGGCTCGGCGATCTCGATGGTGCCGGGCTCGACGCGGTTGAGGGCCGCCTGGATCGGCGTGGTCCCCAGTTCCCTGTGGCTGCTGCGGACAACTCCGATAACGGGCATGCTGACAGTCAGTTCCATGGTGGCCATGCTGCCACCGGGTGACCTAGCTGGAGGAACGATGACTGACGCCGCGCCTGTCGTGCTGATCACCGGGGCCACCTCCGGGCTCGGCCGCTACCTGGCCCGTGAGCTGGCAGACTCCGGCTGGCAGGTCCTGGCCCACGGGCGCGATCCGGCGCGGGTATCCGACCTGTGCGCGGAACTCGGCGGCAGCACGCGCGGCCTCGTCGCCGACCTGGCTTCGCTCGGCGCGGTGCGGGACCTGGGGGGCCAGGTCCGCGCGGAAGTGCCGAGACTTGACGTGCTGGTGAACAACGCAGCCGTCGGCTTCGGCGCGCCGGGGGAGGGACGGCAGGTGAGCGCGGATGGCCACGAACTCCGGTTCGCCGTCAACTATCTGGCGCCGGTGCTGCTTACCCGGCTGCTCGTGCCGCTGCTGACCGCGTCGGCACCGTCGAGGGTCGTCAACATCGCGTCGATCGGCCAGGCCGCGTTCGACCCCGGCGATGCCGAGTTCGAGCACGGCTACGACGGGGTGGAGGCTTACCGCAGGGCCAAGCTCGCGCTGGCCGCGTACACCTTCGACCTGGCCGATGAGCTCAAGGCCGCCGAGGTCACGGTGAACTGCTCCCACCCGGCGACCCTGATGAACACCACGATGGTCGTGGACGCCGGCATCACCCCCGTCTCCACCCTCGAGCAGGGAGGCCAGGCCACCCTGCGGCTCGTCACCGACCCGGCCCTGGACGGGATCACCGGACAGTTCTTCGACGGCCTCGAGACATCACGGGCCCGGCCGGAGGCCTACGACCCGCAGTTCCGCGCCAGACTCCGGGAGGTCACCGGCCGGCTGCTCGGTGGGGTCGCATGACCCGCGGTCAGCGCACCGAGGAGGACCGGGACGCGGACGCCGCGGCCAGGACTTCACGGGCGGCCCGGGCGCCGGAGGCCAGCGCGCCCTGCACGGAGCCGGTGGCCCGGTGGTCTCCGCAGACGTAGCGACCTGGGCCGACGCGGCTGCCCCGGATCAGCGGATACGGTGCTGCCATGGCTGGGAGCGCACCCTGCACGGTGTAGCTGGCCAGGTGCTCCCAGCCCGCGGTGTCGGCCTGGTACAAGATGGCCAGCCTGCCGCGGACGGCGGCCTCCAGGGCGTCCGATCCCTCGACCCGGGTGTCAAGGACCGACGTATCGCCGGTGCCGAGCACGGAGGTGGAAATGAGCGCGCGGCCGTCGGTGGCGTAGCCCGGCGTGACTTCAGTCAGCACGCTGGTGTTCAGGATCTCCCGTTCGGTGTCCACCAGGATGGTCGGCTCGGTCAGGGGCGAAACCGGTGCCGCGTGGTAGAGCGTGGTCACGGTCCTGGTCGCGGGGACGGCAAGGCCGGGCAGCAGGCGGGCGGCGACCGCGGCGCCGGTGGCGACGACCACCGTGTGGGCGGGCCGCTCGCTTCCGTCGCCGAGCAGCACCCCCTCACCGGTCAGCTGGCTGACCGGCGTCTCCAGCCGGAGCGTACCCGGCGGCAGGGCCGCGGCCAGCTGTTCGGGGACCGCCTGGATGCCGCGCCGCGGCAGGCACAGGGTGCCGCGCAGCATGCTCCGCCAGACCAGATGGAAGAACCGGCTCGAGGTCTCCAGTTCATCCTCGAGAAACACCCCGGCCAGGAACGGCCGGAACATCTCATCGATCAGGTCACCGGAGACGCCGGATCGCCTCAGTGCGGCCAGCGTGGACTGCTCCCGGCCGCGCCTGATCCGGCTGACCGGACCGAACATGTCACGGGCCGTGAGCAGCGTCAGCGCGGCCAGATCGCGGGGACCGGCCAGGCGGCCGGTGAGGATGTCGCCGATCTGGCCCGGCCGCCGGGTGGGATCGGTGAACCGCACGCGTCCTCGGCTCGTGTGCAGCAGCATGCCGGGCGTGAAGGCCCGCAGCTGTAGCGCCCGCAGGTCCATCCTTCGCTTGACCTGCGGGTAGGAAGTATTGAACACCTGGAAGCCGCGGTCGAGCAGGAAACCCGCCTGCCGGTCGGTGCGCATCCGGCCGCCGACCGCGTCGCCGGCCTCGAGCACCCGGACCGTGGCGCCGGCCGCAGCCAGATCAGACGCGCACGCCAGGCCAGCCAGCCCGGCTCCGACCACCACGACACGCAATCCGTCTCTGCCTGCCATCGAAGGATGCACCGCCTTGTTCCGCCTCATGTACCTGGTCTCTCTCGGATCATCATCCGCCTTCCCGGCCCGCGCCGCCCGCTAACCACGGGCGGGGGGCACAATGCTGTCATGGCTTCGTATTCCGTGAACCCGGAGGCGGTGGCGCAGGCCGAGCGGCTCATCGACACCCGCCAGTACGTGCTCGACAGCGACTGGGGAAAGGTCCAGCCCAAGGCGGAAGACCAGAATGCCTTCCTGGAAAGGCATTCGTGGGAGGACTACGCCCGGTGGCATCTTGGGCTCACCGACGGTGCCGCCGACCAGACCAAGGCCAGGTATGCGTTCGTGTACGGGGATTTCCGGCGCGTCCACCGGATGGGCATCATCGCCTGCCTGTACCGGGCGGCCGAATGGCGGCACAAGGACATAGAGCTCGCCGCCCACGAGCTACTGCAGCGCCTGGACAAGCTCACCGCGTGAGCCGCGGCGCGAGGATTGACGCGTCCCGGCCTGAACCATAATGTAAGCGATGACATTAGTCATGTAACCGCTTAGATTTTAGCCGCAGCGCTGAGATCTCATCGTTCTTACCGCCGATGGCTCAGGAGGCCGCGCACGACAAGCGACCGGCCGACCGGTTTCGGCAGTTCACCGGCCTCGACCCTCTACGACGTGGCGCGCGACGCCGGAGTGTCCACCGCCACGGTCTCGCGCGTGGTGCACGGTCACGATGGCGTCCGGCCTGCGACCAGGCAACGCGTGCTCAAGGTGATAGAAGCGCTCGGTTACGTCCCCGACGGCGCGGCGCAGAGCATGGCCCGGCACCGCAAGGAGGTGATCGGGCTCGTGGCGGTCGAGAGCCGCAGCCCGGACACCGATGTCGAGCAAGAGGGCCTGCTGTTCATCGAAGAGGTCCTGCGCGGTGTCGAGTTCTCCCTGAGCAAGATCGAATGGTCGCTGCTGATCTCCTTGCTGCACGGTGATGACCAGGCGGCCGCCTACCGGCGGATGCAGAAGATCTCCGCCAAGGTGGACGGCCTGCTCATCACCGAGGGCATCGTCACCTCGGAGCAGCTGGCGCTGCTGGCGGCGCGGACCCCGATCGTGCTGATCGCCGGCTCGCCCGGCGAGCCGCACGCCGACGTCTTCGGCGTCGACAACCGGGCCGGCACCCGGGCCCTGATCGGCCATCTGGTCGAGCAGCACGGCCGGACCAGGCTATTCGCGGTAGCCGGGCCGCCCGAAGCCCCGGACGCGCAGGAACGGCGCCGCGCGCTTACCGATGCGCTGGCCGATTATCCGGGCACCGCCTTGGCCGGATCCTTCGAAGGCCGGTTCGCCGCCCTGAGCGGGCAGCTCGCCGTGCGGGAAATGCTGGCGTGGCCGCGACGGCAGCTGCCCGACGCCGTCGTCTGCGCCAACGACCAGATGGCCATCGGAGCCATCCGCGAGCTGCAGATGGCCGGAATACGGGTCCCGGCCGACATCGCCGTCGTCGGCTTCGACGACATGCACGCAGGCACCCTGGTCGTGCCGCCGCTGACCACGGTTCGCCAGCCGATGCGGCTACTCGGCGAGTGCGCCTGTTCTCGTTTGCTCGAGCGGATTGCCGATCCGTCCCTGCCGCGCCAGGTGGAGCGGCTGCCCACCCAGCTCATCATCAGGGAAAGCTGCGGCTGCGGCCGGCCTCAGTAGAGCGGCCGGCCTCGAGTAGAAAGGTCCGGCCGGCGGCACCGATTGGGCCCCGTCGATCCACCTACCGAGGGGACTTTCGCTGTACGATCCGGCCATGAATCCTCTATCGGGCGTTCTGAGCGAAGCCTGGGGCATGTACAAGACCTACGCCAAGCATCTGCTCACGATCGCTTTCGTCATCTACGTGGTTGCCGCCATCATCGCTGCGATCTTGTCGCTAGCCGGGACGTTCGGCCTCCTGCTCGGCTCGCTGGTGAGCATCGTCGCAGCGTTCCTGCTGCAGGCGGCGCTGGTCAAGGCCGTGCAGGACGTACGGGACGGCCGGGTGGACATGTCGGTCGGCGAGACCGTGGAAGCGGCTAGGCCGTACCTGTGGTCCGTCATGGGGGCATCGATCCTGGCCGCCATCGCGATCGGGATCGGGCTGGTCCTGGTCATCGTCCCCGGGTTGATCCTGATCACCATCTGGGCGGTGATCGTACCGGTCATCGTCATCGAGCAGTCGGGCGCGCTCGCGTCCTTCGGCCGCAGCCGTGCGCTCGTCCGCGGCCGCGGCTGGCACGTGTTCGGCACGCTGGCGATCGTGTTCGTGATCCTGCTCGTCGTGGACTTCGTGCTCGGCCTGATCTTCTCGGCCCTGCCGCACGTGCTGGGCAGCGGCTTGAGCTCGGTCATCTCGGGCACGCTGATCTCCCCGTTCCTCGCCCTCGTCGTGACGCTGGTCTACTACCGGCTCGCCGGCAGTGCCCCGACGCCTCCCGTGCCCGGCGGGAACTACGGCGGCTACCAGCAGTATCCCCCCGGCGGGGGCGGCTTCCACGAGCCGCCGCAGAGCACCGGGACCTACGGCGGGTACTCACAGCCGCCGCAGCAGCAGGGTGGCGGGAACTACGGCGCCTACCCGCAGGCACCCCCGGCAGGCGAGCAGAACTACGGCGAGTACCCGCAGGCACCCTCCGAGGGTGAGAACTACGGGGGATACCAGCCGCCCTGAACACGCCGAACCGCAGTGCCCGACGCGGCCTGCCTGACGGATTCCGTCAGGCAGGCCGCGCGCACGTGGAGGCGGTCAGGCTCCGGTTTCCCGGGCGACGGCCCGGCCCGCCTGGCGGCCGCTGAACAGGCAGCCGCCGAGGAAGGAGCCTTCCAGCGAACGGTAGCCGTGCATCCCGCCGCCACCGAACCCGGCCACCTCACCCGCCGCGTAAAGACCGGGAACCGGGCCGGGGACGCCGGCCGCCAGGACGCGGCCGGACAGGTCGGTCTGCAGTCCGCCCAGCATCTTGCGGGTCAAGATGTTGAGCCGGACGGCGATCAGCGGGCCGGCCCTGGGGTCCAGGATCTTGTGCGGCGCGGCGGTCCTGACCAGCCGGTCGCCGCGGTAGCGGCGGGCGTTGCGGATCGCCATCACCTGCAGGTCCTTGGTGAACGGGTTGTCCAGCTCCCGGTCACGCGCGACGATCTGCCGCTCCAGGTCGACGAGGTCGATGAGCGGTTCGGCGGTCAGCTCGTTCATGCCCTTGACCAGCTCGGGCAGGGTCCCGGCCACCACGAAGTCGGGCCCGTTCCGCTTGAAGGCCTCCACGGGTGCGGGTGCGCCCGGGCGCACCCGGGACAGCGTGAGCTTGATGTCCTTGCCGGTCAGGTCCGGGTTCTGTTCGGAACCTGACAGCGCGAACTCCTTCTCGATGATCTTCTGAGTAAGCACGAACCACGAGTAGTCGAAGCCGGTCGCCGTGATGGCCGCCAGCGTGCCGAGCGAGTCGAAGCCGGGAAAGTTCGGCGCGGGGAAGCGGCGGCCGCGCGCGTCCAGCCACAGCGACGAGGGCCCGGGCAAGATCCTGATACCGTGCCCGGGCCAGATCGGGTCCCAGTTCTGGATGCCCTCGGTGTAATGCCACATCCGGTCGTGGTTGACCAGCCGGCCGCCCGCCCGCCCGGCGATGGCCAGCATGCGCCCGTCGACGTGCTCGGGCACCCCGGAGATCATCCGTGCTGGGGCGGCACCAAGCCGGTCCGGCCAGTTCTCGCGGACCAGGTCATGGTGGCCGCCGAGCCCGCCGGAGGTAATGACCACCGCCGCCGCGTGCAGTTCGAACTCGCCAGTCTCGGTGCGGGAACTACGGGTACCGCGGGCGGCCTCACTGGGCTCAAGGACGGCCCCGCGCACCCCGTCGACGGTCCCGCCGGTGACGGTGAGCCCGTCGACGCGGTGCCGGAACTTGAAGTCGACCAGGCCCGAAGCCGCCGCGTCCCTGACCCGCCGCTCGAACGGCGCCACCACCCCGGGGCCGGTGCCCCAGGTGACGTGGAACCGTGGCACCGAGTTGCCGTGCCCGTCGGCGAGGTAGCCGCCGCGCTCGGCCCAGCCCACCAGCGGGAACCATCGCATGCCCATCGCGTGCAGCCAGGAGCGTTTCTCTCCGGCGGCAAAGTCGACGTAGGCCTGCGCCCACCGGTACGCCCAGTAATCCTCACCAGCCGGATCGTCGATGCCACGGTCGAAAGAGGCGCTGCCCGTCCAGTCCTGCCACGCCAGCTCGCGGGAGTCCTTGATCCCCATCCGGCGCTGCTCGGGCGACCCGACCAGGAACAATCCGCCGAACGACCAGAACGCCTGGCCGCCCAGGTTGGTCTCGGGCTCCTGGTCAAGCAGCAGCACCCGCCGGCCGGCCCGGGCCAGCTCCGCCGTGGCCGCCAGACCCGCCAGCCCGGCACCCACCACGATCACATCCGCGTCCATCAGGTCATTGAATCGTATGAAACCGGTCGTGGTGACCTCGGCTACGATTGACGTGTGCCCGACCGCCGCCAGCTCGACGCGTTCAATGCGACTCAGCCTCACATCGCCCGGGTGTACGACTACCTGCTCGGCGGCAAGGACAATTTCGCCGCCGACCGTGCGGTGGCGGACCGGATCATCGCCTCAATGCCCGCGGTCCAGGTGGGGGTGCGTGCCCAGCGGGACCTGCTCGGTCGCGTCGTCCGTTACCTGGTGGGCGAGGCCGGGATCAGGCAGCTGCTGGACATCGGATCCGGGCTACCCACCGCCGAGAACGTGCACGAGATCGCCCAGCGGATCGAGCCGGCGGCCAGGGTGGTCTACGTCGACAACGACCCGGTCGTGCTGTCGCACGCCCAGGCCATCCTGGTCGACAACAGGGTGACCTTCGCGGCCGAAGGAGACTTGCGCGACCCGGCGGCCCTCCTGGCCGAACCCGAGGTGCGCGACCACCTGGACTGGGACGAACCGATCGGCTTGCTGCTCTGCGGCACCTTGCATTACGTCCTGGACGAGGAAAAGCCGGCCGAGATTGTCAAGGCCCTCTACCGCGAGCTTCCGGCAGGCAGCTATGTCTTCATCCACCACATGCTCGACAGCGACGACTCCGACTCCGCCATGCTGCAGGCCGAGATGCAAAAAGGCCTGGGGCGGACCAAGTTCCGCACGTTCGCCGAGATCAACGAGCTGTTCGCCGGGCTAGAGCTGATCGAGCCCGGCGTGGTCCTCGTGCCCGACTGGCGGCCCGATCCGGGCACCCCCGCCGTGGCCGACCACCCGGTGCTCAAGCTCGCGGCGGCCGGGGTGGCCCGTAAGCCCTGACGGCTGACCAGGTAGGTGCCGTGTCCCTCGGCGACCAGCGCGCCGTCAAAGACGAGAACCTCGTTCACCAGGCCTCCGGCCTGGTTCCTGTAGTTGAGGACCAGCGTGTGCACACCCACGTACAGTGACTCGATCTCGAAGCGCAGGTCGGGCACCCGGCGCAGCCCTTCGGCCCAGTAATCGCGCAGCGCCGCCTTGCCCCGGACTATCCCGCCGCTTCCCTCGCGGAGCTGCGCGGCCATGGGAGAGCTGAAGACCACGTCGTCGGCGAAGTGGCTGAGCACGGCGTCCAGATCATGCGCGTTCCACGCATCGAGCCATTGCCCGGCGAACTGCCAGGCGAGGTCGTTGTCCATCCGCGTAGCGTACCGATCCGGTCCGGGGCGCTCCTACCTGTCACGGCACTACTGCCCGATGGCGACCTGGATGATCTTGACGATGACCAGGATCATGGCGATGGCCAGGTAGCTGCGCAGGGCGGAGAGCCCGAGCTTGCGGCCGGTGGACATGATCGGCCTGGACAGCAGGTTGAGCGGCGGCATCCGCCAGGTGTCGCGGTCGCGGCGGTCCACCTCGACCGAGCTGTGCGCCCGCCGGGCCCGGGCCAGCGCGAAGGCGCCCGCGGCCAGGGACACCAGCCCGCAGGCCGCCATGACGTCCACGATCTGGCGCCCGGTGATGTGCGGGAACAGCACCGAGGCGGTGAGCACGACCGACAGCGTGACCAGCACGGCGACCACGGCCGAGGTGAACATGTTGGTGCCCCGGCGGTTGACCCAGGGACCGAGGACCGCGCGGTCGTTGCACAGCAGGAGCAGGAACACCGTGGCGCTGGGCAGTAGCACGCCCGCCAGCACCTGGACGCCCTCGATCATCACCCCGAGCGGCGCGCCGGGGACGAGCACGATGGCCGCGGCCCCGGCGATCAGCGCGGTGTAGATCGCGTAGAAACCCTTGGCCTGCTTGATCCCGCGGTGCAACGAGTGCTTCAGCCCGAGCGTGTCGCCGATGGCGTACGCGCTGGACAGCGAGACCGCGAACGCCCCGATGATGGAGGCGTCCAGCAGCGCTACCGCGAACACGACGCCCGCGAGCCGGCCCGCCTGGGCCGCGATGCCGTGGGCCAGCCCGGCGGCGTCGGTGAAGTTTCCCGCGGCCTTGGTCCCGGCGAACGCGGCGGCGGTTGCGCCCATCACCGCGGCCGCGCCGAGCACGACGATCACGATGCCGATCCACAGGTCGACCTTCTCGTAGCGCATGAACCGGGGCGTGATCCGCTTGTCGATCACGTAGGACTGCTGGAAGAACAGCTGCCACGGCGCCACCGTGGTCCCGACGATGCCGATGACCAGCAGCATGACGGTGGCCAGCTGCCCGGAGCCGCCGGGCAGACCGGGGACCAGGAAGCCGCGGGCCACCTGCGCGCCGGACGGGTGCGAGAACAGGTACAGCGGGATGAGCAGGAGCGACCCGAGGCAGAACGTGACCGCGATCCGCTCGAACCTGCGGAAACTGCCGGTGAAGGCCGCCGCGAGGATGATCCCGGCGGCGAGCACCACCGCGACCAGCTTGGGCACGCCGAGGTATCCGGCCGCCAGCGTGATCCCGATGAACTCGGTCACGATGGTCAGCGCGTTGAGGATGAACAGGTCGATGACCGAGAACGCGCCCCAGAACCTGCCGAACCTCTCCAGGATGAGCCGGGCGTGCCCCACGCCGGTGACCGCGCCGAGCCGCAGCACCATCTCCTGGTTCACGTACAGCACCGGGACCAGCAGCAGCAGCGTCCACAGCAGCCGGGTGCCGTAGTTCTGCCCGGCCTGCCCGTAGGTGGAGAACGCGCCGGCGTCGTTGTCGCCGCACATCACGATCAGCCCGGGACCCACGATGGCCAGCAGGGTCTTCAGCTTGGCGGAAAGCCCGGGCCGCGGCGCCAGGTCGCCGGCCGGGATCGTGCCGAGTGCGCCGCGGATGTCGCCCACGTGCGCGTCGTCCAGCACTGCGGTACGGGTGGTACGAGTCATGGTGGCCATGGTTGACACCCCTCTCACGTCACGAGAATTGACGAGATCAGGGGCACACGCCGACAAGCCCCTCAGACGAGGGGCGCAAGGGGAATGACCAGAGTTAGACGGGGCGGCGTGTGCCCGGAACAGAATGGGTCGGCAGCGAGCAGGGCCTAGTTCGGCCCGGACTATCAGAGTCCATCGCGTGCCTCCCTTCCGTTCGCGACGCACGAGGGCGCCAGGCCGCCCCCGCGGCGATGCCGCCTAGGGAGGTAACAACGGCCGGGGACGACAAAATCCCCGGCTACACGATGCCCTGTGCGGTAGCTGAGTGTCAACTTGGCAGGCCGAGACCGGGCAGCACCTGGGCGGACGGCAGGGCGGCGAGCAGCCGGCCGGGCAGCCTGAGCTTGGAGCCGCGGATCCCGGATCCGATCACCACCGACCCGGTCTTGGCCACGGCCTCGTCGACCAGCACCGGCCAGCCCGCCGGCAGGCCGATCGGCGTGATCCCGCCGTACTCCATGCCGGAGGCCGCGGTCACGGCGTCCACCGGGGCGAAGGACGCCTTCCGCGCGTCCAGGTGCCTGCGCACCAGCCCGTTGACGTCCGCCCGGGTCGTGGCCGCGACCATGCAGGCCGCGTAGGTGGTCTGCCCGCCCCGTCTGGCCGCGATGACCACGCAGTTCGCCGACTCCGCCGGGGCGACGCCGTAGTGCTCGCAGAACGCGGCGGTGTCCGCGAGCGACGGATCGATCTCGGCGACCTCGATCTCTGCCGCGTCCGGCAGGTCGCGCAGCGCCGCCGTGACCGGCGCGGCGAGCAGATGCGGCCGGGACAGGGCCGGGGCGAAGGCGAGTTCAGCAGTCATGCCGCACGATGAATCAGGCCCGGGGGAGGCGGCTCAGGGCGGAAGGTTGCGGGCCGGAAATCTGTTATGCGGTGGGAACCCACCTGATCTATTCTTCCCGCCGGTATGGAGTCGCGCTCTGTGACGTCGTCACGCGCCGGCCTGCCGAGCGTTCAGCGCGCTCGCAGGCGCGGCCCGGCTGCCCGGCATGCGGGGCTGCGGGCTGCCCGCCGGGCGGCCATGCCGCCGATCTCGTATCCGCCTGAGCTGCCGGTCAGCCAGCGCAAGGACGAGATCATGCGCGCCATCGCCGAGCCATCAGGTGGTCATCATCGCGGGGGAGACCGGCTCGGGCAAGACGACCCAGATCCCCAAGATCTGCCTGGAGCTCGGCCGCGGCGTCGACGGCCAGATCGGGCACACGCAGCCGCGCCGCCTGGCGGCCAGGACCGTGGCCGAGCGGATCGCCGAGGAACTGGGCAGCCCGCTCGGCGAGACCGTGGGCTACAAGGTCCGGTTCACCGACGTGTCCGCCGACGACACGCTGGTCAAGCTGATGACCGACGGCATCTTGCTGACCGAGCTCACCCGGGACCGGGACCTGCGCCGCTACGACACGCTGATCATCGACGAGGCGCACGAGCGCAGCCTGAACATCGACTTCATCCTCGGCTACCTCCGGCAGCTGCTGCCCAGGCGCCCGGACCTGAAGGTGATCATCACCTCCGCGACCATCGACCCGGAGCGGTTCGCGGCCGCCTTCTCCGGCGCGCCGATCGTCGAGGTGTCCGGCCGGACGTACCCGGTGCGAGGTGCGGTACCGGCCGATCGAGGCGACCCCGGCGAGGACGGCGATCAGGGCCAGGCCATCAGCGACGCGGTGGACGAGCTGTCCGCCGAGGGACCGGGCGACATCCTGGTGTTCCTCAGCGGGGAGCGCGAGATCCGCGACACCGCGGACCTGCTGGCCGGCCGGGAACGACCTGGAGGTGCTGCCGCTGTACTCCCGGCTTTCCGCCGCCGAGCAGCACAAGGTCTTCCAGCGCCGGGCCGCCTCCAGCTTCACCCGCCGGGTGGTGCTGGCCACCAACGTGGCCGAGACCTCGCTCACCGTCCCCGGCATCAAGTACGTCATCGACCCGGGCACCGCGCGCATCTCCAGGTACAGCCACCGGACCAAGGTGCAGCGGCTGCCGATCGAGCCGATCTCGCAGGCCTCGGCCAACCAGCGCGCAGGCCGCTGCGGGCGCACCTCGGACGGGATCTGCATCCGGCTGTACTCGCGCAGGATGACTTCGAGTCCCGGCCCGAGTTCACCGACCCGGAGATCCTGCGCACGAACCTGGCCTCGGTGATCTTGCAGATGGCGGCGATCGGCCTCGGCGACGTGCCCCAGGTTCCCGTTCATCGACCCGCCCGACGCCCGCAATATCGCCGACGGGCTGACCCTGCTCACCGAGCTGAACGCGTTCGCGAGCAGGCCGGATCACGCCGCTGGGGCGCAAGCTGGCCCGGCTGCCCGTGGACCCGCGCATCGGCCGGATGATCCTGGAGGCCGACAAGAACGGATGCAGCCCGCGAGGTCCTGATCATCGCGGCCGCGCTGTCCATCCAGGATCCGCGCGAGCGGCCCGCCGACGCCAGCAGCAGGCCGACGACAAGCACCGCCGCTTCGCCGATCCCGACTCGGACTTCGTCGCCTACCTGAACCTGTGGGACTACCTGGCGGAACGGCAGCGCGAGCTGTCTTCCTCGGCCTTCCGCCGCCTGTGCCGGTCCGAGTACCTGAACTTCCTGCGGATCCGCGAGTGGCAGGACCTGCAGGGCCAGTTGCAAAGGCTGGCCGGCGACCTGGGGGTCACGGTCACGTCCTCTTCGGCCGAACGGACCCGGGTTCATCTATCCCTGCTAGCCGGTCTGCTCTCGCAAATCGGGATGAAGCTGGTTGGTTCCGAGCCGTCAGGACCCGCGCCTCCGCGCGGCGCCCCGGCGCGAGCGGCCACGGGACGACGGCCGCGGGCCGAGTATCTCGGCGCCCGCAACGCGAGGTTCGCCATCTTCCCCGGCTCCAGCCTGGTCAGGAAGGGCCCGGACTGGATCGTGGCCGGCGAGCTGGTGGAGACGTCCCGGCTGTGGGCGCGGACCGTGGCGCGGATCGAGCCTGAGTGGGTGGAGCCGCTGGCCGGGCACCTGGTCAAGCGCAGCTACAGCGAGCCGCACTGGGAGAAGAAACGCGGCGGCGCGGTCGCGCTGGAGAAGGTCACCCTGTACGGGGTGCCGCTGGTGGTGGACCGCAAGGTCAGCTACGGCCGCATCGACCCCGCCGCGGCGCGTGAACTGTTCATCAGGCACGCGCTGGTGGAGGGCGACTGGCAGACCTCGCACAAGTTCTTCGCCGAGAACCGGCGGCTGCTGGCCGAGGCCGAAGAGGTCGAGCACCGCGCCCGCCGCCGCGGCCTGGTCGTCGGCGAAGATGAGCTCTTCGCCTTCTACGACGCCCGGATTCCCCCGGAGGTGGTCTCCGCGCAGCACTTCGACACCTGGTGGAAGCAGGCGCGCCGGGCCGATCCTGCGTCTGCTGACCTTCGAGGCGAGCGATCTGCTCAGCGAGGATGCCTCGCTGGTCAGCCCGAACTCCTACCCGGACGTCTGGACGTCGGAGTCCGCGCCGGCGCCGGAGGCGGCGCTGCCGTTGTCCTACGCCTTCGAGCCAGGCAGCCAGGCCGACGGCGTCACCGTGGATATCCCGCTGAGCAGGCTCAACCAGGTTAACCCGGCCGAGTTCTCCTGGCAGGTACCCGGGCTGCGGACCGAGCTGGTCACCGAGATGATCAGGTCGCTGCCCAAGGCGCTGCGGCGTGACCTGGTGCCCGCGCCCGACGTGGCCCGGGTGGTCACCGGCCGCCTCGGGCCGCCCGCCGGGGACCTGCGCGACGCGGTCGCCCGTGAGCTGCGGTCGCTGCGCGGCGTGGACGTGCCCCGCGACGCCTGGGATCTGTCGAAGCTGCCGCCGCACCTGCGGATCACGGTCCGGGTGACCGAAGGGGATCGCGTCCTGGCCGAGGGCAAGGACGTCGGTGAGCTGCAGCGCGAGCTCCGGCCGCGGCTGCGGGCGGTGCTGTCCCGGGCGGCGGGCGGGCATCACCCGTTCGGGCCTGACGTCGTGGAACTTCGGCGCGCTGCCCAAGGTCTTCACCCAGGGCACCGTGGTCGCCTATCCCGCCCTGTTCGACGCCGGGCGACAAGGTGGACGTGCGGCTGTTCGAGACCGAGGCCGCGGCGCGCGGCGCCATGTGGGCCGGGACACGGCGGCTGATCCTGCTGGGAGCGCCGTCGCCGGTCAAGTCCATCGCGGGCGGCCTGTCCACGCGAGCGAAGCTGGCGCTCAGCCATAACCCGCACGGCGGCGTCGCGGCGATGTTCGCCGACTGCATCAGCTGTGCCGCCGACTACCTGATGGCCGAGGCGGGCGGGCCGGCCTGGGACCGTGACGGCTTCGAGCGGCTGTCCGCGGCCGTCCGGTCCCGGCTGAACGAGGTGACCAGCGACGTGGTGCGCCGGGTGGAGTCGGCGCTGCGGCTCGCGCATGCCGTCGAATCCCGGCTGGAGGACCTGCGCGGCGACGCTGCCCGCGCGGCCGTCGCCGACATGCGCGCGCAGCTGTCCGGGCTCATCCATCCGGGGTTCGTGACCGCCACCGGTTACCGGCGGCTCCCGCACCTGCCCCGCTACCTGCAGGCGATGGAGCGGCGGCTGGACAAGCTGCCGGAGAACCCGGCCCGGGACGCGGCGAACATGGCCGTCGCCCAGCGGGTTGAGCAGGCGTACCGGCAGGCCGCCGCGGACCTGACCAGCGCCGGCCGGGCCCCAGGAGCCCGCGCCGGCCTGGCCGAGACGCGGTGGATGCTCGAAGAGCTCCGGGTCAGCCTGTTCGCCCAGACGCTCGGGACGCAGGCTCCGGTGTCGGAGAACCGCGTGCTCGCCGCGCTCGAGCGGCTCACCGGCTGACCGCGGCGCCGCCCGCCGTTCGTCGGGCTCGCCGAAATCCGGCCCATGCTGGGCGTGTCGTTACCCGCCATGGACTACATCGAATGCTACGTTTTTCATTGAGTAGCACATACTTCGCACGAGCGGCGTAAGGACCGCGGAAAGGCAGGAACCGTGACCGGAGAACCCCCCGTCAGGCGCCGCCTCGTGGGAGGCGCACTGCGCCGGTACCGGGAGAAGGGCGGGCTACGCCCTCGAAGACGCGGCCCGCGTGCTGGAATGCGACCGGTCCAAGATCAGCAGGATCGAGACAGGACAGCGCGGCATCAGGGCCAAGGAGCTGCGCGAGCTGCTGACCGAGTACGGCGTCCCGGACGGCGAGCAGGCCGCCCTGACCGTCATCGCCAGCCGCGGCGGCCAGCCCGGCTGGTGGCAGCCCTTCGCGGAGAGCTTCTCCGAGGCCTACCTCGACTACGTCATCATGGAGTCGGCCGCCTCCGAGATCATGACGTATGAGGCGCAGCTCGTCCCCGGCCTGCTGCAAACCGACGAGTATGCGCGCGCCGTCGCCGCCGCCGAGCCCGGGCTACACCGGCGGGGAGCAGCGGGAGGAGGCCGTGACGGCCAAGGCCGTCCGGCGGCAGGGCGTGCTCAGCGGCAAACGGCGTCTGCCGGTCGTCCTCGGCGAAGGCGCGCTGCGCCAGGCGGTCGGCGGTCCCGGCGTGCTGGCCGGGCAGATCCGCCATCTCGTCCAGCTGGCTGAGGAGTATCCCGGCCTGACCGTGCAGATCCTGCCGTTCTCAGCCGGTGCTCATGCCGCCGCGGGCAGCGGGTCCCTCGCGATCCTGAAGTTCCCCGACGCGCCCAGCCTGGGGGTCGTCTACCTGGAGGCCCTGTCGGGTGGCGTCTACCTGGAGAGCTCAGGCGGACGTGGCCCGCTATACCCGTGCGTTCGCGCTGCTGCGTGCCGCCGCGCTCAGCCCCGGCGACAGCATGCGCCTGCTGCGCAGTCTCGAGCGTGGCCTAGCGGCCGGGACGGCTGAGTTCCTGGTTCACGGCGGCGAGCTTGTCGATGATGTCCTGGATGTCCTGGATGGGTCGGGCAGAACTTGGCGACCGCGTCAGCTCGTCCTGGCCGGATCCAGCGGCGGCACCGGCCCGGCCGGACCATCATCTGATCGGCTAGCGTCGTACACGCTGTCGCCGGAGTTCATGCGTGAAATCTCCTGAAGTGGTGCAGGGCAAGCGGGAAGCGGACGGGCGAGCTAACCGGGTTAATTGGCCGCCGGTCTAGCGCGTTCGGCGCATAGCCCATGCTAAAGCGTTTCCCCTGTCATGTCACGCACCTCGGGGTGAGCGTTGCTAACTCTTTTCCCACCCGCCATTCACGTCGTTAGGATCACCGTCTAGCTGCTGCTACGTCTCTATCGGGCGGTCTCGCACGGGTCGGCGGCCGACAGCGCACGGCCGTTCGGATTATGACTTTACCGTCAGCTACCTGCGGCGATCGCGGGCCAGCCGGGGATGTCGTTAAATATTAAGGATAACGCAGAGTGCCGATAACGGAGGAATAAATGGCGCACGCATAACGCTCCGTGCCTGCACTTGCAAAACGTCTGTGCAGGCGCCGAAACACGGCCCTGGTGGGCTTAATGCCGGAATTCGGAACGTCAGCGATGCCGTGGCGCGTTCTGGCGCATCGTGCTCTCCAGCGCCTCGGCGGACAGGGCGGGCACGGTCAGCGGAGTGAGGGCCGTCCGCTCCGGCCGCAGGCCGTCCAGGACGATGGTGAAGTACCTGCGCCAGATCTGCGGGCTGACCGCCCGGCCGAACTGAGTCGCCTCGGCCAGGGTGAAGATGAGGAACGGTATGTCGGTGGCTTCGAGGTCGGACCTGACCTGCCCGGCCGCCTGGGCTCGCTCGACCAGCCGCCCGACCAGCGGCGCGTTCCGCTGCCGGGCATAGGAGACCGCGGTCCCGCCCGTAGGTGGCGAACATCAGCATCTGCCGCAAGCCGGCGTCGCCCGCCAGCATCTCGACCATCTGCTCCATGAAAGACACCAGGCCGGACCAGGGATCAGTCGCTTCGGCGGCCGCCTCCGCCAGCGCGGCGACCGAGTCGATGCGGCTCACGAACAGCGCTTCGACCAGGTCCTCCTTGGTGCGGAACCGCCGGTAGACGGTGCCCACGCCGACCCCGGCATGCCGGGCGACGTCGTCCAGGCTGGCGTCCAGGCCGCGGCTGTTGAAGACCTCCCAGGCCGCCGTCAAGATGCGCTGCCGGTTCCGCTCGGCGTCGCGCCGCAATGGCCGGGACGCGTCGGTGCGGTCAGCCGGATCCGTGGCTGGGTCCCTGAGCTCCCTCGGGCGTCACGTCCGAACCTCCGAAATAAGTGGAGACATACTTCTCCGCTTCATGTTACCGTGAAGCAAAACGGAGAAGATTCCTCCAGATTGGTTAGGCTCATGTCGGATGTAACACTGTCAACACTGTCAGCATGACTCGCGGCCCGCCGGCGCTGGCTGATCCTGGGCGTTATCGGGATCGCGCAGCTGATGGTCGTCCTCGATGTCACGGTCATGAACATCGCGCTGCCTTCGGCGCAGCGCGCACTGCACTTCACCACGGTGGACAGGCAATGGGTGGTCACGGCCTACACGCTGGCCTTCGGCAGCCTGCTCCTGCTCGGCGGCAGGCTGGCCGATCTGCTCGGCCGGAAAGTGACGTTCCTGATCGGCCTGCTCGGCTTCGCCGGCGTCTCGGCGGTCGGGGGCGCCTCGGTCAATTTCACGATGCTGGTGATCGCGCGGGCCTGCCAGGGCGCGTTCGGCGCCATCCTGGTCCCGTCGGCGCTCTCGCTACTGACCACCACCTTCACCGAGTCGAGGGACCGCGGCCGGGCGTTCGGCATCTACGGCGCGATCGCCGCGGCCGGCAGCGCCGTGGGACTGCTGCTCGGCGGGGCGCTGACCGAGTACTTGTCCTGGCGCTGGACGCTGTACGTCAACCTGGTTTTCGCGGCGGCGGCCTTCCTCGGCGGAGCGCTGCTGCTCGAGCGCAACCCGTCGCCGGTCAAGCCCCGGCTCGACATCCCGGGCGTGATAGCCGTGTCCGGCGCCCTGTTCTGCCTGGTGTACGGGTTCTCGAACGCGGCCACGCACAACTGGCACACGCCGTCCACCTACGGTTTCCTTGCTGCGGGCGTGATCCTGATCGTCGCGTTCGCCTGGCGGCAGGGTCGCGCGGCCAGCCCGCTGCTGCCGCCCCGCGTGGTGCTCGACCGCAACCGGGGCGGCGCGTACGCGTCGATGCTCCTCGCCTCGTCCGGCATGTTCGGGACCTTCCTGTTCCTGACCTACTACCTGCAGCAGACGCTGGGGTACTCGCCGGTCGTCACGGGCCTGGCGTTCCTGCCGATGGCCGGCGGTATCGCGGCCGCGGCCAATGTGTCCACCATCGTGCTCATGCCGCGGGTGGGACCCAGACCCCTGGTCACGCTCGGGATGCTGGTCGCCGCGGGCGCGATGGTCTGGCTGACCCGCCTCGGGACGCACACCGGCTACGTGGACGGAGTGCTTGGTCCCCTCATCCTGACCGGCATCGGCCTGGGCATGGTGATCGCGCCGTCCATCAATACCGGCACGTTCGGCGTAGCCCCTCAGGACGCGGGCGTCGCCTCCGCCTCCGTCACCGTGGGCCAGCAACTCGGCGCCTCGGTCGGCACCTCGCTGCTGAATACGATCTTCGCCGGCGCCGTCGCGTCGTACCTGACCGCGCACGCGGCCCCGGCCCGGCTGGCCGCCGCCAGGCCTGGCCGGGCTGGCGCTGGCGCACGGCTACGACACCGCGTTCTGGTGGACCGCGGGCATCTTCGCTGCCGGCGCCATCGTCGGCGGGATCCTGTTCCGCCACCGGTCCGTTGTACCGGCCGGACGCCTCCTCGCCGCCTGCTGGCCGCAGGCAAACGGCCGAGGCCGGCCCGGCCATCTCGGCCTGAGCCGGCACTAGCAGCCGGCGGTCCGGGCCAGCATAATTGTTACCAATTTTTCATTAAAATTAGGCAACCAAATGGTTACAAGCCCATTCATAGGCCCAAAGTAGCTGGTACTCGTGGGACTGGTGTGGCAACAGGAGGTGCGCCACCTGAGCTCGGGAATGACGTGTCCGAATAGAAACCTTCCGACCCCGCGCGCAGTCTTTGGATCGAGGCCATTGGCGGCGTATTCTACGTATGTCGTCAAAGGGGCTTTGGCTGACGTTAGGTGGTGCAAGTGGTCGGGGGCTTGCAACAGGCAGGATCCGCAGTACATCGGTCGTTACCGGCTGGTCGGACGGCTCGGCTGCGGCGGCATGGGCCGCGTGTTTCTCGGCCTGTCGGCGGGCGGCCGGCCCGTCGCGGTGAAGGTCATCCGCGCCGAGCTAGCCGCGGACCAGGAGTTCCGGATCAGGTTCAGCCGGGAGGTCGCTGCCGCCCGCCGGGTGAGCGGCTTGTTCACCGCCCTGGTGGTGGACGCCGACGTGAATGGTCCGGTGCCCTGGCTGGCCACGGCCTATGTCACCGGTCCTTCGCTGTCGGACGCCGTGTCCAGTCACGGACCGATGTCGGCCCGGCCGGCGCTGGCGCTCGCGGCGGGTCTGGCGGAGGGCCTGAGCGCGATCCACGCCGCGTCGGTGGTGCACTGCGACCTCAAGCCCGCCAACGTGCTGCTGTCCCCGGATGGCCCCCGGATCATCGACTTCGGCATCTCGCGTGCCGCGGAGGCGGTGTCGGTGACCGGGACGGGCCTGGTGGTCGGCTCGCCCGGCTTCATGTCGCCTGAGCAGGCGATGGGGGAGGCGGTGGGACCGCCGAGCGACGTCTTCAGTCTCGGTGCGGTCCTGGTTTTCGCCGTCACCGGCTGCGGCCCCTTCGGCGAGGGTTCGCGTCCCGAACTGGCCTACCGGCTCGTCTATCGTCAGCCGAGCCTGGACCTGGTCCCGCCGAGCTGCGGCCCGCTGGTCGAGCAGTGCCTGGTCAAGGACCCGGGTCAGCGACCCACCGCCGAGGAACTGCTGGCCGAGGTGGGGGCCCTGCAGGCCACGACGGGCTGGCTGCCTGACCTGGCTCTCGGCGCGTTCGCCGGATGCTACCGCGCCGAGCTGGACCCTCCGCCCGCACCCTCGGCGGCGATGCCCGCGGCCGGCCGCGCCCTCCCCGTCTCCCCAGGTCACCTCCTCCCGGCCGGGACCTGATCCGCGGCGTCGTCTGTGGCGGCCGCTGGCGGCGGCCGGAGTCGCGGCCGGAGTCCTGGCCGCCTCGGCCGCGGTCAGCTTCGCCCTGGCCGGCGCGGCCAGGCATCCGCCCGCCGCGCGGCCGGATGCGCGCCCTCACCGGCGGCGGCCGGCCGGCGCTCGTCCGCGCCGCCGCGGCCCGGCCGGCTTCACCGTCGGCGTCCCGGTCCTCGAGCCCGGCCGCCGATCCCTGCTCCCGTGGCCGCCGACATCACCCCGGCGTGGATACCGATCACCTCGCCCGGAGCGCGGACCTCGCCGTCGACGAGCCCGTCCGCGTCTCCGTCTGCGTCTGCGACTGCGCCGGCCTCGCCCACAGCCTCGGCGTCCCCGAGCCCCACGCCGAGTCCGGCGCCGAGCCTGTCACCGCCCCCGGCGCCCCCCGTGCCGCAGATTACCAGCGCGGGCACGTACCAGCAGGGCGCATGGGTCTACTTCGACGTCTCTTACACCGATCCGGGCCAGGACGCTCAGGGGTTCGGCTTTACCGGCTCTGACGGGCAGCGCTGGGTGGAGGGCCAGTACCCCTTCTCGAGTCCTCATGGCGGCATCGTCGGCCCGGACAGCATCGCCTACCCGCTCGACCTGCAATGCGGGACCGCCCGGCAGCATACGGCCGAGGTCGAAGCCTGGATCTACGACGCGGCGGGAGTCAGCAGCCAGCCCGTCGGTGATCAATCTGACCTGCGCCTCCTGACGGAGGCAGGACGCGTCGCCAGACGCAGCTCCGGACTTGCGAAATATGTTGATAGATGGGTCTCATGGTGCCAGTGTGACAGGAGTGATGACTAGGGTGCATAGAACGATCCCCTTAATACAGCCTTCGCCTGGGCGCATGTAGAGGCCTGGCCATTATCATTGCCCTGGCTGATATGACATCAAGAGCGTCATTACTGACGTTGGGGTGGGATTAGCATGGTAAGGGCTCTGCAGCCTGCGGATCCGCGGCTGATCGGTCCTTATCGGCTGGTGGGCCAACTTGGATCGGGCGGCATGGGCCGGGTATTCCTGGCCATGTCGGCGGGCGGCCGCCCGGTCGCGGTGAAGATGATCCGCGCCGAGCTGGCCGCTGATCCTGACTTCCGTAGCCGCTTCAGCCGGGAGGTTGCCGCGGCGCGGCGGGTAAACGGCCTGTTCACCGCTCTGGTCGTGGATGCGGACGTGGATGCCCAGGTTCCCTGGCTGGCCACCGCGTACGTGGCCGGCCCATCGCTGGCTGAGACGGTCAAGGACCACGGGCCGCTGTCGGCCAAGTCGGTGCTGGCCCTGGCGGCCGGGCCTGGCGGAGGGACTGAGCGCCATCCACTCCGCGGGCGTCGTGCACGGCGACCTCAAGCCGTCCAACGTGCTGCTGGCCGAAGACGGGCCGCGGGTGATCGACTTCGGCATCTCCCATGCCGCCGAGATGGCACCGCTGACGCATCCCGGCCTGGTCATGGGATCGCCTGGCTTCATGTCACCCGAGCAGGCCCTGGGTCAGAAGGTCGGGCCGCTCAGCGACGTTTTCAGCCTCGGCACGGTGCTCGCCTTCGCCGCCACGGGACAGCGGCCGTTCGGCACGGGGTCACCCGTCGAACTGCTTGATCGCGTGGTCCACGGCGAACCCAACCTCGACGGGGTCCCCGCTGAGGTGCGTCCGCTGATCGAACGATGCCTGGCGAAGAAACCAGGCGACCGGCCCACCGCCGCCCTCCTGCTGGCTGAGATGGGCGCCGTCCAGGCCACGACCGACTGGCTGCCCGAGTCGATCGTCCGGATGATCCGGCGAGATCTCCCGCCCAGTGGCGAGGAGGACCGCAAGGGAATCACCGGCGTCGGCGGCACACTAGACCGTCACGCTGGGGAGCGCGGCGCAAGAGGCCGCGCAAGCCTCCGTCACGGCAGCACCGGCGGACCAGCGCCCGGCAGGTGAGCGCGCGCACACCGAGGACCAAGCCGCGCCCGGGGACCACGCGTACACCCAGGACCAGGCGGATAGCGGGGAAAACCGGCAGACCGCCGGCCAGGGACCGGCCGCCGGCCAAGCGCTTGCCGGTGCTCCGGCGGAGCTGGCTGACCCGGACGGGGACCAGTCGTCGGCGTCCGGTCCGCAGCAGGCAGGCGAGGACGACGGCAAGCCGCATGATGGCCTGGGGCGGCCGCTGGTGGCGGCGTGCCTTATCGCGGGGCTTCTGGCGGCATCGGGTATCGTCGGCGCGGCCCTGGTCGAGCTGACCCGGCACCTGACGGCCTCCTCGCCGGGCATCCACGGGGCGACCACGGGGCCCTCGCCAAGCTCGGTGGGTACCTCTCCGCCCGCATCCGCGCAGCCTCCCTCTAAGACGCCGGAAATCACCAATTACTACACGTATCAACAGGGCGAAATGATGTACTTCAACGTCTACTACACCGATCCGGGAAACAACGCGGTTGGCTTCGGATTCGAGGGCGTTGACGGGTCCAAGATGGCACTACAGCAGCACCCGTTCTCCAATCCCGCCGCCGGCATTGTCGAGCCCGGTAGCATCATCTATCCGCTTAACCAGGGGTGCGGCACCCCGCAGAATCACTCAAGCGTGCTCCGGGTCTGGATTTACGACACCGCAGGCGTCCGCAGCAATGCGGTGACCGTCCATCTCGCCTGTACGTCTGACGCCACGTCCGGTCCCTAACGACCCTGAACCTGACCCACACCGACGAACCATCGGTGTTGCTGGGGCGACGACGATGGACCATCGGTGTGTTCGGGAGCGGGAGCGCCCGGCACGGGTGTGGCGGGCGAGGCGGGTGGTGTTCACGGGATGCTGACCCTTCGCCGGGCATGACCCAGGTAGCCGCGTCAGCCGGGTAACCGCCGCGGCACGGTCAGGGATGGGCCTGGCGGTAGTGGGACGCGAGCACGTCATCGCCGAAGTCGCCGCGGGGGCGTCGCAGCACGGAGTGCGCATGGTTGCCGTCGTCAGTGGTGTCGTACTCGATCAGCAGATCATCACCCTGTACCCGGTAGTAGTGCCGGGCGCCCGGAGTCAGCGGTCCCTCCCAGGCGAAGTGCAGGTCCGTCCCGGCCACGCGGATCGCTTCGCGTGCCGCGAGCTCAGCCGGGAGCCGGTCGAGGTAGAGCGCCACGAGTTGGTCCAGGATGGCTCGCGCGCCGGACCCGAGCCGGGCGGCAGGAACGCCGAGCGGCTCGATTCCCGCCTGCGCCCGGGGGTTCGTCCTGGTGTGGATATCGTCGGGTGCCTGGCTGGCGACCACGGCGGCCGACCGGCCTACCGGGCCCATCGCGTCGAGCAAGGCGCGCACCAGGTCTTCCTCGGGCGCCAGCGGCCGGGACACCGGGTGCCCGGCGTAGCTGACACAAGCCGGGTTAGCACCGAGGAACACCGGGGCGGGGGAGACCTCGCCGTCCGCCATGGTCATCGTCACCGACAGGTGATGCCCCTCAAAACGCCAGGACCACAGCTGATCGCCGGCGGGGTCGCCGAACACGTTCACCCAGTAGTCCCCGCTGTGACGCCCTCGCTGCCACTGTTCCCGCCGGTCGAGCACCTCTTCCAGGGCAATGATGCCCATCGCCTGCGCGTATGCGTGCTCGCTCAAACCGGTGGCCAGCAACCGGTGGGCGGCCTTCCTGGCGATCCCGCTCAGCTCGGCGATGCAGGCGCCCGGGCGGCGCCGCGGCCGGTACTCGAGCCACCGCCGGGCCGCGTCGTCGGCGAAGGGCCGGGCCGCCAGGCTTCGCTGGTCGCCGTCCAGCGCCGCCAGCAGCGCTATCGCGGCTGTGCGCATCTGATCGGGCGCAGAATCGGCGGTCATTGTCCTGGTATATCAGGACGCCCGGCCTGCCTCGAGACCTGGACGGGGCCCGTCGCCGGCGAGCGGGCGCAACATCGCAAGCAGCGCGGCAGGGTCGGCTGTGGCCTGGAAGAACGCGGCGTCAGCGGCTTCCACGACGGCGATGGCCCGGACGGCAAGCTCGGCGCCGCGGTCGGTGACCCGCAGTCTCCTGGCCCGCGTATCGGCGGCGTCCACGGCGCGCACGATCAGGCCCTTGGCCTCCAGCTTCCGCAGCACCTCCGAGGTCATCTTCACGTCGGTGCCGGCCCGCCTGGCCAGGCTGAGCTGGTTCGGGTTCTCGCCTTGTGCGTTCAGCCACCATGCGGTGGCCAGCAGGACGAACTGCACGTGGGTCAGGTCAAGCGGTGCCAGGGCCGCGGTGACCTGACGCTGCCAGCGCAAGGTCACGTGCCACAGCACAAACCCCGGGCTTTTCTCCGGGGCAAGCGGCATGCCTAGCCCTCCGCCCGCTTGGCCAGGGCCGCCAGCACATCGGGAAAGTCGGCCGTGATCTGCGGACCGAGCTCCGGGCCGATGTGGTCGGCCGCCTCGCCGGTGATCTCTGTCCGGTAGACGATCCTGGTCAGGCCCGTGCCCGCGGGCAGAACCGGTTCAAGCCGGTGTTCGGTCCGTACGACGAAATCACCTGCGTCCATCTCGTCGGTGAAGGACTGGCCTGGCCTGACATCCACCAGGCGCATCCTGATGGGTTCCTGCCCGGGCGGGGTCATCGTGAAGATGGTGCCGACGGCGAAGGGGCCTTCGACATCGATCGTGTCGATGCCCTCGTTCCACTGCGGCCAGGTCGCCATGTCAGACCAGTGCCGCCACAACGCGTCAGGGGCGGCGGTGGTCTCGACGCTGTGCTCGTACTCCCACACGGTCTCTTCCCTACCTTCAGGTCGCTGATGAATTTTTCCCAGGCGAAACGACAGGAAGACTATCCGCACGCAGATAATCTGTCAACAGATCATCTGGGATGCTCGTTTCGTGTTGGCTCGGTCGCCGCGGAGGCTGTCGTTTGCTTTCTCCTGTCACCGCTGGCGATCGCGGGTAATGTGTCGTCGGCGGGAAACGCGGGTGTCGCGATACTGCACGTCGGGGGTGCGTCTCAGGAATGCCGGCCGGTGGTGCGGTCTGGTTTACCGTCGGCCCCTGGCCAGCGGCATCGGCTCGGGCGCGCTGGCCAGTGCAGCCGCATGATGCGGCGATGGCCGACCCGGACGCTGCCGGTGGTTGTCCTCGTGCTGGGACTGGCCTGCTCGGCGTGCGACACCACCTCGGCCGCAAGCGGTGCCGGCGGCTCGCCCCTGTCCACCTCGGGAAAGCCCGTCTCTCGTCCCCCCGGGGTGAGCAAGCCGTCACCTCGGCTGGTGCCGCCCTCCTGTCCGGCCCAGGTTTTCTCCCGCCTGACCGAGCCTCAGCGGGTCGGCCAGCTTTTCCTGGTCGGCCTCGCGGGCGACCCGGTCTCCGAGGTCGCCCGGGCGGTCACGGCGTACCACTTCGGCTCACTGCTGTCCGCGGGTAACCTCACCGCGGGCGTAGCCGGGCTTCAGCAACTGACTCGCGGCTATCAGGCCCTGGCTTCCTCTCGGGCCACAGGAAAGGTCCGTTTCTTCATCGCCGGGAACCAGGAGGGAGGAGAGGTCCAGTCGCTGCAGGGTCCGGGCCTGGCGGCGATGCCGTCGGCTCTGGTCCAGGGCGGCCTGTCCGTCGCCGTCCTGCAGCAGCAGGCCGCAGTCTGGGGTCGTGAATTCCGTTCGGCGGGCTTCAATCTGGACCTCGCTCCCGTCATGGACGTGGTCCCGCCCGGAACCGCGGCCCAGAACCAGCCCATCGGCATGCTCCAGCGCGAGTTCGGCGATAGTCCCGCGACGGTGGCGGCTCACGGCGTGGCGTTCATCCGGGGGCTGGCGCAGGCCGGGGTCGCGACCACCGCCAAGCACTTCCCTGGCCTCGGGCGGGTCACAGGCAACACCGATTTCACCGCCGGAGTGGTGGACACCACGACCGGGCCGCACGACCCTGACCTGCGTTCTTTCCAGGGCGCCATCGACGCGGGCGTGCCTTTCGTGCTCGTCGCCCTGGCCACCTACACCCGCATCGACCCACGGCACCTCGCCGTCTTCTCCCCGCAGGTGATGCGCGTGATCTTGCGACAGCAGATGCACTTCAAAGGCGTGGTCGTCTCGGACGACCTGGGCGCGGCGGCGGCGGTGGCCGACCTGTCGCCGGGCAACCGCGGGATCGACTTCCTCGCCGCAGGCGGGGACCTGATCACCTCGCAGAGCCTTCCCGCTGCGGTGGCGATGGACGGCGCCGTCCTGGCGCGTGTGACCGCTGACTCCGCCTTTCGCGCCCTGGTCAACTCGGCTGTCATGCGGGTCCTCAGCGCCAAGCAGGCCTACCACCTGCTGTCATGCCCGCAACGCTGAGCACCGCGAGGCCCGGAGCCGGTCGTCGGCTCCGGGCCTTTGGCCACGGGACTGGCCTACGACGAGGGCTCGGTGAGGTCGTAGACGGTCTGGCCGCCGACGGTCTCCTTCTTGAAGTTGGCCGCGACCCACTTCGCGATGGCCGAGGATCCCTGTCCGCCACCGAAGCTCTCGCTGCCCTGACCCACGTAGTAGTGGACCTCGTGGTTGGCAACGAGTTCCTTGAACACGGCCAGCGTGGGCCATGGGTCGGTGCCGTTGAACCCGCCGATGCCATCACCGCGTCGCCGGTCGCCAGCTCAAGCGGTGCCGCCGCCTCCGACCCTTCGGTGGCGGCGACCCACTTGTAGCTGGACGCGTCCTGCTCGAGCAGTTTCTCCAGGGCGCTGCTGACCGTCGTGCTGCCGCCGAGACCGCCGGCTCCGCCGAAGCCTCCTGCCCCGCCGCCGGCCGCGCCGAAGCCTCCTGCCCCGCCGCCGCGCGGCCGAGCCGCCTGCGCTTCCCGGCCGCCGGCAGCACCCGAGGTCCCGCCCGGTCTGGTTCCGGGACCGCCGAAGCCGGCTGCCGCCGGAGCCCCGCCGGTAGCCGCCCCCCGTCCGAACTGCCCGGTCCGGCCGCCGGGGAACCCGCCCCTGCCGCCTGGAGCGCCGCCGCCCCCGCCGCCCCCGCCGAACCCCTGAGCCTCCGGGCCCGCGCTCGGGATCGCGCCGGTGTGGGTGGAGTTGACCGTATCGAGTGCGTAGGCGGCCGGCCCGGCGAGCCCCGCGACCATGGCCAGGCCCACCGGCACCAGCACCAGTGCCCGCCGCCGGCGCCGCGATCCCGGCGACCCTGGAGTCCTCGCCAGATACGGAGCCGCGAACACCGCCGCCGCACCGGCCACCCCGGCGATCACGATGACCCAACGCAGCCACGGCAGCCAGGCCGGCGTGCGGTCAAGCAGTACGTAGGCCCAGATCGCGGTGGCCACGATGGCCAACGCGGCCGTGATGCGACCGACCAGGCCCAGCCGCGCCTGCCACAGGGCCGTCGCGCCGATACCGGCCAGGGCGGCGATACCCGGCGCCAGCGCGACCATGTAGTACGGGTGGATGATCCCGCTCATGTAGCTGAACACCAGTCCGGTAATGAGCACCCAGCCGCCCCACAGCAGGGCCGCGGCCCTGGTCCTGTCGGTGCGTATCGCCCGCCGGGACACCCAGAGCATCGCCACCAGCGAGATGAGCGCCGCGGGCAGCAGCCAGCTGATCTGCCCGCCGAACTCGGAGTGGAACAGCCGGAGGATACCCGTGGCGCCGCCGAACGCCGTTCCCCCCGCACCGCCCCCGCCGATGGACCCGGTCTCGTTGCCGTCGAGACGGCCCAGGCCGTTGTATCCGATCGCGAGCTGCAGGATGTTGTTGTCGGTGGAGCCGCCGAAGTAAGGCCGGTCGGCCGCGGGGGTCAGCTGCGCGGCGAGGATCCACCAGCCCGCCCCGACGATGATGGCGAGGCCCATGAGCACCGTCTGCCACAGACGCTTGCCGAACCTGGGCGGCCCGGCCCACAGGTAGGCCACCGCGAAGCCCGGTACGACCAGGAACGCCTGCAGCATCTTGGCCAGGAACGCGAACCCGAGCAGCAGGCCGCCGAACACCAGCCACTTCGTCCGTCCGCTCTCCACCGCGCGCACCAGCGTGTACGCGGCCGCGGTCATGAGCAGCACCAGCAGAGCGTCCGGGTTGTTGAACCTGAACATCAGCGCCGCGACCGGGGTGAGCGCGAGCACGAGCCCGGCGATCAGCCCAGCCGGCGAGCCGAACCAGCGCTTGACCGCGGCGTAGATCAGCGCGACAGAAGCCACGCCTTCCAGCGCCTGCGGGACCAGCACGGACCACTGGCTGAAACCGAAGATCCGGGCCGAGATCTCCATCACCCACAACGACGCCGGGGTCTTGTCCGCGATGGTGACCCGGGCGGTGAACGGGAAGCTCTCACGCAGATAGGTGACCAGGCGCCGGATACTCGGGGCCAGGTCGCGCTCTTCGTTGCGGACCGGCACCACCACGTCGACCTGCGGAACTGTCATGATCCTCAGGGTCGGCGAAGATACTCCGGGCACCCTGAGGCATTGTTATGCGCGCGCTATGAACGAAATCCCGCGCCGGCCGCGCTCATCCGGCCTGCTCGCGGGTGCACCACCAGGTGGAACGGCCGCCGACCGTGCCGTGCCTCATCTCGGCGCCGCACCGCGGGCACGTTCCTCCCGGGCGGCGCGCGGCGATGACGTCACCGGTGTGCACCCCGCCTTTGGCGGCAGCGGACTTCAGGGCGGCCTGCAGAGCGCGGTAGAGACGGTCGGCATCCCGGCGCTCCAAGGTGTCGGTGCGGGCCGCAGGCGACACCTTTGCCTGCCACAGCACCTCATCGGCCAGCAGGTTCCCGACTCCGGCGATCTTGGACTGGTCGAGCAGGCGGGCCTTGACCGCGATCGAGCCCCTGGTGATCAGGCGGCGGAACTCCGCAGGCGTCACCTCCTCGGCGTCTGGACCGAGCGCGTCGATGTCGGGGTTCAGCCGGACGCGGCCCAGCCGCCGTTTGTCGAACAGCACCAGGGCGCCGCCGTCGGCGAAGTCAAGGGTAAAGCGGTTCCACTCGGACTTGCGGGGCTGCGCGTCGCGGCGGCCCGGGCCGCCACCGGTGACCGCCTCGCCGTCCCCGGACGCGACGACGATGCGGCCGCCCATGCCGAGGTGCAGACCCAGGTCCGGGCCCGGCTCGGTCGAGCCGGCGACGCCGGAGGTCTCCAGCCACATCGTCTTGCCGCGGCGATGGGCGGCGGTGAGCGTCCGTCCGGTCAGCGCGTCCCGTAGCTCGCCGGGAGAGTGCGGCCGGCATACGAACGTGTCGGCGTCGTCCACCCCCACGATCAGGCGGTTCAGGGCTGCGCCGGCAATCAGGCCGCGGGCGGTTTCGACCTCGGGAAGTTCTGGCACCTCACCGTTTTACTCCCCGCCCTCGGCCTCTGAGATGATCTTCCCGTGAGCAGCGAGACAAATCAGGAGCTTGTGTCGTGATCGGCCAGCACCGTGACGGAGACGTCGCCGTCATCGAGATCGACCGCCATGAACGCCGCAACGCCCTGGACGCGGCGCACTGCGACGGACTGGGAGCGGCGGTCCGCGAGCAGGCCGCCGGAGGGGCCCGCGCCCTGGTCATCACCGGGGCCGGCTCCAGCTTCTGCTCGGGCGCCGACCTGGGGGGCGTCTACGGCGAGAGGTTCCGCGACGCGCTGTACGCGATGCTCGCCGCCATCACAGGAACCCGCGTGCCGGTGATAGCGGCCGTCAACGGTCCCGCCATCGGCGCGGGCGCGCAAGTCGCGCTGGCCTGTGATCTGCGGGTGGCCGCTCCGGGCGCGGCGTTCGCGATTCCCACCGCCCGCCTCGGCCTCGCGGTGGACCCGTGGACCATCCGCCGGCTGACCGCGGTGGCCGGCGGCGGCACCGCCCAGGCCGTGCTGATCGGATGTGACACGCTGGACGCCGCGGCCGCGCTGCGCTGCGGGCTGGCCAGCCGGCTCGGCGACCTGGCCGCCGCGCTGGCCTGGGCCGGTGAGCTGGCGAGGTTGGCCCCGCTCACCCTGGCCTACTCCAAGCAGGTGCTGAACACGGGACACGCGGCGGACAGCGAGCTGCTCGAGGCCTACGAGGCGTGCTGGGCCAGCGATGACCGCGCGGAGGGCCAGCGCGCCCGCGCGGGCCGGCGTCCGCCGCGGTTCCTGGGCCGGTGAGGCGGCCGAACGGACGAAGGCGCTCGTCCCGGCACTAGTTCCCGCCCGGCGGCAGCACGGCCGCGAACCGTTCCTCGGCCCGGTCAAGCTGGGTCGAGATGTGCTGCCTGGCCTCGGCGCCGAGCGGGGTGTCGGGGAGGCTGATGACCTCCCGCAGGATCGGGACCAGCGGGGCGTACTTCCCGGCCAGCTTGGCTAGCCGCGGGCCGCTGGTGTGGATGAGGCCGACGCCGTTGTCCGTGAAGTCGGAGGCCTTGATGACCCGCGCCCACGGGTTGCGCCGCAGGCTGACGGCGACGTGCTCCCGGTACTGCTCGTTCGCGTCGCGGTCGGGCGCGTACGGCGGGTTGGTCACCGCGCCGACCAGTTCGGCGACCCGCGGCCCGAATTCCCCGGCCAGCACGGCCAGCGCGGCCGCCTGATCGCCGCCCTCACCCGCCAGCTCGGCGGCGTGGTCCTCCACCGCGTCGTGCAGCAAGGCGGCGCAGATGACGTCGGTGTCGTGCACGTCGTAGTGAGACATGATCCGGATGGCCACCCGGAGCAGGTGGTTGAGGTACGGTTCGCGTTCCCGCCGGTCGGCCGCGTGCAGCCGGGCGGCCAGGTCCAGGGCCTGGTTCAGGCGCCGCTTGTCCTGCTCGGGGAACGACGCGATCTCCATCGCGAACCGCTCCCGCAGTCCCTGCTCGCCGTATGTTGAGGTAATCGCGTGCAGCGGCATCGTCGCCACAAGCCGTCGCTCACCGGTGTCCATGCCCTAGAACTAGCACACTGGAGTACACGAACCGAGGGGAGGCGGCGGCACGTGCTGGCGATTGACGGTTGCCACATCGCGACGGTGGATCCGGTTGCGACGGAGTACCCCGCGGGCTACCTGGTCATGGAGACCGACCGGATCGTCGCGGTCGGGCCCGGTCCGGTGCCGCCCCAGTACGCGAGCGCGGAGCGGATTGACGGCTCGGGCCTGCTGGCCACGCCCGGCCTGGTGAATACGCATCATCACCTGTACCAGTGGATCACCCGCGGGTACGCGACCGACGACACCCTATTCGGCTGGCTGAGCACGCTCTACCCGGTCTGGGCCGGGCTTGACGCCGATCTCGTGCGCGCCTCGGCCGCGGCGAACCTGGGCTGGCTGGCCCTGTCCGGCTGCAGCACGACCACCGATCACCACTATCTTTTCCCGGCCGGGCGCGGCGACCTGCTCGAAGCCGGGCATCCTGGCCGCGCGCCAGATCGGGCTGCGGTTTCACCCCGGCCGCGGGTCGATGAACCTGGGGCAGTCAGCGGGCGGCCTGCCGCCCGATGAGGTGGTGGAGAAACACGACGACATCCTCGCCGCCACCGCCGCCGCGATCGACCGCTGGCATGACCCCTCGCCTGGCGCGATGACCAGGATCGCGGTGGCGCCGTGCTCGCCCTTCTCGGTCACCGCCGAGCTGATGCGCGACTGCGCCGAGCTGGCCAGGCGGGCGGGGGTGCGAATGCACACGCACCTCGCGGAAACCCTCGACGAGGAAGAATTCTGCCTGCAGACCTACGGGCGGACCCCGGCCCAGTACGCCGACGATCTCGGCTGGCTCGGCCCGGACGTATGGCTGGCCCACTGCGTCCACCTGTCCGACGAGGCGGTCACCCGGTTCGCGGCCACCGGCACCGGCGTGGCCCACTGCCCGACGTCCAACGGCCGCCTCGGCTCCGGCATAGCGCGGGTCCGCGATCTGCTGGCAGCCGGCGTGCCCGTCGGCCTCGGCGTCGACGGCGCGGCCTCCAATGAGTCGGGCCGGATGGTCGACGAGCTGCACCAGGCGCTGCTGGCCGCCCGGTACAGGAACGGACCGCTGGCGCTGTCCGCCCGGGAGTCGCTGCGCCTGGCGACCATGGGCGGGGCGCGCTGCCTGGGCCGCGACGATGAGCTCGGCTCACTGACGGCAGGCAAGCTGGCCGACGTCGCCCTGTGGCAGGTCGGCGGCCTGGCCGGCGCCGGCATCGCCGATCCGCTGTGCACGCTGGTCTTCGGCGCCCCGGCCCTGGACCGGCTGTGGGTGCACGGCCGCCCGGTGGTGAGCGACGGCCAGCTGGTGAACGCCGATGCCGGTGAGCTGGCCGCCGCCGCGGCCGCCGCCAGTGCGCGGATCGGGACGGGAGCCTGACCGTGGACCTACCAGGCATCACCGAGGTCGCGGACGCGAGGCTGGGGGCCTGGCGCCCGGGTGATGCCTGGCTGGCGGGCGGTACCTGGCTGTTCTCCGAGCCGCAGCCGGACCTGTCCCGGCTGCTCGACCTGCGTGCCTTCGGCTGGCCGCCGCTGCGGGTGAGCCGGGACGGGCTGGAGATCGGCGCCACCTGCACGCTGGCCGAACTGGCCCGGATGCGGGCCCCGCAGTGGCGGGCGGCCCCGCTGATCGGCCAGTGCTGCGCCGCGCTGCTCGGCTCGTTCAAGGTATGGAACGCCGCCACCGTGGGCGGGAACCTCTGCCTGGCCTTGCCGGCCGGCCCGATGATCTCGCTCACCTCGGCGCTGGACGGGACGTGCACCATCTGGGGTCCGGACGGCACCATCCGCAGCGTCGGTGTCACCGACTTCGTCACCGGCCCCGGCGGCAACGTGCTGCGACCCGGCGAGCTGCTGCGGTCGGTGCACCTGCCCGCCCGTGCGCTGGCCGGCCTGACGGCGTTCCGGCAGCTCTCGCTGTCACCGGTGGGCCGTTCGGCGGCGGTGGTCATCGGCCGCCGGTCCGCTGACGGCTCGCTGGTACTCACGGTGACCGCCGCGACCCCGCGGCCGGTCCAGCTCCGGTTCGCCTCGCCTCCCGCGCCGCAGGTGCTGCAGGCGTCCCTGGCCGCCGCCGCGCCGCCGTATCACGATGACGTGCACGGCTCCCCGGCCTGGCGGGAGGCCATCACCGGGCACCTGGCCCTGGAGGTCCTCGACGAGCTGGCGCCGGCATGATCGTCAACGGCGTCCCGGTCCCCGAGACCGCCGAGCCGCCCGCCCCCGGCCAGTGCCTGCGCACCTACCTGCGTGAGCAGGGCTGGTTCGGGGTGAAGAAGGGCTGCGACGCGGGCGATTGCGGAGCCTGCACCGTGTACGTCGATGGCGTCCCCGTGCACAGCTGCATCTACCCGGCGGTGCGGGCGGCCGGCCGGCCGGTGACCACGATCGAGGGACTCGCGCCGCGAGACGGTGACCTGCACCCGGTCCAGCAGGCCTTCCTGGACGCCCAGGGGTTCCAGTGCGGCTTCTGCACCGCCGGGATAATCATGACGGCGGCCGCCCTGGACGACGCCGGGCGCGCCGATCTGGGCCGGGCGCTGAAGGGCAACCTGTGCCGCTGCACCGGATACCAGTCCATCGCCCGGGCCCTGGCCCAGGAGCCGCCCGCGACACCGCAGGAACCAGTCGGCGCCAGCTGGCCCGCGCCGGCCGGGCGGCGGGTGGTCACCGGCCGCGAGCCGTACACCCTGGACCTGGCGCTGCCCGGGCTGGCTCACATGTCGCTGGTCCGCTCGCCGCACGCGCACGCCGAGATCGAGTCGGTCGAGGCCGGCGCCGCGCTGGCGGTACCGGGCGTGCTCGCCGTCTTCAGTTACGCCGACGCTCCCCGCGTGTCCTACTCCACCGCCCGGCACGAGCAGATCGCCGACGATCCGCTCGACACGGTGCTGTTCGACCGGGTGGTCCGCTTCACCGGCCAGCGCGTCGCCGCCGTGGTCGGCCAGACGCTGGCCGCGGCCCAGGCCGGGGCCGCCGCGGTCGAGGTCGCCTACCGGGTGCTGCCCGCCGTCTTCGACCCGGGCGAGGCCATGACCGCGGGCGCCCCGCTGCTGCACGGGGATAAGACCGCGGCGGCCGGGATCGCCCGCCCGGGGCGCAACGTCGCGGCCGAGGTGCACGGTGACATCGGCGACGTGGCCGCCGGCCTGGCCAGCGCGGCGGCGGTGGTCAGCGAAAGCTTCGCCATCCACCGGGTCCAGCACGCCCACCTGGAGACGCACGCCACGGTCGGCTGGCTCGAGGGCGGCCGGCTGGTGCTGCGCAGCAGCACGCAGACCCCGTTCCTGACCAGGGACGCCGTCAGCAGGCTGTTCGGTCTGCCGCCCGGCCAGGTGCGCGTCCAGGCGGCCCGGGTCGGCGGCGGG
Source organism: uncultured Actinomycetes bacterium (assembly GCA_963808315.1). Lineage (GTDB taxonomy): Bacteria > Actinomycetota > Actinomycetes > Streptosporangiales > Streptosporangiaceae > Palsa-504. Next base: position 146,624 of record CAWEFK010000009.1, on the reverse strand, counting down.
TTCGGCGGCAAGCAGGAGATGCTGACCGAGGATGTGGTGGCGCTGGCCGTGCTGCGGCTGCGGCGGCCCGTGCAGCTTGAATTCAGCCGGGAAGATCAGTTCGCCGCCGCCACCACCCGCCACCCGATGCGGATCGCCGTCCAGGCCGGCGCCACCGCCGACGGCACGCTGACCGCGCTGGCCATCCAGACGGTCGCGAACACCGGCGCCTACGGGAACCACAGCGGCGGCGTGCTGATGCACAGCTGCGGTGAGGCCGTCAGCTTGTACCGGTGCCCGAACAAGAAGGTCGACGGCTGGTCGGTGTACACCAACACCGTGCCGGCCGGGGCGTTCCGCGGGTACGGGCTGTCCCAGTCGGCCTTCGCCGTGGAGTCGGCCCTCGACGAGCTGGCCAGGAAGCTGGACCTGGACCCGGTCGAGTTCCGCCGCCGCAACGTCATCAGGCCCGGTGACCCGCTGATCTCGGTCCGGGAGGAAGCAGATGACGTCCAGGTCGCCAGCTACGGGCTGCCCGAGTGCCTGGACCTGGTGGCGGCCGCGCTGGCCAGCGGCCGCGGGGACGCCACGCCGGCCGGACCCGGCTGGCTGACCGGCACCGGGATGGCGGTGACGATGCTCGATACGGTGCCGCCGGGCGGCCACTACGCCCACGCCCGCATCGCGGAGCGGGCCGACGGGGGGTACACGCTCTGGGTCGGGACGCCGGAGTTCGGCAACGGCACCTCCACCGTGCACCGGCAGCTGGCCGCGCAGGCCCTGGGCGCCGAGGTGGACCAGATCGAGCTGCGGCAGTCCGACACCGACCTGGTCAGGCACGACACCGGGGCCTACGGCTCAACCGGCACCGTCGTGGCGGGCCTGGCCACGCTGCGCGCCGCGCGGCAGCTGGCGGACCTGCGCGCCGCGCGGCCCCTGGCCGACGAGCGCGCCGCGCAGCCCGGGTCCAGACCGCTGCTGTTGGCGGAGGCGGCCAGCGACGGCACGCCCAGGTCCGTCTCGTTCAACGTCCAGGGTTTCCGGGTGGCCGTCCGGCCCGCGACCGGGGAAATCCGGATCCTGCAGAGCGTGCAGGCGGCCGACGCGGGCACCGTGATCAACCCGGGACAGTGCCGGGGCCAGGTCGAGGGGGGCGTGGCGCAGGCGCTGGGCGCCGCCCTGTACGAGCACCTGGACATCGACGCGGCCGGGCGGGTCAGTACCCGCACCTTCCGCCAGTATCACCTGCCGCAGTTCGCCGACGTCCCGCCGACCGAGGTGCAGTTCGCGGTCTCAGCGGACCCGCTCGGGCCGCTTGGCGCCAAGCCCATGAGCGAGGCGCCGTTCAATCCGGTCGCCCCGGCCCTGGCGAACGCGGTCCGCGATGCCACCGGGTGCCGGCTGACTGAGCTGCCGCTCACCCGCGACCGCGTCTTCACCGAACTGAACAAGGATCGGCAGGCTCGGGCAGCAGGGGGAGGGTGATGGCGAACCGCGTCCGGCCCGGCTGGCTGGTCACCGTGATGCAGCCGCCGTGCGCGAGGACCACCGCGTCGACGATGGCCAGGCCGAGGCCGGTGCTCTTGCCGGCGGCCTGGGCGTCTCGCGCCCGCGAGGTGTCGGCCCGGGTGAATCGTTCGAACAGCTCGGGCAGCAGCTCCGGCGGGATCCCGGGACCGTCGTCGGTCACGCTCAGCTCTACCCGCGGTCCCTGGGGCGGGGCCCCGCGCTGCAGCGCCGCCGTTCCCTGCGGGTAGGCCGTCTCCGGTGATGTCCGCGGATCGACAGATGTCCGCGGATCGACGGTGAGCGCCACGCTGACCGTCGAATCAGCCGGGGTGTGCTTGCCCGCATTGCTCAGCAGGTTGGCCATGACCTGATGCAGCCGGTGCTGGTCGCCAAGCACCAGCACCGGCTCGTCCGGCAGGTCCAGCCGCCAGCGGTGATCGACGCGCGCCACCCGCGCGTCGCTGGTCGTCTCGATGGCCAGCCGGGACAGGTCCACCGGCTCGTGTTCCAGCGGTCGTCCCGCATCAAGCCGGGCCAGCAGCAGCAGGTCATCGACCAGGACGCTCATCCGCGCCGACTCGGACTGCACCCGGCTCAGCGCGTGCGTCACGTCCTCGGGCACCGGCCCCGGGTGTCGCAAGGCCAGCTCGGCGTACCCGCGGATGGCGGACAGGGGAGTACGCAGCTCGTGGCTGGCGTCGGCCGCGAACCGGCGCAGCCGGGCCTCGCTCTCCGCCCGTCGGCCCAGCGCCCGTTCGACGTGGAACAGCATCCGGTTGAACGCGGCACCGACCCGCCCCACCTCGGTGCGGGGATCGTTATCGGGCACGCCGGCCGGCAGCGTGACCTCGCCGGAGTCCAGCGGCAGCTCGGTCACCCGGGTGGCGGTGGCCGTGACCCGGCGCAGCGGCCGCAGCGAAAGCTCCACGATCGCGGTCCCCACGACCAGCACGAGCAGCAGGACGCAGGCGAAGACCGCGTGCTCGTCGTTCTCCACGTGATGCAACGTGGACTCGACCAAGGTCAGCGGCAGCCCGGTGATCAGCACCGTGCCGTCCTGCGGACCGGTCACCTTGGTGAGCAGGTAGCTGCCGCCCAGCGAGGAAAGCGTCCGGGTATAGGTCTGCGCGGGCGACGAAGCCGGCGGCGGAGGCGGCTCGGCCGCACCCGAGATGCTGGCGGAGACGCCGGCCGGCGGCCTGGAGGGCCCAGGCAGGTTGGCCAGCGTGGCCTCATCCGCGGCGGAGAGGTTGCACGCCCGGCGCACGGCGGTCTTGTAGTCCACCGAGGTCCCGGCCAGCAAGACCTCGAACGTGCCGGGCGGCTGCCCGTCCTCGCTGCACTGGGCGTAGTCCGGACTCGGCAGGTAGGCCATGGTCTGACCGCCCGGGGCCGCCTGGCTCCGCGCGGAGGAGTCGGGGTCGCTCATGGCGGAATGCTGGACGCACTGGTACCAGGCGCTGGTCGCGGTCTGCAGCTCCTGGTTCAGCGAGTACATCAGCGACTGGTTCAGGGAGTTGTCGGTGACCACGCTGACCGCGACGCTGGCCATCGCGATCAGCGCCACGAGCCCGATGATGAGCCTGCCGCTGATGGTGCGGAACGACAGCAGCGACGCCATCCGCGCCAGCCTGCCCGAAGCTGATCCGCTGGCCATTAGCCAGCTGGTTTCAGCACGTAGCCGACGCCGCGGACGGTGTGGATCAGCGGCACCCGGCCCGCGTCGATCTTCTTGCGCAGGTAGCTGATGTAGAGCTCGACCACGTGGGCCTGGCCGCCGAAGTCGTAATTCCATACCCGGTCCAGGATCTGCGCCTTGGACAGCACCCGCCGGGGATTGCGCATGAGGAACCTGAGCAACTCGAATTCGGTCGCGGTCAAGTCGATCAGCTCACCGTCCCGGCGGACCTCACGCGCGTCTTCGTCCATGGTCAGGTCGCCGACCGCCAGCGATCCCTCGGTGTGCGCGCGCGTCAGGTTGGCCCGGCGGAGCAGCCCGCGCAGCCGCGCCAGCACCTCCTCCAGGCTGAACGGCTTGGTCACGTAGTCATCACCGCCCGCGGTGATGCCCGCCACCCGGTCCTCCACCGCATCCCTGGCCGTCAGGAACAGCACGCATACCTGCGGTATCTCGGCCCGCAGCCGACGCATGACCTCGATACCGTTGAAATCGGGGAGCATGATGTCGAGCACCACCGCGTCGGGGCGGAACTCACGGGCGGTCCTGACCGCGTCGGCGCCGCTGCCCGCGGTGCGGACATTCCAGCCTTCGTAACGCAGCACGCTCGCCAGCAGTTCGGCCAGGCTGGGCTCGTCGTCGACGACGAGTACCCGTACCGGCGTGCCGTCCGCCCGCTGGATGCCCGCGTTGCGAGCGCTCGGCGCCGCGCCGCCCGCCGGGGTGCTCGTCACGCCGTCGGCCGGTGCCGTGGCTAGGCTGTTGTCTTCCATAGTCCTCAGGCTCGCTCGTTCTCGTGTTCCCCAGCTCACACCGCCAATGTGTCCGGACGGTCAGAATTTGCTATGAATAAGCTCTGAAGCAGACGGCCGAGCTTGGACTCCGAGGCTGACGGCTTCGCGCCGGCTTCGCGCAGCGCCTGGCCGACCGCCTCGAGCAGGCGGGCGGCCTCCGGCTGATCCGACATCATCTCGACCTCGATCTCGCGCCACGTCATCGGCCCCTCGCCCGGTACGCCGAACCGGGTGGCGGTCACCCGGTCGTCGGCGATCTCCACCAGCGGCTCGCCGGTGTTCCCGGTCAGGGTCACCACGGTCCGTTCGGTATCGAGAATGGCGATGGGGCGCAGAGCGCGCACCTGCGGTGATGTCCTGAACCTGAGCGGCCAGCCGCGCCGGAACGGATCCGGACGCCGTCGGCGAGCGGCGCGTGCCGTTCCTGCCTGGTGTCCTTGCGTACCGGGAGCTTGAGATGCCAGCCCTCGTCCGCACCGCCCACCCGGCGCCGGAGCGTCACCCGGTGCCGGTGCAGGTCGAGATCCTCGGTATCGAAGTAGGTGGCGCTGAGGTAGTAGCGTTTCGGCTCCGCCTCCACGATCGCCCGCCGCCGCGGCCGGTCAGGCCGCCGAGTTCGGGCAGCGCGAAACCGTCGTCGGCGTCGTATTTCTGCTCACTTTCCAGGTGATCGCCAGGGCCGTTCGTCACGCACTCCCAGGCTACGCGTGATAGACCGCGAACCTCATGCTGGGCCGCTCGATCAGCAACCCGTCGTGAGCCGGGGCGGGCCCCGGTGCCGATCGCGGGTAGGCGTCGATGTGCAGTCCGCCGACGCCGGGCTGGCCCGCGTGATCCCAGGCCTGGACGTGCGCCCCAAGCCCGGCCGCCAGCTCCGCGGCGTGCGGGCCGAACCCGGCGACCTCCAGCGTGAGCAGCCCTCCTGGCCGCGCGCCCCGGATATGCCGGGGCCGCGGTCAGCACCGCGATGCCGCCGGAATCGACGATCCCGGCGGTGAGCCGCATCCGCCGGATGCGGACCGGTGCCCGCCGCCAGCCGGTACCGCCGGGCCCGCCGCCAGCGGGCAGGTCGCTCCTCGGCCACGGTGCACGACCGGGGGTCTTCGGCCGCCAGCCACAACCCGAGCCCCCAGACCACCTGCGCGGCCCCGGTCCTGACCCCGGTCGGCAGCTCCACCGCCGGGGCCGCCAGGTAAGCGGCCAGCGCGCTCGGCGTCGATCCTTGCCCGTCCGCCAGCGTGAGCCCGTCCGGCAGCATCAGCGACAGCCCGGGTGAAGCGGGACGGCTGCGTTCCGGGCCGGCCCGCGACCCGCGCATCCGCATGAACCCGCAGGGCACCAGCGACACGCTGGCCCAGGGCCCGTCGTCCGCACGCTCGAACGCCACCGCGAGCTGGGTTCCGCGTACGTCCAAGGGCACCACGATCCGGCCGCCCGGATCGAGCTGCTCCAGCCACGAGGGCGCCAGGTCGGCTCACGCCGACGGTGGCGATCACCCGGTCGTACGGCGCGGCTTGCGGGTAACCCTCGGCGCCGTCCACGGCAGCCACGGTCACATCCGGATAACCCGCGGCGGCGAGGTGGTCGCGGGCCTGGCCGGCCACGTCGGCGTCGATGTCGACACTGACCACGGTGCCCGATGGGCCCACGATGTGCTTCATCAGCGCGGCATTGTAGCCGGTGCCCGCGCCGATCTCGAGTACCCGCAGGCCGGGGGCCAGGGCCAGCTGGTCCAGCATGATCGCCATGATGGCGGGCTGCGACGACGAGCTGATCGGCTGCCCGTCGGCATCGCGCTTGGTGACGATGGCGTCGTCGCGGTAGGTCGCGTCGGGCGCCAGCCTGCGGCAGGAACAGGTGCCGCGGGACCTCACGCAGCGCGGCGGCGATGCGGTCGTCGCGGATGCGGGCGGCGGTGACCACCCGTGCGGCCATGCGCTCCCGCATCCGCGATCGCGGACCTCGTCGCTGACGTCACCCCGCCGGGGCCCCGGGGTTGACCGCGACCAGTGACAGGGCCCGGGCACAGGCCGCCACCGGGCCCGCTGGTGCGGGGGCCCGGTGCACCGTCATGCGCTGGCACCTGTCGATAATGCTTGCCGATGATAGGCTGTGACCATGCCCTCTACCCGATGGCTTGGGTGTCCTCGGCGCGGGAGGTGTCTTCGGTGCGGCGAGCGTGTCCTCCCGGCCCTGGCGGCCCGCACCGGGGCGGTCTCGTCAGGCATGGTCTCGGTGTCAGGCTCCACGGTCCTGATCCCGGCGGGTACGGACAGGATGCGGCCGATGGCGATGGACGCGACGAACACGGTGACGACGCCCAAGGCCAAGAAGAAGCCGAGCTGTTCCATGGTCCGCATGTACACGGTCGAGCGCGGCCGGCGAACCGCCCAGGGTCACGTGGTTATTCCACAGCGGGCTGAGCGTGGTGCCCAGGGTGAACCAGGCCCCGGCCGCCGCGGCCAGCAGCCCGCCGAACAAAGCGGTGTGCCTGCCGGTGGCGATCATGAGGAAGAAACCGCCGAGGAACACCGCCGCGCCGGGCAGCAGCTCCAGCCACAGCCGGCCGGTGTTGTAGGTCCAGGCCTTGTCCGGCGTGTAGGCGTAGTGGAAATAAGGTCCGATGAAGGGGATAAGAGCCCCCCACAGTCCGAGCAGGATCAGCAGGAAACCGCTGAAGGCCCCTCTACTGCGCCGCATCTGCAGCATCCCAGCCATGCGTATCACATCCTGGATAAGTCATGTTTTTGGTTGGTACAGGGCTAACTACCCCAGGCCACTACCCGGAAGGGAACGCTGTATTCCGCCACATCCGGGGTATCGTTCGCGACGTGGATACCAGGCGCCTCGTGCCCCGGACTGACCTGCTCCTGGCCGATCCCCGGCTGGCGGCGGCCGAGCGCAGGCTGGGCCGCCGGCTCGTCAAGGCGGCGGTCGGCCGGGCCCAGCAGCGGGCCAGGGCCGGGCAGATCCCGCCGGAGGAGGTCGCGGACGCGGCCGTGGCCGAGTTGCCCGCCCACGCCGCCGCGCTCATCCCGGTGATCAACGCCACCGGCGTGCTCGTGCACACCAACCTGGGCCGGGCGCCGCTGTCCGCGGCGGCCGTGGACGCGATCACCGCCGCCGCGGGCAACTGCGACATCGAGTTCGACCTGGCCTCCGGGCTGCGGGCCCGCCGCGGGGCCGGCGCGCTCGACGCCCTGGCCCGGGCCGTTCCCGCGGCCGAAGCGGTGGCCGTGGTCAACAACAACGCGGCGGCCCTGGTCCTCGCGGCGACCGCCCTGAGCAGCCCGCAGGCGGCCGAGATCGTGGTCAGCCGGGGCGAGCTCATCGAGATCGGCGACCGTTTCCGGCTCCCTGACCTGCTGGCCAGTACCGGTGCGAGGCTGCGCGAGGTGGGCACGACCAACCGCACCACGATCACGGATTATGCGGACGCGATCGGACCGCAGACCGCGTTCATCCTCAAGGTGCACCCGTCCAACTTCCGCATCGAGGGTTTCACCTCCGCCGTGGCCGTGCCCGAGCTGGCCGGCCTGGGGGAGACCCGCGGGGTTCCCGTGGTGTTCGACATCGGTTCCGGGTTGCTCGCCCCGCACCCCCAGCTGCCCGATGAGCCTAGCGCCGCCACCGCGCTGCGGGACGGCGCGGCCCTGGTCACCGCGAGCGGCGACAAACTGCTCGGCGGCCCGCAAGCCGGGCTGCTGCTGGGCCGGGCCGACCTGGTGCGGCGGCTCACCCGGCACCCGCTGGCCCGCGCGCTGCGGGTGGACAAGCTGACCCTGGCCGCGCTCGAAGCCACGCTGGCCGGACCGGTACCGCCGGTGGCCAGCGCCCTGGCCGCCGACCCGGCATCCCTGTTTCACCGGGCCGAACGGGCCGTGGTGCGTCTGACCGAGGCTGGCCTCGACGCCCAGGTGGTGGCCGCCCGGGCGGCGGTCGGCGGTGGCGGCGCACCGGGCGTGGAGCTGGACAGCGCCGCGATCAGCCTGCCCGAGGGGCTGGCCGTCCCGCTGCGCAGCGGAACGCCCGTGTCGCGTGGGGTGGTTCCCGCCGTGGTCGGGCGCTTGGAGGCGGGGCGGTTGCTGCTCGACCTGCGCTCGGTTTCTCCGCAGGACGACCATCGCCTCATCCAGGCCATCCTCCTATGCAGGTGATCGCCACCGCGGGGCATGTGGACCACGGCAAGTCGGCGCTGGTGCGGGCGCTGACCGGGATGGAGCCCGACCGGTGGGCCGAGGAACGGCGCCGGGGCCTGACCCTCGACCTCGGCTTCGCCTGGCTGACGCTGCCCGGCGGGCAGCGGCTGGCCTTCGTCGACGTGCCCGGCCACGAAAGGTTCGTCCCGAACATGCTGGCGGGCGTCGGCCCGGTACCGGCCGTGCTGTTCGTGGTGGCGGCGGACGGCGGCTGGATGCCCCAGTCGGCCGAGCACCTGGCCGCTATCGACGCCATGGGCATCAGGCACGGCCTGCTTGCGGTCACCCGCGCCGACCTGGCCGATCCCGGCCCGGTGCGGCGGCAGGCGCTGGACCGCCTGGGCGCCTCCAGCCTTGGTCAGGTGGAGGCCGTGGCGGTCAGTTCGGTCACCGGCGACGGCCTGCCCGAGCTGCGGGCGGCGCTGGTCCGGCTGGTGACCTCGCTCCCCGCGCCCGATGCCGCCGCCCCGGTCCGGCTGTGGATCGACCGGTCGTTCAGCATCAAGGGAAGCGGCACCGTGGTCACCGGCACGCTGCCGGCCGGCACCATCACGGCCGGGCAGGAGTTCCTGCTCACCCCGTCCATGCGGGCCGCCCGGATCCGCGGCCTTGAGTCACTGAACGAGCCCGCCACCGCGGTTACCGGCGTCGCGCGGGTCGCCGTCAACCTGCGCGGTATCCCGTCCGGCGTTCCGGCCCGGGGAATGGCCCTGGTCGACGAGGGCCGCTGGACCGTGACCAAGCTGGTTGACGTCAGGCTGGCTGCGCCGGCCATGCCGCGGGCGGATGTGCCCCCGGCACCGGACCTGACCCGCTTGCCGCAGGAGGCGGCTCTGCACATCGGCTCGGCCCGGACGCTGGTCCGGATCAGGCCGCTGGGCCCGGCCGGACCCGGGATAGCGCGCCTGACGCTGCGGGACGGCCTGCCCCTGCACGTCGGTGACCGGGTCCTGCTCCGCGACCCGGGTCGTGCGGACGTCGCGATCTGGGGCGCGACGGTGCTCGACGTCGCCCCGCCCGCGCTGGCCCGGCGGGGCGCGGCCGCCGCGGCGGGACGTGAGCTGGCCGCCTGGCCGGATCCTCCGGCCGCGGCTGACCTGCTGCGACGGCACGGACTGCTGCGAGCGGGCGTGCTGGCCGCGATGGGCGTGCCCGGCGGCCCGCCGCCGCTGGCGGGTGACTGGCTCGCCGATCCGGTCCTGGCGGCCGGCCTGCGGCGCAAGCTCACCGAGCTGGTCGCCGCGTACGTCCGCCGCGACCCGCTCGCGGTCGGCATGCCGCCTGAAGCCGCCCGCGCCGCCCTGGGCCTGCCCGACCGGGACCTGGTCGAGGCCCTGGTCCGGGTCCCGGTACAGCTGACCGATGGCTACCTCCAGCTGGTACCCCCGGAATCCCTCCAGCCCCAGGAGTCCCCGCAACGCCGGGAGCCGTCCGGATCGCTGCCACCGCGCGTGGTCGCGAGCGTGCGGGCGGTGCTCGCGGACCTGGCGGGGGCGCCGTTCATGGCGCCCGACGCGGGACGGCTGCGAGATCTCGGCCTTGACCCGCGGGCGATCGCCGCCGCGGCGCGCGCGGGCCTGCTGCTGCGGGTGAACGAGCAGATCGTGCTGGCACCCGGCGCGCCGGCCGAAGCGGCCCGGCGGCTCGCCGGCTTGCCTCAGCCGTTTACCACCGCCGAAGCGCGGCAGGCGCTGGGCACGACCCGGCGAGTCGCCATCCCACTGCTCGAGTACCTGGACCGGGCCCGGATTACCCAGCGCCTGCCCGACGATCGTCGGCGGGTGCGCTGAGCCCGAGCCGAGCCGGGAGGAAGTGAACGGGTGGCGGAAGGTTCAAAACGTGTGCTGGGGTAGAGGTACCCCGGGGGTGGACGTCGAAGGGGGGAGCGCGGTGCAGGTCAGTGCGCATACGCAAGTCAATGATCTATCGCTCAACGATCACGCGTGCCTGACCTTCGGCGAGCAGGAGGAATGGCTCGACCTAACGGCCGCGTTCGTCCGTGACGGTCTGGCCGGCGGCTGCCGGGTGGTGGTTCTCAGCGATGCGCCGCAGCTAGCCCTGACCAAGCTGGGCGGGCATGAGATGGCCGAGGAATCAGCGGCGGAGGCCGGGCAAATCGTGATCGTCGCCAGCGCCGATGGCCTGGTCGGGCCAGGCGGATTCTCGGCCGAGCGGGCCATGAAGTGGCTGACCGGCCAGCTGGCGGACTCGCGCCGGGCCGGGTACGCGGGGATGAGAATCGCCTTGGATATGAGCTGGGCGTTGCAGCCCATAACCGGGATCGAGGAACTGCCCGTGCTCGAGGAGGAGATTGCCGCCGCGGTCAGCCAGGCCGAGCTGTCGGTGCTGTGCGGGTATGACCGGGAGCGGTTCGACCCGGTCACGTTGGCCTTGATCGCGCCGCTGCACTCTCATGTGGTGGCGACGGCGACTTATCATGATGATCCGGTTTTGCGGATATGCCGCCAGTACGTGCCACCTGGGGTACGGCTGGCCGGCGAGTTGGATTTCCTGGCCAGGGATGCGCTAGCGCTAGCGCTGGGGGAGGCGATCCGCATCGACGGCGACATCACCATCAACATGACCAACCTGGGTTTCATCGATGTTTCGAGCATCCGGATGATTCTGGAGGCGGCCGAGAGCCTGGAGGAGTCCCGGACCGTCGTCGTGCGCTGCCGCTCGTCGGTGGAGACGAGATTCGCGCAGCTCGGCGCGGCACGCCTGCCGCACGTCAGCCTGGTCGGCGTCGATGACAAGTAACGATCCCGCGGCCGACGCCAGCCTGGATGAAGGTGCGCTACTCGCGGACGCCGAGGCTGACTGGTCGGGCGGCACCGTGTCCCCGGTTCTGGATCAAGCCTTCGACGCGGGCACGCTCTACGCGCTGCGGGCAGCGGTGCAGGCGCATGCTACCCAGCTGGGTATGCCCGGTGCCCGCACCGATGACCTGGTGATCGCGGTCCACGAGCTGGCGGCCAACGCTGTCCGGCACGGCGCGGGCAGCGGACGCGTGCGGCTGTGGGTACGTGACGGGGAACTGGGCTGCCAGGTTGAGGACGGCGGCGTGGCGCAGCAGAGCAGCTCGGCTGACCAGAACGTCGCGGAAGGCTGGCCCTTCTCGTCGGGCCACGGCTTGTGGCTGGTGCGCCTGGTGGCCGACGAGCTCAGCGTGTTTTCCGGTCCGGACGGCACGCGTGCGACGGTCGCCTTCGGCTTGCCCGCCGGCGAACCGCCGTCGGCCAAGGACGACTGACTGACCCGCTTCGCTGCGCGCCCGCCCGCCCGCGCCCGCGGCGATTATGCTTGCCACCGTGGGGATGTTGCAGACATCGGTGGCGGCCGGCGAGTCCGGGCCGGTCCTGATGCTGTCCGGTGAGGCGGATCTTTCTTCGGCCGGGCAGCTGAGCGATCTGCTGACCGCGCAGTTGTCCGGCGGCGCGCGACAGCTCATGGTGGACGTGTCGGGGCTGCGATTCGCGGATTCGGCTTCGGTACGGGCGCTGGTCCTGGCGGGCAAGACGCTGCGGGAGCGGGGCGGAGCCCTGGTCATCGCGCGTCCGCAGTACGCGGTGGCGAGATTGCTTCAGCTGATGGGCGTGGATGAGCTCCTGGTCGTGCAGGGTGGCGCGGCCGGTCAGGCGAAGGTCAAAGACTTCGGAACTCGGGAGAGCGGCGAAGAGCGTCAGCCACCCGGCGAGCCGTGCTGAAGGTGTTGGCGGCACGCAGGAAGAGGAACCCTCCGCCGCTGACCCGGAAAACCGACGCGCCGGGCTGATCCGCGATCGAGACGGTCGCGTACCTGAGACCGCTCTTGCGCACCGTCACCCGGCGGCCACCCTTGGTTTCCACCTGGTAGCCCGGTTCCAGCCTGCGGCTGAGGACCGAGACGACCTCATCGGGGGTGACGTTCTTACGAGGCACCTTCACCTTCGGCATGGCCTCTAGGTTAGTTGCACCGCCGGACCTTTACCCACCGCGGCGAGCGGTCAGGCGGCCACGGCCGGCTGGTCGGTGCCGCAGTACTTGCACTTGGAGGCGGCCGCCGGGAGGTCGCTGGACAGGCAGGCCGGGCAGGTCTTGACGGGTGGCGGGTCGCCGAAGACCACCTGCCCGCGCCGCGCCTGTACGGCCTTGTAGGGCACGACGATGAGGAAGTACACCACGGCCATGAAGATGACGAAGGTGATGACCGCGGTGATGAACGAGCCGAGGTCCAGTACCGTATTCGGGTTACTCGCCCGAATTTGATACCCCAGCCCGTGCTTGCCGGGCACGATGCTCTGAATGAGCGGTTTGATGAAGTCCGTGGTGAAAGCGGTAACCAGGGCGCTGAACGCGAGGGCTACGACCAGCCCGACCGCGACAACGATCACGTCCCCGCGCATAAGAAAATTCTTGAAGCCCTGCATAGGTGCCTCTCCCGTTCGCTCGCTGTTGCCCGGCTTACGATTCCTGGTCGGGCATTGGGACGCAAGCGTTTCGGCCGGCGCGGCCCCCGTGCTGTAGTCCCGTGCCGCTGCCGCAGTAAAGTCGACGCGGAGGCGTCTGGGTGCCTGGTGGCCCCCCCGGTCTTCAAAACTGGTGAGCGCCGCGCTGCGGCGCTGGCGGGTTCGATTCCCGTCCGCCTCCGCCAGCTGCGTCAACGCAGCCGCCGTCGGGCCGCGGCGATCGGCTCGCCCCCGGTCACTGCCCGGACGGGGACCAGGAGAACCGGCGCACGGCGAAAAGGGTCCCCACCACGCCCCAGGCCGCGACGATGAGCAGGTCCGGCCAGGCGAACTGCCGGCCGCCGTTCGTCCGGGGGTCGAACGCGGCCTGCATGGCGACGGCGAGCGGCCTGATCGGCAGCACCTGCGCGACATCGCGCAGCCAGGCCGGGAACAGGTTTTCCGGGATGTAGATGCCGGAGATCGCGTTCAGCGTGAACATGATGAGCATGACCAGCGGGCCCGCGGCATCGACCGACTTGATCAGCGTGGCGACCGCATAGGCGACGCCGCATAGCGCCGCCGTGCCGATCAGGGCCGTCGCGATCACCGTGCCGGCCCCGCCGCGGTCTGGTGCACGCCGAACACGGCCCAGCCCACGATGGACAGCACGATGACGATGGTCAGCCCGGAGGCCTCGGAGGTGATCACATCGCCGCCGATCAGCACCACGGGCCGCACCGGCGTGGCCCGGCGCCGCTTAAGCGCCCCGGTCTCGCGCTTGGCTACCACGGTAACCACCAGGTTGGACAGCGTGGCGCTGGCCAGGCCGAGCACGATCATCCGCGGCAGGTAGTAGCTGTCGCCCGGGATCGAGACGCCGGAGTAGGTAAACGACTCGTGCCGGAAGATATAACCGAACAGGAGCAGCAGCAGCAGCGGCAACGCGAGCGTGAACCCGCGGGCTCGCGGGTCCCGCATAAACGTGCGCAGGTCATAGCGGGCCTGGTGGGCAACGAGGGACGCGGTGCTCATGATGTTTCCCGAGCGCGATGCGCGTTGCCGGAGGTGAGCTGGAGGTAGATGTCTTCCAGTGACGGGCGCTGCACGGAGATGTCGGCCAGCGGCAGGTCATGGGCCATCGCCCATTCGGTCAGCGCGTGCAGGGCCGGTACAGGTTGAGGCACGCTCATCTGGACCCGGCCGTGCGTCCGCTCACCAGGGGTATCGAGCTGACCCGGTAGAGACGGCAGCTGCGCCGCCCGTCACGCCATCCGGCAGGGTGAAGGAGATCAGCGTCGCCCCGACGTCACGGCCGCCGATGGTCTGCGGGGTGCCCGCCGCGACGATCCGGCCCGCCGCCAGGATCATGATGCGGTCCGCCAGCGCCTCGGCCTCGTCCATGAAGTGCGTGGTCAGGAAGATGGTCTTGCCGAGGTCGCGGAGGCCGGAGATGACGTCCCAGGCCAGCCTGCGTGCGGTCGGGTCGAAGCCCGTCGTCGGCTCGTCGAGGAAGATCAGCTCCGGATCGCCGATCAGCGCGAGCGCGACGTCAAGGCGACGTTGCTGGCCGCCCGACAGCTGGTCGCACCGGCTGTCCACCTTCTCGGTCAGGCCGGTCAGCTCGAGCACCCGGTCCACCGGCATCGGGTGCGGATAGTAGCCGGCGTACATGCTCAGGCATTCCCGCACCGTGAGCAGCCGTTCCGGCGCGTTGGTCTGCAGCACCACGCCGATGCGGGCCCGCCAGTCCGGCCCGGCGTGCTCGGGATCGGCACCGAGGACCAGCACGTCGCCGGCGGTCCGTTTCCTGAAGCCCTCGAGGATCTCCGTCGTGGTGGTCTTGCCCGCCCCGTTCGGCCCGAGGAAGGCGAGGATCTCGCCGCAGACGACCTCGAGGTCGATGCCGCGCACCGCCTCGTAGGAGCCGTAGCTCATCCGCAGGCCGCGAACGCTGATGGCCGGCCCGGCGCTGGCCGGCCCGCCGCGGTCCTGCTCCTGCCCGGACGGCCTGCCCCCGGGCGTCCGGGCCAGTGATTCAGCCGTCGTCACGGAACGCCTCCGCCTCCCCGATAGCCGAAGCCGTCCGCTTGGCGATGCCGCGCTCGTTGATCATTTTCGTGTAGACGTTGAACAACGGGAGCACCCCCCAGCTGCCCTCGCCCTGGACGTCGAAGACCGTTCCGCCCGGCTCGTCGCGCAGGCTCACCTTGGCCCGTGCCAGTCCTTTGCGGATGCGGAGAATGGTCGTCACCGTCGGCTTCCACCTGGTAGGCGCCGCCCAGCCGGTGCCGGAGCACCTCGGCGGCCTGCTCGGCCGAGATCGGGCTCCGCCGCACCTTCACGCTCTGCATGTCACCCCGTATCCCTTCGGTCAGGACCCGCCATGCCCCCGCGGGACTGCTTTGCCACGCAACCTTTTGAGTAGACTACAGGTCTAATAGACCCCTTTGAAGGAGCATGGCATTACCGCACGTGGGTGGCGTCCGCTTACCGACTTCGAGCAGGTGCTCCTCGGCTACATCTCCCGTGAGCCGTGTTCCGTTTACGGCCTGAAGAAGGTCTTCAACGCCTCTCCCGCCAGCGTGTACCAGCCAAGCCCGGGGGCGCTTTACCCAGCACTTCGCCGCCTGGAAGGCCAGGGCCTGCTGGGCACCGAGGAGATCGTTTCCAGCGGGCGCCGCGCCCAGCGTCTCTATCACGCGACCGAGGCCGGCCGTGTCATGCACCTGGACTGGCTCCGGCAACCGGTGGACCCTGCCGCCGTCGGCTCTGACCTCGGCCTGCACCTGATGCGTTTCGCGATGATGGAGAACCAGCTGGAGCCGGAGGAGGTCCTGGCGTTCCTGGAGGGGCTGGCCGGGGCGCTCGAGGGTTTCGTTGCTGGCATGGAAAGGTACGTCGCCTCGGGTGCGCAGTCAGCCCGGCGCCACGCGCAGCTGGCGCTGGAGCACGGCATCGCCGTCCATCGCGCCAGCCTCGACTGGGCCCGGTCGGCCATCGCCGCGCTCACCGAGGCCCCGGGGTCACGGCGCCGGTTTTCTGGCCACTAGCCGCTCGACGATGCCGAACCTGAAGCGCTCAACCTGCTCGATACGGAATCCTAGCTCGCGGACGTGGGTGAGTGGCCGGCGCCGGAAATGCTCGCCGGCCAGCGGGATCGTGACGCGCTCGTAGAGCCACTGCAGGACGCGCAGCACCGCCGGCCGCGCCGCGACGTGGTCCACGAGCACCAGGCGGCCGCCGGGCCGCAGCACACGCGCCATTTCGCTGATCGCGCGGCGGTCGTCCGGGATCGCACACAACCCGAGCGTGCAGAGCACGGTGTCGAATGACCCGTCCGGGAAGTCCAGCGCCTGCGCGTCGCCCGTGCGCAGGTCGGCCTGCCGACCGAGACCCGCCGCGCGGTCACCCGCGATGCCGAGCATCCGCACCGATATGTCGACACCGGTGAGGCGGGTGCCGTCCGAGTAGAACGGCAGGTTGCGCCCGGTCCCGATGGCGACCTCGAGGATCTCGCCTGCGGCCAGGCCGCAGGCCCACGGCCTGCTGGCGCCGAACAGGTGCCGGTCCCAGAAGTTCATCTCCCGGTCGTACCGGTCCGCGTGCTTGTCCCAGTACCTGACGAGCTTGCTGCTCGCGACATCACCCACCGTCATGACTCCGATAACTACCACGCCGCCAGCCCCGCACCCTCCCCCCTAGCCAAAGCGGCACCCCGGTACGCAGGACACCGCACGTCACCACCCGCCCCATCCGCGTTTCCGGGTCACTTCCGTTCCGCCCAGCTGCGGACTTTTCGTGGGGTATTCGGGCTTGGTGGAGACTTTTGTGCATCATAGTGCCCATAATGCTTCACGAAGCCTGAATTTACCAAGATCTTTGTTCGATTAGGCCAGTTGGCGCCTAACCCCTGGTCCTGCGCTGCCCCGCCCGGCTCCCTCCTGGCCGGCCCCGTATTAATCGCGGCTGGCCGGAAATAGCAATTAGCAATTTCTGCACGCAACCACTGCTTGCGAAATGCCGAAAAGTGGCCGAAAAGTATTGGGCAATGCTGTCTAAAATCGGGACCCCGCGTGGCGCTGAGTACGAACGAACCTGGTAGTCCTAGGTTTGCCTGAGGAATACGTCCTGTTCGCAGGGGAGGAGATCGCATGGCAGAGGTCACCGTCACCGTCGACGGCGTGAAGTATGCGGATCACGTCGAGCCCCGGATGTTGCTGGTTCATTATCTGCGGGAAATAGTAGGAAAGACGGGGACGCCTATCGGGTGCGACACGTCTAATTGCGGGGCGTGCACCGTGCTCCTGGACGGAGAGTCGGTAAAGAGCTGCGCGGTCCTGGCCGTGCAGGCCGATGGTGCGCAGATCACGACCATCGAAGGCATGGCCGATGGCAGCTTGCATCCCCTGCAGCGTGCTTTTCACGAGGAGCACGCCCTCCAGTGCGGATACTGCACGCCCGGGATGATCATGGCGGCGTCGGACCTGCTCAGGGAGAATCCTCACCCGAGCGACGAGGAGATCCGCGAGGGGCTCGAGGGCAACCTCTGCCGCTGTACCGGCTATGAGAACATCGTCCGCGCCGTCCGGCGCGCCGCCCAGGCGGGAGTGAACGCATGACGGCGCAGACCGAGGCACCCAAGGTCGCCGAGCCCCGAGATCGGCCGGGCGCGGCTGCGCAAGGAAGACGAGCGGCTCATCACCGGCCAGACCAACTGGACCGACAACATCCGGCTACCCGGGATGCTGCACGTGGCCTTCCTGCGGAGCCCGTTCGCGCACGCCCGCATCACCTCGGTGGACGTCAGCGCCGCCCGCTCCGAGCCAGGAGTCATCGCCGCCTACAGCGGCGCGGACTTCGCCGCCGAGCAGGGCAGCCTGCCTTGCGCCTGGCCGGTGACGCCGGACATCGTGATCCCCGCTCACCCGCCGATGGCGACCGACGAGGTGCGTTACGTCGGCGAGGCCGTGGCCTGCGTGGTGGCCCGTGACCGTTACGCCGCGGCCGACGCCCTGGCCGCCATCGAGGTCGACTACGAGCCGCTTCCGCCGGTGCTCGACATCAGGACCGCCCTGCACGAGGACTCGCCGAAGGTGCACGAGGCGGGCAACAAGAGCTTCGAGTGGGTCTTCGCCAACGGCGACATGGAAGGCGGCGTTCGGCGACGCGCCCGTCGTGCTCGAGCGCTACTACCGTCAGCAGCGGCTGATCCCGGCCGCGATGGAGCCGCGTTCGGTGGTCTGCTCCTGCGTCGGCGGTGAATTCACGCTCTGGTCGGCGACCCAGATCCCGCACGTCCTGCGCGTCATGCTGGCCCTGGTGACCGGCATTCCCGAGCAGAACCTCCGGGTGATCGCGCCCGACGTAGGCGGCGGTTTCGGATCCAAGCTGCAGGTCACGGCCGAAGAGGTACTGGCCGTGCTGATCGTCCCGCAAGCTGGGCAGGCCGGTCAAGTGGACCGAGTCCCGCAGCGAGGGCAACATGACCGTGCACCACGGCCGGGACCAGTGGCAGCACCTGCGGATCGCGGCGGACCGCGACGGCCGGATCCGCGGCCTGGAGGTCGACCTGCTCGCCGACATGGGCGCCTACCTCATGCTGGTCACGCCGGGCGTTCCGCTGCTCGGGGCCTTCATGTTCCCCGCCATCTACAAGATGGACGCCTACTCGTTCAAGTGCACCGGGGTCTTCACCACCAAGATGCCCACCGACGCCTACCGGGGCGCAGGCCGGCCCGAGGCCACCTTCGGCATCGAGCGGATCATGGACGAGCTGGCCATCGAACTCGCCCTGGACCCGCTTGAGCTGCGGGAACGGAACTGGATCAAGCACGAGGAGTTCCCCTACACGACCATCGCCGGGCTGACCTACGACTCGGGCAACTACGAGGCGGCCACGGCCAAGGCCAAGGAACTGTTCGACTACGACGGGTTGCGCAAGGAGCAGGAGCTGCGGCGGGCCAATAATGACCCGGTACAGCTGGGCATCGGCGTCTCGACCTTCACCGAGATGTGCGGGCTGGCCCCGTCCCGCGTGCTCGGCTCGCTGGCCTACGGCGCCGGCGGCTGGGAGCAGGCGTCCATCCGGATGCTGCCCACCGGCAAGGTCGAGGTCGTCACCGGGTCGAGCGCGCACGGGCAGGGCCACGAGACGGCGTGGAGCCAGATCGTCGCCGACCAGCTCGGCGTGGCCTTCGAGGACATCCGGGTGCTGCACGGCGACACCCAGGTCTCGCCCAAGGGCATGGACACCTACGGATCCCGGTCCCTGGCGGTCGGCGGCATGGCGCTGGTCTCGGCCTGCGACAAGGTCATCGAGAAGGCCAAGGTAATCGCCGCAGGGCTACTCGAGGCATCCGCCGATGACCTGGAGTGGTCGCCCGGCCGCTTCGCGGTCCGCGGCGACCCGGACAAGGGCGTCACGATCGCCGAGATCGCCCTGGCCACCTTCGCCGCGCATAACCTGCCCGATGGCGTTGAGCCCACCATCGACGCCGACGCCACCTACGACCCGGACAACTTCTCCTTCCCGCACGGCACCCACCTGTGCGCGACGGAGGTCGACACCGAGACCGGCTTCGTCAAGATCCGCTCCTACGTCTGCGTCGATGACATCGGGACGGTGGTCAACCCGCTCATCGTCGAGGGCCAGGTCCACGGCGGCCTGGCCCAGGGCATCGCGCAGGCGCTGTACGAGGAAGCGGTCTACGACGATGACGGCAACCTGGTCACCACCACGCTCGCGGACTACCTGGTGCCGTCGGCGTCCGACCTGCCGTCGTACGTGACCGGCCTGACCGAGAGCCGGGCCGATAACCGGCTCGGGGTCAAGGGCGTCGGCGAGGCGGGCACCATCGCCTCGACTCCCGCGGTCGTCAACGCGATCGTCGACGCGCTGCGCCCGTTCGGCATCGACGATGTCACCATGCCCTGCACCCCCGAACGGGTCTGGCGAGCGATCGCCGAGTCCAGGGGCGGCGACGAGACGGGCAGCGCGGCCGAGCAGCACGCGGCCCGGCAGAGCGACCAGACGCAGGGCAACAGCCCGCAGGGCATCGACGCAGGCCCGGCGCAGAAGGAGAGAGCCGCATGATCCCGGCCAAGTTCGACTATGTCCGTCCGGGCTCCCTGGACGAAGCGGTCCGGGCGCTGGCGGACGGCGGTGATGACGCGAAAGTCATCGCGGGCGGGCAGAGCCTGCTTCCGCTGCTGCGCCTGCGGCTGGCCTACCCGGAGCTCCTGGTCGACCTGGCCGGGCTGGCGGAGCTGCGGGGCGTGATCCGACGCCGGGGACTCGCTCCTGATCGGCGCGAGGACCACGCACTACCAGCTCATCCACGACCCGCTGGTCGCCGAGCACTGCGGCCTGCTGGCGCAGGCCACCAGCACGGTGGCCGATCCCGCCATCCGGCACCGGGGCACGCTCGGCGGCGCGCTCGTGCACGCCGACCCGGCGGGTGACCTGCCGGCCGTGGCCCTGGCGCTCGAGGTCACGCTGATCGCCACCGGGCCCGGCGGCGAACGTGAGATCGCCGCCGCCGACTTCTTCGTCGACTACCTGACGACCAGCCTGGAGCCGGATGAGATCCTGACCGGGATCCGGGTGCCCAAGCTCGGTCCCGGGCTGGGGTTACCGGTACGAGAAGTTCCACCGGACCGCGCAGTCCTGGGCCACCGTCGGCGTCGCCGCGCTGGTCCGGCGGTCCAACGGCTCGGTCGCCGAGGCCAGGATCGGGCTGACCAACATGGGCCCGGTCCCGGTGCGGGCCACGGCCGCGGAAAACGCCGCGGCCGGGGTGCAGGCCAGCCGGGAGGCGCTGCGGGCCGCGGCGGCTCAGGCGGCCGAGGGCACCGAGCCGCCGGGCGACCTGCACGGAGCACCGGACTACCGGCGGCACCTGGCCCGGGTGCTGACCGGACGGGCGCTGGCCGCGGCCGCGGGAGTCTGATCCGAGGAGACCGCTCGCACCGGTGATAGCGCCGGTGCGAGCGGAACATCGGGTGACGGAGGGTTGTTCTTGGGGAATGATCGAGGACCGGTTTGCCGAGCTGATCGCCGGGCAGCGGCAGGGAGTACTGGTCACCCTCAGGAAAGACGGGTGGCCGCAGCTGTCCAACGTTAACTACGCCTGGGACGCGGGGGAGCAGACCATCCGGGTCTCCACCACCGACAGCCGGGCCAAGACCAGCAACATGCGCCGTGACCCGCGGGTCAGCTTCCACGTCACCACCGGGGACTTCTGGTCCTACGTGGTGGTGGACGGCCAGGCCGAGCTGTCGGCCGTGGCCCGGGACTCCGCACGACGCCGCCGTCGAGGAACTGGTGGACCTGTACCGCACGGTGCAGGGAGAACACCCGGACTGGGACGACTACCGGGCGGCCATGGTCCGTGACCAGCGGCTGGTCGTCCGGCATCCGGGCTGACCGGGCCTACGGGATGGTGCACCGCTGAGGCGGGCCTGCGGCCCGTGACAGGCCCGTGACAGAGAGGTTCTGCGTATGAGCATCAGCTGGCTGTTGCCGTCACCCGAAGGCTGCCGCGATGCTGCCTGACGCCTACGGGCGGATCGCGACCGATCTGCGGGTATCGCTGACCGACAAGTGCAACCTGCGGTGCACGTACTGCATGCCGCCGGAAGGCCTGGACTGGCTGCCCTCGCCCGACCTGCTCACCGACGACGAAGTGGTGCGGCTGGTCCGGGTGGCGGTCGAGCGCCTCGGCGTCCGCGAGGTCAGGTTCACCGGCGGGGAGCCCCTGCTGCGGCGCGGTCTGGCCCGCGATCGTGGCCCAGACCGCGGAACTGCGCCCGCGTCCGGAGATCTCCCTGACCACCAACGGGATCGGGCTCGACGCGCACCGCGGCGGCGTTGCGCGCGGCGGGCCTGGACCGGGTCAACGTGTCGCTGGACACGCTGCGGCCGGAGACGTTCCGCAAGCTGGCGCGGCGGGACCGGCTGCCTGACGTGCTCGACGGGCTGGCCGCCGCGGCGCGGGCCGGCCTGACCCCGGTGAAGGTCAACGCCGTGCTGATGCGGGACCTGAACGACGACGAGGCCGCACCGCTGCTCAGGTTCTGCCTGGAGCGCGGCTACGAGCTGCGCTTTATCGAGCAGATGCCGCTGGACGCGCAGCACGGCTGGAAGCCGGGCCGAGATGGTGACCGCGGAGGAGATCCTCGCCGCCCTCGGCCGCGAGTTCACCCTCACCCCCGACGACCCGGGCCAGCGCGGATCGGCGCCCGCCGAGGCGTTCCTGGTCGACGGCGGGCCCGGCCGGGTCGGGGTGATCGCGTCGGTCACCCGGCCGTTCTGCGGCACCTGCGACCGGGTCCGGCTGACCGCGGACGGCCAGGTGCGCAACTGCCTGTTCGCGCGGACCGAGAGCGACCTGCGCGGGCCGCTGCGCGCGGGAGCCACCGACGCCGAGCTGGCCAGCCAGTGGCAGCGGGCCGTGGCCGTCAAGCTGCCGGGGCACGGCATCAACGACCCGTCGTTCCTGCAGCCCGACCGGCCCATGTCCGCCATCGGCGGCTAACCAGCCGGGCGACAGGGGACCGGAGGTGCCATCCGGCGTGAGCCACGGGACGACGAATGCGGCTCGTTCGGATCATGTTCTGGCGGGCGGCCGGGCGGGCCGGCTGGGCGGGCAGGATAAGCCCGGCCTGGTCGTCGGGGACGGCACGCTGCTCGCCTCGGTCGTCCGGGCCGGCACCGGCGGCCGGGGCGCGCCAGGTCATCGTGGTGGGACCGGAGCGGCCCGGGCCTGGCCGGCGTGTCCTTCGTCCGCGAGGAACCCCCAGGCGCCGGGCCGGTGCCCGCCCTCGGCGCGGGCTGGCCGAGGTGTCCGCGCCCTGGGTGGCGGTGCTCGCCGCCGACCTGCCGTTCCTGCGGGCCGGCCACCTGGACGCGCTGCTCGCGCGGCCGCGGCCGAAGGCAGGCCGCGGCGCCATCCTCGCTCGACGACAGCCGGGCCGCCCGCAGTGGCTGGCCGGCTGCTGGCGGACCGGCGCTCTGCGCCGGGCCGCGGCGGCTACCGGCAGGACTCGCTGCGCGGGCTGCTCGGCCCGCTCGCCCCGGCCTGGTCAGGCTGACGCCGGCGCCGGGGGAGCCGCCGCCGTGGCTGGACTGCGATACCCCCGAGGATCTGCGCCAGGCCCGTGCGCTGATGCGGCCGGGACCGATGAGCTAGGACGAGCTGATAACATTTCGGTGAACTGAACACGCACGGGAGTCCGGGCTAACCGGGCTGAGAGGGTGGCTGGCTGCCTCGCGCGGCCCATGCGTCACCGACCGTCTGAACCTGTCCGGGTCATGCCGGCGTAGGGAGGCTGCTGTGGCGGCGACCGCCAGCGACAGACAGACCACGCGAGCGAGGAGTTCGTCACCGTACCCGGCGACCGCCGTTCGGAGGTCGCGCGCACGCTGGCCGATCCGGTGCCGCAGGCGCTGAGCCTGCTCGACCAGTTCGGGCTCTGGGGCAACCTCGGGGTCAGCCTGCTCGGCTTCACCGGGGCGATCTTCGTGCTGCAGCCGGACGGCACCGGCACCCCGCAGCTTTCGCTGGCCGCGGCGCTGACCGCCATCGTGGTCGGCACCGTGCTCGGCACGCTGGCGCTGGCGCTGGCCGGGCTGCCCGGCGCGCAGACCGGCGCACCCGCCATGGTGCTGCTGCGGGGCCTGTTCGGCGCCCGGCTGTCGTACCTGCCGACCGTGCTCAACATCGGCCAGTGTCTCGGCTGGGGCGTCTTCGAGCTGGTGACGATCGCCACCGCCGCGCACACGGTGGCGCCCGCGCTGCCCAAGTGGGGGTACGTGCTGATCGCCGGGCTGGCCACCGCCTGCTGACCATCCGGCCGCTGGGCGCCATCCGGGTCCTGCGCAAGTACGCGACGGGTGCCGTGCTGATCGTGCTGTGCTACCTGTTCGTGCAGCTCATCCGGCATCCCGCTGCCCGGGTTCACGCACGGCACCTGGTCCGGCTACTGGGCCGCGACCGACACCGTGGTCGCCGCCGCCATCTCCTTCGCCCCGCTGGCCGCCGACTACACCAGGCACTCGCGCAGCCCGCGCGCCGCCTTCGGCGGCGCGCTGGCCGGCTACAGCGTCACCCAGGTGCTGTGCTACGTCATCGGGCTGCTCGCGCTCGTGACCGTGGCGAACCACAACCCGGACGACATCTACGGCGCGTTCATCGCGCTGCCGGTCGGCTCGCTCGGCTTCGCCATCCTGGCCGCGCGCGAGCTCGACCAGGCCTTCGCCAACGTCTACTCCACCGCGGTGTCGACGCAGAACCTGCGCCCGCTGTGGGACCGCCGCATCCTGGCGGGCACGATCGCGGCGCTGACCACGGCGGGCGCGCTCTGGCTGAACATCGCCGACTACGAGAACTTCCTGACCTTGATCGGCTCGGTGTTCGTGCCGATGTCGGCGGTCCTGATCGCGGACTACTTCGTGCGTGTCCGGCCGGCGCTGGGACCTGTCGGCGACCGCCCGCTCCCGCTGGCTGATGCTGCTGCCCTGGGCCGCGGGCTTCGTCACCTACCAGCTCATCAACCCCGGCTACGTGTCCTGGTGGGTGTCGGCGTGGACGTCCGTCGGGACGGTTCATCGGCTTTACCCCGGCCAGCTGGATGTCGGCCTCGATCCTGTCCTTCGCCGTCGCCGCGGTGATCACGCTGCTGGCCGGCGGCGCGGTCCGCCGGCTCGCCCGGTGACCGGCCCGCCGCACCTGGTCCACGGCATGGGCCGGGAGCTGGCCGAACCCCACTGGCCCGCGCTGACCGACGAGGAGGTGCGCGAGGTCCTCTCGCGGCTGGGGTCCTGGACGGACCAGCCGGTGGTGACCTGGCGGAGCCCGCGGCCGATGTCGGCGGCCGCGCTGGTCCGCCGGGGCAGCGCGACGATCTTCCTCAAGCGCCATCACGTGCGCGTCAGGAACCCGGCCCAGCTGGCCGCCGAGCATGCCTTCGCCGCCCACCTGCGCCGCCGGGGACAGCCGGTACCCCTGGTCCTGCACCGCGCGAACGGCCAGCCGGTGCTGCGCCGGGGAGACTTCTGCTACGAGGCGCACCAGCTGGCGGCGGGCGCTGACCTGTACCGCGACGCGGTCAGCTGGTCGCCGTACGCCAGCCCGGGGCACGCGCACGCGGCCGGCCGAGCGCTGGCGGCCCTGCACCTGGCCGCGGCGGACTTTCCCGCGCCGGCCCGCCCGTTCGCGGTGCTGATGAACTCCTGCCGCCTCATCGGCGCGGCCGATCCGCGCGCCGAGGCGGACCGCCTGATCGGCGAGCGCCCCGGCCTAGCCGCCTACCTGGCCGGACGCCGCTGGCCCGAGGACTTCACCGCCATCGTGCTTCCGCTGATCCGCCGCGTCGCCCCGCGCGCCAGGTCGCTGCCCGCGCAGTGGGGGCACGGCGACTGGCACCCGTCCAACCTGTCCTGGACCTCGGCTGAGCCCAGCGCCCAGGTCGCCGGGATCTTCGACCTCGGGCTGGCCAACCGCACGTTCGCCGTGCATGACCTGGCCATCGCGCTCGAGCGCAGCGTGGTGCCCTGGCTCGACCTGGCCACGGGCGCTGACGCCGACTCCGGC
Source organism: uncultured Actinomycetes bacterium (assembly GCA_963808315.1). Classification (GTDB taxonomy): domain Bacteria; phylum Actinomycetota; class Actinomycetes; order Streptosporangiales; family Streptosporangiaceae; genus Palsa-504. The sequence continues at coordinate 121,442 of CAWEFK010000009.1, read as the reverse complement.
GCCGACCCGGCGCCGCGGCCGCCCTGCTGGACGGGTACCAGGAGGTACGCCCGCTGACCGGGGCCGAGGCCGCCGCGCTGCCCGCGGTGCTGCCCGTCGTTCACCTGGAGTACGCGCTGTCGGAAGCCGACTACTTCACCGGCGTGACCCGTTCGGCCGCCGATGCCGACCTGGCGTACGAGTACCTGATCGGCCATGCCCGCTGGTTCGGCCAGCCTCAGGGCACGGCGCTGCTCGTGTTCCTGCGTCAGCACCTGCGCCGGAGCTGAGCGGCCGCGGCGGCCCTGAGCGGCCGCGCCGGGTCAGCAGTCGGCGGGCCGGTAGGCCGGGCCGTGCGCGTCGTCGCAGTGCGGCTCGGCGGCGGACCAGCCGGTCCGGGCGCGTGACCGGCCGCAGCGCCGCGTGGTCGACCTGCAAGGTGGCGTGGGTGATGTCGTACTGGCTGGCCAGGAACGCCTCCAGGTCCGCGCGGACCGCGTGGCAATCCTCGCCCGGCGCGACCAGGATGTGGGCGGAGGCGGCGGGCAGGCCCGAGGTGATCTCCCAGATGTGCAGGTCGTGGACCTCGGTGACGTGCCGGCGGGCCGCCATCGCGGCGCCGACCGCCGCCGGATCCAGTCCCGCGGGCGCGGCCTCGAGGAAGATCCGGCCCGACTCCTTGATCAGCCCGGCCCCCGCGTACACCATCAGCACCACCACGACGAGCGTGGCGATCGCGTCGGCCCGGGTGAACCCGGTCAGCACGATGACCAGGCCCGCCACCGCGGTGGCGGCGAACGCGTAGAGGTCGGTGAGGATGTGCTTGAACGCGCCCGTGACGTTCAGGCTCTGGTGGCCGACGTGGTCGCCATGCGCCGTGGCCACCGGGATGCGGCGCGGCCGCCCGCTCGGGCGATCAGCAGGGTCGCGGCGAGGTTGACGGCCACCCCGGCCAGCGCCACCGCCGAGAACCGTCCCGCCGCTGGTCGCGAGCGGCGTCACCAGCCGCCGGATCGCCGAGTAGCCGAGCCAGGCCGCGAGCAGGACCAGGGTGATGCCGTTGGCCTGCGCCGACATGATCTCGGTACGCCGCAGCCCGTAGGTGTAGCCGCCCGTCGGCGGCCGGGCCGCCAGCCGGGCGGTGACCAGCACCAGCGCGATGGACGCGGCGTCGGTCAGCATGTGCGCGGCGTCGGAGATCAGCGCCAGCGAGTGCGCGGCCAGGCCGGCCACGATCTCGCCGGCCATGAACGCCAGGATCAGGGCCAGCGCAGCCGGAAAGCCACCTGGCGTCCGACCCGGAAACGCCGGGCGCCGGGCCGTGGCCATGCCGGTCAGTTCCCGTCACCATCTGACGATATCTTCCTTACCCAAGGAGCGGTAAGAGGCCCGGAGCGGCGCAGAACCTGCGGCCGGCCTGCAGCCTTAGGCTGAAGGAATGAACACCCTGCAGGAGTGGACGGCCGCGGTCTGCGCCGACCTCGGGCTCGACCCCGCGTTCGCGGACTCAGCGACCGTGCTCGACCTGGCGCGCGACGTCGCCCACGGGGTGGCCCGGCCGGCCGCGCCGCTGACGGCCTACCTGGTCGGGGTGGCGGTGGGTCGGGGCCTGAGCCTGCCGGAGGCGGCCGGGCGGGTCTCTGCGCTCGCGGCCAGCTGGCCGGACCCCACCGCCTGACCACCTCAGAACTCTGCCGAACGGTCCGCGTGTTACCAGGGACATAGTGCCCTACGGCAACGTTCGTGCCCTACGGAAAGGCGTGCCCCGGTTACCGGACTCTTACAGATCGCGTCACCGCCCTGCGGCACAGCGCCGCTGTCGTAGAACGGAGTCGCGGAGCGGACGCTGGACGAACGAAGGGTGGTCCATGACGGCCAGATCTAACGCGATCGGCGACCGGGCCGTGATCGGCGACGGGACGCCGCGCCCGACCAGGCGCGGCGTGCTGCTGGGAGCGAGCCTGGCCGGGCTGGGCGGGGCGCTGGCCGGGTGCAGCACCGCGGCGGTGCCCTATGACGCCAACGAGGCGGGCGTGGTCGACCAGAGCAGCCCGGGCCCGTCCGCCATGACCAGCCCGGGCGCCATGGGGCGTCCGGCGGCTCCCAGGCCACCTCCAGCCCCGCCAGGGACAAGCCGGAGAAGGGCGCCATGGGGCCCAAGGTCACCGGCACCGTGCTCGGCGCGGCCAGCGAGATCCCGGTCGGCGGCGGCAAGATCTTCACCGCGGCGAAGGTGGTCGTGACCCAGCCGGCCCGCGGTCAGTACCAGGGGTTCAGCGCGGTGTGCACGCACGTGGGCTGCATCCTCAGCGAGGTCGCCAACGGCACCATCGACTGCCCCTGCCACGGCAGCGAGTTCAAGATCACCACCGGCGCCGTGGTCACCGGCCCGGCGCCCAGGCCGCTGCCGAAGAAGCAGATCAAGATCGTCGACGGCAAGGTTGTGCTGTTGTAGCGGTCAAGGTCGCCTCCCCGCACCGGCACTGGCAGGATGGCGGGGTGGGCTCGCTGATGCTGCTTGATACCGCGTCGCTGTACTACCGGGCGTTCTTCGGGGTGCCGGACACCGTCCGGGCGCCGGACGGCACGCCGGTCAATGCGGTGCGCGGCCTGCTCGACACCATCGGCAGGCTGGTCCGGGCCCGGCATCCGGCCCGGCTGGTCGCCTGCCTGGACGCGGACTGGCGGCCGGCCTTCCGGGTCGCGGCGATTCCCTCCTACAAGGCGCACCGGCTGGCCGCCGACGGCGCCGAAGAGACCCCGCCCGCGCTCGCCGCCCAGATCCCGGTGATCGAAGAGGTGCTGCGGGTGTCGGGGCTGGCGGTCGCCGGGCAGCCCGGGGTTCGAGGCGGACGACGTCATGGCCACGCTCTCGGCCCTGTCCGGCCGACCCGGTGGACGTGGTGACGGGCGACCGGGACCTGTTCCAGCTGGTCGATGACGCTCGGGGCGTCCGCATCATCTACACCGTGCGCGGCCTGCTCAACATGGACGTGATCGACGAGGCGGCGGTGGCCGCGAAGTACGGCATCCCGGGCCGGGCCTACGCCGACTTCGCCGCGCTGCGCGGCGACCCGAGCGACGGCCTGCCCGGCGTGCCCGGGCGTGGGGGAGAAGACCGCGGCCGCGCTGATCAATACGTTCGGCAGTATCGAGGGGATCACCACCGCTCTGGATGCGGGCCACGGCGGCTTTCCGCGCGGCAGCCGGGACAAGCTCGAGAAGGCCAGGGACTACCTGGACGTGGCCCTGTCGGTGGTCCGGGTCGTCCAGGACGTCCCGCTGCCCGAGATCGGCGGGGAGCTGCCCGTGGTGCCCGTCGACGCGGACCGGCTGAAGGAACTGGGGGAACGGTGGGGCCTTGGCTCGTCGCTGACCCGGTTTGTCACCGCGGTTTCACAAGGCTAGGGTCGCGGGCCTAGCATCTAACTCGTGACGACGGACGAACTTTATCCCGCGGCCCGGCTAGCCCTGGTACGCGACGGCGGTCGGCGCGGCCGGGCTGGACGCCGTGCTGCTGACACCCGGCCCGGACCTGAGGTATGTCATTGGTTACGACGCCCAGCAGCTCGAGCGGCTGACCTGCCTGATCGTACCGGCGCAGGGTGACCCGGCGCTGTTCGTACCGCGCCTGGAACTGGCGGCCGCGCAGGCTTCCCCGGCCGGCTCGCATGGCCTGGAGATGATCCCGTGGGAGGAGACCGACGACCCGTTCGCGCTGGTCGCCGGGAAGCTCGGCCGGGTCGGCGACGGTCGGGGTGTCGGACCGCATGTGGGCGCTGTCGGTGCTGAAGTTCCGCGACACGCTGCCCGCCGCGCGGCTGGAACTGGCCGGAGCCGCGTTGCGCCCGCTGCGGATCAGGAAGACCCCGGCCGAGGTCGCGGCGCTGCGGGAGGCCGGGTGCCGCGATCGACCGCGTGCACGCGCAGGTGGCCGGCTGGCTGCGCCCCGGCCTGACCGAACGCGCCGTCGGCTCCGTGATCGCGGAGTCCATCCTGGGCGAGGGGCACGCCACCGTGGACTTCGTGATCGTCGGGTCGGGGCCGAACGCCGCCAGCCCGCATCATGAGGTGTCCGACCGGGTGCTGACCGCCGGGGATGTCGTGGTGGTGGACATCGGCGGCACGATGCCCTCGGGATACTGCTCGGACAGCACCCGCACCTACGCCATCGGTGAGCCGCCGCCCGAGTTCGCCGCGTACTACGAGGTGCTGTACGACGCCCAGGAGGCCGCGTGCGCCGCGGTGCGGCCCGGGGTGACGGCGGAGTCGGTCGACGCGGCCGCGCGCGAGCCGATCACCAGGGCTGGCTACGGGGAGGCCTTCTTCCACCGGACCGGCCACGGGATCGGGCTCGAGGCGCACGAGGACCCCTACATCGTGGCCGGACAACGACGAGCCGCTCGAGCCCGGCATGGCGTTCTCCGTCGAGCCCGGCATCTACCCGGGGCCGCACGGCGCGCGCATCGAAGACATCGTCGTCTGCACAGAGAACGGCGTCGAGCGACTGAACCACACCCCCAGGGAACTGGCCGTCGCGGGCTAGGTCGCCCGGCCTGCTAGAGCTCCGGCGGGTCCGTGCGGCCCTGGTTCTCGGCCAGGAATCGCTCGAACTGGGCGGCCAGCTCGTCCGCGGTGGGCATCGCCTCGCCCTCGGCGAGCAGGCCGCTCACCGGGTTCTCCGCTGCTTCGGCGGTGGCGCTGTCGTACTGCTGCTCGAGCGCGTGGACCAGCTCGCCGACCTCCGCGGACTCCGCCACCTGGCGTTCTATCGCCTCATTGGTGCGCTCGGCGGCCTCGCGGAGGTCGGTGTCGGGCAGGTCGAGGCTCGTGGCGGTGGTCATCGCGCCGAGCAGGGCCAGCGCGGCCGGGGGATAGACGGCTTGCGCCAGGTAATGCGGAACCTGCACCGCGAAGCCGAGCGCGTCCCGGCCCGCCTCGCCGAACCTCAGCTCGATGAGGGCCGGCGCGCTGCCGGGGACCTGGATCCGGCTGGGCAGCTGCTGGAAGCCGGTCATCAGCTCCTCCCGGGTCGCGTGCGCGATCACGCCGAGCGGCCGCGTGTGCGGCATTCCGGCCGGAATGCCGAGGAAGCTGATCGCCGGGCCTGCCTCGAGCCGGTTGGCGATCGCCAGCACCGCTTCGGTGAACAGGTCCCACTCGTGATCGGGCTCGGGCCCGGTCAGCAGCAGGAACGGCCGCTCGGCCGCGTCGCGCAGCAGGTGCAGCGCCAGCTCGGGCGAGTCGTAACTCTCCCAGCGGTTGTTGTCGTAGGTCATCAGCGGACGACGTGACCTGTAGTCGATCAGCCGGTCGACATCGAACCGCGCGATCGTCTCATGCGAGAAGGCGCGCAGCAGGTGCTCGGCGAGCAGGCGGCCCGCGTTGCCCGCATCGATGAAGCCCTCCAGGTAGAGCAACATCGGTGCGGCTGAGATATCGGGCGCGGCCGGACTCAGCTCGAAGAGTTCTTCCGGGTTCCGACGCATCCCCATTAGTTTCGCACGGACCGCCGCTGCTGTGGCCTAGCCCCGGCTAGCCCCGGCCTAGCCCACCTGCTCGGCCAGCGCGGCGGTGGCCTTCGGGTGGCCGATGGACAGGCCGGTGTGCGGGTCGAAGAACTGAAGACGGTGGGTGTCCACGCTGAGCTCGATGGGCTGCCCAGGCCGGACCTGGCTGCGGGCCGACACGCGGGCGGTCCACAGCGACTTGCCGCTGATCAGGGTGGCCACGGACGCGCCTTCTTCGTCATCGTTGTCGGCCGCCTTGGTCAGGCTGGCGTGCTCCACCGGGGGCGCGTCGATGGTGAAGATCACGTGGATCTCACTGCCGAGTTCCTCGGTTACGCCGGTGGTGACCTGCATCTTCGCCCACTGCGGGTTGGCCAGGCGGGCGTCTTCGAAGTCGGAGGGCCTGATACCGAGGATGACCTTCTTGCCGATGAAATCCGAGAGCCCCTGCTTGGCCTCGATGACCTCGGCGGGCACCGGCAGCTTGTATCCGGCGAACGTGACCACCGGGCCGTCGTCCCTGGTCAGGTCGGCGTTGACGAAGTTCATCGCGGGCGAGCCGATGAAGCCGGCCACGAACAGGTTGACCGGCGCCTCGAAGAGGTACTGCGGCGTGTCCACCTGCTGCAGCCGCCCGTCCCGCAGCACGCAGACGCGGTGGCCGAGCGTCATGGCCTCGACCTGGTCGTGCGTCACGTAGACGGTGGTGACGCCGAGCCGCTCGTGCAGCTGGTTCAGCGAGGCGCGCATGGATACCCGCAGCTTGGCGTCCAGGTTGGACAGCGGCTCGTCCATCAGGAAGGCCTGCGGCTCGCGGACGATGGCGCGGCCCATCGCCACCCGCTGCCGCTGACCACCGGACAGCGCGGACGGCTTGCGCTTGAGGTACTGCTCCAGGCCGAGCATCTGGGCCGCATCGTCGACCCGGCGCTTGATCTCGTCCTTCGGCGTCTTGCGCAGCTGCAGGCCGAACGCCAGGTTCTGCTCGACCGTCATGTGCGGATACAGCGCGTAGTTCTGGAACACCATCGCGATGTCCCTGTCCTTGGGCGGCAGGTCGTTGACCACCCGGTCACCGATCTGGATCTTTCCCCCGGTGATCTCCTCGAGCCCGGCAATCGACCGGAGCGCGGTCGATTTGCCGCAGCCAGATGGGCCGACGAACACCATGAACTCGCCGTCTTTGACGTCAAGGCTCAAGTCGTCGATCGCCTTGACGCCACCTGTGTAGGTCTTTTCCACGTGGTCGAGAATGATCTGTGCCATGGCGGCAGCGTAACCTCGCCGTGACCTGGCGAGTAAGTACGCGAAGGCGAATGTTACATTAGCGTAAACGTCGTTATCGTTTCGTTATATTAGTAATGTCTGCCGCCGGGTGCAATCGATGGCGCTAACGTGACCACGTGGAAGAGATAGATCGCAAGATCGTGTCGCTGCTGGCCCGCAACGGCCGGATGAGCTTCACCGAACTGGCCAGGCAGGCTGGCTTGTCGGTGTCAGCGGTACACCAGCGGGTCCGCCGCCTCGAGCAGGATGGCGTGATCAAGGGCTATGTCGCGGTGTTCGACCCCGATGATGTCGGCCTGCCGCTGACGGCGTTCGTGTCGATCAAGCCGTTCGACGCCGCGGCGCCCGATGACCTGCCACAGCGGCTCGAGCACCTGACCGCGATCGAAGCCTGCTACAGCGTCGCGGGCGATGAGAACTACATCCTCAAGGTCCGGGTGCCTTCCCCGGCCGCGCTCGAGGACCTGCTGCAGCAGATCCGCATCCTCGGCGGCGTCTCGACCCGCACCACGGTCGTGCTCAGCACCCCGTACGAGAACCGCCCACCCGACCTGTGACCCACGCGGCCCGCCGCCCGCCGCTCCGTTCCCCCGCTCCGCCGATCGAGCCCGCGCCGATCCGTATCCCCCTGGGCGGGGCCAAGACGCGGAGTACCTTGCGTGCAATCAGCCGGCCGGGCCGCCGAACCCGGAGCCACCACGCACAATGCCCGGGATGTGACCGGGAACGGGGTTGGGGAGGCAGCCGGGACAGCTGTGGCGGGCGGCACACGCTTGCAGGGCGATCAGGCGCGTACTCCCAATCAGGCGCGTACTTCTGGTCAGGCGATCGCGACCATTAAGGAGCGGCCTGGTCAGGGGCTGACCTTGAGGCCGTCGAGGACGATGGACAGCAGCGCGTCCGCCCGCTCCGGGGCCCGTTCCGTGCTCACCGCTACCCCGTGCACCAGCCGCATTACATCGGTGGCGCTGACGTCCGGCCGGATGACGCCGGCCTGCTGCCCGTTCGCCAGGAGCCGCTCGGTGGTCTCGCGCATCGCCATCCAGCACGAGGATATGAGCTCGGACTCGATGCCTACCGCCTCGATCAGCGCGCGCGAGAGCCCTCGCTTGGTCACCAGGTAGGCGTTCAGCGAGCGCATCCAGGCGGTGAAGGCCTGCTCGGGTGTCGCGGTTTTCAGCAGTGCGTCCCCTTCACCGCAGACCGTGCCAACCTGGGTGCGGAAGACGGCCGCCTGCAGGTCGAGCCGGGTGGGGAAGTGCCGGTAGAGGGTGCCGATGCCCACCCCGGCGCGCCTGGCGATGTCTTCGAGAGGCGCGTCGGCGCCCTTGTCCGCAAACGCCTGGGTGGCAGCGAGGATCAGCCGGGCACGGTTCTGCCGGGCGTCGGCGCGGAGCTGGTCCGCGGGCCGCTGGTCCGCGGGCCGTTGGTCCGCGGGCATGCGCGGAGCGTCTGCGGGAGTGCGCGGGGCCTGATCAGGTGTTTTGGTCATCGCTTAGAGGTTAATACGACTCAGGCAATTAATGAGCTTGCGAAACGGAGGCACCCTCCGTATAGTAACCGGAGTAGACCTCCGCTTCATCCTTGATCGTACCGCCCGGCCAGCGGCCTGTCAGCCATCCGGAGGCCTGCCGCAACCACATCGATGGTCCATCGCCGTTGGTCAAACCTGCGACCAGACAACCAATGGAGGCATCTTGTCTTCTTCGCGTGCTCCGGACGGGGCCGAAGGTGCCAGCGAGGCCAACGCTCCAGACGGGGCGAACGGTGCCAGCGAGGCCGACGCTAGAAGCGGAACGGGTGGGATGGACAGGGCCAGCCGGGCGGGTAGGGCGAGCCGGATGGACGGGACGGGCGGGACGGGCCGGACGGGCGGGGGTTGGCCCCGGGGAGCGGCGCGGCGCTCACGCGTGTCGAGCCGGCCCGGAGTTGCGCTGGCCATCATGCTCAGCGCCCAGCTCATGATCATCCTGGATATGACGGTGGTGAACATCGCGCTGCCGCGTATCCAGTCCAACCTGCACTTCTCCGCCACCAGCCTGTCCTGGGTGCTGAACGGCTACACCCTGACCTCCGGCGGCCTGCTGCTTCTCGGGGGCCGGGCCGGCGACATCCTGGGCCGGCGGCGGATGTTCGTCGCCGGCATCAGCCTGTTCACCCTGGCCTCACTGGCCGGAGGGCTCTCGACCACGGCGGGCCTGCTGCTTGCGGCGCGCGCGATACAGGGGGTGGGCGGTGCGCTGGCCTCCCCCGCCGTGCTCGCGCTGATCGTGACCAGTTTCCCCGAGGGCCGGGAACGGACGCGCGCTCTGGGCATCTACATGGGCGTGATCACGGGCGGTTCCTCGCTCGGCCTGGTCCTCGGCGGGGTGATCACCGAGTGGCTGTCGTGGCGTTGGGTGCTGTTCATCAACGTGCCGATCGGCGTGGCGGTGGTCGCGGTGGCGCCGCTGTTCGTCGCGGAGACCCCGCGCCTGCCTGGCCGCTTCGACCTGGCCGGCGCGCTGACCGCCACCACGGGCGTGACCGCCCTGGTGTACGGGTTCATCCGGGCCGCCGCCAGCGGGTGGGGCGATCACCTGGCGCTGACCGCGTTCGGCGCCGCCGCGGTCCTGCTGGCGCTGTTCGTGGTCACGGAGACCCGGGCGCGCCAGCCGATTACCCCGCTGCGCTTGTTCACCGACCTCAGCCGGGCCGGATCGTTCCTGGCCAGGCTGCTGCTCATCGCGGGCATGTTCGGGGTGTTCTTCTTCCTCACCCAGTTCCTGCAGAAGATCATGGGCTTCAGCCCGCTCCGCGCGGGCGTGGCGTTCCTGCCGATGACGATCGCGCTGTTCGCGCTGTCGCGCCTCGCACCCAGGCTGATGCCGAGGCTGGGGTCCAAGCCGCTGATGATCGCCGGGATGCTGCCCGCCATCGCCTCGATGGCGTGGCTGTCGCGCGTCACCCCCGCCACGAGCTACTGGTCAGGCATTTTCGGTCCGATGCTGCTCCTGGGTATGGGCATGGGACTGGTCTTCGTGCCACTGACCACCGCGTCCCTGGCCGGCGTCCCGGCCGCCGACTCCGGCGCCGCATCGGGCCTGGTGAACATGCTGCAACTGGTGGGGGGCGCCCTCGGCCTCGGCGTCCTGGTCGCGGTCTACGGCTCTGCGACCAGGCACGCGGCCAGTCAGGGACAGCCTCCGCTGGCCGCCGCGCAGCACGTGCTCACCCACGGGATGGCGGCCGCGTTCGGCTTCGCCGCCATCCTCGACGTGTGCAGCCTGCTGGTGATCGTCACCCTGATCCGGTCCAGAAAACTTGCCACGGATCCGGCTCCGGCCCGGAAGGCGCGGGAGAGGGTCATCACGTCCTGAGGCGACGTCCGCCGACCTCGGGTCAGGCGAGGGCGAAGACCCGGTCCGGCGACATGCCGGCCATCCGGGCCGGCCGGCACGATCGCGGCGGTGCCCTGGTAGACCCGTAGCGCGGGTGTGACCAGCGGCACCGGCGCCGCCACGATCGTGGCCCCGGCCAGCAGGGTGAGATCGAGCAGCGAGGCGTAGGCCTGGCCCTCGCCGCATGGCGGCGCCGCCACGACCACGTCCCAGTGGCTCAGCCCGGCCCGCCCGCCCGGGCAAGTCAGGGCGTCCAGCACGGCCGCCGGGTCCGGGTGACCCCGCGGGCCGAACACCTCAGCCATCTGCCCATCGGCCTGGTGCTTGCCCGCGCTGAGCAGCGAATCGGAACGAAGTGGTCCCGGCGGCCTCGCCGAACGTGAACACCTGCCGCACCCGGGAACGATCGGCGGCCTGCACCGCGACCTCGGCCAGCGGGGCCGCGCTGATGAGCAACCGCGCGCCGCCGCGTTGAGCTGTGCGGCCAACTCCGCCATGGCGGCATCGGGCCCGATCGGCAAGACCATGGCGCCGGCCGCGCGGACGGCATTGACCGCGATCGCGAAGTTGACCGCGTCCGGGACGAAGACGGCCGCGGTATCGCCGTCCGCCAGGCCGCGGCGGCTGAGTCCGTGCGCGGCCGCGCGTACGGTCCAGGCGAACCGCGGCCACGCGGTCACGGTGCCCGCTACGGCGTCGATGAGCGCGGCCTTGTAGCCTGCCTGGCCAGCGAGCTCCAGGATGCGTTCGGTCATCGCGCGATGCGGGTGGCCCGCATCGCCGTGTCCCTGGTCCGCCTTGATGCGCGTCCCCGTGCTGACGCCGCGTTCCACCGGAACCTCCCCGACCCGAGTGATAGCAGCGAGCGGGTCCCGGCGTGAAGCCGGGACCCGCCCGGCCTCTGCCGCCGGCTGCCGGTCCCCACCCCCCCTTGGGAACCAGCAGGCGGCGGGTTTCACGACCCGCCGCCACCGTGCGATAGCGACACTTGAACGGTATGCGGCGGGACCCGGGTGCACATGCGCAGAACTGTGTATTCCGATGTGCATATTGACGAGGCGGATCGCGGCCCCAGCTGTACATCAGTGCAGGCCGTGGTCAGCCGGCGGCTCGTGGCGGCTGGCCCATGAGGCAACTTGTGTACGTGAGGTGAAGCCGAGCTTGGCCAGGATGTTCGCCACGTGGCGAGCTGCGGTGGCCGGGCTGATCACCAGCTCGTCGGCGATTTCCTTGTTGGATAGGCCCTGGGTAATCAGCAGCACGATCTCATGTTCCCGCGGCGTGAGCGGCGAAAGGCTCCGGTGGCCGGGCCGCCGTCAGCCCGCGGGGCGCTGGCGGCTGGACCGCCAGCTGGCCGGCCCGATGCTTGCGGGCGTGCTGCCAGTGCGTACCTGGCGGCGTCATCGACCGTCATCTCGCGCCCGTCGGCGAACAGCGCGTCGGCCGCCGGTACGCCGAGCCGGGCGCGGGCGAACTCAAGCACCTGCTCGGTCTTCGGGCCGACCACGGCCAGCTGGCCCAGGGCCTCCCGCAGCTGGCAGGCAGCACCCGCCAGGGTGGCGGCCTGTTCGGGCTGCTGCCTGGCCACCGCCAGGGCCGCGAACGCCTCGAGCCCGCGGGCGATGCCAAGACGCTGCCCGCACAGCTGGTTCAGCCGCACGCTTTCCGCCATGCTGTCGTGAGCCAGGTCAAGCTCGCCGCCGGCCAGCGCGATCCATCCGATCCCGGCCTGGCAGCGGGCGATCTCGGACCACGCGTCGAGCTCGGCGAAGATCTCCATGGCGTCCTCGAAGTACCGCGACGGCCATCTTGTCGTCGCCGCGGGCCCGCGCCAGCGTCCCCATCCCGTACTCCACGCGGCCACACCCCACTGGTTGTTGTCGCGCAACACCTCAAGCGCCGCCTCGTAGGCCCGCTGAGCCGACTTCAGCTTGCCCTGCCGGACCGCGACGGCGGCCCTGGCCGCGATCGCGAGCCCGGCCTTCCCAGTCGTTGCCCGACGTCTGCGCCGCGGTGATGGCCTCCTGCATGTAGCCGGCGGCATCGGCGAACCGTCCCGCCCGCGCCGCGGCCTGGCCGATCACCCGCAGCGCGATCGGGACGGTGAAGTCATCGTCGTGAGCCCGGCTCAGCTCCAGGCTCTCCTGCGCGCAGCGCAGCAGCGTCTCGTACTCCTGCAGGTCGAAGGCGATCTCCGCGCGGCAGGCCAGAGCCCGTCCGCGCACGCTGCGCCGGGACCCATCCGGCCCGGCGGCCAGGAACCGGTCGAACCAGCTGGCCGCCTCGCGGGCGTCGCCGTGCGGTACCCACATGTTGCGCAGCCCGGTACACAGCCGCAGCCCCTCCGCGGCGTGACCGTGGGCCAGGCAGGTGGCGAGGGCGATGCGGAAGTTGCCGAATTCGGCGATACCGCGTCGGAAGGTGGCCCGGCGCACCGGCCACGGCGGTTCGCCGCGGTTGAACATCCCGCGGGCGGTGTCTTCCACCAGCGCCAGGATGCAGTCGCGATGGCGCAGCGACAGGTCGGCCTGCTCGCCCGCGGCGGCCAGCCGCTCGGCGGCGTACTCCCTGATCGTGTCGAGCAGCCGGTACCTGGCATCGCCCGCGGCCTCGCCGTCCAGCACCACCAGCGACTTGTCGATGAGGGAGATGAGCAGGCCGAGCACGGCGTCGGCCGGGATGCCCCCGGCCCGGAGCACACCTGCTCCGCCATGTCCAGGTTCCAGCCGGAGAAGATGGCCAGCCGGCGAAGCAAGTATCTGCTCCGGCTCCTCCAGCAGCTCGTAGCTCCAGTCCACGGTGGCCCGCAGCGTCTGCTGCCGGAGCGGGGCGGTCCTGTCACCGGAGTCGAGCAGCTGGAACCGGTCCCGCAGCCGGTCCGCGATCTGCTCCACCGACAGCGCCCGGACCCGGGCCGCGGACAGCTCGATGCCGAGCGGTATGCCGTCGAGCATGCGGCACAACCGGGCCACCGGGGCCATGTTGTCTTCGGTCAGGACGAAGCCGGGCCGGGCGCCCGCGGCCCGGGCGGCGAACAGCTGGACCGCCTCCTGCAGCGGCGCCGCCGATGCCGGTCACGCCCTCAGGCGGCAGGTCGAGCGGGGGCACCCGCCACACGGTCTCGCCCCGGACCCGCAGCGGCTCCCGGCTGGTCGCGATGATCCGCAGCCACGGGCACCTGGCCAGCAGCAGCTGCACCAAGGTGGCGCAGTCGCCGACCTGGTGCTCGCAGGTGTCCAGGATGAGCAGCATGTGCCGCGAGCGCAGCGCCTCGGCCAGCGTCTGCGCGAGCGGCACGCCCGGTTCCTCGCGCACTCCGATCGTGGCCGCGACGTGCTGGGCGATGGGGCCGTGCCAGTCGGCCAGCTCGACCAGCCACGCCTCGTCCAGGTCCCCGGGTACCCCTCAGTCCGGGGGCCCGGACGCCGTCGAGCACCTGACGGGCGAGCCTGACCGCCAGCCGGGTCTTGCCGATACCGCCGGGCCCGCTCAGGGTCAGCGCCCGCACCTCGCCGAGCAGCCGGGCCAGTTCGGCCAGATCGCGCTCACGGCCGACAAAGCTATTTGGCTCAGCTGGCAGGTTGCCGCTGAGGAAAGCGGTGGCGGACGGCATCGGCCCTCTGGAGGTGTCACGCGTGGCGAAGGGGACACGTCAAGTCTCTCACCGTACCCGCTCGCACGCACGGTAGCGATCAGTGGCCGGGCCCGGTTATCGCCGGCCGAGACGACGACCGGGATGGCCTCGGTGTACCTGACCCGGCCGAAGTACATTACCTTCACCAGCGCCCACCACTGCGACCCGGGCCGCTCCGTGGCCGGCACGGTGACCGCGAACCGCAGGGTCGTGCTCGCCTGCGGCGCGGCGCTGAAACCCTGCGCCCACGGCCCGAGCAGCGGCCAGGTGCCGAACGGCGAGACCAGCTGAGCCTCGCCGTGCAGCTCGGACGCCAGCTGGTTGGTCACCCGGACCAGCAGCTCGCCGCTGGCCACCCGGGGCCAGGCGCAGCTCAGGCGTCAGCATGGCCAGGTCGACTTCGGCCGCGCCCGCGCGGTAGTCGGCCTGCATCCGCTCGATCGTCTCCTCCGGCGGACAGGTCCGGATCGGGCCAGCGGGGTTCGCCGACCGCCACCATGACCGTGTCCTCCGCGAGGTGGCCGAACTGGTCCCGGATCCGCGCCCGCCACGAAGTAGCGGCCCGGCGCCGTCCCCGGTCGCCGCCCGCACGGTCAGGTCCCAGGCCGCGTACCCGCCGGGCGCCAGGTCATACGCCAGGTCCCCGCCGGTCCGCGTGACGGTCAGGCCAGCCGGGACGGACAGCTCCGCCCGTCCCGACGCGGGTTCGGTGCCGCAGCCCACCGTCAGGGTCACCGTCTAGCCGTGAGCCGGCTCGCCGGGCTCGGGTCAGGGCGACGCGGGTGGGGGACAGGTGCACGGCGACCGGCAGGTTCCCGGCCGGGGCCGGGCCCTTGCCGTGCAGCCAGTACCGCGTGTGCACCGGCTGCACCGGCCCGGCGGGCGTGACCGATCAGGCCGGCTGCCGGGGCCAGCGGCGGCCGGCGCCGCCGGGCCCGTCCGCACCACCAGGGTCACCGTGCCGAAAGGCGACATATGCGACCGCCACGGTCCCGGCCTTCCGACGGGCAGCGGAGCGCCGTCGGACTCCTCGAGCAGGTCGGTGAGCCACGCCGCCGAGATCCCCGCGGCGAGCCGCACGCGCGCGGTCGTGGCCCGGCCCGCGTTTCCCGCAGGCGCACCGTGACCTCTTGCCGTCGTCCGGGTCACCCGGCTGCTCCCGCGCCCGCCAGCAGCGCCCACCCGCCCCGCGGCGAGCGGATTGCCGCGCGGCTTCACCGCGCTGAGCATCGACGCTGGCCGGTTCCACGGTCAGCCGCCCGTCCCGCGCGCTGTCGTCCCGCGCGCCGCCGCCGCCGCGCCGTGGCCACGGTGACCAGGTCGTGGTTGTAGTCCTCGGCACTGGGTTGAAGGCCGCCGTGCGCCAGTCGCCCGGGCCCGAGGCCAGCGCGTACTCGAACGTATGACTCCAGTGCTGCCAGGCGAAACCGCTGCCGTCCGGCACCGTCCGGCGGTCACCGTCGATCCAGATCCCGGACGGCCACGCGCTGCACGACCGCATCAGCGACATGTGCAGCGTGCCGTCGGGGGTGACCACGGCGCCGGGGGTGCCCCGGTTCAGCACCGCGACCGACCGGTCGGCCAGCGGTACCGCGCAGCTCGCGGCCGGCTGCGGTCACCGATCGCCGGACCTCGCCGGGATCACCCGCGTCCACCAGGGCATCGGCCAGGTCCTCGGCCAGGGCCGCGATCGCCGCCGCCAGCTCGGCGGGCCCGGTACCCGCGATGATCAGCACCGGCAGGTCGCTGGGCCCGCGCACGTCCGCGTCCGGCCCGAAGGCTTCCTCCCGGCGGCGCGCGGCCGGGACCCACAGCCGTGCCGTCCCGGCTCCGCCCGCCAGCCTGGCCGCCAGCGCCTTGGCGTAGCCCGGCCCGGCGGCGGCCAGCACCTCGCCGGTGAAGCCGTTCACCTCGGGACCGCCGAGGCAGATCCTGACGTCGGGCAGGTTGGAGTCCGCGTCGATCGCGCCGTACCTGGATCCCTCGGCCTGGCTGCAGGTCGCGGTCACGCCGGCCGCCGCCAGCGCGATCATCAAGTCCCTGATGCACGCTGCGTAGTTCGTTCGGAATATCCGGGCAGACCACCTCGGCCACGCCGATCGCCTGCGTCAGCGGGCCGCCGCGTCCGCCAGGCGGACCCGCGCCGTGGAGCCAAGACCGAACCACTGGTGCGCGGGGCTATCCAGGGTGTACCAGTGATCAGCCGAGTCCACGTCCGCGGCCCCGAACGACCGGCCGATCACTGCCGTCGCCGTCTGGTACAGCGGCAGGCCGCCGGGCACGTCGGCGGGGAACCTGACCCGGAGCAGCCGGTCCCGCCCGCGGTACCCGTCCACGTGGGTGCGGAACTCGACCCGGTCCGCGCCGTCCCACAGCAGCGTCTCCTGGGTGACCTCGAGCCCGTCGAGGGTGAACGAGGCCACCAGCCGGGATCCCACCGGGCACCGCTCCGCCCGCACCTGGGCCGGCCATCGACGACGAGCCGGTTCCCGGTCCCTTGGGGGACAGGTGCCACGGCCCCTCCCCGTGCCGGGGATGCTGCGCGTACTCGTCCTGGATCACCAGCTCGTTGCCGGGGCCCGCCAGCACGGAGGTCGCCGGTGCGCTTGTCGGTGACGGACACCGTGCCGCCCCGGTCCGGATCCGCGGTGACCAGGTACGTCGTCGTTCTCGATGGCGAGCGGCTCGCCGGGCGCGTGGACCTCCCGCCAGCCGCCGCCGGCCGGCCTGCCCCGGCGGGCACCGCCTGGTAGGCCGCGGACCCCAGCGGCGGCACCGCGCGGGCCGCGAACGTGAGCGTCACCTCCGCCAGCGACCCGTCGTCCCGCCGCCTGACCCCCTCGGCGAGCGCGGGCACCGGCTGCCCGGCGTCGTCCCGCAGCTCCAGCCACCGGGTGCCGTCGTCGGGGACCTGCGACCGTGACCTTGGCCATCCCGTCCCGTGCCCGCGCCAGCCCGTTGACCACGCTGACGGTCAGCCCGGGACGCACCCCGGCCAGCTGCGCCACGGCGTCGCGGCGGGCGGCGGAGCCGAGCTCCCACGCCTCGCGCCAGCCGCCCGCCAGGTCCAGGTACACCTGGTCGGACTCGACCCCGGTGATGGCGTCGTGGTGGGCGCCGTAGGCCAGCAGCCGCCAGGCCCGGTCCAGCGCGAGGTGCGGGAACGGCGCACCGTCCAGCCAGGCCATGGTGGCGAGCCGTTCGGCTTCGGTCACCGCGGTCTCGATGGCCCGCTGCGCCTGCTTGGTGTCGATGTAGGAGACGTCCTTGCCGGTGTACACCGGACCCATGTCCCTGGTCTGCGGGGTGATCCAGGCTCCGGTCCCGCTGGAGGCTTCGGCGGTGACCGCGGCGAAGAACTCGGCCGGCACCGCGGTGGTGAACCTCGGCCATACGTACCGCTGGTTCCAGTCCCGGTGGATATCGGTGACCCACCGGGCCGGGATGACGTGGTCCGCGCCGACCGGCAGCATCACGTTCCGCGTGGCGGCGACCTGGGCCAGCGCCCGGAACTGCCCGTACGCCTCGACTTCGGCGGCGGCCAGGTCCGGCAGCGTATGCAGCTTCCAGCCCGCGCTGTAGTGCTGGGCCATGTAGGAGGTGAGCAGCCCGCGGCCGTCCGGCGAGAGCCACTCGAACTCGCTGGCGAACTGCATGCGCCGGTTACCGCCGCCCGTCGGCTCCGGACGGCCCCCACTGGTGGAACGGCCCGCGGCCCACGCCGAGGAGGTCAGCCCGGCCGCCGCCATCAGGCCCGGGTACCCCGGATCATGCGCGAACACGTCGAGCATCCAGGCGCTCCTGGGGTCCCCGCCGAAGACGTCCCGCTGGAACCCGATCCCGTAGACGGCGTTGCGGATGGTCGACTCGGCGCCGGTGAGGTTGGTGTTCGGCTCGTTGTAGTTGCCGCCGACGATCTCGACCCGGCCCTGCGCCATCAGCGCCCGCAGGTCCTCCCGGTCCTGCGGGTAGGCGTCGAAATACGGCTTCAGGTAGTCCAGCTCGGCCAGCACGAACTTGTAGTCGGGATCCTGCCTGGCCTTGTCCAGGTGGGCGCCGACCAGCTCGAACGCGGTCCTGACGTCGGGCAGCCTGCCCGTCCTCGTCGGGCAGGCTGAGCCGCGCCTCGGTGAACTGGCCCTGGGTGTTCCACCAGATCGGGTCGTAGTGAAAGTGGCTGACCATCCACATCGTCCAGCCCGGCTCGGCGATGGTGATGTCGGCGTCGGCCTGGCTGCTGCCCCGCCTCGCTGTCGACCGTGACCGTCACCCGCCGGATGCCGCCCGGCTGATACGGCGCGGTGACCTCCACCGGCACTTCGACGGCTCTTTCCTCGCCCTGCCGCAACCCGGTTATGCCGAACGGACCTTGGTCTCTCACGCCAGGCCCCTGCGACGTGCACGGTGGCGGACATGGCCGGGGTGGTGAGCATCCCCGGCCCGTCGTTCACCAGCGTGACCCGGATGACCTGCAGCGGGCGCTGCGCGGTCCCCACGAACAAGTCTGTCGATTCAACCCCGGCGATCCGCATCTGCCCATCGTTACACGTGACCGCCCCGTGCTCACAGCGCGCCTCCGGCTCCGCGATCCGTGTCGCCCGGGCGAAGCGCGCGGGCCAGCGCGCGCGTCGCGGCGGCCGGGTCGTCCGCCTCGGTGATAGCGCGGACCACGACGACGCGGGTGGCGCCGGCGGCGAGCACGTCGCCCAGCCGGGCCAGGCTGATACCGCCGATCGCGAACCACGGGCGCGCGGGTGCGGTCCGCGCGACGTGCGCCAGCAGCTCCGGGCCGGTCGCCGGGCGGCCCGGCTTGGTCGGCGTCGCCCAGACCGGCCCGGCACAGAAATAGTCGATACCCGGCTCCTGCGCCGCCGCCCCGGACTGGGCCGGGCTGTGGCTGCTCCGGCCGATCAGCACGTCCGGGCCCAGGATCCGCCGCGCCACCTGGACAGGCAGGTCATCTTGCCCCAGGTGCAGCACGTCGGCCCCGGCGGCGAGCGCCACGTCCGCCCGGTCGTTCACGGCGAGCAGCCGGCCATGGCGCCGGCAGGCGTCGGTGAACACCTCGAGCAGCGCGAGCTCCTCGGCCGCCTCGAGGCCCTTCTCCCGCAGCTGCACGATGTCCACCCCGGCGCCGAGCACGGCGTCGAGGAATCCGGCGAGGTCACCGCGGGCCCGGCGGCCGTCGGTGCACAGGTAGAGGCGCGCGTCCGTCAGCTGCGCCCGCAGATCGCCCGTCATCACGCCCTCCAGTTACCGGCCGGCCTCCATCATGGCCCCCTAAGCGCGGCGCCGGGACCCTTCGCACCCCCACCCGGCTGCTATAAGGTGAAGTGCCGGAAACAATTCCGGCCACGGGAGCCCGCGAGGGCTGAGAGGGAGGCCGAGGGCCTCCGACCGTCGTACCTGATCCGGGTAATGCCGGCGAAGGGAGCGCTCATTGGCCGTGACCAGCGATGTCGTCGTGGTGGGCGGCGGTGTCATCGGAACCGCGATCGCGTGGCGGGCCGCGGCGGCCGGGCTCGGCGTCGTCCTCGTCGACCCCGGCCAGGGCGAGGCCGCGTCGAACGTGGCGGCCGGCATGCTCGCGCCGGTGTCCGAGAGCCTGTTCGGCGAGGATGCGCTGCTCCGGGTCAACCTGCTGGCCGTCAGCAGGTTCGGTGAGTTCGCCGCCGAACTTGAGGGCCTCACCGGTCACGACATCGGCCTGCGCCGCGAGGGCACGCTCGCCATCGCCTATGACCACGGTGATCTCGCGGCTCTGACGCGGCTGACCGCCTTTCGCCGTTCGGCCGGGCTCGGCGCGGAGGAGCTTGACAGCCGGGCCTGCCGCCAGCTTGAGCCCTTCCTTACCCCCGACGTGCACGGCGGCGTGCTGTTCCCGGGCGACTGGTCGGTGGACAACCGTCGGTACGCGGCGGCGCTGCGGGCGGCGATGACGGCCGCGAAGGTGCGGATCATCCGCGACCGCGTGACGCAGGCGCGGGTCGCCGGCGGGCGGGTCCGCGGGGTCCGGCTCGCGGGCGGCGAGGACATCGACTCGGCCACGGTCGTGGTCGCGGCCGGATGCTGGTCGGGTGCGATAACCGGGCTGCCCGGCCCGCTGCGGTCCGCGGTCCGGCCGGTCAAGGGCCAGCTGCTGCGCCTGCGGCACCCCGCCGGGATCCCGTCCGTCATCAGCCATACGCTCCGGGCCACGGTCCGCGGCGCGGATGTTTACCTGGTGCCGCGCGCGGACGGCGAGGTGATCGTGGGGGCCACGTCAGAGGAGCGCGGCCCCGACCGGACGGTCACCGCCGGAGCCGTTCATGATCTGCTGCGCGACGCGATGAGCGTGCTCCCCGTGATCAGTGAGCTGATCCTCGCCGAGACCTGCGCCGGCCTGCGGCCCGGAAGTCCGGACAACGGCCCGATCGTCGGCGGCTGCGGGATCGACGGGCTCATGCTGGCCACCGGGCATTACCGCAACGGCATCCTGCTGTCACCGGTTACCGCCGACGCCATCGTGGCCTGGCTCACCGGCCGGCCATCCGCGCCGGAATGGGGACCGTTCACGCCGGAGCGGTTCACCGCGCGGGCGCCGGCGGCCGGGGCACCGACGGCGGGGGCCGCCGCCGCTGGCGGTGACCCGCGGTGAGCATCCAGCTCAAGCTCAACGGCGAGCAGCGCGAACTGCCGGACGGGTCCACCCTGGACGCCGCCGTCACCGCGCTGACGGCGGCCGTGACCGGCATCGCGGCCGCGGTCAACGGTGACGTGGTGCCCAGGGGCTCCTGGACCGTGACCCGGCTCCGCGACGGCGACCAGGTCGAGGTGGTCACGGCCGTACAAGGAGGTTGACTTGATGAGCGATACGGATCTGCTGAGCCAGACGGCGGCCTGGCCGCAGCCATGGGCGCTGGCCGGGCGGGAGCTGACTTCGCGGCTCATACTCGGCACCGGGGGAGTGCCGAGCCTGGAGGTGCTGCGGCGGATACTGCACGCCTCGGGGACCGCCCTGACCACCGTGGCCCTGCGGCGCGTCTCGCCCGCGGGAGACGGGGCGGGCTCGCTGCTCGCCGTGCTGCGGGAGGCCGGGGTGAGCATCCTGCCGAACACCGCGGGCTGTCACACCGCCAGCGAGGCGATGATGGTCGCCCGGCTCGGGCGGGAGGCGCTCGGCACGGACTGGGTCAAGCTCGAGGTGGTGGCCGACGACCGCACCTTGCTGCCGGACCCGGTGGAGCTGATCGACGCGGCCCGGCTGCTGGTGCGCGACGGGTTCGTGGTGCTCCCTTACACCAACGACGACCCGGTCGTGGCCCGGCATCTCGAGCGGGCCGGCTGCGCGGCGATCATGCCGCTCGGCGCGCCCATCGGATCCGGCCTCGGCGTGCGCAACCCGCACAACATCGCGATGATCGTCGAACAAGCCGGCGTTCCCGTCATCCTCGACGCCGGGATCGGGACGGCCAGCGACGCCGCCCTGGCGATGGAGCTCGGTTGCGACGCGGTCCTGATCGCGTCGGCCATTACCCGCGCGGCCGAGCCCGAGCAGATGGCGACCGCGATGCGCCTGGCGGTGGCGGCCGGATACGCCGCCCGGGCGGCGGGCCGGATCCCGCGCCGCTGGCACGCCCGGGCGTCCAGCCCGGTGGACGGACGGCCGGAGCTGTGAGTACCGGCCCGGAAGGACGCCCCCCGCGGGTGCTGACCATCGCCTCCTCTGACTCGGGAGGCGGAGCCGGCATCCAGGCCGACCTCAAGGCGTTCGCTCGCTGCGGCGCGCATGGCATGTCGGCGATCGTGGCGCTCACCGCGCAGAACACCGTGGGGGTAAGCGCCATCCACGAAGTCCCGCCGGACTTCGTGCGGGCGCAGATCGACGCCGTCCTGGACGATATCGGAGCGGACGCGGCCAAGACCGGCATGTTGTTCTCCGCGCCGTTGATCGAGGCGGTGGCGGCCGCGCTGGCCGGGCGGGACCTGCCGTTGGTCGTGGATCCGGTCATGGTGGCCAGCTCGGGAAGCACGCTGCTGCTCCCCGACGCGGTCGCGACCATGGTCGCCCGCCTGTTCCCGCTGGCCACGGTGGTGACCCCCAACCTGCCGGAAGCCCAGGCGCTGACCCAGACCGCGTCGCAGGACCGGGCCGAACTGGCCGAGCGCCTGGTCGCGATGGGCGCGCGGGCCGCCCTGGTCACCGGGGGGCACGGGGCCGAGCCGGTGGACCACCTCTACGACGGATCACGGCACCTGGCCATCCCGGTCGCCCGGCACCCGGTGGCCGCGACCCACGGGGCCGGCTGCACCCATTCGGCTGCGCTCGCGGCCGCACTGGCGGCCGGCCTGCCGCTGGCCGCGGCGGCCCGCTACGCGGCCGGGGTGGCGGGGGAAGCGGTGGCTCACGGGCTCGCCATGCTAGGCGCGGGCGATGGGCCGGTTCATGCCCTGTCACACTACGTATTCACCGGCATGATGGAGAAAGCGCGATGAGTGACAGGTTCAGCGACGAGCTGTGGGAAGGCGTCAGGGGGATCTACGCGGCGATCTTGGCGCATCCCTTCCTGACCGGGCTGACCGACGGCAGCCTGCCGCCGGATGCGTTCGTCTTCTACGTCGTCCAGGACGCGCTGTACCTCAAGCGGTACGGGCAGGCCCTGGCGGCCGTGGGGAGCCGGGCGCCGGCGTCCGCGGACACCGCGATGTTCGCCCGGCACGCGGCGGGAGCGCTCGAGGTCGAGCAGACCCTGCACGGGTCGCTCCTGGCCGACCTCGGCATCGACCCGGCCAGGGCCGCGCAAGCCGAGCCCGCGCCCGCGAACCTCGCGTACACGAGCTACCTGCTGGCCACCGTGGGCGTCGGCTCGCTACGCCGAAGGGGTCAGCGCGGTGCTGCCGTGCTACTGGATCTACTGGGAGGTCGGCAAGGAACTGCTGCGCCGCGGCTCGCCCGATCCGCGCTACCAGCGGTGGATCGAGCTGTACGGCAGCGAGGAGTTCGGTGACACCGTGCGTGAGGTCCTGGCGGTCACCGACCGGCTAGGCCCCGGTCTCAACCCAGCCGACCGTGACCGCGCGCACCGCCACTTCCGCACCTCAAGCCGCTACGAGTGGATGTTCTGGGACATGGGCTACCGGATGGAAAGCTGGCCCGTCTGAGCGCGGGTTACGCGGCCTGTTCGGCGTGCAGCTGCCTGACCACCTCGAGGGCGTCGCCCACGTGCTTGTCGATGTTCATCATCGAGCTGAACACGTGCCGGACCGTGCCGGTGCGGTCGATCACGTAGGTGACCCGGCCGGGGACCACGCCGAGCACCGACGGCACCCCGTAGCTTTTGCGGACCCGGCCGCCCCGGTCGCCGACCAGCGTGAACGGCAGGTTGTGCTGGCCGGCGAAGGCGGCGTGCTTGTCCGCCGAGTCGGAGCTGACCCCGATCACCTCGGCGCCGGCGTCGGTGAAGGTCTCGTAGCTGTCACGGAAGGCACAGGCCTCGGCGGTGCAGCCGCTGGTGTTGTCCTTGGGGTAGAAGTACAGGACGACCACCCGTTCGCCGAGCCGGTCGGAGAGCCGTACCTCGTGCCCGGACTGCGACGGGAGGGTGAAGTCAGGGGCCTTGTCCCCGACCTGGATGCCGCGTGCCATGCTGTGCCTGCCTCTGTCGTCTTCCCGCGAAGATCACGGGCCCGTGCGTAAGGGTATGACCAGCGGAGAAATTTCGCCGTCGCTAAGCTCAGCGCTCATGCCCTGTCCCTGCACGGCGGCATGGACACCGCCAACCCGGTGCGCGCGGTGGAGTCGATCGTCACCGGCCTGCAGTGGCGCAGGGTCAGCGCCACCGGTCTGCGTGACCGGGGCGCCGGGGCGGTCAGACCTCGAAGCCTGCTGGGAGCTTGGGGCCCTGCTCGCGGCCGAGATCGCGGGCTGACGGTGGCCGCCGGCCTGCCAGGCCCGCTAGGTCGCCGCCGGCTGCGCGGGGTCGGCCGGGACGAGACCAGGGACGCGAAGACGACGGTGGAACTGAGGTAGTGGCCGGTGGCGTAGTCGAAGGCGCCGCCGCACGTGATCAGGCGGAGGGCGGCGTATGTGGTCGCGCCGTAGATAGTTTTCGCCGGGAACCGTGGATTTCGGGTACTGCCGCACGCCGGTGACGCGGAAAATGGCCGTGACCCCGTCGGCCAGCCGCACGTCTATCGTATCCCCCGGACGCAGGGCGCCCAGCCGGAAGAAGACCGCGGGTCCCTGGTAACTGTCGACGTGGCCTTCGATGACCGACGCCCCGACCTGGCCGGGCGTCGCCGAGTACTTGTACCAGGCCGCCTCGCCGGCACTGGTCACGAGCGACGGGACCTGGATCGTCCCGTCGGCGTTGACCCCGAGGTGCAGCAGCTCGGAGTTCACGCCGATCGCGGGGATGTCGACGGACACGGGCAGTGAGCGCCGCAGCGAGAGCCTGGCCGATGACCCGATCGCGCCCGCCGCCGCTCCGGACGGCTGCGGCGCGTGGACCTGGGCGCTGATCGCGACGCCCACCGTGGCGACCCCGCTCAGGATGAGCAGCGCGCCGGCCATCCCGGCGAGGCGGGCGCGAAGGCTCGGGTGCCGTGCGGCGGGGGAGCGTACCCGCTCTGCGGCCAGGAACGACCACGCGAAACCCGGCTATACGCCGCCATCGCGCGTCCCGCAATGCGCCATCCCCTTCTTCTCCGGCGTGCCCTACTCGCGTAGCCTAATATTTCCATGCTGAACACGCCATTGCCCTGTCCGTCGCCGTTCCTTTATGGGACGCGAGCGTTTCGCGACTCGCCTTCGGGGCGCGGCCCTGCTCCGGGCCTGCGATATGTTTTCCCTTCCGCCGGCGGTTTCTGCGGCCAGGATCCGGAAACGTTTCTGACGCCGGATCCGGAAACAGGGTCGCCACCTGCCGGACCCACGAGGAGGTTCCATGAAGGTGCGCACAGCCATCGCCGGGACGGTGCTGAGCACGAGGCTGACGGCCGCCGGCTGCGGGGCCTTGACCGTGCTCGCCTCCGTCGCGCTCTCGGCCTGCTCGAGCGTCGACGTCCACGACGACGCCGGCCATCTTCTCCCGTCGGTACCTCTGGATCGGCGACCGCCGACCGCCGACCGCCAGCAGCGGCGCGACGCCCACCGCGTCCACGCGGTTCATCGGCGACCGGCCACGGTTCGCCCACGGACCTCTCCAACGGCGACGGTGTCTCCCACGGTGACGGCATCCGCGTCGCCGAGCCCGTCGGCCAGCTCCTACCCCACGGCCGCCCCGCCCACCGGCGGCGGGGGCACGGCCGGGGTCCAGGACGTGCTGCTCTTCGGGCTCGGCGGAGCGGCGATCGTGGCCGGCGCCGGGAGCATCGCCTACCGCAGAAAGCTCACCAGGAACGCTGATTACTTATCAGGCAGCCCGGCCATTCTGGCCGGTTTTTGCCCGGGATTCGGCGGGATTGATGCCGCCAAAGTCGCGGCTATTGCACGGAAACTTTAGCCCGGCGAAGAGGCGTGTCTCCAGGAATTCGTGGCTGGTCACTGGTCTTGGGTATGACACCATACCTGGATAAAGGGCGCGGAGCGGCCGCCTGCCTGGCAGGCGGCTGGATCCTCCGGCGATGTCCTTGTCCGCGCAGGGAGGGGAAAGTCGATGAGCAGCACCGAGCCCGTTCACACCGAGGGTGAGACGCATCCGTGGAAGGTCAACGTCCCTGACCATCCGCTGCGTGCGGATTCCCCGGAGTACGTGGCGGCGCGCAAGCAAATGATCGAGCTCGCCGCGCAGGCGCCGGGCCTGATCTACGGGGAGGCTCCTTACCAGGATCATCACGGCAGCGCGCTGTGGCTGAAAGACGCCCAGGGATGGTTCCTGGTCCGCAATCTCGCCGGAATCGAATGGTCAGCCCAATTTTGCGCGGACCCGGCGAAAGTCGACCTCCTGCGGCAGAACGCCAAGCGGCTGTATGACCTGCTCGCGCCGGAAATCAAGCAGCAGCTCGATCCCCATGGCCTGCTGGACACGCCCATTCAGGACGCGGCCGGGGTGGCCAGCTGGACCGACTCGATCTTCAACGCCGGCGTCCCGCTGCAGCCCAGCTTCCACACCGGCACGCTGCCCGGCGGTTCAGGTACGGTATCGAGCGACGACAGCACGCTCGGCGGTGACCAGCACGCCAGCCGACGGGACCAGCACGGCAGCCGACGGGACCGTTACGCCGGCCAACGGCGGTGCGCCCAGCCCGACTCCGAGCGCGGGGCAGGAACCTGGCCGGGGTCCATCACTACCCCACGCCGATTGTCGACATCCAGCTCTTCAAGTACGACGACTTCCAGCTGTGGGTCACGGACGCTCAGGGCAACCCGGCCGCGGTGGCCCCGGTAGCCCCCGCGGCAGCGGAAACGCCTCGATCCATGTCCTGTACGCCACGCCGGGTTCCCAGCTGGCGCAGCAAAAGCAGGCGGCGGAAAACGTCAACGCCCCGCTCATCCTGGGTCCGGATCACCCGCTCGCACAGCAGGCCTTCGTCCGCCAGCAGGCCCCGGGCGCGGGGAGCACCGGCCCGGCTGCCTAACGGATCCGGGGCGGATCCGCGTGGACATTCCGGATAAATCGAGTTCCGGCCTGTCGCGTCGGTCAGCCGGGTGTACGTGACAGCTGAGGAGGCCGTACCCGTTTCATCCGCTCACGGCGGAAGGAGCACGTCATGCATCCGGAAATCGCCAAGGTCCTGGTCGCCCAGCGTCATGACGAGCTGGCACACGACACGGCATCCCGCCGGCGCGGTGCCGGACGGCCCCCGCACGGCCGCCACCACCTGTTCCCGCGCTGGCACGTCAGCTGGACACGCACCATCCTGGTCTCGGGCGAGGCGCCCGCCGCCGTCGGCGCCGGGCGTTCAGGCCGGGCCGCTCACCGCGGGTCCTCCCTGGTGATCATCATCTCGGCCCACCGTTCGGCGTGACACCGCGCCGACCCCGGTCACCCCATGGGCGCTCCTCGGCACGTGACGGCCCCTGGGATAGGCTGGTTCCTCAATCAACGGGCTGAGTCCGGTCAGGCCCGGCCGGCGGGGGGCAAGATGAACGATGCCTGATCATCTGGCAACCCTGCGAGATGTAGCGGCTGCGGCGGGTGTTCATCCGGCCACAGCTTCCCGGGCGCTCAACCCGGAAACGCGGCTGCTGGTCAGCGAGGAGACCGCGTCCGCGGGTAGCGGCGGCGGCCGCGAAGCTCGGCTACCGGCCCAATCCGATGGCGCGGAGCCTGCGGACCAGGCGCTCGCACACAGTCGGCGTGCTGATCCCCGACCTGACCAACCCGATCTTCCCGCCGATCGTGCGCGGTCTGGAAGACAAGCTGGCGGCAGCTGGTTACGTGGCCCTGCTCGGCAACACCGACGCCGACGCCGGCCGTGAGCGGGTGATCTTCGAGCAGATGCGGGCACGCCACGTGGACGGTTTCGTGCTGGCCACCGCCACGCTGCATGACCGGCTGCTCGCCGAGGCGGCGGCCGCCGAGCTGCCCGTCGTGCTGATGAACCGGCTCGCGCCCGACTACAGTTTTCCCTCTGTCTCGGCCGACAACGATCAGGGCGCCCGGATGGCGGTCACTCACCTGGCCAAGATCGGTCATACCAGGATTGCGTACATCGCGGGCCCGCAAGAGGCGTCCACCGGCGTGAGCCGCCTGCGCGGATTCCGGGCCGCGATGGCATCACACGGGCTCGAGGTCAGTGAGAAACTGATCGCGTACAGCACCAGGTACACGATCGAGGAAGGCACGCGCTGTAGCCGGGAGCTGCTGGCGCGGCCTGGCGATTTCACCGCGCTGGCCGCGGCCAACGACATGCTGGCCATCGGGTGTTACGCCGCACTCGAGGAGGCCGCCCTCCGGTGCCCCGACGACGTTTCCGTGATCGGCTTCAATGACATGCCGTTCATCGACAGGCTCCGGCCGCCGCTGACCTCGGTGCGCTTTCCGCACTACCAGCTGGGCACCGAGGCGGCTCAGCTGCTGCTTGAACGGATCAACGGCAGCGACCGGCCGGTGAGGGTCCTCTACCTCGCGCCTGAGCTCGTCGTCCGAGGGTCTACCGCCGAACCTTCGGGGTCGGCTGGCCGGACCGAGCGGCACGACGGCCATGAGGCGGCTATTTCTTCCGGGCAAGCGTCAGGCCGTCCCCGATCGGGATCATGACCAGGTCCACGCGGTCGTCGGCGGCGGCGTGATCGTTAAAATCCCTGATCGCGATCACGGCCGGATTGTCGTTGCCCGCGTCGATAACGCGGCCATGCGAGAACGTGTTGTCTACCATGATCAACCCGCCGGGGCGGACCCGCGGCACGACCTCCCGCCAGTAGCCCAGGTAGCCGTCCTTGTCGGCGTCGATGAACGCGAGGTCGAATAGCTCCTCATCAGGCAGCGAGCGCAGCGTGGCGATAGCCGGGCCGAGCCGCAGCTCTATCCGGTCCGCCAGCGCCGCCTTCTCCCAGTACTTCCTGGCTACCGAGGTCCACTCCGCGTTGATGTCGCAGCACAACAGGCTTCCGCCGACCGACGAGTCCCCTGGCGATGCAGATCGAGGAGTACCCGGTGAAGGTGCCGATCTCGATCGCGGACACGGCGCCGGCCAGCTGGGTCAGCAACGTCATGAGAGTGCCCTGCTCCGGCGCGATCGCCAGGCCGGTCTCGTTGGGGAAGCAGGTCGGCGGTCTCGTTCGCCAGCTCCCGGAGGACGGCGTCCGGCGGGCTGCTGTGCGCGGTGAGATACGCGTTGAGATGGAGGCTGATCTGCTCGCTACGCCGCGTCATAGCCCAACGCTATAGCCATGACCTCCGGTGCCCGCGAGACGGCCACTATCTATTTTAGACCGATAAATCGGTTCAGCGCCCCGTCGCCCGTCGGCTCGGCTGGGTTCGTGGAGCCAGCCCAGCCGGCCGGACATGCTCCGCGCGCAGTTGACGATGGCGGTTACGTAGTCGGAGGTCTCGCCCTGCGCGCCACAGCACCGACCACGGGTAGAAGGAGGGCGGGTCGGTCAGCGGCCGCCAGATGGTGCCGGGGAGCGCGGAGATGCAGGAGGAGGGCACGCAGTAGAGGCAGCGTCCCCGGGCGACCAGGCCGGCCGCCGCGCGGATGCTCTCCACGGTGCCCTCGTGCACGGTGGGAGTGAACCCGGCGGCCCGGCACATCTCGACGGTGAACTGGTTGAACTCCGGGGCGCGGGCCTCCTCGGCGAGCAGCAGCGGTTCGCTGGCCAAGATGGCGACGGGTATGGCGTCCAGGGCGGCGAACCGGTGATCGCGCGGGACCAGGACCCCGAGCGGATCGCGGCGGAACAGCTGGGAGGCGATCTGGGGCGGGGCCAGCGCAGCCCGGCCGATTCCGACGTCCAGGCGCCCGTCGGCGAGCTGCTGGTACTGCTCGGGCACGCTGGCTTCGACCTGATGGATGACCAGGCCGGGATGCCGGGCCTGGACCTCGTGCAGGATCTGCGGCATCGAGTCGTAGCTGGAATCGATGATGCCGACCCGCAGCGTGGGGGAGGCGCCGGTCGTGTTGCGGGCGATCGCGGCGGCCCGGTCCACGTGAGCCAGGATCTGGCGCGCCTCAGCCAGGAACGCCGCCCCGGCCGGGGTCAGGGAGACGTGGTGGGTGCTGCGTTCCAGCAGTCGCACGCCCAGCTCACGCTCGAGCCGCTGCACCTGCTGGCTCAGCGCTGACTGCACGATGTGCTCGCGCGCGGCGGCGCGGCCGAAGTGCAGTTCCTCGGCCAGGGTCACGAAGTAGCGAAGCTGGCGCAGCTCCATGCCTGTCACTCCTGCCGCCCTGTGTGCGGCGGCGGGGTCCGCCCCGGACGCGCACCTCGCCTGGCCTAGCACCCCTGCTACCCAGAGTACGTCCGCGCGGCCGTACGACGAACATCCCAGGCGCTAGCCGCAGGGTAATCGGCCCTGGTGATGGGCTCTGCTCGAAATGCCTGTTTCCGCTCTCGCGATGCCAGGCTTGACTATAAGTGGTCAGCCGGCGGAATCCGGCGTTCCGGCGAACGGTGAGGTCCCTTGGCATGACGTCCGGCCCGAGCATGGCCTTGAGCGCGCTCGACGATGAGTCCGAACGGGTCGGCACCGCGCTGTGAGCACCTCGACGGGCTTGTGCCGGTCGCGCCGCAGGCGGATCACTGCCGGGAGTGCCGCGCCCACGGGAGCCGCTGGCAATCGCTCCGGGTCTGTCTGAGCTGCGGCTGGGTGGCATGTTCCGACGATTCACCCAGCCGGCACGCCAAGGCGCACTACCAGGAAACCGACCACCCGCTCAATCGCGGTCTGGAGCCCGGACCACGCCGGCGATGGTGCTACGTCCATCGCAGCCGTGCTGAGCCCGTCACCTGACACCGCTCCACGGGCGAAAGGAGTGATCGTGATAGATCAGGAAGCACGAACCGGGTACGACGGCACCGAGCCTTTCCCCGGCAGCGCCGGGGTGACGCCCGCGGGTCAGCGGCGAGCGCAGGTCATAGTGACCGCGCTGATCGTGGCCGTTCCGTTCGCCGGCCTGGCCGTCGCGGTGGCCATGCTGTGGGGGCATGGCATCGGGCTCGCCGATGTGCTGCTGGCGGTCGGCCTCTACCTGATCACCGGATTCGGCGTGACGGTGGGCTTCCACCGCCTGCTCACCCACCGCAGCTTCACCGCCTCGCCCTGGCTCCGGATCGACGCTGGCGATCGCAGGCTCGATGAGCTTCCAGGGCGACGTGATCGGCTGGGTCGCGACGCACCGGCGCCACCACGCCTTTCACCGACCGCCCGGGTGACCCGCACTCGCCGTACCGATACGGCACCGGCGCAGGCGGCCAGCTCCGCGGCCTGGTCCACGCCCATATGGGCTGGCTGTTCCGCGACGACCCGACTCCCGCCGACCGCTACGCACCGGACCTGCTCGCCGACCCCGCGATGGGCCGGGTCGCCCGGGCTTTCCCCGTACTGTGCGCCGTCTCGCTGATCTTGCCGTTCGGCGCGGGCTGGGCGCTCGGTGGCGACCTGCAGGCCGCATGACCGCCCTCTTGTGGGCCGGCCTGGTGCGCGTGCTGCTGCTGCACCATGTCACCTGGAGCGTGAACTCCCTGTGCCACATGATCGGCACGCGACCGCATCCGAGCCGCCGTTTCGACCGGTCGACCGACCTGTGGCCGCTCGCGCTGATCTCCTTCGGGGAGAGCTGGCACAACGGGCACCACGCCGCGCCGGCCTGCGCCCGGCACGGCAGCCGCCCGCACCAGATCGACCTCTCCGCCGGCCTGATCCGGATCTTCGA
Source organism: uncultured Actinomycetes bacterium (assembly GCA_963808315.1). Classification (GTDB taxonomy): domain Bacteria; phylum Actinomycetota; class Actinomycetes; order Streptosporangiales; family Streptosporangiaceae; genus Palsa-504. The sequence goes on along the minus strand of CAWEFK010000009.1, from coordinate 90,351 downwards.
GCGCCTCGGCTGGGCCACCAGGGTGCACTGGCCCGCTCAGCCGCGCGTCGCGCGCGGCTGAGCCAGCGCCGCTAGTCCCAGCCAGTCACCAGCTAGTTCCCGGCTAGTCCAGGCGGGACGCGCGGTGCCTGAGCGCTCGGGCGAATTCAGCCGCGAACGACATCGCGTCGGCCTGTTCCAGACGGGCCGAGGAAATCCTGACTCCCTGCGGCGCGGCTATGCGGAACCGCTGGCCGGGAGCCACGGCCCAGCCGGCCGCGGCGAGCGACGAGGCCACGCCGTCTTCGTCGGACACGGTCACCCAGCAGGTGAAGCCCGATCGGCCGCTCGCCGTGATGCCGTGATCGCGCAGCGCCGACCGCAACGCATCGCGGCGGCCAGCGTAGACGTCGGCCGCGGTCCTCAGCCTGCGCGTCACCGCCGGGTCCGTCCACATGTCCGCGACCATCTCCTGGAGCTGATAGCTCACCCACCCGGTACCGAGCGCCTGCCGGCCGGCCACCCGGGTGATCGTCGCCTCATCGCCGGCCAGCACGGCGAGCCGCAGGTCCGGGCCGAGTGACTTGGACACCGAGCGGACGACGGCCCAGCGATCTCGCGGCTGCGCCGCCGAGACAGAAGCCGCCGAGACACAAGCCGCCGAGACAGAAAAGGCGGGCACGCCGGCCACGGGCCCGGCATGATCGTCCTCAATGACCCCGACGGATGGATACCTGCGCAACACCCCGGCGATCGCCGTGGCCCGTTCGGCGTCCCAGGCGGCCCCGGTGGCGGCCTGGGCTCGTGGTGTGACGATCAGCGCGCCGGCGCCGCGGGCGAGCGCGTGGTCCAGTTCGGCGGGCCGGATGCCCCGGTCATCGACCGGCACCGGCACCACGGCATAGCCCATCGCCGCCAGCAGGTCGAAGGTGACAGCATGGCCAGGATCCTCGACGATCACGCGATCGGAGGGCGTCAGCCAGGTAAGCAGAACCCGCTCGATGGCGTCGAGCGCGCCGCCGGTCACCGTCAGGCTGGCCGCCTCGATGCCGTCGGCGGTCAGCTGGCCTGCGGCCAGGCGGCGCAGCCGCGGCGAGACCGGCGGCTCGGCGTACATCCGGGTAGACGGCCTGGCCGGCCAGGCCGGCAGCAGGGGGAGGAGCTTGAGGTCGGGGCCACCGGTGATGAGGTCCCTGGTGCCTGCCGGCGCGCTCAGGTACACGCGCGAGCTGACCGGGGGAGCGCCGCGGATCCGCGTGCCCGCGCGGCCCGCGCCGGTGGTGATGCCGCGCCGGCGCAGGTCCCCGTAGGCCGCCGCCACCGTCGTCGGGCTGACGCCAAGCTGGCCGGCCAGCTCGCGGACCGGCGGCAGCTGGTCCCCGGGAGTCAGCTGCCCGCTGCGGACGCCTGACTCCACGCTGGCCGATATGTCCTTGGCGGTTCGGCCCTGGGGACGATATCGTACCAGTATGTTCACACAATGTACTGTAACATTTATCCGGCCCGGCTGGCAGCCCGGCTGGCGGCCCGTCGTGTGCGGCCCGCGATGAGCGGGCCGTTCTCGGCCGAATCCCGGCTCATCCACGCGGGCACCGACCGGGCATCCGGCCAGCCGGCCACGCCTCCGCTGGTCCCGGCCAGCATCTACGTATCGGCCGGGCCGCCGCGCCCGGGCCGCGGTTACGGGCGCGAGGGCAACCCGGGATGGGAAGCCCTCGAGCAGGCGATGGGCGGCCTCGAGGACGCGGAAGCGGTCGTGTTCGCCTCCGGCCAGGCGGCCTCGATGGCGCTGATGCTCGCCCTGGCGGCCGGCCGGGAACAGATCGTGCTGCCCTCCGACGGCTACTACGGCGGGCGGGTGCTCGCGGATAAGCTGCGGCCGCACGGTGCCGCCGGGATCACCGCGGACCTTCAGGACCTGACCGCCGTCGAGCGCGCGCTGGGGGCCGGGCCCTCGGTGCTGTGGGCCGAGACACCGACGAACCCGCTGCTGCGCGTGGCCGACCTGGCCCGGCTGGCCGAGCTCGCGGCCGCGGCGGATGCCCCGATGGTGGTGGACAACACCGTCGCCACCGGCTTGCTGCAGCGGCCGCTCGACTACGGAGCGATAGCCTCGCTTTACTCGCTGACCAAGGCGGTGTCCGGCCATTCCGACGTGATCCTGGGCGCCGTGGTGAGCCGCGACGCTGACCTGCTGGCCCAGGTGCGGGCCTGGCGCTCGAGCGGCGGGGCCATCCCCGGACCGTTCGAGGCGTGGCTGGCGCTGCGCGGGCTGAAGACGCTCCCGCTGCGGATCGCGCGTCAGTCGCAGAGCGCGCTGGCCATCGCCAGGCACCTGGCCGGTCACCCCGCCGTGGCCGAGGTCCATTATCCCGGTATCAATAAATCGACATTGGAGCTCGCCACCCGGCAGATGCCCGGTGGATTCGGCCCGTTGCTGTCATTCCAGATCATCCCGGGGCGCACCGGCGCGGACACCGCGCGGGCCGCCGACCGGGTGGTGGAGAGCTCGCGCCTGATCCTGCCCGCGACCAGCTTCGGCGGTGTCGAATCCAGCTGGGAACGGCGCGGCCGGTGGGCCGCCGAAACGGCACCGGACGGCCTGATCAGGCTTTCGGTTGGCGTCGAGCCGGCCGCGGACATCATCGCAGACATCGACGCGGCGCTGAGTGCCCGGCCGGCCCAGCTCGAGGAGATTGAGGAGGTGGCCTGATGTGGCAGTTGACCGGCGGTTACGTCATCGACGACGACCCGGCCCGGATTGACGCCGCGGCCGCGGTGGCGTTCCTGACGACGGAGGCGTACTGGGCCAGCTGGCGCGGCGAGGCGGATATCCGGCGCCAGATCAGCGAAGCCTGGCGCGTGGTGGGCGCGTATGACCAGGCCGGGGGCACGGGGGCCATGGTCGGCTTCGCCCGTGCGTTCAGCGACGGCGGGTCGGCCTACCTCGCCGATGTGTACGTGCTGCCCGGGCACCGCGGCACGGGCCTGGGTAAGGCCATCGTCCGGGCGATGATCGACGACGGCCCCGGCTCCGCGCAGCGCTGGATGCTGCACACCAGCGACGCGCACGGCCTGTACCGCACGTTCGGCTTCACCCACCCAGCCGGCCACCCGTCAAGATACCTGGAACGCCCTGCGTCCTCGGAGGGGCGGGGCGCCGGGTCGACCAGCGTCGAGGTGGGGGAGCTGACCGGCCGGCATATCCGGCTGGAACCGCTGCGGTACGACCACGCGGCCGGCCTGCTGGCGGCCGCTGCGGGGGGTGCGGAGCTGTACCGCTGGACGGCGGTGCCGCGGGACGAGGCCACGAGCCGCCGGTACGTCGAGACGGCGCTCGAGGCACGGGACAGCCAGCTGGCGGTGCCGTTCGCCGTGGTCCGGATGGACGACGACGCGGTGATCGGCTCGACGCGGTTCTGGAACCTGGAGTACTGGGCGTGGCCGGATCGCAGACCCGCGCCCGACACCTGCGAGATCGGTCACACGTGGCTCAGCCCGGGCGCGATCAGGACCGGGGCGAACACCGAGATGAAGCGGCTGATGCTGACTCACGCCTTCGAGGTATGGCAGGTCCGCTCGGTATGCCTGCACACCCACGCGCAGAACCAGCGGTCCCGGGACGCGATGGAGCGGTTCGGGGCGCGTTTCGAGGGCATCCTTCGCTCGCACCGGCTCGCGCCCGACCTGACTCCCCGCGACTCGGCGCGCTACAGCGTCACCGCCGCTGACTGGCCATCGGTCAGGTTGCGCCTTGACGAGCTGGCTCGCCGCTACCAGCTCACCTGATGAGCTCCGCGGTGCCGGAGCTCGGCCGGGTACCCAGGCTCCGCCACCAGGCCTGACCCGATTCGGGCAGCATGTAGATCGGGTCGTAGTACGGGTACTCGCGGCCGAGCGCGAGCTCGTCACCGGTCTCGATGGCGGTGCGGTAGTTCTTCGTCCAGTAGGAGATGCCGTGCTCGGTGTCGTACCTGGATACCTGGTGCAGCCATCGTTTGCCGACGTAAGGCACGTCGCAGACCATCCGCGGGGTCGCGAACCCGGGTAGGTAGCCCATGATCTCGTGCTGCAGGGACTGGCCCTCGCGCAGCGTCAGCCGCCAGTGCTCGCTGCCGGGGATCATGTCGCACATGTAGAAGTAATAAGGCATGATGCCGGCCTCGTCGAGCAGCGCGAAACAGAGGTCGAGCAGCGCCTCGGTGCTGTCGTTGGTGCCTCGCAGCAGCACGCCCTGGTTCCGCACGTCCCTGACGCCGGCCTCCAGCATGGCGCGGGTGGCCCGTGCGACCAGCGGTGTCACCGACTGGGCCGCGTTCACGTGGGTGTGGATGGCGATGCTCACGCCACGCGAGCGCGCCGTCGCGGCGAGCCGGGCCATGCCCCCGCGGACCTCGTCGGACAGCCAGTGCTGCGGCAGCCCCATCAGGGCCTTGCTGGCCAGCCTGATGTCCCTGATCGAGTCGATCTGAAGCAGCGCGGCGACGAACGACTCCAGCCGCGGCCACGGCAGGTTGGCCACGTCCCCGCCGGATACCACCACGTCCCGCACCCCGGGCGTGCGGCGCAGGTAGGAGAGCATCGCCTCGAGCCGGTCTTCGCGGGGGAGCGCGAACTTGTGCTTGTCGGTCATGGCCGTGGGATTGCCGACCAGGTCCATCCGGGTGCAGTGGCCGCAGTACTGCGGGCAGGTGGGCAGCAGCTCGGCCAGCACCTTGGTGGGATACCGGTGGGTCAGTCCCTCGACCGCCCACATCTCCGCCTCGTGCAGCGAGTCACGCTGTGCGTAGGGATGCGACGGCCAGTCGGTCCTGCGGTCGCTGAACGCCGGGATCATGTACCTGCGCACGGGATCCGCGTAGAACGCCTCGGTGAAGCCGGGACCGTCCGGCGTCCCGGCCGGCACCATGGTGTTGAGCATCTGCGGCGGCAGCAGCATCGACATCGTGGCGCGCTCGCGCTGGTCACGCTCGAGGTCGGCGAGGAACGACTCATCCAGACCCGGCCCGGTGACCTGACGGAGCTGACGCGTGTTCTTGACGCAGTGGGCGCGCTGCCACTGGGCGGATTCCCAGTCGGCGGCGGAAACCCCGGCCCAGCCGGGGAACCGGCGCCAGTCGGGTTCGGCCAGCTCGTGTCGCCTATATACGTATGGCTGCGAGATCATGAACGAAGCCCTCCAATTACTGGATGATACCGGAGGACCTACGGCCTAAAAAGGGATCAACCGAAAAATCTCCCGAACGAACCTGGGCTCGTGTCACTATCTGTGCATGGCACCGGGTGGCTGGCCTGTCCCGTGGTGCGGATAGGGGCTCCCCGGCGAGGCTCAGCCGGCGGCGAGGCGGGCCACGACTCCCTCCCACGGCCCAAGCAGCCGCTGCTGCGCGGCCGTCCCGGTGCCGGAGGTGGCCAGCAGCACCTCGCCCGCCGCGGGCGGGAGGCCGGCCGGACGACCGGAAAAGTTGGCCGCTACCACCAGTGAGGCGACGCGGTAGGCCCACTGTCCCTCGCGGGCCGGCAGATGCTCGAAATCCGTGATGCTGCCGCTCAGCTCGGTCCGCCGCACCGCGAGCAGGCGCCGGCACAGCCACAGCGTGGAGTCGGCGTCGGCGCGCTGATCGGCGACATTGGGCCCCGGCGGGTCGGCGAGCGGCAGCCAGGGCGTCACGCCCGGCGTGCTGAAGCCGCCGCCCGGTGACGCGTCCCACGGCATGGGCGTCCTGGCCCGGTCCCGGTTGTCGTGGGCGCCGCTGTGCAGGGTCGCGTTATCCCGGCGCAGCGCGGGCGGCACGTCCACGTCGGTCAGGCCGATCTCGTCGCCGTAGTACAGGACCGTGGTGCCTGGCAGGGTGGCCAGGATGAGCAGCGCGAGCCTGACCTTCCGCTCGTCCCCGCCGCACCAGCGGCTGGCGAAACGGCCGATGTCGTGGTTGGAGCCCATCCACACCGGGCACGCACCCGGCGGGAGCGCCGCCAGCGTCTGCTCGACGATCTTCGCCAGCCGGGGCGCGTCGAATGTGGCCAGGGCGAAGGGGAAGTTGAAGCCGAGGTGCAGTTCGTCGTTGTCGCCGTAGTAGGAAGCCAGCTGGTCGAGTTCGGCGACCCAGGTCTCGCCGAGCAGCAGCCGCGGCGGCGTGTAGCCGTCGGCGATCTTGCGCCAGTCGCGGTAGACGCCATGCGTCTCCGGCCGGTACGCGTTGTAGACCGGACGCTGGCCGAACCGGCCCTCCAGCGGATTGTCGCCGGTCAGCGGCGGGTTGTCGCGTAGCTCGGCGTCCTTGTACAGGCCGTGCGCCACGTCGATGCGAAAGCCGGCCACCCCCCGGTTGAACCAGAACTCCAGGATGCCGGCGAACTCGGCGTGCACCGCGGGCTGCCACCAGTTCAGGTCCGGCTGGCCGACCAGGAAGTTGTGCAGGTAATACTGGCCGCTCTCGTGCCACTGCCAGGCGGGCTGGCCGGTGAAGTCGAGCCAGTTGTTGGGCGGCCCGCCGCCCGGCCCCGGGTCGGCCCAGACGTAGTAGTCGCGGTGCGGAGCGTTCCGCCCCGACCCGGCGTCGATGAACCAGGGGTGCGCCGAACTGGTGTGGTTGGGCACCAGGTCGAGCAGGACGCGCATGCCCCGCTGTCCGGCCTGGGCGATGAGCTCGTCCAGGTCGGCCAGCGTGCCAAGCTCGGGGTGGACGCCGGTGTAGTCGCTGACGTCATAACCCCAGTCCTCGTCCGGCGAGGGCATGGTGGGTGACAGCCAGATGCCGTCCACCCCGAGCCAGGAAAGGTGGTCCAGGCGCTCGATGATGCCGCGCAGGTCGCCGTACCCGTCATCATCGGTATCGCGCCAGGACCGCACGTACAGCTGGTAGAGGACGGCGCCGTGCCACCACGGCTGATTCGTCACACCCTGCTCCATTCGCTAGCCCGCATGGCCGGGCCTGTCGTGGCGCCGCAGAACGGCACGCCCCCGACGAGGCCCTCAGGGCTTACCGTAGCCATGACGCCTCCGCTGCGCCGAGGCGGGCGCGTCGCCAGCGTCCTGGTTAGCTAGCTAGTACCTCAGCAACCAGCGTTCGCTCGGTTACCCGGTGCGGTAAAGGTCACGTCCGGCGAAGGGTCAGCCCCCCGTGAACACCACCGCCTCGCCTGCCACACCCGTACCGGGCGCTCCCGCTCTGCAGCGACGCCGATGGTCCATCGCGGTTGTCCCCGCAACACCTATGGTCCATCGTTGTGGGTCCGGTTCAGGGTTCTGCCCCAGCGAAGCGGCTGGAAGCGAGGCGACGTTACCTGACACGGCAATAGCTGTTGGCGGCTGCCTTACTAGACCCCTAATGATCTTCCAAGCTGGCTATGCGCAGCCTCGCTGATTTACCCGACACCGGCCTGGCCTGAGGCGGACTGAGTCCGCCTCAGGCCAGGCCAGCTGGTTAGGCCGGGCTGCTGCCGGGTGGGCCGCCACCACCTCAGCCGCGGATGGCCAGTCCCGTCTTGGGGTCGAAGAACTGCATGTCCTCGATGTCGACGCCGAAGGTCATCCGGTCACCGACCTTGACCGGGGTCTTGGCCGCGATCCTGGCCACGCCCTCGCCGTGCTGGGTCGCCGCGGCCTCGTCCTTCTCCACCGCCCCTTCGGCGATGACCCGGTGCGCGTCGATGGTGAAGTGGACCACGAGCTCCGAGCCGAGGGCCTCGACCAGGTCCACCTCGCCGACCAGCTTGGGGCCGGTGTAGTCGGAGCCCGCGGCGGGCAGGTGCTCGGGTCGCAGGCCCACCACGACGTCCTTGCCGGTGTAGGCCCGCAGCCCGGGGCGCTTCAGCACCACGGACTCCGGCAGATCGACCTCCTGCGAGCCGAGCTTGATCGACCGCGTCCCCTCGCCCACGATGGCGTCGTAGAGGTTCTGGGCGGGCGAGCCGATGAAGGCGGCCACGAAGATGTTGTCCGGGTTGTCGTAGAGGTTCTGCGGGGTGTCGCACTGCTGCAGCACTCCGGCCCGCAGCACGGTGACCCGGTCGCCCATGGTCATGGCCTCGACCTGGTCGTGCGTGACGTAGATCGTGGCCACCCCGATGCGGCGCTGGATCCGCGCCACCTCGGCCCGCATCTGCACCCGGAGCTTGGCGTCCAGGTTGGACAGCGGCTCGTCCATCAGGAACACCGAAGGCTCGCGCACGATGGCCCGGCCCATGGCCACCCGCTGGCGCTGGCCGCCGGACAGCTGCCCCGGCTTGCGGTCCAGCCAGTCGGTCAGGCCCAGGATGTCGGCGGCCTCCTTGACCTTGGCGTTGAGCTGGTCCTTGGGCAGCTTGCGCAGCTTGAGCGCGAAGCCGATGTTCTCCGCCACCGTCATGTGCGGGTACAGGGCGTAGTTCTGGAAGACCATGGCGATGTCGCGCTCCTTGGGCGTCTCGTCGTTGGCCTCCTTACCGCCGATGCGCAGCACGCCGCTGGTGATGTCCTCCAGCCCGGCGACCATCCGCAATGCCGTGGTCTTGCCGCAGCCGGACGGGCCGACCAGGACCATGAACTCGCCGTCGGCGATGTCCACGGACAGGTCCTTGACCGCGTGAAAGCCGTTCTCGTAGACCTTGTTGATGCCTTCAAGGCTTACCGTGGCCATGATGACTCCTTACCGGGCACGTGCCCGAGATCGTAGGACCTGCTCATCCCTTCACCGCACCCGAGGTCAGGCCGGAGATCACGAACTTGCGGAAGATGAAGACCAGGATGCCGATGGGCACCACCGCCACGACGCTGGCCGCGAAGATGGTGCCGTAGGGCACCTGGAAGTTCCCGCCGAAGTCGGAGATGCCCACCGGGATGGTCCGGAAGTTGTTTGACTGGTTGAACGTCAGCGCCATCAGGAACTCGGTCCAGCAGGCGGTAAAGCAGAAGATGCCCGCCGTGAACAGGCCAGGCAGGGCCTGTGGCAGGACGATCGTCCAGACGGTGCGCAGCGGCCCGGCACCGTCGATCCGGCCGGTCTCCTCCATCTCCTTGGGGATGCCGAGCATGTAGTTGCGCAGGATCCAGATGGCGAACGGCAGGTTGAACGCCGTGTAGGGCAGGATCAGCGCCTGGTAGCTGTTCAGCCAGCCGATCTCCTTCATGAGCAGGAACAGCGGCGCGATCACCGCGACTTCGGGGAACACCGAGATCATCAGCAGGATCACCAGCGTGGTGAACTTGCCCCGCATCGGCAGCCGGCCGAGCGCGTAGCCGGCCATCGTGCCGAGGATCAGCACGAGCGCGGTGGCGACGATGGTGACGACCAGCGAGTTACGGAAGTAGATCCCGAAGTCGTAGGCGACGAACGCCTGGCTGTAGTTCGCCCCGCTGATCGGATTGGGGAAAAGCTGAGTCGAGCCGACGTTGAGCGGCGCCTTGAAGCTCGAGGCGATCAGCCAGTACAGCGGGAGGATGACGAACAGCGCGGTGACGATCGTGGCCAGGACGACGCCGTTGATATACCTGTGCCATCCGACTCGTTTGCGGTTTCGCATCAGTTGCCCTCCTGTCCGACCTGGGCCCGGAACACCCGCAGCGTGGCCAGGCAGCCGAGCAGCACGAGCAGCGCGGTGCTGGTGGCCACGGCGGCCCCAGGCCCGAAGGCGAGGTTCTGGAATAGCGCGTGGAAGGCGAGGATCGACAGCGACTGGGTCGCCGTGCCCGGACCGCCGTTGGTCATGACGTAAGGCAGGTCGAACAGGCCGAACGCCTGCAGCACGCGGAACATGACCGCGAGCGCGATCGTGGGCCGCAGCAGCGGCAGGGTGACGTGCCAGAACGTGTACCATCCCGACGACCCGTCCATCTCCGCCGCCTCGTACACATCGCCGGGCAGCATGACCAGGCCGGCCAGCACGATGATGGCCACGAACGGCGTCGTCTTCCAGATATCGGCCACCATCAGGCCGACGATGGCCGGGGTCGGGGTACCGAGGATGACCGGGTGGCCCAGGCCGAACGCGTTCAGGATGGAATCGGCCACGCCGTAGGTCCCGTTGTAGATGTAGGCCCACAGCTCGGCGTTGATGACGGTGATCATCGACCAGGGGATGAGCAGCAGCGCCATCATCCAGCCGCGCCCGGCGACCAAGCGCTCGAGCACGAGCGCGATGCAGGTCCCGAGGACCAGCTCGACGATGACGGTCACCACCGTGTAGTAGACGGTGAAGAACAGCGCGCTCCGCCACAGGGACGAATGAACCAGCAGGTTGTAGTTGCTGAAGGTAAAGCCGTCCAGGCTGAAGCCGTTGCCCGAGACGGTGACGGTGTTCAGGCTCATGATCACCGAGTACACGATCGGGAAGATCGTGACCGCCGCGATGACGATCAGCGCGGGAGCCGAGAAACCCCAGCCCATCCGGGCCAGTCTTTTCCTGTTGATATCGGGACGAGGCACCGGCGGGGCGGCGGTCGTCACCAAGTCAGAAGTACTTGATACGGCGGTCATGGGTAACTCCTCGCGGCCGCGGCCGGGATAAGTAGATATGTACTGCTAGTACGCGGGTGGAGCGGCTGCCCGGGCCGGGAAGCGGTTCGCTCCCCGGCCCGGGCAGCCCGGCGGCTAGGTCACAATCCGCCGCTTGATGAGGTGCTGAGCGCGGTGTTGGCCGCGGACTGCATCGCCGCCACGGCCGCCGAGGGACTGGTCGACCCGGCCAGGGCCCCGTTCACGTTCTGGTAGATCGCGGTAGACAGCGCCGGGTAGTTGGGCGTGCCCGCGGGCCGGGGAACCAGCTTGGTGTTCGGCACGACGGCGAACACCGGGTTGGAGGCGATGACCGAAGGCGAGGTGCGGACCGCGGTGACGGTGGAGATGAACCCGTACTTCTGGGACAGGATGTCCTGCGCCGCGGTGCTTGACAGCCACTGGATGAACGTCAGGTCCGCGCCGAGGTGCTTGCTGTGCGGGTTGATGTACATGTTCCAGCCGCCGATGTTGGAGTAGCCGGGGGTGGACTGGCCCGCGAAGGTCGGCAGCGGCTCCACGCCGACCTGGCTCGCGGTGAGCTTGCCGCCGTCAGAGGGGGTGGTGGCGGTGGCGTAGGCGTAGTCCCAGTTGCGCAGGAACACGGCGTTGCCGCCGCCGAAGGTGTTCATCGCCTGCGGCTCCTGGAACGTGGTCACCGCGGCCGGGGTAACGCCGGAGGTGATCAGGCTGCGCATGAACGTGACCGCCTTCAGCGCCGCGGCCGAGTTAAGCGTCGCCGTGGTGTAGCCGCTGTTGGTCGCCGTTCCGCCCGCGTCGGTCAGGTACTCCATGAAGTTGCAGGTCAAGCCCTCATACGAGTCGCCTTCCCAGACGAACCCGTACTTGGTCTGGCCCTTGGTCAGGACGGCCTTGGCGTCGGTTTCCACCTGCTCCCAGGTCGTCGGGACCGGCAGCTTGTCCTTGGCGAGCAGGTCCTTGCGGTAGTACAGGAAGCCCTGGTCCTCGAACAGCGGCGAGCCGTAGACCGCGCCCTTGTAGGTGGCGCCCGCGACCAGTCCCGTAGCGAACTTGCTGAAGTAGCTCGCCGGCAGGTACTGCGACAGCGGGACGGCGAGCTGGTGCGCGCCGAACTGAGCGGGCCAGATCACGTCGCCCATGAACACGTCGGGGCCCGCGCCGCCCGCGATCTGGGTGGCCAGCGTGGACCGGTTGGTGTCGGTGTCGGTCGACGCCGACACCAGGCTGACATGGATGCCCGGGTACTGCTTCTCGAACGCGTTGATCAGCACGGTCCGGGCGTCGTTGGCGCCGGTGCCGCTCAGCGGGCTGGCCGACCACACGATGCTGCCTGAGGTCGTGGAGCCGACGCTGCTCGTGCTCGCGGGCGTGCTCCCGCCGCCGGCGCTGCTGCTGCCGCTGCTGCCGCAGGCGGCCAGGGTCAGCACCGTGACGCTGGCCAGAGCGGTCAGTCCGATACCCCCCTTGAGCCGGGCCGGGAACCTTCTGCGGACACTTCTTCGTGACATTTGTGCTCCTCCTGGGCTGTGCCCTAGGCGTGCGGGCCCTACGTGCTGCCCGTGGATTACTGGTGCCTTCACTGGCCCCATGAAACGCCGGCCGCTCATGCGACACCCGCGACCGCGTACATTGCAGAACTCGTCCTGGCCACCACGGACAGAGGCAATTCCTCCCGCAGCGGCCGTACCAACTGCCCGCGGATAAGCGCGCACAGCCTGCTGGCCCCGTGGGCACCGCTTTCGGCCAGCGGCTGGTGAACCGTCGAGAGCCCGAGCTGAGCTGCGGACTCGATATCGTCGAAGCCGATCACCGATAGGTCGCCGGGGACCGAATGACCGGATTTCTCCGCCGCGGCCAGGACCCCGAGCGCCTGGGTGTCCGAGCCCGCGAAGATCGCCGTCGGCGGCGAGGGCAGGTCGAGCAGTTCCAGCGCCAACGTGGCGGCCACCGAGGCGGAGTGCCTGCCGAGCCGGACGATGGCCTGGTCGTAGCCGAGGCGGTGCCGTGACAGGGTCCGCCGGTAGCCGAGCAGTCGCCGCCGGGTCGAGACGAAGCCGAGGTCATCGGGGGAATCGCCGACGAAGCCGATCCTGCGGTGTCCCAGGCTGATCAGGTGCTCGGTGGCCAGCGCGCCGCCGCGGATGTCATCCACCACCGTGCAGGGGACGCCGGGCGCCTCGGTGTCCACCATGGCCAGCGGCACGCTGCTGGTGCGCAGCGCCGCCAGCTGCTCCGGGCTCAGCCGCAGGGATACCACGACCGCGCCGTCGGCTTCATGCCGCGTCGTCAGCGCGGCCAGATGCCGGTCTCGCTGGCCGGGAGTCTCCACGTTGCGGACCACGGTGTCGAAGCCTTCACGGTCAAGCACGCCGATGACCCCGGCCAGCCGGGCCGTCGCGGAGGGACGGGTCAGGAACGGGACGAGGATGACGATGGTCCGGGTCTGCCCTCGCGACAAGCTCTCGGCCAGGCGGCTAGGCCGGTAGTTGAGCCGCTTCATGACCTCGATGACCCGCCTGCGGGTGTGCTCCCGGACGTTCGGGCTTTCGTTCAGGACCCGGGACACGGTGCCGACGCTCACCCCTGCCGTCGCGGCGACCTGGGCGATGTTAACCCTATGGGCCGACTTCAGCCGACTCACCTCCTCCGGCTTCGTTGCCAGATCGGCTCCGCATGGAACCGCTTCCATTTACAGGTACTCCTCGCTCCGGCGGTCAGTCAAGCAGCGCGGTTGACTCGATTTGGTCACGTAATGACCTCGGCAAGTTCATATTCCGGGTGCGGGGCTGGCCGGCCCTCGTGCGGTCAGCCCCGGCGGTCTCAGCCGTCGCGGATGATCTGGGTCAGCTGGCCGGCCATTTCGGTCAGGGCCTGCTGCGGTTTCTTCTGCTGGGTCAGGGCCTCGTAAACCGTGCTGGAGATGGCCAGGCTGGCCTGGTCATAGTTGGTGATCGCCGGGCGCGGCTGGGCCGAGTCGATGGCCTGTTCGAGCACCGGCAGGTAGGGGTCGCTCCGGATCAGGGTCTTATCGGTGTAGAGCTGCTTCCATACCGGCGGGAAGGACCCCTGCTCCAGCATCTGCCTCTCGTTGGCCAGGTCCGTCATGTACTTGATGAAGTTCAGCGCGGTCCGCTGGTGCTGGGAGTAAGCGCTGATCGCCAGGTTGGCTCCGCCCAGCGAGCTGGAACCTGTGCCGTCGGGGCCCGGCAGGGCCGCGACCCCGAACTTCCCGTACACCTGGTTGCCCGGGCCGGGTTTCGACAGCGCCCCGTATACGTCGGGCCAGTTATCGAGGAACAGGAACTTGCCTGCCTCGAACGCGTGCTGCGCCGACTCCTCCTCGTAGGTGAGCGTGACCTTGGGGATCCAGCCGCGCTCGAACCCGTTCACCAGGAACATGAGCCCCTGGAGGGCCTGGGCCGAGTTCACCGTCACCTTGGTGCCCTCGGGGGAGAGGATGGACCCCCCGGCCGACTGAACGGCCTCGGCGAAGTTGACGGTCAGCCCCTCGTAGGGGGCGAACGTCCCGGCATACCCGCCGAGCCCGTATCTCGGCGCCACGGTCTCGGCGAGCTGCTGCAGCTGGGCCCAGGTCTTGGGGGGCTGCTTGCCCGCCTTGGCGAGGATGTCCTTGCGGTAGTAGAGGAAATCCGCGTTGCTGTAATCGGGTACGGCGTACAGCCGGCCCTGGTACATGGCGGTGTCGACGGCAGGCTTGAGGAAGTCGTCGAGCGGGAACTGGCTCTGGGGCAGCGGGATGATCCAGCCGTTCGACGCGAACTCCGCCGTCCAGATGACGTCCATGTCGATGACGTCATACTCATCGCTCTTGGCCTGCAGGTTGGCGACCAGCTGAGCCAGCTGGTCGTTGGACGCTTCGGGCAGCAGCAGCAGGGTGACCTTCTGGCTGGGATTCTGCTTGTTCCAGCCGGTGATCACGCCCTGCAGCCAGCCTGGGTTGTCCTTGCCGATGGCCAGGGTAATCGGGCCGATCCCGTTGGTCGAGGGGGCCGACCTTCCCGACGAGGTGCTGCCCGAGGTGCACCCGGCGGTGAAGAGGAGTCCCGCAGCGACGGCCGCGATACCAGGCATCGCTCGCCTCATGCAGGCCTCCACCGGTGTCCTATAATTCCTAGATGCATGTTATGCACGGCTGTTAGGTATATGTCAACCGGATCACGTAACGAGTCGGACATGTTTCCCGGTACCTTTCCCGCGCCGGGGAGCAGGCCGGGAGGAACACTGCCACCTGCGCAGTTTCGCTCGATGCTAGGCCTTACCTAGGTGTCATGCACAGCGATAATCTAAGCCCGGGCCCTCAGGGGTCCAAGGAGGTGACGGGACCGTGCGGCAGCCCTTGCTGGCCCTGCTCGCTAAAGAGCCGGCTCATGGTTACGAGCTGAGGCTCGCCCTTGAACAGACCTTCGGCCAGGCCTACCCGTCCCCTAATATCGGGCAGATCTACGTCACGCTGAAACGCCTCGAGCAGGACGGTCTGGTCCGCAGCCAGGATGTCGAGCAGACCACCCGGCCGAACAAGCGGGTCTACGAGCTGACGCCCGCGGGCCGGGAAACCCTGCGGGCGTGGGCGGACGAGCCGAGCGAAGGGCCGCGTATCCGTGACGACTTCTTCATCAAGCTGATCCTGGCGCCGATGTCGGGGCTGGCGGACCGGATGGAACTGCTGAACAAGCAGCGCAGGCACTATCTCGGCATCATGCGTAACCTGACTCAGATGCAGGCCGACAGCGACCCTGCGGACACTCCAGCCCGGCTCCTGATCGAAGGCGCCATCTTGCATCTGCAGGCAGACCTCGACTGGCTGGAGAGATGCCAAGAGGAACTCATGTGACCAGGTTGAGCTGGCCCGGCCGGCGCCGCCGCCAGGTGCCCCCCCAGGGGGGCCCCCGGGGGGGTCTGGGGGGCGGGCAGCCCCCCCAGGAGCGGGGGGTTCCGGGGGGTCGCCCCCCCGGGCTAACACTGCTCTTTTGATGGCGCGAGGGCTGGTGAAGGTTTACCGGGCCGACGGGATCGCGGTGGAGGCCCTGCGCGGGGTGGACTTCGAGCTGGGCATCGGCGAGTTCGTCGCCATCATGGGGCCCTCCGGCTCGGGTAAGTCCACCCTGCTGCACGTCCTCGGCGGCCTTGAGCCGGCCACCGGCGGCGAGATCTGGCTGCGGGGTCAGCGCGTGGACCGCTTGTCCATGGCCAGCTGGGCGGTCCTGCGCCGTCGGCACGTGGGGTTCGTGTTCCAGTTCTTCAACTTGCTGTCGAACATGACGGTGGCGGACAACGTGGAGTTGCCCGCGCTGCTGGCCGGGGCGACGCCGCGGCAGGCCGCCAGACGCCGGGAGGAGCTGCTGGCCGAGCTCGGCATCGCGGACAAGGCGGGTGTGGCTCCCGCCCGGCTGTCCGGCGGGGAGCAGCAGCGCGTCGCGCTGGCGCGCGCGCTGGCCAACGAGCCGAGCCTGCTGCTGGCCGATGAGCCGACCGGGAACCTGGACAGCTCGAACACCCGGGACGTGCTTCGGCTGCTCCGCCGGGCGCACGCCGGCGGCCAGGCGATCCTGCTGGTCACCCATGACGCCCGGGTGGCGAGCCTGGCCGACCGGGTGATCAACTTGTTCGACGGGATGGTGGCCGACGACGCCAGGATCGTGTCCGCACCGCACGCCGCGAACGGCGTCGCGGACGTCCTGGAGCTGAGAGGCTGATGCGGGGCACGCTCCGGTGGGCGCGCGCCGACCTGCGTGCCCGCCGAGGCCAGGCCCTGATCACGATCGGCGTCGTCGCCGGGGTGGTGGCCGCGCTGTTCCTCGCCACCATGCTGCTCCAGGGAGCGGTCAACCCCTGGCAGCAGCTGTTCGCCCGGACCCGCGGCGCGGACGTGCTTGTCTACTTCGCCAACGGCACCAACACGACCGAGCTGCGGTCCATGCCGGGAATCAAGGCGGTCGCCCCGCCCTACCAGGCCGCGTCGGCCACCCTGGAGCAGGGCGCGGTGAAGTCTCCGGTCGAGCTCCAGGCCATGACGCCGGCCCTGCCCGCGATGTCCGCCCCGTTTGTCGTGGCCGGAAGCTGGCTGCGGTCCGCGGCGCCGGACAGCGTGGTCCTCGAGGCGTCTTTCGCGCAGGCGGTGCACGCCGGAGTGGGAGCCCGGATCGTGGTGGACGGCATCGACGGGACCACCGTGCCGATGACCGTAATCGGCATCGCCGACACCGCTGAGCAGGGCTTCTACCCGCAGTGGACACCCGGCCTGATCTGGGTTCAGCACAAGCTGCTGACCCGGGTGGAGCCCAGCGCCAGCGAGACCCAGATGGTCGTCGGACTCCAGCTCTACGACAACTCCGCCGTGGCCACCGGCCAGGTCGTCCAGACCATCTGGAATCTGTACAACGGCTCGAGTGAGAACTCCGCCGTCGAGCGGTACTCCACCTGGCAGCAGGTGCAGAGCTCGATGGCCAGCAATGACCGGCTACTCGGGCTGCTGCTCGCCCTGTTCGGGATCATCGCCCTGGTGGCCGCGCCCTGCGCCATCGCCAACGTCACCGCGGGCCGTGTCCTGGTGCAGCGCCAGGACATCGCGATGCTGAAGGCGCTCGGGTTCACCCCCGGTCAGGTGGTCCGGATGCTGCTCGCCGAGCAGACCCTGCTCGGCGCCATGGGCGCCGGGCTGGGCCTGGTCGCGGCCCGGATCATGACCTCACCGGAGTTCGTCAGGCCGCCGGACGGCACGCCGGTGAGCCTGGCTGCGCTGTCCGGCGCCTGGATCGCGCTGATCGGGGTGGGCACCGTGCTCACCGTGGCGATCGCCACCGTCATCCCGGCCTGGTGGGCGGGCCGGACCTCACCGGTCGTCGCCGTCCAGCCGAGCCCGCCGCGCGGGCACCTGTCGCTGATCGCCCGGCTCGGCCTGCTCGTCCACCTGCCCGCCGCGCTGGTGCTCGGGGCCAGAGACTCGCTGACCCGGCGGCTGTCCGCGGCGTTGACCGTGTTCGGCCTGGCCATCCCGATGGTGATGATCGCGATCGCCCTGACCTGTTGGTCGACGATCGACGGCTTTACCAGCGACCCGGGCAAGATCGGCCTGGCCGCGGCGGTCACCGTCAGCCAGGGAGGCCTGGACAACAAGCAGCTGACGGCCCTGATCAGCCACGACCACCAGGTGCTTGCGTCCTATCCGGGGGCCGAGTTCGACACCCTGCTGCCCGGCGACAACGGCACCTTCATCGCCCGGGCCATGGGCTCTTCTGGCCGGCCCTATCCGTTCCAGGTGGCCCAGGGCCGGATGTTCCACGCGGCCAACGAGGCGGTCGCGGGCCAGGGCTTCCTTGACCTGATGCACATCAAGGTGGGCGCCTGGATCTCGCCGACGATCGACGGCGTGCCGGTGATCTTGCACATCGTCGGCCGGACCATCGAACCCGACAACAACGGGGACGTGCTCGACTTCGGCCTCGATGCGCTGAACGAGGCGGGCAGCGCGCCGCCTCAGCTGCTTAACTACCTGGTCCTGAAGCCCGGCGTGTCCGCGGCCGCGGCCCGGGCCAGGCTGCTCGTCCAGTCCCATGACCAGGTCGACGTGCAGGTGGTGACCAACCCGGTGGGCGGGCTCAGGGTGATGAAGGTGGTGATCGCGGTTTCTGTGATCATCCTGGCGGTCATCGGGCTCGCTAACCTGCTCACCGCGACCGTGGTCGGGATGCGGGACCACCGGCACGAGGTGGGCGTGCTGGCGGCCATCGGGCTCACCCCGCGCCAGGTGACCGCCACCCTGGTGGCCAACACCATGATCCTCACCACGCTCGGCGTGACCGGCGGGACGGTGGCCGGCCTGGTGATCGCGCCGCGGCTGATCAACATGCAGGGCCAGACCAGCGGCATAGGTTCCGGCATCGCCGCCAGCCTGGGGGCGGCGGCGATCGCGGAGATCCTGGCGGTGGCCCTGGCCATAGCCGCGGCCGCTGCGCTGTTCCTGGCCCGGCGGACGACCAGGAGTCCGGCGGCCGCGCACCTGCCCAGCCCGGCGCGCCCGTCCAGGCCCAGACGTACGTCACTGCCGCAATAGGTCCCTCGCCGGACTATCTTCGTCACCTTCCGGCATTCTGCTTTAGAAGATACGGTGGGCGGATATCAAAGCAGCAAATCTTGCTGACCGGCGGGAAGGAAGGAAACGCGCGCATGAACAGGAAGGCAGGTCCGTCGTCACCCGGACGGCCTCCCGCGGCGGGGTCATCCCTCGGATTGCACCGGGTGATCGATCCACCCGGCGTCCTCCCGCAGGCCGCCTGGCAGCTGGACCCCAGCCCGGCCATCGGCTCCAGCGAGGTCCGGGTCCAGGTGGACCGGCTGAACCTGGACGCCGCGTCTTACCGCCAGATCCGCGAATCCTACGCCGGCCATCCGGACAAGATCAGGGCGGCGGTGCTCGACATTATCGCCACTCGCGGCAAGATGCAGAACCCGGTGACCGGCTCGGGCGGCATGCTGACCGGCACGGTCGCAGAAGCGGGCCCCGATTCCCCGCTCGGCCTCACGCCCGGACAGCGGATCGCCACCCTGGTCTCCCTTACCCTGACCCCGCTGACCATCACCGACTCCCTGGCGCGCTGGGACGGCCAGTCCGAGCAAGTTCCCTGCGAAGGCCACGCCATCCTGTTCGCCCGGTCCATAGCGGCGATCCTCCCGGACGACCTCCCGATCCCGCTGTCCCTGGCCGTGCTTGACGTCTGCGGTGCGCCCGCACTGACCCAGCGCCAGGTCAAGAACGGGTCAGTGGTGCTCATCATCGGCGCGGGCGGCAAGAGCGGCTCCTTGTCCGCCGCCGCCGCCCGCCAGGCCGGTGCCGCCAGGATCATCGGCGTCGTCCCGGCCGAGGCCGAGGCGGAACTCCTCGCGCGAGACCGCCGGATCCCCTGGTCGACGAGATCGTCACGGCCGACGCCAGAGACCCGGTCGGGCTGGCCGCGCAGGTTGAGGCCGCAGGCGGGCCCGCCGATGTCACCGTGGTGTGCGTCGACGTCGCGGGCTGCGAGGGGGGCGCCATCTTGTCCACGGCCCCGGGCGGGACGGTGATATTTTTCTCGATGGCCACGTCCTTCAGCTCCGCGGCGCTCAGCGCCGAAGGGCTCGCGGCCGACGTGACGATGCTGGTGGGAAACGGGTACGTACCGGGTCACGCGGAGCTTGCGCTCGACCTGATCCGCTCCACGCCCGGGCTGCGCGCGCTGTTCGAGCGGCGCCTGCCTGGACCGGGTGTCCGGCCCGAGGCAGCGAAGGGGAGCCGACCGTGACGGGCAAGCTCGACCTGGACCCGGCGCTCGTGCGTCAGGCCAGGGAGCTGGCCCGGGCGGCCGGGCAGCCGGTGACCGAACTGGCGCGGACGCACACCACCGTGTCGGTGGAACGCGCGGTGCTCCGCCTGGCCGGGCTGGACGGAGCGGACTCCGACGGCATGCCCTGGGTGAACCACCTCACCGACGCGATCCGCGAGTCGGTCGGGCTGGAGCACGGAGTGGCCCTGCCGGCCTGGGACGCGCTGCTGACCGGCGGCTACCCCGACCTGCGTACGCTGGCCGTGGACGCGGCGGCGGGCCTGGCCAAGTTCCGGCTCCCCGCGGGCGATGACGGTGACGCGGCTCGTCGAGCGGCGGACCGTTCGGTAGGAAAGGGAATGTCCCTGATCGATGCCCGGCGGGCCGAGCGGGACCAGCTGATTGCCGCCACCTCGGACCCGCCGATGCCATGGATCTACCTGATCGTCGCGACCGGCGACATCTACGAGGACATCCCGCAGGCACAGGCGGCGGCGCGCGAGGGCGCGGACATCATCGCCGTGATCAGGTCGACCGGGCAGTCGCTGCTCGATTACGTGCCCGAGGGTGCCACCCGGGAGGGCTACGCGGGCACCTACGCCACCCAGGAGAACTTCCGGCTGATGCGCGCCGCGCTGGATGACGTGTCTCGCGAGCTGGGCCGCTACGTCCGCCTGACCAACTACGCCTCCGGGCTTTGCATGCCAGAAATCGCGGCCCTCGCGGGTATGCAGCGTCTTGACATGATGCTGAACGACTGCATGTACGGCATCATCTTCCGCGACATCAACCCGATCCGGACGTTCATCGACCAGCGTTTTTCCCGGCAGGTGCACGCGCGGGCCGGGATCGTCATCAACACAGGCGAGGACAACTACCTGACCACCGCCGACGCGGTGGACGCGGCTCACACGGTGGTGGTGTCCCAGCTGCTGAACGAGTACTTCGGCCGCGAGGCGGGCCTGGCGGACAGCCAGCTCGGACTGGGACACGCGTTCGAGATCAACCCCGAGGTGCCCGACTCGTTCCTGCTCGAACTGGCCCATGCGCTGCTGATCAGGGAGCTGTTCCCGGACACGCCGCTGAAGTACATGCCGCCGACCAAGCACATGACCGGCAACGTGTTCGCCGGCTACCTGCTTGACGCGTTCTTCAACCTGGCCGGCGTGATGACCGATCAGTCCATCTTGCTCATCGGCATGATGACGGAGGGTATCCACACGCCGTTCCTGTCCGACCGCGATCTGGCCCTGGAGAACGTCCGCTACGTGCGGCGTGCCGCCGGGCAGCTCGGCGCCTCGTTCCGGCCAGAACCGGACGGCTTCGTCGCCCAGCGGGCCCGGCAGGTGCTCACCGAGGCCATCGACCTGCTCCGCGTCATCGGCTCGCAGGGCCTGCTGACCGCGATCGCCGAGGGAACGTTCGGGGTGACCAAGCGGCCGCCCGACGGGGGCCGCGGCCTGGATGGTGTGGTGCAGCGGGCCGACGGCTACTTCAACCCCGCGGCATCGATGCTCGAGGCGGAGGTGAGCTCATGAGCGTGACCGGGAAAATCGGCGTCGTGCGGCCCTACGGCGACACCACCGGGGACGGGCGGGTGCAGCTTTCGTTCACGCTGCCGGTGCCGTTCGGTGACGAGACCGAACGGGCCCGGGCCGAGGGCGCCGCGCTTCAGCTGGCCGCGAAGATGGGCCTGGACCCGGCGATGGTCGTGCACGCCAAGGGGATGGGGCCTGACTTCACGTTCTTCATCGTGTACGGACGGGTCAGCCACGTGGTCGACCTGGCGGCCGTGACCGTGACCGAGCGGGAGTTCCCGCTGCTCCCGGCGGCAGAGGTGAACCTGCGGATCCGTACGGGGCTCGGCCGCAAGCTGGTCGTGGTGGGTGCCTGCATCGGCACCGACGCGCACACCGTGGGCATCGACGCCATCCTGAACGTCAAGGGGCACGCGGGGGAGAAGGGGCTGGAGTACTACCGGGAGATCCGGGTGGTGAACATGGGTTCCCAGGTCGGCGTGGCCGACCTGGTGGCCAGGGCCGAAGCCGAGCATGCCGACGCCGTCCTGGTCAGCCAGGTGGTAACCCAGCGCGACGCGCACCTGTCGAACACCCGCGAGATGGCCGAGGCGTTCCGTCGCGCCAGCTCGGCGAGCAGCGGCCGCTGCTGGTGGCCGGCGGCCCCCGGTTCGATCCCGGCACGGCGCGTGACCTCGGCGTGGACAAGATCTTCGGCCGTGGCACCACTCCGGGCGAGGTGGCAAGCTACCTGGTGCACGCACTGGCCCCCCAGGAGGGAACGGCATGAGCACAAGCCCGCACGTCGGCCTGTCGGTGACCCACCGCAGGTACGTCACCCACGGGGACGCCCATTACGGCGGGAACCTGGTGGACGGCGCCTACGTGCTCGCGATGTTCGGCGACGTGGCCACCGAGCTGTGCATCAGGACCGACGGTGACGAGGGCCTGTTCGCCTCCTACTCCGACGTCCAGTTCCGCGCGCCGGTGCTGGCCGGTGACGTCATCGAGGCGACCGCCACCGTCACCGCGGCCGGCCGCCGCAGCCGGCAGCTCGCCTTCGAGGCGCGGGTAGTCTGCCGGGCTGAACCGGCCCGCGGCGAATCGGCGGCCTCGGTCCTACCTGACCCCGTCATCGTGGTCACCGCGGCCGGCACCGTGGTGGTCCCGGCCCGGTGACCGCAGCTTCCTTTTCCGTTGACCCGGCCGACGGGCTGCTGCCCGGTACGTGCCGGGCGCTTCTGCACCGCGTGGCCGTCGGCCAGGCCACAGGCCGGACGCCGTCGCTGGTCGGGGCGGTGGTGCGGGACGGGCGCCAGGTATGGTGCGGGGCGCGCAGCATGCTGGAGGGGCACGAGCCCGACGCCAACACCCAGTACCGCATCGGCTCGCTGACCAAGACCTTCGTGGCGGTCCTGGTCATGCGGCTACGCGACGAGGGTCAGCTGGACCTGGCCGATCCGGTGGGCAAGTACCTGGATGCGGGTCCTGCGGAGGGCGCGACGATCGTCCAGCTGCTCTCGCACACCGCCGGGCTGGCGTCGGAAAGCCACGGGCCGTGGTGGGAACGGACCCCCGGTAACCTGCGGCCCGAGCTGGCCGACGTCCTCGGGCCCGAGCCTGCGCGCCATCCGGCCGGACGGCTATTCCACTATTCCAATCCCGGTTATGCCCTCCTCGGCGCGCTCGTGGGCCAGCTCCGCGGACGGGAGTGGACCGAGGTGCTGCGCGAGGAGGTCCTTGAGCCGCTGGGCATGGCCCGGACCAGTACGTCGCCGCAGGCACCGCATGCGCGCGGTTTCGCGGTGCATCCATGGGCCGACGTCATGCAGCTCGAACCGGCCGAGGGCACCGGGCTGATGGCGCCGGCGGGGGAGCTGTGGTCGACCGCGGCCGACCTGAGCCGTTTCGCGGCGTTCCTGCTCGACGGCGACGACCGGGTGCTGACCGCGAGCACCATCGCCGAGATGCGGGTCCCGGCCGCACCGCCCGGGGACGAGGCCTGGGCCAGCGGTTACGGGCTCGGCCTGCAGCTATTCCGCCGGGACGGGCGCGTGGCCTACGGCCATTCCGGTTCCATGCCCGGCTTCCTCGCCACCTTGTGCGTCAGCCCGGCTGATGGCATCGGCGGGATCGCCCTGGCCAACGCCACCTCGGGACCCGACATCGGCTCGATCGCCATCGACCTGATGAGGATCGTGACGGACCACGAGCCGCGCCTCCCGGCGCGCTGGAAGCCATCGCCCGACGTTGATCAAGACCTGCTGGCGCTGACCGGCCTGTGGTACTGGGGCCCCCGCCCCTACGCGCTGCGGCTGCACGCCGATCGCGCCCTGGCCCTTTCGCCGGTGGCCGGAAGCGGCCGCGCGGCCCGCTTCCGGGCCGAGCCCGACGGGACCTGGACCGGCCTCGACGGTTACTACGCGGGCGAGTCCCTGCGCGTCGTGCGTCGCCCGGACGGTGCGGTCGACCATCTTGACCTGGGAACGTTCGTGTTCACCCGGGAACCCTACGAGCCCGATGCCCCACTGGCCGCGCGCCCGGATCCCGAGGGCTGGCGCGCCGTCTAGCGGTTGCTAGCCGCCTACAGAGCTAGCGCAGATTTCTGCATCGTTACTCTGTTGATGCGTCTACAATTCATATACTAGTTCGGAGATCGGTCAATGGTGGCTGGCGTTCGTCGGTGCGTGTCACGACGCCGCAGCGGCCACACCACCACCGTCACCATCGACACCGAGCGGTTCTGCATCACCGCCAACCAGCGCGACGACGGCACCCTCGGTGAGGTTTTCATCCACTGGGGCAAGCATGGCAGCAGTGGCGCGGGCCTGGTGAGCATGTACGCGATCGCCCTGTCCATCGGCCTGCAGCAGCAGGTGCCGCTGGCTGACCTCATCGGACCCGGGCTCGACCAGTTCTTCGTGCCCAATGGCCATACCGACGACCCGGAGATCCCCAGGGTGCGCTCCGCGGTGGATTACATCGCGCGCCGCCTGGCCATCGACTGGCTGCCGTACCCCGACCGCGCCGCACTCGGGGTGTACACGCTCTCCGAGCGCGTCCGGCAAGCCAGTGCCTGGATCGCGGCCCAGGAACCACTGGCCGGGCACGCCGGTTACCGGTGCCGGACCCACACGTTCGGCTCGACGTAGCGGCCGCAGTCCGCCTCGCGGTCGATGTGCAGGGGGCTGAGCCCGGCGGGGATGACGTAGTCGCCGGTAGAGGGAAAGACCATGCCGGTCCACCTCTCCCACTCGCTCACGGTGCCGGTCATGATCTGCGATGAGGGTGCGGTGGCGATGATCTTTCCGCCCAACCGCCAGTGGGTGCGCAGCCAAGGATCAAGCGGCGCGCCGTCCTCGCGCGTCCACCGGGCGAAGGTGTCGATCGGAGTCAGCGGATAGGCCGGCTTGAGGATCGGGCGCACCGGGGCGATGACGCGGGTGCAGCCCGCCTGCGGCGCGAGGTCGCACAGAGCCTTGATCAGCTCGCCCGCCAGCCCCT
The DNA here is from genome assembly GCA_963808315.1 of uncultured Actinomycetes bacterium. Lineage (GTDB taxonomy): Bacteria > Actinomycetota > Actinomycetes > Streptosporangiales > Streptosporangiaceae > Palsa-504. Next base: position 65,577 of record CAWEFK010000009.1, on the reverse strand, counting down.
GCCCGGTTCTGCGACGGCTGACGATCCCGCCGCAGATCACGAAGGTGTCAGGCGTACTGCCGTGCTCGCGGCCCTGGACCGCCTGCCTGGTGGTGTCGGTGTAACCGGTCGGCAGGCCGGCGAGTTCGCCGTTCCACCTGATCGGGACGCCCCATCCGGTGGCCACCGGAACATCGTGGTCGTCGACCAGCATGATGTTGAGGTCGGTGAACCACTCGCGAACCCGGCCGATGTACTTCTTGGCCTCCACGTCGGCGGTAATGAACTCGGGGAACGCCCCCGCGAACAACTCCTCAAGCACATCTTCCGGCCAGGTACGCGCGTCGAAGCGCTCAACATTGCTGGCGGTCACGCCGCACAGTATCCGAGGCCTGCACCGCTAACGGGCCGAACGAGTCAGCAGTCCAGCGGCCATCACCTGGAGGACCTCCCCCAGGGTGGCGGTGAAGTCCAGACGCATGGCGGCCAGGTCCGGTTCGGCGGCGTAGGCGGCGAGCATCGCGGGTGAGGGCTGCGTGTGCGGCCACAGCGCGCTGGTCATCATGACGGCGGCACCAGCCAGCCGGAACGCATCGTGCTCGCCGAGCTCGGGCACGCAGCGGAGCAGCAGGGCGCCCAGCGCGGTGATGCCAGCGATGCTGGCGCGTTTGTACTGAGCGGCGACCTGTGGCGAGACGTTGCGCTCGAGCACGGCGGCCTGGGCGCTGATCAGGTCACACAGCATGGGCCTGGAGGCGAGGGAGGCGGCCACCGCGAGGGCGGCGCGATCGGCACGCTCGGCGACCGGTCCGGCGTGGCCGGCGACCGGTCCGGCATGGCCGGCGACCGGTCGGGCGTGGCCGGCGACCGGTCGGGCGCGGTCGGCCGCATCCGGCCGGGTCGCGAGGTTCTGGTCCAGCTCGGTCAGCCACTCCTGCCAGGCAGAATCGAGGAGTTCGAGCAGGACGGCTTCCCGGGATTCGAAGTAGCGCAGCACGTTGGACTTGGCCAGCCCGGCCCGGCGGCTGAGCTCGTTGAGGGTAACCTCGGCCACCGGCATCTCGGCGAGCATCGCGGCCGCGGCCCCAAGAATCGCCTGCCGGCGCGCTTCGCGCTGCTCTTCGCTTCGTGCTCGCTGGAACACCACCATGGAACATACTTTACAGACCGATGGTCTCTTGTGTAAAGACCATCGGTCTGCTAACTTCGGACTTAACAGACCGATGGTCTACTGAAGAGGTTCGAAGGAGAAGTCATGTATGCGGTTCCCGAGCAGGCCGGAAAGCTCGTCGTGATCACGGGCGCGAACAGCGGCACCGGCAAGGAAGCGGCCCGGCGCCTGGCCGAGGCCGGAGCGCACGTCGTGATGGCTGTCCGGACGGTCGCCGAGGGGGACCAGGCGCGCGAGGAGATCCTGGAACGCCATCCCGGGGCCGAACTCGAGGTCCGCCGCGATCGACCTGGCCGAGCTCGCCTCGGTGGCGCGAGTTCGCCGACGGCCTGATCGCGGACGGCGTGCCGGTGGACGTGCTGGTCAACAACGCGGGCGTGATGGCTCCGCCGGCCCGGATGACCACTGCCGACGACTTCGAGCTGCAGTTCGGCAGCAACTTCCTCGGCCCGTTCGCGCTGACTATGCGGCTGCTGCCGCTGGTGCTGGTCGCCCGGGCGCCGAGAGTGGTCACGATGAGCAGCGGCGTGGCCAGCTACGGCCGGATACGTTTCGGCGACCCGCAATGGACCCGCCGCTACCGGCCCAACCTGGCCTACGCCCAGTCCAAGCTGGCCGACCTGATGATGACCTTGCACCTGGCCGAGCTGGCCAGCCAGCGTGGCTGGAACCTGATGAGCAACGCGGCGCACCCCGGGTTCACCCGCACGAACCTGCAGAACGCGGGGGCCAGCCTTGGCCGCGACAAGCCGAAGCGGACCCCGTTGAACAGCTTCGGCTTCCTGCCCTCCCGGTGGTTCGGGCTGTCGGTCCCACCACCACCGTCCAGCCGCCGCGCCGGGCCCGCGACACCGTCACCGCGGCCCGGCTGTGGGCCGAGGCCGAGCGGCTGGCCGGCGTCAGCCTGGCCACCAGCCTGGCCCGCTCCTGACCTCAGCGCTACCGCCGCGTACGTGAACATCTTCTCCGCCGCGATCCGGGCCCCGACCGGGTTAGCCTGATTCAGCCAGGTCTCGAAGTCAGGTCCCTGCCGTGGCAGGTAGTGATCCAGCATGGCCTGGCGCAGGTCGCCGTGCCCGGGGTCCAGGACGTCGAAAAGCTCAGCCTGGCCGTGCACGGTGACGGCGAAGTCCTCCCCGGTCACATAGGTGGCGCTGACCGCCGGCCGGACGGCCAGGTGACGCATGCGGACCGAATCGCGGCCGGAGCTGAAATAGAACGACCCGTGCACGAAGTAGCCGTCCACCGGGCCGGCCAGCGGGCGGCCGTCGGCGGTCACTGTCGCCACCACGAGCAGCCGCATGCCCTGCAGCCGCGGGCCACCTGCGCGGCGTCCAGGCGCCGTTCCTCGGTGACGATGCCCCGCAGGTGGGGCCCGGCGCCAGCCGCGCTGCGATCCAGGAGGTGCTGGAGGCGGTCGAGGTCCGCCGGCGTCTCAAGCATCCGCCGATTAAACCACGAGGCCGCAACAACAACCAAGTTCACCCCCCACCCCTAAACACCCCGCACCGCCAGGCGAGTGCACCCCAAACCCCAAACCAGCCCGGGCTCCGCTGCGATCGTGGATCATTACTACCCTCATAGGGTCGGCAAGTATCCACGATAATTCGAATGTCTGAGCGAGAGTCTGAATTGACGCTTTTGTCCGGTGACCGGACCCTGGACCGGCTGGCCTGTAGCGTGCCGAACGTCGGGGCCCGGTCATGATCCAGCCGTGAGGCGCAGCTGGCGGGCGATGGCGCCCCGGTCGAGGTCGGTGCGGCTGTGGCAGGCGTGCCTGCCCTCTCCCGGCTTAATCGAACAAAGATCTTGGTAGATTCAGGTTCTGTGAAGACTTGTGGGTACTATGACGCACAAAAGTCCCCACCAAGCCTGAATCTTCCACGAAAAGTTCACAACTGGACGGGACGGAAGTGATCCGGGTGGGCGGATGGGGCGGCGGTGACGCGTGGTGTCCCGCGAGGCGGGGTTCCCGCGGGGCGGCGGTGACGCGTGGTATCCCGCGGGGCGGGGTTCCCGCGGGGCGGGGTTCCCGCGGGGCGGGGTTCCCGCGGGGCGGGGTTCCCGCGGGGCGGGGTGGGCCCAGGCGGGAGTCGGCTTATGCTTCGCCCAGGCCGGTGCTTCGTGTTCTCGATCGGCCTGTGGCTCGATGGACCGGGTGAGGGTGCGTTTCAGGCTTGGGCGGCGCGCGGCTGGGGCGGGCGGCTGATCCGGGCGGCGAACAGGTCACGGAGGCTGACGACACCGCAGACCTGCCGCCCTTGCATGACGGGCAGGTGGCGGAACCCGTTCAGGAGCATGATCTGGGCCGCGTCCTCGGCCGGGGTCTCCGGGCTCGCCGCCTGCGGGTCTCTGGTCATCCACGCGGTCACCGGGATCGCGGTCAGGTCCGCCCCGGACGCCGCGGCCTTGAGCACGTCGCGTTCGGTGATGATGCCGGCCAGGAAGGGTCCCTGCATGACCAGGGCCGACCCCACCTTTTCCCGCACCATGGCGGCGGCGGCCTCGGCCACCGGACTGTCCGGGCTGGTGATCACCGTCCGGGAATGAACGAGCTCTCCCACCGTGAAAGCCCGGCGGCTGACCTCAGCCACTTTCGCCGATTTCGAAGAGCTCGGACTCGTCATGCGGAGCCGACGGGCCGGCCAGCTCTTCCGACAGCAGCCGCCACAGGGAGCCCGACCAGGCCGACAGTTGTGGCCACCGCATCCAGAACAGCTGGAGGGTGGTTTGGTCAAACTCTGCGTGCGCCTGCTCGGGCGATACCGCGTGCGTGAAGTCCTCGAGCTGGTGCATCAGATCCAGGAACCGGTCGGCGCTGCCATCCATTCGATCACCTCCGGGGAGTTGCGGCGTCGGCCGCCAGAACTGGCCGAGAACGTCATGTGACGCTAAGTGGGGTGAGCTATACCCCGAAAGCGCGGTGCGCAAGAGGCCCGCCGCTGCCTATCTTTCCCCTCGCCGGGCCAAAGGTATAGACCCTCTGGGCAAATTGGCCAAACAAGAAGCGAGCCGGGGAGCACCTCAGGGGGTCACCCGCTCGGGAGGGACCGAGCGGTCAGCGGTCATATCCAGATAGCCGCCCAGGAACTGCAACGGCGCGGACACCAGGAACCACGCGGCAAACCCGTAGCATTTGCGTCGCTCTCCGTCGGTTACCGCGTTGCGACCGAGAGAGAGCAGAACGAGGCCGATGCCGAGTTGAAAACCGCCGGCGGCGAAGCGCACGCCAGCCACGGCCCGGCGGTGCCGGTACTCCCAAGGCCTGATCAGACGCCTCATAGCGGTGACAGATCGCGAGAAAATGGTGCTGTCATGTGCGCGCATCGGGATGCCTCCGGTCGCCTGCGGTATCCGCCACCCAACTCGATATCAAAGTGGTATCATATTATCGGCTTGACCGTCAAGTCCGGCGGCCACTGGGAGGCCCGGCCTGGATGGGTTTGTCGGGGAAGCAGACACGGTCCGGTTGACATTGCCAGGATCAGCGGTAAGTTGCTGCTCAGTTCAGCACCAGGGCTCGCTAGCCGGACCGGCAGGCTCGTCGAGGTTTGGGCTACGTCATCCGGCTGGACGGGGGGTTGGGCCTGGAAAGGGCCCGGGCGCCCAGTAGACAACGGAGACCAAGCCCGTTGCCAGCGGGATGGACTCCGGTCCGAAGGCGTTGCCCGGGTCCTTTTCCCCGGTACCACCCAGCCGCGTCCACGGCAGACACGGCAGTGACCAGGCGAAAGCCCCATCGGGCACGAATCTGGACGCAGGTTCGTTTTCGCTGAAGATACGCAGAGGTGTGACGTCGGCCGGGAAAGGTAAGTCGGGGGCGGTCTGCGCGGGGATATCATGGCCTGCACCGTCCGTGACTTGTTTCCGTGACTAGCACCGCCTGTTCACCACACGCAGCGATAGGCAGGGGTCGTGACAGAGCCAACTCCATCCGCCGAGCCATCGGCTGGCCGGGTCGTCATCGTGATGCCGACCTACAACGAGCGGCAGAACCTTGAGTCCATCGTGGGCCGGGTCAGGACGGCGCTGCCGGCGGCGGATCTGCTGGTCGTGGACGACAACAGCCCGGATGGCACTGGTGATCTCGCGGACAAGCTAGCCGAGACCGACCCGCACGTGCAGGTCATGCACCGGACCGAGAAGGCGGGACTGGGCAAGGCGTACATCGCCGCGTTCGGCTGGGCGCTCGAGCGCGGTTACGACGTGATCGTGGAGATGGACGCGGACGGCTCGCATCAGCCCGAGCACCTGCCCAGCCTGGTCGCCGCGCTGGACCGAGCGGACCTGTCCATCGGGTCCCGGTGGATGCGCGGCGGCAAGGTGGTCAACTGGCCGAAATCCCGCGAGCTCCTCTCCCGCGGGGCCAACGTCTACACCCGGGTCATGCTCGGGCTCGGGGTCCGGGACGCGACGGCGGGGTTCCGCGCCTACCGGGCCTCCACCCTGGCGAAGATCAGCCTGAACCAGGTCGAGTCGACGGGCTACTGCTTCCAGATCGACCTGACCATCAGGGTGGCCCGGGCGGGTCTGAAGATCGTCGAGATACCGATCACGTTCGTGGAACGCGAGCACGGCGCCTCCAAGATGAGCAGCAGCATCATGCTGGAGGCGTTCTGGCGGGTGGCGCAGTGGGGCACGCGCCAGGCGGCTGCGCCAGCTCAGCTCGCACGTGGAAGCCAAGAACCTGCGTAACGGCAGGTAATCCTCGCCGCCGAAGACCGGCAGCCGGAGCAGGGCCTGCCCCGGCCGACGCTCTCAGCGGACGGCTAGGCGCTCCGGCGGTGCGTGCGGTTGGTGCCGAGGTCCTCGCCGCGATCGGTGCCGCGGCGTTCCCTGATCACCTGCAGGCGCTCGGCCAGCACCGCTTCGAGATCCTCGACGGTCCGCCGCTCCATCAGCATGTCCCAGTGGCTGCGCGGTGGCTTCGCCTTCTTCGGGGATGGAGATCTCCCGGTGGCGGCGATCGCTACCGCCCCGCAGACACGACACTCCCACGTACCGGGAAGTTCCGCCTCAGCCGCGAAAGGCACGCTAAAATGGTGCCCGTTCGGACAGTCGAAAGCGACGTCCTGACGGGGTGCGAGGTCGGTGTTACGGTCATTCTCGTAGCTCGTCGCACCGAGCCGGGTGCCGCGAAGTGCGCGTTCGGCCATGCTTGCTGCCTCCCAGGCGGTCAGCGGTATTACTTATCAACGCTGAATACCCGGACAAGATTCCCCCCGGGGGCGTTACCCAATCGTGTTTCCGCAAGAAGATCGCGGATTTCGGGTTCGAAGGCCCCTGTCAGGCGCCTCTGGGGTGCCACTGCCCCCGCTCGATGAGCACGTCGCGGAGCGTCTCGATGTCATCCGTCATGACCCCGTCGGCGCCCAGATCCAGGAACCTGATCATCTCGGCCCGGTCGTTGACGGTCCACACGTGCACGTCGAGGCCGAGCGCGTGCGCGCTGCGCACGAACGACCCGGTGGCCAACCGGCGGGGCACCTGGGCGCAGCACGCGTCCCGTCGCGACAGCCTGCTGGCCAGCAGGCGCCCTCCGCCGGAGGCGGTGCCGATCGTGCACCGGACCGCGGCGATCGCGGCCGGCGAGGCGTTCATGCACACCGGCCGGTCGAACAGCCCGCGCGCGGCCCGGAGCCGGCTGCCGGAGAACGAGGTCACGCAGACCCGGTCCCACGCGCCGGTCCTGCGCAGCACGCCGGGCAGCAGGGAAATCCCCGGCTCGTCCTTGAGGTCGATGTTGAAACGCACGTCGGGCCACGTGCCGAGCAGGTCCTCGATGAGCGGTATCGGCTCCGAGCCCGCGATCCGCAGCGCGGCGACCTCGGCGTCGGACCGCGCGCGGATCGGGCCAGAAGCGTCCGTCACCCGGTCCAGCGTCCGGTCGTGGAACGCCACCAGCGTCCCGTCCCTGGTCGCGCGGACGTCGGTCTCCAGGTAGGCATAGCCGAGCTTGACCGCATGCTCGAACGCGGTCCAGGAGTTCTCCGGGGCATGGGCCGCCCCGCCCCGGTGCGCGAAGGCGATGGGGCGCGGGTAATCAAGGAACGGTACGACCACGATCGCTAGTATGCCTGGTTCCGGCGCTGACCTGGTGAACTGCGCATGCCCGGCAGGTGCCGGGTCATGGCGCGGACCAGTTCCGGCGGCGGACCTCGGCCATCGCGACCGCCGCCGCCACCGCGACGTTCAGCGACCCGACCCGGCCCGGCTGCGGGATGTAGGCGATCGCGTCGGCCACGGCGAGCAGCGCCGCCGTGCAGCCGTGATCCTCGTTGCCGACCACCAGGCAGATGTCGCCGTCCAGCGGCGCCTCGTGCAGCGGGACGGCGCCCGCGGCCAGCTCGACCGCCACCACGCGCAGGCCCAGCGCGGCCGCCGCCTTGGCCGCGGCGACCGGGCTCGGCTCCTGCGCCGCCTGGACCAGCCGCTGGGTGCCGAGGGCGGTCTTGCCCACCCCCGGGTGGCTGAGCGGTGCCGTGCTGCCGCACAGCCACAGCTGCTCGGCGCCGAACGCGGCGGCCGAACGGACGATGGAGCCCACGTTGAACGGCTGGCTGACCGAATCGAGCAGGAGCGCCAGGCGGGTCCCGCTGGCCCGCCGCCACTCCCGGTTCAGGCGCTTGACCTCGGTGGGCCGGAGCTGCCGCGGGCTGCCTGGTCCTTGGCGGTGGCCCCCGCCGGGCACGAGCGGGGTCACGGGGGAGGCACCACCGTTCGTTCGGCCTGATAACTGACGCTCGAGCAGGCGGTAACCGGCCTGGGCGGCCAGCCGTGTCACCGGCCAGCCCTGCTCGGCGAGCCAGCGGTGCAGCGAGTCGGCGCCGAGGTTGCGCCCGGCCACCAGGTACGCCTGGCCGCCGGGGGCCAGGCGGCCCAGCCAGCGGCCGAGCAGCTCGTGCAGGGCCTGCTTGCCGACGCGGATCGGCGGATTGGACCATATCCCGGCGAACCGGGCCGGGCAGCGCCGGATCGGCGGGGGCGACGCAGCGCACGTTGGCCAGGCCGGCCGCGGCGGCATTGCGCGCGCACAGCCCGAGCGCGCGCTCGTTCACGTCGACCGCCCACACGGTGGCACCCGGGGACCGGGCCGCGAGCACGGAGGCGATCGGGCCGTAGCCGCAGCCCAGGTCGAGCAGGTCGCCGGAGGCCGGCGGCGGCGGGGCCGCATCGAGCAGCACCCGGGTACCCGGGTCCAGCCGGGCCGGGGAGAAGACCCCGGCGTCGGTGGCCAGCTCCAGGTACACGTCGGGCAAGATCACCCGGACCCGGCCGGGACGGTGCGGTGCCTGCGGCTGCGGCGAGAAATAGTGCTCGGTCAAGGTCTGCGGGCTCAGGGTCGGACCGGCTCGGCCGTCCGGGCCTGGCCGGCCAGCGCGGGGTTCGATGAACCGGCGGGTGACCCACCGCTCCACGATGAACGTCATGATCGGGACGGTGCCGGCCAGCAGCATGATCACGGTCGGCTTGTTCGCCAGCCGGAGCTTCCTGGACAAGATCCAGGCGAACGCCAGGTAGATGATGTACAAGATCCCGTGCACCACGCCGACGTTGTTGGCCACGGCCGGATGACCCGCCACCTGCAGCGGGATGCCGACGAAACACAGCACCACCAGCACCACGCCGGTCACGTACGCCATCACCCGGTACCGGAGCACCGCTGCTTCCACGACTGTCATCTCCTGATCGTTCCGCGGACGGCTTAGCGCAGTCCGTGCCACCGGCCGTGGTCCTTGACCTCGGCGTTGAGCCGCGCCAGGTAGGCGTTATAGGCGCTGAGCTCGGCGTCCTCGTCGTCGGCTGGCCCTTCACCGGACTGCACCGCCCTGACGCCGAACGGAAGGTCATCGGGCTCACCGTAGGTCCCGCCGGGGTTCTCGCCGCGCTTGATCCGGAACTCATCCCTGATCGTCTTGACCCAGAACACCACGGCGAAACCGGCAAACAACGGCCACTCGAACGTATAAGCCCAGCTCAGGGCGTTTCCTGCCAGGGCGCGGTGCAGCTGCCAGTCGCCGAGCCAGAGCATGCCCCAGAACGAGACCACCATGAGCACGTGCCATCCCAGCCACCGCGGCTGGATGAGGAACCGCCACCCGCCGGCGGCGGGGGACGGCACCCTGCGCCGGGGCAGCGTTTTCCATGCCTTGCAGACTAGCGCCGGAAGCTGAATGCTGATGGGCCGGGCGGCGCACTGACACCCCTGCGGGTATGCCAGGCTGATGACATGCGCAAGTACGTGATCATGGGGGTGCAGGGCAGCGGCAAGGGCACGCAGAGCCAGCTGCTCGCGGCTGACCTGGACTGGTGCACATCAGCGTCGGTGACATCTTCCGCTGGAATGTGCAGAACCACACCAAGCTGGGCGCGCAGGTCCGGCGGGTCATGGCGGCCGGCGAGCTGGTCAGCGACGACGCGGTGGAATCGGTGGTCAGGGACCGGCTGACCCAGCACGACTGGAACTACGGCTTCATCATCGACGGGTTCCCGCGGAACCGGCGGCAGGCCGAGTTCTTCCTGGAGAGCTACGACATCGACGGCGTCATCGAGCTTGACCTGCCGGACTCCGAGGTGCGCCGCCGGGTGCTCAACCGCAGGCTGTGCGCCGGCTGCGGGGTGGACTACAACCTGATCGCGAACAGCCCGAAGGTGCCCGGGCAGTGCGACTCGTGCGGGGGAGAGCTCGTCACCAGGGAAGACGACACCGAAGAGGCGCTGGAGAAACGGCTGAGGGACTATCACGAGCAGACCGGTCCGGCGCTGGAGCTGTTCCGGCGCAAGGAGTACGTCATCACCGTGGACGCCCGGCCCGCGCCGCGAGGTCGTCCAGCAGGACATCAGCCCGCGGCGCCGCCCTGGCCCAGGAACCTGAGCAGCCAGAAGAAGCCGCGAGTGCGTGAGATCGCGGTATTCGGCGGCAGCGCTCACCCCGCACTGACCGCCGAGATCTGCGCGTTCTTGTCCGTGCCGCAGCGCCCGGTGCGGCTGCAGCGGTTCGCGAACGACTGCCTCGGCGTCCAGCTGCAGTCCAACTGCCGGGAGCGGGACGTGTTCTTGATCCAGCCGCTGGTCCCGCCGGTGCAGGAGCACCTGGTCGAGCTGCTGCTGATGGCGGACGCGGCCCGGGGCGCGTCGGCGGGTCGGGTAACCGCGGTGATGCCGCACTACGCCTACGCCCGGTCGGACAAAAAGGACGAGTCGAGGATCTCCATCGGGGCCCGCCTGGTCGCGGACCTGCTGGTCACCGCGGGGGTCAACCGGGTGCTCACGCTGACCCTGCACTCGCCGCAGGTGCACGGCTTCTTCTCCGTGCCCGTCGATCACCTGCACGCCCTGCGCGAGCTCGCCGTCCACTTCCGCGGCCGGGACCTGTCCCGGGCCATCGTGGTGTCCCCGGACCTGGGCAACGCCAAGAGCGCCGCGGCGTTCGCCCGCAGGCTCGGCGTGCCGGTCGCGGCCGGCGCCAAGGAGCGGCTCAGCGACTCCGCGGTGTCGATCAACGCCCTCATCGGCGACGTGGACCGGCCGGGACGTGATCGTCCTGGACGACGAGATCGCCCGCGGCACCACCGTGCTCGAGCTGCTTGACCTGCTGCGCAAGCAGGGAGCGCGCTCGGTCGCGGTGGCCTGCACGCACGGCCTGTTCGCCGACGGCGCGCTGGACCGGCTGGCCGCCACCGACGTGACCGAGATCGTCTGCACGAACTCGGTCCCCGTCCCGGCCAAGCACGACAAGCTCCGCGTCCTGTCCGTCGCTCCCGCCCTGGCCGAGGCCATGAACCGCATCCACAACGGCGAGTCGGTCAGCTCCCTGTTCGACCACTAGCGGTCTCGATGACCCAGGCCAGGACGAGGGCTTCTTCGAGCCAGGCGTCGTAGCGGCCGCTGCGGCCGCCGTGGCCCGCCTCCATCTCGGTCTTCAGCAGGAACGGGCCGCCCTTGGCCACCGCCCGCAGCCGGGCCATCCACTTGGCCGGCTCGTGGTAGCTCACCCGGGTGTCGTTCAGCCCGGTCAGGGCGAAGATCGGCGGGTAGGCCTGATCGGTGACGTTCTCGTACGGCGTGTACGACTTCATGTACGCGTAGACCTCGGGGTCGTGCAGCGGGTCGCCCCACTCCTCCCACTCGGTGACGGTCAGCGGCAGCGACGGGTCCAGGATCGTGGTCAGCGCGTCGACGAAAGGCACGTGCGCCACGATGCCCGCGAAGGCCTCGGGCGCCATGTTGGCCACCGCGCCCATCAGCAGGCCGCCGGCCGAGCCGCCCCGGGCGACGAGCCGGTCCGCCGACGTCCAGCCTCGCCGCACCAGGTGCTGGGCGGAGGCGATGAAATCGGTGAAGGTGTTCTTCTTGTGCAGCAGCTTGCCGTCGGTGTACCAGGACCGGCCCATCTCGCCACCGCCCCTGACGTGCGCGATCGCGTACACGAAGCCCCGGTCGAGCAGCGAGAGGACGGGGATGGAGAAGGCCGGGTCCCGGGAGATCTCGTAGCTGCCGTACCCGTAGAGCAGGCAGGGCGCGGTGCCGTCACGCGGGGTGTCCCGGCGGCACACCAGCGAGATCGGGACGCGCGTGCCGTCGGCGGCCGTGGCCCACTCCCGGTACTGCACGTAGTCCTCGGGCCGGTATTCCACCCCGGCCGGCGACGGCAGCACCGGCTGGCGCTTGAGCAGGGTCAGCTCCCCGGTCGCCATGTCGCAGTCATAGACCGAGCCCGGGGTCACCAGCGAGGTGTACGACAGGCGGAACCTGTCGGCCTGGTACTCCGGATTCGCGCCCGGCCCGACCCGGTAAACCGGCTCGGGGAAGGCGATCTCGTGCTCCCCGCTCGCCGTCCCGGTCGCAGCACCCGCAGCCCGGTCAGCCCGTCCCGCCGGAAGTACACGACGATGAAGTCCGCGAACGCGTCCACGCCGAGCAGCCTGGTGTCGGCCCGGTGCGCGCACCAGCGGGGTCCAGGCCGCGGGGTCGCTGACCGGCGCGGTCGCGATCTCGAAGTTCTCCGCGCCGTGAGTTGTGCAGGATGAGCAGCTGGTCCCCGGCGTCCTCCACGTCGTATTCCACGCCCTGCCGGCGCGGCACGACCACCGCGAACCCGGCCTCCGGCGTCGCCGCGTCGCACAGCCACACCTCGCTGGTCAGCACGCTGGCGGACCTGATCATCAGGTAACGCTCGCTGCGGGTCAGGCCCACGTAGACGTGGAAGCGCTCGTCGGGCTCCTCGAACACCATGGTGTCCTGCTCGACCGGCGTGCCGACCTGGTGCCGCCACACCCGGTAGGGCCGCCAGGCGTCGTCGACGGTCACGTAGAACAAGGCCGAGGCGTCCCGCGACCAGGCGCAGCCGGCGTAGGTGCCGGGGATCTCGTCGGGCAGCGTGTCGCCCGTGTCCAGGTCCTTGATCTTGATGGTGAACCGCTCGTTGCCCGAGAAGTCGGTGGAGTAGGCCAGCCACCGCTGATCCGGGCTGGGCCGGAACGCGCCGAGGGAGAAGAAATCGTGACCGGCGGCGAGCTCGTTGCCGTCGAGCAGGACTTCCTCCCCGGCCAGCGGCTGGCCGTCCGCGGCCAGCGGCGGGACAACCTCACCGGGCGGCCACCGCGCGGCGGCAGTGCACCGCGTACTGCTTGCCCTCGACCGTCCGGGCGTAATGCCACCAGTCGCCCTTGCGCACCGGCACGGACAGGTCGCTCTCCTGCGTGCGCGCCTTGATCTCCTCGAAGACCTGGTCCCGGAGCGAGGCCAGGCCGGCCGTGGCCGCCTCGGTGTAGGCGTTCTCGGCGGTCAGGTAGCCGATGGTGTCCGGGTCGGACTTATCGGCCAGCCAGGCGTACTCGTCGGTGACGGTATCGCCGTGGAAGGTGCGCTGGCTGGGCACCTGCTTGGCGGCGGGCGGCTCGATGCTCATGAATAGCCAGTCTAGTGACGCCGGGCGGGGCGGCTTTGGCACGATGGGGGCGTGCAAGGACACCTGATTCTGTCGAACTGCCTGACGGACGAGGTCACCCGCCCGAACATCGAGCGGGCCCTGAAAGAGGACGACCTGCTCTGGCTGGACCTGACCGACACCGGACCGGACACGATCGCCGTGCTGCGCGAGGTGTTCAAGATTCACCCGCTCGCGGTCGAGGACGCGCAGGAGTTCAACCAGCGGCCCAAGATCGAGGACTACGACAACTTCGTGTCCCTGGTCGCCTACGGCGCGCGCGGCCTGGATCAGCCGCTGGCCGAGGTGCACGCCTTCTACGCCGAGCATTTCCTGGTCACCGTGCACCGCGACGCCATGCCGGCCATCGATAACGCCTGCACGCCCTGACCCGGGTGCCGACGACCAGCGGCTGGTCGCGCTCTACCGGGTGCTGGACAGCCTGGTGGACAGCATGTTCCCGTTCCTGGCCACGCTCGATGACCGCATCGACGACCTGCAGGACGAGATCTTCGACAGCCCCCGGCCGGAGCAGCTCGTCTGCGCTGTTCGCGCTCAAGCGCCAGCTCGTGGACATGCGCAAGCTGGTCACGCCGCAGCGGGACATGGTGGCCTCGATGCTGACCGGGGTCGTCCCGATCACCGGCATGACCTCGGAGACCGAACGCTACGTCCGTGACCTGTACGACCACCTGATCCGGATCAGCGACATGGTGGACAGCTACCGCGACCTGCTCAGCGGGTCGCTGGACGCGTACATGTCGATGGTGTCCAACCGGCTCAACGACCAGATGAAACAGCTGACGATCATCGCCACCGTGTTCCTGCCGCTGTCGTTCCTGACCGGGTTCTTCGGCCAGAACTTCGCCTGGCTGGTGAACCACATCGGGTCGCCGGCCGCCTTCTTCGTCATCGGGCATCGGCACCGAGGTCGCTGGCCGTCGTCGGCTTGCTCGTCCTGTTCAAGAAACGCGGCTGGATGTAACCGGGCCGCCCCTGCCCGGCCGCCCGGCGGGGCCGGGCCGCCCGGGCTGGGGTGTGACCGTGGCGTTAATCTTTCGTGTGGCAAGCGTTGGCATTCCGCGAAGGGAGGGCCGGGTCGTGACGGAGTGGTCACAGGTTCCGGCGGTCGCGCGGCCCTGCCTGAGCCGGAGCCGCAGCCGGTGCTTTCCCCGCTGACCGACGCGGCGATCTTCTTGGTCCTGACGTCGAGCCCGGCGGGGAAGCGGTGACCAGGGACCTGCTCAGCGACTGGGCGGGCCTGCAGCGGGCGGTCGGTTTCCGTGCTCCTGGCGCTCCGCTGGCCAGCGTGGCCGGGGTCGGATCGCAGGCGTGGGACCGCCTGTTCAGCGGGCCGCGCCCGGCCGGGCTGCACCCGTTCCGTGAGCTCACCGGGGCCGTGCACCACGCTCCCGCCACGCCAGGCGACCTGGTCTTCCATGTCCGGCACCAGCGGATGGACCTGTGCTTCGAGTTCGTCTCCCAGGTCATGACCAGGCTGGCCGGGGCGGCCACGGTGGTGGACGAGGTGCACGGGTTCCGCTACTTCGACGAGCGCGACCTGCTCGGCTTTGTCGACGGCACCGAGAACCCGGTCGGGGCCGCGGCCGGGACGGCGGCGCTGGTCGGCGACTACGACCCGGATTTCACCGGCGGCAGCTATCTCATCGTGCAGAAGTACCTGCACGACCTGGCGGCCTGGAATGCCCTGAGCACCGAAGACCAGGAGAGGGCCATCGGGCGCTCGAAGCTGTCCGACATCGAGATGCCTGACGAGGTCAAGCCGGCCAACTCACACGTCGCCCTCAACACCATCGAGGATCCCGACGGCACGGAGCGGCAGATCCTGCGGGCTAACATGCCGTTCGGCGAGGTGGGGCGGGGAGAGTTCGGCACCTACTACGCCGGCTACGCGGCGACCCCGAGCGTGACGGAGCAGATGCTGGTCAACATGTTTATCGGCAACCCGCCAGGTAACTATGACCGCATCCTGGATTTCTCCAGCGGCGGTGACCGGCTGCCTGTTCTTCGTGCCGTCGGCGGACTTCCTGGACGACCTTCCCGATCCGCCCGGCGCTCGCCCCCGCGGGGGCGGCGGCGCGGCTGCCGGTCCGCGCGCCGGCTCCCGCCGGTCCGGCCACCGCCGGGCACGGGCTCACTAGGCATTGGCAGCTTGAAGAGGAGCACCTCACCATGAACAACCTGCACCGCGAACTCGCTCCCGTCTCCGATGCCGCCTGGGCGGACATCGAAGCCGAGGCGCGCCGCACGTTCGAGCAGAACGTCGCCGCGCGACGGGTGGTCGACCTGGCCGGACCCGACGGGCCCCGGCTGGCCTGCGTGAACACCGGCCACCTGAGCGACATCGAGGCCCCCGCGGACGGCGTCGCGGCGAAGCTCCGCACGTCGCAGCCGCTGGTCCAGCTCCGGGTCCCGTTCACGGTGAGCCGGCGGACGTGGACGACGTCGAGCGCGGGGCGCAGGACCCGGACTGGCAGCCGGTCAAGGACGCGGCCAAGAAGATCGCATTCGCCGAGGACCGGGCGGTGCTGGAGGGATACGCGGCGGCCGGGATCACCGGCATCAGGGCGAGCTCGTCCAACCCGGCGCTTACGCTGCCCGGCGAGGTCAGCGAGTACCCGAACGTGGTCAGCCAGGCGGTGACCGCGCTGCGGCTCGCGGGCGTCGGCCGGCCCCTTCTCGCTGCTCCTGTCAGCCGACGCTTACACGCTGGTCAGCGAGACCTCCGACCACGGGTACCCGGTCCGCGAGCACCTGTCCCGGGTGATCGACGGAGAGATCATCTGGGCGCCGGCCATCGACGGGGCGTTCCTGCTGTCGACCCGGGGCGGGGACTTCGAGCTGCGGCTGGGCCAGGACCTGTCGATCGGCTACCTGTCGCACGACGCGGACACCGTGCAGCTGTACTTCCAGGAGTCGCTGACGTTCCTGGTCTACACGGCCGAAGCCAGCGTGCCGCTGACCGTGGCTCCGGCCGCCATCGCGCCGTAGCAGATCATTCGTACCGGGTCATCCGTACCGGGTCATCCGTACCGGGTCATTCGTACGGGGTCATTCGTACCGGGTGGGCGGGTACGGGCGGTCGTCGCCTTTGTGGATGATCTCGCCCTTGGCGTCCTCGCGGATGATCTCCGCCCGTTCTTCCGCGTACTGCTCGGTCTCGGTAACGGGCGGCGGCGGCACCGGCACGTCCGTAGCGGGCGGCACCTCGTCCGGGTCGAAGGGTTCCAGGCCGGCCGCCACCCGCTCTTCCTCGGTCAGCCGGGCGAGCTTGTCGTCGTCCAGATGCTCGGGCATGCCCCCGTGCTCACGGCGGTCGCGGTGAAATCGCTCGGCGAACTCTTCGGAATCGTCCTGTGACATAGCACCTCCTGCTGGGCACCGGCCTCGCCGGCACCGGCGGTGCCAGCCAGCCGGCACCGGCGGTTGAAAGTTGTCTGGTGCGAGCCTACGGTTGGGGGACGGCAGACCAACCAGAGGGTGGCGGCTTCCATGTTTTCCTGCGCTCCATGAGACGGCGATCCCATGGCTACGTGGTCATCATGAGCACCCGCCGTGTCCCGGTCCACCGTCAGCGGTTCGGGCGGCCCGCCCGGCGACGGCGGTTCAGGCTGGCCCGGACGGGTGCCCTCCTCGGGCTCATCGCGATGACCCGGCTGGCTCGCGCCACGCGGCCGCGCTGGCGTCTGATCGCCGGGGTGGCAGGTCTGCTGATCGAGGTCGTCGGGTTCAACGTGTTCAGCGGCGGGGCGCAGGGCGTCGCCTCCGTCGTGGGCATGACGCTTCTGCTCACCGCCCTGATGAAAGACGCCAAGCAGTGCCGCGCCCGTCAGGTGGGGATCCCGGCGCCCGTGCGCCTGCCCCTTTCCTTACGCCCGTCTGCTTCTGCTCCTCATGACCGTCTGCTTCTGCGGATACGGGTTCTCCTTGCTTGCGGTGCTAGCCCCGGTGGTGGATCGTTAAAAGCGTGAGGGCGGGTCAGCGGGTGATGAAGTGATTCCAGAGGCCGGGCATGTCGTCCTGCCGTCAGCCGAGGCAGTCGGCTACTCCTCGCTGCTTCGCCGTCCGACGCCGCGGGCCGAGCGGTACGCCCTGGGCCGGCGCCTGCGCGAGCAGATCCCGCTGCGCATGCTGGGCGAGTGGCGCCCGCCGGCGGACCGGCCCGATATCGTCAGCCAGATCACCAGGTCCCACGAAGGACGGCTGGACTGGCTGATCCCGGTGCGGGTGGGGCGCATGGCGGCATCGCCCTACGGGTTTTTGCGCGGCGCCGCCACGGTGATGGCCGAGGATCTGGCCCACCTGCCCGCCACCGGCATTACCCCGGTCATCTGCGGTGACGCGCACGTCGGCAATTTTGGTTTCTACGCATCACCGGAACGTGACCTGGTCATCGACCTGAACGATTTCGATGAAGCGCATCCCGGGGGCTGGGAGTGGGATCTGCGGCGTCTCGCCGCGAGCATCTGGGTCGCCGGGCGGCAGAATTCGCATTCCGAGGCGCAATGCGAACAGGTAGTCGCCTCGTGTGTCGCGGCCTACCGGCGGCAGCTGCGCTGGCTGGCCGATCAGCCGCTGCTGCTGCGCTCCTTCGAGCGCCTGGACGTCGACCAGCTGCGGGCGTCGGCGTCCGACGCCGCGTTGCGCAAGGAGATCAAGCGGGCGGCTAAGCAGGCGCGGACCAGGGTCAGCGATCGCGCCTTGCCCCGGTTCACCGAACCGGGGGAGCAGGGCCGGCGCATCGTGGAGGAGCCGCCGCTGATCACCCGGCTGGATGCGGCCGAGGCGGCCCAGCTCGCCGCGGCGCTTGATGAGTACCTCGGCACCCTGCCCACCCATTGGCGGCGGGTGCTCGGCGGGTACACGCTGGTCGACGTGGCGCACAAGGTGGTCGGCGTCGGCAGCGTGGGCCTGCGCGCGTACGTCGCGTTGTGCGAGGGGAGCAGCGCGGACGATGTCGTTTTCCTGCAGCTGAAACAGGCCCGCCGTTCGGTGATCGCGCGGCACGTGCACGGCGGCAGCGCCTGGCACGCTCACCAGGGTCAGCGCGTGGTGGAATACCAGCAGGCCCTGCAGACGGTCAGCGACCCGCTGCTCGGCTGGACGAGCGTGGCCGGCCGGCAGTTCTACGTGCGGCAGTTCCGCAACATGAAGGGCGCCATCTCGGTGGACTCCCTTGGCCCGGCGGCGCTGGCCGACTATGTCCGCGTGTGCGGCCAGCTGCTGGCCAAGGGACACGCGCGGACCAGCGGCGCGTCGATGATCGCCGGGTACGTCGGATCGGGCGGCAGGCTCGAGCGGGCCATGTGCCGGTTCGCGCGCGCCTACGCTGACCAAACCGAGCAGGACCATCAGCGCCTGGTCCGGGCCGTCGAAGCCGGCCAGCTGCCCGCCGAAGACGGAGTCTGAGATGGGCCCGGCTGGGGCTGGGCTATGCCTGGTTAGGGCTGGCTGACGACGAACGACTGCTGGTGGCCGGAGCTGTCGGTGTAGTACCCGCCCGCGCCGCAGTTGCCCGTCGAGGCGCAGGACAGCGAGGTCAGGGAGGCGTTCCCGCCCTGGTTGAGGGCGGCGGTGCCTGGGACCTCCTCGGCCGTGCCCCAGATGCCGTTGGTTTCGCTGACGACGAAGGCCTGGAAGGCGGTGCCGTCGTTGTAGTTGCCGCCTGCGCTGCAGTTGCCCGCTGAAGGGCACGACACCGTGGTAACGGAGCCGCTGCCCTGGTTGAGGGCGGCGGTGCCTGGGACCTCCTCGGCCGTGCCCCAGGTGCCCTTTACCTGGCTGACCACGAACGCCTGCTCAAAGCCGGAGCTGTCGGAGTAGTACCCGCCCGCGCTGCAGTTGCCCGCCGAGGCGCAGGACAGCGAGGTGAGGGAGGCTAGCGTACTCGCGTCGATGGCGGCGGTGCCCGAGACCTTCTCGGCCGTGCCCCAGGTGCCGTGTACCTCACTGACCACGAACGCCTGCTCCTCGTTAAAGCCGAGGCCGTAGCTGCCGACTGCGCTGCAGTTGCCCGCTGAGAGGCACGACAGTTCGACCGGGAAGTCGAACCCGCCGTCCGTATTGAGCGTGGCGTAGCCCGGCACCTCGATGGCGGTGCCCCAGGTGCCGTTGGTCTCGCTGACCACGAAGGACTGAAACCGGTCGGAGCCGTCGTAGTAATACCCGCCCGCAGTGCAGTTGCGTGCTGTGGGACATGACACCGAGGTGATGGAGGCAAGCCCGCCCATGTTGAGGGCGGCGAGGCCGGGGACCTGCTCGGTGGTGCCCCAGGTGCCGTTGGTCTCGCTGACCAGGAACGCGTCGTAGCCTGAGCTGTCGAAGTATTGCCCGCCCGCGGTGCAGTTGCCCGCCGAGGCGCACGACACCGAGGTGATGGCGCCCCTGCCAGAGTTGACGCCGGAGGTACCGGGGACCTGCTCGGCCGTGCCCCAGGTGCCGTTTACCTCGCTGGCCACGAACACCCCGATGTCGTTGCCGGGTAGCAGGTAGCTGCCGCCCGCGCTGCAGTTGCCCGCCGACGGGCACGACACCGCGGAGATCGTGATGCCTCCTTGGGACAGGGCGGTGGTGCCGGGCACCTGCCTGACCGTGCGCCAGGTGCCGTTGGCCTCGCTGCCGGCAAACGGCCGCGCGGGGTGGCTGCCGTGGTCCACGGCGTAATCCCCGATCACACCGCAGTTGCCATCCGACCCGCATGACACCCCGGTAACCTGAGCGTTCCCGCCGCTGTTGAGTGCGGCGGTGCCGGGCACCTCCTGCGCGGTTCCCCAGGCCGGGCTGGAGGCCAGGGCCTGGGCACCGGGAAGCATGGCCATGCAGGTAACGACGACCGCGACGATAAATGCGGCGAAACGCATTTTGTGGCGCATCTGACTGAGGGTTGCACTGCGCAGATGCCATGTCAAGAATGGCCCACGGGCTACCGCGGCTGCCAGCGGACGCGCAGGTCAGGCGGCTTGCGGAAGACCAGGCCCCGGGGAGCGCTGCGGTATCCGGGGGCGAGCTGCAGGCGGGGCAGCCGGTCCATGATGGTATCGATCGCCACCTGCGTCTCAAGCCGGGCCAGGGGAGCGCCGATGCAGAAATGCGGACCATGGGCGAAGGCCAGGTGCCGGGCGGCGTTGGCGCGGCGGACGTCGAACGTGCCCGGATCGGGGAAGACCGCCGGGTCGCGGTTGGCCCCGGCGATGGACACCGTCACCTGGTCACCCGCCTTGATGGCGGCCCCTGCCAGCTGGGCGCCGGCGGTCGCGTACCGGTCGACTACAGCCGCGGCGGGCTCGAGCCGCAGCGATTCCTCGATCGCCGCCGGTATCAGCTGACGGTCGTTCCGGATCAATTCGAGCTCGGCCGGGTGACACAGCAGGTGCAGGAGGGCGTTAACGATCATGCCCTCGGTCGTCTCGATGCCGCCGAACATCAGGACGGCCGCGTTCGAGATCGCTTCGGTCTCGGTCAGCGGCCCGCTGGCCCCGGTCACCCCGGCCAGCAGGGAGGAGGCCTGCCGCGCGGCGATGACCTCGTGCAGCTGGCCGGCCAGGCCGGCGAACGCGGCCCGTCCCGCCGAATCAGCGGCGGCGCCGGCCTGCCCCCCGTCATCGCCCCCGTCATCGCCTCCGGTCGCGGCTTCGGCCTGCACGGCGGCCACGATCCCGTCGTACCAGGTGAGAATCCTCGCCGGATCGGCCTGGCCGAGGCCGAGGGTTTCTGCCATCACGGCGGCCGCCATCGGACCCGCGACAGCACGCCGGAGTTCCGCCTCACCACGCGGTTCGATGGTCGAGACCAGGCGGCCGGCCTCGGCCCGGACGAAAGAGGCGAGCCGCGCCTGGATCTCGTCGGCGCGGAAAGGCCGGGTGAACGGTCCCCGGTGGTGGCCGTGCCGCGCACCGTCCAGCGAGAGCATGCTGGGACCCACCACCTTGGCCGTGGAGAACCGGGGGTCATCGACCGTGAACCTCCGGGCGTCTCGCAGCACCTGGACCGCTTCGTCGTACCCGGTCACCAGCCAGGCACCGAGGACCGGGACCCAGCAGACGGGTGCGGCGGCTCGCAGCCGGGCGAGCACCGGATGCGGATCGGTCTCCAGAGCCGCCAGCGTGACCGCCCGCGCCACCGACCGGGGACCCACCGGCCGGGGACCCATGACCGGGGCGCCGTCGTCCACGCGCTCAGATCTCCTGGTTGACCGGCAGGATGACGAGGTCACGGATGTTGACGTGGCTGGGCCGGGTCAGCATGTACAGCACGGCGTCGGCCACGTCCTCGGACCGCAGCCCGGTTCCCGCCGCGACGCCGGCCGCCACCGCAGTCGCGTCCGTCACCTTCCACAGGTCGTTCAGGACGACACCGGGCGCCACGGATCCGATCCGCACCCCGGTCCCGGCCAGCTGGCGCCGGACACCGTGAGTCAGCGCGTGAACGGCGTGCTTGGAGGCCGAGTACACCGGCTCCCAGTCGATGACCTGGTGCCCGGAGACCGAACTGGTGATCACGATGTCTCCGCTCCTGGCGGGAATCATGTGCTTGAGCGCGGCGTGCACCGTTCGCACGACGCCGCCCACGTTGGTGTCGATCAGGGCGAGCAGTTCGGCCGGGTCGCCGGCCGCGAAGTCGCCGCCGGCGTAGACCCCGGCATTGGCGATCAGGATGTCGATCCGGCCGTGGCGCTCCACCGCCGCTGCGATCAGGGCCTCGACGTCGGCGGGGTCGGTCACGTCGGCGCGCACGGCGATGGCCGCCCCGCCGAGGGTGGCGACCGCTTCGTCGAGCTTGGCCTGCGAACGGGCCCCGAGCACGAGTTGCACGCCGCGGCCGGCCAGGGACGCGGCGATGGCCAAGCCGATCCCGCTGGAGGCGCCGGTCACCACCGCGACCTGGCCCGGCAGGGACTCAGCCACCGGTGCTGCCCGCCTGGCGGCCGGTATGGGCCGCGGTGGCGGCCAGCACCCGGCGGCGGTAGATCTCATCCGGTCGCCCGTCGATCCGGGCCACGTCATGCTCGGACAGGGGGCGCACCCCGCCGAGGGTGAGGGCGCCGCCGAGAATCCGGCTCACCTTCACCGCCATGGCCGTGATCTGCAGCACCTCCGCGGCGGACTCGCCCAGGGCGAAGATGCCGTGGTTACCGAGATATATCACCCGCGGCGGGACACCGTCGCGTTCGATGTGCCGCAGCATTTCCCGTTGCACCGCCCGGGCCAGGGTCAGGCCCGGATCCAGGTAAGGCACGAAGACCGGTTTGCGACCGAGGATGACGACCTGCTCGGGGAACAGGACGTCGGAGGACATCCGTTCGGCGTGCGGGGAGCACAGGACGATGTTCACCGGGACCGGGTGGGTGTGCCCGACCACGCGGGCGCCGCCGATGTCCAGGCAGATCGCGTGCAACATGGCCTCGACCGAGGGCCGCTTGCCTGCGCGGCTGAGTTCATCGAACACCCGCTCCACGTCATCCGCGCCGGCGGCCTCGTCGTTGACAAGGTCAAGCATGGTACGCGTGTCCACCTCGACGAAGTCCTCGTCGGCGGCGCTACCGAGCTGAGAACCGCTGGCCTTCACCAGCATCCGGTCCTGGTCGGTGCGGATCGATGTGTTGCCCTCGGCCATGATGACCAGATCCCGGCTCGGTTCACCCAGGGTGCGCGACAGCTCCACCAGGGTGCGTAGGTCAGATGCCATGGGCGGCCTCCTGATGCTGCTAGGTCGACGTCGGGATCAGCGTAGGAAAGCGGCGGGGACGCCGCTGTCCACCGGGATGTGCAGGCCGGTCGTGTGCTCGAGCTCTCCGGCGGTCAGGGCCAGGACGGCGGCCGCGACGTGCTCGGGTAGCACCTCGCGCTTGAGCAGGGTACGGCCGGCGTAGTAGGCACCCAGGTCCTCCTCGGCGACCCCGTAGACGGCGGCCCGCTGTGCGCCCCAGCCGCCGGCGAAGATGCCCGAATCGCGGACGACGCCGTCGGGGTTGATCCCGTTGACCCTGATCCCGAAGGCGCCGAGCTCGGCCGCCAGGAGCCGCACCTGATGGGCCTGGTCGGCCTTGGCCGCGCCGTAGGCGAGGTTGTCCGGGCCGGCGAAGACGGAGTTCTTCGACGAGATGTAGACGATGTCGCCGCCGAGGCCCTGGTCGATCAGCACCCGGGCCGCGGCCTGGGCGACCAGGAAGGAACCCTTGGCCATGACATCGTGCTGGATGTCCCAGTCGGCCTCGGTGGTCTCGAGCAGCGTCTTGGAGAGCGACAACCCGGCGTTGTTGACCACGAGGTCCACACCGCCGAAGGCGAGCACCGCGGCCTGGATCGCCGCGCTGACGGCGGCGGAGTCGGTGACATCGGCCTGGACCCAGGTGGCGAGGTCGGGGCCGCCGATTCCGGCGGCGACCTGGCGCGCCCGATCGGAGTCCCGGTCCGCCACCACGACGCAGGCACCCTCGGCGGCCAGCCGACGCGCGATCGCCGCGCCGATGCCGGAGCCGCCGCCGGTGACGAAGGCGATCCGGCCGGCCAGCGGCTTGGGCTTCGGCAACCGCTGCAGCTTGGCCTCTTCTAGCGACCAGTATTCGATCCGGAACTTCTCCGACTCCGGGATCGGGCCATAGGCCGAGACCGCTTCGGCCCCCCGCATCACGTTGATCGCGTTCAGGTAGAACTCGCCGGCCACCCGGGCCGTCTGCTTGTTCGCGCCGAAACTGAACATCCCGACCCCCGGCACGAGCACGATCGCCGGGTCAGCACCACGCATCGCCGGGGAGCCCGGCGTGGCGTAGCTCTCGTAGTACTTCTGGTAGTCCTCCCGGTAGGCCACGTGCAGTTCGCGCAGCCGGGTGAGCTGCTCGTCCAGGGGCGCCGACGGGGGCAGGTCGAGCACCATCGGACGAACCTTGGTCCGCAGGAAATGATCGGGGCACGAGGTGCCGAGGGCGGCCAGCCGCCGGTGCTCGGCCCGGGAGAGGAAGTCCAGGACCCGGACGTCGTCGCTGAAGTGCCCGACCTGACGGCGATCGGTGGAGGCGAGCCCGCGCAGCACCGGGAACAGCTCGGCGGCGCGAGCCCGGCGCTCGCCCGCGTCCAGCGGCTGGTAACCCTCCATTTCAGGACCGAACGGCTCCGCCCGTCCGTGCTCGTCGAGATAGGCCTGGCAGGCGGTGATGATTTCGAGCGAGCTGGCCTCCGCCTCGGCGCTGGTCTCACCCCAGGCGGTGATGCCGTGTCCGCCGAGGATGACGCCGATCGCGTCCGGGTTAGCCTCTCTGATCGCGGCGATGTCCAGGCCGAGCTGGAAGCCGGGACGCCGCCAGGGCACCCAGGCGACCCGGGTGCCGAAGCACGCTCGGGTGAGAGCCTCACCGTCGACGGCTGCCGCGAAGGCGATCCCGGCGTCCGGGTGCAGGTGATCGACATGTGCGGCCGGGACAAGCCCGTGCATCGCGGTGTCGATCGACGGCGCGGCGCCGCCGCGGCCGTGCAGGCAGAAGTCGAAGGCGGCCACCATCTCGTCCTCGCGCTCCACCCCCGGGTAGACCGCCCTCAGTGCGCGCAGCCGGTCCAGCCGCAGGACGGCCAGGCCGGGCTCGGTCAGCGTGCCGAGGTCACCGCCGGAGCCCTTCACCCAGAGCAGTTCGACGGATTGGCCGGTCACCGGGTCGATGGCGGTGCCCTTCGCCGAGGTGTTGCCGCCGGCGTAGTTGGTGTTCCGCGGGTCGGAGCCCAGGCGGTTGCTGCGACCGATCAAGTCGCTCACGGGGCCGGAGTCGGCCACGGCGTCGTCACCTCGCTGAGACAAACTCTTGTTATATTTTGGTAATTTAGCATAGAGTAACATCTAGTGCGGCCCAGGGCCAGGTATGTTGGGGGTCACATAGAGGCCGACCGGGTGGAAACAGGGAATCTCATGAGCCTGGACGGATCGCTGGCAGCCGAGGAGCGGCGGCGGGCCCTGCTGGACCTGCTGCGGGAATCCGGCCGGGTAGACATCACCGGCGCCGCCGGCCAGCTCGGGTGTCCACCACATGACCATCCGGCGCGACCTCAAGGGCCTGGAACGCGAAGGCAGCGCGCGCCTGGTGCGCGGCGGCGCGATCTTTGCGGGTACCGAGGAGTTCGAGATCCGCCAGTCCAGGGGCGCTGAGCGCCAAGCGGCGGATCGCGGAGAAGCTCGGCGCCGCTGGTGCTCGAGCACGAATCCGTCGCGATCGACGCCTCCACGACGCTGTACCAGTTCGTCGAGGACCTGCCCGCCGTCGATCATCTGCTGGTCGTCACCTACGGCATCCCGGCGTTCCAGTCCCTGCAGTCGCGGACCGACGTCCGCGCCTTCCTGTCCGGCGGCGAGGTCGACCGCCGGACCGGCAGCCTGGTCGGACCGGTGGCGCAGCGGACCCTGGAAAGCTTCTCCCTCTCCTGCTGTTTCCTGTCCGCGACCGCGCTGGACCCGGAGTTGGGCACGATGGAGCCGACCGTGGAGGAGGTCGAGATGAAGCAGGCGATGGTCCGCGCCTCGCGGGACGTGGTGCTCGCGGTGGACGCGACCAAGCTGAGCCAGCGCTCGGCGGTCCGCGCGCTGAGCCTGGATCAGATCCACGACCGTGGTGACCGAACTCGACCCGGCCGATCGCGGCTGGACCCCTACCGGGACCGGGTTCTGCTGCTCTGACCGGCCAGCGGTCTAGATCGCGCTGTAACCGCCGTCGATCACGATCGACTGCCCGTCAGGTAGCTGGAGGCCGACGAGCAGAGCAGGGTGACCAGGCCGTCGAGATCGGCGGGCTCGCCCATCCGGCCGGCCGGGATCAGCCCGCGCCACTGCCCGGCAAGTTCCGGGTTCGCCGCGGTGAACTGGCGGGTCATGTCCGAGAGGATGTAGCCGGGCGCCACGGCATTCACCCGGATCCCGAGCGGTGCCCACTCCACGGCCAGCGCTTTGGTCACCATGTCCACGCCGGCCTTGGAGGCGTGGTAGCTGACCTGATGCTGCGGGATATTGACCACCGTCGAGGACATCGACGAGACGTTCACGATCGCGCCGCCGTGACCCGCGTCCCTGCAGGCCCGGCCGAATGCCTGGCAGGTCAGGTACGTCCCGGTCAGGTTTACCTCGATCACCTTCGACCAGGAGGCCTTGGTGCCCTCCAGGCTGTCCTCCCAGATGGTGATCCCGGCGGCGTTGACCAAGATGGTGGGCGAGCCCAGCTGCCCGGCTGACCTCGGCGAAGGCGGCGGCCAGAGCATCCTCGCTGGTCACGTCCGCTCTGAGCCCCAGGGTCCGCACCCCGGCCGCGGCCAGGGTCCCGGCGCTGTCCGTGACCTCGGCCAGCATGTCCAGCAGTGCGACGTGGACGCCCAGCCGGGCCAGGGCACCGGCCAGTGAGAAGCCGATGCCCCTGGCCCCGCCGGTGACCACGGCGACCTGCCCGTTGAGATCCTCAAACATTGCGGGCCTCCTCAGGCGTCAACCATGAATGTTATATTCTGCGATTTCACATAATGACGGCAATCAAGCTAGAGGACGGCCCGAGGCGGCACACTTCGACTTGGCCGCCGGCCCGCGACGTGCAGGCCATGGACGCGGCGGCCGGGCGCCCGCGGTTCAATATCCGTCAGCTGACCGATGTCTTGCACTGCAAGTTGCACAACATTTGCGATGCAACGCGCACGACTCGAGTCAGCCGAGGAACCGATAAGACATGATGGCACCGACCCTTCCCACCGAACTGCCCCAGCGTCGCTTCCGGCTGATCAGGGAACCAGCCTGCGGCGGCGGAAGCACGCAGGCAGGTTCGCGCGGCCATCCGGGCCTGGCACGTCCCTGTCGATTCCGACATCGCGTCCTGCTCACCAGCGACTCTGGTGACTAGTGCCATCATGCACGGGGACGGCACGACTGTCACGCTGGCTATCCGGTGCTGCCTGCGGCCATCTGCGCGTCGACGTTTACGACACGCCGGGTTCGCCGCCGATGGCGGTGGACGAGCCAGCCGTTCAGGAGACCGGAGCACGGGCTTGTGCTGGTCGCCGCCCTGTCGACCGGCTGGGGCTCCTTCCGGACCGTTGAGGGGAAGGTTGTGTACTTCATGCTCGTGTTCCAGTCCGATCTGCCCGTTTCCACTGATGCTCCGTCAACTAGCGTTCGCCCGATTACCCACCGCGAAGGTTTCCGGCGGCGGTTGGCCGTCTCGCGGACCCCACTCGCCCGATCCTGCACGGCAGTGCCGTCCCGCTCTCCCTTCCGAGCCACACCAATGGTTCCATCGTTGTGGTCAGGCTAGGGGTTTCCACTGCGGCTGGAAGCGGGGCGAAGGTTACCTGCCACACCACCAGTTGCACATTCGGAAAATACCCAACCAGTGAAGGGTTCACGTGAAAAGCATGTCGCTCAGGAATCCGTACGAACGGCTAGGTCCAGGCTGTTACTGGATTAAGAGTTCCCTGAGTTACGCCAACGGCAATTGCGTCGAGGTGGCAAGACTGCCCGGTGGCGATGTCGGCGTGCGTAACAGCAGAGACTGCGCAGGACTGGTCCTCCACTTCACGCCGGACGAGTGGCATGCCTTTCTCGGCGGCGTGAGAAACGGGGAATTTGACCGTTTCGGCAGGTAGCGACCGCAGGTCGGACGTGCCCCTGTGCCGCCTGCGTCGGGCCTGCGCGCCGGGTCCGCCTTCCGCCGCCGATGTGGGTCGAGCGGAAGACGGGCCGTATATCCGTCACCCGCCAATTTCGGCAAACGCGAGATTTGTGAGCTACTCCGCAAATAACGTGACGATAACGGCCTCGCGACGGTCTTCCGGACTAACGGATGATACCGATGTGACTCGATGGGTCACCCGTGCCTCGAGCTACAGAATGAGTAGCTCGCTGTCGTCACGGGCTGTTACCTATGGCCGAAGTTACCTAGCTTTCCGAAAGAGCTCAGAAAATGATGGCAGGGCGTCAGGTCGGAACCCCGGCCCCTGACCAGCCGATGCGTGGCGTACCGCCGTGCTGCTCGGGAGCGCGGGACGTCACCAGTTTCCGGCCTCCGGTCGGCCGCCCGCATATCCCAACCTGAGCATCGCGTCACCACCATGGCACCTATACGTAACAGCCGCGCTAAGCACTGCATTAACAACTAATCACAAAGCAAACCTGCCATCGCTTCAGCGTGGCTGATTAACCGGAATTACGCAAAGCTGTGGTACGGCCAGGCCGCTCCGCGGTCGGGGACAGCGTTTTCGGCACGACGCTCGTGTTGTGGGTGTCCCAGATTCTCGCCAGCGGCCGGGCCTGGGCCCCCGCCGCGGTCAGCGGCATCCTCATCGCCGCGGCTGCCGCATTTGCCCTGGTCGGGCCCTTCGCCGGAGTTTTCGTCGACCGGTGGAACCGGAAATCGACGATGATGCGGACCGAGGTGATCCGCGCGGCGATGGTCGTGGGCCTCATCGGGCTGTCCTTCGTCCCGGTCCGCGACCTCCCCGTCGGACTCTGGCTTGCCGCCGTGTACCTGGTCGTGTTCGTCCTGAACGCGGCGGGCCAGTTCTTCAGCCCGGCGCGGTTCGCGACAACCGGCGACGTGGTCCACGGCGAGGAGGACCGGGCGCGCGCGGCCGGGCTCGCCGAGGCCACCACGTCGGCGGCCTGGATGATCGGCCCGCCGATCGCGGCCCCGTTGCTGTTCACCGTCGGCCTGCGGTGGGCGCTGACCGTCAACGCCGCCTCCTACGTCGTGTCCTATCTGGCCATCCGTTTCCTGCGGGTCACGCCCGACCCCGCCCGCACCCGCCGGCCAGATCAAGCGAGACCAGCCTGCACGCCGAGTTCTCTCTTGGCCTGCGGCTCTTCGCGCGCAACCGGTTCCTGGTGACCCTCCTGTCCGTCACGATGATCTGCCAGTGCGGCACAGGCGCGATCAGCACGCTGAACGTGTTCTTCGTGACCCGCGATCTGCACGCGTCGTCCCATCTGTTCGGCGTGGCGGAGACGGCGATAGGGGCGGGCTTCATCGTCGGCGCGCTAGCGGCGGGCCGCATCGTCCGGCGGATCGGTGCCCGCGCACTGACCTGCTCAGGCCTGCTGGCCACCGGCATCTTGGCGGTCGGTTACGCGCTGCAGCGCAGCTTCCCCGCGGGCCTGGTCATGCTGGCGATCTACGCGGTGCCGATCGCCATGCTGAACACCGCGGTGGCGCCGCTGCTGCTGGAAGCGACACCGCGCGAATACGTGGGCCGGGTGATGGCGGTGTTCACTCCGCTCAACCAGCTCGCGTCCATGGTTTCCGTGATCGTCTCCGGCTGGCTGACGAGCACCGTCCTGCGCAGCCTCCGCTTCTCGTTCGGCGGCGTCACGTTCAATTCGGTCAGCCTGATCTTCGTCATCGCCGGCGTCCTGATCTTCGTCTCCGGCATACGGGCGCTTCGCGGCCCTGCCCGCCGGTTCGACACCTCCGGCCCGCCCCAGGCGGCCTGCCCTGGCCGATCAGGAATCGAGAAGCGCCGGTCAGCGGGCGCAACTAGCATGACCGCCATGGGCGTCACCACGCAGATGGAGACATGAGCATGGCTACGAAGACCGACACGCAGTCGCCCGCACCGCATGCCGGAGACAGCCACGACGTGATCCGGGTGCACGGCGCGCGCGTGAACAATCTCAAGGACGTCAGCGTCGAGCTCCCGAAGCGCCGGCTGACGGTGTTCACCGGCGTCTCCGGCTCGGGTAAGAGCTCCCTGGTGTTCGGCACGATCGCCGCGGAGTCACAGCGGCTGATCAACGAGACCTACAGTGCGTTCGTGCAGGGCTTCATGCCGAGCCTGGCCCGGCCCGAGGTTGACGTGCTCGAAGGGCTGACGACCGCGATCATCGTCGACCAGCAGCGGATGGGTGCTGACCCTCGCTCCACGGTCGGCACCGCCACCGACGTCAACGCGATGCTGCGGATCCTGTACAGCCGCCTCGGGCAGCCGCACCTCGGCTCGCCCCAGGCGTTCTCCTTCAATGTCGCCTCCATCAGCGGAGCGGGTGCGGTCACGCTCGAGCGTGGCGGAAAGACCGTGAAGGAGCGGCGCAGTTTCAGTATCACCGGCGGCATGTGCCCGCGCTGCGAGGGCCGGGGCACGGTCTCCGACATCGACCTGGCCCAGCTGTACGACGAGAGCAAGTCGCTCCACGAGGGCGCGATCACCGTTCCCGGCTATACCGGGGGCGGCTGGAACTCCCGGCTCTACAGCGAGTCGGGCTTCTCCGACCCGGACAAGCCGATCAGCAAGTACACCAAGAAGGAGCTGCACGACTTCCTCCACCACGAGCCGGTCAGGATGAAGATCGCGGGCATCAACATGACCTATGAGGGGCTGATCCCGCGGGTTAAGAAGTCGATGCTGTCCAAGGACGCCGACGCGATGCAGCCGCACGTCCGTGCGTTCGTGGAGCGTGCGGTCACCTTCACCGTGTGTCCCGAGTGCGGCGGGACCCGGCTCACCGAGGCGGCCCGGTCCTCGCGGATCAAGGGAATCAGTATCGCCGACGTGAGCGCCATGCAGATCAGCGACCTGGCCGGATGGGTCCGTGATCTCGACGAGCCGTCGGTCGGACCGCTGCTCGCGACGCTGCAGCAGACTCTCGACTCGTTCGCGGAGATCGGGCTTGGCTACCTCTCGCTCGACCGGCCTTCGAGCACGCTGTCCGGCGGAGAGGCGCAGCGCACCAAGATGATCCGCCAGCTCGGGTCGTCGCTCACCGACGTCACCTACGTCTTCGACGAGCCCACCACGGGCCTGCATCCCCATGACATCAAGCAGATGAACGCCCTGCTGCTGCGGCTGCGCGACAAGGGCAACACCGTGCTCGTGGTAGAGCACGAGCCGGAGACGATCGAGATCGCCGACCACGTGGTCGACCTCGGCCCGGGCGCCGGCATCAAGGGCGGCGAGGTGGTGTTCGAGGGCACCGTGGCAGACCTGCGGGGGAGCGGCACCGTTACCGGCCGGCACCTCGATGACCGCGCCGCCCTGAAACCATCGCTGCGGACGCCGTCGGGCGTGCTGGAGGTTCGTGGCGCCAGCGCGCACAACCTCCAGGACGTCGACGTCGACATCCCGCTCGGCGTGCTGGTTGTCGTCACCGGGGTGGCAGGCTCGGGCAAGAGCTCGCTGATCCGCAGCTCGGTGTCCGGGCGGGACGAGGTGGTGGCGGTCGACCAGACGCCGATTCGCGGCTCGCGACGGAGTAACCCGGCGACGTACACCGGGCTGCTCGAGCCGATCCGCAAGGCGTTCGCGAAGGCTAACGACGTCAAGCCGGCCCTGTTCAGCGCCAACTCCGAGGGCGCCTGCCCCAACTGCAACGGCGCCGGCGTCATCTACACCGACCTGGCGATGATGGCGGGCGTCGCTATCACCTGCGAGGAGTGCGAAGGAAAGCGGTTCGAGCCGTCGGTGCTCGACTACCACCTCGGCGGCCGCGACATCAGCGAGGTGCTCGCGATGCCGGTGACCGAGGCCGCGGAGTTCTTCGGCTCCGGCGAGGCGGCCACGCCGGCCGCGCACGCCGATCCTCGGCCGGCTCGCCGACGTCGGGCTCGGCTACCTCAGCCTTGGCCAGCCGCTCACGACGCTGTCCGGCGGCGAGCGGCAGCGGCTCAAGCTGGCCACCCACATGGGGGAGAAGGGCAACGTCTACGTCCTCGACGAGCCGACAAGCGGCCTTCACCTCGCCGACGTCGAGCAGCTGCTCGGCCTGCTCGACCGGCTTGTCGACTCTGGCAAGTCGGTCATCGTCATCGAGCATCACCAGGCGGTCATGGCGCACGCCGACTGGATCATCGACCTCGGCCCCGGTGCCGGCCACGACGGCGGCCGGATCGTCTTCGAGGGCACTCCCGCCGACCTCGTCACCGCCCGCTCCACCCTCACGGGCGAGCACCTCGCGGCCTACGTCGGCGGCTGACCGAGGTCGTCTGAGCGTCCGGCATCGAGCCGCGGCCACTGGGCGGCGGGGCGTCCGCCCGGCCACGCTGACACCGGCGGCCAATCGGGCGCGCCGCCGTCGGTCCGCACGTTGGTGCACTCTTGCGGCCAGCCGGCAGGCGAGTCCTCCCACGACTCCTGGCGCCCGTGCACGCTGAGGTCCATCAGCGCGTAGCTGTTGTCCATGGCCTCGACGCCCCGGCGCTTGGTCCAGTAGGTTTCGAAGACCCGGTCGCCCTCCCGTACGTAGCACACCAGGTGGAACAAGCCGATCTCACGCCCGACCAGGAGCTCGTCAAGGGAATCGTAGGCCGAGTACCATGGCATGTCCCAGCCCATGAAGTCGCGGTACCGCAGGCTCTCAGGGTAGGGATCTTCGGGCGGGAGGCCGGAGGAGACATTGCGGCCCTGGCAGAAGACCGCGTAGGTGATGTCCCGGGAGTGCAGGTAAGCCAGCTCCCTGACCTGCGAGGTGTAGAACGTGCAGCCCTCGCACTGCTCGGCCGCGGGGTGTCCGGGGTTCCACATGAAGTAGTAGGCGATGAGCTGCCGGCGTCCTTCGAACGCGTCGAGCAGGGTGAGCGGTCCATGAGGTCCGGTCAGCGGGAGGCTGGCGTCGATCTCGGTCATGGGCAGGCGCCGCCGGGCCGCGGCGATCGCGTCCCCTTCCCGGGTGTGCGCCTTCTCCCGGGCCCGCAACCGGTCCAGTTCCTCCTCGAAGGCGCCCCGGTCGACGGCCGGGGGCAGCCCCGGGTCGCTGGTGCCGAAGGCCGCCGGGCCGCCAGCATGTGCTGCTTCATCCGTCATGACGGTCTTCTCTCCTCTTGTCGGTTTCTGCGTGCGCGGTTTCTGCGTGCGCGGTCTCGGCGAGCCGTTTGATGACGCCAAGTCGCCGGTCCCATTGCGCGGCGAGGTCAGCCATGGTCCGGGCGGCCTGGTCAAGGCGGTCGGCATCGACCTGGTACAGCACTTCCCGGCCTTGTTTGCGCCGGCTGATCAGCCCGGTCCGCTCGAGCACGACCAGATGCTTGGAGACGGCTTGGCGGGAGAAGGACACGTGGCCGGCCAGCCAGCTGGCGCTGACGTCGCCGTTGCTGACCAGAAGGTCGAGAACCTGGCGACGAGACGGGTCGGCGATGGCGGACCATAGCTCGTCATCGGCCTGCGCCATTATCCCGATTGGCCCTTCCCGACCACCGTGGCGAGGCGGTCCAGATACTCGACCCAGCCGTCTCGGTGCTCGTCGGCATAACGTTCCTTTTCCGCGTCGGGCCAGGCGAGCAGCTCGTGGCCGCTTTCGACCACCCGCAGGCGAGTCCGCTCGTCGCCCTCGGGCGTCAGCGTGAACTCGACAAGCATCGAGTTGCCGGCCACCGGTTCCTCCCCCCGGCGGTAGTTCCAGCGGAACGAGAACCGAGTTGGCCGGTCAACCGCCTCCACCACGACCGGGCCGCCCTGGTCCCCGAACTCCATGAAGCCACGGGCACCTGGTTCGATGACGAGCTCCACCCGGTCGGCGAACCACTGGCTCATCTGGTCGGGCTCGGTGATGGTGCGCCACACCACCTCCACCGGCGCCTCGATCAGAACGTCCCGATCGATCATGAGTCCCGGCATCAGCATTCACTCCCTGCCCTCAACGCCCGGCGATCATCGCCCCCCGCTGAATCGCCAGCATGGTGGCGCTTGCCGTCCTCCGCATCCCTTATCTGCAACCTACGGTAGCACGTCGGAGAACAACCTGCAACCAATGATTGCAGGTTGTCTGCCCGCGTTGTGGCACTCCGGGTGCAGAACTCCTGCTATCTCGCCCCGCTTCCAGCCGCGGTGGAACCCTTACCCTGACCACAGCGATGGACCATCGGGGTCGCTGGGACAACCACGACGGACCATCGGTGTGGCTCGGGAGCGGGAGCGGGACAGCACGCGCGTGCAGGAAGAGGCGGGCGGGGTTCGCGGGGCTGAGGGGGGATCCGCGAGACAGCCAGCTGGCGCCGGAACCATGTCATTGCTATGGGTTATCGGCGAACGCTAGCTGATGGAGCACTTGCTACCGCGTGAAGTGCTCGAAGACGTGGCTGAAGTACCACGTCGGCTGGGTCACGCCGGAGCAGGTGCCAGCGCCCTTGGTGCCCGGGCAGCCGCCGTTGTCGCGTTGCAGGGCCCAGAACGAGAGCAGCCCTATCCCTTGCTGCTGCGCCCAGCGCAAGATCGTGACCGCGTCGGCGGTCGAGAAGGTCTCGTGCGGGCCGAAGTCGTCGATGCCCGGCATCTCGGTGACGCCGATCATGTGCCACAGCTGCCAGGCCGGCGCGGCCGGGTACAGCGACTGCAACTGACCGAACAGGCCGCTCGCGGCGCTCTCGGTGTCGGCCACCATGTCCTGCTGGGTACCGAGGTAGTAGTCGAACGTCAGCAGGTTCACGGTGCTGATCCTGGCCTTGTCGGCGACCGCGTTCTGCAGGACGGCAACTCCGGAGGAGGTGAGGCCGGTCGGGAACGTCGGCAGCGTGTAGGAGAACTCGATCTGCCGGTGATGGGCCGCGGCCCACGCCTCGACCATCGCGATCGCCTCGTTGCGCCGGTTGATTCCGGCCGTGTTGGTGAGCGAGTCGGCTTCGACGTCCAGGTCGATGCGGGGCACGTTATAGGTGGTGACGAGGCTTTCGTAGACCGCAGCGATGGCCGGGACGCTTGTACAGCTGTCGGCGATGTCGGTGCTGGTGGTATCGGCCGTATAGCCGCCGAACGAGGGGATCACGTTGCCGCCGTGCGCCTGGATATCCGCGATGTCGCTGCCGTAGCTCGACGGGGCGATCGGCTCGCTGGTGTCGCCATCCCAGTAGGCCGTGCAGGAGCCGGGCGCGGCGGTCTCCAGGAAGGCCAGTGACAGGTACCTGGCCCCCGACTGCTGCGACAGCTGGGCGAGGTCGGTGCTGGTGTCGTACATCTCGTAGTACGGGGCGAAGACCTGGTACGGCAGCGATCTCGGGCCCGGACCATGCCCGGTGCCGGCGCTGGCGCCAGCCGTGTTGACGCCGAGGGCCAGCAGTACGGTGGCGCCGGCGGCCAGCGTGGCCAGGAGGCGTGCGTGTCGTCGTCTCATTCGTCAATCCCATGCGTAGCGCGGAAGCGGACGAGCAAAGGCCAGCCGGCTGCGCGAGGCGGGCAATGTGATCACCCAAACAGGCCTTCTAGACAAATAGTAAAGTTTCCTATTTGTCTTGCCCGAGACGCTAGTCCTTCGCTAAATCGCCGTCAAGAGTCGCGCAGCCAAAGCATCACGCCCAGGTCCCGACCATGCTCACCGGGCGCCTGGCCGAGCCCGATGAGGTCGCCGCGCTGATCACCTTCCTGCTGTCGCCGGTGGCTGCCAGCATCACCGGCTCTGACCACCGCATCGACGGCGGCGCCGTCAAGGTCGCCTGACGCAGCCGTCACCGGGCTGGCAGGGTGAAAACAGCTGCCAGCCGGCTTTGCGCCGGGGCGACAGGCCCTATCCCGGTCACGGCATCCTCCGATAGTCCGAGCGCCGTGATCTCGGGCGTCCTTCCCGGCTGGGGACCGGTGATGCCGCCGACCTGCGCCTGAGCCCACGTGTTCTTACCGTCTGCCAGCTTCCATACCACGACTCGCGCCTGGCCGGGCGTACCGTACTGCCCGGCGGCGATCCATCCCTGCTGACCGGCGGCCAGCGCGGTGACGACTGTGCCGGGCGCCGGCAGCTGAAGGTCCGCCTGCTGCCAGGTGGCGCCGCCGTCAGGTGAGGACACCGCGAAGGCCGTCGAGCCGCCGGCCTGGCCGTCGGAACCGCCGGTGGCCACCACCCGGGCTCCGATGACCGCTATCTGGTTGAGCTGAGCGTTAGCCGGGGCCGACAGGACAATGGTCCGCCACGTGGTGCCGTCTGAGGTGACCCATGCTGCCGGGTGGCCGTTGTGCGAGCCTACCGAGACGAACCCGTCCGCCAGCGCGGCCACCGCGAGGGTCTGGCTGGAGCCCTCGGTGCCGTTGACGTCATGAGCGCGTGTCCAGCTCGTCAGGTTCGGTGACCACCAGACGTCCGCCGCGCAGCCACCGCCCGGCTTGGCCAGTTTGCCGAGGATTACGTACCCGCGGGGCCCGGCGGTGGTCGAGACGACGGTGATCTTGCCCAGGGCGGCCGCGATGTTCCCCGCGGCTGGCCGCCAGGTCGTTCCGTTCGCCGACGTGAGGACCACGGGACCTGGCACGCCGACAGCAAGCCATCCGGCCGGTCCGTGGGTCACGCTGGTCAGCGTGGCCGGAGTCGATTGCGCTGGCAGTTCGTCTGGCGAAGTGACCAGGGTCCAGGCTCCGCCCGAGTCCTGCCGCCAGATCGCCGGATAGCCATCGGCGCTGCCGGCGGCGAGCCGCTGGCCTCCCGCTGCGACGATGGCGTTGACCTCGAGCTTGGGCGCGCCCGGCAGCACCCCCTGGCCGGCATACCCGGCGAACGACGTCAGGGCCAGTGCGGGCGGCCGCGCTTGAGTGCTGCCGGACGGCCGGGAAGGCTTGGTTGTGCCGCCGGACAGGGCCGTCAGCGAGATCGTGATGCCCGCCGCGACGAGTACGATCACCGCCACCGCGGCCAGCGCCAGGTAGCGGCCTCTGGTGCCCAGCCGGCCGGTGTAAGTCCGCGAGCGCTGCATGTCTACCTACCTCACATCGCCTAGGCCGCACTCGTTGAACGGAGCCGAGACCGGCCTAGTTCTACTTTTGTGACGACTTCATCGCTATGAGTAATATAAGCCGACCCGAGCCACTCCGGCAAGAGCATATTTAACTTTTTGTGATGATCTGGTTGCTATAGGTGATCAGGTCGCGGGCGGACCTTACGCAACCGCTGGCCCGCGGGCGCCGGTGAGGAAATTGATGTCGTCAGGGTGTGCGGCGATCGCCTTCCCGAGCTCGGCGCCGTCGAGCATCGCCAGGTTCGCGCCCTCGCCGGCCGGCGGCATCAGGTGCGCAGCATCACCGAGAAGCGTCACCCCGGGCACGCGATCCCATCGGTGTCCGTTCGGCAGAGAATAGATCTCGCGCAGGATCGGCGCGGTTTCGCCGTCGGTAATCAGCGCGGTGAGCTCCGGCGCCCACCCGTCGAACTCGGCCGCGACCGCGCCTCGCGGCGCGGCCTCGGTGAAGTCGATGCCGGCGATCCACTCGGCGGGCGGTTCAGCTCGACGTACGTGTGCAGGATGTTCCCCGCCTCGCGGTGCGCGACGATCCCCTTTCCCGGGGTGAGTGCGTACATCGCGCCGTCGCCGACCGCCTTGGCCGCCGCGGGGTGCCGCTCGTCGGCGTCGTACAGGTAAGTCTCGATGAACGAGGTGCCGACGTACTCGGGCCTGGCGTCGGACAGCAGCGGGCGGATCTTCGACCAGGCGCCGTCGGCGCCGACGAGGAGGCTGGTGGTCACGGTGGGCCCGTCGGCAAGGGTCAGTTCGTGCCGGCCGTCGCCCAGGGGCTGGACACCTGTGACCTTGCGTCCCCACTGGACCAGCTGGCCGGGCAGGGAGTCGAGCAGGATCCGGCGAAGGTCTCCGCGGAGCACCTCGGGACGTCCGCCGGTGCCGTCGTCGGGCTCGTCGAGCAGCACCGCGCCGTGCTGATCGAGCATGCGCGTAGCCGCGCCGCCCTGGTGGATGGCCGCGCGGAACTGGTCGGTGAGGCCAGCGGCCTCGAGCGCGAGCTGCCCGTTGTGCTCGTGGATGTCGAGCTGGCCGCCCTGCGTGCGGGCCGCCGCCGAAGGCTCCGCCTCGTAGATGGTGACGGGGATGCCGTGAACGTGCAGGACGCGGGCGAGGGTGAGGCCGCCCAGGCCCGCGCCGACGATCGCGACTGGTGTCGTCATGATGTTCCTTCCCTGAGCTTGTTGGAACGATGTTCCATCGGTACAGTTTGGAACAATGTTCCAATCGTGTCAAGATGGTGCTCATGACGGCTAAGGCAAAGCGGGCCGAACGGCGCACGGACGCGCTCTCGAAGGAGCGGATCGTCGAGGCGGCGATCGGGATCCTCGACGCCGGCGGCGAGAACGCCCTGACCTTCCGCGCACTCGCGGCGCAGCTGGCCACCGGGGCCGGGGCGATCTACTGGCACGTCGCCAGCAAGAACGATCTGCTCGTGGCGGCCACCGACGACGTCATCGCCCGGGTCATGACCGAGGTGGTCAAGGGCGCGGAGCCGCGGGCGGCGATCCGTGCCGTTGCCTCCGGGGTGTTCGACGCGATCGACACGCACCCCTGGGTGGGGGCCCAGCTCTCCCGTGAGCCGTGGCAGTCCGCGATGGTCCAGATCCTCGAAGGCGTCGGCGGGCAGCTCCAGGCGCTCGGCGTCCCCGAACGGGCGCAGTTCGACTGCGCGTCCGCGCTCCTGAACTATGTTCTCGGACTCGCCGGGCAGTACGCCGCGGGCGCCCGCCTGCTGCCGCGGGACACGGACCGGTCGGCCTTCCTCGCGACCGTCGCCGCCCGGTGGGCCCGGCTCGACCCCGCGGAGTACCCGTTCGTGCGCCAGGTGGCGACGCAGCTGCCCGGGCACGATGACCGCGAGCAATTCCTGGCCGGCATCGACCTCATCCTGGCCGGCATCACCACCGTCCGATAGGCGGAACGGACTTGCCTGCGTGCCGGCGGGTTCTCGTTCGGGTGTCGAGAATGCGACGCTGGCTCCGTCCCAGGGACGACAAAGAACCGGCAAGGGAGGATAACCGTGCAACCAGACGAGATCACCGAGGTGCTGAACCGGCCGCTCAGCCAGGAGCTGCTGGCCCGCGACCTGACCCGCTTGGCCTACGTCGCCAAGGACGGCACACCCCGCACTGTCCCGATCGGGTTCACCTGGAACGGCTCGGAGATCGTCATGTGCACCGCGAAGAACGCTCCGAAGCTCCCCGCCCTGCGCACGAACCCGGCGGTTGCCCTGACGATCGACACCGAGGTGCACCCGCCCAAGATCTTGCTCATCCGCGGCCGGGCCGAGCTGGATGCCGTCGATGGCATCCCGGAGGAGTATCTCGCAGGCGAGCGGCACCTACGAGATGACGCCCGAGCAACGGGTCGAGTGGGAGGCGGAGGTGCGTTCGCTCTACGACGGCATGGTCCGGATCGTCGTGACCCCGACCTGGGCGAAGCTGATCGACTTCGAGACGACGTCTGCCGAGCGCGGTCGAGGAGCTGGTCCGGCAGCGGGAGGAGCGTCAGCGCGCCTGAGCACCGCGCGGTCACAACGGGCAGTACCGAACTAAGGAGAACATGATGGCCAAGTACCTGCTGCTCAAGCACTACCGCGGCGGCCCTGCCTCGGTCAACGTCGCGCCGATGGACCAGTGGACGCCGGAGGAGGTCTCGGCCCACGTGCAGTACATGCAGGACTTCGCCGCCCGGCTCGAGGGCACCGGCGAGTTCGTCGACAGTCAGGCGCTCTCCCCGGATGGAACGTTCGTCCGCTACGACGGCGAGGGGCGGCCGCCGGTCACCGACGGCCCGTTCGCGGAGACCAAGGACCTGATCGCCGGCTGGATGGTCATCGACGTCGATACCTACGAGCGAGCGCTCGAGCTGGCCGGCGAGTTGTCCGCGGCTCCGGGTGCGGGCGGGAAGCCGATCCACGAGTGGCTCGAGGTGCGCCCGTTCCTGACCGCGCCCCCGACCATCACGGAGTGACGCACCGTGGATGAGGCCCTGCTGCGGACCCTCACCCCCACCGTGATCGGCATCCTTGTCCGCCGCGGAGCCGACTTCGCGGCGGCCGAGGATGCCGTGCAGGACGCCCTGGTCGAGGCCGTGCGCGGGTGGCCCGACGACCCGCCGCGGGACCCCAAGGGCTGGCTGGTCGCCGTGGCCTGGCGTAAGTTCCTCGACGCCGTCCGCGCCGATACCTCCCGGCGGCAGCGCGAGGTACGCGTCGAGGGCGAGCCCACGTCCGGCCAGGGCGAGGCGGTGGACGACACGCTCCAGCTGTACTTTCTGTGCGCGCATCCTTCCCTGACACCGGCTTCGGCCGTCGCGCTCACGTTGCGCGCGGTCGGCGGCCTGACCACGCGTCAGATCGCCCAGGCCTACCTCGTGCCGGAGGCGACCATGGCCCAGCGGATCAGCCGGGCCAAACGGACCGTCTCGGACGTCCGGTTCAACCAGCCCGGCGACGTCGCCACGGTGCTGCGCGTGCTCTACCTGGTCTTCAACGAGGGCTACTCCGGCGACGTCGACCTCGCCGGCGAGGCGATCCGGCTCACTCGCCAGCTAGCGGTCAATGACCAGCCATGAGGAGGTCGCGGGCCTGCTCGCGCTCATGCTGCTCCACCACGCACGGCGCCCGGCACGGAACGGTCCCGACGGCAGGATCGTGCCCCTCGCCGAGCAGGACCGCAGCCTGTGGAACACCCGCCTGATCGCCGAGGGCGTCGAGGTGCTCCAGGCAGCCCTCAGCCGCGACCGCCTGGGCGAGTTCCAGGCCCAGGCCGCCATCGCGGCTCTCCACGCCGACGCCAGGACGGTCGAGGAGACCGACTGGGTCCAGATCGTCGAGTGGTATGACGAACTGGTGCGCCTCACCGGCAGCCCGGTAGCCCGCCTCAACCGAGCCGTCGCGGTCGGCGAGGCCGACGGCCCGCAGGCGGGCCTGGCCGCCCTGGCGAAGCTCGACCCGGCCCTGCCCCGCCACGCCGCCGTCGCGGCGTACCTGCACGAGCGTGACGGTGACCCCGTCATCGCAGCCCGGCTCTACGCCGAAGCCGCCCGGTCAGCGCCCAACCTCCCCGAACGCGACCACCTCACGCGACAGGCCGCGCGGCTCAACGCGCAGCTGCGCGGGGGAGCGGCGCGCGGCAGGCAGTCACCGATCCGATAACGCCGGCCCGAGGCCTACCTCGACGAGAATATCCGCCGCGGAATGTCGATCTGGGCCAGAGTCGGTCCGGACGCCGAGCAGCGGGCAGTGCACAGCCTGCGTGACGACCTGGCATCCAGCCGGTGGGCCGAACGCAACCGCGACCTCCTCGATCTCGACGCAGCAGAGCTTGACAGCCGCCTGCTTATCGCCTGAACCAGCCCCAGCTAGGCACCACTTCGCTGCCGTGCAACTGCGCGGGCTCCGGCATTCCGGCCAGCACGATCACGCTCGTTTACGGCTGCGGCGCACCCGGGGACTTCACACGGCCCCGGCCGGTGGCAGGCTTCGCGTGGGGCGTACCTGGTTACGCGCATCCTAAGATGGTGGGCGGATGTAGGCAGAAGGAGTACCGGCTGTGATCCTTCCGAAGATCCGGGATCCTCGCTTCGTGACGATCCGCCGCGGTGGGACCCTCACTGATCCGGATCACCGTCTCCTCGCTCTTTGGGCCGCATCGTGCGCGGAACACGTCCTTGACCTCTTCGAGTCGGCTCAGCCTGAGGACCCGCGGCCGCGTCAGGCGATCGAGCGTGCGCGCGCCTGGGTGCGCGGCGAGGTCAGGATGACCCAGGCTCGCGCGGCGGGCGGCCATGCCATGGGCGCGGCCAGAGACCTGCGTGGGGCAGCACGGCATGCCGCGTACGCAGCTGGCCAGGCCGGCGCCGTCGCACATGTCGCCGCGCACGAGCTCGGTGCGGCCGCCTATGCGATCAAGGCTGCACGTGCTGCGGCGCCGGAAGGCGACGGTGAGACCGCGGGACGACTCGAGTGCCAGTGGCAGCGCGACCAGCTCCCGGAGGCGATTCGCGAGCTCGTACTGGACGACCAGCGGCTTCGGAACCACATCTGCTGGTCGGTGTTTACCTGCTGAGAAGGCATGAGCGCCCCGTCCGGCTCGGCTCCGGTCTCCTACCCTGCGGTGATGGCGCAGCGCTACCGTAGCAGGCTATCCGCTGCGCATCGTGCTAGCGGAAGGCCAGCGAGCCGACGTCACTAAGTACCTTAACCGTGACCTCCTCGTCAGCCAGTGGCCGGTGTTGCGGACCTTGATCAGCAAAACTGTGCGAGGCGTCTGGGAGTCCGCATTCCCCGAACTACGCGAGGGACAGCCAGCCGCGCCGTGAACCTCAACGTCCTGCACCGCCGACTGATGCAGGACGTTCTGGAAATTGGCAACAGCTTGCCACTTGTCGCAGCCACCGTCGCGGCCGGGCTAACCGCGCGCGGCTGGGACGTACACATCATCGGCGTGGACCCGCGCTCAGCTCGCATGACGGTCACCGATTCGGCTACCGGCGAGCAGTGCGAACTGGACATTCTCAAGGAAGCCTTCAACCAGCCCCCGACAGTTACGGCATATGGTCCTCATCGACATCCATGCCGCGTCGCAGCTGTGCTCCAACACCGAGCTAGCGGTAGTTTGTTGGATCAAGGTCTGAGGTAGAGGTGCAGGCCGTGGCCTGCGCTGACGGTGTCGATGAGATCCTGGAGCTCAGCGGGCAGGGGCGCTTTCGACCATGCCTGCCACCAGCGCGTGAGCGTGATCGCGGGGTCAGCCAGCTGCGGACGGCGCGGAGCGCGTGGGGCCAGCTGGGTGCTGGCGGGGTGTTCTGAGGTGCGCGGGGCTGCTGGGCCTGGCTGGTGGTGCTCCCTCTCTTGCGGGCCTGCCGGTACCGGGCGTGGTGGGGGCGGGCCGGCGAACCAGGTGTCCCAGCAGAAGCTGAACGCGCAATTGACCAGCGCCTGGTGACGGCGGATCGCGGTGTCAGAGCGGACCTGGAAGTCGGCCCAGCCCAGCTCGTCCTTGACCTGCTTGTAGCTTTGCTCGATCCAGTGGCGGATGCCGTAGATCCGCACGATCTCGGCCAGGGTGGCGGCGGGGGTGGACGCTGTCTGCCTCGCGCGGGCCGCCTGGCCGGGGCAGGTTCGTGGCCAGGTACCACGTGGCCTTGTCCGGCAAGGTAGCCGGGTCGGCGGTGGCCACTGCCAGGCGCGTGGTGCCGTCCGGTCCCCACCAGCCCAGGGTCGCATCAGCGGCCCACCAGGTCTCGGCGTGCCCGTCGCGGAAGGTCCGTGTGACCAGCTGCCAGGCGCCGGGATCACCGGGCCCGTCCCAGGCCAGGGCGCGGGCCGCGTCCGCGGGGGTATATGCGTCAGCGCCGTAGGCCCAGGTCCCGTGGCGGGGCTTCAGGGCCATCACGAACGGCAGCCCGGCCTCGGTGAGCTCGCCGCGGAACCCGTCCTGGTCCCCGTAGGCGCTGTCGGCCGCCACCGCACGGAACACGAACCCGCAGCCTTGGCCCTGACTGCCAGGTCCGCGCCGATCGCCAGCTTGGTGCGGAACGCCGGATCGCTCTTCCCCTTCGCGAAATGCCTGGCGAGGGTATACAGCACCGCGTCCAGGGGGTAACAGAGCCGTTCGTCGGCCCACAGCGTGGTCACGGTGACCACCGGACAGCAGCAGCTCCAGCCGGCGGGCATCGACCTTCTCCGGATCCCAGCGGGATTCCGACAAGAAGAACTGCAGCCGCTGCACCGCCGGGTGCTGCGCCCCGGCCACCGGCTCGGCCCCGGCCAGCGCGGTCAGCGTCTTGTTCCGGTCCCGCGGCGCGAGCAGCCCGGCCAGGTAATCCCGGAACCCCCGCCGCTGCGACGTGAGTAAACACGTCATCGAACCGGGCCGCATACCCCTCCAGCGGACCCGGAGCAGGCGGACACGGCACCGGCTTCGTCACGGTTATCACCGGCTTCCAAACTCATCGGGAACCCGCCGAACAGCCTACCCGCCATCAGCCTGATCCAACAAACTACCGCTAGTGCCTTGCGCCTGAAATCAGCGCAATATATTTGGCGAGGGAATCGAGGATCTCGGTCCAGTCCCGGTCCAGGCGCGGATGTCCTTTTCGGGCGCCTTCGCCGGGACACCGCGCCAGAATG
Source organism: uncultured Actinomycetes bacterium (assembly GCA_963808315.1). Lineage (GTDB taxonomy): Bacteria > Actinomycetota > Actinomycetes > Streptosporangiales > Streptosporangiaceae > Palsa-504. Next base: position 21,692 of record CAWEFK010000009.1, on the reverse strand, counting down.
GTCCGGTCAACCAGCTTCGCTGGCCGGGCGCCGGCTCGCTTACGCACCGGGGTTATGCCGTGGGCCTGGTGAGGCCCGGGGGCTTACCCGGCGCGGGCGGGCGGGCTGTGGCTGCGCAGCACCTTGGACTTGTCCCGGTTCCAGGCCATCGTGGTTCCGTCCGGGTGCCGGACCAGGGTCCAGCCCATCCGGTGGATCATCACGTGATGGTGGAACCAGCACAGCAGAATACAGTTTTCAAGACTTGTCTCGCCGCCGCGGCCCTTGTGCTTGAGATGATGCACCTCGCACGCCGACGCGGGCTGGTGACAGCCCCCGGCCCACTGGCAATACATGTCCCGGACCTTGACCGCGTTCCTGATCCCCGCCGGGACGCTGTCGCTGTACCCCACGTCCAGCGGCAGGCTCGGCCCGGCCAGCCGGGCCCCGAGCTGCTCCCGCCGCAAGAACGAGGCCAGCCCGCCCGGGCCCGAGACCAGCGCGACCGCCTTGCCGATGATCAGCCGCTCCAGGGCCTCCCGGGAAAGCGAGTCCGGGGAGGCCGGGTCCGGGGTGGTCTGGGCCGGGGAGGCCGGGTCCGGGGTGGTCTGGGGCGGGGTGGTCTGGGCCGGGGTGGTGGTCGGGGCCGGGTCGCCGGCCCCGGCGGGGTCAGGCGGGTCACCGGGACCGGCCGGCCCGCCGGGGCCGCCGGGGGTGCCGTGGCCGTGGCTGAACCGGGCGAGCTGGACGCACAGGCGGACCAGGTCATCGAGCACCGCGGGGTTCACGTCACCGAACACCACCGGGGTGATCGAGGCGTCGCACGCGAACCCCTCCGCGGCGTCCCCGTCCAGCCAGGCGGCACCGTCACCGCCGCCCGCCGACGCCGCCGCGCGGTGCGCGGCCCACTGGGCCCGGACCCGCTCGGTCCACTTCTGCTGCAACGCCGAGTCCCCGTCCAGGACCATCAGGTCGGCCAGGGAAATATGCGCGACCGCCTTGACCGGCTGACCGGCCCGCTCCGGCAGCAGCCCGGCCGCGAGCAGCCGCCGCATGGACTCCTCCAGCGCATCGTGGTACCGCTGCTCATGGGTGCGGGTGTCCTCCGCGCCCTGCGGCGCGGACAGCGCATCCAGCACCGTGTTCACCAGCGCCGTGCACTCCGGGCCGAGGTCACCGGACAGGACCCCGGCGCCGCCGAAGGTGGTCTCCAGCCGCACCGCGCGGTCCTCGAACGCCGGGTCCGGGTCACCGGGGTCCGGGGGCGGCGCGGCGCGGGACTGGATCTCCGCGGCCAGCGCGGCCAGGCCCCGCAGGTCCATCCCCTTCACGGCCGCGCCCGCCAGGATCTCATCGGCGGTCCCGCGGCACTGCTCCGGCAGCTTGTCGGTCCACCCGCACAGGGCCCGGGCGTAAGACTCGGTCAGCTCCCCGGCGGCCAGCGCGGCCAGCATCCGGGGATGAGCCCGGGCCCGGCGGACCCACGCGGTGTGCCCGGCCGCGGTGCCTTTGGTGACCCGGGTCTGGTGGATCAGCCAGGACCGGGGACTGTAGTCGCCGTCCTCGCAGTGCCCCTGGGCGGCGGTGAACGCGGCCAGCACCGAGGCCCGGGCGGCGGTCTCGACCGCGTCGGCCCGTTCCAGCCCGGCCAGGCACTCGGCCTGCTCGCTCGCGGGCATCTGGGTCGCATCCGCGGCGGCCAGGTAGCGCATCGCGGAGGTCAGCATGGCCAGCGCATCGCTCGTGCTGGCCGGCGGCGCGGCGGCGGAGGTACTCACGCGGATGCTCACCTCCCTCCCGGGATGCGACCGGACCGGCAACCCCTTCCGGATCCCTAGCTTTCTAGTTCGATTCTAGCGGATGGCTACGACATTTCCGGGCAACGAAACGACAGGAATAAAGACCATTCTCATGACCGAAGGTGCCCGTACGGTGCCGGCGGTACCGATGTGACACGGGATAATCGCTGACAGCACCGTGATCGGCAAGAACGTGCCCGCGAACCTAGACGTCTACACGCGACCGGATCGTCCTGGATCAAACCAGGTCGAGCGCTGGTTGAGCGCTGGTTCGGCTACCTGGCAGACCAGCCGATCCGCCGCGGCGTCCACAAGAGCGTCCAGGCACTCGAAGCCGGCATCCGCGCCTGGAACGAGAACTGGAACGAGAATCCGCGGCCGTTCGCGTGGCCGAAAACTGCCGAGGAGATCCTCGATTCCCTCGCCATATATATTGCGCGGATTTCAGGCGAAGGACACTAGAGGCCCTCGGCCGACGCCACGCCTGGGACGAGCAATTCAGCCTCAGTGAGCTCAAAGCACGTCTTGATGGCGCCGAATGGTACGACGACCAGGCATTCGCCGAATACGGCCTCTCAGCAGAGAAAATCACTGATTTGCGCAGGTGGGCGCAAGCATGGGCTGACGATCCTCCGGCGGATCAACGCCGAGACCTACGAGGAGGACGACGAGGGCGAACCGCTTTGAGCCGCCGCTCGGCGAGTGTCCGTTCTCAATGGAGATGGCGGATGATCGAGCTTTGAGCTGGGAAACGACAGAGATTCTCTCAAAGAATCTCGGTGGCAAGGCTGACCTCCGGCAGCAGGCGCGGGCGCTGGCTCGCCTCCGCCCCCGCGGCGGTGTTGTTCAGGCCACGAGCAGGCGGAGGCCGAGCTCGGCCGCGTCGAGATCGACGAGTTCGCGGTTGCGCTCAGCCCACCGGCCCGAGGCAAGGTCATCACGGAGGCTGCACACCGCCCGCTGCTCGGCCTCTGGCCCGACCCGTGTCCACACCGACACCGCACGACGCACGTGATCCTCCAGGTACGCCTCGGGCCGACGCCAGTAGGCCTCGAAAAAGCCGTCGGCGCAGTCCCACGGAATCGGCACCGGCTCAGCGCGCGCCCCGATCGCGCCGGCCAGCCCGTCCAGCGAAGGCCATCCCGCGAAGAGGCCGGCGAACTCGGGCAGGTAATCGCGGCTGAGCCAGAACCGGCGAGGCCATCCGGTCTCACTGGCATCGAACGTGAACACCACCACGCGCCGGGCCACGCGCCGCATCTCGCGCAGCCCAGCCAGCGGATCCTGCCAGTGGTGAACGGTGCTGAAGGCCATCGCGGCGTCAAAGGACTGGTCCTCGAACGGGAGGCTCTCTGCGGTGGCGGCCAGGCACGGTGCCGCGCTCGCGGGCCGCTGCGCCCGCATCACCGCCGACGGCTCGACCGCGGTCACGTCACGACCAGGAGGCTCGTAGGAGCCGGTGCCAGCCCCGACATTCAACACCGTCTGCGCGTCCCCGAGCGCATCCCATATCCTCGCGGCGATCCGCGGCTCGGTGCGTCGCGTCGCGGTGTAAGCGCCCCCGATCGCGTCATAAAGCCGCGCGCCGAGCATTCCCAGCTGTTCCTCCGGCGTCATCCTCTTCCCCTCCGCCCGTGCCTCGAGTTCCCTATCGATGGCCGCCACCATGACCCCGGCGCGGTGATGCTGCTCCAGCAGCAGGCCGCGCAGCCGGCGCAGGTGCTCAACCGCGTCGGCAGGCGGGCCGCCGACCAGGTCCGCGACCTCCCGCAGCCCGAAGCCCAGCCGCCGGTAGGCCAGCACCTCACGCAGCCGCTCCACATCGTCCGCCGAGTAGGCCCGGTACCCGGCCGCGGTGCGCGCCGACGGCTGCACGAGGCCAATCTCGTCATAGTGATGCAGCGTGCGGACGGTCACGCCGGCCAGTTCGGCCACGCGTCCTACGGTCAGGTGCTCCTCCACGACACCGACTATGCCGCCTGACGCCACGTGAGGGTCAAGCGCCTGTGACGCCCCTGTCACGAGACCGGCGCGCGCCGGGAGATCGGTCCTCAGTTCATGTCGTTCCCGGAACCAACGGCGTGGAGTTGTCTCGTGGGCAGGGGAGTGGGCAGCCGACATGCTCTTGGTTCCCGCGTGGCCGGGCCCGGGGCAGCGCGCAAGTCTCTTGCCTTTCTGGTTACGTTGACCTACGTTGTCATACATGGTAGCCAACTCCTAGCCCGTCGTCGGTCCGCTTCGAACCGCGCGTGTTCGAGCGACTCTCCGCGTTCGTCGCAGCGAACCGGGACCTGACCCTGTCCAGCGCCACCAGCAGGCTCGTCGATGAGGCGCTCCGTATCCGTGAGCACCCGCTCATCACCTTCAAAGATGGCCCGGCCGGGCGCAGGGCCAGGCTGGTCGGCGGTCCTGATGTGTGGGAGGTCATCGGCGCCATCCGGTCGGTCCGCGAAGCTGAGCCCGTGCTTGCGGGTGACGACGTTCTCGAGGTCGCAGCCGAGACGTCAGGAACGCCCATACCGTTCATACGCGCGGCTCTGGCTTACTGGAGTGACTACCAGGAAGAGGTCGACGACTTCCTGGACAGGGCACGCGCCGAGGCTGCACAGGCACAGGCGGCGTGGGAACGGCAGCAGGGACTGCTGGGACTGTGAACGGGGTACCTCCGACGCGCTGCTCCTCGACGAGATGTTCTCGCCCGCGATCGCTATCGATCTTGCTGCCCGCGGCATCGACTGCCGTGCGGTCGTTGCGGATCCAGTCCTGCGGGCCCTGTCGGACCTAGAGATCTTCCAGGCGGCGCTGACCGAGGGCCGGGTCCTCGTGACGAACAATGTGCCGGACTTCGAGAGCCTCCGACGGGCGCACGAGGCGGCCAGAAACGAGGTTCCCGGCCTTATTTACACGTCCGACCTCACGTTCCCGCGCACGAAAGCGTATGTGTCCCGGCTTGGGGCGGCACTCGCCGCCGCCGCGGCCGGCCATGAGACAGCCCGCCGCGGCGGCGTGCTCTGGCTGCGCCTGCCCGCGTGATGCCTGCACGGGGCCGACAACGTAATGACCGGGGCTTTCGCCGGTCAGACCGCGCAGGTGTGCTCCACGGACCGGGAATGCGGTGTCGGCCGCGCGCCACCATCCGGTAGACAACCTCGGCGGCGAGCGCCGCGGCGCCGCCAGCCGGCGCGACCCCGGGTTCCGCATACCACATCCGGGCGCTCGCCTGCTGCTGGGACAGGCCGAGAGCGTCTAGATCCGTGGTCTGCCATGGCACCGGCCGTCCGGACAGATGCCAGCGTGCCGCCAGGCGGTGCACGGTGTGACGGCAAAAGCCGCAGGTTCCGTCGAAGACGATGAGGACCTGCTCAGGCATGAACGGTCTCCGGGTCTCGTTCCGGTGCGCCGACGGCCCGCTGACCAGGTCGGCGGGCATGGTCTGCGGTGTCATCCGGCCAGCTCTACATACGGTGACACCATCAGGTATTCCAGATCCGGTTCCTCGTCGTAACCGGTGTGCCGCACCATAGCGAACTGGAAGCCGAGCGGCCTGGGCTGGCCAGCGTAGCGCCTGCTGACTGTCTGGGCGACGGAAGTTGCGCAGCAACTGGTAGGGGACCGCTTCGGTCAGCCCGGCGCCGCCTTCGTGGATCATGCGGCCCATGGCGACGCAGATGTCGAACAGTCCTTTGTCCCGACGGTGATCGGGTAGCCAGGCAAAATTGCTGGTGTACCGCCGTAGTTTCGGGAGTCCCAGGGCGTGACAGCGGCCGCGCAGCCGCAGCCGCCCCCGTAGCAGGGCGCCGCAGTGCACGTCACGAAAGAGCGCGGGCCCCGGGCCGGTGGCCGTCGACGTCGGGAACTCAGGGCGAGGCGATCGCCGCGGTGAGCCCGAATGCGGCCGCGGGGGGCCGTTGTATTCCGATGCGGGCCCTGCCGTCCCTCGGTGCCGTGCTCGAAGCGGCCAGACCGGGCGGCTTGCGCGGCATCGACGAGGCCCTTCCCGAACGACTTGCGTGCCTGATGATCGTCGTGGGCGAAGTCCAGGGCGCCGGTTCGCGGGTCGACCACGAACGGTTTACGGATTGTAAGAGTCGCTCACCTCGATCAGGAAGCCATCGTTTACCCCGGCCTGGCCAGTCCGGACGATGGCTTCGACCGTGCGCTTGCCCTGCCCAGGATGGAAAAAGCTACCCACGATGGCGTAGTAATCGCAGGCAGCGTTGGCTGGCATCGGCGAGTTGGAGTCCACCCCCGACCATGCGGACGACAAGGCGTTGTCGACGTCGGTGCAGGCGGCGGAGCTGGTACGGGTGCTGCTGGGCGTCCAGGCCCAGGTCTGGGTGAGCGAGCACTGCTCGCTGCAGTCGGTCCGGCCTGCCGTGTTGCGATCAGGCGATAGCCGGCTGGGAGGTGCACGTGGGCGAGGTCGCTCCGCAACGTATGGAAATTTTTCTGCGGGCCCGTCAACGTCAGGCCTGTCTCGACCGCCGCGACCAGCAGAGCCAACACCATCACAACGCTGAAGGAGCGCCGGAAAGCTCGATTATTACCGCCCACCAGCCCACGCTGCTCGGTGAAACCCAACGGCTCCATGTTCATCCGTATCGCGGCCTGACCACTGGGCCGGACATCGACGTCGATGTCCGGGTCGGCCTCCTGAACACGGTGGATGAACTCCATCAGCCCGAGACCGGGCCGCACCGCCACCTTTCGCCCATCGTCAAGCTCGATCCCGACGTGCTCGCTGCGGCGAGAGGCAGGCCATCGGATGGCCTTGACCCGGCCTGGGCGCATCGCCGGTGACCAGGCCATGCTGCCCCGCCACGACAGGCACCCGCCGGTGAACTCAAGCCGTGAGGCCAGGTGGAACAGCCTCCAGTAGATGTATCCCCAGCCGACGGCCCAAAGGGTGCCGAAGATCACGGGTAGAGCCTGGGCAGTGACGGCCCCGTCGACGGCGACCACGACGCCGCCGGCCCGAGGGCGACGTAGATCACCGAACCGATTACCACCAAAACTACCGTCTCGGGAGGGCGCCGAAACGTGGACATCTCGGAGCATTCGCTGTGCGCCGGCCGACGAGCGGAACCAATCAACGGCTGCCTGTCGTTCGCAAGATGCCATCGGGTGGCAGTGGTAGACGGCATAGCCGCCACCGTTAGGCCGTCCTTTAGGGCCAAATCCTCCGGCGCCCGTACTACTTAAGTGCCGATAATGTACATTATGTAAAGTAGAAGGATCCGCCGCCTAGCTGCACCGTGGCCGCCGCCGCCGCCGCCGCCGCTGTTGTGGTGGCGGCCGCCGCCGATCATCGCCGCTCATCGCGCGTTCCAGCCCGGTCACACGGCCGGCAGTTTCCCACGAACACCACCCGTCTCACCTGGCACACCCGTAACGAGCGTTTCCGCTCTCGAACGACACCGATGGTCCAACGTAGTTGCCCAAGCAACACCGATGGTCCTTCGATGTGGGTCGGGTTCGGGGTTCTGCCCCGGCGAAGCTGTTTAGAAGCGGGCCGAACGGTACCTGACACTGACACGGCTCTCGATAGGACAGCCAGGGTTAGCTTTCGGTGCATGAGGGCCAGTGGTCTGCTGCCCATTCCGGCCAGCCCGGCCATCCCGCTGGCGGACCGGGGATTTCGCCGCCGTCGAGTTCGGCGACGTCAGGTACCTGGAACTGTTTCCGCCATTGGTCTACCGCCTGGCGGTGCGCGATCCGGGCGAGCTGGACGTCCTTTGTGACTGGCGAGGCTCGGATCGCTGCGACTGAGACATGCCCCCTGATCGGGACGCCGATCCAGGGCTCCGGTCACACGCCTTTCCGGTCACACGCCTTTCCGGTCACACGCCGGGGAGGGTGACCGGAAACCCGGCATAGGCTGCGGACATCCAGTCGTTGGCCGCCGTGGTCGGCATGGCGGTGAGGTCTGGCATGCCGAACACGTAGCTCCGCTCGATGCCTTCAGTGTTCGGAATGACCTGGGCAGCGGCCTGAAGCTGGGCATCATTCCACCGGCGGAGAGCATCGTCGGTGGACGGCGCGCCGGCGAGGGCGTCCGCCAGTGAGGCGGCACTGGTCACCGCCCGGAGGACGCCGCTCCCCGCGAACGGAGGGACCAGCGTGCCGGAATCGCCGACTAGGCAGAGGCGGTTGCGCGCGTAGCTGCGGGGCACGAAGGAGTAAATGGCCTGAATTGACGAGTTGCCGCTCTGTCGCACCAGCTCGAACAGCGGCGAGGGCAGCAGGCCCGCGAGGCGGGACTCCAGGGCCGCCCTGACCTCCGGGTGCACTTTCCCGAACGGTACCGAGCCGGACTGCTGCCGCTCCTGGTCGTCGACGAGCACCGAGGCCAGGGCGCTTTCGGGAACCTGGAGGTAGTAGCCCCACATGAGAAGGCGTTCTCCTGGTTCGGTGCTCTCCCCGGGCCCGGGGACGTAGTACGCGACCCCGTGGCCCCCCTGGTACACGGGCCGCAGGAGATCGCAGCCGCCGAGGGCACCGGCGCGGATGTCGCGCTCGGGGATGAGACCGCGCCACAGCACCATGCCCCGGTAGGCAGGCGCGGCGCCGGGGTCGATGAGCCCGCGTCCCAGCGAGCGGTACCCGTCGGCGCACACGACGAGGTCGAAGTCCAGTGAACCGCCGGGGGCAAGGTGCAGCGTCGTGCCGTGCGGTGTCGCTTCGATCCGCTCGACGGCCGCGCCGCCGCGGTACAGACCATCAGGAACGCGCCGCCGGAATGACTGGTACAGATGAGCCCAGTTGAACAGCATGGAGCTGATCTGGACGTCGCCCAGCCATCGCTGGCGGCCGGTCCCGGCTGCCCGGGTGACGAACCGGGAGTAGCCGGCCCGGCAGGCGGGAACGGTCCCGTCGAGGACGCCTCGCGCCGTCATCTCCTGCCACGCGGTGGTGACCATAAGGATCCCGGCACCCCGGCTCACCAGGCCGGACTCGGACCGCTCGAAGACGGTTACATCGTGGCCGGCCCGGTGCAGGAGCGCCGCCGCCGCGCATCCGGCGACCGATCCCCCGATAATTCCGACTCTCATGCCGCCACACTAACGGCCTGCTGCCGACGCCGGCAGGATCCGTCCGGGCGGGGCGAGGGATGAGTCCGGCGCTGGATCAGCTGTCATCCAGGCGGTGGAACGCGATCTCCTGCAGCAGCAGCCGGGCCGCAGCGGCCACCGGGATGGCCACCAGCGCACCGATGATGCCGAGCAGGGTGCCGCCGATCAGCACGGCCACCAGGGTGACCGTGGCCGGCACCTGCACCGTGCGGCCCATGACCCTGGGCACGATGAAGTAATCCTCGGCCAGCTTGTACAGGATCATGAAGGCGAGCGTGGCGATGGCCACCGGCAGCGATACGGTCAGCGCGGTCAGCACTACCGCCGCCCCGCCGACATAGGAGCCGATGACCGGGATGAGGTCGATCAGCGCCACGAACATGGCCAGCAGGAACGGGTACGGGATGCCCCAGGCCAGCATCCACACCGCTGTGCCGACTCCGATGATGAGCGAGGTCAGCACGTTGCCCAGGACGTATCCGCCGACCCGGCTGAAGATCTCATCGGTCAGCAGGATGGTCCGGGGCCGCCGGGACGCGGGCACCAGCCGGTAGGCGAAGAGCTTGATCCGGGGCAGGCCGCCCAGGAAGTACACGGTCAGCACGAACACGAGGAGGAACGATGAGACCGCGCTCACCACTACCCCGGCGACGCTGAGCACTCCCCCGACCAGCGAACTGCCGTGACTGGAGATCAGCTTGGACAGCCTCGACTCGATGTCGTACTTGGCGTTCAGCTTGCCCAGCTCGGAGTTGTGGTCCTGCATTTCCTTCGCATAGTGCGGCAGCTGGTTCGCCAGCGCGGTCGCCTCCGCCGTGACCCGCGGGATGGCCAGCGCCAGGAACACCGCGAGGATGCCGAGCAGGCCAAGCAGCGTGATGGCCACGCCCAGCCAGCGCGGCACCCGGTGCCGGGTCAGCCAGCTCACGATGGGGTCCAGGCCCGCCGCGATGAACAGGGCCATGCCGACCAGGATGAGGATCGAGCCCGCCTTGATCAGCAACTCGATGAGCCCGATGGTGACGGCCACGCCCGCCGCCGCGGTCATCCCGACGAAGAACGGTGACCGCCGGTTCAGCGGCCGCCCCGGGCGCCCCAGGCCGCCCGTCTCCTCGGCCATCCGCTCGGCCTGCTGTACCGCATCCCGGATCGTTGGGTCGACCTCGGCATCCGCCTCTGCCTCGACGGCTTCCACGCGGTTCTCGACGACAGTCCCGGCCTCGCCGCTGCGGCTCGCCGGATTCCGGCCGGCTGCGTATCAGGTGAGTTATATTCCATAACGATTTCATGCTCTCCAGCCCTCGCGCCGCCCTGTCCGGACAGGACGATCACGCGGATGCGTGCCTGGTGATGCCGGCCCCAGCCGAGGGGCGGCTACCCCGTAAATCGGCCGCTAATCTTCCCGGGCTGGGCCGCGCGCCACGCTTACTTTTCGTTCTGTGGGTACATGCACGGACGAACGGCCCGGTAACACGGCAAGATCAGGAGGATGCCTCCCATGGTCCGTCGCAGTGTCCTGTCCCCCGCTGTCGTCCTGGCCGGTCTCGCAGCGGTGGTGCTCGTGCTGACCGGGTGCAAGGTCCAGGTCCCGGCGGCGGCGGGCAGCAGCTCGACCGCGGTCCAGGCGGCGTCCGCGCCCTCAGGCGTGTCCCGGGCCGGGTCGCTGATCGTGGAGCCGGGCGCGGGGTTCTCCCCCGTCTACCGGCTCATCGACGCCGCCAGGCACAGCGTCGACGTGACGATGTACGAGTTCGCCGACACCACGGCCGAGCGGGATCTGGCGGCGGCGGCCAAACGCGGCCTGAGCGTCCACGTCATCCTGGACCAGCGCGAGCGCAGTGAGAACTCAGCGGCGTACTCCTACCTCAGCTCGCACGGCGTCAAGGTGGCCTGGTCCTCGGCGAGTTTCGAGTACACCCACCAGAAGACCGTGATCATCGACGGATCCGAAGCCGTCATCATGACCGCCAACCTGACCAGCACGTACTACGCCACCTCACGGGATTTCCTGGTCACCGACTCTAATCACGCTGACGTCGCGGCAATCACCGCCGTCTTCGACGCCGATTTCGCTCACCGCGGCATTAACCCCAGCGACGGGAGTGACCTGGTCTGGTCGCCCACCGACTCGCAGGACAAGCTGCTCGGCCTCATCAACGGGGCCACCAGCAGCCTGCGCATCTACAGCGAGGAAATGGGCGACACCACGATAGAGAACGCGCTGGTCAAGGCGGCCAAGCGTGGCGTGGACGTGCAGATCTGCGGGGAGAACGCGGACGGCGAATACGATAGCGCGTATGACAAGCTGGCCCGGGCCGGCGTCCACATCAGCTACTACAGTTCCTCGACCGGCTTCTACATTCACGGGAAGGTCATCGAGGCGGACTACGGCACCTCGCACGCGAAGATCTTCATCGGCTCGGAGAACTTCTCAAGCACCTCGCTCAACCGCAACCGTGAGCTCGGCCTGATCACGTCCAGCTCCGCGGTCCTGTCCGCGATTGCCAGCACCTTCACCACCGATTTCCGGAACGGCAAGGGCTGGTCCTGACCTGCTAGCCCAGACGTCAGCGGATCGCGCCCGTATCGGAAGGCATTGACGATGACGATCAAACTGGTTCGCTCCGACAGCCTGTACAAGGGCGCGCCCTACGCCTACGCGGCCATTGCCCCGCGGGGTTCGCTGATCTTCACCGCCGGGGCGTGCCCGGTGGACGACCAGGGCGAGGTCGTCGGGGTGGGCGATGTCCGGGCGCAGGCCAGCCTGGTCGTGGCCAATCTCGCCACCGCCCTGGCGGAATCCGGCGCCACGCTGTCCGACGTCCTCAAGACCACTGTCTTCGTCGCCTCGGCCGACCGCGCGGACCTCGTCGCCGCCTGGGATGTCATCCACGAGGCCTTCGGTGACCACGACCCGCCCAGCACGCTCCTCGGCGTCACCGTCCTCGGCTACCCCGATCAGCTGGTCGAGATCGAGGCCGTCGCCGTGGCCGCGGGATGACGCAGGATGCTCCAGCGCGTGTACTCCGAACCGTGGCCGCTGGCCTGAATCGTGGCTACGCGATGTCCTCCGCGTGGACCTGGGCCCCGGTTTCGTCCCGGTACCGGACGTGCATCCGGTCGGCCGAGAGGTCAAGCACGGTGAAACCGAAACGGGCCCAGTGCTGGCCGCCCTGGTCCAGGAAACTGCTCGGCTCCCACGACCCCGGCGCGGGGACCTGCTCGCCTGCCGTATAGACCTGCGTCACCGGCACTCCGCCGTGGCCCACGCACCGCGGGAACGACACTCCGCCGGAGGCTTTGAACGTCATGCAGCGGTGCTCATGTCCCCACCACCAGGCGGTCACCCGCCCGCTGTCCAGCACAGGACCGAGCTTGCCGGGCAGCACCGTGCCGATATCGGCGTGGTCATAGGCGGTGACCAGCTGATGATGGCTGAACAGCACCAGCTTGCGGCTGAAGTCCCTGGCCACCGACGCGACGAAGTCCGCCTGCGGATCCTGCAGGACCGCGCTTGCCCCCTGGGACAACACGTCGGTGTCCCAGGAGGTGTCCAGGCCCACGAAATCCCACGAGGGCGAGGTGAGCCGGAAGAAGCTCGTCGCCGCGCCGTCGGCGGAGTGCTGAGCCGCGAATCTCGAGTCGCCGAGCAGCGTGTCAAAGTAGCCGAAGCCGCCGCTGTACATGTCGTGGTTGCCATTCAGCGACCACGAGGTCACGCCCGACCCGGCCTGAGCCTGGGTCACCGGCCAGTAGGCCAGGACATGCCGCTGCACTTCGCTGGGCAGGCCAGAGTAGTAGACATCGCCCAGGTGGATGACGTGGGCCTGGCGTCCCTGCCCGAGAGCCTCGGCGACCTCCTGGGCCATGTACTTGGCCACCGCCTGCGCCCGGGGCAGCCCGGTCCCCCAATCGCCGACCACGACCAGCCGGGCTGTGTCGCTGATCTCGTGCTCGGCGGGGCGCGGGTTGAACGCATGGTTGCCCTTGGCCAGATGCTCGAGCATGGATTCCGCGATCTTGATGACCCAGTCCGGGTCCGACGGCGAGAAATTCCCCGGATGCAACAGCCCCTGGACGAGGCGGACGATCTTCTCCCACCAGCCGCCGCCTTCCGGTGCATCGGCGGGCACGCCCCGGTCGTGCAGGGCGCCTTCGACGGCGCTTTGCACCAGGCTGACCATCGGGTCCCGGGATAGATAAGGCACCGCGGCGGCCTGGTCTCCGCCCGACGAGGACGGCGCCGCCCGCACCGGAGCCGGGGCACCGGCCGCGGCCGCCGTGACCGCCGGTCCCGCTGCTCCAACCCTGGGCAACGCGGCACTCAGCCTGACGGCCGGGTCTCCCTCGCCCGGGACCTGGACCGCCGCCTGTGCCGTCGCATCGCTCAGCGCGGCGGATCCGAGCTGCTGGCGGACGGCTTCCACGTACTGGCCGACCGAGCCCCGCTCGAACGCTTGCTTATGCATGGGCCCTCCGCATCGAGGAAGCCAGGATTATCGCCAAAGTCTGGCATATCGAGGTGAGAAGGTGCAGCCTTTAGCGGCCCCTCACCGCCGCGCGGATCCTGGTCGCGATCATCTCGGTCAGCGCCTTCGTTTGCGACGCGGCGGTCATGGCCTCCGTCGGCGTGCTCCGGCCCATGCACACCGACCAGGCGCGGAGGATGAGAGGGCGGGTCCGGGCGACCGACCCCAGGCGGTCGAGTTCCTCCCGTTCCAGCGTGACGTGCTCGCGGTAGCCAAGCAGCACCGCACCCGCCCGGCGCGGCTCCTTCGCGGCCTCTGAGTACAGCAGGAATGCCAGCGACCACAGGCGCGGCCCGCGGCCGGCGCCCGCCCAGTCGACCAGGACCAGTCCGCCCGGCGTCGCGACGACGTTCGCCAGGACGAAATCCGGGTGGATGAGCGCTTCGGGCAGTCCCTCCGCCGCGTCCAGCGCGGCAACCTCCGCCCGGAGCGCGTCGAGCGCCGCGCGCTCGGTGTCGGGAATGAGCGGCGCGGCCTCGGCGAGCATCTGGCTAGCGGCCGCGATCTCCGCCGCCGGCGGCCCGTCGGCGAGGTGATGCCAGGCGCCCCCCGGCCGCGCGACCGCCCCGGCCGGCGCAGCATCCAGGGTGTGCAGGAGGCCGAGCAGCGCGCCGAGGTGGCTGAGGCCGCCCGCCGCGCGGATCGCGTCCCGCCGCTGCTGGCGGGGAACCGGGTCGGCCCAGTCGGTGACCAGGACGGAGCGGCCGTCGAGGTCAGAGACCGGTTCGCCCGCGGCGCACCGCTCGGCCGGGAACTCGTGCGCCGCCAGGTAGCGCAGGATCGCCGCGTCACCCGCTACCGCCTCGGCGGCCCGGCGGGCGGGGAACCAGCGAGCCGTCCAGTCAGGGCCTTCCGGGCGCCCTACCCGCCATACGCCCAGGTCAAGCTCCGACATAGCGTCGATCGTGATCCCGTACCGCGTCTCCAGCTGCGCGCGCAGGCGCTCGGCCGGCCGGCCGGGCATCGGCGAGCCGAAGCGGATCAGGTTGCCGTCCGGGTCGACGTGGGATCCCTCGCGCAGCTTGTAGGGCGTGTCGCCGACGCGGCGGGTCAGCCCGCCGACGCCGGGCCGCGCCCACTCGTCGTACAGCGCGTCGGCGTCCGCGACATACAGATAGGCGGCGCCGACGTGCTGGTGGCCGGCCTCCGGCCCGTGCCCCTCGTCGAGCGACAAGTGCAGGCTCACCCCGTCCCGCCCGGCGAACCCGTACCCATCCCCGTCGGCGTACGGTTCCACCTCGAAGCCGAGCGACGCATAATGCGCCAGCGCGCGCCGCAGGTCACGCACGGGGAAGACCGGGCTGAAGCTGCTGAACCTGTTGCGCGGCGCGACATCGTCCTCCATGAGGAAAGCATCTCGCACGCGTCTGACAATCTGAGCCCACCTGCTGACCACCCTGCTCGATCGGGGCACCCCCGACGTCCTGCGCGCACTGGACCTGGCCGGCCTCGACCCCGCCGGGGTCAGGCCCGTCCCGACCTCGCCCCGCGCCCGCGCCCGCGCAAGCAGCCGGCTGACACCGCCACCCTTGGCTGCACGGCATACCCGCCAGCTGGGCCGCGTGGCTGAGCAACCGCTGGGTGAGTGTCCGTGACCGCTGGTTCCGGCTGCGCACGCTCAGCTCTATCGCCACGGCCGCCGGGGCGGGACGAGCGGGACGGGCTAGCGGCTGCGGAAGCGGCGGTGGAGCTCGCGGACCTGGTCATCCAGGCCGGGGACCGGGCCCTGGACCAGCAGGCCGGGAGCGACCTCGGTGATCGGCAGCGGGCGCACGGGCGAGGAACCGATCCCGAGCTCGGCGAGCCAGCCGACCATCTGCTCGGTCGAGCTCACGTACACGATCCGGCCCAGGCCGACCCAGGCGTGTGCGGCCGAGCACATCGGGCAGTGCTCACCCGAGGTGAACACGGACGCCCCGGCCCGCTCCCCCGCGGTCAGGTTGGCCGCGGCCCAGCGGGCCAGCTCGAACTCCGGGTGCCGGGTCGCATCGCCCAGGCTCACCTCGCGGTTGCGGTCCTCGGCCAGAACCTGACCGCTCGCCGCGACAAGCACCGAGCCGAACGGGAAATCCCCCGCGTCGACGGCCTCGGCCGCCAGTTCCACGCAGCGGCGCAGGTGCGGCAGGTCTTCCGGGGCCACACCGGGAACCTCCGGATCGCGACCAGGCGCACGGGCTGTCACTTGGTCCTCATGTGTCACCACGGCTCCGTTCGGCAGGAATGAATGTCTGGTCAGGGGGTCCAGCAATCGGCGACCGCCGCGAGGGCACGCCAGGCCGCCTGCGGGTGAGCCGTCTCGCCCGGGTCGCCGTTGAACGGGTCGAGCACCACGGTGCCGGCTCCGAGCAGGCGCAGCTGTTCCAGGTCGGTGGAGATCTGGCCGATCGTGCCGTGGCCGGCCAGCCGGTCCTCGCCGGTGACCGGCGCGGCGGTCAGCTGCAGCGCTATCCGCGGCATCAGCGCGGGCAGCGGCCGCTGCTGATCGGCGGCCACGGCCCTGAGCCGCCCGCCGCCTCGGCCAGCCAGCCGGGGGTGAACCGCAGCGGGTGCCAGGCGTCACCCAGCCGCACCGCCCGGCGCAGCGCGACGTCGCTGTTGCCGCCGATCCAGACCGGGATCGAGCCGCTCCGGTAGTCCTGCTCGTCCTGCCAGGCGGCCCGGATCGCCAGCAGGTGCTCGTCGGTCAGCCTGCCCCGCTCACCGAACGCCACGCCGAGCGCGTCGAACTCCTGGCGGGCCCAGCCGACGCCGACGCCGAGCACCAGCCGGCCGCCGCTGAGGTCGTTGAGGTTGGCGGCCATCCTCGCGGTCAGCAGCGGGTGCCGGTAGGGCACGATCAGCACGGTGGTGCCGAGCCGGACCGTGCGGGTGAGGCCGGCCAGCCAGGACAGCGTGGTGAACGGCTCGTAAAACGGCGCCGGGTACTGCCCGGCGACGTCAGCGGTCACGGCGATGTGGTCAGAGAGCATGAGCAGGTCGAAGCCGAGGCCCTCCACGGTCAGGGCCCAGCGCCTGAGCATGTCCGGACTGGTTCCCGGCCCGAAGTTCGGCACGTTGACGCAGACGGCGAAGCCGCCGCGCAGCAGCGATGCCGCCATCGGCTCGCCCATCGCGCCGACGCCGACCAGGCCGACTCTGGTTGCCATACGTGCCGCCGCGTACGGCGCGCGGAACGGGACGGCCTGCGCCCGAAGCATGCGGACGTGCGCGCGCTCGTCGCCTTCCTCCGGCTGACGCGTCCGTGTTTCTGATCGGCGGCTTCGCGGGCGTCGCACTCGGTGCCGCCGTCGCCGCCTCGACCGGGCGCCGCATCGACGCGGTGTCGTATTGCATGGCGCAGGCCGTGGTCACGGCGTTTCAGCGGATGGTGCACTACGCGAACGACTGGTTCGATCGTACCGGGGACGCCGCCGCGCTCGCGGGGACGCGCACGGCGTGGTCGGGCGGAAGCGGGGTGCTTGCCGAGGGCGCGCTCGCGCCGCAGACCGCGCTCGTCGCCGCCGCTCGTCTGCGCCGCGATCGGGCTCGCGGCGTCCGTGTCGTTCGCGCTCGCGGGCAACGCGACGGCCGCGGCGCTCGGCGCGGCGATCCTCGTTCTGGCGTGGTGCTACTCCGCGCCGCCGGTGCGCTTCGCCGCGCGTGGCCTGGGCGAGCTCGACGCGGCGCTGGTCGTCGCGGTCCTCGTCCCGGCGGTCGCCTACGCCGCGTTCGCGGGCCGCGTCGACAGCGCGCTCGCGCGCGCGACCAGCGCGCCGTTCCTCGCGATGCTGGCGATGATGCTGTGCGTCCAGCTTCCCGACGCCGGCACCGACCGCGCCTCGGGGAAAGCGTAACGCTCGTCGTGCGGTGGCCGCCCCTCGCCGGCGCTCGCCGTCGAACGCTCGCCGTGGCGGCGGTCGCGCTGGCGATCCTGCTGGCGCTGCGGCTCCGGCCGCCCGCCGGTCCCCTGGCGCTGCTCCCGGCCCTGGGCTTCGCGCTGCGCCTGCTCGTCCTCGCGAGCCGCGAGCGTCGCGCCAAGCGTTCGCCTTCACCGGCGCCGCCTTCTCGGGGACCCTCAGGCAGGACTGGCGATCGCCTACGCGCTCGCCGCCGTTGCGCGGTAGCGACCGGCGTCGTTGTGGACCTTGCGCGGGCAGGAGCACAATGGAGGTGCACGCGCGCGCGCGAAATCCGGCGGCTGAACCGCGACAGGCCGCACGAAGGGAAACCGACACCATGCTTGCTTCGATCCGGCGCCCGACGTTCGAGGACCTCAACCTCTCGACCGGCAAGCGCGCGCGCCTGGGACCATGATGTACGGGCACGGCCCGGCCAACGGACGCTGATGCTGCTGCCGATCGATCAGGGGCTCGAGCACGGACCGGTCGATTTCTTCGACAACCCCGACGCCCTCGACACCGACTGGGTGCTGCGGCTCGCGGTGGAGGGCAACTTCTCCGGGATCGCCTACCACATCGGGCTCGCCGAGAAGTACCACCAGCAGTACGCCGGCCGCGTCCCGCTGGTGCTCAAGGTCAACGGCAAGACGAACGTTCCGCCCGACGACGAGTCGTTCAGCCCACTGACCTCGAGCGTCGAAGACGCGGTGCGGCTCGGCGCCGCGCCGTCGGCTACACGCTGTACGTCGGCTGCCCGCGCAAGACGGCGACATCGCAGCAAGCCAACGACGTGCGGCGCGAGTGCGAACAGTACGGGATGCCGCTGATCGTGTGGTCGTATCCGCGCGGCTCCGCGGTGAAAGCGAAGGGCGGACAAGACTCGCTGTACGCGGTCGACTACGCGGCGCGCGTCGCGTGCGAGATCGGCGCCGATATCGTGAAGCTCAACGTCCGCATTGCGAAGAGGCCGCAGCCGCCTCGCCGAAACCGTACAACGGTATGACGATGAGCGAGCTCGACGGGCTCCGCAAAGTCGTGAAGTCCGCGGGACGCACGCTCGTGCTCGTTTCCGGCGGTTCGAAGATCGGCGACGAGGACACGCTTCACAAGGCGCGTGTCGCGATGGAAGCGGGCTGTGTCGGCTTGATCTTCGGGCGCAACATGTGGCAGCGGACAGGGACGACGCGCTCGCGATGTCCGGAAAGATGCACGAGCTGACGAAGGAGTTCGGAACCTGACAGGGATCGGCGCGGTGCGAGGCGCTCGCGGCGGCGCCGCCGCGAGTCACCGCTCGTCGAGCAGCGCATCGAAGGCGCGCTCGATCGCATCCGTCCTGCGATCCAGCGCGACGGCGGCGACGTCTGGCTCGTGCGCGTCAACGACGGCGTCGCCTACGTGCAGATGATCGGCGCCTGCGGCGGCTGCCCTGCCTCGCATGCGACGCTGAAAGGCGGGATCGAAGCCGTCGTCCTCGAGGACGTCCCGGAGATCCGCGCGGTCGAGCAGCTCTAGCCGAGCGCGCTCCAGCTCTTTCCCGCCCGGCTCGACGGCAGCGCTACAACGTGACCGCGTTCGCATAGCCGGTGAGCTCGACGTAGCCGAGCCCGACGTGCTTTCCGGTCGCCGCGTCCGTGACGTCGACCGCGCCTTCCCAGTAGGAGACGCCGCCGGCCGTTCGCGAGCTCCTGTCGGCAGCGCCGGCGTCAGCGTGAGGTCGAGGCGCGCCGACGGGATGCGCACGCGCCAGCCGCTCGGATAGACGCCGCCGGTGTGCGGGCTCCGCCACGTGCCCGTCGCGTCGACGAGCAACGTCGTCGCGCGCGAGGTAGCGCACGTCGCCCGCGCGCGTCGACGAGCGAGCCGCTCGACTCGGGCGTCGAGCGCGCGTCCGCTGCGGCGCAGCCGGTAGTCCATGATCTCGCGGCGGTCGTCGAGCTGGATCGCGAACCAGTCCCATCCCGCCTGATCGCGCTGCAGCTCCTCCGAACCGAACTCGTGATCCATCCACGAGAGCGCCGTCGACCGCGCATCGCCGGCCCTCGTACGCCAGCGTGCCCGACGTGCGCCAGCCGCGTCATCGAATAGTAGTGCGAAGCGCACGTCGCGCACGCCGCCTTCAGCGAGACGCCGTCGTGGCCGTGAACCGCCGGCGGCTTTTCGCGCGCTCCGACGAGATCGAGCGCGAGCGTCGCCGACCGCGGCGTGCAGGCGCGAACGCGTCCCGCAACGGCGCCGCTCGCGCGCAGCGTCCAGCCGTCCGACGCGACGTCGAGCACGCGCGTCCGACGCGCGTCCCATCCCGAGCGCCTCGCGCGCGAACCGCTCGTCGTAGACGAACGCTGCCCGCGCTCGTCGGTCAGCGCGAGATGCGCCGGATACACCTGGTTACCGCGCCAGCGCGACTGCCCCGGGCCGCGGCGCGGATCGCCCGGGCCGCAGCCCGTAGCGGAAGAACGTCAGCTCGTAGCCGAACCGCCGCCCGTCCGCCGCGCGCAGGTGGCCGGTGTAGTACCACCACTCGCTCTGAAACGCGAAATGCGCGGCATGATCGCGCGGGAACACGAACCGCCACGGCACCCGCGCGTTCGCAAACCGCCGCCGTTCGTGCCGGCACGACGAGCCGCGCCAGCGTGGCGGCGCGCAGTCCGTTCGGCGGCACGACGAGGGTGCGGAGCCGATGGCGGAGCGCCGGTGCGCGACAGCGCGACAGCGCGGCGAGCGCCGCGGCGGATGCGGCGACGCCGCCACGATCACGCGCCACTTTCGGTCCGCACCGCGTCGGCGGTCCGAATCCGCGCCGCGACCCCGCGCCGGATACACGCCCGCCACCACCGCCGCGGCGACGACGAGCAGCGACGGTCTCGACCAGAAACGACCACGGGACGTGCAGCTCGATCAGCCACCCGAACGCCTGGCGGTTGATGACGAAGACCAGCAGCAGCGCGAGCAGCATCCCGACCGCGACGCCGAGCACGGCGCCGAGGAACCCGATTCCGGCCGCCTCGGCCAGCACCGTCGCGCGCACGCCGCCGCGTCGTGACGCCGAGATAGCGCAGCAGCCCGAACTCGCGCCGGCGCTCGAGAACCAGCGCGAACAGCGTCGAGACGACGCCGAGCACGGCGATCGCGATCGCGATCACGTCGAGCGCGTACGTGATCGCGAAGGTCCGGTCGAAGATCTCGCACGACGAGCGCGCGCAGCTCGCGATTCGTCTCGACGTCGATCGCGCAGCGGCGCGACGCGCGCGGACGATCGCGGTGCGCAGCCGCGTGCAGGTCGGCGCCGGGCGCCGCGTAGACCGCGATCGAGTCGACGAGTCGTCATGAAAGAGCCGCCGGTACGTCCGCACGTCGATCAGCACGATCCCGCATCGGAGGAGTAGTCGTTGTAGACCGCCGCGACGCGGAGCGCAACGGGCCCGACGGCGTCGGCAGCGCGATCGCGATCGCCCGGTCGCGACGCCGAACTTCGTCGCGAACGGCTCCGAGACGAGCACCTCGTCGTCCGGCGGTAGCGCCCGCGCGAGCGCGGCCGATCGTGCGCCGCCGAGCAGCCGCAGGTGCCGGTGCGCTCGCCGAGGATCGCGAGGTCGGTCGCGCCGACGTTCGTGAGCCGGCCGCGAAACGGCACTCGACGCGCGGAACGTGTCGACCTCGGCGACGCCGGGCGACCGCCGCGATGCGCTCGGCGACGTGACGGCGAAAAACGGGCGTCGCCCGACGCGTCGCGCGAGCCCGAGCGGGCGCACGAACAGGTCGGCGCGCAGCGTCTCGCCCGCCCACGCGACGACCGTCGTGCGGAACGACGCGACGAGCACGGCGATCGCGACCATCATCCCGATCGCGATCATCAGCGCCGCCACGGCGACCGCCGTGCGCAGCGGCGCGCCGGCGAGATTCGCCGCCGCGAGCCCGAGCGCCGGACGGCGCGCGGCGAGCCCGTCGCCGCGCGCGCGAGCAGCTCGACGGCGAGCGGCGCGCACAGCGACCCGCCGAAGATGATCAGCAAGCCCGCCGCAGTAGCCGAACACCGGGACGCCGTCGAGCGCCGGGGCGCGCGTGCAGGCCCAGGCCAGCGCGAGCAGCGCAGTGCCGGCGAGCGCAGCGCGCGCGCGCGAAGCGCGGCCGCCGCCGCTCGAACCCTTGCGCGCGCATCGTGATCGCCGGCGGCGTCGACGCCGCGTCGAGCGCCGGGAACGCGGCGGCGACGATCGACGCGGCGACGCCCAGGACGAACGCTTTCACGAACAGCATCGGATCGTAGACGACACGGTCCGCGTGGGTCGCGACGTAGATCGTGTCGACCGTCCGCGTCACCGCCGCGACCGAAAACGTCGCGAGCGCCGCGCCGAGCGCGAGCCCGGCGAGCGATCCGCTCGCGCCGACCAGCGCGCCTTCCGCCAGAAAGGTGCGGAACACCGAACCGCGCGTCGC
>CAWEFK010000008.1:0-95830 GCA_963808315.1 uncultured Actinomycetes bacterium | reverse complement strand
ACATCGGCGACAGCCTGGCGCCGTACTCCCATGGCAGCTACGCCGCGGCGGTGCTGCGACCCTTCGTCTCCGAGGAGCTGTGCTGGGTCATCTCCCGACACCCGTTGTTCCAGATGTACTACTACGGTCCGCACATGGGTGGTGACTCCTGCGCCCGGGACCAGTTCCGCGGCCACCCGTGGTTCGACGCGACGGTGGAATTCTGCGAGCGCTACGACGAGAACTGCTTCGATCCGGACTACGACTGGCTGCCGCTCGTGCACTTTGCCCCGGCCGTGGAGGAGGTGTTCACCCGTGAGCCGTCGTTCCGCTGACGCGGCCAGGCCGGATACCGCCCCCCGACCGGATACCGCCCCCGACCGGATACCGCCCCCCGACCGGATACCGCCCCCCGACTGGGTACCGGCCCCGGGACCGGCCTGGCCGTGTCTCACTTCCCCGGTCGCGACGGACTGGAGCTGGCGTGGCGCGAGCTGGGCGCCGGGCGTCCGCTGGTGTTGCTGCACGGGCTGCTCGGCAGCGGGTCGGAGCTGGCCGGCAGCGGGCCAGCGCAGGCGCTCGCGGCGCAGGGCCACCGGGTTATCCTCCCTGACCTGCGCGGCCATGGCGACAGCGCGCGACCGCATGACCCGGCCTGCTATCCGCCGGACGTGCTCGCCGACGACGGGCTCGCGCTGATCGACCATCTCGGGCTTGACGACTATGACCTTGGCGGCTATTCCCTGGGCGGGCGGCTGGTGCTGCGGCTGCTGGTGCGCGGCGCACGGCCAGGCCGCGCGGTCGTCGGCGGCCAGGGGCTGGATGCGCTCGATCAGGAATCCGGCCGAACGGACGGGCACCGGCGTGTGCTGACCGCTCTCGCCCGCGGGGAGGCCTTCGAGGAGGGAACGGAGCAAGCGCAGCTGGCGTCGTGGATTTCGGGGACCGGCACCGACCCGCAAGCGGTGCGCTGCGTCCTCGACACGTTCGTGGCGACACCGAAGGACGCGCTGCGGCAGGTCCCGACGCCCACGCTGATCGTGACCGGCGACCGCGACAGCCGGGGTGCATCAGCGGGCGCGCTCGCCGGCCTGCTGCCGTCCGCGAGGGTCGTGCAGGTACCCGGCGACCACTTCACCGCCCTCGACGCGCCCGAGTTCACCCGCGCGGTGCTGACTTTTCTCGGCGGCGGTTAACCCGAAGTTAACGCGCCGGCGGTCAACACGCGGCCGGCCCTCGCAAGGCATCACGGCCCGTCGGCCTGCAGCATCTCGGCAACGGGTCGCCGGAGGCCGATCCGTGCCGGAACACTGGTGAGCGCCGCCACCACGAACACGGTCCCGAGCACCGCGCTGACCAGCCATAGTACTGGCGGCAGGCCCAGGCCGTTCAGGCCATGAGCCGCCACCTTGAACAGGCCGATGCCGAGGGGGAGGCCGAGGATCGCGCCGGGCAGCGCGGGGATGACCTGCGTCATGGCCAGCCCGGCTCGGACCTGCTGCGGTGTTGCCCCCAACGCCAGCGTCACTGCGGAGGCGCGTTTCGCGTCGAGGACCGTCGCCAAGGCGGTGAAGATGGCGGTAAGGGCCGCCAGGGTGATCAGCAAGATCGTGAGGACGGTCAGCACCTGCTCCGCTCGGGGGATGCCGGGGTTGACCAGCCCGCCTGACCTCCCCAAGCGGGAGAGCTTCTTGTCGACGGCGGCGTGGATGGCGAGCGCGGCGACCAGACCCATGACGGTGACGGCGATGCTCGCCGCGCTGAGGATGGCGCGCCGTGGGCGGCGGGCGACGAGGCGCAGCCCGAGCAGCGCCGGCACGGGCAGCTTCCTGGACAGCCGGATGAGCGACTCGCGCCGCCTCGGCAGGCGGGGCGTGTCGCTCAGAGCGCTGACCGTGCTCATTCGCGCCGCGCGGATCGCCGGGACGAGCGTCGATGCGAGCGCCACGGCGAGGGCCACGCCGAGGGCGGCTGCGACCGTGACGAGCGTGAGCGGCGGCGCTCCCGGAGCACCGACGAGGTCGGCCTCGGGATTGGAGAGGAGCGGGGCCGCACGCCAGCCGGCCAGCAGGCCGGCGAAGGCGGCGACGAGCGCCAGGAACAGGTTCTCGGCCAGGAAGGTCGCCGCGACCAGGCCCGGCGTGCCGCCGACGGCCTTCAAAAGCCCGACCCGCCGGCTGCCTTCCGCCAGGCGGCCCCCGACGAGGACGGCCACGCTCGCGAGCGCGAGCAGGCCGAGCAGCGTGGCCCCGGTCAGGAGAAGGCCCTGGTCGCTGCGCAGGAAGCTGGCGTCCCCGTAGGCGATCACGGTCCATGAGGTGAGGAACGGGGATGTGCTGCTGGTGCCGTAGGCGTTCACGAACGCGGCGATCGTGCGCGGCGACGCGTCGGACAGCTTGAGGTTCGAGATGTACGACAGCGGGTCCGCTTAGGTGGCCAGGCTGCGGGCCGCCCCTTCGGTGGCCCACATCAGGCTCATGCCAGGGAAGCCGCCGAACGCCGCCGTGACGGCGAGGCCGTCCACCCGGAAGGGGCGACCGTTCAACGTGATGGCTTCGCCGAGGCGCAGGTTCGCCGCCTCGGCGAAGGAGCGCTCGACCACCACGCCCCCAGGCCGGACCCACGTCCCGTCCGTCACCTTGGGCTGGTCGACCGCGGCCACGCCGGGCGGACGTCCTTCGACCTCCACGGTGGTAACGATGTCCGCGCTGCGCATGGTGGGGCCCATCGGGCCGATGTCGCCCACGATCGGGTAGGGGCCGCTGTGGGCCGCCACCCCCTTGGCCCGGTTCAGCGCCACGAGCGCCGCGAGCTCCGCTGGCGACGTCACGCCGGTGTAGGGGTCATTTCCGCTCTGGGCCACGACGTCGGGCCCCTTCGTCGCGACCCTGGTCTGCTGGTAAGGATTGGCGTTCACGCCGTTCAGCGCGAAGGCCATGGTAAGCGTGGCGGTGGCGACGGTGATGGCGACCACGAGCAGGACGGCCTGGCCGACGTGGTGCCTGATGTCTTGCCGGGCCAGACGAAACAGCAGCAGGGCGCGCCCGTGCACTCCGCCGGCGCGGCGCCCACGTGGCGGTTGGTTCGTGACGTTCTCCGTCGATCTCACCCGAGGTGCCCCCACTCCGCGAAAGTGCCGAGGTCCCCTCGTGAACCGCCCGTCAGCCGTGTCTCGTCGACAAAGGATCCGTCGCGCATCGAGATCAAGCGGTCCGCGGTCGCGGCGATCCGCTCGTCGTGAGTGACGATCACCAAGGTCAAACCCTGGGCGTGCAAGTCCCCAAGCAGCGAAAGCACGTCGAACGCCGACGCGCTGTCCAAGTTGCCTGTCGGCTCGTCCGCGAGCACGATGTCCGGATCGTTCACCAGTGCTCGCGCGATCGCGACGCGCTGGCGCTGGCCCCGGACAGCATCGAGGGCAGGTGCCGGGCGCGATCGGCCAGGCCGACCTTCTCCAGGAGTGCCGTGGCGCGCGCACGGGCCTCGTGCGGCGAATGACCCGCGAGCAGCGCGGGCAGCTCGACGTTCTCCTGCGCGGTGAGCTCGTCCATCAGCTGGAACGACTGGAAGACGAATCCGATCTCGTCGCGGCGCAAGCGCGCGAGGGCACGTTCGGAGAGCTCGTCGACGCGTTGGCCCGCGACCGACAGCTGACCGGCGCTCGGGCGATCGAGCCCGCCGATGAGGTGGAGCAGCGTCGACTTCCCACAGCCGCTCGGGCCCATCACGGCCACGGCCTCGCCGCGGTTGACGTCGAGGTCGACCGCGTCGAGCGCGCGCACCAGGCCCTCACCGCGGCCGTAGTCCTTTCGCACGCCCTTGGCGTGCACGAGCACGGCGGCCGAGTCTTTCATTTCCGGGTACTCCGTTTCGTCCAGGTGCCCTCGCAGGCCTGCAACCAGCGCAGGTCGGCTTGCAGGCGAAGCACGAGGCCTTCGAGGAGCAACGCTGCGTCGGAATCGGGTTCCTCTTCCATCACCGCGCGCCCCACTTCTCGCAGGCGGCGCAGCAGGTCGCGGCGTTGCGCGTCGATGAGGCTGATCGGGTCGGCGAGCGCGCCCTGCGCGGCGGCGACGAGTTTCATGTGGAACTCGGCGAGGTCGGGCCGCGGCCAGCTCACGTCCGACATCCATTCCGCCACCCGCTCCTGGCCGGCCGGAGTGAGACGGTACACCTTGCGATCGGACCGCTGGGCCGGCGCGTCGAGCCGCGCGACGAACCCCCCTTTCTCCAGCCGCGCCAGCGTGACGTACATCTGGGCTTCGCTGATCCCCTCGGCCACCGGCCCCAGCGCCCGGGTCAGACGAGCTCGCAGCTCGTACCCGTGGGACGGCTCCTTGGCCAGCATCGCCAGCACGACTTCCTGCTGCACGCTCCACCTCCCTAACGGTTCAGTATCCTGAACCGTTAGGGGTATTGGGTCAAGGTCGGCTACGGGCTAGGGTCTTCGGGTATGCCTTCGATCGGTGATATTGCTGCGGAGTATGTGGAGCGGGCCGCCGCCCTGGACCCGTTCTGGGCCGGGCTCGCCGGGATCCCGGGGCACGACCACGAGATGCCGGACCTCAGCGCGGACGGGTTCGCCGGGCGGGCCGAACTGGATCGCTCGACCCTGACCGCCCTGGCCGTGGCCGAGGCCTCCGGCCCGCGCGAACAGGCCGCGCGGACCGCGATGCAGGAGCGGCTGGCCCTGGCCGTGGAGTGCTACGACGCCGGGGACACCACCAGCGAGCTCAACGTGATCGCCAGCTGGGTGCAGAACGTGCGCGAGCTCTTCGACCTGATGCCCACCGAGGGCGCCGACGCCGCCGCCAACATCGCCACGCGCATGGCCGCGGTGCCTGAGGCCTACCGCCAGCTCTCAGAAACCCTGCTCGACGCGGCCAGGAACGGCCGGCCCCCGGCCCGGCTGCAGGTCCAGGAAGTCGCCGGGCAGTGCGCCGCCTGGGCCGATCCGGAGGACTCCTTCTACTCAGGACTGGCGCAGCAGCTCACCGGGGTTCCGGACTCGCTGCGCGGGGACCTGGACGAGGCCGCCCGCGCGGCGACCGCCGCC
This sequence comes from uncultured Actinomycetes bacterium, assembly GCA_963808315.1. Classification (GTDB taxonomy): domain Bacteria; phylum Actinomycetota; class Actinomycetes; order Streptosporangiales; family Streptosporangiaceae; genus Palsa-504. The sequence continues at coordinate 90,795 of CAWEFK010000008.1, read as the reverse complement.
ACCGCCGGGCTCGGCAGCTTCCTCAGTCGCGAGCTGCTGCCGCTGGCTCGGGAGAAGGACGCCTGCGGGCCCGAGGTCTACGCCCGGGCCTCGCGTTCCTTCCTCGGCGCCGCCGTGGATCTGCCCGAGGCGTACGCCTGGAGCTGGGAGGAGATCGCCCGGCTGCGGGCTGAGCTCGCGCGGGTCGCCAGCCTGATCAAGCCGGGCGCCACCCGGGAGGAGGCCGTGGCGATCCTGGACGGGGACCCGGCGCGGCGCATCGACGGGCGGGAGAACTTCCGCGCCTGGATGCAGGAACTGGCCGATCGCACCATCTCTCAGCTGAACGGAACTCACTTTGACATCCCGGAACTCGCTCACCGGATCGAGGCGGTAATCGCCCCCACAGGCGACGGCGGGATCTACTACACCGGACCAGCCGAGGACGGGACCCGGCCCGGGCGGATCTGGTGGTCGGCGCCGGACGGCACTGAGACCTTCCCCACCTGGAAGGATGTCACGACCATCTACCACGAGGGCGTTCCCGGCCACCACCTGCAGATCTCGCAGACCGTCGTCGAGCAGGAGAAGCTGAACCGCTGGCAGCGGCTGTGGGCTTGGGTCGCGGGCTACTCCGAGGGCTGGGCGAAGTACGCCGAGCGGCTGATGGGAGAGCTCGGATACCTGGACGACCCGGGGGCGCACCTCGGGATGCTCGGCAGTCAGCTCACCAGCGCGGCCAGCGTGGCCCTGGACATCGGGGTGCACCTGGAGCTGGAGATCCCCAAGGGCACCGGCTGGCGCGAGGGCGAGCGCTGGAACACGGAGATCGCCAGGGAATTCCTGCTGGCCCATTCCAGCCGGGACTCCAAGCAGCTCCGCTTCACGCTGCACCGCTACCTCGGCTGGCCCGGGCAGGCCCCGTCCTACAAGCTCGGCGAGCGGATCTGGCTCCAGGCCAGGGACGAGGCCAGGGCCAGGGCCGGTGACGCCTTCAGCCTCAAGGACTTTCACTCCAAGGCGCTCAGCCTGGGCCCCATGGGCCTGGACCCGTTGCGTGCGGCCCTGGCCCGCTGCTAGGACGCTGGCGGCCTGACCGCTGGGCCACCGGGTCTGGCAAATTTCGCTGCAAGTTTCAGCACGAAACATCGGTCAGCTGACGTATACCGGAACCGGAATCGTTCGGTTACAATGAGCGAGTATACGGGTACTTAAAGTGCCATAAGGTCTATTTCGCGGGAACCTGTGTGCTGCGGCACTGGTCCACCCGCGTGGTGCCGAGAAGGAGGGTTACCCGATGATCGCGCCAGCAAGCCCCACGGTGCGGCGGCGTCGGCTTGCCGCTGAACTGCGCGGGATCAGGGAGAACACGGGCAAGAGCGGGGACTCGGTCGCGGCCGCGCTGAGGTGGTCTCCCTCCAAGATCAGCCGGTACGAGCGGGCCAGGACCGGGTTGCGGCCGCGGGAGGTGGAGCGGCTGCTTGACTATTACCAGATCACCGGGCCACGCCGCGCGCTGCTCCTGGAGCTGGCCGAGGATGCGACTCAGAAGGGCTGGTGGGAGGAATTCGCCGACAGCCTGCCGGGGGACTACCAGCAGGTCATCGGGCTGGAGCATGAGGCGGCGTCCATCGCGATCTGGCACGTCGACGTGGTCCCTGGCCTGCTGCAGACCGAAGCGTACGCGCGGCATATCATCGGCAGCTACAGCCGGGTCGAGCCGGTCCCCCCGGGCATGATCGGGCGGCTGGTCGGGATCCGCATCCGACGCCAGCAAGTGCTGAACCGCGAGGGGCTTCAGCTGTCGGTCGTACTCGATGAATCGGTCCTGAGGCGCAGGATCGGCGATGACGTGGTGATGTATGAACAGCTTCAGCGGCTGGCGCGGGAGACTGGCCGGCCGAACCTGACGTTGCGGATCCTCCCGCTTGACGTGCAGCACACCGTCTTCGGGGAGTCCTTCGTCATCTTCGGGTTCGGGGCCGATAACGAGGCGATGCTGCAGGATGTGGTGAGCACTGAGCACATGAGGAGCGGCTGCCTCCTGGAGGGCGAACGGGAGACCTACCTGCACAGCATCGCGTATCAGATGCTGGCCGAAGACGCGCTCGACCCGGCAGCGTCCAGGACGCTGATACTGGACACAGCGGAGTCGCTCTGGTCGGGTGGTGCTCGGCGGCGCCTCAGTGCGTAACTGGCGGGCTCATGCGGGCAGTCCGTCCACGTGATAGTGATGAGAAGATCGAAGGCGCACGGACGTACCACCTATTACGTGCCGGAGGAGTTGGCACTTCTGGGACGCCCCTATCATTCGGGATGCTTGTGGCGTGACCGGTACGGACGGGTATTGCCTGACCATCCCATCAAGGTCCCGGAAGACGAATTCGTCGAGTAGGTGACCTGGACCTGCGCTTTCTGCGTCTTTCGCCAACAGGGCTAGTAACGCCCGATGGCGATATCTACTTCATGGCAGGCGAGCCTGGCGGGTGGTCCTACACCATCGCGCAGTTCATTGCGTACGAGGACAGGCTCGGGTGTGCCCTGACCACCTGGCCATCCCCATGGAATGTCATCGCTAGCCGGTGCTTATCGCGATCAGGCCGTGTTCTTGGCTCGATTGACATAGAAAGATGCAAGCGATTCGGGGGAGTCGGTGCTGGATTTTTTAACCTGGCTCCACGAGACGTGCCTACTGTAACTCCGCGAAGACTTCATCGAGAGACGGTGCACTGACGGCACGCTTGAACCAGGTTTTGATCTGGGCAGCGTCGGTACACACCTCGATACGCTTACGGGTGCTGGCAGGTACGACGAACCGTGTTTCCAGGAGTTCCAGCAGCATCTCAGCGCGGCCTTCCTTGATGCCTTCTTCGATCCAGCCGTCGATGAAATCGTCCTTGAGCACTGTCTTCATCAGCGTCTCCAGCTCTTTCCGTGCCGACGGAGGGGCGAGCACCTTGAGGTACCTACTGTAACGCGTTCTTCGCTCCCGGGGAGCGGACCGGATGGCGGTAAGCGCGAACATGCGCGCGTCATGTGTACGAGGCGTGAGCTCGCACGTGATGATGCGCAGCAGCACCAGTTCCGCCGCGAATCGCGATATAGGCCGGCCAGGACAGTGAGCGCTCCTTATCCGGGCGTTCCGTCTGGACCTCGGCGATGACGGCGATTCTCCGGCCATCATCTTCGAAGACGAACACGTTGTCAGAAAACAAGCCCCGAAGGTATTTGTCATCGCCGGGGTCCCGGTCAGACAGGTTGCTGTCGGCGATTGTCGTTGTGGCCCGCGGCCCGAAGCGCAGGTGCATACCCGAATGCGCCAGCAGCCACAGGATGAGCTTCGGCTCGTTCTGCAGGATCTCGACCACGGCTTCATGGCGGATTTTCGGCATAACGGCAGTGTGCCACCGCCCTATGACATTCCATCGGCACGCAGAGCATCCCCCGATGTCAGACCCTGCTTGTATCGTGGCACGCAACGTGTTGCCATTTGAGCAGAATGCGCGGAACGCAATAAATGGCGCACGGGCGGAGTAGACTCGGGTCGAGAAGCCGCTGATCGACCAGCTCACGCAACTGGGGTGGACGCATCTCGGAGGCGCCCCGCTGTCGCTGTCGCTGCCGCTGCCGTGGTCGCTGGGCCAGCCGCCCCAGGCTCCGGTAACGTCCAAGGGTGCGCTCTGTCGATGATTTCCTACAGGACCTCGCTGCGGCCACCGCCGGCCTGACCAGCAGAACCAGCAAGCTTACCGAGGCCGATGCGCGAGGAGCCTCCCTGCTGCCCGGCTGGACCCGGGGGCATGTGCTGACCCACCTGGCCCGCAATGCCGAGGGAGGCGCCCGGCTGCTCAGCTGGGCCCGGACCGGGGTTCCCAGCTACGAGTACCTGAGCGTGGCAGCCCGGGCCGCGGCGATCGAGGAGGGAGCGAACCGTCCGGCCGCGGTGCTGGCCGCAGACGTGGCCGCGACAGCGGCGGCCTTCGCCGATGCGGCTAGGGCGATGCCGGCGGACGCCTGGAAGAACCCGGTCACGTGGACGACCGGCCAGGATGACCCGGCAGAAAACGTCGTGCGATCCGGCTCGCCGAGGTGCTCATCCACCAGGTGGATCTGGACCTCGGCTACGGACCTGGCGCGTGGCCCGCCGCGTTCGTCAGCGAGATGCTCCCCGCCGTCGCCGGCCGCGTTAACGAGCGGGCGCTAGCTCCGCTGTCAGCGCAGTTGACGGCGACCGACACGGGCCGGTCGTTCCGGCTAGGAGGCGAAGCCCCTGAGCAGGTCAGCGGAACCGCAGCTGAACTGCTGGCGTGGCTCCTCGGCCGCTCTGACGGCGCGGGCCTAGACCGGGACAAGCCCGGACCGCTGCCGTTCGTCCCCAGCATCTACTACACGTGAGCTCACCTGGCCGGGTCCTTTCGTTTCGGAGGCAGGCCGCGCAAGCCAGGGTGGCGCCGGCCGCAGGACAGAGGCAGCGAATTCTGCGTATTCGTCGGCCGTCTGGACGAACACCCCGCGTGTGCCCGAGCTGCCGCCCGGGGCCAGCCAGACGTACCGGCCGTCGAGCAGGCTCGGCTCATGGGCGCAGGCCGCCAGCTGCTGCTCGGCCCGGGCGCGTGTCACGCGGCGGTCGGTGAGCAGCTCGTCGAAGCCCGCCATCATCTGCTGCTTGGTCATCACCGGCAGCTCGGCCAGCTGGCCGGGCTCGAACCGCCCGGGGTCGATCCCGGCCAGGCGCCGGGCGTGGAACGGGGAACGCTCCAGCGCGCACGCCAGCAGCGCCCGCAGCTGCTCGCGCTGGTGGTCGGCCAGCTGCCGGGCGTCCCAGCCCAGCCGGCCGATGTGGTCAGGCAGGCGGCTGGCCGGCGCCCGCCCGAAGTGTGCGCGCAGGGCGGGCAGGGTGCTATCGGCGATCGTGGTCATGGGGTCCCTTCCCGTCGGGTGCCGCCACCTAGCTAGCGGGGCGCCCCGTGATGAGCCGGGCCAGTTGTCCCGCCAGCAGCGAGGCCGGGGACGAGCCCGGCTCGGCGGCCTGCTCGAGCCTGGCGCCGGCGCCGACCACGACCAGCAGGCGCGCGAGGTCGGCAGGCGGCAGCGGCGGTGGCTCGCCTGCGCGCTGGTACAGGCCGGTGACCGCGCGCTCCATCCCGGTCAGGGTGCGCTGGTGGACGGCCGCGTACCGGCGCCCAAGCTCAGGGTCGCGCGCGGCCAGGACCCGGAACTCGATGACCAGCAGCCCCCACTCCGGCTCGGCGCGGTCCACGCTGGCGGCGTGCTCGAGCAGCCGTGCGACGCCCTCGCCCCCGGCCAGGCCCTCAACCGCCAGGGCGTTGCCGGCCGCGCGTTCGGAGATCCTCGCCTCAAGCAGCGCCAAGAACAGGTCCGCCTTGCCGCCGAACTGCGAGTACACCACGCCGGTGGAAAAGCCCGCCGCGTCAGCGATCTGGTCCACCGAGGCACCATGATAGCCCCGCTCCAGGAACACCCGGCGCGCGGCCGCCAGCAGTAGCGCACGGTTGCGCTCAGACTGCTCCGCCCGGCTCAGTCGATTTGACATAGTAATGTTACTGTAATAACAACATTATCCGAATGTCAATATACTCAGTCAGCCGCGCGGGGTCTAGGTTTTCCTCATGGCCGCGGATGAGGTGGTGCTTGAGGTCGGGGACCGGTCGGTGCGGATCTCCAACCCGAGCCGGGTGTACTTCCCGGCTCGCGGGGAGACCAAGCTGGACCTGGCCCGCTATTACCTGTCGGTCGGCGATGGCATCGTGCGGGCGCTGCGGGAGCGGCCGTGCATGATGCACCGGTTCCCGTCCGGGGTCGCGGGGGAGAAGGTGCACCAGAAGCGGGTGCCGCACGGCGCGCCGCCGTGGCTGGAGACGGTGCGGGTGGACTTCCCCCGTTACGGTCGGCACGCCGATGAGCTGTGCGTGACCGAACTGGCCAGCGTGGTGTGGGCGGTGCAGATGTCGACCGTGGAGTTCCACCCGTGGAACTCCCGGCGGGCCGATGTCGAACGGCCCGATGAGTGGCGCATCGACCTGGATCCCGGGCCGCGGTGTGAGTTCGCGACCGTGCGCCGGGTGGCCCGCATCGCGCACGAGCTACTCGGTGAGCTCGGAGCGACCGGGTGGCCCAAGACCTCGGGCGGAGATGGCCTGCACATTTACGTCCGGATCGAGCCGCGGTGGGGGTTTGCCGAGCTGCGGCGGGCCGCGCACGCCTTCGCCCGCGAGGTCGAACGCCGCGCGCCGGGTGAGGCGACCACTACCTGGTGGCGCAAGGACCGCGACCCCGCCATGCTGTTCGTCGACTACAACCAGAACGCCCGCGACCACACGATCGCCAGCGCCTACTCGGTGCGCGGCGTGCCGGAGGCGACCGTATCCACCCCCATCACCTGGGACGAGATCGACGAGGTGGACCCGCGCCAGTTCACCATCGCCACCGTGCCCGCCCGCTTCGCCGAGCTCGGCGACCTGCACCAGGGCATCGATGACTCCGCCTACCCGCTGGATACCCTGCTGCAATGGGCCGAACGCGACGGGCTCGACTAGGCCCAGCACAGCACCACGCCGGCACAGCACCACGCCGGCACAGCACCACGCCGGCCACCCATCCGGACTTAGCGGGCGCCGACGTAGCGAGCCCACCCGTGCTTCAGGTGCTGGATCGCTGGCCGGGCCTGGCGGCCATACCAGGCGGCCGCAGCCGCCGCAACGAGGGCGCCGCTGAGGTAGGTACCGGGTCCCTGGTTGATCGCGAAGCCGGTGAGCTGGGCCAGGGCCAGCCCGAGGGCGCCGGTGCCGAAGACGCCCGCGGCCAGCAGCGGGAAGTACCCAGCCAGCACCACCACAGGGCCCCGCCCGCGCCGTCGCTGCAGATAGCGGACGAGGCCGTACGCCACGAGCAGGGCAACGCCGATGACCCCGGCTCCGGCCCGCAGGACGACCGCGTCGCTGCTGGCCTCCAGCGTGTGGGCCATCGCGCAGGTGCGCGCGCCCGGCCACAGGCTCATCCAGTAGGCGCAGTCGGCCCGATGGAACGACACCCCGGCCGGGGCCTGGCCGGTGAACGCGCGGCCGAGCACGTGGTTCATGACCGCCACGACCAGCCCGCTGATCCCGATCGCGACCAGCCCGGTGCCCGCCAGCCTCCAGCCCGCCAGGACCAGGTCGCCGAGGATGGCCGCAGGCGTCCTGCCCCTGATGAAATCGGCAGGCCGGGCCGCGTGCGCGCCCACCACCGCGGGCACCGACCCGAACGCCGAGATCGCCGCCAGCTGCGCCTCGTGTTCGGTCATCCCGGTCGCCAGCCCGCAGGCCACGGTCTCGCGCAGGTGATCCTCGGCCTCGGCCACCACGAGCCCGGCGTCGGCCGGAGCGAGCTCAAGGCTGGCCCGCAACTCGCTGAGGTACTGCTCGATCAGGTCACCTGGGTTGCTCATGCCTGCCACCCCACCACGGCCTGGACCCCGACGGCGAACCTGCGCCACTCGGTCCGTTCGGCGGCCAGGGCCGCCGCTCCCTTGTCGGTCAGCCCGTAACTGCGCCGCCGCCGCCCGTTCACGTCAGCCCACGAGCTGGCCAGCAGGCCAGCGTCCTCGAGCCGGTGCAGCGCCGGGTACACGGTGCCCTCCGGCAGGTCGAATGTGCCCTCGCTGCGGTCGCGCAGTGCCGAGATGATCGCGTACCCGTGTCCGGGACCGGCCGCGAGTACCGACAACAGCAGCAGGTCAAGGTGGCCCTTCAGCCGCTCCCTATTCATGCTAAGGGATTCTATGCCTCGTAATGCTAGGTGTCAAGATCCGGGAGATGCCTCTCGTAAGCTGCCACGACGTCCGGTCACGAGCCTCAGACCGCGCTGGCGACGGCGAGCTTCGACCGGACGAGCATGAGCGGCGCCTCGGGGTCGTGCGGCTGGGGAATCGCCGCGAGAGCGAACTCGGCGATCGCACCCGGACGAAAGACGAGACAGTGAGTCGAGCCGCCGTATTGGAAATAACCGAGCTCCTCGCCCTTCCCGACGTGATGGCCGGGCGTCGCCTTCGAGTCGATCAGGCAAGAGGAAACCTCGGACATGCCGACTGCCACGAATGCCATCAGTCCGATCACAGGGTCATCAGCCTCGATGATGATGATCGCCCTGGCCGCGACGTGAGCCAGGTAGGACTGCGAGTTCATGGGCTCGACCGCGTCAGCGCCTTCCGAGTCGGCCTCGGAATAGTAGGTACCCTCCTGGACGAACGCCCGCACGATCGTCCCGGCCACCGGGCTGTGCCAGCGGTGGTAGTTGGTCGCGCTCAAGAAGGCCTGATAGACGGTCCCGCCGACGAACTGATCGACCGAATCGTCATTGGCCAGCATGTCCTCAAGCGAATACGGCTGATTCTTGACCCAGAAGCGATCCTGGCGCTTGACGTCTGTGCTGATGCCGTAGGGAGTGGACTCGCACGCGCTGACGATCACCTTGTCATCGTCCGGGGACACCACCGGACGCTCGCCGTCCTTGAAGCGCCGGGTGAAAAAGTCGTTCCACGAGGCAAAGCCCCAGTGCTCATCCTTCGGATCGTGTTCGTACTGCTCGATGCCAACCGTGTGCCGGGCTTCGGCGCATTTCCAGCCGGACGGCGAATCGTTGAGCGCGTAGAGCGAGTCGCCGCTGCTGAGGAACGTACACCAGGCGTTGAGGATCTTCTTCAGCATCGCGTTGACCCGCGGGTCGCGGAAGGCGGCGAAGCCTGCCGGTGTCCCCATCGTCCAGTCGAGAATCGCGCCGAGCGGCGTGGCCACCATGTTGCCGCCGAACTCAGGCGCCATGGTCAGCACCTCGTTGATCAAGCGCATCAGTTGCGGCACGCTCTCCAGATGCCGCTTACGGTATGGCTTCGTGCTCGGCACCTGGGCGATCATCTGGTTGATGTACATGCGCACCACAGGATCGGTGTCGATCAGCTCCTGGAACTCGGTGAGCACGGGATGCAAAACGACCTGCTCACCTCTGGCTTCCGTCCGCTCGCGGTGGCCATCTAGCCATGACTCCAAGTCGTCCTGGTCTTTCGGAAGCCAGCCGGCGCGACGCCGTACGTCCGCAGTGTGGAGGTGAGTTGTCATAGAGAGCATCTACCGACGCCAGCACGGCCAAAACGTTTCCGGGCCCGGCCGACGGGTCCGGACATGACAGCGCCCCCGGGAGCGTGTGCTCGCGAGGGCGTGCCGTTGCCGGTGCGCAGGTCGCCTCACGGCGAAAGGCGCATCATGGCTCCAGCCGGACGGTATTCCATGAAGGCACTGATTAGAGCCCGGGGGACACTAGCGCACCGACAGAAGGTAGGAACGCCAGGCCGGCCGGTGCTATTCCAGTCGGCCACCGCCCTCCGAGACCTTAGTGAGATCCGTCGGCAGGCCGCCGCGGAGTCGGCTCGATGGTGGCCTGGCCGAGTTGCATCGCATGCTGAACGACGTGAGGTTCGGGTCCACGGAGGCGGTCGCGGGCGTTGACCTGCGCGTGGCCGCCGAGGAGACGGTGGCGCTGCTCGGGCCGAACGGCGCGGGTAAGCCTGTTACAGAGTTGAGACGTTCATGGGTGTGGGAAACGATCGCCGGGCACCAGCCACGTGCGGGAGCCGTCCAAGACGAAGTTCGCGGGGTTCGGGTTGCGGTGGCACAGGCTGTCGCCGTCGATGACGGCCGGGCCGTCGCTGTGGCTCTTCTATTCATCCCGGGGATCGCACGGCGTGTTGTTCCCGGCCGCGGTACCGCCTGCCGTAAAATTGGAGCGTGGAGCTTTCGGTGGACTCGCCAGAGGCGCAGCGGTTCAGGCTGGCGCTCGAGATGGCGGACTTCGGGATTCACCTTTACCGGCAGCGGATGCGGCGTGAGCACCCTGGCGCGGGTGACGAGGAGATCGAGGCTAGGGTCCAGGGGTGGCTTATGCGCAGGGCGGGGGATTACTCCGCGCGCTAGTACGGTAGGGCACTATGACGGGCCTCGAAGAGGTACTCAGACGTGCTGGCGCCGACTTGGACGCGGTCGGTGCCAAGTGGGCGATCATCGGCGGGCTTGCGGTGGCCACGCGCGCCGTGCCCCGGTTCACGCAGGATGTGGACTTCGCGGTGTCGGTTTCCGACGACGCCGAGGCAGAGGACATCGTCCACCGTATGTCCGTGCGCGGCTACGCCGTCGGGATGATGCTGGAGCAGGATTACGTGCATCGCCTGGCCACGATCCGCCTGATCAGGCCCGTTCCCGGCAAGTCCCAGGTCTTCGTGGACCTGCTCTTCGGCAGTTCGGGGATCGAGGACCAGGTGGTGGCCTGCGCGGACCGCCTGGAAGTCTGGCCGCAGTTCAGCGTGCCGGTGGCGCGCGTGGGGCACCTGATCGCTCTCAAGCTGCTGTCCCGGGACGACCAGCGGCTACAGGATCAGCTGGATCTACAGGCATTGCTTGTCGTCGCGACCGAGGCTGACCTGGAAGATGCCCGCAAGGGCGTCACCCTCATCGTTGAGCGGGGGTTCCACCGCGGCCGGGCACTCGAGGCGGACCTCGACACACTTGTGCGGGAAGGCAGGTAGCGGGCTACGAGCCCCCGCGACGCGATCCGCGGTCGGCTAGCCGGCCCGACTGGCGGTGCGCCCGGCGAGGCCGGGTGAAGATCGGCAAGAAAGACCCCAGTCTCCAGGTGTCACCGTGAGTTAGATTGCAATTACTCATCTTCCTGACATTCCGGGGTGTGCCCGATGACCGCTGAGTCGTCCGATCAACCAGTTCCCGAACCCGGCCTCGTTCCCCTCGGCAGGCCTGGCGGCCGCTGGACCCCTGAGGAACAGGAAATCCTCGTCACCGAAATCCGCGAGGGCAAGGACATGACCGCCATCGTGGACCACCATGGCCGCAACAGGACCGGCATTGAGGAACGCCTGGTCATGATGGTCCCGGACGAGGCCCAGGTCCCGGATGACGAGAAACTCGGCTGGATCTTGGACAGGCTGGCTGCGGACCCCGATTACGACTGGGCAGCCCAGGTCGAACGCACGCGGCTCGCGCGAAGTGCGAGGCGGGCATCCCGCAGCCTGGATCACGAGAATTCCCTGACACGCGCGCCCCGGCTCACCGAGCCCGGCACCATACTCGGCATCTGGCAGCACATCAACCACCGGGAACTACGCGACCAGCGGAAGGCCGCATTCCTGGCGAGCACGGCGCTCTACGACCTGACCGTCTACGAAACAGGCACCCTTAGCCAGATTGCCGAGCACCTCTACCAGGCGCACGGCACGCTGCTGCTCAGCGACTGGGCGGCGGAGTGCGCCTCGCCCGGCATCACCGGCCTCGCGCCTGCCGATGACCTGCGCCTGGCGCTGCCCCTGATCAAGGAGGCTGTCCGTGTCTGGGTGACCGCTCTGGCGGCAGCGGTCCCCTACGAGGGCGACCGAACCATACTTCAGCGTCGCCTTGGCCTCAACGGCGGCGGCGATCCGGAAACCCTGCAGGACATCGCCGAGGACCTCGGCATATCCCGGGAGTGATCACGCGCAGGAGCAATTGGCCTGCCTTATCACCGCCGGCGACAGCGCCGTCGAGTCGCGCTACCTGAACGCGATCACCGTGCTGAGCTTCCCTGCAGCGGACAACGCCCTCGTCACACGACTTATCACCCACGCCGCCCAGCAGGCGGTCCTCCGACGTACCGGCACACAAGGGCACCACATGGGTGCACCGCCCTGAAACCTCGATTGCCGCACAAGGTGGCGGTTCTCGTGGTCGCTGCCCATGGCCTTCTTGCCGCGCCGCATGATGGCACTCCGGCAGTGCCTGATGCGGCCACGTTCCCTGTCCGTGGCAAGAACAGAACGGCGTTGCCGTCGGCACAAAGGGCTGCCGGGCAGGAACAGATACAGGTTTCCCTGGTCAGGCGGCACAGGATGCGTAACGGGCCGGGCAAGTCGACCACGCTCGCCATGATCTGGCGTTCCTGGCCGCCTGGACGCTGCTCTTCGGCGCGATCGCCGCCTGGCGTTACCACGCCGACCGGCTGCGTCCCATCGGATGACGCCAGCGGTGCTGGAGATGAGAGCATATGCCGGTGGCACACTTTACGGTCAGGGCTGCGCAGGCCAGCGATTCGCGGGCGATGGCTGAGCTTTTCGCGGCCGTGGCGGGGGAGCGTACCGGCATCGCGACAGAGCCGCCGGTCGATATCGACGAGCGCGCCGCGCAATTCGCTCGTACCGCACCCGGGTCGGTCGTCGCGGTGGCCGACGGCCAGGTCGTCGGGATGATCCACGTCGAGGCCAGCCGGCACGGGTTCGGCGAAATCGCGATGCTGGTCGACCGCGGCTGGCGCGGCCTCGGGGTCGGCTCGGCGCTGGTCCAGGCGGCGATCAGCCGGGCGAGGGACCAGGGGCTGCACAAGCTCTGCCTTGAGGTATTCGCGCACAATGACGCCGCGATCGCCCTGTACCGCAAGTCCGGCTTCGTCGAGGAAGGACAGCGTGTCGGGCAGTACAGGCGTGTCAGCGGCGAGCTCTGGGACTCCATCGTCATGGGCTTGACGCTGAAGTGAGCCGCAAGCCCGATGACGTCCTGCCCAGCCTCGAGCCGCCACGCTCTCCGTCCGTCGGCTCGTGGCCCGCAGGCCCGGGGTGGGGGGCGGAGCGGGCGAGGCAGGCGAGCGCGAGGCTGGTGACGAGCACGGCGAAGCCGGCGGCAACTCCGGCGGCCACGCCGGTCCTGGGCGCTTCGCCGAGCAGGCCGATACCGACGGCCACGCTGGCCACCGGGGTAACGGCAGCCATGACCGGCAGCGTGACCATGGGCCGGCCCGTCTGGTAGGCGGTCTGCGTCAGCAGTACGTTGGCCGCCCCGCACGCGACCACGGCGTAGACGGTCCACGAGGTGCACAGCGCGGCCAGGCCGTGGCTCGCCTCGTAGGAGAACGCCATGGTCACCACCGCCGAGCAGGAATCCGCCAGGCCCGCCGCCACGGCCAGGAAGACCGCGCGACGTCGTCCCGCAGCACGCAGGCCGACGGCGGCGGCCGCCAGCGCGGCGCCCCCTGTCATGGCGGCGCCCAAGGCCGCCGCTTCGAGGTAGTCCGGTCGGCCAGCCGCGTGACCGCGACCAGACGAGGTCAGCTCAAGGAACGCCGCGAGGCCCGCAATGACCGTCAGCGCCGCAGCCCAGGAGGCCCGGCCTAGCGGACGGCCCGACCAGATGCGCACGATGACCACCGCGACGATAAGCTCCGCGGACACCAGCATCTGTACGGTCGCCAGCGGTCCTGACCGCAGCGCGACCGCGTGGGCCGCGAACCCGGAGACCTGCACGGCGATTCCCAGCAGCCACAACGGCTGACGCGCCAGCAGGAACAGCAGCCGGGGCCGTCCGGCCGACGAGTCCGGTGCCGTGGCCGCCTGCCGCTGTTCCACCGCCGCCCCGGCCCCGTAGAGCACGGCGGCGGCCAGCGCGGTCGCGATCATCACCATCACGGACACCACGCTAGGAGCGAGGCATCGTGTCAGGCCATCCGGCAGATCCCCCATTCCAGCGGAGGGTTAACCCCACCCCGTCGGTAAAACTGGCCGACAATACCGCCTCTCGCGCGGCCGCTGTCAGTTTTCCTGGTGTACCTGGCTGGGCTTCCTGTCGGTGCGCAGGCCGCTCCAGCTGGGATGGCGCAGCACCCGGTCGGTGGTCCACTCGGTGAAAGCGACCTCGCCGGCCAGTCGCGGGTGCACCCAGTGCACGCCGCGGGCCTGCTGGGCGGGGACCGCCGTGCCGAACGGGCTGTCACCGCGGAGCAGCGGCGCCAGCCTGCCCATCAGGTCCGCCAGGGCCGCCTGGGTGAAGCCGGTGCCGACATGGCCGGCGTACCGCAGCCGGGACCCGTCCCGTACCCCGACCAGCAGCGAGCCGATCGTGTCCGCCCGTCGGCCCTGACCGGGTTTCCAGCCGCCGATGATGACCTCTTGATGCCGGATGTTCTTGACCTTGATCCAGTCCCGGCGCTCGCCCGGATAGTACGCCGAGTCCAGCGGCTTGCCGACCACCCCTTCCAGGGCATTGGCCAGGCTAGCGGCCATGATGTAGGCCCCGCCGCCGGGATACCACGGTGTTGTCCGGACCGGGTCGGCGTCCAGGCCGAGCTCGGCCAGCCGCTCACGCCGCCCGATGTACGGCACCGCCAGCAGCGACTGGCCGTGGTGGTGCAGCAGGTCGAACAGGTATAGCTGGACCGGGACCTGGCGCACCAGGCGGCCGGGCGGGTCCCGGACGTGCATGCGGGACTGCAGCAGTTCGAAGTCCGGACGTCCCCGGCCGATCGCGATGATCTCCCCGTCCATGATGACCGGGCCGTCCACCTGCCGGGCCAGCACGGCCAGCTCCGGATAGGTCGCCGTCATGTCGTTGCCGGTACGGGACAGCAGGCGAACCTGCCCGCCGCTGACGTAGGCGATCGCGCGCACGCCGTCCCACTTGAATTCCCACCCGTACCGGCCGTCATCGTGCGGCAGCCCGCGGTGCAGGCTGGCCATCATCGGCCGGATCAGCCGCGGCATTCCCCCCATGCCTCATCGCCCCCTGGAGCATCACATACCCCAGAAGACTCGACGTTACGCGGCCAGAAAGAAGGAGAGGGGAAAGATCCTTACCTTCGGGGCCGGAACTTGATCGGTCACGGCGGCAGCGGTATTGACCGTGGCGGGGTTGTCGTGTTCGCTAGCGGCATAGCGGATCCGCTGGTTCATGTCGCTGATCGCCTGGCGCAGGTCACGCTGGTCGTAGTCAGCACCCAGGCCTTGCCGCACAAACCGTTCGGCGACCTTGCCTGCGGTCCACTCATCGAGCTGCCCGGCCCAAAGCGCCACCTCCAAGATCGCCGAATCCCGATCAGCGCCTCCCAGCCCTGGCACCGGTTGCCGGGCGTTCACCCCGCTGGAATAGGCGCCGGCGGCGCTACGCTGCTGTGTCGTGCCCAAGACGCGTCTTGGTATCGCCCGGATCCTGGCGGCTCGCCGGGTGATCGATCCGGTTTTTCTCGACACCCCGCTGTACCGCTGCGAGGCGCTTGAGCCCGGCCTCGGGTGCGCGGTGAGCATCAAGCTCGAAACGGCCAACCCGGTCCGCAGCTTCAAGGCCCGCGGCACCGAGGTAGTCGCGAGCATGCTCGCCGGCCATGACGCGCCCGCCGTGGTGTGCGCCAGCGCGGGCAACCTTGGCCAGGCCCTCGCCTGGTCCGGTCGCGGCCGGGGCCTCGACGTCACCGTGGTGGCATCTCGTTTTGCGCCGGCGGCCAAGCTTGATCGCATCCGCGCATTGGAGGCCAGGCTGGAGCTGGTGGACGGTGACTTCGACATGGCTCGTGAGCGGGCGGCGGCCATCGCGCGGTATGAAGACATCCGGTTGGTCGAAGACAGCCTGGACATCGAGACCTGCGAGGGCGCGGCCACCATCGGCCTGGAACTGGTGGGCACCGTGCCGTCGTTCGACGCTGTCCTGATTGCTCTCGGCGGCGGGGCGCTGGCCACCGGTGTGGGTCATGTGGTGAAGGCGCGGGCGCCAGAAGTCGAGGTGATCTGCGTCCAGCCGCTGGGCGCACCTGCGATGACATACTCGTGGCGCCAGCGACGCGTAGTCACCACCGACTCGACTCACACCATCGCTGACGGCGTCGCCGGCCGGCGTCCCATCCCGGCCGTCCTGGACGACCTCCTCAGGGTCGCGGACGACGCCGTCCTGGTCCGGGAGGCGTCGATCATCGCCGGTATGCGGATGCTCCTCGACCACGCTGGCCTCGTCGTCGAACCCTCGGCCGCGCTCGGTATCGCGGCGATCCTCGAAGACCGTGGCCGCTTTGCCGGCCGGCACGTGGTCACCATCGTGTGCGGCAGCAACGTCGACGTAGACGCCTATCACCGCTGGGTCGGCTGGGGTTGACTCTGACACTCATCAAGCACCAGTTAGGCGACTCCGGTAGTGACCCAGGGCCGGGCGACGCGGGCGATGTCGGCTTCGGAGGCGCCAGCGAACGCGTCGAGCTCCAGGAAGTGCCGGGCGATGGTGAGCCCGAGGATGCTGCTGACGATGAGCGCTGCGCGCAGGTCGGCATCCTCGCCGCCCATGGCCCGGCTCAGGTTGGCGACCCGCTCGTTCAGGAATGCGCTCATCGAGGCGGCGGCCTCGGGTGCGGTGAGCATGGACCGCACGAGAGCCCTGGTCTGCGGGGGCAGGGTCCCGAGCCGGACGTCCAGGACGTCGTGCAGATGGGCCTCAATCTCGTCCGGAGCGGCTTCCGCCAGCTGGATGGCGACGGCGAAGAGGGCGGCCTTTGATCCGTAGTGCTGCATGACCAGTGACGGATCCACGTTCGCGCGCTGGGCGATGCGGCGGATGGTGGTTGCCTCCAAACCGCGCTCCCCGAACTCCGCCCGCGCCGCGTCCAGGATGCGCTGTGCGGTGGCCGCACGCTTCGCGGCTCTGCTTTTCGGCTCACTCACACCCCTCACTCTACCGTTGTTGAGCGAATGGGGTAAGATTGGCTCAACAAGTGATGAGTGAGGTCGTGACCGGAACGGCCCGTCATCGGGAAGTGGGGAGCAGCCTTGACCGCACCTGCCGGTAAGACCGCCCTGATCATCGGCGCGTCCCGTGGGCTGGGCTACGCGCTGGCCGCCGAGTACCTGGCCCGTGGCTGGCAGGTGACCGCGACGGTGCGGGGAGCCGGGCGGACCAGACTGCACGACCTGGCCGGGTCCTCAGCCGGCGCCCTGGTCGTGGAGACAGCCGACATCACGGTCCCCGAGCAGGTCGCGGCGTTGCACGAGCGTCTGGCCCAGACCACGTTCGACCTGCTGTTCGTCAACGCCGGGGTGACCAACAACCCCAGGGAGACCGTCGCCGACGTGTCCACGGACACCTTCGTCCACCTGATGGTGACCAATGCGCTGAGCCCGATGCGCGTGGTGGAGACACTCCAGGATCTCGTCCCCCCGGGCGGCACGATCGCGGTGATGTCCTCGGGCCAGGGGAGTGTCGCCAATAATGACAAGGGCGGCTTCGAGGTCTACCGGGCGAGCAAGTCCGCGTTGAACCAGTTGATGCGCAGCTTCGCCGCACGCCACGCCGAGGACCCGCGCACGCTGCTGCTCATGGCGCCCGGCTGGGTGCAGACCGACCTGGGCGGGCCGGCCGCGCGCCTGACGATCGGCCAGAGCATCCCCGGCGTGGTCGACACGATCGAGGCCCAGGCAGGCCAGGGCGGACTGCACTACCTGGACTACCAAGGTCAGACCGTCCGCTGGTAGCGCATGCGGCCGGCCGCCGACGGCCAGGAGGACATCACATGAAGATCATCGCGATCGAAGAGCACTGGAACAGCGTCGGTATCCGCGACGCGCTCGACCGCCTGCAGGGCGAGGCGCGAGACGAAAGCGTCGCCTTCAACACCATGGGCGACAACCAGGCCCGGCTCGAGGACATCGGCCAGGGCCGCGTCGAGGCGATGGACGCCGCCGGGCTCGACGTCTCGATCTTGTCGGTCGTCACGCCCGCCACCCAGGCACTCCCCGCCGCCGACGCCGTCGCGCTGGCCCGGGAAGCGAACGACGAGGCCACCGACGCCGTCCGCGCGCATCCGGCCCGCTTCCGCGCGTTCGCGACCCTGCCGACCAGCGATCCGCAGGCTGCGGCGCAGGGTGGCGGATTACATCACGACCAACATCCACATCACCAGCAGCGGGATGCTACAGGAGCGACTGCTGCGTCACACCCTCGACTTCACCGCCGCCAACCGGGTGCTGTTCTCCACCGACTACCCCTTCCACCAGCCCGGCGCGGCGGCGGTCGGGCAGTTCTTCGACGCCATCCCCGACCCCTTGGACCGCTCGAAGATCGCTTCCGGCAACGCGGAAACCCTGTTCCGGATGGCCTAGGTCGCGGCGGACGAGCCAGCGGGGCTTACCACCGCGTCGGCTGGCAGTCTGGCGGACGCGCCTGAAATTGTGTGACTCGAAGAGCTGGACGGTGCCCACGTAACCGCTGGTCTGGTCGATGCGCTCGCCACCAGGGTCGACCGGGTAGCCTTCCAGCGCGGTCGCGCCCATCGCCTGCGCGTGCCCGACCGCGCCGGCCAGCAGCTGATGCATCAGCCCGCGGCGCCGGAATCCCGGCCGCACCACAAAGCAAACCACCGACCAGGCGTCCTCGTCCTCGACATGCGGGATCGTTCGCGAGTTGACCAGGGCACGGTAGGTGGACTTCGGCGCGACCGAGCACCAGCCGGCCACCTCGCCGTCGACGTACGCCAGGACGCCGGGCCCCGGTGCGCTCTCGCATAGCGCACGCATGTGCGCGATACGGCCGGGCATGTCGAGGCTGGAATTGCGGTACGTGATGCACACGCATCCTTGGCCGCCTGGCTTGCGCGGCACCATGAACGACGCGAAGTCATCCCAATGTCCGGTGGCAGGCAGCACCTCGGTCCCCATCCGCCAAGGATAAGCCGGTTGAACGGTAATCCACACCACCTGGGACGGCCAGACGGGCGAGCCCGAACGGCGCGGCGGCCGACGCGCGGGTCGACCCCGTCGCCGGCGTCAAAATCGAACAAAGATCGTGTTATATTCAGGCTTGATGGAGCGCTTTGGGTACTATAGTGCACAAAATTCTCCATCAAGCCAAAATACTACACGTTAAATTTTAGCTGGCAGAGGGGGAAGTTATTCATCGGTACGGATGGGGCAGGGGATCACGGTCAGCACCGCGGGAAGGGGCGCGCGTTGGCGTAGCTGTCGCCGTGGTGGTGCGGCGGCTAGGACGTGCCGAGACGCCTGTCGCCGACCCGAAAAAGCTCGTGAGCAACTCCGCCACCGCGGCCGGGTCCTCGGCCGGCGGCAGATGTCCGCAGCCCGGGATCACGGCGAACGCATCAGGCATCGCGGATCGAGCCTGCTCGGGTGGCACCACTGGATCGTGCTGGCCGGCCGCGACCAGCAGCGGGACCCGCGTATGGCCGACCCGGTCCCGGGCGTCGAACGACGCGAGCGCCTCGCAGGCCAAGGCGTAGGACTCCCGGTCCGTCTCGGATAGCGACGTCAGCAGCGCGTCGGCGACCGCCGGCTCGCGGTCGATGAAGCCGGGGGCGAACCAGCGCTGCGCCGAGCCGGACATCACCGCCGAGGTGCCCGCGCGACGGACCAGGGCCGCGCGCTCATGCCAGGCGGCGGAATCGCCGATCTTCGGCGCCGAGGCGAGCACCGCGACCGCGCCGAACGGCCCCGGCTCAAGGGCCAGCTCCAGGCCCACCGCTCCCCCGAGGGAGACGCCCGCGTACCGGGCCGGACGACCGCGGCCCGCGGCCTGCGCCACATCGCGCACGGCGCTGGCCAGGTCGGTTACCGAGAACGCCTCGGCGGCCGGTTCGCTGTGGCCGTGACCGGGCAGGTCCCAGCCGACCACCTCGAAAGGCAACAGGGCCGCGCACCGGCTCCACAGCGCCTCGACCGACGTCCCGAGCGAAGGGCCGACGATGAGAATCTCGGCGGCCGGTGCGGACCCGGCGAGCCGCGTCGCGGTCAGTGTCACCACCGCTCATCACCTCAGATTCCGCTGAGCGAAGAACCCGCCAGGTACGGAGTACCTCGTGACCGGGCGCCCCCGACAGCAACTTTCGTTGAGTGGGAAACAGTAGCGTCGGCTGTGGCCTGGCATGGAACGATCGGTGGAACTTGCTGCCCGCGGGACGGCGGGCAGCCCTCATCGACCGCAATCTGGAGCAGTTGATGTCACAGCAGATCCCGGATCCGGCCCGTTGGCTGGCCGACCTGATGAAGGTGCAGCACACCGCGCTGTGGCCGGCCGGTGACATCTTCGCTGCCCCCGAGACGCCGGCCGCCGCAGCCGCGGCGTGGACGAAGGCGGTGGCCGACCTCACCGCCTGGCAGCTCAGCACGCTGCAGCACATGGCCGCCCCCTGGACGGCGGCCCTGCCGGGAGCCGGTGCCGCGGCCGAGCCGGTCAAGGACAAGCGCTTCGCCGGGGAGGCGTGGAGCAAGGACCCGCGCTTCGACGCGCTGGCCAGGATCTACCTGGCGCAGACCGAGCAGCTGCACAAGGCCCTGGAGACCGCACCTGTGGATGGGCGCAGCAAGGCCCAGTGGGGATTCGCGCTGCGGCAGCTCACCGATGCCCTGAGCCCGGCCAACATGCTGGTCACGAACCCGGAGGCGCTACAGCTCGCGATGGAAACCGGTGGCGTCAGCCTGGCCGAGGGCCTGCGGTTGTTCACCGAAGACCTGGCCCGGGGTCGTATCGCGATGACCGACGAGACGGCCTTCGAGGTGGGCCGGAACGTCGGCACGACACCAGGCAGCGTGATTTATCAGAACGACCTGATGCAGCTGATCCAGTACCGCCCGACGACCGACACCGTGCACCGGCGCCCGCTGGTTATCGTCCCGCCGAGCATCAATAAGTACTACATTCTCGACCTTCAGCCGCAGAACTCGTTCATCGCCCACGCGGTCGCGCAGCACCATACGGTGTTCCTCGTTTCCTGGCGCAACGCCGGCCCGAGCAGGCCGAGGCCACCTGGGACGACTACATCGAGCAGGGCGTGCTGCGCGCCATCGATGTGGCCCGGCGCATCACCAAGGCCGACAAGGTGAACACGCTTGGCTTCTGCATTGGCGGCACGCTGCTGGCGAGCGCGGTCGCGGTGCAGGCCGCTCGCCACGAACGGCCGGTAGCCAGCGTGACGTTGCTGACGACGATGCTGGACTTCACCGATCCCGGCGAAATCGGCCTGCTGGTCAGCGAGCAGGCGGTCGCCGCCCGCGAAGCGGCGATCGGTCAGGGTGGCCTGCTCAAGGGCAGCGAACTGGCGCAGGTGTTCGCCTCATTGCGCGCGAACGACCTGATCTGGCCGTACGTGGTCCAGGGCTACCTGCAGGGCAAGGCCCCGCCCGCGTTCGACCTGCTGTACTGGAACAGCGACGCGACCAACCTGCCGGGGCCGATGTTCTGCTGGTACCTGCGCCATACGTACCTGGATAACAAGCTGCGGGAGCCCGGCGGCACGGTGCAGTGCGGCGAGCCGGTCGACCTCGGCGCGGTCACGGCGCCGGTGTTCATCTACGCCTCCAAAGAGGACCACATCGTGCCGTGGAAGACGGCCTACGCCAGCACGCAGTTGCTGTCGGGCGACATCACGTTCGTGCTCGGCGCGAGCGGCCACATCGCCGGCGTGATCAACCCCCCGGCGAAGAAGAAGCGCAACTACTGGATCCTTAACCAGGCCGCCCCGCCAGACCAAGCCGCCCCACCCCACACGCCTGACGAGCCGGCCCGGCTCGATGCCGATCCGGACCGCTGGTTCGACACCGCCGAAGCCATCCCCGGCAGCTGGTGGCCAGCCTGGATCAGCTGGCTGGCACCCCACAGCGGGCGCCGGGTGGCCGCCCCCAAGCAGCCGGGCAACGCCGAGTTCGCGCCGGTCGAGGAGGCTCCCGGCAGCTACGTCAAGGAGAAGGCCAGCTGAGTTCCTGACCACGGCACCGAACGACATCCGCTGAACTGACGGCGGGTGTCGTTCTGCGTTGGGCGGTTGCGTCCTCGCCACTTCCCGCGTACCATCCGTATGGATGGTGCAGAGAGGGTAAGAGGATGGCGCAGGGCGACAGCGAGAAGACCGAGAAGATCACGATCAACCTGGGCCTGGTTGACCTCGGCCAGATCGACCTCCTGGTTCAGGAGGGCTTCTACACCAACCGCACCGATTTCATCCGCGCCGCTATTCGCAGTCAGCTCGCCGCCCGCGGCGAGGCGCTCGACAAGACGGCCGCCCGGCGCACTCTGACTCTAGGCAGCTGTCACTACACCCGTCATGATCTGGAGGAAATCCGCGACACCGGGCAGATGATCGAGATCCGGGTGCTGGGGCTGGCGAGCATCGCTGCCGATGTCTCCCCCGAGCTGGCCCTAGCCACGATTGCCTCGGTGGAGGTCCTCGGCGCCTTCCGGGCCCCCGCCGCAGTAAAGGCCGTCTTGACGGCTCGCACCGTCTGAACCGCCGCGACCACGACGGCCGGCCGGGAGTACCGGCCCCGTCGGCGTGCGGACCTCTCCGCCTCCCGCGAGAGAGACCAGCGAAGTCAACCCCAGAAGGGACCTGTCATGGATGCACGCCAGAAAGAGGCGATGGCTGAGGCCACCCGCCTGACCCGCGAGGGGCGCCTCGCCGAGGCAACCGCGATGATTCAGCAGACCCTGGCCAGTCCGGGGCCGATATGGCGCATGCCGGATGCCCCGTACGGCGAGGAAGAGGCCGACCGCACGCCCTCCCGCCCTGCCATTCTCCCGCCACCCGCTGACGAGGGGATACCGCCGAGGCAGGCCTCGCCTGGCTGGCTGAGCCGTCTCCGCGCTTTCACCGGCCGGAGCGCGAAGGCACCCGTCGTGACGCACCCGTCCTCGTACCCGTCCGCGTATCCGTCCGCGCCGTCGGCCACCATGCCGCTGGCGGGCCAGTTTGACGCCTTCTCCTATACCAACGCAGCCGGTACCCGCGCCTACCGGCTCTTTGTCCCCTCCGGCTACGACGGCGGCCCCGTGCCCCTGGTGGTGATGCTGCACGGCGGCACCCAGGATGCCGCCACCTTCGCCGCCGCGACCGGCATGAACGACCTCGCCGAGCGTGAAGGTCTCCTGGTCGTCTACCCGGAACAGGACCGCGCGGCGAACGCGGGCCTGTACTGGAACTGGTTTGCCCCCGGCCACCAGCGGCGCGACTCCGGCGAGCCCTCGCTGATCGCCGGGATCACCACCCAGGTCATGGACAGGTACCACGTAGATCCAGCCCGTGTGTACGTGGCCGGTTTTTCCGCCGGGGGCGCGATGGCCGCGGTGATGGCCGCGGTCTACCCGGAGCTATACGCCGCCGCGGGCGTCCATTCCGGGCTGGCCTACGCCGCCGCCAGCGACCTGCCCTCTGCGCTGACCGCGATGAGGCAGGGCCCGGCACGCCCGGCCCGGCCCGCGGCGCAACCGCGTCCGCTGATCGTCTTCCATGGTGACCGGGACGCCACCGTGGCCCCCGCCAACGCCGCGGGCCTCATCGGCTACGTCCTGGCCGCGGGCCGCAACGACCGTCGGCCGGGTACCTCGCCCGCCACCGTGACCAGCCGCGGGCAGGTTCCCGGCGGGCACGCCTACACCCGCACCTGCCATCAGGACTCCGCCGAGGCCACCGTGGCCGAATGCTGGATTGTCCACGAGGGCGGACACAACTGGTCAGGCGGCGTCCCGCGCGGATCCTACACCGACCCCCAGGGGCCTGATGCCAGCGCCGAATTCATCCGCTTCTTCGCCGAGCATCCCGCCTCCCGGCCCGCCGCTACCTAAGCCAACTCCGGCCTGAGCCTGGGCGGGTCCGGTCGAATCCCGGGCCCGCAGCACGGTGGGCAGCACGACGAGCGGCACGCGCTGGGCGTCGCGGACGCCCAGCAGCAGGTCGATCAGCGTCCGGCCGGCCTGCTCGATCGGGGCGGTGATCGTCGTCAGCGGCGGGTGACAGAAGTCCGAGCCGAAGATGTCGTCATAGCCGACCACGCTGATCTCACCTGGGACAGCGATCCCGAGGTGCTGGAGCCGTTGCAGCACGCCGATGGCGAGCAGGTCGTTGAACACGACCAGCGCGGTCGTCTCGCTGGCCAGGCCGATGTCAGCCGCCGCCGATCCGCCCGCCAGGGTGGGCGCGAACGGTCCTCGCCTGGTCACCGTGATGCCCGCCTCCTGCGCCGATGCGGCCAGCGCACGCCAGCGCGCGCCGTCGGACCAGGCGTTGGCCGGGCCGCCCAGGTAGGTCACCGACCGGTGGCCGAGCGCCACGAGGTGCGCGATGATCTGCCGGCCCGCGTCGGCGGAGTCGGTGACGACGCTGGGCAGGCCGGCCACCTGCCGGTTCAGCAGGACGACGGCCCGCTGCTCCGCCAGTTCGAGCAGGTCGTCGTCGGGCAGGCGGCTGCCCGCCAGCACAAATCCCTCGACCGCGGGTATGAGCCGCTCGGCATGGGCCTTCTCGAACTCCGGGTTTTCCTGCGTGTCGCCGAGGACGAGGGTGTGGCCGGCCGCCCGGGCCTGCGCCTCGGCGCCCCGGATGACGTCGAAGTTGCTCGGGTTCGTGATGTCGGCCACGAGCAGGGCGAGCATGGGCATGCGACCCGTTTCCGGGAACGCTGTCATCCGGCTGTGTTTGTAGCCCAGTCGCATCGCGACGTCCTGCACGTGCTGGCGGGTCGCCGGGCTGACCCTGTCCGGGTTGGCCAGGGCTCGTGAGGCCGTGGATACCGCGACTCCGGCTTCGCTGGCCACATCGTGCAGGGTGACGGTCCGGCGTGGGCCAGCGACGGCTTCCGGCTCGTCCAGCGAACTCATCCTCTTGTGCCTCACTCGTGACCGGTTGGGCATGACGCTCACCGGCTGATGCTACCCATGTTGGAAAACTCATGGCAAAATTTGCCAAACTTGGCAAAGTTTGCCATGATATATCGATGGTAGTGCAGGCGAAGGCAGCGGCTCGGGACCAAGAACTGATCACCCGCGGACGAGGGTGGATCGTGTGGGCCGTCGGGGTCCTGACCTACATCCTGACCGTCATGCAGCGGACGTCGCTCGGCGTCGCCGGGCTGGAGGCGGCCAGGCGATTCGGTGTCACCCCGGGAGTGCTGGCGGCCTTCGTCTTCATCCAGGTCACCGTCTACGTCGTCGCCCAGACTCCGGCCGGCTTGCTCGTCGACCGGTTCGGCCCGCGGGTCATGCTCGTCGTCAGCGGGATCTTCCTGACGGCCGGCCAGCTCGTGCTGGCGACCGCCACCGCCCTGCCCCAGGCCGTGCTGGCCCGGGTCCTGGTCGGGCTGGGGGACGCCATCGTGTTCGTCGCGGTGCTCGGACTGGTACCGCGCTGGTTTGCGCCCCGGCGCGTCCCGGTGATCACCCAGCTGACGACCATCTTGGGCCAGCTCGGTCAGATCCTGTCGGCCGTACCGTTCCTGATCCTGCTGCATCACGCCGGCTGGTCCACGGCCTTCGGCTGTGCCGCCGCGGGCAGCGCGCTTGTGGCCCTGCTGGCGGCCGCGGTCGTCCGTAACGCTCCCGCAGGCGGGTGGTCGGCGGCACCGTCGATGTCCGCCCGGGAGATCGGACGTCAGCTGCGGGACGTCTGGGACCGTCCGGGGACGCGGCTCGCATTCTTCGGGCATATGGGCTCGCAGTTCTCGATGATGGTATTCGCGCTGCTGTGGGGCGTGCCCTACCTGGAGTCGGCGCAGCACCTGTCGGTGTCGGCGGCGGGCGCCCTGATGACGCTGTTCGTCCTGGGCATGATCTGCATCGGCCCGGTCGTCGGCGCGCTCACCTCGCGGTACCCCGCGCGCCGGTCCTGGCTGCTCTTGGCGGTCATCGCCGCGGACGCGCTGATCTGGACCGCCATCCTCGCGTACCCGGGCCCCGCGCCGCGCTGGCTGCTCGTGCTGCTCGTCGTGGTGCTGTCCGCGGGAGGCCCGGGTTCGGTGGTCGGGTTCGACATCGCGCGGACCTCGAACCCGCGCGCCAACCTCGGCGTGGCGCAATCCATGGTCAACATGGGCGGCTTTTCTGCCACGTTGTTCGTGCTCGCCGTGATGGGTGCGGTCATGACCGCGATGGGCGGCTTCACGCCGGAGGCCTTCCGGGTGGCCTGGCTGGTGCAGTACCCGGTGTGGCTCGCCGCGGCGATCGGCGTGCTGGTGATGCGTCGCCAGGTCCGTCCGCCGCACGGTGACTGATCAAGCGGTCATGCGGTGCGAGCGGTGAGCCAGGTGCCGAGCACGGCGGCGAAGCGGTCGGGCTGTTCGACGTGGGGCAGGTGTCCGCAGTCGGGGAACACCGACAGCTGACCGTGGGGCAGCCTGTTCACCGCGGCGTGGGCCTGCTGGACGGGCAGCAGGTAGTCGCGGTCGCCCCACACGACCAGGGTCGGCGTGGTGAGGGAGGGGAGCCGGTCGAGCAGGATCTGACGTTGCCCGTACGGGCCGAACAGGGCGCGGGCCATCGCGGTGGAGGCCTCGAGCTGGCCCGGCCGGCGGGCGAGCGCGTGCTGCTCGGTGAGGAACTCGTCCGGAAACGGCGAGACCGAACGCGGCCACGAACGGGGCCAGGTTGGCGCCGGGAGCGTGACCGTCGGCCGCGGGACCGCTCCCGCCGTGACCGGGCAGGCTCAGCGCCAGTACCCGGTGGGTCCGGGCGAGGGCGGGGATGACCCACCGCCAGCTGGTCGCGCTCCAGCAGGGCGGCCGCGACGAACACGACCACCACGGTGACGAGGATGGAGTGCGGTGCCGCTCCGCTGGTCAGCGTCAGCCCGGTGCCGGGCAGCAGCGCGGGGTACTGGGCCACGCCCCAGCCCCACACCACGGCCGCCACGCCCAGCACCGACAGCGGCCGCAGGGCCTGCGAGCGCCCGGTGACCAGGGACATCAGCACGGCCAGCCCGCAGGCCGCCGACACGATGACCAGCGCCAGGCCCCGGTGCGTGAGCCCGTGGAACAGCGCGGGGTTCGAGCCGTGGAGCTCCACCAGCGTGGCCAGCGCGAGCGCGCCCGAGACGGCCCCGGCCACCGCCGCGCGCACCGCGAAGTACCGCCGCAGCCGGTCATCGGAGCAGCGGCCGGCCTCCCGGGTCAGGTACACCGCCGCCAGGTAGGCGCACACCGCGACGAACAGCGCCCCGATCAGCAGCGAGGTCGGCCCGGTCCACACCGCCAGGTCGGTGCGCGCCAGCGTGGCCGGCACCCGGCCCGACGCGATCGCGCCGATCACGGTGCCCATGAAGAACGGGACGATGAGGGAGGAGAACGCGAACGCGGCGCCGAACAGCCGCTGCCAGCGCAGCGCCTGGACCTCCTTGCGGAACGCGAAGCCCGCGCCGCGCAGCACGATCCCGAACGCGGCCAGCCACAGCGGCAGCGCCGCCGCCGAAGTCCGCCCCTCCCAGCGCCGCGTACAGGGTCAGCCCGGCCAGCAAGATCCCCCCGACCACGTCGACGATCATGCCGGCTCCCGGTGCTCCGCGGGCGGGCCGTACGGGACGCCCGCCTCCGGTTCGGCCTGCGTGCCCTGACGCCAGCGGCGCGCCAGCATCCGCAAGATGACCAGGGTGGCCACCCCGAGCACGGCGTACAGGATGATCACGGCGGTCAGGCTGTCGATGACCCCGCCGTTGGTCGTCGCCGCCTGGGCGGTGGTCATGAGCTGGTAGACCACCCACGGCTGGCGCCCGACCTCGGTCACGATCCAGCCGCACTCCATCGCGACTAGCGCGGCCGGTCGGCGGGGGCGACCGAGTTCAGCCCGGTGACCTTGGTGGAGGGCTTGAAGCCGACCAGCAGCGAGTCGGCGTACGGGATCCGCAGGCCGAAGTAGACCTTGCCGTTCACGTAGAACCCGCCGAGGTACTCGGAGACGTCGCGGCCGGTCCGGGTGACGTACTCGATCGCGGCGAACTTGACCGGCTGCTGGGCCGCGATGGCCCGGGCGGCGGTGTCGCCGACGAAGATCTGGACCGGGGTCAAGATAGCGGCGATGGTGAACGGGATCCCGAACCCGAGCCGGTGGTACCTGTCCCGCTGCCCGCACAAGATTCCGGCCGCGTACACCGCCGCGATCATGAACCCGACCACCATGTACGCCGCGAGGATCATGTGCGGGGTCTCGTACAGCGTGGCCTTATTGAAGAAGACCTGCCACGGGTCGACGGCCACCACCTTCCCGTGGCTGAGCGTGAACCCGCCCGGTTGGTTCATCCAGGAGTTCGCCGCCATCACCGCGACCGCGCCGCCCAGGCCGGTGATGGCGATCGGGATCCCGGTGTAGAAGTGCATCCAGCCGGGCAGCCGCGGCCAGCCGTACAGGTAGATGCCGGTGAAGATGGCCTCGAGGAAGAAGAAGATCCCCTCGAAGCCGAACGGCACGCCGAGCACCGCGCCGTAGGTCCGCATCAGCCCGGGCCACAGCAGCCCCATCTCGAACGACAGCACGGTCCCTGTGACCGCGCCGACGGCGACCAGGACGCCCATCACCTGCGACCACCGGCGGGCCAGCAGCATGGCCACGTCGTCGGACCGGCTCAGGCCGCGGAACTCGGCCACCAGCACGACGGTCGGGAAGGCGATCCCGAAGCAGGCCAGGATGATGTGGAAACCGAGCGTGGTCGCCATCTGGGCACGCGCCGGAACTACCTGCTGGCCGATCGCCACCGCCAGGACGTGCGTTGCGTGCATGGCGATACCTCACTGTCTCAGGCGACGTCTCAGGCGACGCCTGCCGGGTGGCTTTCGCGTCTTGTGATGCTGCCATCGCCGGGAGCCCGGGGGTTACCGGGATTCTGCTCAGTAGGCAAGGCCGTGACCTTGACGGGGCCGGGCTAAATGCTGGTGCTGTCTGGCGGCTGCTGCCGGAGCTGGTGGCCGGCGCGAAGGGAGTGCGGCGATGGCGGACGGAGAGCACGCGGACGGAAAGCACAGGGTCCTGGTGATCGGCGGCGGGTTCGGCGGGCTGGCGGTCACCCGGGCGCTGGCCGGTGCCGACGTGGCGATCACGCTGGTGGACCGGACCAACCACCATCTCTTCCAGCCGCTGTTGTACCAGGTCGCGGCGGGGATCTTGCCGCCTGGGCTGATCGCTCCGGCGCTGCGCCAGGTGGTCCGCGGCCAGCCGAACGCGCGAGTACTGCTGGCCGACGTCCAGGACATCGACGTGGATCGCCGCCAAGTGCAGGTGCGGGAGCCGGACGGCCGGCTGGCCGAGCTGCCGTACGACACGCTGGTGGTCGCGGCCGGGGCGACCCACTCCTACTTCGGCAAGAACGAGTTCGCGCAGTTCGCGCCCGGGATGAAGACGATGGAAGATTCCCGGTACCTGCGCGACAAGATCTTGTCCAGCTTCGAGATGGCCGAGCTGGCCACCGACCCGGCCGAACGGGCCGAGTGGCTGACCTTCGTGGTCATCGGCGCCGGCCCGACCGGGGTGGAGCTGATCGGTCAGATCGCCGAGCTGGCCCACAAGGTGCTGCCCCGCGAGTTCCGCGACGTGGACACCACCGAGGCCAAGGTCATCCTGCTGGAGGGCGCCCCCTCCGTCCTGCCCCCCTTCAGCCCCAAGCTGCAGCGTTACACGCACCGGGAGCTTGAGAAGATGGGCGTGGACATCCGGCTGAACACCCTGGCTGTCGACATGGACCACGACTCCATCACCGTCAAGGCCCCAGGTGGCCTGGAGACCATCCGGGCCAAGACCCGGATCTGGGCCGCCGGGGTCCAGGCGTCCCCGCTGGCCGGCCTGCTCGCCAACAAGACCGGGGTGAGCACGGACCGGGCCGGGCGGGTCCCGGTCGAGCCGGACTGCACGCTGCCCGGCCACCCGGAGATCTTCGCGGTCGGGGACATGGTGCTGCTGAACAAGCTGCCCGGCGTGGCCCAGCCGGCCATGCAGGAAGGCAAGTACGTCGGCAAGGTGATCAAGGTCCGGCTGGCCGGCCATGAGGTACCCGGCCCGTTCCAGTACTTCGACAAGGGGTCGATGGCCACCATCGGACACCGGCGTGCCGTCGCCGAGTCCATGGGCCTGAAGTTCACCGGCGTGACCGCCTACCTGATGTGGGGCTTCATCCACGTTCAGTACCTGGTCGGCTGGGGCAACCGGCTCGGCACCATGTACACCTGGGCCCGCGCCCTGTACCTGTCCAAGAGCCGCGGCCACCGCATCATCAGCTTCCAGACCACCGGCTACGAGGTCGGTGGCCAGCGCATCCTCGTCCGCTCGGTCCAGCCCCGGCCGTCCACCCCGTCCGACCTCCCGGCCCCCACGCCGTCGACCGTGACCGAGGAGGGTAACGCCCGGTCCGTTCGGGATAAATAAGGCCTTCCTGCCGAACGAACGGTGGTGCGTGCCCCGCTAAGCCCCATAGGGCGCAGATGGGCAAAGCGGCGATTGATTCATCCAGCCGGAATGGGCGCGGCCCGGTGTGCAGCACGAGGCCGAGCGCGAACCGGTTCCCGATGGCGTCCCGGAGCCAGCGCAGGTGCCGTGCCGCGTCAGGTCCCGGCGCGGAGTCGGCTTTAACTTCGATGCCGATTACCCGGCCATCGCCGAGCTCAGCGAGTATGTCGACCTCATGCCTGCCGTTCGCGTCGCGGACGTGAAACAAATGGGGTGAAAGGTCGCTCACCGTGCACTCGGCTCGTAGCTGTGCCATGACGAAGCTGTCAAGCAGTCTGCCCACCAGGTCGCCGTCGCGAAGGACAGCCCGGGCATCCACGCCCAGCAGCGGGCCAGCGAATGCGGGATCGACCAGGTACCGCTTCGGCAGCCGGATGAGGCGGTTCAGCCGGTTGGATGACCAGGCGGGGATCCGTTCGGTGACAAGCAGTCGTTCGAGCAGCGCGTCGTAGGCATTGGCCGTCGGGCGTTCGATTCCGACCGCGTCGAGGAGTGTCTTGGTGGTCGGCGTCCCGGCCGTGCTCGCGGCTATGCCCTGGAGGTAATGTCGCAGGCGCATCGGGTCCCGTACCGCGCCCACCAGTGACACGTCGCGGGACACGAGCTGGTCGACGTAGCTGGACAGCCATCGTCGTGAGGCTCGCTCGCTGGCGGCCAGAGCCGCTTCAGGGAACGTCCCGCGCAGCGCCCGCGCCACGTACCCACGGATGTCCGGCGGATCCGGCGGTACCTGAAGTCCTCCCGCTCCTTCCGACACCAGCCGGTCGAGGACGGGCGGTCGTGACGAACCGTGCTCAAGTTCTCGCTCGGCCAGGCCGTACATGCGAACGCGGATCAATCGTCCGGTGGCGGGCCAGCCCGCGGCCGTCAGGTCGGCCTGGCTGGAGCCGGTCAGCACGAAACTGCCGGTCGGCGCGCTCTCATCAACAGCCCGCTTGACCGCGCCAAGTACCTCTGGCACGACCTGCCATTCATCCACTAGCAGCGGGAAGGGACCGTCGGCCAGCGCGGCATCAGGATCCGCGCGTACGACTGCGGCCTCGGCGGGGCGGTCCAGCCGCAGCCGTTCCCGGCAATGCCGTCGGCCGGTGGTCGTTTTGCCGCACGCGCGGGGACCCACGACCAAGACGGCGGGGTGGTCGGCCAGCAGTTCGCCGAGCAGCGGATCGATCAGACGTGGCAGGTACTCCGGCATGACGGTATCCAATCGTCATTGAGCACACTAGTTACTATCACTTTAGCACATACCTTAGGCCTTATATAGCACACAAGGTCGGCCGCCACCGAGCTGGTCTTTCCCCGCCCTGGAGGTGGTCGACTCGCGGTACTGCGAACGTTTCCGGCTGCCCGACTCGATCGCGGACAACGCGGGAGCGGCCCGGGTGGACCTTGGGCGCGCAGGAGCGCGCTTCCCGGTCAGCGGAAGTCCGTTGCCTGTTTGCGGAAGGTGACGTGGCACGGTCGCATCGTGTCGCGCCTGCGGCCCCCGCGAGGAGGGAGTTCTTGTGGACGATGAGATCGCTGAGGCCGAGGGCTCACACGAACCCACCGAATTCACGAAGGCGCCGAGGAGAGCGGTAGCTAGCGGCTGGATCGGCAGCGCGCTGGAGTACCACGACTTCTTCGTCTACGCCACTGCGGCATCATTGGTGTTCCCCGATATCTTCTTCCCTAAAGGGAACCCCAAGCTCGCCATCATCGAATCGCTCGCCACCTACGGTGTCGGCTACGCGGCGCGCCCGCTGGGCGCGCTCTTCCTAGGCAGCTGGGGAGACAAGCACGGCCGTAAGAATGTCCTGGTCGCGTGCATGCTGGCGATGGGTAGCGCGACGTTCGGAGTCGGCCTCCTGCCGACCTACGCCGCGATCGGCTATGTCGCGCCGATCCTGCTCGTGGTGCTCCGGCTCGTCCAGGGCTTCGCGGTCGGAGCCGAGCTGTCCGGGGCGAGCGCGATGATCGTCGAGAATTCGCCGTTCGGCAGGCGCGGTTACTACGCCAGCTACACGTTGCAGGGCACCCAGGGCGGCCAGCTCATTGCCGCCGGAGTGTTCCTGCCGCTGTACTTCACCCTGAGCACCAGCGCGATGGACAGCTGGGGATGGCGGATTCCGTTCCTGCTGAGTTCGATCGTGGTTCTTGTCGGCTACATCATCCGGAGGAACGTCGACGAGACGCCGGCGTTCAGGGAAGCGGCTACCGGCGGCGAGGTCCCGAAGCACCCCGTCTTCGAGGCCATCCGGCTGAGCTGGTCGAACATGGCACGCGTCATGTGCATTTCGCTGATGAACGGCGTGGCGACACTGGCGACCACCTTTGGCGGCACCTTCGCCACCAATTCGGCGTACGGCGTCGGCATGAACACCAGGCTGTACCTGTTCATCCCGGTCATCGGCAATGCCATCGCCATGGCGATCATCCCGTACATCGGGAGCCTCTCCGATCGCATTGGCCGGCGTCCGTGCATCATCGTCGGCTCGCTCGGCGCCGGAATCCTGGCGTATCCGTACCTGTACTTCATCGGCCACGACAACGTCCCTCTGACGATCTTTTTCGCGGTACTGATGTGGGGATGCATATACCAGGGCTACAACGCGGTGTCCCGTCGCTTTTCCAGGAGATGTTCCCGACCCGGACTTGGGTGAGCTCGTTCGCGATCGCGCAGAACATCGGCGTCCTGATCACCGCCTTCCTGCCCTCCACCTACGCGGCGATCGCCGGTCCCACCCCGGCGGCCTGCGTGGCGAACAAGAAATTTCTTCCGAACGCCATAGTCAACGGGTCCACCTGCAGCCAGCTGGCCGCAGGGGTTCACACCCATGTGCTCTGGGTGGTCGGCAGCATCACCCTCGGACTGGCCATCTTGTCCGCGGTCGCGGCCTTTACGGCCAAGGAGACGTTTATGATCCACCTGAACGACTGCGGCGAGGAATGGGCGCGGCCGGTGTCTGCGGAGGAATACGCCAAGGCGCGTCTCTCGGCCGTCCCCTAGGCCCCGCCTTCACCGTCATCCCGCTAGCTGGAAACGTGCTGGAGCCGACTCGGGCATCCCGCGAGAGTGGCCTGGGCAGTCGATCACAGGGAGCGCGTCATGGCGTCGGTACTCATTCTGAACGGGCCTAACCTCAATCTCCTGGGGACCAGGAAGCCGGAGGTGTACGGGACGACCACGTTGGCTGATGTCGAGACGATGTGCACCGACGCGGCGGCCAAGCTGGGCCTTGACGTCGACTTCAAGCAGTCGAATCACGAGGGTCAGCTGATCGACTGGATCCACGAAACGGGAGCGGCGGTCAAGGCCGGGGAGTCGATCGGCGCGGTGTTCAATCCCGGGGCGTTCACGCACACCTCAGCCGCTCTGCACGACGCCATCGAGGGCGCCAGCCTGCCGCTGATCGAGTGTCACATCTCCAACGTCCACAAGCGCGAAGCGTTCCGTCATCACTCCTTCATCTCCCCGGTCGCCGCGGGCATCGTCGTCGGCTTCGGCGTCCACGGCTACGTCCTGGCCATCCACGGCCTGTACCACCAGTCACAGGCCTGACCGGGGCCCTCGCGGCCGGCCCGCTAAGCCTGGCCGGGTGCGCCGTGCCGTTGCCTGATGCCGGGCTTGAGGAGTTTGCCTGAGGCGGTGTGCGGCAGGTCGTCGGCGAACACGATGGTCTTGGGGATCTTGTACCGGGCGAGCCGGCCGTCGAGGTAGGCGATTAGTTCCGCCTCGGTGACCTGCTGCCCGCCGCGCCGGACGACGACGGCCCGGGGGACCTCGCCCCACCTGGCGTCGGGGACGCCGATGACGGCGCACTCGGCCACGGCCGGATGGGTGTACAAGGCCTGTTCGACCTCGGCGGGATAGACGTTCTCGCCCCCGGAGATGATCATGTCTTTGAGACGGTCGACGATGTACAGGTAGCCCTCGTCGTCCACCCGCGCGAGGTCGCCGGTCCGCAGCCATCCGTCGCCGGCGAACGCGGCCTGGCTGGCGGCCGGCTGCTGCCAGTAGCCGGGAGTCACGTTGGGGCCCTGCACCAGCACCTCCCCCCGCTCCCCGGCGGTCACGTCGGCGAGGTCGGGCGTGACCACGCGGACATCGGTGAAGAAGCAGGCGGTCCCGGCCGAGCCGATCTTGCGGACGCCGTCCGCGGCCCGCAGCATCGTCGCGCCGGGCGAGGCCTCGGTCAGCCCGTACCCCTGGACGATCATCAGGCCGCGGTCGAGGTAGGCCTGCAGCAGCGAAACCGGCAGCGGCGCGCCTCCGCTCAGGGCACTGCGCAGCGTGGACAGGTCGGCGTCCGGCCAGCGCGCCGACTGGGTCAGGGCCAGGTACATCGAGGTGACGCCGAAGAGCAGGGTCACGCCGTGTTCCTCGATCAGGCCGATCGCCCGGTCCGGGTCGAACTTCGCCTCGATCAGCGCGGTCCCGCCCTTGAGCAGGGTGGGGAACAGCACCTGGTTCAGCGCCGCGGTATGGAACAGCGGGGCGGTCACCAGGGCCACCTCGTCACTGCGGACATCGACGTCCACCAGCAGGTTGTACACGTTCCAGATGATGTTCCCGTGGGTGAGCATGACCCCCTTGGGACGCCCGGTCGTGCCGGAGGTGTACTGGATCATGAACAGGTCATCATGACCGACCGGCTCATCGAACGGCGCCGTGCGCTCCGACCACAGGCCGCCGGCGGGTACGACATCGAGCGGCAGCCGCTGTACCTGCGGCGCGCTGATGACGTCATCGAAGCCCGGCGCCGCGATCAGCAGCTTCGCGCCGCCGTCGGCCAGGATGTATGCCGTCTCCGGGGGCGCCAGCCGGGTATTCAGCGGGATGAACACGGCCCCCAGCTTCGCCGTCGCGAACATCGTCTCCACCAGCTCGATCGAGTTAAGCCCGAGGAAAGCCACCCGGTCACCGCGGCTGACGCCGCGGGCGGCCAGCCCGTGCGCCAGCCGGGTCGTGTTCTCGGCCAGTTCCGCGTAGGTCCTGACCTCACCGGCCCGATCAGGGCGGCGCGGCCGGGGGTCATCCGCGCCCGCCTGGCCGGCCACGAGCCGAGCCCCTGATCCCGCATGGTCGGTCTCCGTCCTCGACAGCTCAGCCCGGGCCGGTCATTCCTTCGAGGGACTCCTCGGTGACCAGCGGCTCGTGCGCGCGACCTCGCAGCACGGTCACCGCGAGCAGGGCCGGCCACGAGCGCGGCTACGCCGCAGATAATATAGCCGACGGAATAGGCGTGACCGAGCGCGTGGAACGCGACATCCTTGAGGGGGTTGAAGGGCACCGGTTTACCATTAGGTCCCGGTACCGTCGCCGGGACGGCGTTGGCCCCGAGCGGCCCGGAGTTGACCGCGTGTACCGCAGCCGAGACCGAGGCGCGCTGGGCGGCAGGCACGTGGGCCGGTGCCTGGTTGAACGCGGCCAGGGCCCTTTGCAGCGCTGGGCTCGCGGCGATCTTGTCGTGGATTGCGGCGGCGGCCGAGCTCAGCGCGATCGCGCCGATCACCGCGGGCCCGAGCGTAAACCCGAAGTCCCGGAGCTGGCTAGTGGTCCCGGAAGCCATACCCTCGAGGTGATTCGGCACCGTGTCGACGGCCACGGCGGTGACCGATGACAAGGCGAACGCGAAGCCGACTCCGACGAGGATCAGCGGAACGATGATCGGCGCCATCGACAGGTCATCGACCGATTGGGTAGCGATCCACATGATCTCCCGCGCCGATGAGCAAGAACCCGCCGGCCGAGCGCCCAGCGCGGGTTGAACTCGCGGATGACCCGAGCCGTCACCGGCATCAGCACCAACGCGAACCCCTGCAGCAGCACGAAGGCGATCGAGCTCTTGAGTGGCGTAAAGCCCTGGATCGCCGACAGGCGGATGCTGGTCGCGTAGGCCGTGCCGAGGAAACGCGAACATGCCGATGACGGTCAGCACCGAGTTCGCGGTGAAGGCCGTGTTGCGGAACAGGTCCAGGCGCAGCAGCGGCGCGGGCGAGCGGTGCTCGGCGGCGATGAACAAGGCGAGGAAGACCGCCGCGAGGATGAAGCCGCCGATCACCACCCTGTTCGACCAGCCGGCGGTGGAGGCGTCGATCACGGCGTACAGCAGGGCGAACAGCGCGACGGCGATGGTGATCTGCCCCGGCCAGTCGAGCGAGCGCCCCTCCGGCGAGGAAGAGTTCTGCGCGGTGAAGGCCACCACGGTGCTGATCAGCGCCAGGATGCACACCGCCACGAACGCCCAGCGCCACGCCGCATTCGGATCAGAGCCCCAGTGGATCTTCGTGACCAGCCCGCCGAGCACCGGGGAGAGGAAGCCGCCGGACGACAGCGCCCCCGCCCAGATGGCGATGCCGCGGGCGCGGGCCTGCACGGTGTGCGTTCCGGCCGCCACCATCGCCAGCGAGGTCGGGAACAGCACGGCCGCCCCGATACCCGCGACTATCTGACCGACCCACAGGACCGCCACCCGGCCGCCCGTCGAGGTGCCCGCGCCCGGGGTCAGGACGCTGACGATTTCGCCCACCGCGAGAAGGGCGCTGCCGCCGATGAGCAGCCGCTTGCGGCCGAACAGGTCGCCCATGACCCCGAACGTCAGCTCAAGCAGGCTGACCGGGACCAGGAACGCGTCGGAGATCCAGGTCAGCTGGAACGATGTCGTGCCGAGGTCCTGCTGGAACAGGCCGTTGAGCACGGCGGGGATGGCCAGCCCGATCTGGCCCACGCACGCCGCGATGGCCGTGGCGATGACCGTGGCGGTGGTGAGGTACGGAGTATGAACGGTGACGCGGGGACTGGTTCGGGTCGTAAACGCCTCGGCCACGGGCTCCTCCACAATGACGGCGCCGGACAATCCGCTTCCGGCGCGTCCGGTAAGTTTACTGAGCAGAAGGCCACGTGTCAGCGGCCGGCTGTCCGTCTGACACTTGACCGGAGAGCGAGCAATATCACCGCGACTGCCGTGTGGAGGCCTGAATGACAGCGTCCCAGTCCCGGGCCGGTGAGAGCTGGCTGGACGGGATCTCGGTCGGGCAGCTCGAGAACGATCCGTATCCCGTATTCGAACGCCTCCGCCGGGAGGCCCCTATCGCATGGATCCCGTCCGTGCAGGCCAACATCGCCAGCACGTGGAAGGAATGCTGGGAGATCGCGAGCGACTTCGACAACTTCGGCGGCACGACCGACCCGGCCAACGAGCACGTATTCGGCCAGCCCAACATCCTGTCCGTCGACGGCGACCTGCACGCCGGGCTACGCGCGATGATCGATCCGCAGCTTCGTCCCCGCGCGGTCAAGCGGTATATCGAAGACCTGGCCCGGCCCATCGCCCGCGAGGTTGTGGCCGGCCTGCCCGAGACCGGCCCGGCCGAGCTGATGGCCCAGTACTTCGAGCCGATCAGCGTCCGCGCCCTCGGCGACCTGCTGGGATTTGCGGAGATCGACTCCGGCACCCTGCGGCACTGGTTCCACGACCTCAGCACCGGCTTCGCCAACAAGGCGCTGCACCCGGAGGGATTCGCCGTCTCCGACGCCGTCAGCGAAGAGATCAGGGCGGTCGTCGACCCGAAGCTGGCCCGGCTGAGCCGCGAGCCGGACGACAGCAGCCTGTCCCACTGGCTGCACGACGGCATGCCCGAGGGCCAGACCCGCCCGCCCGATTACATCTACCCGACCCTTTTCGTCATCCTCCTCGGCGGCCAGCAGGAGCCGGGTCACGGGGCCGGGTCCACCTTGCTTGGCCTGCTGTCCAACCCGGACCAGTTCCGCCGCGTCGGACAGGACAGAAGCCTTATTCCCCGTGCCGTCAACGAAGGGCTCCGCTGGTGCGCCCCGATCTGGACTACGCTCGGGCGCAGCCCCTACCGTGACGTCGAACGCTCCGGCACGAAGATCGCCGCGGGCAGCCACATCCTGCTGGCTTACGGCTCGGCCAACCGCGACGAGACCGAATTCGAGCGGGCCGGCGTGTTCGACATCGACCGCGCTCAGCATCCCCACATGGCCTTCGGTACCGGCCAGCATGCCTGCGCGGGCAGTTCCCTCGCCCCGAACCTGATGCGCATCGCGCTCGAGGAACTCCTGCAGGCCTATCCCGAGATCGAGCTCGACCCCGGCCAGCCCTCACCCATGTGGGGATGGATCTTCCGCGGTCCGCGCGAGCTGCACGTCAGGCTGACCGCCCGAAACTGACCGCCCGAAGACTGACCTCCCCCGAGGCTGATCGCGAAGGAGCTGCCCGATGTCCGGTGACGCGGTCTACCGGGAGCACGAGGGGGACCTGGTGGTGGTCCGCCGGGAAACGGTGGCCACCGATGTCGTCGCCCTGACCCTGGCCGACCCGGCGGGCGGCACGCTGCCGGGCTGGACGCCCGGCGCGCACATCGACCTGGTGCTCGACGAGGGGCTGACGCGCCAGTATTCCCTGTGCGGCGCGCTGCGGGACCGCACCAGCTTCCGCATCGGCGTGCTCCGGGCCCCGGACAGCAGCGGCGGGTCGCGGTTCGTCCACGATGGGTTGAAGGAGGGCTCGCCGGTGCGAGTGCGCGGGCCCGCGCAACCACTTCGCGCTCGTCGACGCGCCCCGCTACATCTTCGTGGCCGGCGGCATCGGCATCACCCCGCTGCTGCCGATGATCGAGTCCGCGCAGCAGCGCGGGGTGCCGTGGACCCTCGCCTACGGGGGACGGCAGCGGGCGTCGATGGCGTTCGCTGATGAGCTGGCCCGCCATGGCGACCGGGTGCGGGTGTGGCCGCAGGACGAGGAGGGCCTGCTGGACCTGCCGGCCATCCTGGGCGATCCGCGGCCGGACACCCTGGTCTACTGCTGCGGGCCGGAGCAGCTGCTGGCCGCGGTCGAGAGCCAGTGCGCGGGGTGGCCGCCGGGGGCATTGCACGTGGAGCGTTTCGCGCCCAAGCCCGCGGAGCCCGCGGCCGCCGCGGACTCGCCGTTCGAGCTGGTGCTGCAGCGCTCGGGCATCACCACCGTGGTCCCCGCGGACCAGACGATTCTCGAGGTGGTCGAGCGAGCCGGCATCAGCCTGCTGTCCTCCTGCCGTATCGGCACCTGCGGCACCTGCGAGCAGGAAGTGATCGCCGGCGAGATTGACCATCGCGATTCGGTGCTGACCCCCGAAGACCGCGAAGCCGGCGAGTACATGATGATCTGCGTTTCCCGTTGCCGTTCCGAGCGGCTCGTGCTCGACCTGTGATTGGAGCCACGGTGTCCCCTCTGGCAGGTAATTACCCGCTGAACTGCTGGTATGTGGCGGCCACCAGTGACGAGGTCGGCCGCGGGCTGCTCGGCCGGACCGTGCTCGGCCAGCCGGTGCTGCTCTACCGGCTCCGTTCCGGCGCGGTGGCCGCGCTGGAAGACCGCTGCCCGCACCGGTCGCTGCCGTTGTCCTACGGCACCGCGAGCGACGATGAGGTGGTCTGCGGATATCACGGCATGGCGTTCGGGCCCGACGGCCGGTGCGTGCGGGTGCCTGCCCAGGAGAACGTGCCGTACGGAGCGCGGGCTCGATCGTTTCCGGTCCGGGATGAACCACCGTTCGTTTGGATCTGGATGGGTTATCCCGCCACCTCGGCGCTGTCCGACCCGCCGGCCCTGCCGTGGCTGCACGATACGGGCTGGGCCACGTTCGGCGAGACGCTGCTGGTCGAGGCGAATTACCTGCTGCTGCACGAGAATGCCCTCGACCTCACGCATTTCCCGCACGTGCATCCGGGACTGTCACCGAGCCCCTACCTGGGGACCCCGCCCCGGCTCGAGATAGAGGTGACGGAGACGACCGTGTCGTACTACCGCGACTTCCCCCCTTCGCCCCTGGTGGACTGGCAGGCGCAGACCACCGGCCTGCCGCGGGACCGCGACTACGTCCAGCGGGAATCGGGGGAATTCGTCTCTCCCGGCTTGCACGTCGACCGGATGCACGTGTTCGCCACCGGTGACGGCGGCGACGGGGCCGGGTCCTACGACAAGATCCTGACCCGCGCCTTCACCCCGCTCGGCCCGCGCAGCACGGTCGTGCACTGGCAGGTGTCCCGCAACTACCTGACCGGTAAGCCCGAGGTTTCCGAACGGCTCCGAGACGTGCACCGCGCGACGCTGACCGCCGATAAGCGGCTGCTCGAGGCGATCCAGGCTCGCGCCGACCGTTTCGGTGCCGGCGAGGAGTTCAATGTCTCCGCGGACGTGGCCGGGCTGCGCGCGCTCCGCATCATCGAGGACATGCTCTACCGCGAAACACAGCGCAACCAGGAGGAGCAATGCGAACCCAAGTCGGGATTGTCGGCGCCGGCCCGGCGGGCCTGATGCTGTCACACCTGCTGCACTTGCGGGGTATCGAGTCGGTGGTGATCGACACCAGGACCAGGGAGGACATCGAAGAGACCATCAAGGCGGGCGTGCTCGAGCAGGGCACCACTGACCTGATGAAACAGACCGGGGTGGGGATGCGGATGCTCCGCGACGGGTCCGTCCACCACGGCGTCAACCTGGCCTTCTCCGGCGCGATCCACCGGATCGACCTGCACGAGCTGTCCGGCCGGGCCGTGACCGTGTATCCCCAGCACGAGGTGCTCAAGGACCTGATCGCCCGGCGGCTGGCCGACGGCGGGGACATCCGTTTCGGCATCACCGGCACCACCGTGACAGGCCTCACCGGTGACCGGCCCACCATCGGCTTCAGGCAGGACGGCCGGGACCAGCACATCGAGTGCGACTTCGTCGCCGGGTGCGACGGGTCGCAGACCTACACCCGCTTCCTCATTCCCGAGGGCGCGATCCGCACCGATTTTTTCCGCCAGTACCCCTTCGCC
Organism: uncultured Actinomycetes bacterium; assembly: GCA_963808315.1. GTDB lineage: Bacteria > Actinomycetota > Actinomycetes > Streptosporangiales > Streptosporangiaceae > Palsa-504. The sequence goes on along the minus strand of CAWEFK010000008.1, from coordinate 49,980 downwards.
TGGTTCGGGATCCTCGCCGAGGCCCCGCCGTCCTCCGATGAGCTGATCTACGCCCACTCTGACCGCGGCTTCGCCCTGATCTCCACCCGGTCACCCAGCGTGCAGCGGCTGTACTTCCAGTGCGACCCGGCCACCGATCCCGGTGACTGGTCCGATGACCAGATCTGGGACGAGATCGGTGCCCGGGTCGGTGGCGTGGGCGCCACGCTCAAGACCGGCAAGATCTTCGCCCGGGCCATCCTGCAATTCCGCAGCTTCGTCTGCGAGCCCATGCAGTACGGCCGGCTCTACCTGGCCGGCGACGCCGCCCACACCGTGCCGCCGACCGGCGCCAAGGGCCTCAACCTGGCCATCGCCGACGTACACGTGCTCGACCGGGCGCTCGGCGCCTTTTACGAGGCCAACGACACCGGCCTGCTCGAGGCCTACACCAGTACGGTGCTGCGGCGGGTCTGGCGGGCCCAGCACTTCTCCTGGTGGATGACCTCCATGCTGCACCGCTTCTCCGACGCGACCGACTTCGACCTGCGCCGCCAGATCGCCGAACTGGAGATGATCACCAGCACGCCGTCGGCCGCCAAGGTGCTGGCGGAGAACTACGTCGGGCTGCCGCTGACCTGAGGCGGGGGCTTCGAGGCCGAGCATCCGCGCGGCATTGTCCTTCAGGATCAGCGGGCGGATGCCGGGCTTGATGTCGAGCCCGGCGAAATCCTCCATCCAGCGGTCCGGGGTCAGGAGGGGAAAGTCGGAGCCGAACATGACCTTGCGGCTGAGCATGGTGTTGGCGGCGCGGACCAGCTGGGGCGGGAAATACTTCGGTGACCACCCGGATAGGTCGATGTAGACGTTGGCCTTGTGGGTGGCGATCGAGATCGCCTCGTCCTGCCATGGCACGGAGGGATGCGCCAGGACGATGGTCAGCTGCGGGAAGTCCGCGGCCACGTCATCGAGCAGCATGGGCGCCGAGTATCGCAGTTTGATCCCGCGGCCGCCGGGCAAGCCCGCGCCGATCCCGGTCTGCCCGGTGTGGAAGAGCGCGACTACGCCCAGTGCCTGCAGCTCCTCATAGAGCGGGTAGTAGCGGCGATCGTTGGGTTCGAAGGCCTGCAGGCTGGGGTGGAACTTGAAGCCGCGGACGCCGTGGCCGGTCACCAGCGCGCGGGCCTGCCGGACGGCCGTCGTGCCGCCGTGGGGATCAACCGATCCGAACGGGATGAGCACGTCGGCGTGCTCCGCGGCGAGATCGGCGATTTCCTCGCTCGACAGGGCCGGGTGGCCGGTCGCGGTCGTCGCGTCGACCGTGAATACCACGGCCCCGATCCGGCGCTCGCGGTAATGCGCGGCGATATGGGCCAGTGTCGGGGTCCGGTGCTCGCTCGAGGAGAAATAGCTGGCCGAGGCATCAAGCAATTCCTGGTCCAGGGCGAAGCGGCCGTGGCCGTCCTGTTCGACGTGGACGTGGACGTCGATCGCGACCAGCGTCTCGGGATCCAGCATGCGGGGCATCCTCCGTGATCAGGGCAGCGAACTGTCCGTCTTGGCGGTCAGCAGCATATTCAGCAACCGGTCGCGGTCGGCGACGAGCCGGGCCTGGTCGATCCCGGCCAGTTCCTCGTCGACCCCGGCGACGAGGAGCCGCGCCAGCTCGGGGGTTAGCTGCGGGTTCCCGAGGTCCTGCCACCACTCCGACCATCGGCGGTCCGAGGTGCTCGAGCACGTGGGCCAGGCCGCCCGGGCCACCGGATAGGTGCTGGTTGACAAACGGTCCAAGCACCGCCCAGCGCAGGCCAGGCCCTTGCGAGATCGCGGTGTCGATGTCGCTGACGCTCGCGATCCCGCGCTCGACCAGCGAGTAGGCCTCTCGCCAGAGCGCGGCCTGGAGCCGGTTGGCGACGTGCCCGGGCAGTTCCCTGCGCAGCAGGATCGGCCGCTTGCCGACGGCCGTGTAGAAAGCCATCGCGGCCGTGGCGGCCGCCGCGGCCGTCTTCTCGCCCGGGACCACCTCGACCAGCGGAATCAGGTGCGGCGGGTTGAACGGATGCCCGATCAGGACCCGCTCGGGGTGCCGTGAGCAGCCACGGGCAATGGCGCTGGGCAGCAGCCCGGACGAACTGCTGGCCAGGACGACCCCCGGCGCCGCGGCGCCGTCCAGGACGTCGAACAGCGCATGCTTGACATCCTCGCGCTCAGGGCCGTTCTCCTGCACGAAATCGGCGTCGGCCACGGCGGCGGCCGGATCGCCGGTGAACGAGAGCCGATCCGGTGAGGCGCCGTCGGCCAGGCCGAGCTGTTCGAGCAATGGCCAGCAGGCCTGCACCTCGGCCCGCAGCCGGCTCTCGGCGCCGGGCGCCGGATCGGTGGCGACGACGTCGAGCCCGTGCGCCAGGAAGTGCGCCGCCCAGCTGGCCCCGATCACGCCGGTTCCGACGATCGCGACCCGCTGCACGGGCGATTCGTTCATATCGATCTCCGATCGGCCGCCTGAGCGACGTAGGCATCCAGTGCTGCGGGATCCGCGAGGACGTCCCGGCTCACCACATCGTCGGGCCGGGCGCCCTGAAGGATCTTCTTGACCGGCAGCTCGAGCTTCTTGCCGGTGCGGTTGCGCGGGATGGCCGGGACGGCGGTGATGCTGTCCGGGATATGCCTGGGGGACAGCGAGGTCCGCAGCAGCGTCGCGATGGTGCGCCGGAGCGCGTCGTCGAGTTCGGCCTTCTCCCGGAGCTGTACGAACAGCAGCAGCTCCCCGTGGCCGCCCGACGGGTCCTCGATGTGCACGACGAGGCTGTCGAGGACCTCAGGCAACTCCTCTACCACGCGGTAGAACTCCGCGGTGCCCAGCCGCACCCCGCCGCGGTTCAGCGTGGCATCGGAGCGACCCGCGATGACGCAGCTGCCGGCCGCGGAGAACCGGATCCAGTCCCCGTGCCGCCAGACGCCGGGGAAGTCCTCGAAGTAGGTGGAGGAGTACCGGGAACCGTCCGCATCGCCCCAGAATCCGACGGGCATCGACGGCATCGGCGAGGCGATGACGAGCTCACCGAGCTGGCCGACCACGCGCTCGGCCCTGCTCGTCGAGGGCCATGGCATCCACGCCCAGGCAGGCGCCGGAGATCTCGCCGGCCCATACCGGCAGCAGCGGGCTGCCCTGCACGATCCCGGTGCACAGATCGGTGCCCCCGCTGCCCACGTTGAGCAGCACCCGGGAGCCGAACTGCTCTGACACCCAGCGGTATCCCTCGACCGGGAGCGGGCTGCCGGCCGCGCCGAGCTGCCGCAGCCGGGACAGCCCGAAGCTCCTGGCCGGCTGCACGCCGGCCTTCCGGCAGGCCATGAGATACCCGGGGCTTGCCCCCATGAGCGTCGCGCCGGTCTCCTGCGCCAGCCGCCACTGCCAGTTGATGTCGGGATAGAGCGGATTGCCGTCGATCATCACGATCGACGCCCCGTTGAGCAGCGCGGACACCAGGGCGTTCCACATCATCCAGGCGGTCGTAGAGAACCAGAGCATCCGGTCGCCAGCGGCTAGGTCCCAGCTCAGCGCGTTGTTCTTGAGGTGCTCGAGCAGGATCCCGCCGTGTCCGTGGATGATGGCCTTCGGTTTGCCCGTGGTGCCGGAGGAGAACAGCACGCAGAGGGGATGATCGAAGCGGACCGGCTCGAAGGAGAGTTTGTCCGCGTCGGCCAGCAGCCCGTCCCAGGACAGCGCGTCCGGTAGCTCGCCCGGCCCGTACGGGACGTGCACCACGTTCTCGACCGTCGGCAGGCCCTTCCTGATGGCCGCCACATCCGCGCTCCGGTCGATGTGTTTCTCCCCGTAGCCGTAGCCGGTGATCGCGAACAGAACCTTCGGCTCGATCTGCCCGAAGCGGTCGACGACGCTGGGCGCACCGAACTCCGGCGCGCAGCTGGCCCAGGTCGCGCCCAGGCTCGCGGTGGCCAGGAACGCCACCAGCGTCTCCGGTATGTTCGGCAGGTAACCGGCCACCCGGTCCCCCGGGCCGACACCCAGGCGGCGCAGCCCGGCGCGTGCCGCGCTGACCTGGCGGCGGAGTTCGCCGAAGGTGACACCGACGGCAGGCCGGGTCTGCGAATGCGCGATCACGGCGACCGCGTCGTCGCCCTGGCCGGCGCCGGCCAGGGCATGCTCGGCGTAGTTCAGCCGCGCTCCCGGGAACCAGCTGGCTCCGGGCATCGCCCGGCTCGCCAGCACGGCCTGGTACGGCGCATGTGACTGAACGCCGAAGAATTCCCAGATCGAGGACCAGAACCCGTCCAGGTCCGTGACCGACCAGTGGTGCAGCTGGTCGTGGGTGGTGAAGCGAAGGCCGCGCTTATCCGCCAGCCAGCGCAGGTAACGACCGATCTCGGTGTGCTCCATGACGTCCGGGGCCGGGAGCCGCAGCACCTCCAGGGCCTCCCCGGCGCCCGCCTCGCCGTTCACGGGTGCGACTCCTGCCGTTGGACCTTGCCCGCCCGCCCTTCCAGGAAGGCGCGCATCCGGGTTTTGGCCTCCGCGCTTCCGCCGGCGACTGCCGCCATCAGTGACTCAAGCAGGTAACCCTCCGCCGGGTTGGCCTGAGCGATCCGCGGAAGTGCCTGCAGCACGGCGAAATTCGTCACCGGGGAGTTGGTCGCCATCCGGGTCGCCAGCTCCATGGCCTTGGCGGCCCCCTCTCCCAGGCCGGTCAGGTAGTGGGACAGCCCGGCCTCGTGGCCCTCTCGCGCGTCAAGGACCCGCCCGGTGAGCATCATGTCGGCCATCCGGTGCGCACCGATCAGCCGTGGCACCCGGACGGATCCGCCGCCTCCCACGAACAACCCGTGCTGGCCCTCGGGCAGGGCGTAAAACGCCGTGTCCTCCGCGACCCGGATGTGCGCGGCGCAGGCCAGCTCGAGCCCCCCGCCCACGACCGCCCCCCGGAGCACGGCAATCACCGGCAGCCGGCCGGACTCGATCCGGTCGAAAGCCCGGTGCCACATCATCGAGTGCTCCAGTCCCGCGAACACATCTCGCTCGGTCAGCTCGGACAGATCCAGGCCCGCCGAGAAATGATCGCCCTCGCTGTCCAGGACCACCGCGCGCGCCTGTTCCGGCGGCGCGGAGAAAAACTCCTCGATGCCCAGGACGGTGTCGTCGTCCAGAGCGTTCCGCTTCGCCGACCGGCACAGCCGAAGGACGGCCACGTCATCGTTCAGCTCGACCCGCAGCGATGAAGGAAGCACCCGCCACCCCCTTTCATGATCAGTCTTGATCCTGCCCGAAGGGCACTGGCGAGCGACCGCCGCTGGCTCGCTGGGCGGCGGCCCGGAGGTTTTCGCGGAACGCCGGGTGCGCGATAGCCGCTAGCGTCTCGCCGCGCTGACGGACGGTAAGCCCCTGCAGCTATGGTGTCAGCTACAACTTGGCCGCGGATATCTACTGAAATAGCTCCGTTAATAGTGATAGACGAGCGGTTCTGGTGTATGATTGCCGGGGAGTTCACGATATCCACTGGCAAGAAGGCTACGTCATCGTTACCGTCAGCTCTCGGTTCCCGGCGGCGAAACTAGTCACAGAAACGCCATCGAATTGACTTTTACGGTTCGTTATCTTACCAGCTTGGTGTAGCTTCATGAGACCGGGGCGTAAATAGTTCCGAATGGCTGCCGTAGTCTCCGCCGTCGCCTTCCGCAAGCAACGTGGCGACAACTGAGGGTATCGACCCGATCCGATACCTCGACGACGAGCACCCGATGGGGTCGGCGCATGCTCGATGCAGCGCAGGGGTCATCCTTGCCGTCATGTCCTGCCTCCTTCGTCAGCGCCCGTGGCTATACACCTTCCGACCAGGCCAGGGCGGACGTCGTGAAGAACACGATGCCCGCTGGAGCATCTGCCCACAGCCAGTCTTCCGTGCAGCGGAAGCGCACGATCTGACCAGGAGTTCGGTTGCTGCCACTAGTCCGGGTGCTCTTGCCCGGCTCCACCCCTTATAAACCGCGAAGAAATGCCGGATCTCCAGCTGTCACGCATAGGACTTTGTCATCCGCGCCATTCTCGTCCCGCATCCGGCCACTCTCACTGGGCGGAAGCGCGGGAGGATACTGATTTCTGCTCGTATACGCTCCCAGTATTTGCTGCCTCAGCCAAGGGGACTTTCTCATGCGCCGCAAGCGCCTGCTGTGTATTGTGTACGCAGTTATCGTGGTCGTATTCGTTACGGCTTCCTTCATTCCTAGCACCGCTTCCGCGGCGTCTGACCAGCCAGTACGCATTACACGGGCTCGCTACCTGACGGAGCGATATGGGTCGCCGACGTGCCCGCTTCGTGGAACGGTACGGTCATCTTGTACAGCCACGGGTTCGGCCCCCTGACCGCGAAGGACGCACCCGACCCGACTACTCAGAGTGATTTGCTTAGCCTGGGTTACGCGCTGGTTGGCTCGTCGTATTCAGGCCCGTCATGGTGGGCGCTCGCCTCGGCGCCGCACGATCAGTTCGCCTCGCTCGCGGCCCTGGAGCAGATCACCGGTCCGCCCCGCCGCACCATCGCGTGGGGTACGTCGATGGGCGGCCTGGTCAGTGCCATTGAGACCCAGGATGCTGGCGGCAGGATCGACGGGACACTGACCGACCTGCGGACTGGCCGGCGGCGCGCTCAACCTCAACGAGTACCAACTTGAGGGCGAATATGCGATAGACGAACTACTCACTCCCAGCCAGCAGATCCAGCTTGTGAATTATGCGAGCGCGGACCAGGCCAGCGCCGCGGCCACGGCGCTGGCTGCAGTGGCAGGAAAGGCGCAGTCGACGCCGGCAGGTCGCGCGCGCATCGCGCTGGCCGCCGCGTTGCTCAACGAGCCGACCTGGTATAGCGGGTCGGCGCCACCTTCCCCAACCGACTACGCCGGGCAAGAGCAGCAGCAGGACAACGAGATCAGCAACTATGTCCTGCCGTTCATCATCTCGGCGCGCTACTGGATCGAAGTTGCCGCGGGCGGTAACAGCTCCTTCACGAAAGGTGTCGACTACGCCCAGCAACTGGCGCACAGCAGCTTCCTGCCGGAAGTGCGAGCCCTTTACCATTCCGCCGGCCTCAGCCTCCGCGGCGATCTGAATACGCTGACCCGCAATGCCGACATCACCGCCGATCCGGAAGCAATCGCTACTCTTGCGCACACCTCGATGGTTACCGGGCATCTGTCGGTACCGGAGCTCGACATCCACACCATCTACGATCAGCTCGTGCCCGTTGAGCAAGAGAACTGGTACCGCCAGCGTGTCATCCAGGCCGGCTCATTGCCGCTTTTCCGGCAGGCTTTCGTCGAAGCGACCGGCCACTGCAACTTCCAGCCCGCGGGTTACATCGCCGCGCTGAATGCACTGCAGTACCGCCTGAACACCGGTCGCTGGGGGGGCAAAACCGAGCCCGGCGCCCTGAATGCCGCCGCGACCGCGTCTGGCTTCGGGTCATTCGACCCCTACGTCAAGTTCCGGCCCCCTCCGCTTGTCAACGCTCTCTTTCCTCGATAGCGGGGAGCATCGGCTCGGGCGGCCCGGTGACGGCAGGCGGGCCGGTGACGGCGGGCGCGGTCCGTGCGGCACTGCCGGCTCGCGGTGGCCGGCCGGCTCAGCCCTGCCGGGCCGCGACCGCGGCGACCAGGGCGGTTCGCATCGCCTCCACCGGGCCGGGATGACCAGTCATCAGCTCGACCTGCGCGACCGCCTGGTACAGCAGCACGGTCAGGCCGCTGACCACCGGGCAGCCGGCCGCCAGGGCTGAGCCGGCGAAGGAGGTCGGCCACGGCGCGTACACCACGTCGAGCACCGTGGTGTCCGGTTTCCACCGGGTAGCGGTCAGCGGATCGGCTGCGCCGCCAGGCAGCGTGGAGATGACCAGGTCGGCGGCAGCGGGCAGCGGCTCGGTGAACAGGCCATCCGAGATGGTCGGCCGCATCCCGAGTCGCTCGGCGGTCTCACGCAGCTCGCCGGTACGGGCCAGGTTGCGCACCAGCACGACCGGCGACTGGTGGCCCAGTTCGCGCACCGCCGCGAGGGCCGCCTGCGCCGTGCCGCCCGCGCCGAGAATGACCGCCTGCCCGACCCGGGTCAGTCCGGCCTCCTGAAGCGCCGAGACCATGCCGGCCACGTCGGTGTTGTCCGCCCGCCTCCCTCCGACCGGAGAGAATACCAGCGTGTTCGCCGCCCCGACCGCCTCGGCCAGCGGTGATACCTCGTCGGCGACGGTCATGACCACCCGCTTGAGCGGCATCGTCAGCGACAGTCCCGCCCACTCGGGTCCCATGCTGTCCACTAGGCCAGGGAAGCCTGGCTCGTCGCACTCGATCTTGTCGTAGTGCCAGCCATGCAGGTCAAGCGTACGGTAGGCCGCTCCGTGCAGGATGGGGGAGAGCGAATGCTCGATCGGGGACCCAAGCACGGCCGCCCGCCGCACCGTCTGGTCCACCGCGGTGGTTGCGTCCACGTTTGTTTACCTATCTCGAGGTCTGCCCAGGGCGAGTCTGTTGCAGGTTAGCCGGTGCCCGGCCGCGATCGGTTCCTGCCACTGGGCGGGATCTACGTTGCGCCCGCCTGGCCGTCCGGGCACCGTCCTAAGCGCCGGGATCGTCGCAGCACCGCTGAGGATTGAGGAGGCCGATATGCCGCTGGTCGGCGTTGGTCACCTGACCATGCTCGACACCGCACCGCCAGACTGGGTGTCGCTGGCCCATGACGCCGGCTTCGACGCGGTCGGGATCCGGGCAGCGACCATCGGTCCCGCTGAGGAAGAATGGCCCATGCGAGTCGGCTCGCCGATGCTCGCTGAGACCCTCCGCCGGATGGCGGACACCGGCGTCCGAGTGCTTGACGCGGAAATCATCCGGATCGACCCGCACACGGTCATCGCGAGGTACGAGCCGCTGTTCGATACGGCGGCGGCGCTGGGCGCCAGTTTCCTGAACGTCATGGGCGACGATCCTGACCTGCACCGGGCCCGCGACACCTTTGCGGCGCTGGCGCAGGCCGCACGCCCCTACGGCCTGCGCCCGGCGATAGAAGCCATCCCCTATATGCAGGTGAAGACGCTCGCCGATGCGGCCGTGGTGATCGGCGAGTCCGGCGGCGGCATCATCATCGATCCGCTCCACCTGCAGCGCGCCGGGGGTGCACCAGGGGATGTGGGCGCGCTTGATCCCAAGCTGATCGCCTACTGCCAGCTCTGCGACGCGCCGCTGATCGCACCGCATAACCTGCCGCGGCCGCGGGAACTGCCCCGCGGCCAGTCCGTCGCGGGAATCACGGACCTGGCCCTGGAGGCCCGTGCGGTGCGCCTGCTCCCCGGTGACGGCGAACTTCCCCTGGCCCAGATCATCGCGGCGCTGCCCGCGGGCCTGGCGTTCAGCGTGGAGACGCCCAACGTGGCCCTGCTCGAATCACTCGGCCCGGCGGAGTTCGCCCGCCGCGCCCGGGAGGCGGTAGCTCGCCTGCTGGCGGTGGCGGCGCCCGCGGATGGCACCAGGATAGCGCCCTAGCATGCCGGCGCCGTCCACGCCGAACCCCGCGACTAGCCAGCGAAGAACGCGAATCCGCTCAGCGGAAAAAAACAGTGGCACGACTTTTAACTGGAGTTACCTTGCCGTTAGCACCTGCTTTGGCAGCTGACGCCCGAACTTAGGAGCGATATGGCCACGAGAACACAGGTTGAAGATATTGAAAGGCCCTCCAGGGCAGCTACCACTCGTGTCCGCTACTGGATTCTGGCGATCATCGTTATCGCCACCGCGATCAACTACCTGGACCGCGCGAATCTCTCGATCGCCGCGCCGATTGTCAAGAAAAGCCTGCACATCAGCGACGTCGAGATGGGCCTGATTTTCTCTGCGTTCTCGTGGACCTACGCGGCCCTGCAGATCCCCGGCGGATGGGTCCTGGAACGGATCGGACCGAGGAAAACCTTCGGGGTCGCCCTGATCTTCTGGTCGATCGTCACCGGGTGCATTAGCCTGGCCAGGGGATTCGGTTCCCTGCTCGGGCTGCGGCTCGCTCTGGGCGCAGCCGAGACACCCGCCTTTCCCGCCAACAACACCCTGGTCAGCAGGTGGTTCCCGACCAAGGAGCGCGGCGCGGCCACAGGCTCGTATACCGCAGGTGAGTATGTCGGGCTAGCCATTGCCGCACCCCTGCTGGCCTGGATGGCGACGCAGTACGGGTGGCATTCGGTGTTCTACCTGACCGGCGGCCTCGGCCTCGCGTTCGCGTTCGTCTGGCTCGGCTGGATCCGGAACAGCCCCCAGAGTGACAAGCGGGTATCGGAGGCCGAGCTCGAGCACATCGAAAGGGGCGGCGGTGCCGTAGCGGCGGTACATGTCGAAGGCCAACCCCGCCGCCACGCGAAGTTCTCTGACATCGGCAGCTTCTCGCCAAGAAGCGCATGCTCGGAGCGCTGATCGGCCAGTTCGCGAATACCTCGACGCTGTTCTTCTTCCTGACCTGGTTCCCGGACTACCTGGTCGAGCAGAAGCATTTCACCCTGCTCAAGGCCGGCATCATGGCCATCATCCCGTACCTGTGCGCGCTGATCGGCACCATGGTCGGCGGCGCCGGGTCGGACTGGATGCTGCGCCGCGGCGTGGCGACGAGCATCGCTCGCAAGGCCCCCATCATCACCGGGCTGATCCTCTCGATGATCATCATCCTCGACAACTACGTAGCCGCGCCGGCGCTCGTCATCTTGTTCTTCTCGATCGCTTTCTTCGCCCAGGGAATGGCGTCGGCCACCGCCTGGACCCTGCTGTCCGACATCGCTCCAGCGAACATGATCGCGCTGACCGGCGGCCTGTTCAACTTCTTCGCCAACGCGGGCGGCGCGCTCTCGCCGTTCGTGATCAGCATCATCCTCAGCGCGACCGGATCCTTCGCCTATGGCCTGGTCTATATCGCGGTCCTGGCCGGGTCGGGGCGCTGTCGTACATCTTCCTGGTCGACCGCGTCGAACGTATCGTTATATAACGGCTCGTCCTTCGCGAGCACTCGCCTTTCGCGAGCACCCGGCAATGCAAAGGAGTTAAGGTGGCTCGGTATCTCATCGTCGGCGGCGAGACGGCGGCCAACCCGGAAGTGGTGCAAGAAGCCGAGTCCGTACTGGCCCGGGATAAGGACGCAAAGTTCACCCTGCTCGTGCCGGCCACGCACGTCAGGCAATATCTTGGTGAGGTCAAAGGGGAAGACGAGGAAGTGGCGACCCGGATGGCCGAGGCAGCCGTACGGCGGTTCCAGGGCGCCGGCATTCCGCTTGATTACCATATCGGGCCGCCAGATCCGCTCGACGCGGTCGACGAGGAATTCAAGGAGCGGACATACGACGAAGTCCTCGTCTCCACGTATGCGCCACGGCGGTCCCGCTGGCTGGCGCAGAAGTTCCCGGACCGGGTCGAGGACAAATACAAGATCCCGGTGACGCCATGTCGAGGCCTCGCCCGATTTCCTGCAGAACCTCGGGGAGTTCGGCCCCTACGTCTGAGCAGCCGGGGCTGACCGTTTGTGCGGACGGTCAGCCCCGGTGCGCCTGGACCTCCAGCATGTAACGGGCGCTTTCGCCGGGCCGGCCGAAGTCTTGTACTTCGACCGCGGAACGGGCGGGCCGGTGGTCACCGAAATGGCGGATCCACGCCCGGTTGAAAAGCCTGCCGGTCCCGCTGCAGGTCCCGCATGAAGATGCCGGCCCGCACCACATCGGACAGGCCGATCCGGCTGCGGCGAGGATGGCGGTCAGGTTAGCGAAGATCTGGTCCGCCTCCTCGGCCGCCTCGGCGGGCAGCCTGCCGGTCTGCGGATCGTTTCCGAACAGGGCCGAGACAAAGATCCAGCCGCCCGATTCCACCGCCTGGGGCACTGGCCCCCTGTGCTGGGGAGCGTCTGCCGTTTCGATGACCTTCACCGCACGGGCCTCAGGTTTCCGGGGTTTCCGGGCGGGGCGAAGATGACCAGGACGGCCAGGTCCTCGGTGATGTTCCCGAAGTGGTGGTCCCGGCCGCGGTCCACCGAGATGACGTCGCCCGGTCCGACGTCGAACCTCTCACCTTCGACTTCGAGCTGGGCCCGGCCGTGCTGGACGATGTAGACCTCGTCCGCGCTGTGCGGGTGCTGGGCATCCTGGCTGCCCGCGGACAGCAGGTACAGGCCCATCGAGAACGCCGGGCCGGCGCAGGAACTCCCGGTAGGCGTCGGCCGCGGAGCCCTGTGCCTTCTCCACGGCGTTGAGCGAGAACGACTGGTAACCGGCCATGTGGTGCTCCTTTTCCCGATGGGATTTGTCTGTAGAGCAGGTCTGGTCAGCCCAGGTCCTATAGCTGACCGCCGGCTCTTTCGATGCCGCGCCGCTGGGTCCTGCTTAGCGTGCGCGGTATGCCGGATGATGACCTCCCGCGACACCGTCAAGATCGGCTCGTTCGTAGCCCTGGACGAGGTCCAGATGCTCATGGGCGAGCAAGCTCCTCGATCTCGTCCTGGGTCCGCAGCGCTCGCGAGATGAGGTCGGCGATGCTGAGCTGCTCGTAGACGGCGGACAGCGCCTCCACCCCCGCGCTGGCCACCAGGAACCGGTGGAACTCCTGGTTGGCCCGCGCGTAGGCGGCCATGCCGTCCGGATCACCCTGGCGCAGGACGTCGACCGTCGCCTGGGCCAGCCGTCGCAGCCCGGACAGCTGATCTTCGCTCAGCTGGCCTACCGTCATCTCGGCAACGCCGAGTTCGATCGCCATCCTGGCGTCATGAGCTTCGTTGGAGGTCGCAACGTCAAGCGGCTTGACCAGGTGGCCCCGGTCGCCCGCGGATCACGAGGTTCTCGGTCACCAGCCGGGTCAGCGCGTACTGCACGGCCGACGGGGAGCTCTTCAGCTGGCTGGCCAGCCGCTCCACGTCCAGTCGCTCATCCGCGCTCAGCTGCCTCGTCAGGATGAGCTCCCTGAGCTGCTGGTACGCCTCGGCATCCTGGATGAGCTCGATCCGGCCGAACCGGCCGCGGAAGTACGCCAGTGGCGAGCCCTCGCCCGCGCTGGCCCGCACGACGCTGGCGAGCAGGACCCGGTGAGATCCGCCTCGTACCTCCTGTACGATCTGGCATTCAAGCACCGCGAGCGCACCCGCCAGGATGGGCGCGCCAGTGATCCCGGGCTCATAGGGCAGATCAAGGAATGGATCGGCGCCAGGCCGGGCGAAGAGCCCGGCCAGATGCTCCTGGTCCTCGGCCAGGATGTTGACCGCGAACGCGCCCGCTTGGCGGATGACCTCCTGCGTGGAGCTCGCCGCGTTCAGGCACGTCACGATCATCGGGGGATCAAGTGACAGGGACGCCACGGCGCTCACCGTCATCCCGCGGCGCTCACCCTCATGGATCGCGGTGATCACCACCACGCCGCTCATGAACCGGCCGATAACCTGCCGGAAAACCCCGGCATCCAGCGGCTGCTCGTCCACATCCTGGCCAGCCATCTCAAGCGTGCTCCGGTGTCATCGACAACCTCGTGCCACTGGAATCAGTCTGGCAGCCAGCTCTGCCAGGGCCCGGCCGGTTTCCGTTCAGCGATAAGCCCGGCGAAGCCTTACCGCTGATAGCGGCGCCATATTCCGCACGCCGGGAAGGGCCTTGCCCTTCGCTGCACGGGACGCCGATGGTGTTGTCGTGACTAGCCCGATCGTCGACGAACTCGAGCTGCGTGACGGCGAGCGGATCGGCGTCCGTCCTATCCGGCTCGCCGATGGTGACGAGCTCGCCAGGCTGCACGCACGGTTGTCGCCGGACAGCATCTACCGGCGTTATTTCGGCGTCAAGTCCGTGCTGAGCCCAGCCGAAATCCAGCGGTTCACCAACATCGCCGAGGAATGGCGGTTCGCTCTGGTCGGTGTCCGGAGTACCGGGGAGCTGGTCGGGGTCGCCAGGTACGAAGGCCAGGCCGGGCGTACCGACGCGGAGATCGCCCTGATTGTCGACGACGCGCTGCACCACCTGGGGCTAGGCTCCCGGCTGCTGCAGCGGCTGGTGGACGTCGCGGTACTCAGTCGCCTGACATCGCTGACGGCCATCGTGCTGGCCTCGAATATGCCGATGCTGCACCTGCTCCGGGCTCTGCCCGTGCCGTCAACCTCGGCGTGGGATTCCGGCGACATCGAGGTGAGGTTGCAGCTGACGGGGATCGAGCTGCCTGCGGAGCGGGCACACGTCGCCGCCGCCCATGTGGCCGAGGCGGCCGCCATCCGCGCCGGACTGGTGTCCTGACGCACCGGGCTCAGCTGCTGAAATGAGGCTGGCGCATTTCGGCCAGGCTCTCCTGCTTGTGCACCCGCTCATCGTGGCCGATCTGCCTGAACAGATCGGCCAGTGACTCGAAGCTGCCGTAGTCGGCCTCGAACGCCGAGCTGAACGGCTGTTTCTCCCATTCCGGGTGCTCAGTGACAAGCGTCATGTACTCGTGCTCGGCATGATCTTCGAAATCGGCGTTGAGCTGATAAGACCAGGCCGGGTGGAGCACGTACAAGAGCCAGGACACCTGGTAATAGACGAATGCGATGGCCTGCGGGATCCAGTAGTAAAGCCAGCGGGACTCTCTCTTGCCCGTGCTGGCCACGAGCTCTTCCAGGATCAGCAGGTGCCATTGCTCGTTGTCCTGCTGGGCCCGGGCCTGCGCTACCCGGTCGTGGATGCGGCGGGCCAGCCCGGGGCGCACCGCGACATGGGTGATGGCGATGTAGGCGACCTGCTCCCAGCTCTGGTAAGGCACCCGGGCCACCAGCTCGAGGATCTTGAACTTGGACAGCGTGCGTTTGCGCCCGTAGAGCACGTCGAGCAGTGCGAAGAGCACCCTGGCGGGCAGTCCGTACGGCCGTCGCGGCGTATTCAGAGTTTCCCGCTGGGCCTGGGCTAGTGCCTGGTGATCGAGATGCGGTGGCAGCACTGCCGGCCGGGTCTGGGCGTTGGTCAATTTTCTCCCCTAGCGGCAGTAGACCTCGACCGAGCCCAGGCCATCGAACTCGGCAGTGATGGCGGTACCAGGCTCGAGCGGGACCGGCGCGGTGAGGCCTCCAGACAGGACAAGCATGCCAGCGCGCAGGCTCTTGCCTTGCGCGCCGAGGCGGTTGGCCAGCCAGGCCACCGCGGCCGCCGGATGACCCGAGACCGCGGCCCCGGCGGCCGTGGCCACGACCTGGCCGCCGGCTCTAGCACACAGCCGAGCAAGCGGAGATCGACCAGCTCCTCGGGCCGCCGCGCCTGCGGGCCGAGGACGATCCGGCCGCCGCTGGCATTGTCGGCAATGACGTCCGGCAGGGTGAAGTGGAAGTCGTGGTACCTGGAGTCGAGGATGTCCACCGCGGCGAAGACGGCTTCAGTAGCGGCCAGCACGCTGGTCACCGTGGCGGGCGCGGTGACGTCGCGGCCGAGCAGGAACGCGATCTCCGGCTCCGCGCGGGGGTGAATCAGGCTGCTCCGGTCCACCGGCGCGCCGTAATCGGCGATCATGCCGCTGGTGATCCAGCCGTAGAGCGGCTCGGCCACGTTCATGGCCTCCTGCTTGGCCCGGCTGGTCAGGCCGAGCTTGGCCCCGGTCAGCTGCTCGCCCACGTCCAGCTTGGACTGCACGAATGCCCACTGCGCCGCATAGGCCGTGTCAAGATCGATGTCGGGATGGCGTGTCGGAGAAGGGCGAGATCGCCGTGCGCGCTTCCTCGGCCGCGATGAGCTGGGACGCCATGTCCTTGGCCTCGATCACGTCAGACTCCCTCCGCCGGAGAACCGTGCGGTCACGGTGCCGAGGTGGGCGAACTCGGCCCGGAAGACGTCGCCGGGTGCCACGCTGATCATGCGGTGCACCGCTCCGGGCAGGATGACATCGCCCGCCCGCAGCGACGCGCCGAAGGACGCGAGCTTGTTCGCCAGCCAGGCGACGCACCGGGCCGGGTTGCCGAGTGACGGCCGCGCCCGCGCCGGTATCGACCAGCTCGCCGTGCCTGGTCACCATCACCCCGACGAGCCGCAGGTCGATGTCGGTCACCTTGCGCAGGTTGCCGCCTACGACCAGCAGGCCGGACGATGCGTTGTCGGCGACGGTGTCCACCAGCTTGATCTGCCAGTCCGCTACCCGGCTGTCCACGATCTCCACCGCGGGCAGCGCGCCGGCGATAGCGGTCAGGGCGCGGGCCGCGGTGACACCGGGACCCGCCAGGTCCTGCTCCATGACAAAAGCCAGCTCCGCCTCCACCCGCGGCTGCAGCAGCCGGTCAAGGGCGACCTCGTCGCCGTCTTCCACGAACATGTGGTCGAGCAGCACTCCGTAGTCGGGCTCGTTGACGCCGAGCAGCTCCTGCATGGGCAGTGAGGTCAGGCCCACCTTGCGGCCGCAGACCCGGGCGCCTTGCGCGACATGCCGGTCGATGTTCAGTGACTGGATGGCGTACGCGTCGTCGATTTCCAGGCCGGGATAACGCTTGGTCAGCGGCTCGGCCGGCACGCCGGTCTGTTCGGCCCGCCACAGCTCATCGGCCAGTTCGGAGAGAACTTGTTCACTGTGCACGCCCTATACCTGTCATGCGCGGGGGCCTCACAACGACGGTTCCGCCGTGCGGGATGTGCGACGGCATCAGGTGTGAATGTATTCGCCTGGCCCGTCATAAAGGACGCGGTATTTCCTGCTCCCGGTCGGCGGCGGGTCCACCAGCGGCCCGGAGTTCCCCGCGGACCACTTCGCCCAGTCCTCCCACCAGGAGCCGTCATGCCGGGTCGCCTGCTCGCGCCATTCGTCCGCCGACGCGGGATGGTCCTCTCCCACCAGGTACCAGCCCTTGGGGCCGGGCGGGTTGACGATGCCGGCGATATGGCCGCCGCTGCTCAGCACATAGCGGACCGGCCCGGACAGCAGCCGGGTGGTGGCGTAGGCGGACTTCCAGGGCACGATGTGGTCGTTCTCGGCGCCCACGATATAGGCCGGGTGCTTGACGTCGCTGAGCTTCATCGACCTTGCCCGCGATCTCGAGCTGTCCTGTGGCGAGCCGGTTTTCGACGTAGAAGTTGCGCAGGTAGAACGCGTGCATGGCGGCGGGCATGCGGGTGCTGTCGGAGTTCCAGGCCAGGATGTCGAAGGCCGGGGGATCCTGACCCATCAGCCAGTTGGACACGACGTAGCTGAAGATCAGGTCGTTGGCCCGCAGGATATCGAAGGTCCCGGCCATGGTCTTCCCGGCCAGATGGCCCTCCTTGGCCATCTTCTGCCTCGAGCCGCTGGACCGTGTCCGATATCGGTGAAGGCCCCCAGCACACCGGGCTCGGAGTAATCGAGCATCGTGTTGAGCAGCGTGAGGTTGCCGATCTCCTCCTGCCCGGTGGCCTGAGGTAGGCGTCGGTGATCGCGGTGAGCGCCCCGCCCAGGCACAATCCGACGATGTCCACGGTTTCCGCCTTGGTGATCTCCTGGATAACTTCCAGCGCCTGCCGGGGGCCGTGGATGAGATAGTCGTCCATGCGTGACCCCGGCCATGTCCGCCGACGGATTGCGGTAGCTGATCGCGAACACGGTCCGCTCGTGCTGGACCGCCCACTCGATGAAACTTCGCCGCGGGGCGAGGTCCATCACGTAGTACTTGTTGATCCACGGCGGGCTGCACAGCAGCGGCGCCGGTGCACTTGCGGCGTCTGCGGCAGGTACTGCAGCAGTTCCATCAGGTCGTTGCGGTAGACGACCTTGGCCGGCGTGGCCGCGAGGTTCTGGCCGAAGATGAAGTGCTGGTGTCCACCTGACGCGGGCGCCCGCCGTTGTGGAGCAGGTCGTCGACGAAGTTGCGTGTGCCCTTCGCGACGCTCGCGCCCCCGGTCTCGAGGGCGGCTTGAGCGCGGCGGGGTTGGTCGGCAGGAAATTGGTCGGGGCGAGCGCGTCCACCAGCAGCCCGGTCATCAGGCGCGCCTTCGTCTCCTGGATGCGGTCGAGCCTGGCCGCGGTGACCAGTCTCGTCCATGAACTCGGCGAACGCCTGGTAGGACATCCGCAGCGCGTAGAAAGCGGGATTATCCGACCAGGTGCGGTCGGCGAAACGGCGGTCCTTCGGGTTGAGCTGGCACCGGCGGCGGCGGCCGGGCCCCCAGCCAGCTCGACAACGCGGCCGGCGGTATCTGCGCGAGGCGCAGCGCGTAACGGAGCCCAGGCCGCCGCCGCCTCCGCCGGGTTTCCCATCGCCCCGCGGAACACCGCGCCCAGTGACCGGCCGAGCCCGGCGACATCCGGATCAGCCAGCAGGCCGATCTCCGGGGCCAGCACCGAGGCGGCCTGCTCGGCTTGTCTCCGGCGTCTCCGCCGTCATGCCACTCCTCGTCCCTGCTGCTCAATCCCGACTGCCGCCAGACAAAGACACCCTCGGACTGCCCGCACTCGCTCGGCTTGGCCGCGTGCTTCCAGGTAGGCGAGGTAGGCGAGGATCTCCGCCATCACGAAGTGCAGCTGGGCGCCCTTGAGCGGCTTCGGGTACAGCTCGGTGGCCAGCTCGGTCACCGTGCGGCGGCCGGACTCGATCGAGGCCAGTACCCGCCCCAGACGGCGGCGCTTGCCCTCGGCGATGCTCGCGGCGCGCGCCGCTCCGTCGGTGAAGGTCTCGCCGTGGCCGGGCAGCACCAGGGCCGGCTCGAGCAGCTCGACCAGCCGCAGGGACTCAAGGTAGGAGCCCATCGGATCGCGCTCGAAGCCACGTTCGAAGGTCACCGGCGGTGAGATCGACTTCAGCAGATGATCACCTGAACACAGCAGCCGGTCTTCGGCCGACCAGATGCAGATGTGACCGGGGGAGTGGCCCGGGGTGTGCAGGATCTCCCAGGACCGGCCGCCCGCGCCGAATTTCTCTCCGCCGTACACCCGTGTCGTCGGCTGTCCGATCGACGGCATCAGGGGAATCCAGTCGCGCAGGCCCGTGGACGCCGCGGTCAGCGTGTCGCCGAACAGGCCGTGATCGGCCAGCATGAGGCTCCGGCGGTCAACCGCGCTGTCGGGATGGGCGTACTTGGCCCGGTCCAGGTCGGTCTGGGCGTGCATCCACAGGTCCGCCCCGCTGCGCCGGACCACCTCCCCGGCGATCCCGTAATGATCGATGTGCGCGTGCGTGATGATCAGCCGTGCCGAGGTCGTCGAACGTGCGGCCGCACTGGGCCAGTGCGTCGCCGACGGCCCCCGTGCCATCGTCAACGTCGCCCGGGCCCAGCGGCCCGCCAGCGTAGATGCCGCAGTCGATGAGGGTGTCGCCGGCCGGATCGGTGAACAGGTAGGCGTTCAGGCTCGGAATCCGGTGAATACCGAGAGGCAGCGCGAGGAGGAAGACCCCTCTCGAGCAACCTCGACTGGCGTCATGGAAGCCAACCTGCCAATGGCGCGCAGGTCCCTGGCAAACGGCGCGTCCGCCACTGAGCAAGAACCACCGCAGACACGGACCGGGTGCCTGCGCGACCGTTCAGGGGCGCCTGCGACGGCGGCGTGAGAGGCGGAACGATGAATACGGACACCCTGTCTGACCAGCCGGTGAGCCCCTACGTGATTCACGGGGCCGGCGGGCCTGCGGCGAGCGCGCGGGCTCCGTCGCTCGGGACGAGCAGCTGGGTCACCGTGGACCAGGAAATGGTCACCACATTTGCCGACCTCACCGGCGACAGGCAATGGATTCATGTCGACCCGGAACGGGCCAGGCAGGGACCATTCGGGGGGACGGTCGCGCACGGATTCTTTACCCTGGGCCTGTCGACCGGCCTGCTCTGGGAAATTTTCACCGTCGATGACGTCGGCATGATCCTCAATTACGGGCTTAACCGGGTCCGGTTTCCCGCGCCGCTGCCGGTAGGGTCCCGCATCCGCATGCACGTATCTCTGGCCGAAGCCACCGAGATCCCGGGCGGGATCCAGGTCGTCTATCACCTCGAGTACGAGATCGAAGGCAAGGAAAAGCCTCCCTGCGTGGCCGATCTCGTCTTCCGCTACTACACCTAGCCCGGTAGGTCCCGCTGGGTGGAAGCTCGCTGTCCGCCGGGCGTGGCCAGGCATTACCCAGGAATTCCGAACGAGGAGAGTCGGTCATGGCAACCAGCCGCGCCAGGCGGAAAACGGCCAGCAAAAGCGAGCCGGTGGAGAGCCGCGACAAGCAGCTGCTGCTGCGGATCTTCGAGACGATGGTGATGACGCGCGCCGTCGAGGACCGGATGGTCAGCATGTACCGGTCCGGCGACCTGCTGGGATCCCTGTACACCGGGCACTGGCATGAAGCCATCTCGGTCGGCACCGCGTCCGCGCTTCGCGCCGATGACTTCCTCGCGCCGATTCACCGTGACCTCGGCGCCCACCTGTGGCGCGGCATGGACCCGGCCCAGATCATGGCCAGCTTCATGGGCAAGGCCACCTCGCCCACCGGCGGACGCGACGGCACGCTGCACTACGGCCGGCTCGACCTGAACATCTACAACCTGCCGAGTCACATCCCCGACAACTACCCGGTGGCCCTCGGGTTCGCCTTCGCGTTCCAGTACCGGGACCAAGACGGTGTGTCGCTGGCCTACTGCGGTGACGGGTCGACCTCGGAGGGCAATTTCCATGAGTCGCTCAATATCGCCGCCGCCATGAAGCTGCCGTGCATCTTCGTCGTCGAGAACAATCAGTATGCCTATTCCACCCCGGTGCGCCTGCAGTCGGCGGTGAAGGAGTACTCCGTCAAGGCGCAAGCCTACGGAATGCCCGGCGTCACCGTCGACGGCACCGATGTGCTGGCGGTTTATGACGCCACGAGCGAGGCGGTGGCGCGGGCCCGGGCAGGTGAGGGTCCCTCGCTCATCGAGGGCGTGACCATGCGGATGCACGGCCATGCCGAACACGACCCGGCCGACTACGTACCGCGGGAAATGCTGGAGGAATGGCAGAAACGCGACCCGGTGCAGCTGTTCGAGGACGTGCTGCTCGAACACGGCGTGATTGACGAGGAAGTAGCGACTAAAACGCGCGAAGCCGCGCGCCAGAAAGCTATCGAAGCGCGCAAGAAGGCGCTCGCCGATCCCCTTCCCGACCCGGCGACCGTGGAGCAGGGTGTATATGCAGACTGACAACGGCCAGGTGACCTACCTCGATGCCATCTCCCAGGCTCTGATGAGCGAGATGGAGGCCGATCCGGACGTTTTCATCATCGGCGAGGACGTGGGCCAGTTCGGCGGTGCCTTCAAGGTCACCAAGGGATTCCTGGACAAGTTCGGGCCCCGCCGGGTCGTGGACCCGCCGATGGCCGAATCCGGGTTTACCGGCCTGGCGGCGGGTGCAGCGCTGGTGGGGTTGCGGCCGGTGGTGGAGTATCAGTTCGCCGACTTCATCTCGGCCGCGTTCGACCAGATCATCAACGTGATGGCCCGGCATCATTACCGCACGGGTGACCCGATGCCGGTGACGATGCGGGCGCCGTTCGGTGCACGGCTGCGCGCCGGGCCCACGCATTCCCAGAGCGTCGAATCGTATTTCGCTCACGTGCCCGGCCTGAAGATCGTCGTGCCCGGAACCCCCGAGGATGCCGCTGGCCTGCTGATCAGCTCGATCAGGGACAATAACCCGGTCCTGTTCCTGGAAAGCAAATACCTGTATCGCCGGCTTCGGACCCAAGGCCCGCTGTCACTGGAACCCGTGCCGCTCGGGCAGGCCAAGGTTGTCCGCGAAGGCAACCAGGTCAGCGTCATCACCTACGGGGCATATGTATCCGAGTGCCTGGATGTCGCGGCCGAGCTGGACAAGGAGGGCATCTCGGCCGAAGTGGTTGACGTGCGGACGCTGGTCCCGCTTGACGTGGACACCATCGTGTCGTCGGTGCGGAAAACCTCGCGCGCGGTCGTCGTGCACGAGGCCGCACGACGGCTCGGCTACGGCGCCGAGATCGCCGCGGTCATCCAGGAGGAGTGTTTCTGGTGGCTCGACCAGCCGGTCCGCCGGGTTGCCGCCTTGAATACCCCCACTCCGACCAGCCCGCCGCTTGAGGACGCGGTCGTGCCTCAGGCCGCCCAGATCGCCGAGACCGTGCGGAAGGTGGCAACGGCATGACCGACTACGACGTGATCGTGCTGGGCGGCGGCCCCGGCGGCTACGCGGCCGCGCTGTACGGTGCCTCCGCCGGGCTCAAAATGGCACTGGTGGAGGAGAAGAAGGTCGGCGGGACCTGCCTGCACCGCGGGTGCATCCCCGCAAAGGCGCTGCTGCAGGCCGCCGAGGTGTACCGGACGGTCGGCCATGCCGACACCTTCGGCTTCCGGCTGCCCGAAGGCGCCGCGGCCGAGATCGACTGGCCCGCCGTCAACGTGAGGAAGAGCGGCATTGTCAAGCAGCTGCACGGAGGGCTGAGCGGGCTCCTGCGCAGGCGCAAGGTCGCGGTCATCGAAGGGCACGGCCGGCTGACGGCGGACGGTGCCGTGGAGGTGGACGGCCAGGTCACGAACGCCCAGGCGGTCATCGTGTGCACGGGCTCCGCGCCGCGATCCATCCCGGGCCTGGATCTCGACGGCGACCGGGTGATCAGCTCCGATGAGGCCACCAACAGCGCCGACGCCTCGCTGCCGGAACGCATCGCCGTCGTAGGCGGGGGCGTCATCGGTTCTGAGTTCGCGTCTGTCTATACCGATCTGGGCACCCAGACGACCTTGCTCGAAGCGCTGCCCGATGGCGTCCTGCCCATCGGGCCCGACCGTGATGTCGCTAACGTGCTGGCCAAGGCGCTCGCCCGCCGGGGCACGAAGATTTACGGCGGGGCCAGGGTCAGCCCGCTCGAGCGGACAAACAGCGGGCTCCTGGTCTCCTTTGAGACCGCGAAGGGCGCCGAGAAGATCGAAGTCGATCAGGTGCTGGTGGCCATCGGCCGCCGGCCGGTCACCGAGGACATGGGGGCCGAAGCGGCCGGCGTAGCGGTCTCTGATCGCGGCTTCATCGACGTCAACCCGGCCACCATGGCCACCTCGCGGGAGAACGTCTATGCGATAGGCGACTGCGTCAGCACCCCTGGACTCGCACACGTCGCTTACGCCGAGGCCATCGTCGCCATCCACACCATCCTCGGCGAGCGTGCGGTACCCGTGGACTACGACCGGGTGCCGTGGGTCGTCTATACCCACCCCGAGGTCGCATGGAGCGGGCTGACCGAAGCCGAGGCCCGGGCGGCGGGCCGCGACATCGAGGTCCACAAGCACATGTTTGCGGGTAACGGCCGGGCGATGATCATCGGCGACACTGATGGCATGGTCAAGGTGGTGGCGGAAAAGGGCGGCCCGATCCTGGGTGTCCACCTGGTGGGGCCGTGGGCGAGCGAGCTTCTGGCTGAGACCTACCTCGCGGTCAACTGGGAGGCGCTGCCGTCGGAGGTCGGCGCCTTCATCCATCCGCACCCCAGCCTGTCCGAGGCCATTGGCGAGACGATGATCACCTTTACCGGCCGATCGCTGCACGGCTGAGCCCGAGGAGACTTCCATGAGCGCTGACGTTTACGAGGTCACGATGCCCAAGCTGGGCGAGACCGTGACAGAGGGTGTCGTCTCCCAGTGGCTGAAGCAGGTTGGCGACACCGTCGCCTTTGACGACCCGCTTTTTGAGGTATCGACCGACAAGGTGGATTCCGAGGTACCGAGCCCTTACGACGGCGTCCTGCTCGAAATCCTGGTCAACGAAGGTGACACGGTCCCCGTCGGGACCGCCATCGCCCGGATCGGCGAGCCAGGTGCCGCATCGGCGTCGTCCGCTACACCAGCGCCCGCAGCCACGGCGACGGCAGTGCCGGCCGCGGCCGCGACGCCGACCGCGGCGGCACCCGCGGCGGGGGTGTCGGAAACGGACGAACCCGCCACCGGACCCGCCGCGCCGGCCGGCAACGGCCAGCCCGGCGTGCTGCTGTCCCCGGTTGTCCGGCGGCTGGCGGCCGAGAAGGGCGTCGACCTGACCGCGATATCCGGTTCCGGAGGCGGCGGGCGGATCCGCCGCGAGGACGTCGAGCAAGCGATCGCGACGCAACCCGCCGCCGTTGCTGCGCCGGCCGCAGCTCCGCCGGTCACCGCGCCGGCGGCCGCCGCTCCGCCAGCTCCCGCTGCCGCTGCGAAGCCGGCCGCGAGCGTGTCCCCGGGTGACGAGGTCGTCAAGCTGTCCAGGATGAGGTTGATCACCGCCGACCTGATGGTCAAGTCGCTGAAGACCTCAGCGCACGTCTGGACCTCGGTCGAGGTGGACTTTGAGAACGTCGAGCAGATCCGGCAACGTCACCGGGAACAGTTCAAGAAGACCGAAGGCATGTCGCTGACCTACCTTCCCTTCATCGCCCGCGCCGTGTGCGACGCGTTGCGCGCGTTCCCCGCAGTGAATTCATCCATCGACATCGAGAACCAGACGATGACCATGCACCATTACGTGAACTTGGGCATCGCGGTCGATCTCAGCGAGCAGGGCCTGGTCGCCCCCGTGGTAAAGAACGCTGATTCGCTCAATCTCCGCGGCCTGGCCCGGAATGTTTCCGCGGTCGCCGCGGGGGCGCGTGCCCGGACGCTGGCTGCCGCCGACATGAGCGGCTCCACGTTCACGATCACCAATCCTGGCCCGTTCGCCAGTTACGCCTCCGCGCCGGTCATCAACCAGCCGAACGTGGCCATCCTGTCCACGGACGGGATCGCCCGGCGCCCGGTCGCGGTGGGCGACGCCATCGCCATTCACCACATGAGCATCCTGGGGTTCTCCTACGATCATCGCGCCTTCGACGGCTCGACCGCGTCCCTGTTCCTCAGGCATATCCGTGATTCCATCCAGGACCGTGGCTGGGACGCTGAACTTTCCTGACGGCGGGCCGAGGTGCCCGGTAACCGGTTCGCCAGCAACGGATCGTCCCGGATCGCCTATGAGTTCCGCAGCCGTATCGGGCGCCGCGCACCCTGGCTCGTCCTTATCCAGGGCCTGGGGTTCGACCGTTCCGGCTGGGCGCCTGTCATC
Source organism: uncultured Actinomycetes bacterium (assembly GCA_963808315.1). Taxonomy (GTDB): domain Bacteria; phylum Actinomycetota; class Actinomycetes; order Streptosporangiales; family Streptosporangiaceae; genus Palsa-504. The sequence continues at coordinate 25,002 of CAWEFK010000008.1, read as the reverse complement.
CCCGCCCTGCGACGGCGATTCCGCCTGGTCCTGATCGACAACCGGGGCAGCGGCCGCAGCACGACACAGGACCGGAAGTTCACCGTCGCCGACATGGCGGCAGACGTGGTGGCCGTGCTCGACAACAGCCGGGTTGCGCACGCTCATGTGCTCGGCGCCAGCCTGGGCGGAATGGTGGCCCAGGAACTAGCCATCAGGCATCCGGACCGCGTGGATCGCCTGGTCCTCGCCTGCACGACACCCGGCTGGCCGTATGGCTATCCCATGCCGCGCGCCACGGTGCAGCGGATGACCGAAGCGGCCAGCCTGCCGGTTGAGGTGGCGCAGCGAAGCCTGGTGGAGAACGCGCTGGCGCCAGATACCCTCAAAACCCATCCCGAACTCGTCGAGCAAATCGTCCGCAACCAGAAGGTCAGGTCCGGCGATCCTGCTTCGTGGCGGGCGCTGGCTAACGCCGGTGCCACCTATTCCGGCGGTACGCGGCAGTCCCGGATCAGTGCCCCGACGCTCATTATGTACGGTGACGCCGATGCAGTGGTGGACCCGCGTAACAGCAAGCTGCTGTCCGGCCGCATTCCCACCTCGCAGGTGGTGGTCTTTCCCGGGCTAGGCCACCTGTTTTTCTGGGAAGAGCCGGCTCAATTCGCTAAGGCCGTTACATCCTTCCTGAGTGCCGTGGCAAAAAATTAACGGCACGGTGAGCCTCAGCAAGGTGCGCGCCACGGATCACAGCCTGATTCACGGCGGAGCTCCGGTGGCCGGGATCGCTGACCGGACCCTGTTCCCACCGGGCTTCGCCGCTCGTCCGTTTCGCCTGTTAAGTTGCCGTGCTCATGGCCGGGGACCGTTGCCGGTCAGGCATTTCACCAGCGCTCCTGTGCTGCGTGTGCTGCTCTGTGATCTGCGCGAAGCACCCGGCGTGGGTGCTGGCCGCGAGCTCTCTGGAAAGCCCGCGGGCGGCTATCGTGAGGACAGAACTTGCCATCTGCAGGTCGGTGCGCAGGTTGGGGACGGTGAGCTCGAGCGCCGCCACGGCAATGCCGCCTGATCCGAATACCGGCACCGCCACCTCGGAAAACCCGGCCCTGAACTCCCAGCGCGAGATTGCGACGCGGGTGAGCCTGATGCTGGCCAGGGTCTGCCGCAGCCGGTCCGGGTCGGTCACAGTGTTCGGGGTATAGCATTTCAGGCCGCTGCCGATGACGCGGTTGAGTATGTCGGCTGAGGAGAAGGCCAGGAGGGCTTTGCCCAGGGCGGTGGCGTGGGCGGGCAGCCTGGTTGTCTGGCCGAAGGTGGTGACGGGGCTGTGGTCGCAGCGTTTTTCGATGTAGGCGACGTCGGTGTCGGTCATGACCCCGAGTCGTGCGCCTGCCCGGGCCGCGATGACGAGGTCTTCCAGGACCCGCCGGGCTGATTCGACGATGGCGGGTGTGTAGGACCTGCGGCTGCTGATGGCTTTGATGGGCAGGCCGATCCGGAACATCGACTCGTCGGTGCGCTCCAGGACACCCCATCCGGCGAGTTCGGTGACCAGCCGGTGGGCTGTTGAGACCGGCAGGCAGGTCAGCCGGGCGATTTCGGTGAGCGAGTGCTCGTTGCCGTCATGAAAAGTCAGCAATATCGCGACGATTTTACTGGTGACCGACCGGCCTGGTTCCGCTGAATTGCCCGCCATTGGGCCTCCCTTTCTAGCAGTACTGAGAGCGCTTATAAGGGTGTCTGCAAAAGACGTGCCTCTCTTGTGGGCGACATGGCCAGCGGCGGATATGGCGGACATCAAGGGTAAGAGGTATCCGACATGGCATCATTGTCTGTTAGGGGCAAATCGGTGACAAGCGAATCGTCCCAACCAGTGGAATGCTGGACGCTAAAATGACGCTTTCTAAGCTCGCGGTGACCGGCATGCTATTGCCATCGAAGGACAGACACGGACCATGGCGCAGCCGGGGCGCAGCAGGTCATCGGCGCACTGTTGACGCCGTCGGGCCCGGCGGCGCGGCTCCAGGCCCTCGATCGGGACCGCTCACCATGTTGATTTACTCGTTTTCTTGACTGTCTATCCTCAGAAGATGATCACTTGCGGGCGTAACTCTGGGGGTGGGCAGCGTCAGTCTCGGGCTGCCGTGAGGCACGGTGCGTTTTCGGGCTGGTCGTTGTGTATGGCGAAGACGTGCCTGACCGGAATAGTGTGGAGTGAAATCGCACCAGTCTGGAGTAACCGGACAGAGGCACCGAGCGGATGGCGGCGAACATAGTGGTTGCAGCTCGCCCTCAGGTCGCTCCTAACTCTGTCCTGGAACGTGTCTTCGCGATTCTGGACTGCTTCAGCTCCGATGAGTCGGAGCTGACGCTGGCGGAGCTGGCGTCCCGGACGGCGATCCCGAAGTCGACGGTCCACCGGCTCGCCAAGATACTGGTCGAGCAGCGGCTGCTGACGCGGACTGACACCGGGTTCGGCCTGGGTATCCGCCTGTTCGAGCTGGGGGAGCTGGTGGGTGAGATGCGCAGCCTCCGGGACACTTCCCTGCCGTTCCTGGAGGAGCTGTTCGAGCTCACGCACGAGACCATCCACCTCGGTGTGCTTGACGGGAACGAAGTGCTCTACTTCGTCAAGATCGTCGGGTACCGGGCGTTTCCGCTGCCGACGCGGACCGGCGGGAGGTGGCCGGTCTACGCGAGCGCGCTGGGCAAGGTGCTGCTGGCTTTCGGGCCCGAGGATCCGCTGCAGATCCTGCCGTCGGCGGGCCTGGAGCCGCTGACCCCCTACACGATCATTGACCCGCATCGGCTGCAGCGGGAGCTGGCCGTCGTCCGACGGGTCGGGACCGCGATCGAGAGCCAGGAGGCCGTCCTGGGCAACTCCTGCGTGGCCGCACCGATCTTTGACTCCGCCGGCCGTCTTGCCGCGGCGGTCTCCGTTAGCGGGCCACCGCTGCGGCTCCGGCCGGCGCAGCGAGCCCCGATTGTGCGCCGCACCGCGGCCAAGATCACCCAGCGAATCAGCGGTAAGCCGTCCGAGGACTGGCACTGATCCGGCGCGCGGCCGGATCAGTGCGCTATCGGCCCAGCCGCTGGATTTTCAGTCGCTGAAGAACTCATTCACGATCCGGTTGAAGTCCTTCGTGCGCTCGATCATTGACCAGTGCCCACAGTGAGAGAACACGCTGAGATCGGCGTTATCGATCAGCTCCATCAGCCGCAGCGAGGTCTGCACGGGGATGACCTGGTCCTCACGGCCGTGGACGATCAGCGTCCGGTGCGGGAGCCCGCGGATGTCCTCCTCGGGGGTGCACATCGCCTCGACCCAGCGCTGCCGCGGGGCAGGGAACATGGCGGCGAAGGACTCCTGGAAGCCGGGCTGGATACTGCCCCGGTACCGGACCTCCGCGAGTTCGTCGTTCACGAGCTCCCGGGAGTAGGCGAAGACATCAAGTACCTTGCGCATGTTCTCGAATGACGGCTCGTAACCCCAGACGCGTTCCAGGCCCTCGGTGATGGGAAACGGGACGCCCATGCTCCCCATCAGCACCAGCTTGCCGACCCGATCAGGATGCTGGGCCGCGATACGCAGCGCGATCGCGCCGCCGAAACTGTTGCCGACCAGGTGAACCTTTGGCAGTTCCAGCGTATCCATCAGGCCAACCACCTGGTCAGCCCAGGTCTGTACGCCATATTCGATATTCGCCGGCCGCTCTGAGAAGCCGAAACCGACCATATCCGGCGCCACCACCCGGAAGTTCTCCGCGAGGGCGGGCAGCACCAGGCGCCAGTTGGCATAGGAGGTGACCCCGGGTCCCGACCCATGGATCAGGACCACCGGGTCGCCCTTGCCCGCCTCGAGATAATTGGTCTTAATGCCATTGGCGTCCGCGGTCTCGCCGATCTCCGGGTTCTCGCCAGTTGTCATGCTCCGCTCCATCCAGGTGAGCACACTTGTCGGACAGTCAGGGTTGCTCGTGATGCCATCGTCCGGTTCTGGTCTCCGGTAGCGCCTGGGAGGCGAGTATCGAGCGGTAGTCGCTCCGCTCGTATCCGATCGCGCGGCAGTAGCCGTTGAGCAGCACCGGATGGAAGCCCATCTGGTAAAGAGCCGCGATGTCCTTCGATTCGAAGACCTTACGCTCGGCGTCGGTAAGCTCGTAGCTGCTGACGTCGAAATCCGGTGTCGCGCCGCTGCTGACCTCACCGGCTCTCAGGTAATCGAATACGCACCTGTGCAGCTGATACAGGCTCATGGCACCTCATCTTCCGGCAATGGCCTTCAGGCTTCCCAGGCTCCGGCATCTCCGCAGTCTGCCACTGCCGCGAACCGGAGTACCGCTCGCCTTCTGCTCAGCAGGACAGGAAGCAGGCGCGGGATACGGATCAGGAGACGGGCTGGAAGCGGGCGACGCCCATGCCAGTGATCCACGGGTAGATCGGCTCATAGCTCATGGTCTGACCGCGAGCCGGCGCGACGGCCCCGGCGACCGCGAGCCAGCTCCGGATCTCGTGCGCCCCGTTGCCGGCCAGCCCGAGTTCCTCGTCGGACATATCAAGCACGGCCTCCATATCGCCCCGCGCCAGCACGTCGAGGAACCACCGGTCGAACTCCTCGTCGATATCTCCCACCCGCGGCACGCCGATAAAGTGCGACAGGCCGCCCGCACCTACCAGCGCGACCCGGTCCAGCCCGACGTAGGAACGGATGGCCTCGCCCAGCGCCACGCCGAACGCGTACCAGCGCCGCAATGGCATCATCGGCTCCACCGCGCAGTTCTGCACGATCGGTATCAGCGGCAGCTGCAGCTGCGGGTCGAGCTCGTGGTAAACGGTCATCACCCCGTGATCCAGCTCCAGCTGGTGCGAGAACGCGGGGTCGAACCCCGTGTTCAGCAGGCTCCGGGTGATGTGCCCGGCCAGGCCCGGGTGCCCGGGGATCCACGCCTTGCTGATCGGCAGCCAGGCTTCGGTTGGGCCCCAATTGCGCTCGCCCACGCCCGACGCAGATCTGCGGGAAGTTTTCCAGAAAGAAGTTGGTGAAATGCTCGTTCGACAGCACCACGCACGCTTGCACGCCAGCCCGGCGGGCATCGTCGCGGATGATCTCCAGCGCGCCGAAAAACCGGTCCCGCTGCTGCTCTTCGGCCGAATCACGGGCCGCGGCCATCATCGGGGCGTGTGACGAGCAATAGGCGATACTGATCTCCGTCATGGCCTCTCCCTGCCGCCGAACAATGTCCGCCTGCAGTGTGGCACCCTCGCCGCCCTGTCCGGCTAGGCCCCTTCCGTCCAGTGATTACCAGGCCCAGCCGCCGCTCAGGCCAGCCCGAGCAGCCTGGCCGCGTTGTCCCACAAGATCGCGCGGGACTGCTCGGCGGGCAGCTCCGCGGCCGCGATGCTGGCCAGCGGTTCGGCGTCGCGTAGCTCGAACGGGTGGTCGGTGCCGAGCAGGACATGGCCCGCGCCGACGTCTTCGACCAGCCGCCGCAGCAGCACCGGGGCGAACACCGCGGTGTCGTAGTACAGGCGTCCGGTGTAGAAGCTGGGCACCCTGGCCGTGGTGCGCGCGACGTCCTTGTTACGCCAGCCCATGTCCATCCGGCCGCGGATGGCGGGCAGGCAGCCACCGCCGTGGGCCAGGCACAGCGTCAGGTCGAACCGCTCCAGGACACGGCCGAACACCAGCCGGGCCACGGCCAGCGCGGTTTCCATCGGGTAGCCCACCAGCTGGGCCAGGTAGAAGTCCCGCTGGCGCTCGAGCGTCGGGGACGCCGCTCGGGTGCAGGAAGACGAAGGCGCGGCGCTCCGCCAGCAGCTCCCACAGCTCGTCGTTCACCGGATCGTCAAGGTCGCGCCCGGCACCGCGGCTGCCGATCGCGATTCCCGCCATACCCAGCTCGTCCAGGCAGCGCCGGGCCTGCGCGGCCGCTCCGGGCCAGCCGAGCGGAACCGAGCCGAGGGCCACCAGCCTGCCCTGCCCGCCGGCCACGTAGCTGGCCAGCTCGGTGTTGCCGCGGGCGATGACGTCCCTGACCAGGCCGCCGTCGTCAGCGGTGGAGCAGAACAGGAACGGCGGCATGGAGACGGCGTGATGGCTGACGCCGACGTCGTCCATCTCGGCCAGCCGCACGGCGACGTCGTGCTGCGAGCGCGCCAGCGGCAGCGGGACCCGGTCGCCGACGCCGCTGACCCGCGAGTCGAGACGGACGACCTCGTCGTCCGCCGCTGAGACGTCGGCTAGGCCCAGGTCGGCCAGCCAGCGCAGCAGCGCCATCGGCATCGCGTGCGCGTGCACGTCGAGGACCGGATCACGCCGGGATGACGGGTCCATCAGGCTTCCACTCCACCCGCAGGGCCGCCCGCGCGCCGAAACGCTCCAGATGACGCCCCACCACGTCCTGGATGTGAGCCAGGCCCTCGGCGCTGTCCGAGGTCGCTTGCAGCACGAGCAGCTCGCCCGCACCGGTCAGCTGGCACCGGCCGTCATGAACCGCGATCACACCGCTCTCGTCAGATTGCAGTTCCGTGGTGGCCTTATGGCTGAGGTGGCTGACGAGCTGCCGGATAAAGCGGTCTGGTGTCGGGGTGACGACTTCCGCACGGGCATACAGCATGCCGCGAGCTTATGACCGCCATCACCGCGGGACGGGCCGGCGGATCACTGAGCGGAAGAGCGCGATGGGCCCGGGGCGCCTGAATGTCACACTGCCGAGGGCGGCGTCTACGGAGGTGTCACCGTGCTTCCTGTTACCAACACCAAGGCCTACAACAGTCTCTGGCAGTTCAAGGCCGATGCCTGGTCCTCGCTGGAAGACGCGGCCGTCGAGCTGAGCGCCGCGAGCGAGGGGAAGCGCTCGCCGGAGCGGGCGGCCGGCACCGCGACGGAGCTGCTCGACGTGCTGGGGCCGATCGAGCGGCTCTATGCGTATCCAGGCAGCCAGGAATTCTCCAAGGTGCGGCGGATGTTCGCCGCCGGGAAGTATGACCAGTTCGCCGCCGCGGTGGGGGAGATCAACCGGGCCTTCGTCACCGACTCCTTCCGGACCGGCCAGGTGCGCAACCTGGGCCGCACGGACCAGGCCTCCGATCGCGACAGCCATCCGGGGGAGCAGACCGGGGGAAACCGGCCCTATTTCGAGGTCCTGATCGTCGAGGACATCACCGAGCAGCAGGAGCGCGCGTTGCGCGAGGAGCTGCGGCAGGCGCGCCGCCCGGACGACCAGTTCGTCTTTGAGATCCTGGTGGTGCCCAGTTTCGACGAAGCGGTCATGGCCGCGCGGCTGAACTTCGCGTTGCAGGCGTGCGTGGTCTGCCGCCGGTTCGTGCACAAGTCCCGGCACGACTCCTCCTTCCTCGGGCAGCTGGTAGAAAGCTCCAGGCCGGATGACCTGATGGAGCGCCCGCCGGAGGACCGCGCCCAGGAGCTGGCCCGGGCGCTGGCCAGGATCCGGCCGGAACTTGACCTGTACCTGATGACCGAGAGCTCGGTGGAGGACCTCGCGGGCCGGCTCAGCCATCATTTCCGCCGTATCTTCCATGCCCGCGAGGGGGCACTGGAGCTGCACCTGTCCATCCTGGACGGGGTGCAGGCCCGGTACCGGACGCCGTTCTTCAGCGCGCTGCGCAGCTACAGCCACCGGCCCACCGGCGTGTTCCACGCGCTGCCGATCTCGCGCGGCAAGTCGATCGTGAACTCGCACTGGATCAAGGACATGGTCGACTTCTACGGCCTGAACATCTTCCTGGCCGAGACCTCGGCGACCTGCGGCGGGCTGGACTCCCTGCTCGAACCCACCGGCCCGCTGCGGGAGGCCCAGCAGCTGGCGGCGCATACGTTCGGGTCGCGGCAGACCTACTTCGTCACCAACGGGACCTCGACCGCCAACAAGGTCGTGGTGCAGGCGCTGGTCCAGCCGGGTGACATCGTGCTGGTGGACAGGAACTGCCACCAGTCCCATCACTACGGGCTGATGCTGGCCGGGGCGATGGTGAGCTACCTGGAGGCTTACCCGCTGCATCAGTACTCGATGTACGGCGCGGTGCCGCTGCGGGAGATCAAGCGCCAGCTGCTGGCGCTGCGCCAGGCGGGCAAGCTGGACCGGGTCAAGATGCTGCTGCTGACCAACTGCACGTTCGACGGCGTCGTCTATAACCCCGGGCGGGTGATGGAGGAGTGCCTGGCGATCAAGCCCGACCTGGTCTTCTTGTGGGACGAGGCCTGGTTCGCCTTCGCCAGGTTCCACCCGGTCTACCGGCCGCGGACCGCGATGCGGGCCGCCCGCACCCTGATCGAACGGCTCCGCCTGCCGGAGTACCGGGCCGAGTACGACACGTTCGCCGATGAGGTCGGCCCGGTCGATGCCGCGGCCGACGAGGTGCTGCTTGACCGGCGGCTGCTGCCGGATCCGGCCCGGGCCCGGGTCCGGGTGTACTCGACGCAGTCGACGCATAAGACGCTGACCTCGCTGCGGCAGGCGTCGATGATCCACGTGACCGACCAGGATTTCAGCCAGAAGGCGGAGGAGACCTTCCACGAGGCGTACATGACGCACACCTCGACCTCGCCGAACTACCAGATCCTGGCCTCGCTCGACCTGGGCCGCCGGCAGGCCGCGCTGGAGGGCTTCGAGCTGGTCCAGAAGCAGATCGAGAACGCGATGCGGCTCCGCGACGCGGTCGACAACCACCCGCTGCTTTCCCGGTACATGCGCTGCCTGACCACCGCGGACCTGATCCCGGCGCAGTACCGCGCCTCCGGGATCGACCAGCCGCTGCGGTCCGGGCTGAAGAACATGATCAAGGCCTGGGACAACGACGAGTTCGTCCTGGATCCGTCCCGGATCACCATCTACATCGGCGCCACCGGGATCGACGGCGACGCGTTCAAGCGCAGCCACCTGATGGACCGCTACGGCGTGCAGATCAACAAGACCTCGCGGAACACCGTGCTGTTCATGACCACGATCGGCACATCCCGCAGTTCGGTGGCCTACCTGGTCGAGGTGCTCGTGACCATCGCCAGGGATCTCGACCATCAGATTATCGACATGAATATGTCCGAACGCGCCGCGCATGAGCGTGCGGTGCTGCGGCTGACCGCGCCGTCGGCGCCGCTGCCCGACTTCAGCGGCTTCCATCCCAGCTTCACCGGCGGCCGCGGGCTGCCGACCCCGGAAGGGGACGTGCGGCGGGCCTTCTACCTGTCCTACAACGACGCTTACTGCGAGTACCTCATGCCGGACGAGGTGGAGCAGCGGGTGGAGAACGGCCAGCAGGTGGTTTCCGCGAACTTCGTCACGCCGTATCCGCCCGGCTATCCGGTGCTGGTGCCCGGCCAGGTGTTCAGCGCCGAGATCCTGTCGTTCATGCGGAGCCTGGACACCCCCGAGGTGCACGGTTACCGGCCCGATCTCGGCTACCGCGTCTACATCGACAAGGCCCTGGAGATCGCCACCGCCGCCACCGCCATGGAGATCGCCGTCAGCCAGGAGCCAATCGAGCGCACTATCGGTAAGGAGCAGAAATGATCAGCGGGACGACCACCTTGATCGCCCACGTGGGCTATCCGACCCACGCCTTCAAGTCGCCGCTCATTTACAACCCGTGGTTCGAGAAGAACGGGATCGACGCTGTCGTCGTGCCGATGGGCGTCAAGGCGGAGGAGTACCCGGAATTCTTCAAGTACCTGTTCAAGCTGACCAATATCCGCGGTGCCCTGGTCACCATGCCGCATAAGGTCACCACCACCCGGCTCGTCGACGAGGTCACGCCCACCGTGCAGATCGCCGGGGCCGCCAACGCGGTGCTGCTGCGCGAGGACGGGACGCTGCTCGGCGACCAGTTCGACGGGGCGGGGTTCGTCCGCGGCGTCGAACGCAAGGGCTTCCCGCTGGCGGGCAAGCGAGCGCTTGTCGTCGGCAACGGCGGAGTCGGATCTGCCATCGCCGCGTCGCTGGCCGCCGCGGGCGTCGCGGCCCTCGGCCTGTTCGACCCGGACAAGGAATCGTCCGAGGCCCTCGCGGCCAGAATCGACGAGCACTACCCGCAGATCAGGATCGACACCGGCTCCAGCGACCCCGAGGGCTATGACATCGTCGTCAACGCCACCCCCCTGGGCATGAAAGACGGCGACCCGCTGCCGATGGACGTCGACCGGATCGCGCCGGACACGTTCGTCGGCGAAGTCGTGATGAAGCAGCAGATCACGCCGTTCCTGCAGGCCGCCAAGGACAAGGGCTGCCGGATCCAGGTCGGGACCGACATGCTCTTCGAGCAGATCCCGGCCTACCTGGAGTTCTTCGGATTCGGCACCGCGACACGCGGAAGAGCTGCGCGCCGTCTCGCCGATCAAGGGCTGACGGCAGGCAAGCCTGTCAGGGTGACGGACGCGCAGCGGATCCCCGCCGCTCGCTGAGCCCTTCGTCATGACATGATCAGCGTGTGTCAGTGTCTATTTTCGAACATAAGCCAGAATTCTGCCCGTTCGGTCACCGGCTGTGGCCCGGCATGGCCAGGGTCAGCTGGCAGCCCTGCGTCTGCGCGGCGGCCAGGGAAAGGGCCGAACTCGGCCGTGGCATGGGCCATGTGTGGGTGTCCTGCGAGACCTGTCACGAGCAGTTCTGGGACACGACGTTCTACGAGCCCCCGCACGACATCAGGCACGCCCGGCAAATATGACGTGATCTGGGACCCAGTCCCAGATCTAGACATTCGACCGGGCTAGGCTCGGGGCAGACTACAGGACTGTACCCACATCCTAAGGAGCGTCGATGAAGACCAGGGCCGCTGTTGTCTACGAGCCGGGTAAGCGCATCGAGATCGAGGAGCTCGACCTGGACGGGCCGCGGGAGGGCGAGGTCCTTATCCGCTACACCCACGCGGGCCTGTGCCATTCCGACATCCACGTCGCCCACGGCGACCTGGAGGCGCGGTTGCCGATGGTGCTCGGCCACGAAGGGGCCGGGATCATCGAGGAGGTCGGGCCGGGCGTGACCCGGGTGGCCGTCGGCGATCACGTGGTGTGCTCCTTCATCCCGAACTGCGGCGTGTGCCGCTACTGCGCCACCGGCCAGGCAGTCCATCTGCGACATGGGCGCCACCATCTTGGAGGGTTACCTCCCCGGCGAGCGCTTCCCCATCACCGGGCCCCGCGGCCAGTACGGGGCGATGTGCATGATCGGGACCTTCAGCCAGTACGGCGTGATCAGCCAGACCTCGGCCATCAAGGTCGACGACGACCTGCCGCTGGACAAGGCGGTGCTCGTCGGCTGTGGCGTGCCGACCGGATGGGGCTCCGCGGTGAACACCGCGAACGTCGCCCCCGGCGACACGGTCGCGGTTTACGGTGTCGGCGGCATCGGCATCAACGCGGTGCAGGGCGCCCGCTACGCCGGCGCCAAGAACGTCATCGCCATCGACCCGCTGGAGAACAAGCGGGAGAAGGCGATGGAACTCGGCGCCACGCACGCGTTCGCCACCGCCGAAGAAGCGCAGGAAGCGATCACCGAGATGACCAGGGGGCAGGGCGCCGACTCGGCCATCCTCACCGTCGGCCTGATGGACGCCGAGGTCGTCTCGGCCGGGTTCAACGCGGTCGGCAAGGGCGGCGTGGTCGTGCTGACCGGGCTGAACAAGGTGATGGCACCGACCATCCAGCTGCCAGGCACCATCTTGACCCTGTACCGCAAGACCGTGAAGGGCAGCCTGTTCGGCGACTGCAACCCCACCGTCGACATCCCGAAGATCCTCGGGCTGTACCAGTCGGGCGATCTCAAGCTGGATGAGATCATCACCCGCACCTACACCCTGGACGAGGTCAACGAGGGCTATGACGACCTCCTCGCGGGCAAGAACGTCCGCGGCGTCGTCATCCACGAGCACTGACCGGGCCCCTTCGTCCCCTTGACTACTGACCCCATGTCCAAGCAGGTTGTCGGGCGCCAGCGCGAGCTCGAGCTGGTGCGAGCAGCGCTCGCGTCTGGCGCCCACATCCTGCTCGAAGGACCGCCGGGCACGGGTAAGTCCACCTTGCTCCGGCAGGTCGCGCGATCCAGGCACACCGAGTTCGTCCTGGTCGAGGGTAGCGCCGAGCTGACCCCGGCCCGCCTGATCGGGTCGTTCGACCCGGCCCTGGTGCTGGAACAGGGCTACCGGCCGGAGAACTTCTCCGACGGGCCGCTGGTGCGGGCCATGCGCGACGGCGGCCTGCTGTACGTCGAGGAGCTCAACCGGGTTCCCGAGGAAACGATCAACGTCTTGCTCACGGTCATGTCCGAGGGCGAGATCAACGTGCCGCGGCTGGGGCGGGTGACCGCGGACACCAGCTTCCGGCTGGTGGCCGCGATGAATCCGTACGACTCGGTCGGGACCTCGCGGCTTTCCATGGCGCTGTACGACCGGACCTGCCGGATATCAGTCGGCTACCAGGACGCCGCCCACGAGTGCCAGATCGTCAAGCTCGCCGCGGAGGCCGCCAAGCAGACCCTGGTCACCGAGGCGGTGGAACTGGCCCGCGCCACCCGTGACCATCCTGATCTCCGCTCCGGGGCCTCGGTGCGGGGGGCCATCGACTACGCCCGGCTGGTGCCCGAGCTGGCCGAGCTCCGTGTACTCCCGGCCGATGACTGGCAGGTGGGGCTGGACGCGGCCCTGACCACCTTGTCCGGGCGGGTGCGGTTGCACGAGTCGTGCCGCCGCTCGGCCGACCAGGTCATCGAGGAGATCTTCCGCCGTATCCGGACCGCCAGGGACGACCCGCCGGGAGGCGACCGCCCGGGGGAATGACGAGCCCGCCCGCCGCCCCAGCAGCAGGCGGGCAGTCCCGTAGTCGCCAGCCGAAGTCGGGCCGGCCGGACGGCAAGACGGTAGGGCGGCGCGAGCTCGCCCGCCATGCCCGCTTCGCCGAGATCAGCCCCGAGGTCGGGGTGCTGGACGAGCAGGCGATGAGCCGGGCCCTGGCGCAGGACCCGGCGGCGTTCGAACTGCTCGCCGCCATGACCAACGCCACCGACGAGCGGCTGCGCGCCGCCGCGATCAGGCTCGGCTCGGCCATCGTGCTCGAGCGGGCCCGGGCCGGGCGCGTGTCGATGAACGGGATCTCCCGGCTACGGCTTGTCCGCGGCGCCGCCGACGGCGACCTGGACATCGACGCCTCGATCGAGGGCGTCTCGGCGGCCCGGGCGCAGGCCCGGCCGGTCGCGCTCGACGACCTGACCACCGTGCACTGGGCCCGGGCGCACACGGCCTTCGCGGTGGTGATCGACCAGTCGGGCTCGATGAGCGGGGCGAGACTGGCGGCGGCGGCGACGGTGGCCGCCGCGTGCGCGCTGCGGGCCCCGCAGGAGCACGCCGTCTTGTCCTTCGCCGCGTCCGTCGATATCATCCGGCCGCTGACCAGCGAGATCATGCCCGCGGTGGTGGCCGGGCGGCTGCTGCGGCTGCGCGGGCACGGGGTCACCCGGCTGCCGGCCGCGCTGACCGCCGCGCGGGAGCAGCTGGTGCAGGCCAGGGCCAGGCGCCGGGTCGTCATCTTGCTGTCCGATTGCCGCAGCACCGATGACGACGACACCCTGGAGGTGGCCAGGACCCTGCCGGAGCTGATCATCTTGGCCCCGGCGGACGATCACGAGCAGGCCGCTCAGCTGGCGGACCTGACCGGCGCGCGCTGGGCCGCGCTCGCGGACCCGCTGGATGCGGCCGCGGCCCTGGACCACCTGCTGGAGGCCCGGATCACCTAGGTTCCGGCCTGGATAGGGTTTTGGTATGGAGATCGTGGTGGAGGCGCTGAGCCGGGGATTGCCCGCCGATCGTCTGGTGGTCGACGCTGACGTGCTCGCGGCCATGTCGCACGACGAGGCCGAGTGGGCGCCGGCCGGGAAGGCGCTGGCCGGGGTGCGGGCCCGTTCCGAAGCCGAGGTGCAGCACGTCGTCCGTACCTGCGCCGAGCTGGGGGTTCCCGTGGTGCCGCGGGGCGCGGGCACCGGCTTGTCCGGCGGCGCCAACGCGGTCAGCGGCGGCGTCGTCCTTGACGTGTCGCGGATGAACCAGGTCCTGGCCATCGATCCGGACAACCTGGTCTGCGTCGTGCAGCCGGGCGCGGTGAACAACGACGTCAAGGCCGCCGTCGCCGAACACGGCCTGTGGTACCCGCCGGACCCGGCCAGCGCCCCGTGGTCCACCATCGGCGGCAACGTGGCGACCAACGCCGGCGGCCTGTGCTGCCTGAAGTACGGCGTCACCCGCGATTACGTGCTGGGCCTGCGCGCCGTCGTGGGCGGCCCCGTCGCCTACGGTGACGCGGTGCGGCTGGGGCGGCGCACCACCAAGGGGGTGGCCGGCCTGGACCTGGTGGGCCTGTTCGTCGGCTCCGAGGGCACCCTCGGCGTGGTGACCGAGGTGACCCTGCGGCTGCGGCCCGCGCGGGCCGGGACCCCGCACACGGTGGTCGGAGCGTTCGGCGAGCTGGTCGCCTCCGGCCAGGCCGTCGCGCAGATCACCCGGCGCGGGCTGACCCCGGCGGTGCTCGAGCTGCTTGACCGGTTCTGCCTGCAGGCGGTGGAGGACTGGAAGCACCTGGGCGTCGGCACGGACGCGGCGGCGCTGCTGCTGGCCCGGGTGGACACGCCCGGGGACTCCGGCGTGGCCGAGGCGGCCGCGATCGCCGCGGCGATGACCGATGCGGGCGCGCTCTGGGTAGAGCAGTCGACCGATGACACCGAGGCCGAGGCGTTGTTCGAGGCCCGGCTGCTGGCCTACCCGGCCCTTGAGCGGCTCGGGCCGGTGCTTACCGAGGATGTGTGCGTGCCGCGGTCCCAGGTCCCCGCGATGCTGACGCAGATCGGCGTGATCGCGGCCCGGTACGGCGTGCACATCGCGACCATCGCCCACGCCGGAGACGGGAACCTGCACCCGCTGATCATCACCCCGCCCGGCGACGCGGCGGCCCGCCTCGCGGCCCAGGCCGCGTTCGAGCAGCTCCTGGACGCGGCGATCGCCCTGGGCGGCACCGTCACCGGCGAACATGGCGTCGGGATCCTCAAGCGGGACGGCATGCGCAGGGAACTCGACCCGGGCTCCCTGGCCATGCAGTCCGCGATCCGCCGCGCGCTTGACCCGCTCGAGCTGTTCAATCCGGGCAAGGGATAAGCGAGGCCGGGGCGGACCGGGGCTCGCGGCTCGCCGTTGTCAGGCTCCCACCGGTAGGCGACGATCTTCGCGCCGTCGTACGCGAGCCCGGACCCCAGTGGCCGGTGACGGCAACCTCGCCTGCGATAACTTAAGTGAGAAAGTCTTGAGTGACAAGAGCAGACAGGGACCGAACGGACCGGCGTTCGTGCCCGGCCCGAACGGAAGGTCCTGCCCGTGGCGGCCATACCGGTTTACCCGTCGTACTTCCAGTTCGACCAGCAGGGCGTCGTGTTCAACATGTGGTACTTCGCCTGGTTCGACGACGCCATGAGCCAGTTTCTCGGCGACGCCGGGTATCCCTACCAGGAGCTGATCGCCGACGGCCTGGACGTCCACCTTGTTCATGCCGAAGCCGACTGGCGGGCCGGCGTCCGCTACGGGGAATCGGTGCTGATCGACGTGGTCACCGAGAAGATAGGGTCGACCAGTTTCACGCTGTCCTTCTCCGTGCGGGCCGGATCGCAGCTGCGCTCGACGGCCCGCATCGTCTACGTGCTGGTGGGCACGGACGGCTCGGGCAAGCAGCCCCTACCGCCGAAGCTCCGCGCCGCCCTGGCCAAGTAGCTCAACTGGTCGCCGATCAATCCTGTGTCTAACATTTATGAAGGCTTCGCCGAAGGCTTGCGGTTCAGGGAGCGTGATCGATGCAGTCTCCGGCCGTCGAGGGCCCCTACTTCGACGAGCTGGCCGTCGGCCAGGAGTTCGGTGCGCCCGGTCTCACGCTGACGCCGGGGCTGGCCGCCGCGCATCAGGCCATCACCGGGGACCGGCTCGCGCTGGCCCTTGACCATGAGCTGTGCCATCAGGTCACCGGTGGTGGCCCTGTGGCGCCTCCCGGCCTGGTCTGGGACGTCGCTATCGGCCAGTCGACGCTGGTCACCCAGCACGTCAAGGCCAACTTGTTCTACCGCGGGCTGGCCTTCCGCCGCGCCCCGCGGCTCGGCGACACGCTTCGGACCTCCACCCGGGTGGTGGCGCTGCGGCAGAACCAGCCGCGGGACGGCCGCGCACCCACCGGGCTGGCGGTCCTGCGGATCACGACCGTGGACCAGCAACGGCGGCCGGTGCTGAACTTCTGGCGCTGCGCCATGCTGCCGCTGCGCGACCAGACCAGGCAGACCGGGCATGCCGATGACCTCGCCGCCGTCGGTCATCCGGCCACGCCGGCCAGCATGAAGGCGCTCGTCGACGGCTGGCAGCTCGACCGGTTCGCCCGGTACGCGGGCGGACCCCGCTGGTCGGAGCTGCGTCCGGGGCAGTCCTGGCTGGTGGCAGGCGGCGACGTGGTCTCCGGCGCGACCGAGCTGGCCCGGCTGACGCTCAACGTGGCGGCGGTCCACCACGACGCCGCCGCCGCGAGCGGCCAGCGCCTGGTCTACGGCGGACACGCCATAGGGCTGGCCCTGGCCCAGGCGGTCCGCTCGCTGCCTTCCATCGTCACCGTAGCGGCCTGGCATGGCTGCGACCACCTCGGCCCGGTGCACGAAGGCGACACGCTGCGCAGCACGGTCTCAGTCGAGCAGGTCGACGAGATCCCTGGTGGCAGCCTGGTGCACCTGCGCTCCCTGGTCCGGGCGGAAAGGCCGCCGGGGGAGCCCGGTCAGGCCGACGGGACCGACGGGACCAAGCCGCGCGATGTCCTCGACTGGCGCTACGTCGCCGTCGTCGCCTGACACACGACACGCGGCCAGGTCGAGCCGTACCTGGTCAGATCCGGACGGTCCCGTCCGCACCCAGGGTCCAGCCGGGATTATGGGCCACCTCCCACACGTAGCCGTCGGGATCGGCGAAGGCCCCGGTCGTACCGCCCCAGGTCGCAGGCTCCGCTGGGCGCACGATGGTGCCACCGGCCCGTTCGGCCTCGGCCAGTACCGCCCTGACCTCCGCGGGTGAGCGGACGTTGTGAGCGAGCTCGATCCCCGGGGCGCCGTGCCCGCCGAGCGCCGTCCACAAGCCGAAGACCATCCCGCCGGCCTGAAAGAAGCACACCTCGTCGTCGGGCTGCTGCGCCTGCCCCCAGCCGAGAGCCTCGTAGAAGGAGCGGGCCCGGGTGAGGTCGGTGACGCCCAGGGTCACCAGGCTGATGCGCTGATCCATGCCCTAGATCATCGCAGGCCCGGCACCCAGGTGAGCCTGCGCCTACCCGAGCTGCTCAGGGGTGGTCCCGTCGCTGATGGTGAGCTGGTCGAGCCACCCGCACCGCGGGTCTCCCGGCGGCCGGTCGAAGCGGGTGACGTACGGCTTGAGGTCGACCACGGGCGTGCCGTCCAGCAGGTCCACGCCCGCGAACGCCACCACCCGGCCGGTCACCTCGAGCACCTGGATGAGGCTGAGCCCGATAGGGTTGACCCGCCGCGGCCCGCGGGTGGCGAAGATGCCCATCCGGCGCTGCTGACGGCGTAGCAGGTAGGGGACCTGGCGCAGCGGCGCGGTTCCGCCGGGGTCGCGCGGGCGATCCAGCCAGCTGAGCAGCCAGGCGTAGTCAAAACCCGCGAGACCGTCCAGGCCATCGGCGTACGGCTCGGCGATCTCGATGGTGCCGCGCTCGCCTCGGTTGAGGCTGGCCTGGATCGGCGTGGCCTCCAGCTCCCGGTGACGGCTGCGGACAACTCCGATGACGGGCATACGGACAGTCAGTTCCATGTTCGACATGCTGTCACCGAGCCGGATGCTGCTGGAGGATAGATGACTGACGCCGCACCTGCCGTGCTTATCACCGGGGCTACGTCCGGGCTCGGCCGGTACCTGGCCGCCGGAGCTCGCGAACTCCGGCTGGCAGGTCCTCGCCCACGCCGTGATCCGGCCCGGGTGGCCGGCCTGGTCGCGGAACTCGGCGGCGGCGCCCAGGGCCTGGTCGCCGACCTGGCCAGGCTCAGCGAGGTCGCGGACCTCGCGGCTCAGGTCCGCGCGCAGGCGCCGCGGCTCCACGTGCTGGTCAACAACGCAGCGTCGGCTTCGGCGCGCCAGGGGAGGGGCGGCAGGTGAGCGCGGACGGTTACGAACTACGGTTCGCCGTCAACTACCTCGCGCCGGTGCTGCTCACCCGGCTGCTGGTACCGCTGCTGACCGCCTCGGCGCCGGCCAGGATTCTCAACGTCGGCTCGATCGGCCAGGCCGCGTTCGACCCCGGTGAGGCCGCCTTCGAGCACGGGTACAGCGGCGTGGAAGCCTACCGCCGGGCCAAGCTCGCGCTGGCCGCGTTTACCTTCGACCTGGCCGACGAGCTCGACCCGGCCGAGGTCACGGTGAATTGCTCGCACCCGGCGAGCTTGATGAACACCACGATGGTCGCGCAGGCCGGCATCACCCCCGTCTCCACCCTCGAGCAGGGAGGTGAGGCGACCATGCGGCTGATCACCGACCCGGCGCTGGACCACGTCAGCGGGCAGTTCTTCGACGGGCTCACCACCTCCCGGGCCCGGCCGGAAGCCTACGACCCGCGCTTCCGGGCCAGGCTCCGCGAGGTCACCGGCCAGCTGATCGACGCGGCCGCTACAGGCGCCAGCCCGCGGTTACGGCACCAGAGCCGACGCGGACGCGGCGGCCAGGACCTCGCGGGCCGCGCGGGCACCGGAGGCCAGCGCACCCTGTACAGAACCGGTGGCCCGGTGGTCACCGCAGACAAAGCGGCCTGGACCGACGCGGCTGCCCCTGGTCAGGGGATACGGCGCCGCCATGACCGGAAGCGCGCCGTCGACGGTGTAGCTGGCCAGGTGTTCCCAGCCTGAGGTGTCGGCCTGGTACAGGACGGCCAGCCGGCCGCGGACGGCGGCCTCCAGGTCTCCCGGCCCTTCACCGCGGGTATCGAGGACCGATGTGTCGCCGGTGCCGAGCACCGAGGTGGACACGAGCGCGCGGCCGTCGCTGGCGTAACCGGGCGTGACTTCGGTCAGCACGCTGGTGTTCAGGATTTCCCGCTCGCTGTCGACCAGGATGGTCGGCTCGGTCAGCGGCGAGGCCGGTGCCGCATGGTAAAGCGTGGTGACGGTCCTGGTGGCGGGCACGTTCAGGCCGGGCAGCAGGCGGGCGGCGGTAGCGGCCCCGGTGGCGACGACCACGGTGTCGGCGGCCCGTTCGCTTCCGTCGCCGAGCAGGACCCCGTCGCCGGTCAGCTGGCTGACCGGCGTCTGAAGCCGGATCGTTCCCGGCGGCAGGGCCGCGGCCAGCTGCCCGGGGACCGCCTGGATGCCGTGCCGGGGCAGGCACAAGGTGCCGCGCAGCATGCTTCGCCACACCAGGTGGAAGAACCGGCTCGAGGTCTCCAGCTCATCTTCGAGGAACACCCCGGCCAGGAACGGCCGGAACATCTGGTCGATCAGGGCGCCCGAGATGCCGGCTCGCCTCAGGGCGGCCAGGGTGGACTGGTCCCGTCCGCGTTTGATCTGGCTGACCGGCCCGATCATGTCGCGGGCCGTGAGCAGCGTCAGCGCGGCCAGGTCGCGCGGCCCGGCCAGGCGGCCGGTAAGGATATCGGCCGCCTGGCGGGGCTGCCGGGTAGGGTCGGTGAACCGCAGTCGTCCCCGGCTTGTGTGCAGCAGCATTCCCGGGGTAAAACCGCGCAGCTGCAGCGCGCGCAGGTCTATCCGCCGCTTGACCTGGGGATACGACGTATTGAACACCTGGAAGCCACGGTCGAGCAGGAACCCTGCCTGACGGTCCGTGCGCATCCGGCCGCCGACCGCGTCACCGGCCTCGAGCACCCGGACCGTGGCCCCGGCCGCGGCTAGATCAGACGCGCACGCCAGCCCGGCCAGCCCGGCACCGACCACCACGACCCGCAATCCGTTTTTACCTGCCATCGAAGGATCCACCGCCCCGTTCCGCCCTGCTCACCTGTCTCCCTCCGATCATCCTCCGCCTTACCGGCCCGCCGTGTCCCCTAACCATCCGCGGTGTCCCCTAACCTCTGGCGGGGCAGAATGCTGGTCATGGCTTCATATTCCGTGAACCCGGAGGCCGTGGCACAGGCCGAAAAGCTCATCGACAGCCGCCAGTACGTCCTGGACAGCGACTGGGGGAATGTCCAGCCGAAGGCGGACGAGGAGAACGCCTTCCTGAAGCGGCATTCGTTCCAGGAGTACGCCCGGTGGCATCTCGGGCTCACCGACGGTGCCACCGACGAGACCAAGGCCAGGTACGCGTTCGTCTACGGAGATTTCCGGCGCATCCACCGGATGGGCATTATCGCCTGCATGTACCGGGCGGCCGAGTGGCGGCACAAGGAGGTCGAGCTGGCCGCCCATGACCTGCTGCAGCGCCTGGACAAGCTCACCTCCTGAGCCGCGACCAGCCTGGTGGCCCAGGCTTGGTAGCGGGCGGGGAAGCTGTCGCGGTCGCGGGTGTGCTGGCGGTGCGGTTTGTGCTGGTGGGTCCGGGGCCTGGCCGGCACGGTGGTCCGTTGTGCCGGCGCGGGCTGGCATGGTGGGACTCCCTGCCGGCTGCGGGCGGCCGCGGCGCCGGGATCGGGGTGGCCGGGACGGGGGACTGAGGGGCTTGCGGGGCGGGATGGGCCGGGTGGGGCCCGCGGGCTAGACAGGCCGGAGGCGTTCCGGGTCACGCCGGGGCAGCTGCTGGGTGAGGAGGCACTTCGGCCAGCTCCTCCCGAGCAGTCCCGTTCCTCCACGTAGCGCCCGGAGGTGACCCAGAGCTGGATTGACGCGCCCTTGCGGCGACCATAATGTAAGCGTTGACATATTGATGTAACCGCTTAGATCTGGTTGCGGCGGCGGTGCCGTCCGGACTCGCCGATTGCCCAGGAGGCTCGTACGGAAAGCGGCCGGCCGACCGAGTTCGGCAGTTCCCCGGCCTCGACACTTTACGATGTCGCGCGCGAGGCCGGAGTCTCCACGGCCACCGTCTCGCGGGTGGTACACGGTCAGGACGGCGTGCGGCCGACGACCCGGCAGCGTGTGCTCACGGTGATTGAGGCGCTCGGCTACGTCCCCGACGGCGCGGCCCAGAGCATGGCCCGGCACCGCAAGGAGGTGATCGGGCTCGTCGCGGTCGAGAGCCGCAGTCCCGACACCGACGTCGAGCAAGAGGGACTGCTGTTCATCGAGGAAGTCCTGCGCGGCGTCGAGTCGGAACTGAGCAAGATCGAATGGTCGCTGCTGATCTCCTTGCTGCACGGTGACGACCCGGCAGCTGCCTACCGGCGGATGCAGAAGATCTCCGCCAAGGTCGACGGGCTGCTCATCACCGAGGGCATCGTCACCTCGGAGCAGCTGGCGCTGCTGGCCGCGCGCACCCCGATCGTGCTGGTGGCCGGCTCGCCCGACGAGCCGCACGCCGACGTCTTCAGCGCCGACAACCGGGCCGGCACCAGGGCACTAGTCGGCCACCTGGTCGAGCAGCACGGCCGGACCTCCCTGTTCGCGATCGCCGGGCCGCCCGAAGCTCCCGACGCGCAGGAGCGCCGCGGCGCGCTTGCCGATGCGCTGGCCGAGTATCCGGGCACGGCCTTGGCCGGGTCCTTCGAGGGCCGGTTCGCCGCGATGAGCGGCCAGCTCGCGGTCAGGGACATGCTGACCTGGCCGCGCCGGGAGCTGCCCGATGCCATTGTCTGCGGCAACGACCAGATGGCTATCGGCGCCATGCGCGAGCTGCAGCTCGCCGGGATCCGAGTCCCCGCCGATATCGCGGTCGTCGGTTTCGACGACATGCACGCCGGCACGTTGGTGGCGCCGCCGTTGACGACGGTCCGCCAGCCGATGCGGTTGCTCGGTGAGCGCGCCTGTGCCCGGTTGCTCGAGCGGATCGCCGATCCGGCCCTGCCGCGCCGGGTGGAACGGCTGCCCATCGAGCTTGTCATCAGGGAAAGCTGCGGCTGCGGCGGGCATCAGTAGCTGGGCCCCGCCGGTCGGGCCACCATCCCGGCTCGTAGGCGGGGTACCGCGCCCTCACGCAGCGAGAATGTCCGGCCGCCGGCAGGCGATTTGGGTCCCGCCTATCCCCCAACCGGTGGCCGTTTCGCTGTACGATCCGGCCATGAACCCTCTATCAGGCGTTCTAAGCGAAGCCTGGAGTATGTACAGGACCTACGCCAAGCATCTGCTCACGATCGCCTTTATCATCTACGTGGTCGCCGCCGTCATCGCGGCGATCTTGTCGCTGGCCGGCACCTTCGGCATCCTGCTCGGCTCGCTGGTGAGCATCGTCGCGGCGTTCCTGCTGCAGGCGGCGCTGGTCAAGGCGGTGCAGGATGTGCGGGACGGCCGTGTCGACATGTCCGTCGGCGAGACCGTGTCCGCGGCCAGGCCGTACCTGTGGTCCGTCATGGGGGCCTCGATCCTGGCCGCCATCGCGATCGGGATCGGGCTGATCCTCATCATCGTCCCCGGCTTGATCCTCATCACCATCTGGGCGGTGATCGTGCCGGTCATCGTCATCGAGCAGTCGGGGGCAATGGCGTCCTTCGGGCGCAGCCGCGAACTCGTCCGCGGCCGCGGCTGGCATGTGTTCGGCACGCTGGTGGTCGTGTACGTGATCCTGCTCGTCGTGAACTTCGTGCTCGGCCTGATCTTCTCGGCCCTGCCGCATGTGCTGGGCAGCGGCCTGAGCTCGGTCATCTCGGGCACCCTGATCTCGCCCTTCCTCGCCCTGGTGGTGACACTGGTCTACTACCGGCTGGTCGGCAGCGCCCCGACGCCTCCGGTGCCCGGTGAGAACTACGGCGGCTACCAGCAGCCACCTCCGGGCGGACCTTACGGTGGCGGCTACCAGACGCCGCAGGACGGCGGGAACTACGGCAGTTACCCCCAGCCGCCCCAGCCGCCCCAGCCGGGCGCCGGGAACTACGGCAGCTACCCCCAGTCACCTCCGCCACAGGACCAGAACTACGGCGGCCAGAACTACGGCGGGCAGCTCCGGCGGGCAGCCGCAGGGACCGTACGAGGGTGAGAACTACGGGGGACACCAGCCGTCCTGAGCTCGCTCAACCAGAATGACCGAACGCGGCCTGCCTGAGATCCACCAGGCAGGCCGCCCGCACGTACGGGTCAGGCGCCGGTCGCCTGGGCGGCCGCCCGGCCCGCCTGGCGGCCGCTGAACAGGCAGCCGCCGAGGAAGGACCCTTCCAGCGACCGGTACCCGTGCATCCCGCCGCCGCCGAACCCCGCGACCTCACCGGCCGCGTACAGGCCGGGCACCGGGCCGGAGCCGGGCGTCGCGGAGAGTACTCGCCCGGACAGGTCAGTCTGCAGTCCGCCCAGCGTCTTGCGGGTCAAGATGTTGAGCCGGACGGCGATCAGCGGGCCGGCCCTGGGGTCCAGGATCTTGTGCGGGACGGCGGTCCTGACTAGCCGGTCGCCGCGGTAGCGGCGGGCGTTGCGGATCGCCATTACCTGCAGGTCCTTGGTAAACGGGTTGTCTATCTCCCGGTCACGCGCGACGACCTGCCGGGTCAGGTCGGCGAGGTCGATGAGCGGTTCGCCCGTCAGCTTGTTCATGCCCGCGACGAGCTCGGGTAGCGTCCTGGCCACCACGAAGTCGGCTCCGTGCCGCTTGAACGCTTCCACCGGCGCGGGCGCCCCGGCCGGATCCTGGACAAGGTGAGCTTGACGTCCTTGCCGGTCAGGTCGGGGTTCTGTTCGGAGCCTGAGAGCGCGAACTCCTTCTCGATGATCTTCTGGGTGAGCACGAACCAGGAGTAGTCAAAGCCGGTCGCCCTGATCGCCGCCAGGGTGCCCAGCGTGTCGAAGCCAGGGAAGTGCGGCGCGGCGAACCGCTGCCCCCGCGCGTCCAGCCACAGCGACGAGGGCCCCGGCAGGATCCTGATCCCGTGCCCGGCCCAGACCGGGTCCCAGTTCTGGATGCCCTCGGTGTAGTGCCACATCCGGTCGCGGTTGACGCACCGGCCGCCCGCCCGGCCGGCGATGGCCAGCATCCGCCCGTCGACGTGCTCAGGAACCCCGGAGATCATCCGTTCGGGCGCGGGGCCCAGCCGGTCCGGCCAGTTCTCCCTGACCAGATCATGGTTGCCGCCGATCCCGCCGGAGGTGACGATCACGGCCGGCGCATGCAGCTCGAACTCGCCGGTTACGGTGCGGGAACTGCGGGTGCCGCGGGCAGCCTGACTGGGCTCGAGGACCGCCCCGCGTACCCCGTCGACGGTCCCGCCGGTGACGGTGAGCTCGTCTACCCGGTGCCGGAACCTGAAGCCGACCAGGCCCGCCGCCGCCGCGTCCCTGACCTGCCGCTCGAACGGGGCCATCAGCCCGGGCCCGGTGCCCCAGGTGACGTGAAACCGGGGCACCGAGTTGCCGTGCCCGTCAGCCAGGTAGCCGCCTCGTTCGGCCCAGCCCACCAGCGGGAACCACCGCACGCCCATCGCGTGCAGCCAGGACCGCTTCTCCCCGGCGGCGAAGTCGACGTAGGCCTGCGCCCAGCGGTACGCCCAGTAGTCCTCGCCGGCCGGATCGTCGATGCCGCGGTCGAAAAACGCGCTGCCCATCCAGTCCTGCCAGGCCAGCTCGCGGGAGTCCTTGATTCCCATCCGGCGCTGCTCGGGCGAGGCGACGAGGAACAACCCGCCGAACGACCAGAATGCCTGGCCGCCCAGGCTGCGGCTCGGGCTCCTGGTCAAGGAGCAGCACCCGCCGTCCGGCCCGGGCCAGTTCCGCCGTGGCGGCCAGACCCGCCAGCCCGGCACCCACCACGATCACATCCGCGTCCATCACGTTATCAAACCGCATGGAACCAGTTGGCGGGACTCAGATCACCAGGCGCGACCTCCGATACGATCGGTATGTGCCCGATCGCCGGAATCCTGCCGCGTTCAATGCGGCCCAGCCTCATCGCCCGGGTCTCGACTACCTACTCGGCGGCAAGGACAAC
>CAWEFK010000007.1:0-86456 GCA_963808315.1 uncultured Actinomycetes bacterium | reverse complement strand
GCAAAAGCCCCTAAAATCCTCCCGTCGTGGTCTTGATCGACGATTCTGCCGTCACGGCGGGCGATCATCTGACAGCATTCCTCCGTGCAGAGCATGCTGGGGAACTGACGGTGCCAGACGTGGGTGAGACTGATTTCGCGGTCATCGTCTACCGGGAAGAAGACCGGTGGGAGGCCGACGTGCTGCCCGCGGCGGTTACCGCGGACCTGGATGGCCTGGTGCAGGCGCTGCGCCGGCAGCCGAGCATCGGCGGGACCATCGGCTTCGCGGGCGTCGGCGACGACTTCTTCGTGGCGATCATGGTCTTCGGTGAAGAGGTATCCCTGTTCCTCTCCGACCTCACCGCGGCCGTGGACTATCCGCTAGCCCATCAGGTGCTCGATGCCCTGGATATTCCTGTGCCGTCAGATGACGAGCTCGATCAGGTTCTGCCGGCCGGGGATCTGTCCATCTTCGCGGACCTCGGCCTCGACGAGATGGAACTCGGCGCGATCTCAGCCGACCTCGACCTGTACCCGGAGGATGCGGTGATCCGCATCGCCGAGCGGCTGCGCATCGGGGATGCGGTGGAGCGCGCGCTCGATATCGCACTGGGTTCGTGACCGGATATACCGCTGCTTTCGAGCCCGCGATGCGGCTCGCCCTGGCGCAGGCGCGACTAGCCAGCCCCGATGACGTCCCGGTGGGCGCCGTCGTCATCGATGACGCGGGCGTGGTCATCACGCGAGCACGCAACCGCAGGGAAGCGGACGGCGATCCCACCGCGCATGCCGAAATCGTCGCGATCAGGCAAGCGGCGCAGTCTGTTGGCAGCTGGCGGCTGACGGGCCTGACCCTCGTGGTAACGCTTGAGCCGTGCACGATGTGCGCGGGAGCTGTCACCTCGGCCCGGCTCGGCCGGCTGGTCTACGGCGCCGAGGACCCCAAGGCAGGCGCCGTGGGCTCGCTGTGGGACGTGCTCAGAGATACCCGGCTGAACCACCGTCCCGAAGTCATCGGCGGGGTCCTGGCGCAGGACTGCGGCGCGGTGTTGCGCGACTTCTTCGCCACTCGCAGGAGGCAGCGGCCGGGCGGCTAGTTCGTGCCGCCGATCATCCGCCGATTCGGGTAAGCTCACCAGCGGTGGAGTCGCCTAGTGGCCGAGGGCGCACGCCTCGAAAGCGTGTGAGGGGGCAACCCCTCCGTGGGTTCAAATCCCACCTCCACCGCTGAGCGGGGCCAGGAAAACGTGAGGCGTGCTCACGGGGGCGTATCTGCTGGGAACTTAACGTCACTTCCCGGACGTTCGCACATGTGATCAGCGGTAAGCAGTGCTGCAGGTTGCCCCTCGGTGAGGCCTGTCACCTGTTAGACCAGACCCTGGCGAGGGAGAACCGAGTGTTTGGACCTCAGGGAACAGGATTTTTCCTGCTTCTGATGGTGGCATTCGGGGCCCTGCTGGTCTGGGTGGCCTTGACCAAGCAGCTCGTGTTCCGGGTGCTCGCGGCCTGCCTGGCGTTTCTTCCCGCCATGGTCTTCGGAGTCGCTGCGGTCAACAAGTTTTACGACTACTACCAGACCTGGGGCGGGATGATCAATGATCTCACCAGCCAGAGCGCGAGCAGCATTCCCAAGTACGCCGCCGGACGCGGTTCCAACAAGCAGTTCGATAAGAATATCGGCCGGGTCACAAGCACCGCGGAAGACGCCCAGGTCGGGTACCTTTTCCAGACGTCCGTGACCGGAGCGCAGAGCCACATCACTCGTGACGTGTACGTCTACCTCCCCCCGCAGTACTTCCAGAAGACTTACCTGCACTACAAGTTTCCCGTTATCGAATTGCTGCACGGCTCGCCCGGCAACCCGGCGGCCTGGGTCGACGTGATGGGCGTTATACCCACCTTCCTTAGCTTGCTCGAGAATCATCCCACGGACGCCGCCGTGCTGGTCATGCCCGACACCGACGGTGGCATGCAGTACGGGCTGCAATGCCTCAACGATCCCGGCGGCATCCAGGACATGACGTTCGTGGCGCGGGATGTGCCCGATGCCATCGCGCGAATCGCCCGGGTGCAGCCGCCCGGCCTGGCGTGGGGCCTGGCCGGGTACTCCGAGGGCGGCTACTGCACCGCCAACATCGCCCTGCAGGACCCGTCGGGCTGGGGGGCCGCAGGCGTCATGTCCGGCTACTTCAGCCCTGTGCTCAGCCAGGTCCCGGCCGGCGGCAAGCCCGGCGGCAAGCCGCTCGTGGTCGACGTGTTCCGCGGACACCCCGCGCTGCAACTGCTGAACACGCCGAGGTTGTACATCACCAGGATGCCGATCAACAACCCGCTTCCGGCATTCTGGCTCGCCGCGGGAGAACACGATAGGGGCGATGTCGACGCCGCGATGAACTTCAGGCAGCTCCTTGAGACCCGGCTGGCGAGCGTGCCGCTCTTCCTCGTGCCAGGCGGTCACCAGGGCAGTGTCTGGCGTGCGGCCCTCGTCCCGATGCTCGACTGGATGACACCGCAGCTGGCCCTGAACGCCGCGCGGGCCGACGCCCGAGACGCCGCCGCAGCCCGGGAGGCCGCAGCCCGGGAGGCCGCGGCCCGCAAGGCGCACTCAGCTACGCCTCACCCCACCCGCAGCCACCCGGCGACAGGGAAACGGTAGGCGGTTCGCGCCAGCCCCGGTCATATCCGCCGGACCTAGTCGCGACCAGCTCAACCGCACTGCGCATTGTTTCCCGGACATTCTCCGGCAGAACCCCAGATCTGACCCACTACGTAGGACCATCGGTGTTGCTTGGATAGTTGCTTGGACAACCGCGATGGACCATCGGTGTCGTTCGAGAGCGGGAACGCCTGGCACGGGTGTGGCAGGCGAGGCGGGTGGTGTTCGCGGGATGCTAATCCTGCGCTGGACGCGATCTTTACCGCACCGAGCCACCGAACGCTGGCTGCTGAGGCCCTATTTTCGCTGCCGTTATCCAGGTAAATAGGCCAGCGACCGCTTTCCCGATTCCGCTGAGTCATCCCTGGCCCGCACGGGCGCTCAGGTCGGCGCGGCAGCGCCCAGCAACGGGACGTACCGAGAGACAGATGAGCCCTGCCCCCGCCAGCAAGCGCTGCTTGACCAGATTGAGCGGGTGCTCAAGCCGGCTGATCCTCAGTTGACGTCGATGTTCGCCGCCTTCGCCCGGCTGGCCCGGACGGAACGACGCCCGCGACCGAGGCCATTTCCCGCCGGACGGTGCCGCGCACGATGATCATGGTCTCCGTCATCGCGGTGAGCGTACTGAGCCTGGCCATGGTCTTCATCGTGGCCACCGGCAGAGCCTGCCCCGGCCTGTCGTCGGATCAGGTCATAGCCAGCGGCACGGTGCGGTTCGCCGGATGCAGCAAGGCCACCGACGCCTGGAGCAAGGCCACCGACGCCTTGGAGCAAGGCCACCGACGCCTGGAGCAAGGGCGGCCGCTGACCCGACGGCCGGGTTCCGTTCCGGTGTCCTTCGGACGTATGAGTAATCAGTCTGCTACTTTCAGTACTGGCTCGGAAGGACGCACGTCCGCATCGGGCCGGTAGGTGTGAGGGCACCCGTAGGGGGAAAACGTGGCACAAGTGCCGGTGCATAACTTCTCGAATGGCCTGCTGAATCCGGGTATCGGCTACTTAATGTCCTGCCTGGGCTCTTTCCTGGGCCTTCGCTGCCTGTCCAGAGCCCGCGCCTATACCGGCCGAACCCGTGCCATCTGGCTGCTGCTCGCGTCCGTGGCCATCGGGGCGACTGGCATCTGGGTGATGCACTTCATCGCCATGCTCGGCTTCACGATTCCCGGGCAGCAGATCCTTTACAACGTGCCGATCACCCTAGTCAGCCTGCTGGTCGCGGTGGTCGTGGTGGCCATCGGCCTGTTCATCGTCGGCTATAGCCGCGGTGGCCTCCTTCCGGTGCTGGCCGGCGGGGTGATCATCGGCATCGGCGTCGCGACCATGCACTACGTCGGAATGGCCGCGATGAGCATGCCGGACACCGTCCGGTACAACCTGGGCCTGGTCGGGATGTCGGTGCTGATCGCGGTCGTGGCGGGCACGGCGGCGCTGGTGGCCGGGCTGCACGTCGGCGGCGTGTGGTCCAGCCTCGCCGTGTCACTGATCATGGGTGTCGCCGTCACCGGCATGCACTACACCGGTATGGCCGCGATGCATGTGTACACGGGAGGCAAGATGACCCTGACGGGGAGCCCCCTGGCCAGCTTCCTGCTCCCGCTGCTGCTCGGGGGGAGCGTCCTGACGTTCCTGCTGGCGCTGATCATCGCCATGTCGCCGAACGAGGAGGAGATCCGCGCCGACGCCAGCCTGAGCGAGCGGTTGGCTCCGCCCGCTGAGCCCTTCGGGCCGCCGGGATACGCCGACACCGAATCAGACCCGGATTACGGGTCCCTCAAGACCGAGACCAGGCAACGGACTCCCTTGCGGGTGGCCAGCGCGATCATGCCTCGTTCATTCTGGCCTGTCCGGCGGAAGGCAAGGGATTCGGACTCTTAAGAGGTCCCGGGACCGCCCGGGGAGCCGCCTGAACTGATTCAGTTCCGGTGGCTTTGCCTCGTCCCGCGGCCCGGGCCGGCCGGACGGCCAGGTCGCGCGATAACTGGCGGAGGATAAGAGATTCGAACTCTTGAGGGTTTCCCCAACACGCTTTCCAAGCGTGCGCACTAGGCCACTATGCGAATCCTCCGCCGCAGAGCTTACCCGAACCCGCAGGCGCACCGCTTGCCCGCTGGCCAGATGCGGCCGCCCTCAGCTACTTGGCTCGCCGGGCTGGCGGCAAAGGCAGCATCAGGTCCCGCGGCTGACTACACTGGCTCCCGACCCCCCGCACGGCGTTATCCCGCCAACCCCCCCAGGGCCGGAAGGCAGCAAGGGTACGCGGGCTCTGACGGGTGTGCGGGGGGTCCCCCCCATGACCGGTGAGGATGAGCTGATGACAGCAGCCGCGTCGGAAGGCGTGGGAACCGTCCCGGCGAGCCTGGCCCACTCCGGACTAGCACAGTCTGGACTGGCCCAGCCCGGGCTAGCCCTGTACCGCAAGTACCGTCCGGCGACCTTCGCCGAGGTGAAGGGGCAGGACCACGTCACCGGCCCGCTTGCCCAGGCGCTGCGCACCGGGCGGATCAACCACGCTTACCTGTTCAGCGGGCCGCGCGGGTGCGGCAAGACGTCTAGCGCGCGGATCCTCGCCCGGTCGCTGAACTGCGTCAAGGGCCCGACCCCCGAACCCTGCGGGGTCTGCGATTCCTGCGTGGCGCTCGCGCCTTCCGGCCCGGGCAGCATCGACGTGATCGAGATCGACGCGGCCTCGCATGGCGGCGTCGACGACGCCAGGGAACTGCGCGAGCGGGCGTTCTACACCCCGGTCTCCGGGCGCTTCAAGATCTACATCATCGACGAGGCGCACATGGTCACCCAGCAGGGCTTCAACGCCCTGCTTAAGCTGGTCGAAGAGCCGCCGCCGCACCTGAAGTTCATCTTCGCCACGACCGAACCGGAAAAGGTCATCCCGACCATCCGGTCGCGCACGCACCACTATCCGTTCCGCTTGGTCCCCCCGTCTGTGCTGCGCGAGCTGATGCAGGACATCCTGCGCGCCGAAGGCGTGACGGTGGAGGAATCCGTGCTGCCCCTGGTGGTGCGGGCCGGAGCGGGTTCGGTCCGGGACTCGCTGTCCATCTTGGACCAGTTGCTGGCCGGCAGCGATGAGTCGGGTCTGCGCTACGAGCGGGCGGTCGCCCTGCTCGGCTTCACCGACGCCAGCCTGCTCGATGAGATCGCGGACGGGTTCGCCGCGTCCGACGGCGCGGCGGTGTTCGGCGTGGTGAACCGGGTTATCGAGGGCGGTCACGAACCGCGCCGGTTCGCGGCCGACATGCTGGACCGGTTCCGCGACCTGATCGTGCTGGCCGCGGTGCCCGACGCGGCCCAGATCGGGCTGCTTGACCTGGCGCCGGACCGGGCCGAGCGGATGGCCGCGCAGGCGCGCACGTTCGGTCAGGCCGGGCTGACCCGGGCGGCGGAGATCATCAGCACGGGCCTGGACCAGATGCGCGGCGCCACCTCGCCCCGGCTGCTGCTCGAGCTGATGTGTGCGCAGGTCCTGCTGCCCGCCGCCGCCACCGACGAGAAATCACTGCTCGCCCGCCTCGAGCGGCTCGAGCGGGGAACGCCGGCCCCCATCCCGCCGTCATCCCCCCGCCCGCCGCACTCCGCCGCCCCCGACAATGATGCCGAACGGTCCAGGGTTGCTCCCTCCCGTCAGCCCCGTGCCCCGGAGCCCTCCACCCGCCCCGCCCCCTCCACGCCCCCCGCGTCCCCGCCGCCCTCCACGCCCCCCGCGTCCCAAGCGGCCGTCGCGCCCCCAGCGCCCCCGCGTCCCCAGCGCCCTCCGCGCCCCCCTCGCGCCCCCCGCGTCCCAAGCGTCCCCGCCGCCCCCCACGCGCCAAGCGCCCGCAGCGCCCCCCGCGTCCCCGACGCCCCCCACGCGCCAAGCGTCCCCGGCGCCGCCCGCGGAACCGGCGGCAGCTCCCTCGGGCGCCCTGTCTCCGGCGGACACGCTCAGGCAGAACTGGGCCGCGGTCCTGGACGCGGTCAAGGGAGAACGCCGGGTGGCGTGGATCCTGCTCAGTAACGCGAGCGTGCTTTCCGTCGAAGATGGCGTCCTGACCTTGCGATTCGCCAGAGACGGCGACCTGAAGGGCTTCAGCACCAGTGGCTGCGACGCCGACCTCAAGCGGGTGCTTAGTTCTCGCTTCGGCCTGAACGTGATGGTCAGGGGTTTGGTCGGCGGGGACCCGCCGGCAGGCCCGGCGCCGGGTTTTCCGGGGTCTCCGGGTGCGGGCCCGGGTGCAGCGCCGCGGGGCCGTGGGTCGGCGACCGGGTCGCCCGCATCGGCTCCGCCGGCCGCTCCGGAGTACGACGACGAACCTCCGGATGACATGCTGCCCGATGAAGATGAGCTGCCGCCGGACGAGCCGCCCTCGCGCCGCGCGCCTGCGGCGGAGCCGGAACTCACCGGGATGGACCTGATCCAGCGAGAGCTGGGTGGCCAGGTCATCGACGAGATCGAAGGCTAAGCGCGCTGGTAATCGGGTTGGTTGGGGCTGGCTGCGGTTCATCGGGGTCAGGCTGGTCGTAGGCTCTTGCTAGGAGGGCGATGTGGAACCGCAGATGGACATGCAGCAGCTATTCGCCGCTGCGCAGCAGATGCAGGAACAACTCATGAACGCCCAGCAGGCGCTGGCCGACGCCGAGGTAACCGGCACGTCGGGTGGCGGGCTGGTCAAAGCCACCGTGAACGGCCAGGGCGAGCTGATGGACCTCAGCATCGAACCGGCCGCGGTGGACCCGGACGACGCCGAGGAGACGGCGCGGACGATCGCCGATCTCGTGCTCGCGGCCGTCCGCGACGCTTACCGGTCCGCTGAGAATCTTCAGCAGCAGCAGATGGGACCGTTCGCCGCGGCCATGGGCGGCGGTGGCCTGCCCGGCATGCCAGGCATGCCCGGCGGCCTCGACCTGCCTAGCGGGCTTGACCTGTCCGCCCTCGGTCTCGGCGCGGCCGGGCCCGAGCCGGACGACGGCGATGACGAGGAGACCTAGGACCCTGACGTGTACGAAGGAGTGATCCAGAACCTCATCGACGAGCTCGGGCGGTTGCCCGGGGTCGGCCCGAAGGGTGCTCAGCGGATCGCTTTTCACCTGCTGGCCGTCGACACCTCTGACGTCAGGCGGCTGGCGGACGCGCTGATCGAGGTCACCGAGCGGGTGCAGTTCTGCCGCACCTGCGGGAACGTGGCCGAGGCCGAGGAGTGCCGGATCTGCCTCGATCCGCGGCGAGACCCGGCGGTTATCTGCGTCGTGGAGGAGCCGAAGGATGTCGCGGCGGTGGAGAAGATCCGCGAATTCCGCGGCCGGTACCACGTGCTCGGGGGCGCGATAAGTCCTATCGACGGGGTCGGTCCCGAGGAACTGCGGATCAGGGAGCTGATGACGCGGCTGGCTGACGGAACGGTGACGGAACTGATACTCGCCACCGATCCCAATCTCGAGGGTGAGGCGACGGCCACCTATCTCGCTAGGCTGATGAAGCCGATGGGGCTGCGGGTGACCAGGCCGGCGAGTGGTTTGCCCGTGGGCGGCGACCTGGAGTACGCCGACGAGGTGACATTGGGGCGCGCATTCGAAGGACGGAGACTTCTTGATGTCTGAACCGCCAGCTCAGGGGGGCGAATGGCGGCCGATAGCGGACCAGATCGCGGTGAACGTCAAGAACTTCATCGACGGGGTCGAGGCGCTCGCCAGCGGCGGTGGCGACGAGACCGTGCCGATGCTGCTGCTTGAGGTGTCGCAAATCCTGCTCGCGGGAGCACAGCTCGGCGCCAGCCGCGACGTGATCCTGCCGGGTAACTGGGAACCGGAGGTGGGCGCCGACCCCGATCTGGACGCGCTGCGCACCGCCCTGGCGGCCCGGCTGAGTGCGGTCGACGAGTACGCCGAGGTGTTCGACCCGTACGCGGACACGTCCTGCCTGCCGTTCCGGATCTCCGACGACATCGCGGCGGTGACCGCGGACCTGCTCCACGGTCTCAAGCACTACCAGGCCGGCCGTTCCCTCGAGGCCCTGTGGTGGTGGCAGTATTCGTACTTCAACCACTGGGGCACCCACGGCGGGGCTGTACTGCGCGCGCTGCACGCGGTGGTCGCGCACGCGAGCCTGGACGTCGCTCCCTGACCCTCGGGACTCGCCCCAGGCCAGGACTTAGCGATTCCGTGGGGGCCGAGGCCGGGTCCGCCCGAGCCGGGGGACCGGGCCGCCCCGCTCCGCCGGGATGCGCTGACCGGCCCTCACCTCACAGCACCCGTTTCCCGTCACTTGCGTGCAGCGGCAGTTTCAGTGAATGCGGCAGCGTACCGGTTCTTTGCGGTACAGAGCCGCATTCACTGACTAGCTGCCGGGCGGGACGTCACCCCGCAGCGACCGCGGGACCGTCCTGCTCCGCCCCCGGGCGGGCGACCTGGTCCGTCCCGGCCCGGCACCGCTGGCCGCCGGAGCCGCCGGCCCCGGCGGCCAGCCGCCGCCGCGTCACCAGGGCGGCGGGCCGCGCCCTCGCGCTGCCCCGTCCCCGCAGCGGCTGACCGTGAACGCCGCCGTGCCGCAGCTGACCCGGGCGGACGCGAACCCGGTCCCGGAGGCAATCTCAACGATGCCGCACGGGTGATCGTCCCAGTTCCCCCGGGGGAAGCCGTGGTCGCGCACCCGCCCATCCGCGGCCGGCCGCACCACCGCGAACCTCGCCGCCAGCACCGCCACGGCATCCTGAGAAACCGCTGTAGCACATCCCGGCACGCCACAACCGCGAACCACCACTTAATCCCCGACGCGGCAGATTTGCCCGTTTCTGGCCATGATCGTGAAACGACCCCAGCCGGGGGTGCTCCTTTCTGGCATTTGGATCTCCGCCGGGCGGGCGGAGGTCGGAGCGGGTGAGCTTAAGGGATTGGGCGGGTTAGGGCGGGGTGGATAGACTCCGGGGGTCGTCTAGGTCCGGGGAGGTGGGCGCGGGCGTGGCGCTTGTGGTGCAGAAATATGGTGGATCGTCGGTTGCGGACGCGGATGGCATCAAGCGGGTGGCGCAACGGATCGTGGCCAGCCGCAAGGCCGGGGACCAGGTCGTGGTGGTGGTATCCGCGATGGGTGACTCGACCGATGAGCTGACGGACCTGGCCGGTCAG
The DNA here is from genome assembly GCA_963808315.1 of uncultured Actinomycetes bacterium. Taxonomy (GTDB): domain Bacteria; phylum Actinomycetota; class Actinomycetes; order Streptosporangiales; family Streptosporangiaceae; genus Palsa-504. The sequence goes on along the minus strand of CAWEFK010000007.1, from coordinate 76,703 downwards.
GTGAGCCCGCTGCCGCCCGCGCGTGAGCTTGACATGCTGCTGACCGCGGGTGAGCGGATCTCGATGGCGCTGCTGGCGATGGCCATCGCCGCTCTCGGCCTGGAGGCGCGATCGTTCACCGGGTCTCAGGCCGGCGTGATCACCGACGCCGCGCACGGCCGGGCCCGGATCATCGACATCAAGCCCGGCCGGATCTCAGACGCCCTGGCCGACGGGGCTATCCCGATCGTGGCCGGCTTCCAGGGCGTGTCCCAGACCACCAAGGACGTCACCACGATGGGCCGGGGCGCGTCGGACACCACCGCGGTCGCGCTCGCGGCGGCGCTGAACGCTGACGCCTGCGAGATCTACACCGACGTGGACGGCATCTTCACCGCGGACCCGCGCATCGTCAGGACCGCGAAGCGGATCCCGCGGATCAGCTACGAGGAAATGCTGGAGATGGCCGCCTGCGGCGCGAAGGTACTGATGCTCCGCTGCGTGGAGTACGCCAGACGTTACGAGGTACCGATCCACGTCCGGTCCTCCTTTACCAACCGGAACGGGACGTGGGTGAGCGGGCACGCGATCGACAAGTCGGAGGCTACACCGATGGAACAGGCCATTATTTCCGGAGTCGCGCACGACCGGAGCGAGGCGAAGACCACGGTCGTGGGCGTGCCCGACCGGGTGGGCGAGGCGGCCAGGATCTTCCGGGCCATCGCCAAGGCCGGCATCAACATCGACATGATCGTGCAGAACGTCTCCGCGGTGGCGACCGGACGGACGGACATCTCGTTCACGCTGCCCCGCGACGACGGCCAGAGCGCGATGAGCACGCTGCAGCGACTGCAGGAGTCGGTGGGCTTCGAATCCCTGCTTTACAACGACCGGATCGGCAAGGTGTCGCTGATCGGGGCCGGCATGCGGTCTCATCCCGGGGTGACCGCCCGGTTCTTCAGCGCCCTGGCCGACGCCGGGGTGAACATCGAGATGATCTCGACGTCGGAGATCCGGATCTCGGTGGTCATCGACCAGGACGACGTGGACCTAGCCGTTACCGCCACGCACAAGGCCTTCGAGCTCGACTCCGACCAGGTCGAGGCCGTCGTGTACGGCGGGACCGGCCGGTGAGCCCGGCCGTGGAGAGTCAGGGGTACCGGCCCGCGCTCGCCGTGGTCGGCGCGACCGGCGCAGTCGGCACGGTGATGCTCGACCTGCTGTCGACCCGGGCGGACGTCTGGGGCGAGATCAGGCTGATCGCCTCGCCGCGGTCGGCCGGGCGGCGGCTGATGGTCAGGGGCCGCGAGACCGAGGTGGTCGCGCTGACCGAGGATGCCTTCGACGGCATCGACGTGGCCATGTTCGACGTGCCCGATGAGGTCTCGGCGGTCTGGGCCCCGGCCGTGGCCCGCCGCGGTGTCGTCGCCGTCGACAACTCGGGCGCGTTCCGGATGGACCCCGACGTGCCGCTCGTGGTGCCCGAGATCAACCCGGAACAGCTCACGAACCGGCCCAAGGGGATCGTCGCCAACGCGAACTGCACCACCCTGTCGATGATCGTGGCGGTGGGCGCGCTGCATCGGGCGTTCGGCCTCACCGAAATGGTCGTCGCCTCCTACCAGGCCGCCTCCGGTGCGGGCCAGGCCGGCATCGACGCGCTGTACGCGCAGCTTGACAAGGTGGCAGGGACCCGCTCGCTCGGCCAGCGCCCGGGTGACGTCCGGGCCGCCGTCGGCGATCCCGGGCCCTTCCCCGCGCCGCTGGCCATGAACGTGGTGCCGTGGGCGGGCTCGCTGAAGGCCGACGGCTGGTCGTCGGAAGAGCTGAAGATACGCAACGAGTCGCGCAAGATCCTGGGCCTGCCCTCGCTGCGCGTTTCCGCCACCTGCGTCCGGGTGCCCGTCGTCACCACCCACTCGGTCGCGGTGCACGCCACGTTCTCTCAGCCGGTCGAGCGCGAGCAGGCCTGGGCCGTGCTGCGCGCGGCGCCGGGGGTCGTGGTGGCGGACGATCCCGCCGCGGGTGAGTTCCCCACCCCGATCGATGCGGTCGGAACCGATCCATCCTGGGTCGGGCGGGTCCGCCAGTCGCTCGATGATCCCTGCACGATCGAGCTCTTCGTCTGCGGGGACAACCTGCGGAAGGGCGCCGCGCTGAACACCGCGCAGATCGCGGAGCTGGTAGCGGCCGAACTCGGGCCGCGCTCCTGACGGCCCGTTACGCCTTTTCCGCCGGTACCCGCCGACGAACGTTCAGCGCGTTAGCGATACGTAACGAGACGGCACGCGGGAGGTGTACGTGCAGCGGACATCACCTGGTTCGGTTCTGTTCGCGACCTACAACCTGCTGGACCTGTTCGCCGATGACTCGCCGGCGGGTCACGAGCACTACGAGATGGTCGTCGGCGTGATCCGTTCCCTCGATGCCGACGTGCTGGCCGTTCAGGAGATCATCGCTCCCGACGGGCCGACGGCGGCACGGCGCCTGCGCCAGCTCGCCGATGATGCGGGCCTGCGCTGCGAGGTGTCGCGCCTCGAGACGGGACACGAGGCCGCACTCGCGGTGGGAGGTCACGGCTACCACGTGGGACTGCTGTGGCGGGACGGTGTCGAGCCGCTCCCCGGCTCACTACGCTGCCGCGGGGCCGGGCAGTTCTGGCATGGACTGGCCCTGGTCACCTTCGACATGGGCGGCACCCTCATCCGGCACGGAGCCTTTCACGCCACCCCCTTCGGCCGGGCGCTCCGGGCCGACCAGAACGAGCGCCTGGTGGCGGCGGTCACCCGGCCCGACGGGGAACCGCCCGCAGCGATCGGCGCCGACTGGAACACCGAATGCGCCGACAGGATCTGGTCGGGGCAGAGCTGGGACCTCTACGAGCCCGCTGACCCGTACGCCGGAGTGGACTGGTTCACCGACCTTATCTACCAGTGCGAGTGGGATTACGACGAGCATGGGCGGCGCAGGCACTGGGCGGACCGGCGGCCCGGGGACGTGCTGTGGGCCGGCGGCCTGCACGATGCCGCCGCGCTGACCGGCGCCGTCTGGCAGCCCACGACCGGTCATCATCCGGACGACGTCTACGGCGCGCACGGGGTGCGGCGGCGCATCGACGGGATCCGGGTGAGCGGGCCGCTCGCGCACGCGGTGCGCGGGCACCGCGTGCTCGACACCACGTATACGCGAAGCGCCTCCGACCATCTGCCGGTGATGGTCGAATACCTGCCGGTGGCGGTCATCGCCTAGTCATTCGGGGGCGCTCGGCGGCGTCTTCGCCGGCGTTGTTGCTACCCGTATATTAGCGAATGTCTTATTTCGGCGAAGGCTATGAGGGTGCTGGGAATAGTCATATCTATGCGCTCGGACCTGCGTGAACGGAAGATTATCGTAAGCAAGGACCTTGCTGATTCGGCAGATCTGCCACGGTTAAGGCCTGTATAACAGGTGGTGGAGCCGGGTCGCGCTAAGGAGGCATGTGCTGGGATATCGCAGGACTCCTGTGCTCTGCCGATGCTCAGGCACCGAACCGCTGACCCGGCGAGAGTCATCGAGGACTCCAGCCCGTGGTCGCGGCGGCAGCGTCGTGACGTGGAGCGCCGGTTCGCCGCCGCTGGTTCCATCCGCGGACGCCGCGGCCGGTCCGTGACGTCACGTGCTCGCGGTCAAAGGCCCCGGGCCGGGCCGCCGTTCGTCCCGCCACCTCCCGAAATCGTTCATATATCTTTTCGCCGCCTAAGCGTTATTGGCGCTGATATAGTCGCTAGTCGGTCACCTAAGGGCTAGGGATAACTGTCAGCGTTCTAGGCGTCGCAATTGGTCTTCTCGCGTCAATCCGATCCTGAGGAGGTTAAGCGTGCCCACGACAAGCAGCCGTTCACACGGCCGTCAGGGCATGCACTCGGGCGGGCACGGACCGGCTGCTGACCACCAGCGGAAGATCATGGGCATCGCGGCCGCGGCGGCCGTCGTTATCGTCTTCGTGCTGGTCGTGACCACCGCTGGCCACAAGATCGACGCCGCGACGCAGCATTTCATGCTGTTCTACGCGGGAGTGTTCGCGCTCGTGGGGCTGACCGCCTCGGTCATGGTCGGCCTGGTGGCCACCGACCGGACCGTGATGACGCCCGGACACCGGGTGATGGCACAGGCCGTGCACCGGGCCGTCTCGTTCGGCGCGCTCGCCTTCCTCGTTATCCACATCGTCACCGAGATCCTGGCCCAGCGGGTGCACGTCATCGACGCGTTCATCCCGTTCCTGTCGCCATTTCGGACCTTCTACATTGGGCTCGGCACGATCGCGTCCGACCTCATCCTGCTGCTTGTGGTAACGAGCATCCTGCGCAAGCGGTTCACCGCGCACGGCAAGGCCTGGCGCTGGCGGGCCATTCACTACTCCGCCTACGCGGCGTTCGTGTTCGGCGTGGTGCACGGGCTTCTCGGTGGCCGGGCGGCCAAGCCGTACGTGGACTGGAGCTACGGGGCCGCGATCGCGGTGACGGTTCTCGGCCTGGCGGTCCGGTTCCTGGCCAGCTCGCGGCGGCCGAAGGAAAGCCTGAGGGCGGCCCCGGGCATGGATCATGCCCGGGGCCAGGGTTCCTCGCCGCTGCACGCCGCGGCGCTGAGGATGGCCCAGGCTCAGCTCAGCGGACCGGTTCAGGTGCTATCGGCGGGGATGGCCGCGCGCGGCGCCAACACGGGCATGAGTTCCGATTCATGGGCCGCGCTCCCCGCGGCGCCGGCCTCGGCCTGGTCGTCGCCTTCTGGCCCGTTTCCCGCGCTGGGTCCTGCTGCCGCGCTGGGTCCCGCGGCCGCGCTGGGTCCCGCTCCCGCGCTGGGGTCGGCTCCCGCGCTGGGGTCGGCTCCGGCCTACGCCACCACGGGGGCGTCCGGGGCCTACCCGGTAGACCCGGCCGACCCTTCCGCCGAGGCCTACGGCTCTGCTGGGGCCTACCGTGATCTGGGGTTCAGGCCGTTGGGAGCCCCGCCATACGGTGACGACGTGGCCGCCGGCCGCCGGGGACACCCCTATCCGGGTGCCGACCAGCCCACGTCCGTATGGGGTGGATCGACCGGAATGCCAGGTCAGGACCGTGCTGCCCGGCAGCCGCGGTACGAGCCTGGGTATGACGGGCCGCCTCGGTTTGTCGGAGTGCCCAGGGGACACGTGCCCCAGGACGAGCTTTCCTCGTATCCGTACAGCCAGCCGAGTCAACGGCAGCAGCTTGGGGCCGGGTATCCAGGGGACCAGGTCAACCGCGAAGATCCGGCCGGACGAGGCGGTCCGCGTCATAGCCGCGCCATCGAACCGCCGCGCCCGGGATCAGCTCCGCCCTCACGCCAGGAAGAGCAGCGCCGCCAGGACAACCGGAACAGCGGGCCGATCCCCAGGGTGGGCACGGGCCCGATGCCGCGTGCGGATACGGGTTCGATGCCGCGGATAGGCACGGGCCCGATGCCTCGTGCTGACTCGGGGCCCATGCCGCGTGCGGATACGGGTTCGATGCCGCGGATAGGCACGGGCCCGATGCCTCGGCCGGGCTCGGGGATGACGCCCCGGGATGGAACAGGTTCAATGCCGCGTCCGGATACCGGCTCGATCCCCCGCGTGGATCCCGGCCGAGCACCGCGTGTGGACACCGGCCAGAATCCCCGCCGGGGGACAGGTCCGCTACCTGCTGCCGGGAGAGGCCCGGGCGTTACCGGGAGAGGCCCGGGCGCGTGTGCTGACTCGGGGCCCATGCCGCGTGCTGACTCGGGGGCTATGCCGCGTGCGGATACGGGTTCGATGCCTCGGATAGGCACGGGTCCGAGACCTCGAGGCACCACGGGTCCGGGACCGCGGCCTGATACTGGTCCGGTTCCGCGGGGCACCACCGGACCGATGCCGCGGGCTGCTCGTGGATCAGGACCACGCTCGGGTACGGGTCCCGGACCGGCTCCGGGGGGCGGACCGGGCGCGCGTCCAAATACCGGTCCGATGCCACGGGTAGGACCCGGTCCGGCCGCACGCACGAGCATGGGGCCGACGCCGCATCCTGGTTCTCTCCGATGCCGCCGACAGGCACGGGGGCCCTGCCTCATCTCGGAGCACCTCCGTCACCGGCCGATCCTGCTTCTGGGCCGCGCGGCGACCGGACCCCCGGAGAGGCTGGCCGCGTGTCACGCAGAACAAATTCCGCTGACCCCAGGTATCGCGAGGCACCTGGGCCGCAAGGTGGTGACGAGTGGCCATGAGCCCGATCAGGGGTCTCGACGCTCCCGCGATCATGAGGATCGGGGCCGCCCGGCTGACGGCAGGCCTTGACCGGATGCCGCGGCTTGGCCTGGAAGCTCACCGCGACATTTTCGGGCCGCTGCCCAGGCTGTCGGCCGATGAACTTATCTCGATGGCTGAGCAAGTTGACCTGCGCGGTCAAGGCGGTGCGGCGTTTCCTTTCGCCCGCAAGCTCAGCGCGGTCATGCAGGCCGCCGAGGCGAATGACTGCCCGACGATCGTGGTCGTCAACGCCGCCGAGGGCGAGCCAGGCAGCATCAAGGACAAGATGCTCATGATCCGCTCGCCGTACCTCATCCTCAGCGGTGCCGCGCTCGTGGCCGAAGCTATCGGCGCGGAGGAGATCGTGGTCGGCGTCGCGGGCCACGAACTCGCGAACCGGTCGATTGAGGCGGCCATTGCGGCCGAGCCGGGCCTGCGCAAGATGGCCCGCGTCGTCCGGCTGCCGGATCGGTTCATCTCGGGGGAGTCGGGCGCGCTCGTTCGGGGCATCAACGGTAAACGTGCGGTCCCCCCGGGCCGGAAGATTCTGGCCAGCGACCTCGGCGTGGATGACCTGCCGACGTTGCTGTCTAATGCGTCTACGTTCGCCCAGCTGGCCGTGCTCGCTCTGCTCGGTCCGGAGCGTTTCGCCGCCGTCGGCACACCGGAAGAACCAGGGACGATCCTGCTGAGCGTCGGCGGATCCGCGGCGAATCCGGCCGTGATCGAGGCGCCGACGGGTGTCCCGCTGGCCGCGGTCCTGGATATCTGCCAGGCCGCAGCGGGCGATGGGGTCCTGGTCGGCGGCTATCACGGTATGTGGCTCCCGGCCAGCACCGCGTACGCGGTGCCGGTTTCCCGCGAAGGTCTCGCGGCCGTGGGCGGCACTCTCGGATCGGGTATCGTGCTTCCCCTCGGCGACGGCACCTGCCCGCTGGGCGAGGTATCGCGGATCGCCAGCTACCTGGCCGGGGAGTCGGCCGGCCAGTGCGGTCCCTGCAAGCTGGGCCTGCCCTCCATCGCGCGGGCCCTGGCGGCGTTGATCGACGGTTCCGGCGGCATCGAGGCGCTCGACGTGGCCAGGCGGTCCGCCGCGGCTGTGGCCGGGCGCGGTGCCTGTTCCCACCCGGACGGCGTGACCAGGTTCGTGCTTTCCGCGCTTGACGTGTTCACCGAGGACCTCGCGGCGCATGTCTTTCATTCCTCGTGCGGTCGGCCCGTCCGTGGTGTCCTGCCCCTGCCAAGCGGCCCCGAGCAGGAAGAACAGCAGCGGCTTGTGGTGGACTGGACGCGTTGCCATGGGCACGGGCTATGCGCGCACCTCATACCGGAGCTCATTCACGTGGACCCCCAGGGCTATCCGGTTCTCCTCAACATCCCGGTGCCCAGCTGGCTGGAAAAGGACGCCGAGCAGGCGGTGCACATGTGCCCGGCGCTCGCGCTGCGTCTGACCGACTCTCCTCCGGGCTCAAGCCGCACCGCTCCCGTGGCCATCCCCGCACCAAGTCTGCGCACCGGCCTCATCGGCGGCGCCGGAGGCAATCGCAAGCAGATCACGGCTGGGTAGGAAGACCGCCGCCGGTCGGCCGTCCTGGGATACCGGGTCGTCTCACCTGGCTCCGTGCTCAGTAAGAAGCGGTCGTCTGCGTCCAGGCCACCGGGCGACATAGCGGCGCTGTCGAAACGTCTCGACCGCGTGCTTGTCGTAGTGCGCGCGCACGAACGCCACCGCCGAGGAACGCGGTACGCCGTCGATGATGGCGATGCAGGCCAGGGCGGTGCCGGTGCGTCCGTGGCCGCCCGTGCAGGCAATCTCAACGCGCTCAGCCGGGGCCCGCCGCCAGGCTTCTGTCAGCACGGGCAGTACCTCGTCCTGGTCGGCGGGAAGGCGGAAGTCAGGCCATCGGAGCCATCGCGACTCCCACGGGACCGCAGGCGGCGGCTGGCCGAGCAGGTAAACCGCGAACGTGGGGAGATCCTCTGGTGGCAGCGGGCGCCTGAGGCTGCGACCGCGGATGAGCCGACCCGAGGGCAGGCGCAAAATTCCTGGCGCCGAGGGATCCCACGATGCGGCCACAGCCGAATGGTAGAGCACGGGCGTGATCATGCTCGCCGAGGCGGTAGTGAACGGGCCATGACGCAGAATATGGTTAAGTTTGTCCATGGCCAGCCTGTCCGGCGAGATCGGCCAGCTCCGTAGCGAGGAGCTGCCAGCTATCCGCGTGATCGTGCCGCCCGACCTCAGCGGTCGCGTATTCCAGGACGATCTCGATCCTGGCGAGCTTGTTTTCGACAGCAACCTGACGCCCATGCTGATCTGGAACGAGCGCTATCCGCTCGGCCGCGGACACCGATCTGGCTGGGTGCTGAGTTACGACGCCGACGGTAACGGGAACCTGGACGACTATATCGTCGGCCTCAGCCTGAGTGCTGTCGATGCCGCCGTGGCGCAGGCCCGCGAGTACTTGCGGGCCGTAGGCTACCCGGCTGTCGGCTGGATGCCGTCATGACCACTGGTGGCCGCCGGCCTGCCCGTTACCTCATGAGGAATTGCACCGTCTCCGCAAGCGTCATTGACGTGAAGCTCAAGCGCAGCCAGAATGTCGTTTCGACATCCCAGTGCGAATGGCCAGCACATCTGAGGAGCCTGGCGACGCACCCCTTCGATCGCGGCGATCGCACTAAACTTCCAGGCCCTGCGTCCTAATCTTGGGCTAGTGCCTCAGCAGCGTTCGCCCGGCTTACTCGCTTACTCGGTTTACCCGGTGCGGTAAGGTCATGTCCGGTGAAGGGTCCGCATTCCGCGAACACCACCCGTCTCGCCTGGCTCACCCGTGCTGGACGCTCTCGCTTCGAAGCGACACCGATGGTCCATCGCGGTTGCCATAGCAACATCTATGGTCCTTTGTTGTGGGTCAAGTTCGGGGTTATACCGGGGTCATGCTCCGGGCGAAGCTGTGAGAAGCGGGGCGAACGTTACCTGACACGGCACAAGTCCAGCCTGTAGGGATAAGGCGAGTATGCGGCGCCTGTCGCGTTCGCTATAGTTCTGCTAACAGCGGACGACTACGGTGGCCTTGTGAATACGAAGAAGATCACCGGCGGGCTCGCCAGAATGTAGTATTTGAGTTGGGATTTTTGTCGGCGCGCTTGGGCGTTCCCGAGTGGCAGTATTGTACGAAGAAGGCGTCGAACTGCCCTCAGACATGAACGGCATCCTTACAGCGCCTTGGATGCACAAGGTGCATGGAAATTGAGCCTGGAAAGAGAATTGCGAGCCGCTGGATTCGCGGTCGATCTTAACCTAGCGCAGTGATCAAATCTTCTCTTTGCCCAGATCTACCGCATTATCTTGCTCGCGATCAAAACGACTAGAAGGCAATTATAATTGTCACGGCTGCGGGCCCTTTAGGTATCACGCCGGTAGCCAGATGCAGCCGGTCTACGCCCTGGGCATACGCGCTCGAAAGCGCGGTCAGACGGCCGCACCGGAAGGTTGGTACGGCCCCTGAGTTGGTCGGGGTGGGGAGATTTGAACTCCCGGCCTCTTCGTCCCGAACGAAGCGCGCTGCCAAGCTGCGCCACACCCCGCCCGCGCGGAACCTCAGCGGTGCTGCGCGAGACTTGGACAGTCTAGCGGAAAGGAAGGCCCGCTCGGGACCGGCTGCCCACAGCGGTTAGCGGAACGGATATCGCCTCATCGATCAGCCGGAGTCGCGCGGTACCAGGGTGAGCAGGCTGGCCTCCGGGCGGCACGCGAAGCGCGCCGGAGCCCACGGCGAGGTACCCAGGCCGGCCGACACGTGCAGCCAGGCGTCCCCGCCGATGGGGTGCCGGTGCAGCCCGCGAGCCCGCTCCCGGTCCAGCTCGCAGTTGGTCACGAGGGTCCCGTAGAACGGCAGGCACAACTGCCCGCCGTGGGTGTGCCCGGCCAGCAGGAGCTGGTACCCGTCCGCGGTGAATCGATCGAGTAGCCGCGGTTCCGGTGAGTGCATGACCGCGACCCGGAGGTCAGCAGCCGGATCGGCCGGGCCCGCCACGTCGTCATAGCGGTCGCGGTAGATGTGCGGGTCATGCACGCCGCCGAACGCGATGTCGAGGCCGCCCGCGGTCAGCTGGCCGCGCTGGTTGTTCAGGTCCAGCCAGCCTGCCGCGACCATGCCGTCGCGGAGCTTCTCCCAGGGCAGGTCGATGGCTTCGCCGCGGTGCCGCCCGCGACTGCCTCTCGGCTGCAGGTACCGGAGCGGATTCAGTGGCTGGGGCGCGTACAGGTCGTTGGAACCGAAAACGAAGACGCCGGGCCGGTCGAGCAGCGGTCCGAGGGAGTCAAGGAAGTACCAGATCGCCTCGGGGTGCGCGATGCAGTCACCGGTGTTGACGACCAGGTGGGGATCGAGGTCGTCGAGGGCCCGGATCCAGGACATGAGCCGCTTGCGGCCGGGGGTCAGGTGAGCGTCTGAGATATGCAGCACCCGCAACGGCTCCGAGCCTGGTGGCAAGACGGGAATCTCGAACCGGCGCAAGGCGAACCAGTTTCGCTCGACCACCGTGGCGTAACCGATGGTGGCGGCGCCGAGGGCAGCGGTAACGGGTATCAGGGTTCGCAATCGCACTCATACATGGTGCCACGACCCCAGGTGTGCCGCCGCCCACCCGCGATCGGTGTCCGCTTCCTAGTATGGGCAATGTGGCTGAACTCAAGGAGCGATTGCGCGCGGACCTGAACACCGCGATGCGGGCGCGCGACCAGGTGCGGATGCGCACCCTGCGAATGGCACTGAGCTCTATTACGACCGAGGAGGTGGCCGGGACCTCGGCCCGCGTCCTCACCGACGAGGAGGTCATGAAGGTACTTACCCGCGAGGCCAAGAAGCGCAGGGAGGCCGCCGAGGCGTTCGGCGCCGCCGGGCGTGACGCCCAAGCCGCGGCCGAGCGCGCCGAAGGCGAGGTCCTGGCTGGCTATCTGCCGGTCCAGCTGAGCGACGAGGAGCTGTCCGCTCTGGTCGACGAGGCGATCGCCGACACCGGAGCGAGCGGCATGGCAGGCATGGGCCAGGTCATGAAGACGGTGACGCCCAAGGTCGCGGGCCGGGCCGACGGCGCGCGAGTCGCCGCCGAGGTCCGCCGCCAGCTGGCCGCAGGCTGAGGATTCCGGCTCGGTACCTAGTTCGTGGGTGTCGGGGTCGGGGTCGGGTTCCCGCCGTTCCCGCCGTTGCCGCCCTTTCCCTTCTTCGGCGGGGCGGGCTGAACCACGACCTGGCCGTTACCGAGGCTGTTGAACGGGCTATCGGCCGGGACGGCCACGAAGTCCTGGTCCGAGCCGAGGCTCGCGTGGTCGAAGGTCATGTGCCAGATAGACCCGGGAGCGCAGGCGCCGAACATCTCGCCGCCGCAGTTGCTGACCGAGCCATCCTCGAGCCGGAAATCCGCGTTCTGGTTGCCCATCAGATGGTAGCGAGGCGTGGTCTCGAACGGGTTGTCCATATAGGCCACGGAAACGTAGCTGACCAGGGTGGGCGTGTAACCGGCGAACGCGGCGTAGGGCGTGCCGTACCCGTTGGCGTCATTGGAGGTACCGGTCTTTCCCGCCGACTCGCGGCCGGAAAGACCGCCCGGACCGGCGCCCGGCGCCGCGGTGCCGCTAGTCAGGACACCCTGCAGGATGTAGTTGACGGCGTCCGCCACATTCGAGGAGACCGCCTGGTGGCACTTGGCCGAAGGCACCGCCAGCGAGCCGCCCGTGCTGGTGACGATCTTTTCCATCGCGACCGGCGAGCAGTACCGGCCGCGGGCCGCCATGGCCGAGTAGGCGGCGGCCATCGACAACGGTGCCACGTTGATCTCACCGAGAGTGAAACCGGGCAGATCGTCCGCGGGGTAAGGCTGGGTGCTGCCCTTGTCGTAGCTGAGCAGCGATGTGCCGTCGGCGCGGGTCATGCCGAGTGCGACCGCGGTGCGTACCACATTGCACAGGCCGACCTGCTTCTCCAGCTCGGCGTAGAACACGTTGATCGAGTTGGTGGTGCCCGTGTAAAGCGACTGTGTCGACTTGCCCGGACCCTCGGCGTTGCTCACCTTCCACGGAACGGTGATCGGATCCCCCTGGCAGTTGCTGTAGCCACCAATGGACTCGGTGCCGGGAATCGTCTTGGTGAAGCCGAAGGGGATGCCCTGCTCCAGCGCGGTGACCAGGGTGAAGAGCTTCGACGAGGAACCGGTCTGCACGCCGATCCCGCCACCGTAGGCGGTGTTCACCGCGTAGTCGAGCTCGGTCTGGCCATGCCCGGTGCCGTACGGCCGGTCCTCGGCGATGGCGCGGATGGCTCCGGTTCCCGGCTGCACGACGGCTTCGACGGCGGCGTTGCCCCCCGGGTTGAAAGAGCTGCTCTTGGCCGGCACGACGTAGTTCACCGCATTGGTGGCGGCCTTCTGGTCCCGCGGGTCGAGGGTGGTGTAGATCTTCAGTCCGCCGGTGGACAGCAGCTTGGCCCGGGCCATCGGCGTCTTGCCGTAAGCCGGGTCGTTCAGGAAGACCTCTTCCACGTACTGGCAGAAGAAGCCGGCCGTGCCCACCGAGGCGGCCTGGCAGCCGCTCTGCGGCGTCGAGACGTGCAGGCCCAGTGGCTTGGCCTCGGAGGCATTGGCTTGCGCCTGGGTGAGCCCGTTATCGGTCTGCCACATCCGGGCCAGCACCGTATTGCGGCGCGCCAGGGCCGTCGCGGGATTGGCGATCGGGTCATATTTCGTCGGGTCTTCCACGATCCCGGCCAGGGTGGCGGCCTGGGTCACGGTCAGCTTGCTCGCGCTGGTGCCGAAGTACGTCTCGGCGGCGGCCTCGATCCCGTAGGCGTTGTTGTCGAAGTAGGCGTCGTTGAGGTAGCCGTCCACAATCTGCTGCTTGGACTGCTGGTGCTCGGCGGCCACCGCCATCCGCAGCTCGTTCAGCTTCCGGCTCAGGTTGTCCGCCGCGGCGGCCGTCACGCCCTGGCTGTTGTCGGCCATCTCGGCCCTCAGCAGCAGGACGTTCTTGACGTACTGCTGCGCGATCGTGGAACCGCCCTGGACCGGCTGGTGCTGCAGGTCGTTCACCGCCGCGCGGATGGTGCCGCGCAGGTCGATCGCACCGTGCTGCCAGTACCTGGAGTCCTCGATGGCTACGAGCGCGTTCACCATGTTCGGTGAGATCTGCTGGTAGGTCACCGGCTGGCGGTCCCAGCCGAAGTACTGGACCACACCCGCGTTCTTGGCCGTGCTGTAGTAAGGCACGTCGACGCCGTATACGTACGCCATCAGGTGGCCGTTCCGGTCCAGGATCTCGGACCGCTGCGGGAGGCCCTGGGCCGACAGCGACAAGGTGGTGAACTTGTCCGCCTCGTTCCTGACCAGGACTCCGGTGGTGGCGACGATCGGGATGACCATGGCCGCGGCCAGGACCCCGCCGATCGCGGCGAACGTGACGAGGCGTCCGACTACGCTCGTCCGGGTCACAATCTCTCCGAGCTGCACGCGACTTAGAGTACGCCGCGATGTCCAGTAGCTAGTGCGCTTGGGCCAGGCGCACTAGCCGCGAACCACGTGAAACCGCCACCAGACGGCCCAACTACGGGGTATCGGGATTTATGCTCTAAGCTGCTACAGAGAGCCACTGAGGCTCTTGAGGTTACGGGCTGGTTCAGGGGCGTAAGCGGAGGGTAACTATTTTCCTGATTTGATATAGCCCGTGAGAACTATTTAGTAAATGACCATGCCGGGGTCTTGGCATCAGGGCTGGACTTCCGTAAGTTGCTGGATCACGAACAGATAACCGTGGCCAGGGCGGCCGCACGCACCGACCGCGGGATCGCAACCCCATCGAGACGACCGTTGATGTGAACGCGTCGACGATCAAGAGGAGTGGGCACATGTGGATCACTGACTGGACCACACGCGCCGCATGCAAGGGAACCGACCCTGACGAGTTGTTCGTCCAGGGTGCAGCGCAGAATCGCGCCAAGCTGATCTGCCGGGGATGCCCGGTTCGCACGGAGTGCCTTGCGGACGCGCTCGACAACGGGATCGAGTTCGGCGTCTGGGGCGGGATGACCGAGCGGGAGCGGCGCGCGCTGCTGCGTCGGCGCCCCGAGGTGACCTCATGGCGCGAACTGCTTGAGCGCGCGCGCGACGAGTACGAGCGGCAGTCCATCGACGAGCTTGTGGCCAGCTAGGTACCCTGGCGTGGCCTGCTGAGCACCGTCGCTCAGCGCTATGACTCAGCAGCACCTCAAGTGAGGCCAAGCAACGTAGCTGGCCGCACGCCTGCCAGCGAAACTGATCAGCGAATTATCATGCTGTCCCGGCCGGGCTTACGAAACCGGCCGGGACAGTATCGCGCCGATCACCCGCAACCCGTCGAGGTCGTGTACGTCCTCGGGCTGCGCGGCCACCTCCGCGACCGGGATCGCCGGGTGCGCCGAGGTGAAATGCTCGGCCAGGCGGCGTTCTCGCTTGCTGAGGTGCATCCGCTCGGCGTGCATTCGCAGCGCCGCTGCGGTGACCGAGTAACGCGGCGGAGTCATCTCAGAGTCGTTCGGCCGATCTTGGGTATCCAGGGTCTCGGCAGCGGCCAGGCTCCGGGCGGCGCTCAGCCGTCCAGCCGGCGAGGTGTGCACGCGGTTGAGGACGAGGCCGGCCAGCGGCATGCGCTCGGCGTCGAGGCGCTCGACGAAGTAGGACGCCTCCCGCAGCGCGTCCGGTTCCGGCGCCGCGACCACGAGGAACGCGGTCCCCGGCGCCTGCAGCAGCCGGTAGGTCGCCTCGGCCCGCTCGCGGAAGCCGCCGAACATGGTGTCAAGCGCGGTGACGAACGTCTGCGCGTCCTTGAGCACCTGGGCTCCGAGGATCTTGGTGAGCGCGCCCGTCATCATGGCGAACCCGGCGTTCAGCACCTTCATGTAGGACATGCCGGCCTTGGCCGGGACGGTCAGCAGCCGGATCAGCCTGCCATCGAGGAACCGGCCGAGCCGCTGCGGCGCGTCCAGGAAATCCAGGGCCGAACGGCTCGGTGGTGTGTCCACCACGATCAGGTCCCACTCGTCGGCGTGCCTGAGCTGGCCCAGCTTCTCCATGGCCATGTACTCCTGCGTCCCGGCGAAGCTGGAGGACAGCGACTGGTAGAACGGGTTGGCCAGGATCTGCGCGGCCCGGTCCGGGTCGGCGTGCGCCTCCACGATCTCGTCGAAGGTCCGCTTCATGTCGAGCATCATCGCGTGCAGGCTGCCGCCGCTGTCCTCCTGCACGCCATCGACCCGGCGCGGAGTGTTGTCCAGCGACGTCAGGCCCATCGACTGGGCCAGCCGCCGGGCTGGGTCGACGGTGAGCACGCACGCCTGCCTGCCGCGTTCGGCGGCGCGCAGGCCGATCGCGGCCGCGGCCGTGGTCTTGCCGACCCCGCCGGAGCCGCAGCAGACGATGATCCTGGTCCGCCGGTCATCGATGAGCCGGTCCATGTCGAGCTTCACTCTGCTCATTTGTTCGCTCGCCTCCGGGCCGCCTTTAGGCGCCGTCTTCCCTCGTCGCTCCGCTCCTCAGTCCAGGCGGCGCCGCGGCCCTCCGGCTCGCTCACGCGGCCCCCTGGTCCCTGAGGGTGGCGGCTAGCTGGTAGAGGCTGGCCAGGTCGATCCCTTCGGGGATCATCGGCAGCTCATACAGCGGGCGGCCCGAGGTCTGCAGTTCGACGCGCTCCCTGTCCTGCAGCGCTACCTGCAACGCGTGCTCCCTGAGTTCGGTGGCCAGGTCGGCGGCCAGCCCGTGGTCGTCGCTGATCCCGGCCGCCTTCAAGCCGAGGGCGAGCTCGGTGACGTCGAGGGATCCGCTGGCGGCGGCGGCCAGGTCAGCGGGGTCGAGCATGGCCGGGCGCGCCATGTTGATGAAGACCCCGCCCGGCCGGATCGTGTCGCCGGTCAGCTCGCGCAGCTCGGCGAGGCCGTCCAGGGTTTCCTGGACCGGCATTTCCTCGAGGGTCGTGACGAAGTGCACAGCCGTCTGCGGTGACTGGATCACCCGGCCCACCGTGTCCGCGTGCGTCTTGATCGGCCCCATCTTGGCCAGCCCGGAGACCTCGCTGCTGACGTTAAGGAAACGGCTGATCCGTCCGGTCGGCGGGGCGTCCATCACCACCGCGTGGTAGACGTGCGTGTCATCGCGCCGGTTGACCCGCCGCCTGGCCGCCTCGGTGGCCTTGCCTGTGACCAGCACGTCGGACAGGCCGGGGGCGATGGTGGTGGCGAAATCCACCACGCCGAGCCTGGTCAGCGCCTTACCTGTGCGGCGCAGGTTGTAGAACATCTCCAGGTAGTCGAGCAGCGCGCCTTCCGGGTCGACGGCGAGCGCGTACACGTCGCCGCCCTGCCCGCCGCCCTGGGCGCTTTGCGGGGGCATCGGGGCCAGCCCGATCGCGACCTTCCGTTCCTCGTACGGCAGGGGTGGGCAGTCGAAGAGCCTGGCGATGCCCTGCCTGCCTTCGACTTCGATCAACAGGACCTTACGGCCCGCCGTGGCCAGGGCGAGGGCCAAGGCCGCCGCCACTGTGGTCTTGCCGGTGCCGCCTTTGCCGGTGACCACGTGCAGCCGCACGCCGTCCCAGTCGGTATCCCTCGTGGTCATCCCGTTGCTGCCTCCGATTGTTCCTCCCACGGAGGCTATCTCCGTGCGGATACCTTATGGTTCGGTGCCCGCGGCTAATATGTGATCCTTTGGTCACTACGCTGGGGTCTAGGAAGAGAGGTGATCCCGGTGGGTGCAGTCGTAGCTGTCATCGTGATCGTTGCCATAATCGCGATTATCGCTGGCGGGGCGTACGTTCAAGGTGATCCAGCAGTACGAGAAGGGCATCATCTACCGGTTCGGCCGGGTGCTGCCGGAGATACGCGGTCCGGGGCTGACCATCATCCGCCCGATCGGCGACCGGATGGCGAAGGTCAACATGCAGATCGTCGCCATGGCCGTGCCCGCCCAGGACGGCATCACCCGGGACAACGTGACCGTCCGGGTGGACGCCGTGGTGTACTTCCGCGTGGTGGACCCGATCAAGGCCACCGTGAATGTGCAGAACTACATGTTCGCCATCTCCCAGCAGGCGCAGACCTCGCTGCGGTCGATCATCGGCCAGTCCGAGATGGACCAGCTGCTGGCCGAACGGGACACGGTTAACCGGGAGCTCCGCCGGATCATCGACGAGCCGACCGAAGGCCCGTGGGGCATCCGGGTCGAGCGGGTGGAGATCAAGGACGTATCGCTGCCCGAGGGCATGAAGCGCTCCATGTCACGGCAGGCCGAGGCCGAGCGGGAACGTCGCGCCCGGATCATCACCGCGGACGGTGAGTACCAGGCGTCCAAGCGGCTGGCCGCCGCCGCGAACGTGATGGCGCGGGACCCCGCCGCGCTGCAGCTGCGGCTGCTGCAGACCGTGGTCGAAGTCGCGGGCGAGAAGAACAGCACGCTGGTCATGCCGGTACCGGTCGAGCTGCTCAGGTTCTTCGAGAAGATGGCACCCGGGCCAGGCCGCCCCGGAGTCCGAGCCGGTCAGCCGAGCTTGATGACCTAGGCGACGCGGAGGTGGCGGCGGCCGAGGCGGCCATCTCGAACGTGAAGGTGCCCGAGCTTGAGGAGTCGACGATCCCGCCGGTACCCGAGGTGCCCCGGGTGCCCGAGTGCCGAAGCCGCTGGTCAGGCTTCCTGAGGTGGGCGAGGTCACTGCCCCCGCTGTGGCCCAGGGCGACGAGGCGTAAGGTCGGTCCATGCCAAAATGGGAGTACGTAACGGTTCCGTTGCTCGTGCACGCGACCAAGCAGATCCTCGACAACTGGGGTGACGACGGGTGGGAGCTGGTCACGGTGGTACCAGGCCCCAGTTCCGAGCAGCTGGTGGCCTACCTGAAAAGGGAAAAATCGTGACGGGCACCAGCGCCGAGCGGCTGGCGGGGCTCGGGCTGAAGTTGCCGCCGGTCGCGGCGCCGGTCGCCGCGTACGTGCCCGCCGTGCGTACCGGCGGTTTCGTGTACACCTCCGGGCAGCTCCCGACCGTGGACGGGAAGCTTCCCGCCGTGGGGAAGGTGGGGGCCGAGATCAGCGCCTCGGAGGCGGCCGAGCTGGCCCGTACCTGCGCGCTGAACGCGCTCGCCGCCGCCGCCGTCCGCGGCCGGCGGCCTCGACGCGATCGGCCGGATCGTTAAGGTCACCGGCTTCGTGGCGAGCGCGCCCGGCTTCAACGGCCAGCCGCAGGTGGTGAACGGGGCGAGCGAGCTGCTGCTCGAGGTGTTCGGCGAGGACGGCAGGCACGCCCGCAGCGCGGTCGGGGTCGCCGAGCTGCCGCTGAACGCGCCGGTGGAAGTCGAGTTGATCGCCGAGCTCCGCAGCTGAGCCGCACCGGAACGATCCGCTAGGAGCGGTCCCCGTGAACGAGCCCCGGATGGCCGGTACCCGGGTCACGGTGCCCGCACGCGCTGGCCGAGCGCGCCCGCGAGCTAGCGGCCGGGCGGCTCACGCCCGCGGTGCCCGCCGACGCCGCGACCGTCATCCTGCTGCGCCAGCTTGCCGGTGTCGAGGCGTACCTGCTGCGGCGGACCAGGGCCCTGGATTTCGCGCCGGGCGCCTGTGTGTTCCCCGGCGGTTCCGTCGACACCGAAGATGCCGATCCGGACATCGGATGGGCCGGCCCTTCGCCGGCCGACATGGCCGGCCGGCTGAGCACGTCCCCGGAACGGGCCCGCGCCCTGGTCTGCGCCGCGGTCAGGGAGACCTTCGAAGAATCGGGTGTGCTGCTGGCCGGCCCCGCCCCGACGGCCCTGGTGGATGACAGCGCCGCGCTGGCCCGGGACCGGCACGCGCTGCTCGCAGGGCAACGACGTCCTTCCGCCGAGCCTGCTTGGCCGCCGGGGCCTGATGCTGCGGGCCGACCTGCTCGTCCCGTGGACCCGCTGGCTCACCCCGGAGGCGTCGCACCGCCGCTTCGACACCTGGTTTTTCGCCGCCGCGCTGCCGCCGGGCCAGACGGCCGCGCTGGCGACGCCAGCCGGGCGCCAAGACCCCGCTGAGCCTGGCCACCTGGAGCCTGGCCGCAGTGAGCCTGGCCGCGGTGAGCCTGGCCACCGGGAGTCGGACCAGGGCACCTGGCTGCGGCCGGCCGGGGCGATCGAGTCGGCCCGCACCGGTGAGATCACCCTGCTGCCGCCGACCGCCGTGACCCTGGGCGAGCTCGCCCGGTACGACAGTGTGGCCGACATCTTGGCCCAGCACCGGACGATGACCATGCGGATGCCCAGGGTGATGATCGACGGTGACCAGGCTTGGCTGGCCATGCCCCCGCCCGAGCCGCTTCCGTGAGGGGAATACGGTGAGCATCGACGGATTCCGCACACCCGCGGGCCGCCTGCCTGCTCGCGCCCAACCCCTCGCCGATGACCCTGGACGGCACCAACACCTGGCTGATCGCCGAGCCGGGCTCGTCCTCCGTCGTGGTCCTCGACCCAGGTCCGGACGATGAGGGGCACCTGCGCCGGGTATACGCCGAGGCGACCGCGGGTGACCGGCGGGTGGCCAGGATCGTGCTCACGCACGGGCATCCGGATCATTCCGCCGGGGCGGCGCGGTTCGCCGAGCTGACCGGAGCTCCGGTCCAGGCGGCCGACCCGGCGCGCCGGCGCGAGCCGGAAGGGCTGGCGGACGGCGACGTGATCACCGTGGCCGGGTGCGAGCTGCGGGCGGTCGCGATCCCCCGGCCACTCGGCGGACTCGGTGTGCCTGCTGCTGCCCGCCGACGATGTCATGTTCACCGGCGATACCGTGCTGGGCCGCGGGACCACGGTTATCGCCACCGACGGCAACCTGGGCGACTACCTGCGGACGCTGGAGCAGCTGCGTGACCTGGCCGAGGACCGGCGGGTGGGCATGCTGCTCCCCGGGCACGGCCCGATGCTCGCCGATCCGCTCGGCACCCTGGACTACTACCTGGCGCACCGGGCGGAACGGCTGGACCAGGTCAGGTCGGCCCTGGCGGCTGGGGCGAAGACCGCGGCCGAGATCGTCGCCATGATCTATACCGACGTGGACAGGTCTCTTTGGCCGGCCGCCGAATGGTCGGTTCAGGCCCAGCTCGACTACCTGGCCGGGCGCTAGCGGGCCCGGTCTTCCAGCGCTAATGAGCGCGGCCAGCCACCCAGTCATCGCTAACCCGCCATCCCCCGCAGGACTGCGTAAACGAGCTGGTGAAGAGGTAGAATGTGACACCGTACCCGAAAGAGTGGGTACGGTGTCACATCCACTGAAAAAGATTGCGAACTTTCCCGCTGAAGAGGTGGCTGCTCAGCGGCGTGTGGCCGCCGTGACTACCTGGCCCGCTTGCGCAGGCGCTCGGTGTCCAGGATGAGCACGGACCGCGCCGAGATCTGCAGCCAGCCGCGGGCGGCGAAATCGGCCAGCGCCTTGTTCACCGTCTCCCGGGACGCTCCGACCAACTGGGCCAGTTCCTCCTGGGTCAGATCGTGATGGACGTGCAGGCCGTCGCGTTCCTGCTCGCCGAACCTGTCGGCCAGGTCCAGCAGGTTTTTCGCCACCCGTCCGGGCACGTCGGTGAAGACCAGGTCGGCCGTCACGTCGTTGGCCCGCCGCAGCCGCCGGGCCAGCGCCTGCAGCATGTGCATCGAGACTTCCGGCCGCTCAAGCAGCCACGGGCGCAGCGCGTCGTGGGCCAGCGCCGCGACCGTCGCGTCGGTGATGGCACTGGCCGTCGATGTCCTCGGCCGGGGGTCGAACAGCGAGAGCTCGCCGAACATCTCGCCAGGCCCCAGCACGCTCAGCAGGTTCTCCCGGCCATCGGCGGCCGCCCGGGTGAGCTTGATCTTGCCGTCGAGCACGACGTACAGGCGATCCCCGTCTTGCCCTTCGAGGAATACGTGCTCCCCGCGTGCCATCTTGACCTCTGACGTCTGCCGGCGGAGCGTTCGTGCGCTTTCGTCGTCGAGCCCATCGAAAAGCGGCGCCCGCCTCAGCACTACTTCGGCGTCCTCCACCAGTCCTCCTTGCTGGCACTGCGAGCCGCCGGCCACCTCGGCCGGCTGGCTGGCCAGCGATAGTTTCTGACTCTGCCCTATAAGTGTGGATCATCCTCGGTAGTGCGATGTGCTCGGGATCACATCACGCGCCTGCGCGGCGGATAGTAGCGACGAGACTAACATCACACTAAGACGGATGCTCTAACTACTATCTGTAGTCACGATACGTGGGGACGTGGGAGTGCGAGGTTCGGGGGGTGCGGAGGGTTTGAGCTGGACACGGAAACCGGGGGGCCGCAGGAGGCGCGGGACGTTCAAGGTTCAGGCTTTTGGCCGTCGGTGCGTCGGTGTCGGCTGGGGCGTGGTGCTCGGCTGCGGTCTGCTCACGGCGCTGAGCCTGCCGGCCGCGCCGCTGCACTGGCAGCTTGCGGGTGATCCGAGGCCGCCGAGTGCCGCCCAGATCCAGGCGGCGGAAAACCAGGTCAGGCAGCACCAGGCGGCGCTCGGCGCGGAGCAGGGCAAGCTGTCGGCCGCGAGCGTGATGCTGACCAAACTCCAGACTCAGGCCGAGGTACTGACCGAACGCTACGACGAGACCCTGGTCAACGAGCAGCGTGCCGCGTCGGCCTATAAGGTGACCCAGGCCCGGCTCGATCAGGCCCAGCAGCAGGAAAACGTCAGCCGCCGGAGGGTGGCCAGCCTCGCGGCGGAGGAATTCGAGTCCGGCGGCGGCTTCGACCCGATGACCGCCATGCTCGGCGACGGAGGAGGCCCGGAGGCCTACCTGAGCCAGGTTGGGCTGGGCCAGGTCCTGGCCCAGTCGGGAACCGACGTGCTGGCGTCGAACCAGGCCAACGACGTGGTGGCCACGGTGTTCCGGACCCAGGCCCACGACCTGCTGACCGCCCGCCAGGCCGATCTGCGGGCGGCGAACGACCTCAAGCTCGCCATCGCCTCCGCGGTAGCCAGGCAGGTCGCCTTCGTGCGGGCGACCAAGAACAGCCGGGATACGCTGGCCGGTCAGCTCGCCGCCGCCCAGGCCCACGAGTCGGCCCTCCAGCAGGCCAGGCAGGCGGCGCTGGCGGCGGCGGCCCAGCAGGCGGCGGCGGCCGCCGCGCGCGCGGCCGCCGCGGCGGAGGGCAGCCAGGGCTCGTCTCAGGCGCCGTCCTGGGCCTGGGGGTCGGGCGCCACCACCACCCAGGGCGATATCGCCGCCAACTGGGCCCTGACCCAGCTGGGCAAGCCCTACCAGTGGGGTGCGGCCGGGCCGGACAGCTACGACTGTTCGGGCCTGACCATGGTCGCGTGGGCGCGGGCGGGCGTCCAGCTCCTGCACTACACGGGGTACCAGTGGGAAGAGGGCCCGCGCGTGCCGCTGAACGAGCTGCAGCGCGGCGACCTGCTGTTCTTCGCCACCAACACGTCCGACCCCAGCACGATTCACCACGTCGGGATCTACATCGGCAACGGCATGATGGTCGACGCCCCGTACACCGGTGCCTTCGTCCGGATCGACAGCATGTACTCACCGGGCGGCCTCATCGGCGCCGTCCGTCCGGCCGGCTGAGGCCGCGATGGTCCTGACGCCTGCGATGTCCTGAGGCCTGCGAGATTCTGGGCCTGCGAGATTCTCGGCGTACGAGATCCTGGGTCGGTCGGCTCAGGCGCCGCCGGGCGTCTCGAGCTGGCTGAGCACCCGGCCGTAGGCCAGCGACAGGAGCTTGACCACGTTGCCGTGGGCGCCGAGCGGAGCACAGCACTTGGCGCCGATGGCGACCGCGGCGTCGCTGATGGCCGCCTGATCGGCTTCCGGTCCGACCAGGCATGGCGCCAGGGCGATCCGGGTCACACCCATGGCATCCAGCTGAGCCGCCGCTTCCTCGATCGTGGGCTTGCCGTCCAGGGACGCCGCCAGGACCGGCAGCGCCAGCCGGGCCGCGAGCAGGAAGGCGGTGACGCTGGCGGTGCCCACGGCCTCCTCCCCGCCGACCGTCGCCAGGATGATGCCGTCGGCGGAGGTGGTGATGCTGAACATGCGGACCCGGTCGGCCCGGCACAGCCCGGCGTCCGCGAGCCGGTGGTGCAGCGCCTCGGCCAGCAGGGCGTTGGTGTTGTAGACCTCGCCGATGCTCGCGTTGGCTCCGCTGGCCACGATGGCCTCGCGCAGCGCGCGGAACGTGGCCGGATGCGGGGTGATCAGCTGCGGCACCACCACGGCGCAGGGTGCGCCCGCGGGCCGCCGGGCCGCCGCGTCGGCCAGCACCGCCCGGATGCCGGCCGGGTCGCCGCGGCCGCCGTGGTCGATCCGGGCGACGCGCACGTCCAGGGCCGGGTTGTCCACCCGGAGCACGGTCGCGATGTCGGCGGTGGGACCGGTCAGGCCGTCATCGCTGGTGCTGGGGACCGCCAGCACCAGGGCCGGGCGCTCCCTCCGGCAGGCTGGCGGGCATCGGGCGCCGATGGCGGCCGCCGGGCGCGATCAGGCGAGCCTGGGGCTGACGGCTCGGCGCCCCGCTGGGCAGCCGGGTCATCGGCCCGGTCGTGGGCTGCCGGCGGGCGAGCTGCTCCAGGTCCGGCGGGTCCGCGGGGTTCGGCGGGTCCGAGGGGTTCGGCGGGTCTGCGGGGGTCGGCGGGTTCGCGGGGCCGTACCCGGAGAGGTCGGCGTTCGGGCCGGCCAGGTCCCCGGGTGGGTTCTGGCTGGGCCGGGCCCTGCGGCGCCCCGGCTGACAACATCGGTCCCTCCGGCCGTCGAAGTCCCTGGGCCGCCGAAACGTCCGCGCCGTGCCGCCGCGCGGGAAGGCCCGTCGAGGTGTCGCGAACGTCCGTCACACAAGCGAAGCGTAGTCGCAGGAAATCAACAATTTGTGAAAACGGATAAAAATACGATAACCGGCCCGCATTGGCCGCCCCGGCTACTTGTGTCCCAGTGCCCGCCGGGCCTGCGGGGCCGAGCTCGCCGACCTTGTTACTAGCGGGTAGCATAGTGGGTAGCCCGGGTGGAGCGCGAACGTGCGGAGCAGCAGATGAGTCACTATCAAGAGCAACCTGCGAGACATCGAGTTCAACCTCTTCGAGGTCCTGCGGCGCCAGGACCTGCTGGCCCAGCCGCCCTACCCCGACCTGGACGAAGAGACGGTCCGCGGCATCCTCGGCGAGCTAGAGCGGATGGCGACCGGACCGCTGGCCGAGTCCTTCGCCGACGCCGACAGGAACCCGCCGGTCTTCGACCCGGCCACCGCACTCGGTGCGGATCCCCGAGTCGCTGCGCAAGTCCTACCGCACCTTCATGGACGCCGAGTGGTACCGGCTGTCGCTGCCCGCCGAGCTGGGCGGGACCGAGGCCCCCAGGTCGCTGAACTGGGCCATGGCCGAGCTGATCCTCGGGGTCCAACCCGGCGGTCTGGATGTACGCGAGCGGGCACACGATGGCCCGGGTGCTGTGGGACCTCGGCACGCCCGAACAGAAGCAGTTCGCCGCCCACGCCATCGAGGCCGAGTGGGGCGCCACCATGGTGCTGACCGAGCCCGACGCCGGCTCCGACGTCGGCGCGGGCCGGACCCGGGCCGTCGAGCAGCCGGACGGAACCTGGCACATCGAAGGGGTCAAGCGCTTCATCACCAGCGCCGAGCACGACCTGGCCGACAACATCTTCCACCTGGTGCTGGCCCGGCCCGAGGGCGCCGGCCCGGGCACCAAGGGCCTGTCGATGTTCCTGGTGCCGAAGTACCTGGTCGGACCGGACGGGACGGTGGGCGAGCGCAACGGCGTCTACGTCACCAACGTCGAGCACAAGATGGGCCTGAAGGCCTCGACCACCTGTGAGCTGACGTTCGGCCCCGTTCGGCCAGGAGACCGGCCCGCGGTCGGCACCCTGGTCGGCGGCGTGCACGACGGCATCAGGCAGATGTTCAAGGTCATCGAGGACGCCCGGATGATGGTCGGCACCAAGGCCATCGCCACCTTGTCCACCGGCTACCTGAACGCGCTCGACTACGCCAGGAACCGGGTCCAGGGCGCCGACCTCACCGTGATGACGGACAAGACCGCGCCGCGGGTGACGATCATCCATCACCCCGACGTCCGGCGCATGCTCATGCTGCAGAAGGCCTACGCCGAGGGCATGCGGGCGCTCGTCCTGTACACCGCCTCCATCCAGGACGCCCTTCAGGTCGCGGCGGCGGAAGGCCGCCCGGACGAAACCGCCGCCCGGCTCAACGACCTGCTGCTGCCGGTGGTCAAGGGGGTCGGGTCCGAGCGTTCATCCGAGCTGCTCAACGTGTCCCTGCAGACCCTGGGCGGGTCCGGGTTCCTGCAGGACTACCCGATCGAGCAGTACATCAGGGACGCGAAGATCGACAGCCTGTACGAGGGGACGACCGGGATCCAGGCCCTGGACCTGTTCTTCCGCAAGATCGTCAGGGACAACGGCCAGGCCCTCGGCGTCCTGCTCGGCAAGATCACGGACTTCGCCGCCGCGGCCGGCGGCAACGGCAGGCTCAAGGCCGAGCGGGCCGCGCTGGCCGACGGCGCCGCGCAGGTCGAGGCCATGGTAGGCGCCATGGTCGGCTTCGGAGTGGCCTCGGCCGACCAGCCCGCCGAGATCTACAAGGTCGGGCTGAATGCCAACCGGCTGCTGATGGCGCTCGGCGACCTGGTGATCGGGTGGCTGCTGCTGACCCATGCGGAAATCGCGCAGCGCAGGCTCGACGAGCTCCCGGCCGACGCCGCCGACCGTGACTTCTACGCGGGCAAGCTGACCGCGGCCCGGTTCTTCGTCGCCACCGTGCTGCCCAGGCTGGCCGCGGAGCGCAAGTCCGCCGAGGAGACCACCCTGGACCTGATGGAGCTGCCCGAGGGCGCCTTCTAGTCGGGCGGCGCGCGGGCCCGAGGGCCCGCGCGCCCCCGACTAGGTCCAGGCGAGTATCCGGATCGGGTCCGCCAGCATGGCACCGATGTCGCGCAGGACGGCGGAGCCGAGTTCCCCGTCGACGATGCGGTGGTCGAAGGACAGCGACAAGGTACAGGCCTTGCGCACTGCGAGCTGCCCGTCTACCACCCATGGTGTGTCCTTGACCTGCCCGAACGCGAGGATCGCGGTCTCACCAGGGGTGAGGATCGGCGTTCCGGCGTCCACCCCGAACACGCCCACGTTGGTGATCGTGATCGTGCCGCCGGCCAGGTCGGCCGGGGTGGCCCGGCCCGCCCGGCCGGTTTCGGTCAGCGCCTGCAGCTGACGGGCCAGCTCGGGCAGCGGCAGGACGCCCGCGTCCTTGACGTTCGGCACGATCAGCCCGCGCTCGGCCGCGACCGCGATGCCCAGGTTCACGTAGTGCTTGACCACGATCTCCTCGGCGTCGCCGTCCCAGCGGGAGTTGATGAGCGGATGCCTGGCCACCGCGACAAGCAGCGCCCGGGCCACGAAGAGCAGCGGCGACACCCGCAGGCCCGCGTACTCGGGCAGGTCCCGCACGCGCCGCACCGCGGCCATCGTCTCGGTCACGTCGACCTGCAGGAACTCGGTGACATGCGGGGCGGTGAACGCGCTCGACACCATGGCCGCGGCCATGTGCTTCCGTATCCCCTTGACCGGGATGCGCTCCTCGGTGCCCGGGCTGGACGTCCGCGTCCCGTTCCCCGAGTCAACCTGGTCCGAACGGACCGTGGTACCACCGGCCGCGGCCCGCTGCACGTCGTCCCGGGTGATCGAGCCCGCGGGCCCGGTGCCGGCCAGCGCGGACAGGCTGATGCCGAGGTCCTTGGCCAGCCTCCGCACCGGCGGCTTCGCCAGCGCCCGGGCGACTGGCCCTTCGGCGACTGGCCCTTCGGCGGCGGGGGCTTCGGCGGCGGCCACCCGGGCGGCGGGTAGCTCGGGGGTCTCGGGGATGACGGGTATCTCGGGGTCAGGCCCGGCGATGGCCGGTACGGTCTTGCGCGGGCGGCGGAGAGTGGACGCCTCCTTCACCCCGTATCCGACCAGGACCGCCTGACGCTGTGGCTTGTCGGGGGTGTCTGGCGTCGGCGCGGCGAGGTCGGCCGGGGCGGGCCGCACGGTCCGTTCGGCCGGATTGGTCGTTTCCTGGGTCGGGGCGGTGGCGCCGGCCACATCCACCGCGATGATGGGCACTCCCACGTCGACGGTCTGGCCCTCTTCGACCAGCAGCCGGGCCACCGTCCCGTCCCAGGGTGACGGCAGCTCGACCACCGCCTTGGCGGTCTCGATCTCCACGATGATCTGGTTGACTTCGACGTGGTCACCCGGCTTCACGTGCCAGGACACGATGTCCGCCTCGGTCAGGCCCTCGCCTACGTCAGGAAGCTTGAACTCCTTGAGCTCGGTCATGATCGCCTCTCACCTTAAAGTCCTCAGTAACCGAACGTCCGGTCCACCGCGTCCAGGATCCGGTCCAGGTCAGGCAGGTAGTGATCCTCCAGCCTGGACGGCGGGTACGGGGTGGCGAAGCCGCCGACGCGCAGCACCGGCGCCTCGAGGTGGTAGAAGCACCGCTCGGTCACCCGCGCGGCGATCTCGGCTCCGATGCCCGCGTAGACCGGCGCCTCGTGCGCCACGACACAGCGGCCGGTCTTGCGCACCGAGGCGCAGATGGTGTCGACGTCCAGCGGGGACAGCGAGCGCAGGTCGATCACCTCGATGCTGCGGCCGTCCTTCCGGGCGGCCAGCGTGGACTCCAGCGCGGTCCGGACCAGCGGACCATATGTGAGCAAGCTCACGTCGGTGCCCTCCAGCACGATTTTCGCCCGGTCCAGGGGCAGCGCGTGCGACACGCCGGCCACCGTGTCGACGTCGCCCTTGTCCCAGTACCTGCGCTTGGGCTCGAAGAAGATCACCGGGTCGTCGGAGCTGATCGACTGCTGGATCATGGCGAACGCGTCGGCCGCGTCACCGCAGGCGACCACCTTCAGCCCGGCCGTGTGGGCGAACATCACCTCGGGCGACTCGCTGTGGTGCTCGACCGCGCCGATGCCGCCGCCGAACGGGATCCGGATCACGATCGGCAGACTGACGTGGCCGCGGGACCGGTAGCGCATCTTGGCCAGCTGGCTGATGATCTGGTCAACCGCCGGGTAGACGAAGCCGTCGAACTGGATCTCGCAGACCGGCCGGTAACCGCGCAGCGCCAGGCCGATCGCGGTGCCGACGATGCCCGACTCGGCCAGCGGCGTGTCGATCACCCGCGCCTCGCCGAAGTCCTTCTGCAGGCCGTCGGTCACCCGGAACACGCCACCGAGCTTGCCGACGTCCTCGCCCATGATCAGGACCTTGGGGTCGTTCTCCATGGCCTTGCGCAGGCCCTCGTTGATGGCCCTGGACAGGGTGAGCTTGGTCATCGTCCGCCCCGCCCCCCCGGTCTGCTCGGCTGCGAACGAATCCAGGTAGGCCGCGTACTGCTCCCGCTCTTCGCGCAAGATCGAGGACGGCTCGCTGTAGACGTCGTCGAAGATGGCCAGCGGGGCCGGGTCCGGCATGGTCCGGCAGGACTCGCGCACCTGGGCGCCGACCTGCTTGGCCTCCGCGTCGATCTCCGCGAAGAAGTCGGGGCCGGCCAGCCCGGTGCGGACCAGGTACGCCCTGACCCGCTCGATGGGGTCCCGGAGCTTCCACATCTCCAGCTCGCTGGCCAGCCGGTACCTGGTCGGGTCGTCCGTGGTGGTGTGCGCGCCCATCCGGTAGGTGAACGCCTCGATCAGGGTCGGTCCCTGGCCCTCCCTGAGCCGCCTGCATGGCCTTCTTCGTCACCGCGTAACAGGCCAGCACGTCGTTGCCGTCGACGCGCACTCCCGGGAAGCCGAAGCCGCGGGCCCGCTGGTACAGCGGGACGCGACTCTGCTTCTCCAACGGCGCCGAGATGGCCCACTGGTTGTTCTGGCAGAAGAACACGATCGGCGCGTTGAACACCGACGCGAAGACGAACGCCTCGTTCACGTCGCCCTGGCTGGTGGCGCCGTCACCGAAGTAGGCGATGACCGCCTCGCCGGGCCGTTCGGGCGTCATCGGGTTGCCGGGGTCTCCGCCGACGGCTCCGTCCCGCTGGATGCCCATCGCGTAGCCGGTGGCGTGCAGGGTCTGGCTGCCGATCACGATCGTGTACAGGTGGAACTTGTGCTCCTCGGGGTCCCAGCCGCCGTGGCTGACGCCGCGGAAAAGCTCGAGCAGCTTCACCGGGTCGATGCCGCGGCACCAGGCCACGCCGTGCTCGCGGTAGGTGGGGAAGACCATGTCCTGCGGCTCGAGCGAGCGGGCGGACCCGATCTGGGCGGCCTCCTGACCGAGCAGCGAGGCCCAGATGCCGAGCTCGCCCTGGCGCTGCAAGGCGATCGCCTCGGTGTCGATCCTGCGCACCAGGACCAGGTCACGGTACATGGCCCTGATGTCGGCGGCGGAGAGGTCGACCGGGTAATCGGGATGCTCGATCCGCTCGCCCTCCGGGGTGAGCAGCTGGACAAATCCCTCTTGGTCGGGGACCTCCGGTGCGGGCTGGCCCGGGCGGGCTGACCGGGCTGGGTTGGTTGGTGCTGGGTTGGTTGGTGCTGGGTGTTCTCGTGCTGCGCGGCTGTGGTCGCGGTGCCGGATTCGACGGTCACGTGCCACTCCTTTCCGGGCCGGAAACTGGGATCACCAGCGCCGGCCAGACGGCCTGAGGTTCCCGGACGCATCTATAACTGAGCTGTCGCGTACGCTGCGTGCCCGGTGGGGCGCACGCGTCCGCGGTCCCTGGTGGGACGCTCTTTACCAGAAGATATATGCCCTGAAGGCCCTGGAGGATACGTGGCCCGAATGATCGTGGAAGTAATGCTCAAGCCGGAGATTCATGACCCGCAGGGGGATGCCATCGCCAGCGCGTGCCACCGGCTGGGGTTCGGCCAG
Source organism: uncultured Actinomycetes bacterium (assembly GCA_963808315.1). Classification (GTDB taxonomy): domain Bacteria; phylum Actinomycetota; class Actinomycetes; order Streptosporangiales; family Streptosporangiaceae; genus Palsa-504. Next base: position 46,555 of record CAWEFK010000007.1, on the reverse strand, counting down.
GTGCGCGAAGTCAGGCAGGGCAAGAGGTTCGAGGTCGACCTCGACGGTCCCGTGGATGACGCATGCTGTGACGGCGGTCACGAACCTGGCCAGGGACCTGCTGTCCAACCCGGTCATAGAGGAATTTTCTGGGTGCACGAAGGGTAGGGATCCTGCTTGATTTCGGGCCTTGTTCGGCCGGACTGGGTTTCGGCGGCGTTAACGGGGAATCACTCGAAGGTGAGTACCAGCGGCCAGATGCGCGTCACGTCGGTGCCTGACGTGAAGTTCTGCCTGGTTTTCCAGTGCGAGTCACTCAGCGTGCCGGTGATGCGCCGGGTCCTGGGTGACACCCTGCGCGGCCTCGGCGTGGACTCCGAGTCCGTGTACGACATCTTGCTCGCGGCCACCGAAGCCTGTACCAACGTCCTCACCCACGGCGGCCACCAGGTACCAGAGCTACGAGGTCGTGACCAGCCTGGGCGCGGTCGGGTGCCAGGTCGAGGTGGCCGACGACGGCGTCGGCGTGCCCGACCGACGCGCGCGGACCGGCGGCCCAGACCGGGTCGCAGCCGGACGGCGCACAGGAAATCCCGGTCGCCCAGCTGCCCGAATCGGGCCGCGGCCTGGCGGTCATGCGCGCGTTCGTCGACGACGTCACGCTGACAGCCAGCCGGGACGCGGCACGGTGGTGATCATGAGCAAGCACATCAGCTGGTCCTCCGACGCCCTGCTGGCTCCGCTCGCCGCCGGGCCGCTTTGAGGCGCGGCCCTTTGGCTCGCGAGGGGACGCGCTGTGGCTCGTTGGCTCGCTCGGGGAAATAGGCTTCCTGCGTGCGGATAGGGGTTATTACTTTTCCTGGGTCACTGGATGACCGGGACGCGGCGCGAGCCGTCCGGCTGGCCGGGGCGGAGCCGGTCATGCTCTGGCACGGCGACCGCGAGCTGCGCGGCGTGGACGCGGCCATCCTGCCCGGCGGCTTCTCCTACGGTGACTACCTGCGCTGCGGCGCGATCGCCAGGTTCGCGCCGGTCATGCGGGAGCTGGTGCCGGCCGCCCGGGCCGGGCTGCCGGTGCTCGGCATCTGCAACGGCTTCCAGATCCTGTGCGAGGCGCATCTGCTGCCCGGCGCGCTGACCCGCAACGCCGGGCTCCGGTTTATCACCCGCGACCTGCGGCTGCGGGTCAGAACGCGCGGGACGGCGTGGACCCGGGCCTACTCGCGACGGCGAGCAGATCGTCGTCCCGCTGAAGAGCGGCGAGGGCGCCTACGCCGCCGACCCGGGCACGCTGGCGGACCTGCGGGCATCCGGCCAGGTCGTCATCTCCTACGCGCGGCGCCAACCCCAACGGCTCCGCCGGCGGCATCGCCGGGGTGTGCAACGCCGCGGGCAACGTGGTCGGCCTGATGCCGCATCCCGAGCACGCCGTCGACGCCCTCACCGGCCCGTCCGCCGACGGCCTCGGCTTCTTCGCCTCGGTCGTGGCGGGTGGCGGGAGCACGGCAGCACGGTATCGGCGGGGAGCAGGACGTGACCGGCGAGACACCGTCTCGCGGGCGCGGCAGACGCCGGACCAGCCGCAGCCGTTCGCCGAGCTCGGCCTGACCGAGGCGGAGTACGGCACGGATCTCCGCCACCCTGGGCCGCCGCCCGACGGCGCCGAGCTGGCCCTGTACTCCGTCATGTGGAGCGAGCACTGCTCGTACAAGTCCTCCAAGGTGCACCTGCGGCAGTTCGCGGACAAGGCGCCCGCCTCCGGACGCGCTGCTCGCGGGCATCGGCGCCAACGCCGGCGTGGTGGACATCGGCCAGGGCTACGCGGTCACCTTCAAGATCGAGTCGCACAACCATCCGTCCTACGTGGAGCCGCATCAGGGCGCGGCCACCGGCGTCGGCGGCATCGTCCGTGACATCCTCGCCATGGGCGCACGCCCGGTGGCGGTGATGGACGCGCTCAGGTTCGGGCCCGCCGCAGGCGCCCGACACCCGCCGGGTGCTGCCCGGGGTGGTCAGCGGCATCTCCTCCTACGGCAACTGCCTGGGCCTGCCCAACATCGGCGGCGAGCTCGACTTCGACCCCAGCTACGCCGGGAACCCGCTGGTCAACGCGCTCTGCGTCGGGGTGATGCGGCACGACGACCTGCAGGTCGCGGCGGCCACCGGACCGGGAAACCAGGTGATCCTGTTCGGTTCGGCCACCGGCCCCGACGGGGTCGGCGGTGCTTCGGTGCTGGCCAGCGCGGCGTTCGGCTCGACCGCGGGCGAACAGAGCGCGAAGCGGCCCAGCGTGCAGGTGGGGGATCCCTTCACCGAGAAGCTGCTGGTCGAGTGCTGCCTTGAGCTCTTCGCCGCAGGCCTGGTCGTCGGCATCCAGGATCTCGGCGCGGCGGGCGTGGCGTGCGCGACCACGGAGCTCGCGGCGGGCGGCACGGGCGGCATGGCGGTGCGGCTGGACGCGGTACCGCTGCGTGACGCCTCCCTGGGACCGCCCGAGATCTTGATGAGCGAGTCGCAGGAACGCATGATGGCGGTCGTCGAGCCGGCCCGGGTGCCGGAGTTCCTCGCGGTCTGCGCCAAGTGGGACGTCCGCGCCGCGGTCATCGGCGAGGTCACCGACACCGGCAGGCTGGTCATGACCTGGCACGGCGAGACGGTGGTGGACATCCCGCCCTCCTCCGCGGCCGACGAGGGCCCCGTCTACCGGCGTCCGGCCGAGCGCGGGGCCGATCAGGACGCGCTGGCCGCCCGCGACCCGGCCGCGTTGCCGCGGCCGGCGGACGGCGCGGCCCTGCGCGCGGACGGTGCTGACCCTGATCGGCTCGGCCGGGCTGGCCGACAAGAGCTGGGTCACCGACCAGTACGACCGGTACGTCCGCGGCGACACGGTGCTGGCCATGCCGGAGGACGGTGGACTGGTCCGGGTTGACGAGGTCACCGGGCTCGGCATCGCGCTGGCCACTGACGGCAACGGCCGTTACTGCCGGCTCGACCCCTACCTCGGCACCCAGCTCGTGCTGGCCGAGGCCTACCGGAACGTGGCGGTGACCGGCGCCCGCCCGCTGGCCGTGACGAATTGCCTGAACTTCGGCTCGCCGGAAGATCCCGCGGTGATGTGGCAGTTCGCCGAGGCCGTGCGCGGGCTCGCGGACGGCTGCGCGGCCCTCGGCGTGCCCGTCACCGGCGGAAACGTGAGCTTCTACAACCAGACAGGGACGGCGGCCATCCACCCCACTCCGGTCATCGGGGTCCTCGGCGTGCACGATGACGTCCGGCAGCGGCTGGCGATCGGATTCGAGGGCGGCGGCGATGCGGCCAGCATCGTGCTGCTCGGCCGGACCGAGCCCGAGTTCGGCGGCTCGGCCTGGGCCGACGTGCTGCACGGTCACCTCGGCGGCCGGCCGCCGGTGCCCGACCTGGCCGCCGAGCGGCGGCTGGCCGGCCTGCTCGCCGCGGCGGCCGCGGCCGGCCTGCTGTCCGCCGCCCATGACCTGTCCGACGGCGGACTGGCGATCGCGCTGGCCGAATCCTGCCTGCGCGGCGGCACCGGCTGCGCCGTCCGGCTGCCCGGTGACCCGTTCACCTGGCTGTTCAGTGAATCGGCCGGGCGTGCGATCGTGGCGGTCCGGCCAGGCGCGGAAGCCGCCTTCGACCAGCTTCGCGCCGCCCACGACGTGCCCGGCGCCACCATCGGCGCCGTCGGCGGCGACGACCTGACGGTCGAGGGACTGTTCAGCATCCCGCTCGACGAGCTGGCCGCGGTCCATACCCGGACCCTGCCCGCGCTGTTCGGCTGAGCGCGGACCGCTGAGCCTGCGACCGCTGGGCGCGGACCGCTGAGCCTGCGACCGCTGGGGGCGGGCACTGCCGGGCGCGGGACGGCTGGGCCGCGGGCACCGGGGGCGGAGCCGTTCGGCTGTCCGGTTGGGGCTGGGCCGGTCCGGTGCGGTGCGGTACCGTCGCCGGTATGCCTGCCCGACGTCTGGATCCGCGGGGGCCGGAAAGCGTGGCCGCGGTGCTGCGCGCGCTCGATGCGGGCGGCGTCCCCGGCGCGCAGGATCGAGCGGACCGCGGCCAGGTACCTGCTGTACCTGCTGGCCGACCGGCATCCGGGCCGGGTTCTTGAGGTGCGGGTCCCGCCTGCGGCCGCCGTGCAGTGCCTGCCGGGACCCGTGCATACCCGGGGCACGCCGCCGAACGTGGTGGAGACCGACCCCCTGACCTGGATCCGGCTGGCCTCCGGCCGGCTGGACTGGGCCGACGCGGTCGCCTCCGGCGCGGTTCACGCCAGCGGTCCGCGCGCTGATCTGGCCGAACATCTGCCGCTGTGTGACTAAACTGAACTAGTGACACCCCCCGACGGTCGTCTGACGGATGAACTCCTGCCCGAGGACCGGCCGCCCAAGGATGCCTGCGGCGTATTCGGTGTCTGGGCGCCGAACGAGGACGTGGCCAAGCTCGCCTACTTCGGCCTCTACGCGCTGCAGCACCGCGGGCAGGAATCCGCGGGCATAGCGGTCAGCGACGGTAACCGCATCGTGGTCCACAAGGAAATGGGCCTGGTCGCCCAGGTCTTCGACGAGCCCGCCCTGACCACGCTGCGCGGGCACATCGCCGTGGGGCACTGCCGGTACTCCACCACGGGGGCCTCGGTCTGGGCCAACGCGCAGCCGACCTTCCGCTCCACCGGCAAGACGAGCCTGGCGCTCGGCCACAACGGAAACCTGATCAATACCCGCGAGCTGGCGGCCCTGCTCGACGGCACCGGACCAGGCGGCACCGGGATCATCGCGACGTCCGACACCGACGTGCTCACGGCGCTGTTCGTCGCCGAACCGCGCCGAGATCAGCGGGATCGGCGCGGCCCCGGAACCCAGCCCGGGGGCCAGCCAGGTCGAGAACGCGGCGGCGGCGGTCCTGCCGCTGGCCAAGGGCGCGTATTCGCTGGTCTTCATGGACGAGCAGACGCTGTACGCGGCCCGCGACCCGCACGGCTTCCGCCCGCTGGTGCTCGGCCGCCTGGACAGCGGCTGGGTGGTCGCGAGCGAGACGGCGGCGCTGGACATCGTCGGGGCCAGGTTCGTGCGCGAGATCGCGCCGGGCGAGCTGGTCAGCATCGACGGACGCGGGGTCCGGTCCCGGACGTTCGCGCACGCCGCGGCCGAGCGGCTGCCTGTTCGAGTACGTCTACCTGGCCCGGCCCGACACCACCATCTCCGGCCGGGGCGTGCACGCCACCCGGGTCGAGGTCGGGCGGCAGCTCGCGGCCGAGTATCCCGTGGACGCCGACCTGGTCATCCCGGTGCCGGAATCCGGGACGCCGGCCGCGATCGGCTACGCCGAGGCGAGCGGCATCCCGTTCGGCCAGGGGCTGGTCAAGAACTCCTACGTGGGCCGGACGTTCATCCAGCCGAGCCAGACGATCAGGGAACGCGGCATCAAGCTGAAGCTGAACCCGCTCAGGGACGCCATCGCCGGCCGCCGGATCGTGGTGGTCGACGACTCCATCGTCCGCGGGAACACCCAGCGCGCGCTAGTGGCGATGCTCCGCGAAGCCGGCGCCGCCGAGGTGCACGTGCGGGTCGCGTCCCCGCCGGTGAGCTGGCCCTGCTTCTACGGCATCGACTTCGCGACCCGGGCCGAGCTCATCGCGGGACAGCTGTCGCCGGAAGAGATCTGCGCGTCGATAGGCGCCGATTCGCTCGGCTACGTGTCGCTGGCGGGACTGATCGAAGCGACCACGATCCCGGCCAGCCGTCTATGCCGCGCCTGCTTCGACGGGCAGTACCCGATCCCGGTCGCCGAAGACGACCGGGGCAAGCACGTGCTGGACGGGCTGGGCGTCGGATCCTAGCAGGTGCGACTACGAGTCCCGCAGCCTGCGACGCTGACCGCGGTCAACCGTCACCAGCGACCGCGGTCAGTCCATCGCCGCTCAGCGTGGCCAGGCGTCCTCGGCGTCTTTCCAGCCGCCTGCCGAACCGCTGACCCTGGCGGCTCGTCGTCGTCGTCTCTCGTCGTCGTCGTCCCCGGTGTCGGAATCGTAATTACCGTTACCGGAGTCCGCACCGACGCCCAGCTCCGCACGCAGCCGGTCAAGGTCTGTGTCGTCGCTCTTGTTGTACTTGAGCTGACGGGCCACCTTAACCTGCTTGGCCTTGGCTCGGCCGCGCCCCATTGGCTCGACCCCCTTGAACGTCCGGAGCCGGTCAGGCCCCATGATCTCCGTCTCGCTGGTTTTCCGCGCGCCATAGCACAGCGCCGCTAACCCGCAACGGGTAGCGCGACGTTCACCAGCATCCGTACAGGTACAACCGTACCCGCTTTGCGCCCCTGATGCCTACGCTGATCCCATCGTGCCCAGGTAGATTCCGCGCAACCGGCCAACATCGGACATTCGCCGCTCGGCCAGGCGGTCCGCGGCCACCGATGGCGGCACCCCGTCGGCGTCCGCGATGGCGAGAACTTTCGCGGTGGTGGCGAAGATCTGCTCGGTCGCCGCCTGGGCGCGATCGAAGTTGAATCCGGCCAGTTCGTCCGCCACCTGGATGACGCCACCGGAGTTGACCACGTAGTCGGGCGCGTACAAGATGCCCCGGTCCGCCAGCAGTTTCTCGACGCCATGGTGGGCCAGCTGGTTGTTGGCGGCGCCGCACACGATGCGCGCGGAGAGCGCGGTCACCAGCTCTTCGGTCAAGGTGCCGCCCATCGCGCACGGGGCCAGGATGTCCAGCGGCTCCGCGATGAGCGCGCCGATGTCGCCGACGACGCGGACGCTGCGGATGCCTGGCCAGCACGGTCTCGACGGCGGTGGTGCTGACATCGCAGATGACGACCTCGGCTCCGGCCTCGACCAGGTGGCTGACCAGGCGATGACCTACCTTCCCTACGCCTTCCACGCCGACGGTCCGGCCCTGCAGGCTGACATCCCCCCAGGCGTGCTGGGCCGCGGCCCGCATCCCGTGCATGACGCCGAGCGCGGTGAGCACGGAAGAATCACCCGCGCCGCCGTGGGCGGTGGTGCGGCCGGTCACGTACCGGCATTCCCTGGCGATGATGTCCATATCTTCGCTTCGGGTGCCGACATCGCACGCGGTGACGTAGCGGCCGCCGAGGGAGGCGATGAAGCGGCCGTAGGCGCGCAGCAGCGGTTCGGTCTTGATCTGGGCGGGGTCGCCGATGATGACCGCCTTCCCGCCGCCGTGGTCCAGACCGGCCAGCGCGTTCTTGTAGGCCATGGCCGTCGACAGCCTCAGCACGTCGGCGAGGGCCTCGTCCTCGCTCCGTAGGGGTAAAAGCGAGTCCCGCCGAGCGCGGGACCCAGCGCGGTGGAGTAGATGCCGATGATCGCCCGGAGCCCGGAGTGGTGATCCTGGCAGAAGACGACCTGTTCGTGGTCCGCCGGCCCGGAGGTTTGTCCCCTCGCATGTGAGTGCCGTCGGCCCGCCGCTCTCCCGGTGCGGCATCGCGAACACGTTAGTCACGGTAGCGACTCTTCTCATCCCGTCCCGGATCCTCGTTGACCCGGGCTCGGGACTAGCGTATTGCCTGCACGAGGCCGTGGGCCGGGACGAAATGACTCCCCGCCGCCCAGCGCGCCACGTACGGGCTGGTAACTGGCATGCGAGACAATCTCGTTACCTCGCACCCCGATCTTTGGGGCGTTCTGGTATGTCACGATACGACAGTGATGACTTACGCCGCGTATCTCCGTATCTACGAGCCGGTCTCCGCCTTCCACGAACCCGACCGGTCCCGGTGGGCGGCTTACGCGGCCTCGTCCGAGCGGCCGAGGCGACGCGACTCGCTGCTGGTGGAGCAGGCCGAGGCCCTGCGCCGGACGATCGCGGCACCGCAGATCGTGGTCCCCGAGCAGGAGAGCGAGCACGCCTACGTCCGCCATGCGGACGGCGTCACTTACATCTGCCCGTGGCAGACCAGGCTGCGCTGCCTGCTGGCGTACGCCCGGATGCTCTCGGTCCGCGGGCGCGTCGGTGCCGGGCACGGTCCCGGCGACCGACGACGACCGGCTGATGGTCGCCCTGGCTCGAGCTGGAGGACAGCGGGACGACGGCCCGGCTGCACATCCTGGCCAGCGCGTGGACCATGCCGCTGGCCTGGTTCGTCCCGTTCTCGGCGGCCGAACGCTGGCTGGCTCTCGGCTCGGACGGTAACCGGCCCTCCGCCGCGGCGACCGCGTCGGCGACGCGGGCGCTCGTCTACACCACGGCCATGTCCCGCGCGCGCAGGCGGGTGGCGCGCGGCCTGGCCGCGCTCCGGGGTGCGTCGCCCGGGCTACGAAGACGCCGCCTGGGAACCGCTGCGCGCGGAGGCCGAGTTGACCGAAGTCGGGCCGCTGGCTCGAGGAATTTCCACCCGTACTCGCTGGTGGAACTCGATTACGGCGGCCTGGTCCACCTGCTCAGTGACGACGCGCTTTGCGGTGACCAGTCCGTGGCCGAGATCAACGCGGCCATCGAGGGGGTGGCTAAAGGTGAGTGTGAACTCGCCGTAGCGATGTACAAGCGGGCATACAGCCGGTGGCGCGCGTTCGCCGAATTCGAGTTGGCCAACTGAGTACCGGGGCGCTGCCGCGGCGAATTGTTTCATGGGCAGTATTCCCGAATCTGGCGCGATGCGACTATAAGTATCGCTAGAATCACCCTCAGTGACAGTGATCGACGGAGCAACTGGGCATCCCGGTACAGAAACTTTGCGCCTGGTGGTCGACGTGTCACCGCTGGTGATGGCAATATGGTCTCTGTCGGCCATATAGGACATCCCCGACAGGCTCACTAAGGAGCACCAGGCAAAACAAGGAAAACGCAGGATCGCAGGACTGGTCCAGGAGGAGAGGCCAACTCATGTCCGCACGTACACCAGAGGCTGAGCCGCTGTTGACGCCCGCGGAGGTCGCCACGATGTTTCGCGTCGACCCCAAGACCGTCACACGCTGGGCGAAAGCCGGGAAACTGACGTCGATCCGCACGCTGGGGGGACACCGGCGCTACCGGGAGACCGAGGTTCGTGCACTGCTCGCGGGTATTCCGCAGCAGCGCTCCGAGTGATCTTCTGCCGTCTTCATGAGGCCAGCGCGAGCGCCAGGTAGGCGTCGCTGCACAGTGGATACGGCAGCACTCGTTCAACGGAATGGGGGGTCGGCCCCGGTGGCTAAGTGTCACATCGAGGGTGCTGTCCGGCAAGCTCTAGCCGTCGGCACATCCTCGGACACGTTGCCGGGGCCGGTCCGCTCTCAGGGGAGGATCGCACGATGCGTGATCCAGAATTGGTCGCACGTGCTCAGCGTGCCGCGTCGCGGTTGGAAACGGCATGGGAACAATGGCGCGCACTGCATGGACTTGCGGTCGCGCCCGGGCAGCCGATAGTGAGCTACGTCGGCTACTCGCTCAAAGAACCGTGGGGGGAACCCAGAGTCGTGATCGGGATCGACGCCGACGAGGCCGAATACCTCGCGGAGTTCCTCGATCGTGATGAATGCGCGCCAGCGCGGGCAGGTCCCGCTGCAGGCCGGGGCGCTTCCAGCCGGGATCTCGTCAGCCTGGGGGGCTTCCGCCGGGATCTCGTCCGCCCGCGCCACGGCCGCATCTGGCGGTGGCTGAACCGCAGCCAGACGGTCCCAGCGAGTACACAAGTTCGACGCTGCTCAGTGCGCCGGTCTCCTACGCACCGCGCCGGTCTCTTACGGCCTCGGCCGCCAGGCGCCGGATCAGGCCCGGGACATAGCAGCGAGCTCGCGGGCTGGACTTCGGGCGAGCTTCCCGGCCAGGTATCGGAGCAGCTCGCCAGCTGGCCGCCTGGCATGCCAGCGGCTGCGGACCGGCCGCCCGGCACCGCGTAGCCCACATCGTGGCCGTGACGCGCCGAGAATTTTCGCTCGATAAGCGGGTTCACAGCTACGTCCTAGCGTGCCTTAAGAATCAAGCGGCATGATCATGTATGAGGGGGACGAGATCACCTCGCCCTCTCCCGTCTGGGCTCGGGGTGGCCAGGCCCCGCCCCGAGCCCGGGCTGTACAGGCCTTCAGGACAATTTACCGAACGGCGGTTCGGTAAATTGTTTCTACACCAGCCTGTCGAGCCCCTGCTCCCCCACGCCGATTCGTCGGCCAGAGTTCAGCTGGGCTGAGCCGAGGGCGGGTTTGATCACCGCTCGGTGAGCAGGTCGCGCACCGTACGCGGCTGACGGCCGAGGAGGTCGCCGAGGAGCGAGTCGACGTCCGCGAAGCGGCCCTCGCGGGCGGCCTGGTAGAACCCGAGCAGGAAGCGGGCCATGGGCTCCGGGGTGCCGTGCGCGGCCTGCCCGGCCACCCACGTCTCGTCGTCGACGACGACACGCCGGATGTCGCGGCCGGTGAGCTCGGAGACGATCGCCGCGATTTCGTCGAACGTCACGGCGGCGCTCGCCGTGAGCGTGACGGGGCCGTCGAAGCGCCGCTCGCCGGCCAGGATCACCGCGGCCGCCTCCGCCTCGTCAGCGCGCTCGGTCCAGGAGACGGGTCCATCGGCAGGCGTGGCGATGACACCGGTCTCGCGCCAGGGCCCGAGCAGCCAGTCGAGGCTGTGCGCGTAAAAGCCGTTGCGCAGAGAGGTCCAGGCCACGCCGGAGTCCGCCAGGAGGGACTCGGCCGCGGCGTGATCGCGGGCGGGGAAGAACGGGCTGTCGGGTCCCGTGTGCTGGTGGCCGGTGTAGAGGATCCGGCGGGCGCCGGCCGCGACGGCGGTGTCGATGCCGACGCGGAGCAGGGCAACCCCGTCAGCGCTTGGATCGTTCGACGAGACCAGGAGGACCTGCTCGGCGCCTTCGAACGAGTCGAGCAGTGCCGCCGGGTCCTCATAGGCGCCGCGCCGGACGCGCACGCCGCGGTCGGCGAAGTGCTGGGCCTTCGCGACGTCGCGCACGCTGACGCCGATCTGATCCGCGGGGATGCGCTTGAGGAGGTGCTCGGCGGTGGCGCCGTTGAGGGCGCCGGTGGCGCCGGTGATGACGATCATGTGCTGCCGTTCCCTTACGTTACCAATGATATGTCAATGACGATATCAAAGGAAACATGGCGTTCGCAAGTTTCTGTTATCATCGATAACGTGAATCGGCCGCATCCCGTGTCGTCGCGCGACCGGACCCGTGCCAGGCTCGTGCAGGTCGCCGCGCATTTGCTCGCCACCGAGGGCCCGGACGCGGTGACCACCCGCTCGGTCGCGTTCGCCGCCGGCGTGCAGGCGCCCACGATCTACCGGCTCTTCGGGGACAAGAGCGGACTGCTCGACGCGGTGGTCGAGCACGGGTTCGCGAGCTACATGGCGCGCAAGCATCCCGACGTGGATTCCGACCCGGTCGAAAGCCTGCGGGCCGGCTGGGAGCTCCATATCGGTTTCGGCCTCGCGAACCCCGAACTGTTCCGCCTCATGCACACGGCGCTGCGCACCCCGGAGGGCCGGGCCGCCGCCGCGACCGGTGCCGGGATGCTGCTGGCCCGGGTGCAGCGGGTCGCCGAGGCGGGCCGGCTGCGGGTGCCCGAGCGACGGGCGGTCGAGCTCATTCAGGCGGCCGGCACCGGAGTCGTATTCACCCTCATCGGCCAGGCCGCCGGCGAGCGCGACGACACCCTGGCGGACACGGCGTGGGCATCGGTCTGCGCGACCATCCTTACCGACGCGAGCACCACCGCCGTCGCGGGCCCGGCGGCCGCGGCCGTGACCTTGCGCGCCGCGCTGCCCGGCCTCACCGCGCTCACCGCGGCCGAGCGTGCCCTGCTCGGCGACTGGCTCGACCGCATCGCCGAGTCCCGGCGCGAGCCCGAGTGCGAGCCCGGGTGCGAGCCCGGGTGCGAGCCCGGGTGAGAGCCCGGGTGAGAGCGGGCTGCGGGCAATAATCACTGGACGCGGCCCGCTCGCCTGAGCACGATCAGCAGATGGAAATACGGATTCAGTGCTTGTGCATCGACACCGCCAACCCGGCCGAAATCGCCAGCTTCTGGGAGTCCGCGCTGGGCTGGCGCCGCACCTGGGAAGAGGAAGACGAGGTGTGCCTTGAGCCCCCGGAGGGCAGCCCCGAGGATGGCATCGCTCCCGACCTGGTGTTCCTCAAAGTCCCCGAGGGCAAGACGGTCAAGAACCGGCTCCACCTGGATCTCCGCCCGGCCGACCAGCCTGCCGAAGTCGCCCGGCTAGAGGCGCTCGGTGCCCGGCTGGTCAACATCGGCCAGGGCGACGTCAGCTGGGTGACCATGGCCGACCCCGAGGGCAACGAGTTCGACGTGCTGCGGCCGCTGACGCCGGACGAATTGCCGCCCGGGCACGACGCTCTCGGTCGCCGCATCGCGGCAGGTGCCCGTCCCTGATTCCGCAGCGGCGGCCCGGCCGGCCTTGGCCTCGTCCCGGTTCTCGATAATTACAGATGACGCCCGCCGGATTTATCGTTGGGGCATGCTAAATGGCTGAATCGGTTCGACGGGCGGCGCGGTGATCGGGTGAAGTTCGGGATCCTTGGGTCTCTTGAGGTCGCGGTGGACACGCAGCGGCTTGAGCTGGCTGGCGCCCGTGAGCAGATCGTCCTGGCGACGCTTCTGCTCAACGCAAACCGGGTCGTCACCGTGGACCGGCTACTGGAGGCGATCTACGGCGAGAACCTGCCGCCGACTTCCCGCGCGCAGGCGCGGAACAGTATTTCTTCGCTGCGCCGCCTGTTTGCTTCGCACGGCCACGCCACGACCATCTCCACGCGGCCACACGGCTACGTCATCGGAGTCGGCCACGACCAGCTTGACTCCCAGCAGTTCGGCGAGCTGGTGGCAGCCGCTCGCGCGGCTCGCGACGCCAATCACCTTGACCGGGCCGTCGCGGGCTACCGCGATGCGCTTCGGCTATGGCGGGGCCCCGCGCTTGGGGGTATCGACAGCCAGCTCCTGCGGGCGGCCGCTGACCGCCTGGACGAGCAGCGTATCGCGGCCAACGAAGACCGGCTCGCCCTCGAACTCGACCTGGGCAGGCCGCACGAGCTGGTCGGCGAGCTCACCGAACTCGTCGAAGAGCATCCGCTGCGGGAACGGCTGCGCGGCCAGCTGATGCTGGCTTTGTACAGGTGTGATCGCGCGGCGGAGGCGCTGCAGGTGTACCGGCAAGGCCGCCGGACCATGATCGACGAACTGGGGATCGAGCCCGGCGAGCGGCTGCAGCGTCTTGAGCACTCCATCCTCACCTGCGACTCGTCCCTCGACCCGCCCGCCGGACTCAGCAGGATCCACCCGGCCACCCGGCCGATTCCCAGCCTGCTCCCCACCGACATCGCAGATTTCACCGGCCGGGCCGAGCAGATCGAACAGATCGATCGGCACCTGACCCGCGCGGCCGGGCAAGGGTCCCGGCTCCCGGTGCCCGTGATGGTGATTACCGGTAAGGGCGGAGTAGGCAAGACCAGCACCGCGGTGCATGCGGCGCACGGCGCGGCCGGGCAATTCCGCGACGGGCAGCTGTTCGCCGACCTGCACGGCGGGTCGGCGCGTCCGGTCGGCCCGACGCAGGTGCTCGAGCGGTTCCTGCGTGCCCTGGGCGTGCCGGGCCCGCAAATACCCGAGGGTCTGGACGAACGCGCGGAGGTTTACCGTAGCCTGCTCGCCGGCCGGAGGATCCTGGTGGTGCTCGACGATGCGGTGGGCGAGAGCCAGGTGTCGCCGCTGTTTCCCGGCAGCGGCGGCGCGGCGGTGCTCGTTACCAGCCGGAGCAGGCTCGCGGGCCTGGCCGGCGCCACTCACATCGAGGTGGATGTTCTCGACGCCGGCCAGTCGCTTGACCTGCTCGCCCGCATCGCCGGCACCGACCGGGTCCAGGCGCAATCCCAGGCCGCGACGGCGGTCGCGGAGCAGTGCGGCCACCTTCCGCTGGCGCTGCGCATCGCCGGAGCGCGGCTGGCCGCGCGCCCGCACCGGAGCTTCCAGCAGCTCGCCGACCGCCTCGCCGACGAGACGCGCCGCCTGGACGAGCTCAGCCATGGTGACATGGGCGTCCGGGCGAGCATCTCGCTCAGCTACGACAGTGCCAGCGACCAGGCGAGACGGTTGTTTCGTCTGCTGGCGCTGCTCGAGCAGCCGGTCTTCTCCGGCTGGATGAGCGCCGCACTCCTCGACCTGCCGCTGGCCGAGGCCGAGGACCTGCTCGATGATCTGGTCCATGCCCGGCTGATCGAGACTACGGGCACCGGGACAGGCGTGCACAGCCACTACCGCTTCCACGAACTGATCCGGGTTTTCGCCCGTGAGTGCCTGGCCGCTGAGGAGTCCGCGACTGACCAGAAAGCGGCCGTCGAGCGCACGCTCGGCGCTCTGCTGTACCTCGCCGAGGAGGCCCGCCGCCGCTGCGACGGTGGTACCTACCTCCGGCTCGACGACAATGCCCTGCGGTGGCCGCTGCCAGACCGACTGGTGGACCAGCTGCTGAGCGATCCCATGTCGTGGTTCGAGCGCGAGCGGGCCGCGCTGGTGGCGGGGGTACGGCAGGCAGCCCAGGCAGGGCTGTCCGGGCCGTGCTGGAGCCTGGCCCACAGCGCGGAACCGCTCTTCGAGACCCGGGCCTACTTCGACGACTGGCGGGAGACAACTGATGTCGCCCTGCAGGCCGCCCGGCAGGCACACGACATCCGCGGCCAGGCCGCGATGCTGGCCGCACGAGGGGCAATCCAGCCACAGCGGCAGCCGTTCGACGTGGCTCGCCGCGACCTCGAAGCTGCCGCACAGTTGTTCCAGGACGTTGGCGACGATCAGGGCTTTGGCACGTCGATCCGCAACATCGCGTTCCTGGACAATTTCAGCGGACGGCTCGGCGACGCCGCCAGAGGCTATGACCAGGCGCTGGCCATATTCCGGAAGACGGGAGACCATGTGTCCGAAGCGTCTGTGCTGCAGAATTTGGCCGTGATCAAGCTAAACCAGCACCAGCCCGGCGAAGCCAGGGCGCTGCTGGCCGATGCGCTGCGGCTGGCCAGGACGGCCGTCCACCATCGGAGGGTCGAGGCGCAGGTGCTGTATCTCACTGGTGAGGCCGACCTGCAGGCGGGAGAGCTGGCGCGAGCCGTAGGCAGCCTCGACGAGGCGCTGGCCATTGTCCGCGACATGGGCGATCCCGTCGGAGAAGCACGGATCCTCCAGGCGGCCGGCGTCGCGAAGGTACGCCAGGGCGAGTTCGCCCAGGCCCGCACCGCTCTGCAGCGTGCCCTGGAGCTGGCCGGCCTCACCGGCGATCGAATGGCCGAGGCGAGGACGCTGCTCGGGTTGAGCGAACTGGCGCTCACCAGCGGGGATCCGGGACAGGCCGTCGCCCCTGGGCAGCAGGCAGCAGGTATTTTCCGGGGCATGGGGACACCGTTGTATGAGGAGCGGGCGCTCACGCTGCTCAGTGACGCGCATGCCGCTCTTGGTGACAGCGCCGCGGCGGCTGCGGCGTCGGCGGACGCGGCTGCCCTGCGCGCAACACTCGCCGACAACGCACGGATGACGTAGCCGGGCCTGCGCCGGCCGGTCGGCGGGCCGCAAGAGCGCTAGGTATTGCTCCTGTATCGCCAGGCGAGAGCTGGCCGATACGGCACGGGCGGAAGCTGACCAAGCAACGGGCACGTGCCAGCCCATGGCCGGCCGCGCCGATCCAAGTATCCAGCGCGGCAGCGGCCAAAGCGCTGGAGCTGCCGCAGACAGGAGACAGCCATGGGTGCACCACACAGTGCGGTCGGCGGTCGGCTTGACCGCCACGCCCCGCAGGCTCGCGCCAGCCGGGGCGAAGCACTGCAGCTGGACGGCGCAGCGGATACCGCCATCAGAGCCGTCACCCCGAACAGCACGGCGGACAGCGCACTTGGTCTGGGCCGACGGGGACAGGCTGCGAGCGGGCTGGCGGTGGAGATCTCGCATCTGCGCAAGAGTTACGGTCCGCTGGTCGCCGTCGACGACGTCTCGTTCTCGGTCACCGAGGGTGAGATCTTCGGGATCCTGGGCCCGAACGGCGCCGGGAAGACCACCACGGTCGAGTGCGCCATCGGGCTCCGGGCTCCGGACTCGGGAATGATCCGGCTGATGGGCATCGATCCGCAGGCCGGCCAGGCCCAGGTCCACGAGATCACCGGAGTGCAACTGCAGTCGAGCGCCTTCCCGGCCAAGCTCAGGGTCGGCGAGATCATCGACATGTACCAGTCCTTCTACCGCCATCCGGCCGACGTGGGCGAACTGGCCGGGGCGCTCGGCTTGGGCGACAAGCGCGAGTCCTACTACCGATCGCTATCCGGCGGCCAGCAGCAGCGCCTGTCCGTGCTGCTAGCGCTCATCGGCGCGCCCAAGATCGCCGTCCTGGATGAAATGACAACCGGCCTCGACCCGCAGGCCCGCCGGGACGTCTGGGAACTCATCGAGGGTGTCCGTGACCGCGGCACGACGGTCCTGCTGGTGACCCATTTCATGGAAGAAGCCGAACGGCTCTGCGACCGGATAGCGCTCATCGACTCCGGGCGCATCGTCGCGCTGGACACCCCGGCGGGCCTGGCTGCGCGGGCCGTGGGCGCGAAGACCGTCCGGTTCCTGGCGTCGGCCCCGTTCGACGAGAGCCTGCTGACCGGCCTGCCGGAGGTGACCGCGGTCGAGCACGACGGCCACCACATCGTCGTCACCGGCACCGGTGAGCTCGCCACCGCCGTGATCGTCGCGATGCACGCGGCGGGCGTCGAGACGCAGGACGTGCGGATCGACGCATCGACTCTGGAGGACGCCTTCGTGCGACTCACCGGAAGGCACCCGCACGAAACGGAAGAAGGAGCACAGTCATGACCACGCTCACGCTGACCCGGCCGCGAGCGCCGCGCGCCGCGTTCGGCCAGATGGTGCTTAACGAGGCCAGGCTGGCCTGGCGGCAGCCGGCCGGGATAATCGCCGGGGTGGGAATCGCCCTGCTGCTCCTGGTCGTCTTTGGCGAGGTCCCCGTGTTCAGGCAGCCTTCGGCCAACCTGGGCGGCTATTCGGCGTTCGACGTCTACATCCCGGTCCTCATGTCCTTCTCGATCGCGATCATCGCCTTCACCTACCTGCCCGGGCCGCTGGTCTCCTACCGTGAGCTCGGCATCCTGCGCCGCCTGTCGACCACGCCGGTGCCCGCGTACTGGGTGCTGGCCGCGCAGATCGTCGTCCAGGCCTGCCTGATGGCGGTCACGCTGGCCCTGCTCGTCACCGTGAGCATCGTGTTCTTCGGGATCAGCGCCCCGAAGAGCCCAGCCGCACTGGTGCTGGCGATCGCGCTCTGCATGGCCGCGCTGTTCGCGATCGGGCTGGCGATCGCGGCCCTGGCCCGGACCGCGGGCGCCGCCCGGGGCCTGATGGCCGCGACCCTTTACCCGCTGATGTTCTTCTCCGGTTTGTACTATCCGCTGCAGCTGATGCCGGCCGTGCTCCGGGACATCAGCAGCTACACCCCGCTCGGCGCGGCCGTGTCGGCGATCGGTGACTCGTGGGTCGGCCAGTTCCCGCCCGCGCATCCGCTGCTGGTCCTCGTGGGATACGCGTTGGTGTTCGGATTTCTCGCCATGCGGTTCTTCCGCTGGGAATAGCGGCGCCAGCCGGCACCCCGGCCTCGTGAGCTGGCGGCCGTGGCTGGAGGATCGTAGTGTGACCACGACCACGACCACGACCGCGTTCCAGGTGCGGGTCGGGCCGTTCATAGCATCGCACCCCCCAGCATCGACTCCTCCGGTGCCTCCGGTGCCTGCGGTTCGAGGCACCGCAGGCAGGGTATCCCGGCTGCGGCGACACCGGTGCCTCCACGCGGCCCAGCGCGGCGCGTGTCTCGCGGGCGTGCCCCCAGGCGAACCCGGGCGCGCCCTTCCTGTGCGGTGGCCTGGATGAACGCGCTGCCGAACTTCGGGTGGATTCAGGTGAACCGCGCCGTGCCGACCGGGTGCGCCTAGCCGAGCTTGGCGTAGATCAGTGCGATGCCGATCAGCAAGTTCACGCCGATGATCCGCGAGATGACGGCCGCGGGCCCGGCCGCCCTCGACGCGTTCAGCGTGCCGAGCGGCCAGCCCGACCCGATGACCGAACCGGCCGAGACCATGAACAGCGACAGCAAGACGGGACCCGGGCGCACGCCGCGCCGCACCCGCGCAGGCCGGCACGAGTCACACCTGACCCGGCCACCGTGCCCTGGACGATCGGATCCGCGCGAGTTCGGCCCGCTGCGCCCTGTGCCGGGCCTGCAGGTGACCCTGCGACCTGAAGAACGCGGTGGAGGCCGGGAGCCAGAGCAGACCCACCACAGCGGCTCCGGCCAGCCAGGTCAGTGCGGGAACGGCCAGCCCGGTCAGTGCGGGAACGGCCAGCCCGGTCAGTACGGGGACGACCGGGCCGAGCTCCGGGATGAAAGGCATCTGAGAGACCATCGGGACGAAACTGATGTGGATCACCGACGGCGGGACAATGCTATTGATCGCCGCCGGCTGGTCCTGGATATTGATCGCCGTCGGCGGGATGACGCCGGCCAGAGTCAGCGTCGTCAGGCCGAACAGCGCCGTGTACAGGATGCGCGCCCAGTTCCGGCCCTGGCCGTTGGCCCGCGCCATCCACAGCCACACGGCGACCGGGACCAGGCAGGGGATGATCATCTGCGTGATGACCGACGCGTTCACCTGGCTGACCTGGGCCGCGATGAGGCGGAGCCCGAACACGGCGTGGCGGGCCCTGATGTCGACGATGGCGGCCAGCAAGATGATCAGGTTGACGGCGCTGACGGCGGCGCCCGCGCCCATGAGCCGGACGGCTGCCCGCACCGTGCGCGCCGACCGCGGCACCCGGGGCCACAGCCGCATCCGCAGACCGTTGCAGATCAGGTCCGCGGCCTGGGCCAGGCCGGGACGGCGTCGGCCGTCCGGGGTGCAGGCCAGTAGCACCGCGAGGATCTCCGGCCCGCTCTCCCGCCGGAATGCCCGGGGATAACAGGCCAGCAGCCGCCGGCAGGATCGCTCGAGGTGCTCCTGATCAGTCATGTCGCCATCCCCCCTGCCAGGTCCAGCCGCCTCAGCGCGGCGACGGCATGAGCCTGCAGCCGGGCCGCCTCGGCGCCGAGCCGTGTTGTGCCTTCGGGCGTGAGCCGGTAGTACCGGCGCAGCCGCCCGTCCACGACCTCTTCCCGGTCCACCTCGATCAGCTCATCGGCGCGGAGCCGGTCCAGGGCGGTGTACAGGGTCCCCGGGCGCAGCTGGACCTGGCCGCCGGAAATGTCCTGGACGTCGGCGATGATGCCGTACCCGTGCTGGCTGCCGTCGGCCAGCGCGGTCAGGATCAGGAAGGTCGCTTCCTGCATCGCACGAATAGCCATACCGACGTTATATACCGTTGAACGATCTATAGCAAGCCCGTCATCCCGCGGGCGATCCGGTCCACGAACCGCCGCATGCTTCGGCTAACGCATGCCAGCCAGGGGGAGGCGGAGCGGGCCAGGCCGTTCACGACCTGCAGTCGCGCGGCGGGCAGGCCGAACAGGCTGTCAAACCGGGCTAGATCCTGGCGGATGTCGGTGACCGCGGGCGGCGACGGGCACGGGTTGGTGGCGGCGAACTCCAGCAGGACCACGGTCTGGCCGCGGCCATCGATCCCGTCATCCAGCAGCGGCTGGATGCCGTAGGCCACCCGGAACTGGTGCGGGGCATAACACAGCGCCTTGGTCAGGCAGTCAGCCGCCGCCGTGCCGGGCGGCGCGGATGCCCTGGCCCGGGCCGACGGCGAGCTGCATCCGCCGGCCGCGATGAGCACCGCCGCCGCGGCCAGGCCTGCCGCGGCCCGCAGCCGCGCGGGGCGGGAAAACACCGGGCCGGCCGCGGCGGCGCGACGAGGAAGCTGGCCGGTCTCACGATGCCGCCTCAGGCGCCGGCATGCCGCTGGCGAGGTACCGGTGCTGCGACGTGTTCGGGATGCCGGTCCTGGCCGCGATCTGGCCCAGGGTGTGGCCCCGGGCTTTCAGCTCATCGGCGGTGCTGACCGGCAGCGGGCCCGCTAGCGGCCGCACGCCGATGCCGCGCCCGGCCAGGTCATGGACCAGCAGGTTGAGGACCTCGCGGAGATTGCGGCCGAGCCGGTCCAGGTATGGACCACGATCGTGGCGCCGGACCGGGCGCAGCCGAGCGGCCGCGGCAGCCCGTCACGACCCGTCATCAGTACCGGTCTTCTTGCAGGCCCAGATCGGCTGGGCGGGGATGCCCGCGGCGGCTGGGCATCATCCAGCTGGCGTTCCAGGCTCTGCCTGGTAGCGGAGCCGCGGGCATAGCCTAGGTCGACGCCGCGGCCGGGCCGGCCGACACCTAATCCCATGCCGGATACCGTACCGTAATTCGGGATTGCGGTTAAGTGACGTGCTCAGCCATTGCCTACGAATCCAGCCGCGCAGGCGGCCCGGCCAGATAATGCCGAAGATTTCCTGTCACTTGCCACCGAAGATCACACCGTTACTATCGAAGATCACACCGTTCATGTCGAGCACGGGGCGTTACAGCAGCCAGGCCGGCCCTGTTCACGTAGACCTCACGTGCGGGCCTGGTGGTGTTACGCGCCAGCGCGGGCGAGGCGATCTAGCGCTTCGGCCTGGCTGAGGCTCCGGCCCGCCCCGTCGGCCGATTCCTCCCTGGCGTCGACCGTGCGGGTCCACACGGTCGCTGCCCAGAATGCCTGGATGTCATCCTGCGCCCAGGGCCCGGATCCCGCCCGCTGGTACGCATCAAGGAACTCTTCGCTCTCGGCGATGGTGGCCGGCTGCCAGCAGGCGTCCGAGGCGGGAAAGATCGCGGCGGCCAGGCCGGCGATGACGGCTTCCGGCTGGTAAACCGCGCTGTCCCAGTCGTGCACGACCAGCAACTCGGTCCCCGACCACCGGACGTTGTCCGCATGCCAGTCACCGTGGCCTATCACCCGCGGCGCCCGGTACCGGCCGAGCCGCTCGCGGGCCCGCAGGCCGGCCTCGTCTAGCCAGCCGGATCCGGCCATCGTGCTGAGGCCCTCGGGCAGGCCGTCAGGAGCCGGCCACAATCCGGGCCCGGCGTGATCCCATGCCACCCATGGCGGTGCGGGCGAAAGGTCGCCCACATCGGCGATTGCAGGGGTGATCCTTAGTAGCCATGCCAGGGCTTCCGCCGAACGCTCCGCGTCAGCGCGTCCTCTGCCGCCGATGTCACCGCCGCCAGCCAGCTGCTCGGCGCTTGCGCAGTGCGCTGAGGCCAGTGGCACGGGCGGCACCAGCGGCTCGGGGGCAGGATAGCCGCACTGCCATACATGCCGCTGCACCAGATACGCGGCGTGCAGGCGAGGGGCGCAGCGCCGCACTTTGACGACGACCTCACGGCCGTCAGCGAGCCTTACGCCCGTGACCGCTGACAGGGTTCCGGTCTCGAACAAGACCTCAGCTAGGGCCGAGCCAAGCCGTCGCTCACACCATTCGCCTAGCGTGACGTGCATCGCAGACCTGAGCTCAGGCACTAACGAGCGTTTCACCTGGTCGGCGAACCTGCGCCACGCGGCCGGGGTGAACCACAGCATGGGGCCAGCACGGTCGGTGGTGTCGCGCACGACGACCGCGCCGGGCGACGCGCCGATTTCCACGCATTCTCCGCCGCCGTTTCCGCTGTAGCTCGACTTACGCCAGTTCAAGCCTGTGCCTTCCATTGTCCTTCCGCCGATCGTATGAGGGATAGCGAGTCGGAGCGCGGGAGCGCAGCGCCGAGTATCCGTTCGAAAGCCACCGCTGCCTTGCTTACCAGTTCGCGGTCTGTGCTGGTCACGTCCTCGATGCCTGACATCCTGATCGTGATCGTGCTGTCTCCGGTCGCGATGTCGAACGCGCCCCATACACCCATGTTCACACCGTCAGGGAGCACATGCAGCGCCACGCCAGATCGTTCCGCCACGATCGCGAGGTAGCCGCATTGCTCGGCCATGACCGCTGGTGACCGGACGAGACGGTACAGGACATGGTGACCGATGATCATCGTGATGGGCACCCGGCCGATTACGGATTGCCGCTCAAGCCGGGCGGCAGCGAGCTCATCGACCTGGTCGAGCAGGTGACCTTCGTCTTCGAACAGGGCACGCATGTAGCCCGACGTCTGAGCAACGCCCTGTACCACGATGGGTGACCAGTACCGCAGGATGCGGGCTTCTGACTCCGCGTGCCGGTACGGCATGAACCAGTCGGGGGTGCCCGACTTCGCGCGCTGCGCCAGGTCGGTCAGCGTGTCCAGCCCCGCGCCTGTGGCGCCGGCCCACGCCGCCAGCACCGCATCGGACGGCACGGGGTGGGCGGCGTTCTCCGCCCGGGTGACCACCGGACGTGACACGTTGAGCCGCTTCGCCAGTGCCCCGTGTGACTCATAGCCAGCATCGAGGCGGGACTGGCGGAGGATCTTGGCGAGCTGTTCTCTCGGCGTCGGCACGGTGCGCACCTCTCCTTACCGGAGTTCAACGCTGGTCAGTAACCGGGTAACTACTCCCGATTCTGGCACTCGCCTGACAGGTTGAGTAGCGAGATCACGCCCGCCATCCCGGATGAGGAATACCATCCATGGTCACAGCGACGGAAACCAGCTACACGGGCACATTCCACGGACGAGCCGAGGAAGTGAGCCACGTCCGGCAGCAGGTCGCGCGCTATCTGGGGGACTGCCCCGGCACGGATGACGCGGTATTCGCCGCATCGGAGTTCGCGGCCAATGCCGTCCTGCACAGCCGTTCACGCGGGGAGCATTTCACGATCCGCGTCCAACGGCACCCCGATCACGTCAGGGTGGAATGCCAGGATGCGGGCGGGCCGTGGCGAGGCAGGCATAAGGATGACGACCGGCCTCACGGCCTGAGCATCGTGGAGGCGCTGACGGGTGATCCGGCTAGCTGGGGCGTGCAGGTGACCGGCGGCGGCCGAATCGTCTGGGCCAGGATCACATGGTGACCATCGGCACCGGCCGGGAGGACCCCCGCGCCTGGGTCCAGGCCGCCTACCTGCTCCTGGGCGCAATGCAGGACGGACAGACGGGCCCACGGGGCAAGCTTCCCGCCGGGCCGGAGATAGCCGCGAAGCTCGGCGTTCACCGGATGACGGTTGCCCGTGCCTACCGGGAACTGGTCGATATGGGCATCATCTACCTGGTGCCCGGACACGGATACTTTCTCAAGGCCGGGGCCTGCAGTGAGCGCTGACCGGAGCTTGGCGAGGGGCGGCACCGCCAGCGCGGGGACCGCTCCTGTGCCCGCGCTGGGAAGGCGGCGCGGCCGCGTGCGCCGCAGGTGTCAGCGGTACCCGGGCCGGGCGGCCCAGTCGCCAGGGCCGCGGAGCATCACGCAGTGCGGCATGCACTTGCCGGTGACGCCGGTGACGCGGCGCATGGTGCCGGGCAGCCAGCGGTCGTGAAACTCCAGGGCCCGGGCCAGGTCGGGGCGTGTGCCGCCGTAGGTGCGGTGCCATTCGGCGGCCAGGGTGGATAGTTCCCAGATGGCGTGGATGTGGTGGGGCCAGCAGTCCCGGAGCTCGTAGCCGCCGTAGTGCTGGCGGAGCACGGTATCGGCCCACCGCCGCAGGTCGGCCAGCCGCGCTTGATGGGTGTCGCGGTCCAGGCCGATCCAGTACGGGGCAGCGGGCCCGTGCGGGGCGGCGGCGTCGAGCGCCTCGGCGACCGTCAGGGCTAGGTCCTCGAACCGGGCGGCCAGGTTTACCTCGGCGGAGAGCCCGGCCTGGTCGAGCCGGGTGTTGATGGCGCGGATCTGGCCGCGCAGGTCAGCGAGCTGCGCGGCCAGGGCGGCCAGGCTCTCGCCCAGAGCGCGGGGCGAGGGTTCCGCGGACGGGTCCGCGGTCATGATGCCCTGCCGTCCAGCTCGGCATACATGTAGCTGCGGGCGGTTCCGGCCTGCAGCCCCGCCTGCGGGGCCAGCTCGGCGGCGACCCGGCTAGCTCTGCTGCGGTTCCCGTAATCCGGGTGAGCACGGTACAGGGCGAGCAGGACGGCTTTCTTGGTGCGGGGCGGCTCGATCGCCTCAGGCGCGGGCGTCTCGAGGAGTCCAGGCAGCGGGGCGGCGTCCAGCACCATCCGGCGCAGGCCTCGGGCCGTCTCCTGCGCGGCCAGGGCAAACCGTAGCGCGTACAGCAGCAGCAACCCGGCGATCCTGGCCGCGGCCGCCGCGGCGCGGGCAACGGTGTCTCCAGGCCGAGGGCTCGCGGTCGGCCAGGACGTGGCGGCGGACCACCGTCACGACCCGGTCCACCACCATGGCCAGCGCGACCGGGGCGATCGCGTACGCGGTGACCGAACGCGGGCTGGCCACGTCGGCAGCTGACACGTTCATGTAGGCGGACGCGGCGGCGCAGGCCAGGATCAGTGCCCGTTCGGCCCGGGCGGACTTGCCCGCCCGGGACAGGCCGAGCGCGAGCAGCGTGAACACGATCGTTAGAAGGTCCAGCAGCAGCGCCTCGATCACGCTGGCCGCGTCTTGGCGCCGGATGGCGACGATGTAGGCGTACTGGGCGCTGAACGAGACGAACAGCGCGCCCCCGCCGATCAGCGCCAGCAGCCACGCCGCCACCGCGATCAGCACCGAGCCGGGGCCCGTCCAGTCCCGGCCCGGCGGCGCACGTCGCGGGTGATCCATGGCTGGCTGGGGCCGCCGCGCGTGGTACTCATTGCGCCTCCAGTCCGGGCCCGGCGGGCCAGTCCAGATCTGCTGCCTGCGCTTCGGGCAGGCGGAGCTCGGAGGAGTCCCGGAAACAGGTTGGGTACCAGGCCTCGCCGTCGTGCCAGGTGGCCAGTTGGGGGGCCTGCACGCAGATTTCCCATTCATCCGGGCCGCACCGGGCGACCACCCAGCCGGGCAGCCACGGCCACCCGGCCCGGTCGCCGTGTTCTTGCTCGCGGGTCAGCGGGTGACGGACCTGCACCCAGGAGTCCTCCGGGAACACCGGCCCGGTCACGATGTCTCCCCAGGCTTGTTCCACGCCGTGACCCGCCAGCCGCCCCGCCTGAGCTGGACCCGGGTCCGCCGGGCGCCGCGACCGGCCAGCCGCCCGCCCGCCGTGGGCGAGGTGGCTGTGCCGTGCCCGGTGCGGCCGGGCGGCCGCGGAGGAAGGGTGCGGGCAAGGCCGCGGCTCATGATCGTCCCTGCCCGTCTACGCTGCGGGACAGGACCCGGCTTACCGAGGTGCGGGTCAGGCCGAACGTCCGTCCGATCACCGCCTGGCTGTACCCAGCGCCGGCCGCCGCAGTGATCGCCTCATCACGTTCCCGCCGGGCCGCGCCCACTCGCTGGGACCGCAGCGCGCGGCGGTCCCGTTCGGCCAGCCCGCCCCAGATCCCGTGGGTGATCCCGTGGCGCAGGGCGTAGTCCAGGCACGGCTCGCGGACCGGGCACCTGGCGCAGACCCGCCGCGCGGGCTCGGCCGATTCACCGCGGCCAGGGAAGAACAGGTCAAGGTCGGCGCCGCGGCACGCAGCCCGGTACCGCCAGCCGCCCGGAGGCGGGGCTGGCGGAGCAGGGATGCGGGGACGCGGCGTACGGGTGGTCACCGTGCGGGCGCGGTGACCCGCGCCCGCCACTGGGCGGCGAAGATGGCCAGGTCGGCGGTGTCCAGGCCGCTGGCCGCGAACTCGTCGGCGAACCGCCGGGGGTACCGGCGGGTTGTCTTTCGGGTGCCGCGGCACACCACGGTATGCGGCAGCGTCCCGGTGAGCGCGAGCCGCCGCACTGTCTCCCGGGAGATGCCCAGCCGAAGGGCGAGCTGCGCGGCGGTCAGGAAGTCCGCGGCGTCGGGCGGTCCGGGCTGCCGGGGGAGCGGGATCAGCGCCGCGGCCAGGGCCCCGGGCGACTGTCTCCAGCAGCTCGGCCGGGTCCGGGGGTCGGTCTGGCGGGTTCGTTTGGTGGCGGGTAGGGGCCGTGTTAGGTTGCATGTGGGTTCCTGTTGAAGGGTCCTTGCCCCCTGGGTGATCTTGGCGGATGGTCCAGGGGGCCTTGTTGTGCCCAGGCTCGGCCGGGGCACGCCGTCACGGTGACGGTAAGGCCAGGGTACGAAAAACGCCCGGCATGATCATTTGGGGAAGCGGCGTTACCGGGTGCAGGCGGGGACTTTTCAGCCCCCGGATATCGCCGTTACCTGCGGACTGAAAGTCTCGGCGGTTGACCAGAAACGGGGACAATTCGTGTCGCCGATGACGGTCCTTGCGCCGCCGTGAGAGTACGAACAGGATGCCGGGCAGGACCTTCCGCAAGGGCCGAGGGGTCTGGCTGGCCGGTGACGCCGCCCGCGGGAGGGGGCGTCATGGTAACCGTGCAGGGTCTTCCCGGATGCGAGCCGCCGCAGTCCTCGCCAGTCAGCAGCGGCTGGGTAAATCCGCAAATTGTGCGTGATCTCGTCCTACTGTCCGTCATCATGCAAAACCGATCAGGCACCGTCATCGTTCCAGGTCAGCTGTTTGCGATCCTCGCTAAGGAGGTGAGGTGACCAAACTCAGGTCTGATCGAGGCGCCGCCGACAATCCATGACCGATCCCGCTGCCCTCACGGCTACCGCGATCGCGGGTCAGGCCGGGGTCAGGCCTGCGTCGCGTACTTTAGTACCCGCAGCCCCTCAAGCTTTAGCGCGGCCGGGTATATAGCCTTATAGATGTTGCAGTTCGGCGACTTGATATCGTATCTGCCGGTCGCCTTGAAGGTAGCTACCGCGCATCCGCCCGAACACCAATACCGCCAGCTGCAGTCCCGGCAGCCTTCCTTTTCCTCGACCGCTGGATTCAGTACGGTCAATTGATCTCGCCGGATCAACTGCAGGGGGTCGTCGTTGAGGACGTCACCCAGGGTCTGTTCTATCTCCATGTGGCACTTCGCAACCCGCCCGCGCTGATCAATTACAACATAATCCTGGCCGACCCCGCAGGCACGCTGTCTGGGCTCTAGCAATTGACCACGATCGAGTATCGTACCAAGCACGCTCCACTTGGGTAGAAAATCCTCAACAACTTTGAACGCCTTGAGCAAGGACGTGATCATTGTTTGTTCGTCATATCGCAGGTCAGGGAACCCTGCCGCACAGTCGTTGTCACGGAAGAAGTTAATGCTGAAGGTCAGATCTCGTTCTAGCGCAAACTTCACTACCTCCGCCAGGCCATCGGCGTTACGGTTAGTGACGGTAATGGACAAATGCGGCGGATAAGCCTGCTCTATCAATTGAGCAATTGTCTTTTCCACAAACTTGAAAGACGGCTTACCGTTGACGAAAGGACGCTGCGTGTCATGTTGGTCGCCCAGTCCGTCCAGCGAGATCATCACTCGGATGCCTTCGGCCTTGAGCGTTCTTATCAATGCGGGCGAGATAGTTACGCCATTACTTAGCAGCGTGGCATGCAAGGTCAGGCCAGCACGGGCAGTGAGCTTCCGCGCATGGGCATGAATGCTCAGCATCGTATGGTGATTGAGGCTCGCCTCACCGCCCGCGTATTTCAATTTGATGCTCGGGAAGCCATGCTCCAGGGCGGACCGGACTATCGCCTCTACTGAGGCGTGCCCAACCGGCTCGTCCATACCTTCGGCGGACTTGTTCACGTAACAGTAGGGGCAACGCAGATTGCATGCGTTAGTCACATGCAACCATGCGGTCAGCATCTTTCCGCCGCTGAATTCCAGTTGCGGCGGACACCCGGTCGGATGAATGAGATCATGATGGCTGAGGCGGTCGAGTACCATCAGCACGTCGGCACCTGCGCCTGGGGCGATAGCTTCCGCATCCCGACGGGTGGCGGGCTGGGCAAAGCAACGGAAGATGCGGTGCGCCAGTTCGTCTACCACCACTATCCCGCCCCGGCCGATGGGGTTGAACAAAAGCCGGTGATCTGAGTCGAGTCGCATCTCGAAAACGTCAGCGCTACAGACCCATGAACGCGTGTCAGGAAACGCCGTCGACGGAATAAAACTTCGATCTTGCAGGCTTCGACTATCGCTCACCGGACAAGCGCAATCTTCGCAGTCATGGAGCAGCAGCTCCTGTGCATCGGGCAGATCGAAAGCCGACAATGCGATCGCCCGCTGCACCTGCGGTGCAGGTGTCATGTGCCACGCCTTTCTGGACAGTGGTGCTAGCGTAATCCATCTGTTAATACAGCTGTTCTAGGCGTGCCAGCAAGAGCGTTGATCCAGGGCGTTCTTGGCTCCATGCGCGGCGTAGCTCTCTCTGCCACTCTGCCCGGGTCTCTGCGGAAAGCTTCCAGACAAGTTTCCCGAAGGTCTCGAACTCACCCGCCACCGCAGCAGAACCTGAGGAACCTACATATCCCTGTGCGATCAGCACGAAGCCTCTTTTGTAGTTATCTAGCGCCACATCCAGTGCCCTGTCGTCCCCGGTCTCCAGTGCCTGATGGATGCCGAAATGCCCCTGCAGGAGATCCCACCTGCCCTTAAGATCGGGGAAATCAAAATCCAGCATGACCCGCAAGATCTCAGGTTCCCGGCGGTCGATGAGGTCGCGGTAGGCCTGCCGGCCCGTCTTTACCCAGGCTCGATAGCATAGCTCAGCGAACTCGATCAGGTTGGCAAACCAGAACCATCCGTCGGACAACTTCTCGCCCCACTCGACGCCGTCCGCAAGATAGGCTAGTCCGGCGTCGAGGTCTGTTGCTCCGAAGATGCGTCCGGCCCGGTTGAGGGCGGACGGGTAACCACGGACAGCCAAGTCACGGCAGAGATCCAGCGCTTCTGTTATCAGCCGCTGGGCACGTTGCCCGGAATTTTCTACCAGCTCGATCCCGTCTTGGGCCGTGGCCTGGAACAGGCAGATCGCCTGCTCCTGGTAGACGAGACCTAGCCACGCCCAGTTTCGGAGCTCGAGGAAAATACGCTCAGCTTGGCCGAAAGCATCCCACGCCTTCTGGAACCGTCTTTCGTACCTGTACACCTCGCCGCACACACTCCAGGAGTTGCCCTCTTCCTGCAGGTTCCCCAATCGCCGCCGGACGCTGATCGCGCTTTCTACCAGGCTGGCGCCATCACGGTAAGCCCCGGTCAGGCCCTTGACATAGGCCCAGTTGGTCTGGATTGAGGCCATCTCCTCACGGCCCTCATCCGAAGCTCCGGCCAGCAGGGATTCCGAGATAGCGTCACGCGCCTGCTCATAGGCGTCGCCGGCTTCTCGCCACTTGCCCGCGTTGCGATAGTAGAAGCCGAGCTCCTTGTAAGCCTTCGCGATGAACCTCAGCTTATCCTCAGATTCAAGGGAAACTGCATCGTTCAGGGCATTTTCGAAGTGCGCAAGACCCTCACCAACCCGACCAGGGATCCGTATGCATGAATTACCGCGCAGATTGTCCAGCCGGTAGCGCTGACTTGGACTGGTGTTGCCCTCCGGCACGTTAGAGAGAAAGATGAGCGCCGTGTCTGGCCGCTCGGCCTTGATGAGGTGATCGGCTAGGCTCAGACTGAGGTCGATATGGAATGCCCGGCCTTCACCAGCCAGCCAGGTGTGGAAGTCCCTTATCTGCTCACCGACTACGTCGCCGGGGACGTATGCCTGCGCCACCCCGGGCAAGACCCGCTGGATTTCGGAAGCAAGCAGATTCTGGAACAAGACGTCGTGCTGCTTCTTGGCCCCCTCCAGCGCGTTCAGGAACTGCTCGCATCCTCTGGGGAAGTCGCACAACAGCCCGTAGAGGAGCTGGACCGCTTTGAGCTGAGACAGTTCGCGACGTTGCGGCTCCAGGAGCGCCGCCTCGCGAATGATCCTGGCTTCCTCCTCGGCGGCCGGACTGTGCTCCTCGCTCGGCTCCAGCCATGCGGGCAGCGAATTCAGCGCCTCATCCAGCCTGGCCACGGCATCGGCCAGTTCCGCCTCGCGGGCATCGCTCAGCCCGCGGTAGATCTCCTCGGCCCGCCGCCAGAGATCTTCCCGCCATCGCTTGCCCTGGTCGTGCAGCGGGATGATGCGCTGGGCGAGTTCTTCCGCCACCGCGTCATGAAGCGTCACGTAACGACGGTTGGCCCGGGGCCTGATCCAAGGGATTCGCAGTAGCGTGGCCCAGGCCGCGCCCATATCCGCCGCATCGTCAGGCCGAGGCCGGTCGGCCATGAGCTGCCACCAGATCGGCTGATTGATGCTTTCCCTGACCACTGCCAGACGCTTGAATGCCTCGTGCCAGAAATCGGTTTCGTGGTAGGGTGCCACCAGACGGCGCTTGAACGCCTCATTCAGGATCTCTCCAGTCGGCGTGATCTCCCCGCCGTAAGGCAGCGCAGCCTTGATGCTGCCCAGGGAATTCTCGGCCGCTTCTCGCGGCAGCCCCTCGCCCCGGAGATAATCAACCGTGAAGGCCAGCCAAAGTGGATGCCCGCGAGTCAGATGGGCCAGCTTCTCCTTCTCGTCGGCCGTGAGGCCCACTGCGACGGCGCTTCCGGTCAGATACTCAAGCGCGCTGGCGGCAGTAAACTCGCGAAGCCGAACTTCCCGCACCGGAATCGGGCGGTGCGGATCTTCGAGCTCCTTCGCGATCCAGTCTTCGGAGTCTTCCTCGGACGGCGGACGGCCGGAAAGGATAAAAAGGGTAGACGGCAGTGGCTTCATCCACTGGGTCAACGTCACCAGGAGATAGATGCCACGAATCGCCTCAATGGTATCCAAGACTATCACTACCGTCTTGCCGCTTTCGCTTGTGAACCGCTGATAGCATTCGGCGAAAACCTGCTTGATCCGGACCAAGTGGCTTACCACGGTGTCGTAGTCAACCCGAGGCCGAGTGTAAGTAGGCAACCGGGACAGGTATTCTAGATAAGGTCCGAAATACCTGTTATCGGGATCTATTTGCATGATGACATGCTGTTCGAGATTCGACATGATCCAGTAGTCACTATCGTCGACATCGACCGGATCGACCCAGACAGTCAGCGGATCAGCGGCGCTACTGTCTGCCAACTTGCGCACCATCGAAGTCTTGCCGACGCCACCAGAGCCGTACAGCAATATCGCCCTGCTTTGCCGGTCCGCAGCTACCTTCGCGACTTCTTCGAGGATCTGCTGCTCCTCATCCCGCGGGATATAGGCGGGAAAGAGTCTTTCCTCAGTCATGTCACGTTTCCACCGGCCTCTCCACAATCGCGAGCAGCCGACCGAAAAGCCCAGGTGCGCCGCTCAGGGCTTCCTGCAGTTCCTCGTCGTTCGCCATCCGCTCCGCTACAAATGTTCTCAGCTCAGCTAGGGAAAAGGCAGACGACTCGCGCAGCGAGCCCGACAGCTTCCGGGCCGACTCTGTCAGCCTTCGCTCCAACTCGGCTTGGTCTCGGCTACCAACCGCGACCGATTCGTGCCACAAGCGCTCCACCATGCCTACGACCTGCTCGGTCCCGGCCTGCCCGTCGGCCCAGAGTTCGACGAACAGACGAGCCTCGCGGTGGGCTCGCTCCCGCTCACTTTCAGTCCGGTAAAAATAGCGGTAAAGCAATCTACGAATCGCCGGGTGGATCTCCTGCCATGGTTCGTTCAACGGCCGTTTGAGCAAGGCAGTTTCGCCGATGGCAAGCCACAGGTCCTGCAAAACCCACCCTGCGGCGGTCAAGGCGGCACGAAAATCCTCGTCCGACTCGAGATAATGACGGAGATGGGATTGCGTGAAAAGGCGGTACAGGGTAAGGACACGGTACGCCTGGACGAGCGCATTCATATCCGCCTGGCTATCGGCCAGGCTCACCGGAAGCAGGCAGGCCGACGTCAGCAACTCGTGCCTGATATAAGGAACCGCGAGCTCATCAAAGAGCCTTGGGTCTTCCAGACGACGGTCCATACCGACCCATCCATTTGCCCGTATCCACTGCAAGCAACGGACCAGCAGCGCGGGGAGCCCTTTGGTAAGGCGATAGACCTGGGTAGCGTTGTCCCTGATGCGCAACGGGGAAATCTGTAGCCCTACCTCAGACTTTAGGTCGTGCGCTAGGTCGTGCAGGGCTTGTTCCACCACGTCGGTATGGAACTCGGTCAGCGGGAGCGGAGCTAGCCGCGGCGGCGGGGTTATCCCTTTCCAGTCACCGTCGCGTCTACTGGCGGCAATGAAAGCAAGGCGAAGTCCTGGCACACCGGCATCTTGCACCAGATGGTAGAGCTGGCCAAGAGAATCCCGCAAAGAGCTGATGGTTTCTTTAGTCAGTAGTTCGGCGCTATCAAGCATGCACAGGTGCGGCCGCCCGGTCCTGATGATTGCTTGCGCAATGCTGAAGAGTGTCTCTTCGTTCCCCGTTGATGGGGTATGCTCGAAAAGAAGCCCGAGCAGCGCTGCGACATCATTACATAGCTCAAGCGGGCTCCTTCGCAGGTCAACCGAGCTAATTACCCAAGGCACCGGCTCGATCAGGGATTGATCAGCGCCGATCCGCTCAAGGAACCAGGTTTTCCCGAGCTGCGGTGGCGACACCACGAGCCAAAAATGCGGACCACCGGCATTAGTCAAGCCCAGCAGTACCCTGTGCAGCTCGTCCACGCGATTGCGAAAGACTGGCTCGTCAGCGATATCCGGTACGGGCGGCTTGGCGGTATCCGGTACCTGCGGCGCACCGATGCTCGGCGGCACAAGCTCCCCTTCCTGCCCGTCGACGGCCGAGGACCCAGGCGGATGAGGATGCTGTCGCGGGAGGTGAATGCGCGCGAACCTCTCGGCCAGGAGACCGAGCGCCGAATCTGCGAAGTCTGGACCTGTCATGTCCAACAGGTCATAGCTGGCGAACGTCCCTGAGTCCGCGGGAGTTATCTGTGCCACCTTCAGCACGACGATAAGGGTCGCGCTGGGGTCGTGCTCGCGTATCGCTCGTTCACGGTACAGTGCCATGTCTAGTTCTCGGCCGCACCAGTAAGACTGCTGAAAGCTAGGTGAAAGCAGCACTAGAAATACGTCCGCGCTGCTAATGGCCGCTTCAATCTGCGGCCTGACCTGTCCTCCTCTTAAACCTGGTTGCCGCCAGTTGAAAATATTGTGTCCTTGGTGGTCTAGCCGTTCGGTAATAAAACTCGCGATCTGCCAGTCGTCATCTGAATAACTCAGAAAGATATTCATTCGCTGCCCCCCCTGGGCCGCATAGTAGGTCCCAGTCCGATGCGCGAACCGGTTCAGATCGTCCAGTACTAGCCGTATCTATCGTCGATCTTCGCCTTGAGCTCGTGGTCACCGCGACTGCTGGCATCTGATGCTACCCTTCCCGACCCCTCCCCTGCATGGCAAGCAACTACTTTGTAAGCTCAACGCCATCAGGAGACACTAGTCGCCTGCTACGCCCCACCGGTGGAAGAATCGATGATCAGCTAACGCTAATACTCCGATACTTATCTCCGGTTTTTCAATAGGCCAGCAGGATCGAAACTATGTTTGACCATATAAGATTACCTGGGGCCGGTACCGTAACAGCACCCGGGTATTTACGGCAGGCTCAGCCGGCCGCCCACGGCCATTCCAAGATCATTATGTGAGTCCGAGGATGGTGAAGGGCCGGTCCATGGAGCGTGCGGCCCATCGGGTGGCCTCGGTGATGTCGGTGCGGCCGGCCATGCGGAGTGCGCCGATGGCGAGGTTTCTCAGCGAGGCCATGGCCCTTGGCCCGGAGCGGGTCCTGACCTGGGACTTGTCTTCCTGGTAGAGGGTGTCGCGATCCAGTGCAGGGACTCGATGGACCACTGCTCCCGGACGTAGCGGGCCAGGTCGGCGGGACCTGCGTGCCCGGGCTCCGGGCTGGCGACGCCGAGGGCGGCGACGGCCGAGACTGGCTTTCCTTGCAGGTCGGTAACGTACCGCTCGATGAGGAAGACCTGGCTGACATGCGGGAACGGTAGTCCTTCGGGGGCGGGCAGGACCTGGATGGTGCGGGTGGTGATACGCCCGTGGCCCTTGTCGGTGGCGGCGTGCGCGACCGGGACGTCCTTCCAGGGCAGGGCGTCGATCGCGTCGAACAGGGAGCGCCGGTTCTCCTTCACCGGGAGCACGAACTCGCCGCCGCCTTCGCGGATGAGGCGCGCGGTGGCCTTGACCGTGTGCAGCGCGCCGGCCGTCACGACCTTGCCGCGCAGGTCAAGCTGGCCGAGGACGACCGCGGCCACCGGTACCTCGTTCGTCTTGGCGCCGACCGCGGCCTGGGCGGCGACCACCGAGGACGCGGCGTCAGCCCCGACGAGGGCCGCGAGCAGGCGGACCTGGGTCCCGTCCGGGTTCCTGGCTCCCCTGACGGCCTTGCCGTCCAGCCTGACCTGCGTCAATGCTGGCGGGCAGTCTTCCC
The DNA here is from genome assembly GCA_963808315.1 of uncultured Actinomycetes bacterium. GTDB lineage: Bacteria > Actinomycetota > Actinomycetes > Streptosporangiales > Streptosporangiaceae > Palsa-504. The sequence goes on along the minus strand of CAWEFK010000007.1, from coordinate 12,291 downwards.
CGCCGGCGGCGGCCGGGGCGTCGAGCCCGGCGAGGTCCGTCAGCCAGGTGCCGCCCGCCGCGTCGAGTTCCCCGGTCCCGGCATCGGTCAGCACCCGCCAGATCGTGGTCTTCGACGGCGGCGGGGCCGGCGCGGCACCGCAGCGCAGGTACAGGCCGGCCAGGGTCGCCGGCGGCACGTCCGCGACCCATCCGGAGATCGCGGTATAGCCCTTCATCCCGGCCACGACCGCCGCCGCTGCCAGCGCCAGTACCGCCGCGACGGGATGGTCCCGGCCCTGCCCGTCCGCCCGTCCGGCACCTCTGCCAGCAGTTCCAGCAGGTCACAGTGCCCATCCGGTACCGGAAGGCAAACAATGGGCGCTGCGGGCGCGGGAACGGCAGCGGGAATGGCAGACTTGCCCACGACGAGGCTCCGGTGGCTGGGATCTGTGAGAGGACCCCTGTTCCTACCGGGGCCTCGTCGCGCTCACCGGCACGACACGCCGCCGCCGACCAGATCGCAGCGCGCTGCTACGAATCGTGACCTAACACGTCAAATGATCTTGGAACGCCCGTGGCCGGCCGCCAAGCAGGTAGCTACAGCTGGCACTGCTGTGTCTCGCGCCGCAGTGTTCACTTATCCGGAGCTACGGATCCGGCGGTGAGCTGTGCGAGGTAGGCAGCAGCTCGGCGGTCGACTTCAGACACCGGGTCAGCGTAGTGCCGCAGTGTGGTCGCTCCGCCGCTGCCGTGGCCAAGACGCGCTGCTGTGTTACGCAGGTCAAACCGCGCCGCGAGCAGCTGACTTGCCGTGTAGTGCCGCAGCCCTTTGATATTGAGCTTGACGCCCGCCGCGGTCGCCAGGTCGCTGGCCTTATGTGTGGCCCAGTCAGGATTCCACGGCCTGGCACCCATCGGGTCATTCGAGAACACGTAGGCGTCATCGGGTAGCTCAAGGCCGACCCCGGCCAGTTCGGCGCGGATCGCGCCAAGGTGCTCGCTGATCATCGCGCAGGTCACCGGATCGATGGCCAGGTATCGGTCCTGGTGTGTCTTGGTGTCCTTCCGGACCCGCTGGCCACTGACCACGACGTAATTGAAAGCAATATGGAGGACGCCGTTGACCAGGTCGACGTCGCGGATCTGAAGCGCACACAGCTCACCTCGACGTGCGCCGGTAATGGCGACCAGCCACAGGTACAGCGCCAGTACCGGGTGCGCCTTACGGCCCTCCGCAATCACCTTGGCGACGTCCTCAGGTGTGGTGGCGGGCAGCGGCCGGCGCGTGATGGCCGGCGGCTTAGCAGACTCAGCGGGGTTCCAGGCGATCCACTCCCAGCGCTTGGCCGTCGCGAAGGCGCCGGACAAGATGCTGTGGACGTTCCGGATCGTCTTCGCGGTCATCGGCTTGCACACGTGCGGCTGGCATCCGTCGCGCTTGCAGTCATGGTCGCGGCTGAGCGGAGCCCGGCCGGATCGCCGGTCTGCCACCGCCTCACCGGCTACGACCGCGGTCCGGCCCTGTCGGACGACAACAAGTCCCTCGTCGGCCAGAACCGTCAGGGCGTGCTGCAGGGTCGCCACCGGCACGTCCTGCAGGGCGCTCATCTCCCGGACCGAGGGCAGCGGCTCGCCTGCCGCGAGCATCCCAGACCGGATCGCGGCCCCGATAGCCTCCACCACCTGCTGCCAGGCAGGTTGACGACTACCCGGGTCAACAGCGACGAGCGGCACGTTCCGGTGCTCGATGAACCGCTTCCCGGTGCACCCGGGATCGCTGCACCGCCTCAGCTGCGCGTACAAGAGGTCGAGCAGGGGCCCGCGGAGCTTTCGGACCTGCAGGTGCCCGAGAGCGGGCTTGATCACCCGCCGGATGTAAACCTCGTTCGCTTTCCTGGTCGACAGGTCCCAGTCGGCGACTTCGACATACCGGTCCATCAGCTGCGCCACGGTGGCATTCGTCTCGGGCTCTCGTCCCGCCGTGGCCTGCTCAAGCAGCTTGCCGAGCTCGATCTGCGCGGCCCGTTCGGTCTTACAGGTCTTACGCAAGCGGATCTGCTGACCCGTCAACGGATCAGTCCCAGCGTAGACACTTACGCGGAACGAGCCGCTAGGGAGCTGCTGAATGTAACCGCCCGTGGCCTTGGCCATGACAGCACGATAACCCGGCTCGGCGTATTCGTGCCACAACCCGTGCCACGTCTAAGCACCTGTAAGGTACGTTTCCCCTGGTAGGGCGTCAGGGACTCGAACCCTGAACCAATGGGTTAAAAGCCCACTGCTCTGCCATTGAGCTAACGCCCCGCCGCACCGGAGACCGGTGCCTAGAGACGAAGGGTACCGACTTCGCGGCCCGATCGCCTGTTACAAGGCTAGCGGTAGGCGGACAGGCCGGTGAGCGCCTGGCCTATCGCCAGCGTGTGGATCTCCTCGGTGCCCTCGTAGGTGAGCACGGCCTCGAGGTTGTTCGCGTGCCGGATCGGGGGATATTCCAGCGTCACGCCGCTGGCCCCGAGTATCGTCCTGGCCTGCCTGGCGATGTCGATGGCCGACCTGACGTTGGTCATCTTGGCGATGCTGACCTGGACCGGGCTGAGCGAGCCCGACTCCTTGAGCCTGCCCAGGTGAAGCGCGAGCAACTGGGATCGGTACAGGTCGGCCGCCATCCAGCTCAGCTTGGCCTGTGTCAGCTGGAAGCCCGCGATCGGCTTGCCGAACTGCTCGCGGGTGCACGCGTACTCGATGGCGCTCTCCAGGCAGCTCCGCGCCGCGCCGGTCACCCCCCAGGCGATGCCAAACCGGGCTTCCGTCAGGCACGAGAGCGGACCCTTGAGCCCGGAGACGCCGGGCAAGACGGCATCCGCGGGTAGCCGGACCTCGTCCAGGTGCAACTCCGAGGTGATGGACGCCCGGAGCGACAGCTTCTTGTGGATGTCGTTCGTGGTGAAGCCGGCCGTCCCGCGCGGCACGAGAAACCCGCGGATGCCCTCCGAGGTTCCGGCCCACACCACGGCGATGTCGGCGACGCTGCCATTGGTGATCCACATCTTGGTGCCGGAAAGTACCCAGTCGGATCCGTCGCGCTTGGCAAACGTCTGCATGCTGCCCGGATCGGAACCATGATCAGGCTCAGTCAGGCCGAAGCAGCCGATCGCCTCCCCGGCCGCCATCCGGGGCAGCCATTCGTTCTTCTGCTCCTCGGAACCGAACCGCCAGATCGGGTACATGGCCAGTGAGCCTTGAACTGAGGTCGCGCTGCGCAGTCCTGAATCACAGGCCTCGAGCTCGCGGCAGGCCACGCCGTAGGCGACGGAGCCGGTGCCGGCGCAGCCGTAGCCCTCCAGGTGCATGCCGAGGACTCCGAGCTTGCCGAGCTCCGGCATGATCTCCGGCGGCAGCGTGCCAGCCTCGAACCAGTCGGTGATGTGCGGCTGCACCCGGTCGGCGGTGAACGCACGCACCGTGTCACGGATGAGCCGCTCCTCCTCGGTCAGCTGGTCATCGATTTGCAGCAGGTCCGTGTGCGGGGTACCTGGGGACATGGCCGGTTCCTCTCTTCGCGCTCCAGATCAGGGTATTACCGGGGGTTCGATACGACAGTCCGCCCCACCTGACCGGCCAGCCCAGCGGCGAACCATGACGGTTTGATCCGGTTGAGGACGATAAGAGCAGATATTCCGAACGACACGGCGTCCATGCCCAACGCCCAGTTCCAGCCGCAGACCTCGTTATCGATCTCACGCACCCGGAGCCGTTCTGTCATCGGTCCGTTCTGGGGGGTGGCAAGCGCGGAAGACCGAAGTGCTCGATCACGCGCTCGGCGGCCGCGCCGGGCGTCACGAGCGTGTTGTCGATGCGCAGGTAGTCCGGGCGCGCGTCGAACTTCCCGCCGGAGTTGAGCTGGTACCGGGCGTCGGCTTCGAGCAGGCGGAGCCGGGAGACCACGAGGTCACGCTTCGAGGGTTTCTCGGCCAGCCGTGATAGGCACTCATTACGCTTCAACCGTTCAGCCTGGGTCGCTTCAAGTTCGACGAACAGCACGCGAGCCCCGCGGTCGCGGAACGGCCTCGCGTATTCCTCGACGGACGCCTGATCCTCGGGCACGTCGAACGCCCAGGCAAAGGTGAAGACCAGGCCGGGCAGGTCGCTCGCTGCGACCTCCTCGATGACCCGGTGGCGGATCTCATCGTTCAGGCGGCCGAACGCCGGGGTGCCGTAGTCGAAGTACCGCAGCGCGAGCTCGATGGAGAGGTGGTTATGAAACAATCGCAGGCCTGTGCGCTCCGTGATCGCCTGCCCGACGGACATCTTGCCCACCGCCGGCGGTCCGACAACGAACAGAAGCAGAGGCGGAGCGGAATCCTCCATGGCTGGACAGTAGGCCAGCAGGACCCCTGAGCGTCAACGCGTTTGCTCCACGTTTGCCGGGCCGATGCCGCATCATCGGCCAGGCAAACGTTGCCTGCTGCGGTACGGCCTGGTAAGCGATGTTGCCCGTCGCGGAAGCCGAGCGCTGTGCCCGTCACCGGGCAGCATGGTAGGCGCGTGCGGCGAGAAACGGCGAGCGAGTCCGGCCGTAGACCCTGACGGCGATGGCGACCTAGGCAAACCGACCGCCCGCAGAGGAGAGTGCCTGCGCGGCCCAGATCGCGCGGAACTCGCCGATGGCGAAGACTTAGCGGCTTTCCCGGGGCCGCCCGGTGTCGGCCAGCGTGAGTTTTCGCGGCTCTCGTGGGCTGCCGGCGCGGCTCGGTTGCCTGAGTCTGCCCTGGCTGGAGCCCGGTCCGATCCGGCTCCTCCGAGCTGGCTCCTCCGAGCTGGCTCCGAGCTGCTCCGTTCGCGAGTCGGTCCGCGGCTCAGTTGTCACAGCGCTTGATTCACTCGCGGGCAACAGCCAGGGTCACGGATGGCGTCTGACCGACTTCGGCGTCAGACATGACACTAGCTCCCGACATCGGGTGAGGGCCGCTGGGATCGTCGCTGGCACAGCGAGTTTCTGTGTCGCTTACCGTCCCTGAGGTCAAAGATCTTGGCCAGGGATCACCCGGAATCCCGGCTGTCTTGACCGATGTCGGCCTTCGCTTTGCTGGTTTGCTGTCTGTCCCCTATGCTGGGGCAGTCCCCGACGGCGGACTGGTACGGTTATGACGGCCGAGGCCGTCTGCGCCCCCATCGTCTAGCGGCCTAGGACACCGCCCTTTCAAGGCGGCGGCACGGGTTCGAATCCCGTTGGGGGCACGCATGGGTTACGGTTGGTGGAACGAGGTCCTGTAGAGCAGCTTGGAGTGCTCGCCACCCTGTCAAGGTGGAGGTCGCGGGTTCAAATCCCGTCGGGACCGCAGGGATCCCCAGTGAAGTTTCACTGGGGTCCCAGCCAGGTCAGGTAGCTCAGTTGGTACGAGCGTCCGCCTGAAAAGCGGAAGGTCGACAGTTCGATCCTGTCCCTGACCACACAGTGTCTCTGACCTGCGGAAACGTCGCCTAGCGGAACCGGGTGCGCCGTCCGCTCGATGCGCACAGCGCTTATCGAGCTTCCGCTTAACGGAGGCTGCATGTCCGGGGAATCCCCCAAGAAAATCGGCCGGGGCTACGAGCGCAACCTCGACGCCGGCCAGTTCCAGCCCATGATCGACAGCTGGGACCTCCACCTTCGGGCCGAGAAGAAATCGGCCAAGACGATCCGCACCTACCTTGAGGCAGCGCAGTGGTTCGCCGCCGAGTACCTGATCCCGGCCGGGTTCACGGGCTGGGACGAGGTCCGGGCCAAGCAGGTCCAGGAGTGGACGGTCACCCTCCTGGGCCGCTATTCGGACTCCTACGCCAACAACCAGTTCCGCGCCCTCCAGCAGTTCTTCAAGTGGCACGCCACCGAGGACCCCGACGAGCAGCGCCCGAACCCGATGGCCGGCCTCAAGCCGCCGAAGATCGGCGACAAGCTCGTTCCCGTCTTCACCGACGACGAACTGGCCGCGCTGCTGGGCACCTGCAAGGGCGGCGGCTTCCAGAACCGCCGCGACTACGCCATCATCTCGATGTTCAAGGACACCGGCGCCCGGCTGTCCGAGCTGGCCGGGCTCGCGACGGACGACATCTCCCCGCGCGACCGCGAGGCCGTCGTCACGGGCAAGGGCGACAAGCAGCGCACGATCAGGTTCACCTACGACACGGCCCGCGCGCTCGACCGCTACCAGCGCGAGCGCGCCAAGCACAAGATGGCCCGGGTGAGCGCGCTGTGGCTGGGAGTGCGCGGCGGCCCGATGACGGCCAGCGGCGTCTACCAGATGATCGAGCGGCGCGGCCGGGACGCGGGCGTTGAGGTCAACCCGCACAAGTTCCGGCACACCTTCAGCCATGTCTTCCTCGACCGGGGCGGCGCCGAAGGTGACCTCATGGAGCTGAACGGGTGGTCCAGCCCGCAAATGCTCGCCCGGTACGGCCGCAGCGCCCGCAGCGCGCGAGCACGCCGTCATTACGACGACGTCATGGGGGCCTGACGCGCGAGCCTGTACATGCTAACCGCGGGCGGCCGGACCTCGAACGCATCGTCTTGTGCGAACTAGTGGCAGGCCGGCGTGTCGGTTTGACGATGTAGATAATGTGCGGAAAACTTGCCGCCATGAACCTACGGCAAATTGCGGAGCAGGATGTCAAGCGCATCTTGGCCACACATGGCACGGACCTTGGCAGTGTCCGCGCTTGCCTAGACCTGTCAGCTCAGGAGACGGGCGGCTACTGGGAGACTCCAAATCCCGACTTCGTCAGCATCGATGCCTGTGTCGGACGGGCCACATAAGGCAGCTGGCAGCAGGTCAACTTGTTCGACAGCTTCTTCCCACCCTACGGCTGAAGGTCAAGTCCTTTGCCGCACTGCATCTGCTTACGCCAGACGGAAAGCGGATACGGACGCGTACGCGGCCTGTCGTTCGGAGAACCGGCAAGCCCATGCGGGCTCTACCTGCCGGTTTCGAGCAGGAGCCGTTGTTCGGTGACGAAGATCTCCAAGCGGCGCTAGGGGCTGCTGGAGTTTTGTTCGGATATGATCCCCCAGCGCAGCAGCCGTACGAGATCTCAATTTTGATGGACATCGGCTTGGGAACCAAGAGCCTCGCGGGGGCGTCGCTGGCGGCAATCGACTGGGGTAAAGATGACAAGGGCCGGACGATCTACTACGAGGAGCAGATCCCGGTGCTGCCAATGCAGCTGAGTGGTTCCACTGGCGGCGGCAACCCACCGGATGCGTCGGCCGGATGGGACCGTCCAGGGAACGGCTTCGAAGACTTCCTGCAGGATGAAGGCGAGGGAACCGGCTCAGACCCGGCGTGATTCCCTCAGCCTAGTAGTTACCGGTACGGCGATGAGGCGGAGCGGACATGACGGAGAGGATTTTCGGTGATCGTCTACACCAGGCGCGGACACTTCGCCAGCGGAAGCTTGCGGACCTCGCCGAACGCTTGGATTGTCGTACCAACGCTATCGAAGTGGGAACGCGCACAAACGGTAGAACTCACCGCAGGTCAACTGTCGCTGCTAACGGAGACCCTCAGGTTTAACCCTACATTTTTTTCGGCACCCCCGTCGCCGCCGTTGGCAGACAACGACCTTTTTGTTTAAGGCTCCTAAAGGTATGCTCAAGCGGGAAGCTGCCTGGCTGTGTGGAGTTTCGTCTTCTTTCTGAACTACTCGACTGGATGGACGAAGAACGGCATCTCCCGCCGGTTAAGATCCGTTTGATCAGCCGAGGTTACGCCGATATACCTGAGGCGGCGCGCGAGTTGCGGGCGACACTGGGGCTTCAGTCCAGCGCGCCAATTGATTATCTAACACATGCCGCTGAACGAGCTGGTGTGGTCGTAGCGGTACGGCGGCGCGGGCAAGCCGAGGGTGGCCCGTGGACATCTACCGTTACTGATCCAAATCCAGATACCGACCCGGACATTAATGAACGTCACGAAGGATGTTCGACCTGGGCTGGAGAATTTAGAGAACGTCCGCTTATACTTATACGGGGCGTGGCTGGGTGGAGAAAACCCGTTGGGTTCTAGCCCATGAACGGGCATCTCTTTTTGCATGCCGGGCGTATGCCGGTATCAGACGAAGCGGAAGAACAGGCAAGCCGTTTCGCTTCTGAGCTACTTGCACCGATTGAACAAGTCGTTAAGGGGCTTCCCCGCGTTGTGACACTTGCCGCCCTGCTGGAAGTGAAGTCCAAATGGGGCGTATCGCTTCTCGCGCTTATTCGCCATCTGCACAGCAATGCTGTGATAAGTGACCAGCGAAAAGGGACTCTCTACCAGCAGCTATACACACGCAAGAACCCGGAGACAGGGCGGTCCTACGGAGCCACCAAGCCAGGTTGGAATAAATATTCACCGGAACGCCCGGGACTAATTTCAGCTTGGCTCAAATACATCACCGGCACCACAATTCCCGAAGCGGTCTCAATAGCTAACGCTAAGTTTCCGCCAGATCTGCTGGCGAGTATCCTGAACGAGCAACGTGGAGTAGCGGGCGAAGTGAGAGGCGCTGGCATTCGACAGAGCGGTGCAGGCGAAGTAATTCGCCTTAATGATCGGGCCTCCGCACGTAAGCCAGGAGAGCGTCAACTCCGATTGCTTTAGCAGACAAGCCGATAGCGTCCAGTGGAAGCATATTGAGTGAGGGCAAGCAGCTCCGCGGATGGACAATCAGGCATGCAGCTTACGTTGCGGCCAGTCGCCTGCCATCGGTCCGCGTTTTATCCGCGAAACTTTACGTGGCACAACCACCCGTCCAGTTGCTGCGTGCGTACCTCGTCACGCTTGCAACAGGCTAGACCCGAGCCGGGGATGTGCAAGCATCCCGCGGCAAGCCTGGACAATCCCCAAAGGGTTTGTGTCCGGGGACCAAGGCCTCCAGATTGCGCATATTGGCGTTGTCGCTCTGACTAAGGCGTTTGTGCTCCACGGTGCCCGATGACAGGGGTCATCAGGTGGATCATCCCGCAGCCAACGTGACGCACGGCCTGAGTCATGACATCCCCGGCGCTGCAGCGGGCCGACGGTTTACAGACCGCTCGCGAACATGCTGACCTGGACCGCACCCGAAGTCTCGGTGAGTTTCGGCACGTATTTGGCACAGAAGCCCTAAGGCTGAGCTCTGCTCTGACGTCGGAGCTGTCCAGTCTGGTGAAGGGTTTGTATCGGTCGAACCCGCCGAGCACGTTGTACGGATTACCGGACTCACGATTTACTCCGTACCACTTGGGTTTGCCGGTGACACTGTGAACGTTGCCGAGGTGCTCGCGGGTCCGGCATTCAAGAGATAACGTGACGGGTAGGCGTTGGGTAGGCGTGCCCCGAGGCGCAGAAAGCCGCCATAAGTGCGGCGAAATGCTCTGGAGTCTAGAGACGGTTGGCCAATTGAAAGGAAGCCTCCAGTGGGGCTCCTCCGCGAAGCCATTCAAGGCATCCGTCGTGCCCTGGACCCACCCAATGTACAGCCTTCAGAGCGTCCACCGACGATGACATTGAGTGCAGTATTCTTCGCATCGTCTGGTCAAGAGATAGAACGCGCTTGTCGCCATCGAAAGCGGCTTCGATCAAGAGTAGGTCTTTCTCGACGGCTCCACGGTCTTCGGCACTTAGATCGTCCATGGCGCGCCGGAAGTCTAGATGACGCTTAGGATCAACATAAACAAAACGCTCTCTGGAGATCATATCAACAAGCCATTGTCGTGCATAAGTTGAAGCCTGGGACTTCCACTCGGCTTTAATGTCATTGGAAATGACAACATTAAGCGAACTAGTCTGCATAGCCACCAGGGCTAGGCGACATGCAGCAGAAAGGGGCCTTGGTGTCGTCACGTTACCACACATGCGCGCCACCGAAGCATCAACTACAATAGATATCCTGCTCACTTCGCACCATGTTCGTTCCGCAATACAGCCGTAAGATAGCGATCTTCTATATCCATTTCTACGGCGGCAAAATCAACTGGCCAATCACCAAACGTGCCTTGACCGGTCAAAGACGTCGAATCAATGTGTGTCATGCCGTCTGGGTCACGGCTAAACCAGTTGAGGCCCACAAGCCTATCTGGGACGCTTCGTCGGACTGCTGCTTCCTGGATGGCGCGAAGTAGTAGATAACTATGCGTTTCAGCAATTACACGGACGTCGCGTAGCGACGCATCTATCAACAGGTCAGCAAGGGCGACCTGGGCGTGTGGATGTAGGTGAATTTCGGGCTGTTCGAGAAACACGTACTGCCCAGGCTGCGCAGTAAGAAGTGCGACTAGAACCGGAGGTGCCTGGAAACACCAAGCCTACATCTACAATATCACAAGGGTCTTTAGATCCCCGCGCCTGCTCTTGGGTAGGCGACCGACTTGCAGTGAAACTCGCGTATCGTCTACACGGCGAGTAGCGACCTTCCAAGTTAGGCCGAGTGCCTGCAATTGTCTGCCAAGCTCAACAAGTCGGCTATCTTTCGTATCAGTCCACGACTGAATTACACTTGCAGCGTAAGGCTGAAAGACCCCTGGGAACACCTCGCCCACTTGTGTCGTAGGATAGAAGCGTTGAGGATTGTCTCTTCATCCCGGGGAGATGCAACATTTCTGTTGCGATTTGTTTCATCCCCCGAAATTGGCCCAAAGCGCTCCTACCATGGGTAGTCCTATTCAAGTCGAAGAAGGCCCTATTCCTTTGGAGTTGGAGCCGATTTGCAAAGTCTTCGTTCGCATACAACGAAGTCCATATACCGCCAAGCGAAGGTCCGATGTCCTTCGCCGTTACACCAGGTTCAATCGTCACTATTGGCGAGTCGGCTTCAAGTTGTATTTGCATACGGACAGATCGATTCCATGCGTAACTCGACCGAATGTTAGGCGGGTGAAATCTCCTTTTATGGTTCGAAGTCCTACCTCGAAGTTAGGCGGACTACTTGCCTCGCGATCGCCGCGCCAAAACATTTCACTAACTGACGAAAAGCCGACATTTGTGCCGGTGAGGAGCAACGGGCCGGGATCGTAAGCAGCTTCCATGGTCTGCTTTATCAATAGAAGTGGCTGCATAATAGACGACTTGCCGGAGCTATTGGAGCCGCACAGAATGGTGAGAGGCGGAATCTCCATAGCGGCTTCCTGGGCTATTGACTTGAAGCCAGAGACCGTTATTTGTGGGTAAGGATAACTACGACTTACGTCGGTTCCCGCGCCTCAACCAACCTGGGGATGCTGCAGCTGGCATACCAAGACACTATCGCGTGCAGGGTTCAGTCACAGCGCCTCGCACAGATCTATTACCTGTTCCGCAGCTCGCCCAGACTGTCCCATGACATGCATGCCCCGAGCTTCCAGCTTCATCATGGCCAGCCGTTCAGCCCCTAGGGGCGACGGCGACTAGTCCGACTGGCTCGCTGGTTCGCCAACCTCGGCACGGGCGCGGTCAAGGGCCTGTTTTTACTCCCCGACCACTCCGCGGTCTGCTGGTCGGCGGGAAGTCCAGCCATGCCGCTAGCGAGCGAGTCGGCCGCGTCGCAGTGCTGGGACCCGACCTTCAGCTTTTTGAGGTCAAGCAGTCAGAATTGGCTGATAAGGCAAACGACCTTTACCGCTACCTCAATCCGGCCGCAGCGCGGAAGACACGCCAGAGGAAGATCGCCCGAATAACGCCACCTGATAACGCAGGTAGGCCCGAGGTAGGCCCGCGCCGAGTAACGAGCGCGCAGGGAGCATGCATCGGGTCTGCGCGGCGGATGAGATGCGCTGATCTGGTTCAGTCCCGCGGGCTGCGGCCCGGCGTGCGCCGCGCGGGCCTCCCAAGGCGGAGCGTCGGCGCTGACGCCGGGCCAGCGGCGCCGCAGGCGCCGCCTTGATTCCTCATAATGGCCGGATTCGGCAGTGGGGCCGGGCGTCCGGGGGTCTTCTGACTGCCCTTTTAGGGCCGACGGTCTTGCAGACCGCTCCCTTTTGCGTCCCAAATACCCACCTAATATCCAGTCATCCCGCCATGTCGCCAGCGGCGAATTGCTCAAGCAAGCCCCTCGCGATCGTCCCTGGTTCGTACCCGGCTGAGCAGATGCCTGCCGCGTACCTGAGTACGTCCATGTGATCTGTCATTCCTGCGACGCGTCCGCCCGCCGCACGGTGGTCCGCGCCGTCGGTGAGGTTATACCGCCAGGTTCCCGGCGCCGGACCCTCCCGGGCAGACAGCGTGAGGTGGACCTGCCCGGCGCTCAGCGTGGCGCGCACGGTGATCATGACCTGGATCGTGGCGCCTTCGACACGCGTGCTCATCCGCGCGCTGCCGCAGGACTTTGCTGCACCGGG
>CAWEFK010000006.1:0-81124 GCA_963808315.1 uncultured Actinomycetes bacterium | reverse complement strand
CCCCCCTCGGACACGACCCTTTCGTACATGTTTGGCCAACTTCGGCCCGTGCGCTCACGATTCTCTCGCCAGGGTGATAGGTCAGCTGCACGTTCAGGCCCGCGTAGATCTCTGCCTTATCTTCTGTGGCCGCGCCGCGAAGTGCCTGCATGAGGTCCCTGATGGCGTTCACGGTCGCGGCTATCTGGTCTTTGGTCATCCTTGTCGGTGCGGGGCGGGTGCTGCCGGTCGCGGCGCGCAGGCGGGCGTCGGCGGCCAGCTTCCGGGCCTGGGTCTCGGTGATCCACTGGCCGACCACGACGGGGTCGGCGCCGGAGTCGAGCGCCGCGCGGTACTGGGTTAGCTTCTGGTCGCAGTTGCTGATCTCTTCGCGGAGGCTGACCAGTTCGCGCGGGACCACGTCGTCCTGGCTGGCGGTCAGGGCTTCGATCGTGGCGGGCAGGCGGGCGGGGTCGAGCGACTTGGCGAGCCAGGCGTCCAGTTCGGGCAGGACTTCGGCTTCGCGGAGGTAGACGACGCGGGGGTGGTCGATGTCGTTGGTGCGGGCGTACTGGCTGGGGTAGGTGCACCGGTAGTAGGACTGGCCGTTGTTCCAGCTGCCTTGCATGCGCCGGTCGCAGATGCCGCAGAACAGCAGGCCGCGCAGCACGTAGGGGCGGGGGCTGCTGCGGGGGCGGCGGGTGACCTGGCGGGCGTTCTTGGCCGCGAGGAGCTGCTGGGCCTGGCCGAAGGTCTCGTCATCGATGATGGCGGGGTGGACGATCTGCTCGGAGATGATCCACTTGTCCTGGTCGTTCCAGCGCATCACGGTGGTGTGCCCGAGCGCGACGTCGTGCACGTCGAGCAGGACCTCGTCTTTGCGCTGGCGGTTCCAGACCTGGTGGCCGGTGTAGCGGGGGTTGCCCAAGATGGCGCGGACGGCGCTTTTGGACCAGGCCAGGCCGCAGCGGTGGCGGTTGCGGGCCCGGTCGTGCGCGGACGGGCAGTCGATGCCGTCAGCGGTCAGCCGCTCGGCGATGGCGAAGATCCCGTACCCGGTCAGGAACTCGGCGAAGATCCGCTCGACCACGACGGCGGCGATCTCGTCGCGGGCCAGGACATACAAGCGCTTGCCGTCGGCGGCCTTGGCCGGGTTCGGGTGGGGCCCGGCGTCGAGCAGCAGGTACCCGTACGGCGGGCGGCCGCCGAGGTAGCGGCCTTCGTTCTGGGCCTGGGCCGACATGGCGGCGCGGACGCGGATCTTGATGCGGTTCCGCTCGCCTTTGGACAGGCTGCCGAAGGTCGACATGATCATGTCGTGGGCCTCGTTGGCCGGGTCGATCGGGCCGCCGACTTCGGGCACCCACAGCGGGACTCCGTAGTGCTCGAACAGCGGGAAGGTGTTGCCGAACTGGTTACCGTAGAAGGCCCGCTGTGGCTCGCCGACCACCACGGCGTCGAAGCCGCGGTCGGGGTCGGCGAGCGCGGCCAGGAGCCTGGCGGCCTCGGGGCGGCGCTGCGGCGGGATCGAGCGGGACTTGTCGACGTCGAAGAACTCGGCCACGATCACCCCGCCGTGCGGCTCGATGAGCGACTTGCCGCGGGCGTACTGCCAGGCGCGCGAGGACTCGGGGTCTTGCCGGTCCTCGGTCGATACCCGCTCCCAGGACGCGAACCGGATCGTGTTCTCTGCCATGGTCATCACTTCCCTTCGGGGCCGCCGGTGGCGGCCTGCTCGTCGCTCTGGGCCGCGTGGGCCTTGAGCAGTACCCGGAGCAGGGCCCGGGCCGCTGCCGGGGTGAGCGTGGGCGGCTCGTCCGGCAGCACCACCCGGATGGGTCTTCGGCTGTCGCCGTGACGGTGCATCCTGGTGCGGCCCGGCCCTGCGCCGGGCCTGCGAGGGTACGCCTCGGGACGCGATTTGGGAGGGGGTGAGCAGGGCTTTTGTAGCTTGCTGGTAAGGGGTTTTCTGCCCGTGCCCGTGCGGGTCGCGGCGGGGGTCGGCATGCCAGGGTCAGCCGGGGTCGGCATGCCTGTCATTGCTGCTCTCCTTCGCTGCAAGCGCCGTGAAGCGCAGCAACGCCCGCGGCGGGCGGGGGGCTGCCGAGCACCTGATTGCCGCGCTCCGCTGCTTGTACAACTACGCGGTCGCCGACGGCATCCTGACAAAAGCCGAGAACCCGGCAGCGCGAGTACCCAAGCCTCGCCGGCTGCGAAGCGCCCGCATGGCACTGCCCGACCACCGGCTCGACGAACTCTCCCAGGTCGCCGCATCCACCGGCAACGACCCGGCGCTCGACACGCTGCTCCTGCGGCTGCACATGGAGACTGCCTGCCGCCGCGGCGGCGCCCTGGCGCTCCTGCCATCCGACCTTGATCCCGAGCAGTGCCTGATCCGGCTGCACGAAAAAGGCGAGACCGTCCGATGGCAGCCCGTATCACCGACGCTGATGGCTCACCTCATCGCGCACGGCCAGAGCCGGGGCGGACTCGGCTCAGGCCAGCGCCTGCTCCGGTACGCAAGCGGCAGGCCGATCAGCTCCCGGCGCTACGACTACCTGTGGGAGCGCCTCGGGGAACATCTCCCATGGGTCAAAACACAGCAGGTCAGCATGCACTGGATACGCCACACCATCCTGACGTGGGTCGAACGCCAGTTCGGCTTCGCGGTCGCCCCAAGCCTACGCAGGCCATGAAGACCACGGCCGGGGAGCGAGGTCCATGGCCGCCATGGCCACGTACGTCCGCGCCGGGCTGCCCGAAGTGGCAACAGCCCTCGCCGCCCTGACAAGCGAACCGCATCCGCTGGCGATCACGTCCTCCGGTGTAGCGGGCGCGGAGCACACGAGCGAGTCGGCCAATAGTGCATCCTGAACGGCAGAGCCAAGACCAGAACAAGACGCGGAATCAGCGGCCACGATGATGAGGACTAGGAGCATGGGCCAGCAAGGCGAACCCGATCCGGGACATTTTGAGCTGTTCTGCCGCGAGATGGTTCCCGAGCTGCTCACGAGTTGGGAGGTCAGCGAAGAATTGGCGCGGCACGTCGGCCAAGACATCCTGGCTCGCGCGGAGTCCTTCGCGGCGTTGGGCCAGGAGACGCAGGACGTGCTGATTGCCCCGTTCGTCGAGGAGGTCGCTTACTACGAGCCGCAGAGCACGCCACTGGCGCTGCGCGGCACGGTGGCCGTGGTCGTCCGCAGTAGCCTGCTAGAGGAGGCCCACGCCAACGGGCCGGTGAACGCGGGCGGTATCCAAGGCCGGTGAGGTCTCCGAGACTGAAGACGGGAACACGCTAATCCTTAGCGGCATCGACCCACGGTTCGACCAGCGCATGGTGCAGCTCATGCAGGAGGGGAAAGACGGGGACGACGTGCTGTGGCCAGTAGCATCGTTCAGCCGCATATCGCGAAATACGGGCAAGCTCCTCCAGGCCATGGAGTACCTCCTCGCCCATGGTGTACCCATCCTGACCAGTAATTACCTGCTGCGGACAGCGGACGTCTGGATACGCCGCGGCAGGCTAGCCACCGTCGACCGCGACAACCCGGCTGCCGCCTGGCTGGACACCAGCGGGCTGTCTGGCGCGCACCGGGCCATTGCGGCGGAGATCGCTACCTTGATGGCAAAGCCATCGGGTGCAAGCTGAGACAGCGCACAGTCGCGGTCCTGCGAAATTGCCTACATCGCGGCGCCACCGCGAACGTCGGCCTGTCTCAGCATGGGGAATGCTGGTTGGCTGTAGCAGCCTGAATCAGACTTCACGCCGCCACAAGCGCCACGAAGCGTAACGGAAATTCGCTCACTCAAGCCCATATCGATGATTCGGAATAGCTGACGGGTAAGTACAGCCACGGGATTAGCGTTGCACAGATCATTCACATAGGTTCCAGGTTGTCCGTCGATTCCGCGCGATGCCTCGGGCTGGCCTGTACTGGTCGGCTGCTCACGGTTATGGTACGAGGATGGAGGGGTCTGCGGCGGGAATGGCCGCTGCTGGCGTGCATGGTTTCCCGGTCGTGCTGACGAGTTTTGTCCGCCGGGAGCAGCCGGTTGGGGCGGTAGCGGACCTGATGGGAGAGTACCGACCGGTGACCGCACCGGGCCGGGTGGGCAAGATCCGGTTGGCCGGGGCCGTCGCCGGCCGGACAGCGGCCCGGTTCGCGGTTGAGGTGTGGCTTGCCAGATTGGCCCCCGTTGCTCATCTGGAGCAGTCTCTTTCAGCGGCGGCGTTGGGGGTGCGAGAGCAGTCGAGAGTGCCTGCGGCGGGGGCGGTGGCGTGTATCTCATTGAGAAGCCGCAGGGTCTCGGCACTGCACGACTCGAGCGCTGCTGACCAGTCGCGCCCACTTTGTTTGGGTAAGAACTGGGGAGTCCATGGAGGCCTATTGTGAGCGACGACAGCGCGAACCGTCGCCAGTCGCCCAGCATATTGCGGACATGCAGATTGCGGTCATGCAGACCGACAGCAACTTCGATCTCCCCGAGGAGACGACCTCGCCCGACCGGGCGCGTGCCCGCGAGCTGTTCGAGCGGCTTGCCGAACTGGCGCCCGACGATCCGGAGCGGGCGCGGATCCGGAGCTACCTGGTGGAGCTGCACCTGCCGCTGGTGGAGTACCTCGCGCGCCGGTTCCGTAACCGCGGCGAATGGCTCGATGACCTCACCCAGGTCGCCACGATCGGTCTGATCAAGTCCATCGACCGGTTCGACCTCGAACGCGGCGTGGAGTTTTCCACCTACGCCACGCCCACCATCGTGGGTGAGATCAAGCGGCACTTCAGGGACAAAGGCTGGGCAGTCCGGGTACCGCGCCGCCTGCAGGAGCTCAAGCTTTCTCTGACCAAGGCCATCGGCGAGCTGGCCCAGCGGGATGGACGCGCGCCAACGGTCAGCGAGCTCGCCGCGCACCTGCAGATGAGCGAGGCTGAGGTCCTGGAGGGGCTGGAGTCGGCGAACGCCTACGCCGCCGTGCCGCTGGACGCGCCCGATTCGGGTGACGAGGACGCAACCGCCGTCGCCGACTCCCTCGGCATAGTCGACGACGCCCTCGAGGGTGTCGAGTACCGCGATTCGCTCAAGCCGCTGCTCGAGCAGCTGCCGCCGCGGGAGAAGGAAATCCTGCTGCTGCGGTTCTTCGGCAACATGACCCAAGGGCAGATCGCCACCGAGCTCAGCATCTCCCAGATGCACGTGTCCCGGCTGCTCGCACGCACCCTCGCCGAGCTCAGGGAAGGACTAATCCCAGATTCTGAGCAAGCCAGGAGCAGTGTGGCCGTCGTCAATGTATCGGAACGCGACCAGGACATGACCGACGAGACACCAGCATCCGGGGAGCTGACACACGAACCCGCGACAGCTAAGCGTGCCGGGCCGTCAGGAGACCCCGGCAGTGGTGGCGTCGGCGGGAACGGTGATTCCCACCGTGGGGATCTAGCTAACGAGCTCACCCACACTCTGCGCCTTGGACTTACCCCAGCTCTCACGTGAGGCGTGCTATCGGTGGGGATGCGAGCGCTTTGAGCCATCCCTACCGTATACGGCAGGGCCCGCGGGATCGAGCCGCCCTTGAGCTGCCAATCACCGCCTGCATGCGAAGGTTGCGGTCCAGGCCCGATCACGAGGTGTGACCGGCCAGATGGTCGGTGCGCAAACGGATCGAATATTCGCCTATCCTCTCGGCAGGCTGGTACGCGATCCCGCTGGCGCAGGTCGGGAACGAGGAACTGATCTTCTTCATCGCCTGGGACGTGATCTTTTTCTTCCTCGCGATCACCATGCTGCGCCTGCCGGTCATCTACCCGGCGATCGTGGCGCTGGTGGTGGCGGCGGTCACGCTGGCATACTCGGCGTGGAGTTCGCCGGGTCGGCTACCACCTTGTTCCAGGCTGCTGGCGCGTGCGTGATCGCGTTCTGCGCGCTCGGGACGGCGGTCTTCCTGCACGTCGGCTCGGTGTCACTGGGCGGCCCGCCGTTCCCGCCCCTGGGAGCGCCGCTCGTCAAATGACCCGCCTCACCGGGCGGCCAGGCGCGGACCGGTCGTCCTGGAGCCGAGATGCTACGCCCGGCGACATGCGCCGTCTGATGTCCCTGAGCCCAAGGGGGTGCCGGCTGAGCTCCCCGGGCGCCCGGCAAGATCCCTTTGCTAAAATATTTCGTGGTACGATGTATTTAGCAAAGATGGGCGCCGTGCCCGCGAGTTACGCAATGCCGGCATCTTGGATGACGGCCGCGGCGCAGGCTGACTCGGAGCTGCGGCGAAGTCACGGAGGTACCGGCAATGAGCCTCAGCGCACATGAGCAGGAAATCTTGAACTCCATTGAGGATGGAATCGCTGGCCCGGACCCCCATCTGGCCTCGTTGCTGGCCGCGTTTGCCTGGCCCGCAGCAGGAGAGCCGCCAGCACGGACGAGGATCCGGACGGACCGGCAGCTGGCATGGCCGCTGCTGGGGATGGCCATCTTCGTTGCGCTGATCGCGGTCGCGCTGGTCCTCGACCACGGCGGCGGCACCGGAGCATGCGCGCTGCAGGTACCAGCGTGCGCCGGTCAGGCGTCCGCGAACGCCGTGCGGCACGGCCCGCGATCGCCCGGGCATCATGCGGGCGTCAGCGCAGAGCACAGTGCGTCCGGATTTCTCGTGACCGCGCCGGCCACCAGGTGCGCCGGCCAGGACAATGAGGTGGAAACGGAACAACATGACGACTACGTCCGCTCAGCCAGCCCCAGAAGTGCCCGTGATATTTATGCGGCGCCCGGCCTCACCCGTCACCCGGATCGTCATCGGCGTGGACGGCTCGGCCGGCTCCGCGGCCGCCCTGCGGTGGGCCGCGACCGAAGCATGCCGCTGCCAGGCTGTGCTGCGCATCGTATCGGCGTGGGAAGAGCCCGGCCAGCCAGGCTCTTCCCACGCCGGTCACCCGGCCCAGATTGCCGCCGCGCGGGTGCAGAAGGCGCTGGCCCGCGTGCTCGGCCTGCAGCCCTACCCGCGCCATATAGCCTGTGCCACCCCGGAAGGCCCGCCCGGGGAAGCCCTTCTCCACGAGACCGGCGACGCTGGCCTGCTGGTCCTCGGCGCCACCGGAGTCAGCGCGGCGCAGGCGCCAGGCCCGACGTGCCGCTACTGCCTCCGGCGCGGACGCGGCCCGCTGGTGTTCGTGGCCGCGAGGCTGTGCCGTAACAGGCCCATCCGGCCGTGGGAAGGCCAGCCATGATCACGGGTCTGACGTGCGGCTTCACCCGCCTCGCGTGAAGCGCCTGCCTTTCTGCGCGGGGTGATCAGCCGTGGCGGCCGGGGGCGGGGCCAGGAGCAGCCAGCCTTACCTAGGTGCGCGGGGCGCTTGGGCGCTGCCCCGGCGACATGATGATTGATTGGGTGTCCCCGGCCTGCGGGGATGCGGCCGCTCAGTCTAATCAGGCCGTCCGCCTGGCGCTGCGGTGGCAGGGCCGGCAGCGGCTGACAGCGGTTCGGCGGGAGCTGGCCGCGGTGGTCCCCATCGGGTGAATTCGGCTGCATGCGTGGTCCGGGCGTCCCGGCGGTCATGGGCTGGTCACCGGTGTCATGGAGCAAGGGGGTCTCAGGCGGCGGACAGTGCGTCGTCGCCGAGCTCGGCCAGGATGTGGCAGGCCTGGCGGAGGATCTTGCGGGCCTCGGACAGCGCGGCGCGCTTGCCGTTGCAGCGCTCCTTAACCTGGGCATAGTAGGCGTGATCCGGGGCCGAGGACCGGGCGTGGGTCTTGCCAGCCTCGTAGACCGCCCAGCGCAGCACCGGGGGCCCCTGCCGGGACAGCCGCCCGGGCCGGCCTTTGCGGTCGGAGGAGTAGACGGTGACGTCCAGCCCGGCGAACCGGACCGCCTTGCGGGAGGAGGAGAACCGGCCCGCGCCGCCCAGCCAGCAGGTCATCGCCAGCGCGGTGACCGGCCCGACCCCGTACAGCCGCGCGGCCAGGACCTTCGCGCCGGTCAGGTGCCGGGCGGCGTCGGTCAGCTGGTGCCGCAGCTCGTGCAGCCGGGTTTCCAGCATGTCTAGCCATGTCCAGGGCGGTGGCGACCTGCAGCTGCCCGGCCGGTGACAGGCAATCGGCTGAGACTGCCCGCAGGGCGGCCAGGGCCCTGCCCGGTGCGCAGCGTGCCCTCGCCCAGGGCCGGGGCGCCCTGGTGGAACAGCACCGCGTGGATCCGCTGCACCCAGGCGGTGTGCTCGGCCCGCAGATCGTGGTAGGTCTCCAGCAGCGCCCGGCACTCCAGGATGCGGCCAGGCGGGATCCAGCACAAAGGCATTGACCTCAGCGGCGGCAGCCCTGGCCCGGGCGGGGCCGGATCGGTCTGGTAACCGTCAGCCGCGCCGGGTAACGTCGCGCGGGCGCGGGCGGGGGCGGGTGCGGGCTCTTCTGAGCTTACGGTGAGGCTTAGGCCAGGGCAGCGGATTGCGCGATCGCCGTGGGGAAGTGCGTTTCCCCGGCAGGAGTGTGCGCAGGAGAGGCGGTAGCTGATGACCGAGGAGCCGGACATCGCCGTGACTAGCGATACCCTGCGAGCCGGGTTCGGGCAGGCAGGCAGGGTCGCCGACGGGCACGGCGACGCGGGGAGAGGTGGAGCGCGCAGCGATCAGGAGGTGGCCGTAGCCACGCTCGCCGTGGTGGAGACCGATGGCTGGTGGCAGACGGCGACGGGACCGCAGATCCTCGCGGCGTGGGAAACCGCGTATGCTTGCTCCGCGTCGCAGTCGCAGGCCGGCCGGGCCCTTCACCGGATCCGGGCCGAGGTACTGGCACGCTATCAGGTCGATGTCCGCGACCTGGCGGCGAATCCGGCCGCCATCAAGACCGCGCTGACTGAACGTGCGCGGATCGAGCGCGAAGCGGCCGTGCTTGACCTGACCGAGGCGGCCCAGGCCATGGCGCGCGGGGATGCGGCGGCTCGGTCGGGCAGGCAGGATGAGGCGACGGCGTACCGGGACCAGGGCGATCATTTGTACACACGCGCCGGACGCCGTCGGCGCCTAGCCGAACGCATCGACCCGCATCGCGGGGCGTAATGGTGCCGCCCTGCGCTGTACCGTGGGGCCGTGGGCGCGCTGGTGGCCTGGCCTGTCATGGTGATCGTCAGGCACGGTAGTGGTCGGCGTCGGACCGGCGCAAGGTGAGCCCGTTGCCGGGAGCGGCCGAGTCCGGCCGGATAACGCCGCCCGCTGGGTCGAGGGCGCCGTCGAAGAACATCGACTCGATCCGGACGTGGTCGTGGAACCATTCCAGGTGCCGCAGGTTTGGGGTGGCGGCGGCGACGTGAGCGTGCAGGTGCGGTCCGCAATGCCCGGAGATATCCAGGCCGTAGGACGCTGCAACCGCCGCGGCCCGGAGCCATTCGGTGATGCCACCGCAGCGGGAGACATCAGCCTGCAGGCAGTCCACCGCGCCGGCGACGCACATGCGGCGGAAGTAGTACAGGTCGTAGCCGTACTCCCCGGCAGCGACGTCGGGCCGCACTGCGTCGCGGATCTCTCGCAGTCCGTCGAGGTCGTCGGAGGAGACGGGCTCTTCATACCAGCGCACATCCAGGTCGGCAGCGGCGTGCATGACGCGGATGGCCTGCTTGCGGCCGTAGCCGCCATTCGCGTCGACGAACAACTCCGTGTCCTCGCCGATCACGGTGCGCGCCTGGAGCATACGGGCCAGATCGCGGGCCGGGTCGGTGCCCCACGACTGGCCGATCTTGATCTTCACGCGGGGGATGCGCTGCTCAACCGCCCAGTGCGTCAGCTGATCACGAAGCTGTCCCTCGTCGTAGGAGGTGAATCCGCCGCTGCCGTAGACCGGCACCGCGTCGCGGACGGCTCCGAGCAGACGGTGCAGCGGGAGGTCCAGCAGCCGGGCCTTGAGGTCCCACAGGGCGACGTCGACGGCGGAGATGGCGTAGCCGACCGCGCCGGGCCGTCCGGCGTTGCGGATCGCCTTGACCATAGCGTCGAACGCGCCGCCCACATCCATTGCGTCACGTCCGGTGACGAGGCCGGCCAGCTTGCCGGTGATCACCGTGGCGCAAGCGGCCGGCCCGTAGGTCCAGCCGGTGCCTACCGCGTCGCCGGCTCGGGCCTGGACCAGCACCATGGTGGTGGAGTCCCAGCTGAGGGTCCCGTCGGCTTCGGGAGCGTCGGTGGGCACGGTGTAGACGGTGACGTCCACCGATTGGATCGGGGTATCGATCATGGTGTCTCCTTCGTGTGCCGTCCGGCTTTATGCCGTCCAGCGGGCTTGGCGCTGCCGGCCTGTGTGTCGGTGTCGGTGAGGTCGTGCTGGATCTGCTCCAGGGATCGGTCCTTGGTCTCGGGCACCTTGCGGAGGAAGAAGACGAACGCCAGCACGGCGATGCCGGCGTAGAGGTAGAAGGTGCCCTGCCGGGTGATCGCGCCGCCCAGGCTCAGGAACGTCGCGGCGACAAGGAAGTTGCCGCCCCAGTTGGCCGGTGGACACCGGCATTGCCTTGCCGCGGATGCCGATCGGGTAGATCTCGGAGATCATCAGCCAGAAGACCGGGCCGAGCCCGATCGCGAAGGAGGCGATGAAAAGCAGCAGCGCGATCAGCGCCAGATATGAGACCTGGTGCTGCAGGGTGGAGGACGTGAAGTAGGCGCCGAGCAGGATCAGCGAGGCCACCAGGCCGACGGTGCCGGTCAGCGGCGGCTTGCGCCGGCCGACGCGGTCGAGCAGCAGTACCGCGCCCACGGTGAATACGACGTTGGTGATGCCGACGAAGACGGTCTGGGTGATCGAGCTGCTCTTGGTCAGGCCAGTATCGGACAAGATGGTCGGCGCGTAGTAGATCACGGTGTTGATGCCGACGAACTGCTGGAACAGCGCCAGTCCTAGCCCGACCACGAGCAGCGGCCGGATGTGGGCGGAGAGCAGGTCGCGTACCCGTGTCGTACCTTCCTGCTCCCTTGCCCGGCGCACGTCGTCGAGTTCGCCGTCCACGTCGGCACCTCGATCGCCGGCTCGCAGCCGAATCAGCACCGCGCGGGCCTCCTCGTCTCGTCCTTGCCCGGCCAGCCAGCGGGGGCTGTGCGGCACGGTGAACATGCCGATGGCCAGCGCGGCGCCCGGGATGACGGCGACGCCGAGCATCCAGCGCCAGTTGTCTGTGACGCCCTTCAGGAGGAAGTCCACGATGTAGGCGAGCAGGATCCCGGAGGTGACGGCCAGCTGATTAAATGACACCAGGCCGCCGCGGACCTTGGGCGGGGATACCTCGGAGATATAGAGCGGGGCGACGAAGGACGCGGTGCCGACCGAGACGCCGAGCAGGAACCGGAACCCGATCAGCATCGGCGCGTTCACCGAGAACGCGCAGCCCAGTGCGCCGGCCACATAGACCGAGCCGGACAGGACCTTGGTCCATTTGCGGCTGATCGCATCGGCCAGGTAGCCGGACAGGGCCGCGCCCAGCATTGCCCCCAGCAGCAGCGCCGAGACGATGGCCTGCTGGGCGAAGGTGCCGACGTGCAGGTCGCCCTTGATGTACAGCAGGGCGCCGGAGATCACGCCGGTGTCGTAGCCGAATAGCAGCCCGCCGATAGCGGCGATCACCGAGACGCGGACGAGCAGCCCGTTGCCGCTGCGGCGCATCTCGGAAATGAATCCGGCCATCGCGATTCTCCTCCCTTCAGGTGCTTTCGCCGCGGCCGAGTCCGGCGGCGAGCACGTCGGCGAGGTGGACGGGCGTGCGCCCGGTGCCCTGGCGGATCTGCTCCCGGCAGCTGAACCCGTCCGCGATCAGGGTGGTCTGCTCAGAGGCGTTGCGGACGGCGGGAAGCAGCACCTGTTCGCCGACGGCCTGGGCGACGTCGTAGTGCGCGGCCTCGAACCCGAACGCTCCGGCCATCCCGCAGCAGCCCGTCGCGGGGACTTGCACCGGCGCGCCGGCGCGCTGCAGCAGTCGCTGCTCGGCGGCGAAGTCGAGCACCGAGCGGTCATGGCAGTGGCCGTGCGCCAGTACCGGGCCGGTGACCGGTGGTGGTGTCCAGTCCGGCCGGTGCTGGTCGAGGTACTCGGCGAGGGTGTAGGTCTGGGCGGCGAGCCGTGCGGCTCGGTGATCGCGGGGCAGCAGGTCGGTGAGTTCCTCGCGGAACACCGATGCGCAGCTGGGTTCCAGGACCACGACCGGGACGCCGGCGTCGATCTGCGCGCCGATGATCCGCAGGGTGCGCTCGAGCAGCAGGCGGGCGTGCCCGAGCATCCCCCAGTCATAGAGCGGCCGCCCGCAGCACACCCAGCGTGAAGGGAGCGTGACGGCGCAGCCGGCGTCCTGGAGCACCCGGACGGCGGCGACCCCGGTCTGCGGGTGGAAATGGTCGGTGAAGGTGTCGGGCCACAGCAGCACCGGCGTCCCCCCGCGATCGCGCGGATCTGGGCGCCGTGCCCAGGCGTGCCTGAACGTGACGGGCGCGAACCGCGGCGCGTCGCGGTCGGTGTGCACTCCGGCTAGCCGTTTGGCCAGGGCCGAGATCCCCGGTGCGTGCGTCACGGCGTTGGCCAGCCCGGGCGCGGCGGAGGCGAGCCGCGCGCCGTGCATGAGCAGCCCCATCGAGTAAGCGGGGGCGGGGCGGAACCGGCGGGAGTACCAGTGGGACAGGAACTCGGCCTTGTAGCGGGCCATGTCCACGCCCACCGGGCAGTCGTGCTTGCAGCCCTTGCAGGACATGCACAGGTCCAGCGCGTCCTTGACGTGGCGGTCGCGCCAGCCGTCCGCCAGCTCCTCGCCGGTGAGCAGCTCGAACAGCAGGTGCGCGCGGCCGCGTGTGGAGTGCTCTTCCTCGCGGGTGGCCTGGTAGCTGGGGCATATGACGGTGCCGCCGTGGGTCCGGCAGGCCCCCACGCCCACACACCGGGAGACCGCCTGAGCGAAGTCGCCGCCGTCCTCGGCGAACGCGAAGCGGGTGCTGAGCTGGCGGGGCCGGTAGCGCGGGCCGAGGCGCAGGTTGGCGTCGAGCGGGTTCGCGTCCACGACCTTGCGCGGGTTCATCATGGCGTCCGGGTCCCAGATCCGCTTGAACTCCGCGAAGGCGGCCACGAGATTCTCGCCGAACATCAGCGGCAGCAGCTCGGCGCGGGCCTGCCCGTCGCCGTGCTCGCCGGATAGCGACCCGCCGAAACGCGCGCACAGCTTCGCTGCCTCGGTCATGAACGACCGGAACGCGGCGATGCCGGTGGCGCTGGCCAGGTCGAAGTCGATCCGGGTGTGCACGCAGCCCTGCCCGAAGTGCCCATACAGCGCGGCGTGGTACCCGTAGCGGTCGCACAGTTTCCGCAGCTCGCGCAGATAGTCGCCCAGCCTGCCAGGGTCGACCGCAGAGTCTTCCCAGCCGGGCCAGGCGGGCCGCTGGCCGGGGACGCGGGCGGTGGCGCCGAGCCCGGATTCCCGGATCCCCCACACGTGCGGCGACTCCTCATCGCTCAGCGCCCGGGCCTGGTCGAAGGCAGCAGCCAGCCGTCCCGCAGCAGCGTCGGCTTTCTCCGCGGTGTCACTGCCGAACTCGGCGAGCAGCCAGCCGCGGCCTGGAGGCAGCAGGTCCCAGCCCTCGCGGTGCAGGCCAAGGGCGCGCACGTCGTCCATTAGCACGCCATCGAAACCCTCCAGCCCGATCGGCCCGTGTTTCATCACGGCGGGGACCGCGTCGGCCGCGGCCGGGCCGTCGGAGAATCCCAGGACCACCGTGCGGCGAACGGCAGGCTGCGGCACGAGCCGCAGCCGTGCCTGCAGCACCACGACGCAGGTGCCCTCGGAGCCGGTCAGTGCCCGCGCCACGTGCATGCCCGGCTCGTGCAGCAGCTCGTCCAGGTTGTAGCCGGAGACGCGCCGCGGAATGTGAGGGTAGCGATCGCGGACCTGCTGGGCGTACCGGTCACGCAGGTCCCGCAGCGCCGCGTAGATCTCGCCCGGCCGGCCGCCTTCGGCGACGATCTGGTCGAGCTGCCCGGGCGACGTCTCCCCGACCCACATCCGGTCGCCGCGGTAGGTGAGGATCTCCATTGCCTGCACGTTATCGACGGTGCGCCCAGCCATGATCGAGTGCACGCCGCAGGAGTTGTTGCCGATCATGCCGCCCAGGGTGCAGCGGGAATGCGTGGCCGGGTCCGGGCCGAAAGTCAGGCCGTGCTGGCGGCGGCGGCGCGCAGGTCGTCGAGCACCACCCCCGGCTGCACCGTCGCTGTCCGGTGCGTCACGTCGATGTCCAGGACGCGGTTCATGTGCCGGGAGAAGTCCAGCACCACGGCGGTGTTGCAGCACTGCCCGGCCAGGCTCGTCCCCCCGCCCCGGGCGAGCACGGGCAGCCCGCGCTCACGGCACACGTCCAGCGCCGCGGCCACGTCGCCGGCGTCCCGGGGGTGACGACCGCGACCGGCAGCTGCCGGTAGTTGGACGCGTCGGTGGCATACAGTGCCCGTGCGCCAGGGTCGACGCGCACCTGGCCGCCGATCCGGGCCCGCAGCGCGCGGGCGAGGTCGCTGGCTTCGGTGTCCGGCGCGGCGCGCACCGGTCAGTCCTCCTTGTGCGGCAGGAACTCCTGCACCTTGGTTTTCACGCCCTCCTTGATCACGCCCCACCGGTTCTCGTCGCCCTTGAGCATCGCCTCGGCGGCGTCCTTCATCTGCTCGAAGGTGGCGTGCGGCGGGATCGGCGGGACGTCCGGGTCGGTGTGCACGTCGAGCAGGGTGGGCCGGTCCGCGGACAGGGCCCGGTCCCACGCCGGGCCGATCTGGCCGGGCTTGTCGATCGTGATCGTCTGCAGGCCGAAGGTCGCGGCGACGGCGGCGAAGTCGACGTCGGGCAGCCGTTGCGATTCGGTGAACTTCGGGGCGCCTTCCATGGCCCGCATTTCCCAGGTGACCTGGTTCAGGTCGTTGTTGTGCAGCACGGCGATGATCAGCCGCGGGTCGGCCCATTCCTGCCAGTAGTGCTTGATGGTGATCAGCTCGGCCATGCCGTTCATCTGCATGGCGCCGTCGCCGGCGAACACGATCACCGGCCGGTCCGGGTGGCCGAACTTGGCGCCGATCCCGTACGGGCACGCCGGGGCCCATGGTGGCCAGGTTCCCCGATAGCGAGCCGCGCATGTCGCCGGTGAAGCGCAGCTGCCGCGCGTACCAGTTCGCCGAGGAGCCGGAGTCCGCGCAGATGATCGCGTTGCCGGGCAGCCGGGACGACAGCTCAGAGAACAGCCGCATCGGGTTGACCGGATTCGGCCTCGACCATCGCCTCGGCCTGCATGACCTCCCACCAGCGGGTCACCTTCGCTTCGATGTCCTCCCGCCAGGACCGGTCCTCCTTGCGGTGCAGCTGCGGGATGAGCGCGCGCAGCGTGGCGGCGGCGTCGCCGACCAGGTTGACCTCATAGGGGTAGCGCATGCCGATGTACTTGCCGTCGATGTCGATCTGCACGGCGCGGGCCTGGTCGAAAGCGGGCAGGAACTGGGTGTAGGGGAAGCTGGACCCGACGGTGAGCAGCGTGTCGCAGCCTTCCATCATCTCGTAGCTCGGGCGGGTGCCGAGCAGCCCGATCGAGCCGGTGACGTAGGGCAGGTCGTCGGGCAGCACGTCCTTGCCCAGCAGCGGCTTGGCCACGCCCGCGCCGAGCAGCTCGGCCACCTGCTCCAGTTCCGCGCGGGCGCCGCGGGCGCCCTGGCCGGCCAGGATCGCGACCTTGTGCCCGGCGTTGAGGACCTCGGCGGCGCGGCTGATCGCCGCGTCCTCGGGTACGGTGGTGGGCCAGTCCACGCCGATGCTGGACGGGACCATCTTGAACGCGTGGGTCGGCGCCGAGTACTCCAGCTCCTGGACGTCGGACGGGATGATGACCGCGGTCGGCGCGCGTTCGGCGAGCGCGACGCGGATGGCGCGGTCCAGCACGTTGGGCAGCTGCTCGGGGACGGTGACCATCTGCACGTATTCGCTGGCGACGTCCTTGAACAGGCTGATCAGGTCGACTTCTTGCTGGTAGGAGCCGCCCATCGCCGAGCGGTTGGTCTGCCCGACGATCGCCACGACCGGGACGTGGTCGAGTTTCGCGTCGTACAGGCCGTTGAGCAGGTGGATCGCGCCCGGGCCTGAGGTGGCCATGCAGACGCCGAGGCGGCCGGTGAACTTGGCGTAGCCGACGGCCTCGAACGCGGCCATCTCCTCGTGCCGGGCCTGGATGAACTTCGGGTTGTTCCCGGCGCGGCCCCAGGCGGCGAGGATGCCGTTGATCCCGTCGCCGGGGAAGGCGAAGACCTTGTCCACGCCCCAGTCGCGCAGGCGTTCGAGCAGGTAGTCGGCAACATCTGGCTTGGCCATCGGTGTTTCTCCTTGATGCGGCGGTCGGGGTCGGGTGCGGGATGTCAGGTCATCTGGCGGGGGCGCCGGTCAGCCGGTCGGCGGCGCGGGCGGCGACGGCCATGATCGTCAGGGCGGGGTTGGCGCTGCCCTGGGTGGGCAGCACGGAGCCGTCGGTGATGTACAGGTTCGGCACGGCGAAGCTGCGGCAGTCACCGTCGACGACGCCGTGCTGCTCGTCGGCTGCCATCCGGGCGCCGCCGACCAGGTGGGCGTACCGGTTGATGGTGATGACCTCGTCGGCGCCGGCCGCGTGCAGCAGGTCTTCCATGACGCCCTGGGCCGCCTTCATCAGCGCCCGGTCGTTGTCGCACTGCGAGTACGCGAAGTGTGCGACCGGCAGGCCGTGGCGGTCCTTCTCCTGCGCCAGCGTGACCCGGTTCTCCGGCTGGGGCAGGAACTCGCACAGCGCGCCGAGGCAGGACCAGTGCACGTAGTCGCTCATGTACTCCCGCAGCGCCGCGCCCCAGTGGCCCTGGGCGGCGACATGCTCGGCCCAGGTGATCGGCAGCGGGGACACGGTCTGGATGGAAAACCCCCGCTGGTAGTCCTTGGCCGGGTCGGTCTCGTAGAACTCCTCGCTGCTGACCTCCGGCGGCGGTGCCTTGTACATGCGCACCTCGGCGTCGAAGCGGCCCGCGGTCTGCGGCGCGCCCTGCACCATCAGGTACCGGCCGACCTGGTCGAAGTCGTTGCACAACCCGCCGGGGAAGCGTTTGGAGGCGGAGTTGAGCAGCAGCCGGGGCGTCTCGATCGAGTAGCCGGCGATCGCCACCATCCTGGCCTTCTGGAACCGCGACACCCCGCCGCGGACATAGTGCACGCCGGTGGCGCGCCCGGTGCGCTCGTCGACCTCGACGCGGGTCACCATGGCATCCGGGCGGACCTCGGCGCCGTGCGCCAGGGCGTCCGGGATGTGGGTGATCAGCGGGGACGCCTTGGCGTTGACCTTGCAGCCCTGCAGGCAGAAACCGCGGTAGATGCAGTGCGGCCGGTTGCCGAACCGGCCGTTGACGATGGCGACCGGGCCGACCTTCGCGGTGATCCCCATGGCCCGGGCGCCGCGCAGGAAGATCTCGCCGTTGCCGCCCACCGGATGCGGCCGGTACGGGTAGGAGTGCGGGTCACCCCAGGGCCATGTCTCGCCGGCGACCGGCAGTTCCTCCTCGATGGCCTGGTAGTAGCCCTTCAGGTCGGCGTAGGTCAGCGGCCAGTCGGCGCCGACGCCGTCGCGGGTGAAGGTCTCGAAGTCGCTGGGGTGAAAGCGCGGGGTGTAGCCGGCGTAGTGCACCATCGACCCGCCCACGCCCCGCCCGGAGTTGTTCGAGCCCAGCGGCACCGGATCCTGCCCGGAGATGACGCGGGGATCGGTCCAGTACAGGTGGTGCGAGCCGGCCTCGTCGCTGACCCAGTCGGCGTCCGGATCCCAGAACGGCCCCGCGTCCAGGCCCACGACCTGCCAGCCCGCCCGGGCCAGCCGCTGCAGCAGCGTCGCAGCCGCCCGCGCCGCAGCCCACGACGACCAGGTCGACCTCGTCGGTGTCGGCGAAACGGCGCATGTCGCGGCGCAGCCGGTGATTGGTGCGGGTGCCGTCGTTGGGCAGCAGCCACGCCGACTCGTTGCGAGCACGTACGCCAGGCATCAGTCGTCCTTCCGGACCGGGTCGTCGCCCGGGCGGATGTCGCGGACCTCGAACGGCTCGCGGGCGTCCACGCCGGGATTCTTGTAACCGCGCGGGTAGGCGGGGCCGGGGAAGCCGATCTCGTCCCACGCCGCCGGGTGGGCGTAGAACGCGGTGCACGCGTAACGGGTCCACAGGCTCCACACGTGCCCGGCGTTCAGGCCGTGCCACTCGCCCGGGCCCGCGTCCTGCACGGCCTGGATCACCCTCGCCTGCTGGTCCGGCGAGCAGGCTGCGAAGCCGGCGCCGAAGCGCCCGGCCGCGTCGGCGTCCAGGGCGGCCAGGGACTCGCGCCAGGCCTGGCCGTCCTCGGGCATGTCCTGGTAATGCCAGCCGTCCGTCTGGGCCTCGGCCAGCCGCGCGTCGATCTGATGCACGACCGGAAGGCGATCGTCTTCGTCCTGGTCCAGGAGCCGGTCGCACAACGCGGTCGCGGCCGCCTGCTCGGCCGGGGTGAAGAACCGGATGTCCGGTGCCATCCCCATCCGGGCCAGCACCACGCCGGTGGTGACCGGGTCCCAGTGCGGCGCCTGGCGCGAGCACGTCGAAGCCCGGGAATCGCGCGGCGCGGCCGCTCTGCGGCGCTCATTTCTCCCGCCGCAGGATCGCGGCCAGCAGGCCCATCCCGCCGACCATCGTCACCAGCAGCGGCGCCAGCAGCGGCGGCCCCATCTCCATGTTGTAGCGGGCGTTGCGCCAGCCGCCGGGCTTCTGCGCGATACCCCGCGCGTGCAGGTAGGTGCCCTGCAGCCCGTTGGCCACGATCACCGCCGAGGCCACCGGCAGCGCGGTCTTGGCCATCCGCCGGCTGAAGAACCCGGCCACCCCCGCGGCCGCCCCCACCGGGCCCAGCGCCACCGGGATCCACATCATCTTGTTGCCGAAACTCGCCGAATCATGCTCAAAGTAGATCTCCGCCGACGTCACCAGCGCCCCGGCCGCGGTCAGGGCCGACAGGCTACGTTCGAACCGGCCGGTCTCGATGTTGCGCACCATCCGGTCGATGCCCTGCACCACCGGCTCGGTAATCGCGTCCATCTGCTGTCCTTTCTCCGATCACAAGCTGAGGGGCCAGGCCGAGTCACCGCGACCATGGGACGATGATCCGCAATGATTGCGTAGACGCAAGCATATGCGCAAAGGTTGCGCACATGCAAGAGCTGGTCGATACTTGGTGCCATGAGCACACGGGAGCCGGACAGATCGCGAACTGAGGTCACCGACGCGCAGATCGATGCCGTGATGCTCGCCGCCCAGGCCCTCGTCGGGGTCACCGCGCAGTCGGTGGCCGAGGTGGAGCACCTGGTCACCCTGCCCCAGTTGCGGGTGCTCGTCCTGGTGGCCAGCCACGGCACGCTCAACCTCAACGCACTGGCCCAGGCCATGGGCATCCACCCCTCCAACGCCACCCGCGCCTGCGACCGGCTCGTCGCGGCCGGGCTGCTGAAACGCCGCGACTCCGAGGCGGACCGGCGCAACCTGGTGCTCGAACTCACCGACCAAGGCCGGCAGCTGGTCGAGTCCATCGTCGCGCGCCGGCGCGCGGCCATCGCGGCCGTGCTGGCCCGGGTACCCGGCCATCGCCGCCGCAGCCTGGTCACGGCGATGCGCGCTTTCGCGCAGGACGCCGGGGAAACCCCGGTCGGCAGCGCCTGGAAGCTAGGCTGGCCCAGCTAGACACTCCCCAGCCACGGCTAGTCCGAAGCCGGTATCTACCCGAGAACAAGGTACCGCGCCAGCCGACCTGCCAGCTTTGCCCTGTTCCTGCAGCAGGCCGCCGGCCGGCGGCCTTGGCTGGTGCCGGGCCCGGCTCACCGCCAGCACGCCCGCCGCCGCGAAGGCTGAGCGCAAGGGGTCAATCCTTGCGGACTGGCTGTTCTCGACTGATCACAAGATCGTC
This sequence comes from uncultured Actinomycetes bacterium, assembly GCA_963808315.1. GTDB lineage: Bacteria > Actinomycetota > Actinomycetes > Streptosporangiales > Streptosporangiaceae > Palsa-504. The sequence continues at coordinate 61,194 of CAWEFK010000006.1, read as the reverse complement.
GGGCACATGTACCTGATCACCTCGTTCTTCTTCTTCCTCCTGTGCGCCGGGGTCATGGCGATGCTCATGCGGATCCAGCTGCTCGGCCCGGACCAGCACTTCGTGTCGGACCAGCAGTACAACGAGCTGTTCACCATGCACGGCACGCTGATGCTGCTGCTGTTCGCCACCCCGCTGTTCATCGGGTTCGCGAACGAGCTGATCCGCTGCAGATCGGCGCGCCCGACGTGGCGTTCCCGCGGCTCAACCTGCTGAGCTACTACATGTTCACCTTCGGCGGCCTGATCCTGCTGGCCAGCTTCCTGACCCCGGGCGGCTCGGCGTCGTTCGGCTGGTACGCCTACTCCCCGCTGACCAGCGCGATCTACTCGCCGGGCATCGGCGCCGACATGTGGATCATGGGCCTGGTGCTGTCCGGGCTCGGCACCATCCTGGGCGGGGTCAACTTCGTCACCACGATCTTCTGCATGCGCGCGCCCGGCATGACGATGTTCCGGATGCCGATCTTCACCTGGAACGCGCTGCTCACCTCGATGCTGGTCTTGATGGCGTTCCCGGTGCTGGCCGCCGCGCTGCTGGTCCTGGAGATCGACCGGCGGCTCGGCGCGCACGTCTTCGACGCCTCCAGCGGCGGGGCCATCTTGTGGCAGAACCTGTTCTGGTTCTTCGGCCCATCGTGACCGAGATCTTCCCGGTTTTCAGCCGTAAGCCGCTGTTCGGCTACAAGGGGATGATCGCGGCGACGATCTCCATCGCCGGCCTGTCGATGACCGTGTGGGCGCACCACATGTTCACCACCGGCGCCGTGCTGCTGCCGTTCTTCTCGTTCATGACGTTCCTGATCGCGGTGCCGACCGGGGTGAAGTTCTTCAACTGGACGGGCACGATGTGGAAGGGCCAGCTCACCTTCGAGCCGCCGATGCTGTATTCGGTCGGGTTCCTGATCACGTTCTTGTTCGGCGGGATCACCGGCGTCATCCTGGCCTCTCCTCCGCTCGACTTCGCCGTGTCCGACTCCTATTTCGTGGTCGCGCACTTCCACTATGTGCTGGCCGGCACGGTGCTGTTCGAGGTGTTCGCCGGGTTCTACTTCCTGGTGGCCGAAGATGACCGGCAAGATGCTGAACAGCCGGATCGGCAAGGTCCAGTTCTGGCTGCTTTTCATCGGGTTCAACATGACGTTCCTGGTCCAGCACTGGATGGGCGTCGAGGGGATGCCCCGGCGCGTCGCGAACTACCCTGACCTGCCCGGGAACGTCACGACGCTCGACGTCATCTCGTCCGTCGGGTCGTGGATCCTCGCCCTGTCCATTCTGGTGTTCTTCTGGAACGTGTACGTCACCTGGCGGCACGGGGTGCAGGTGACAGAAGAGGATCCGTGGGGTTATGCCAGCTCGCTGGAGTGGGCCACGTCGTGCCCGCCGCCCCGGCACAATTTCCACCGGATTCCAAGGATCAGGTCCGAGCGGCCCGCGTTCGAGGCGCACTACCCGCACATCAAGTGGGGCCGTGAATCACACGGGCTCGAGCGGGAGTCGTGGCGTACGCCGTGGTCGCCGGGTCTTTTGACGCGGTAGGAGTTATGGCGGGCGCGCTTGACGACGCGGGGGTAGGTGCGGTCGCGCCGCTGGTTGAGGTTGCGGGGGCTGGTGATGTCGGCCATGACCTGCTGCCAGGCGCTGCCGGGCTGCTCAGGGGGGTAAAGCCGGGTCGGCGACCCGGCGGCGGACGGCGCGGATCGTGCGCTTCGGCCTGACCCGGTCCGGGTTGATGCCTGCCGCGGTCGCGGCCGTGCAGGTCAGGGCGCTGATCGCGTAGTGAGTCAGGAGGTAGCCCCACAGCTCCTGCTCGGCCATGTCCGGCGACTGTGACCGCAGGATCTTCCCCGGGCCGCGCAGAAACGTCTTGAGCTGCGCATTCTCGCCTCGTGCTCCCATCTTTGGTGAACGCCGACGCGAGCGCGGCCGCGGTGGCCTCGCGGAGGTCCGTGATCGTGGTGACCAGGGCGATAAGCTCGTCCTTCCCGTCGCGTCCCGGGACCTCGTACTCCACGGCGCGGACGTGCCGAGCCCGGGCGCGGTCCAGGTCCTCCCCGCTGCGGGCGGCCTCGATGAGCCGCTTCCGGGCGGCTCCGGTGACTTTCGGGCTTACCAGGACGTAGCAGTCAGAGCCGTCCTGTAGCAGTTCCAGTACCGTGCTTGCAGGTCCGCCTTCACCCGCCACAGCAGCGCAGCCCCGTTGCCCGCCTCGGCGCACCAGTCCTGCCAGTTATAGAAGTTCCAGTCCGCGATCAGCAGCCAGTCCTGCTCCAGCCGCGGATACAGGCCCCGGGCCAGGGACTGCTCGCCGCTGCCCTTCGCCGCGGCCGGGCCGATCGCGGCCAGCACCGCGGCATGCGACGCGCACTCATTGACCGTCACTACCCTAGCCTTGTGAAACGCACCTCTCGTCCCGTCCTTCCCGGTTCCGGGGAACCCGAAGAACGCCTCATTCGCCGCCGTGTCCAGCACGTCCCACTCCATCCCGTCGATGCTCGAGCTAGACGATCCCGGCTATCGAGAGCGCGCGAATTAGGTTGCCGCCGACGTCGATCGAGGCGCCGATGACACGCGGGCCCGATAGAAGCAGGCGCGTGTGCCAGCATGCCCCAGTCAAACGGCGGTCGCCCGCAGCACCCACCTCGACGGGACCAAAGAAGCTGCACCCGCGTCCTCCAGCACCCGCACTGCGTCGACGCCGGTTTGCGGATGGAAATGGTCGGTGAAGGTATCGGGCCACAGCAGCACGGATAGGCCTGCGGCTGGTCGCGGCGCAGGACTGCGCGCCCAGGCACGGAGGAAGGTGACAGGCGCGAACCGGGATGCACCCCCGGGGAGTCGTGCTTGCAGCCCTTGCAGGACATGCGCAGGTCCAGCGCATCCTTGACATGCCGGTCGCGCCACCCGCCGGCCAGTTCGCCGTTCAGCAGCTCAAATAGGCTAGTGCGCCCGGCCGCGAGTGGAGCGCTCTTCCTCGCGGGTGACCTGGTCGCTGGCACAGACCGTGCCGGAGCGGGCCCGGCAGGTCCCGGCACCCATGCAGCGGGAACCCTGCCCGCGAGAAATCGTCGCCATCACCGGCGAAGGCGAACTTGGTGGTGGCCAGCTGCGGGGGCCGGTAATGTGGCCCGAGCCGCAGGTCGGCGTCCAGCGGGCGGGTATCGACGACCCTGTGCGGGTTCATCATCGAATCGGAATCCTAGATCCGCTTGAACTGTGCAAACGCATCCGTGAGCTCGGCGCCGAGCATGAGGGGCAGGATCTCGGCGCGGGCGGCCGTCGCCGGGCTCACCGGAAATCGAGCCGTAGCGGACGCGCAGCTTCGCGGCCTCGGTCATCAACGACCGGAACGTCGCGATGCCGGGTAAGCACGCAGCCGTAGCCGAAGTGCCCGTACAGCGCGGCGTGATAGCCGTCCCGGCCGCAGAGCTTCTCGGATCGCGTAGAAACACACGAGCGGGGCCGGATCGACTGCGTAGCCCTCCCGGCCGGGCCAGATCGCCCGCTCGCCCGGGACGCGCGCGGTTGCGCCGGGCCCCGACTCGCGGATCCCCCATACCTGCGGTGCCTCCTGCTCAGTCAGCGTCCGGGCCGCGTCGGCATCGGCGGCCAGGCGCCGTGCCGCATCGTCAGCTTCGGCGGCCGTGCCGCCGCCCAGCTCAGCCGGCAGCCATCCGCGCCCCTCCGGGAGGAGTTCCTCAGGCTGACCGGTGGAGGCCGAGCCGGCGCACGTCCGCCTTCAGCGCATCGTCGAAACCTTCAGCCCGATGGGCTGATGCTGCACGAAGACGGCCACGGCATCCGCGGCGGCGGCCCATTGGCAAAGCCGAGTACCACGGTGCGGCGGCCCGCGGGCACCCGGCACCAGGCGCAGGCGGCCTGCAAGATCAGCATGCAGGTACCTCTGTGCCGGGCCGGGCACGGGCCACGTTGAACCGCCTCGGGCAGCAACTCGTCCAGGTTGCAGCCCAAGGGCCGCCGAGGAATGCAGGAAAATCGTTCCCGGACCTGGTCGCCGTACCGGCCGTCCAGAGAGGCTAGCCCGCCACGGATCTCACCGGCCCGGCCGCCCGCGGCGATGATCTGACAGAGCTGCCCGGGCGAGGTCGGCCCGACCCGCGTCCGCCCTAGGTCAGGATTTCCAGCGCCTGCACATCTCGATGCGGACCTGGCCGCGGATCCGGGCCCGCAGCTCGCGGGCCAGCTCACCGGCCGCTGTGGCGTTCACCGGCAGTTCCTTCTCGCGTTCTCCAGTTGCCCGGCGCCAGCCGGGTCATGCCGGGCAGGAGGTGCCGCGCTAGCTGGTCCGCCCACCGGTCCCGCAGCTCCAGCGTCCCGCCCCGCCTCGGTGGCTCCGGCGGGCGGCGCGCGGCTTGCCGCGCGGCCACGCCCCCGGAGGCGGCGAACCCGGATGCGACGGCGGCGCTGGCCAGCGCCGCCCGGCGCCAGCGCCGGCCGATGACCGCGAGACCGATCATGCTGGCGGCATGTGCCACGTCGACCTCGGTGCCGAGAGCGAGGACCGCGGTGGCGGGCGCGGGCCAGGTCAGGCAGGCCTGGGCGAGGTGCCGGGCGCCGAGGACCCGCGTCACCCGCCGGGTCGCCCTGGTCGCGCGGCAGCCCGAGCACCTGCGCGAGCAGGCCCGGCGCGGCGAGCTGGGCCAGACCGCAGGCGCCCCGGACGGCGCACAGCGTGTTCATCGCCGTTTCCGGGCGCCGGCCGCCGCGGCGGCGGCGAGCAGCCCGGCTGCTGCCGCGGCGAGCGGTCCGTGATGCTGGGACGCCCATAGCTGCACGCTGCGGTGCTTGGATATGCCGTCGAAGCTGCCGTGCGCGGTGTAGTCGCGTCCGCCGGCTCCGTCGGCGGGCTGCCACAGGTTGGCCGGGTGGTCCGCCGGGAGCGGCCGGTCGGTCTGCTGGGAGGAGAAGCCGGTCCTGGCCAGATAGCGGTCGAGGATGCCGGGGGCGATGGCGTTGGCGGCCAGGGTGCCCATGGTGCTGCCGCCGACCCAGTATTCGCGCCTCTTGGGGTGGTCGGCGGCGTACAGGACGCCGCGGGCGGCGACCTCGGGCTGGTAGATCGGCGGGACCGGCTGGGCGGGTTTGGGCAGCCGGGACAGCACCCAGTCGAACTGCGGGGTGTTCACCGCCGGCATCTGGACCATGGTGACGTGCACGTTGCTCTTGTTGTGCAGCAGCTCGCAGCGCAGCGCCTCGTGGAAGCCCTGGATGGCGTGCTTGGAGCCGCAGTAGGCGGTCTGCAGCGGGATCCCGCGGTAGGCCAGCGCGGAGCCGACCTGCACGATCGTGCCGGCGTCACGAGGCAGCATCCGCTTCAGGGCGGCCATGGTGGCGTAGACATAGCCGAGGTAGTTGACCTCGGTGACCCGCTTGTACTCCTCGGGCTTGATGTCGCGGAACTGGGCGAACACCGAGGTGAACGCCACGTTGACCCATACGTCGACCGGGCCGAATTCCTCCTCGGCCTTCGCCGCGGCGGCCTCGACCTGCTCGGGGTCGGCGACGTCGGCCGGGATGGGCAGGGCCTGGCCGCCGGCCTGCTTAATGTCGCTGGCGGCGCCGGCCAGGCCGGCCTCGCCGCGGGCGATCAGGGCGACCCTGGCCCCGCGGGCGCCGAACGCCTGCGCGGTCGCCCGGCCGATGCCGCCGCTGGACCCGGTCACCACGACCACCTGACCGGACTCGTTGCTGCTCACACGGACCTCCTCATTGTTGTCCTCTGCTCACTGGCTTGGCCGGGCCGGGCTTAGCGCGACGGCCACGGTTCGCTCAGGCGCTGCGCCGTCTCCAGCAGCAGCGCGTGCACGAAGGCCTGGGGCAGGTTGCCGCGCATCTGCCGCTGCCCGACGTCGTATTCCTCGGCCAGCAGGCCCGGGGGTCCGCAGGCGGCCCGGTTGCGTTCGAACCACCGGTTCGCCTCGACCTCACGGCCCTGCTGGTGCAGGGCCAGGGCGGTGGTGAAGCCGCAGAGCAGGAACGCGCCCTCGGCCTGTCCCGAGCGGTCGTTCGTCGGGCCGGAAACGGTACATGTAGCCCTCGCGGGCCAGCTCGGCCAGCGCCGCGTCCAGGGTGGCCAGGGTGCGCGGATCCTCGGCGCCCAGTGCGCCGCGGATCGGCGGCAGCAGCAGCGCGGCGTCGATGCGCTCGTCGCCGGGAGCGCGCTGCCAGCGCCCGGCCGGGTGCAGGCAGTCGCCGGAGACGTCGGTGAGCACGGCATCGGCCAGCCTGCTCCAGCGGGCGCCCTGGCTGGCCGGGGCGTGCGCGGCGATGGCGCGCAGCCCGGCCACGCAGGTCAGCCGCGAATGCGCCCAGCGGTGGTTGTCCAGTTCCCAGATGCCGGCGTCCGTGTCCTTCGCCCGCTTCTCGATGGCCGCGACGGTGGCCTCCACCGCGCGCCAGTGCTCGCTGCCGAGCCGGTCCTGGTCCGGCGGCGGCGGCGAGCAGCAGCAGCACCTCGCCGAAGGCGTCCAGCTGGAACTGCTGGTTGACCCAGTTGCCGATCTTGTCCGATCCGCCCGGGTAGCCGGGCAGGTCCAGGCGGCGCTCGTCAGGAACCGGGCCGCCGGTGACGGTGTAAGCGGGCTTGAGCTGCGGCCCGTCCGCCAGGATCCGCTCGGTGGCGAAACCGACCGCAGCGTCCAGCAGGTGGTAGGGACCGCACGAGGCGACGGCCTGGCCGGCGTAGCACTGGTCGCGGATCCAGGCGTAGCGGTAGTCGAAGTTGCGGCCCTGCTCTGCCCGCTCGGGCAGGCACATCGTGGCGCCGGCCACCATCCCGCCGCCCGAGCTGGTGAGTCCCTGCAGTACCGCGTAGGCGTGCCCGGCGTCCCGGTCGGCGATCGTGCCGGTAATGGCCGGTACCGCCCGGCGCCATGCGTCGCTAGTAGCCGCCCATTCCCGGGCGGGGTCCGCCGGCGCCTCGCCGATGGGCCGGTCGGAGATCTCCAGCACGAGATCGTGGGAGCCGCCGTCCGGCACGGTGATAACCGCCTGCAGCGTGCCGTCCTGCCGGCTCGCGGCCTCGCCCGCGCCGGACCAGCGCAGGTACAGCGGCCCGCAGCGCGCCGTCCATACCTGCCCCTCGCGGGACAGCCGGGCTCATCCGGTGGCGGCCGAAGCCCGCGCGGGGATCGAGCACCACCCGCACCTGCGTCTGGCCGTCCACGGCCAGGATCCGGCGCAAGACGACAGCGGTATGCGGATCGCCGGGGAAGGCGAGTGCCTCGCGGCACTCCAGCATCTGGGAGCTGGTTACCCAGCGGCTGTGCCAGATCAGCGTGTTCTGCTCGTAGTAGCCGCCCCATACGAACGGGTGGTCAGCCGGGGTGACGGCGTACATGCCGCCGCCGCCGATCAGCGAGGAGAACACCGCGCCGGAATCCCAGCGCGGTGCGCACATCCACGCGAAATCGCCGCGCGGGCCGACCAGGATGCCGCGTTCGCCGTCGGCGAGCAGCGCGTACTCGCGCAGCACCTGCAGCGGGAACTCGGCGGGGCGTCTCGATTCCTTGTCCGTCATGATGGTGAGTCCTCTTCCTAAATCCCGGCGGCGTTGGCGTAGAACTGCTGGTCCTCACGCCATCCGCCCATGCCCATGCCGATGCCGGAGGTGTCGGCCACGAACTCGATCCCGGCGATCCACTTGACCATCTTGAAGCCGAGCTGGGTCTCGATCCGCACCCGCACCGGCGCCCCGTGCTCGACCGGCAGCGGCGCGCCGTTCATCTCCAGGGCCAAGATGGTCTGCGGGCTGGTGGCCAGATACATCGGGATGGAGCCGTAGAAGAACCCGTAGCGGCCCTCGCCCTCGGTCAGGCCTTTATCGTCCATCGCGTAAAAGACCACATGCCTGGCCTCCGGGGCGGGGCCGACGTGCTCGATCAGGCAGGCAAGGGGCACCCCGGCCCATTCGGCGACCGCGGTCCAGCCCTGGATGCAGTTGTGCTTGGTGATCTGGCGCTGCTCGCCCAGCGCGCGCAGATCCTCCAGTGACAGCGACACCGGGTGGCGACCAGGCCACCGACGGCCAGCCGGTAGTCGCGGAACCCGGATTCGGCCATCCGCTGGTACTCCTCGCCCGCCGGCGGATAGCCGTTGACCCGGTGATAGGGCGAGATGTCCTTGCGGGTGAAATGCTCGCGGGACGTGAACAGCCGCGAGACGACCCGTTCGAACGGGTCGACCATGAAGCCCGAGAAGCCGCTGGGTGCGGCGCCGGTAACGCAGCGAGAACCAGGTGATGATCACGTGGAATACCGCGATGGCGAACAGCCCGGCCAGGCCGATTCCCAGCGCCAGGCGCCGGTCGCCGTCCGGGTTCCCGAGCACGATCGCGGCGAACTCCTTCGGCACGCCGTGGATGATCACCATGAACGCGTGCACCACGATAAACGCGCCGAACGCGCACATCCCCAGGAAGTGCAGGCTGCGGGCACCCTGCTTGCCGCCGAACAACTTCCCGTACCACGGGAACCGGGCCAGCACCGACGGCGACATCGCCGCTCCCGTCGCGATCTGCAACGGCGACAGCAGGAAGATCACCGCGAAGTAGGCCAGCTTCTGGGCCGGCTCGAACGGCTGGCCGGGGATCTTGGCGGGAAACTGGAACCGCAGGTAGGTACCCACCGCCCTGATCGAGTCCGGCACGATCGACCAGCTGGTCGGGACCAGGTAATGCCAGTAACCGGTCGCGAACACCAGGGATATGTAGACCGCGCCGGTCAGGATCCAGAACTGGATCGTCATGAAGTGCCAGTGCCGCCCCAGCCCCAGGTTCTTGCGGCCGGGAAGAGCGACCACCGGCGACCATGCCTCCTCCTCATCCAGCGACGACCACGGCTTGCGCGAGTCAGCGCCGAACACCTTCTTCGACAGCCGCAGCCACTCCCGCCCCGGCGGGCAGTCATCACGCCAGTAGAACTTCGGGAACGCCGACAGCACCTCGATCCCGGACCGGAACAGCATCAGCATGAAGAAGATGTTCAGGAAATGAGTGATCACCACCCACCACGGAAAAAACCCAGGCACCGAAGCGCCTCCTCTCCATGTCCGGGCACCCTCGCACGCCGAGGACGCATCTGAACAACCGCCGGGTTTATACGCAATAGTTGCGCTACAGCGAGCATATGCGCAATGATTGCTGTATGGCAAGGACTAAGCAGGCCCAACCGAGCCCGCCGTCGCCGACGCGCGGCGATGGTGCCGGCAGAGCGTGCGGAGGTGTGGCGAGGATGGCATCGCGGCTCGACGTTGACCGGGATCTGACCCGGCTGCGGACCGGCCTGCTGGCCGGCCGCGGTCCCGGCGCCTCCGACGAAGAGATCCTCCGGCACACCCGCGACCGGCCTGCCCTCGGCGCGGTCCCGCCGCCCGTCGAGCGCGCGATGACCGCCGGGCAGGCCCGCCAGGCACGCGCGGGCACACCGCTGGCCGCCCCGGGACGCGCACTCGCGCAGTCCCGAGCCCCGTGGCGCGTCATGGCCGCCAGCGCCGCCGCCACGCTGCTGCTGAGGTCGGTCATCCACCGCCTGCTCAGCTCCCGGCGCGGGACACGCCGCTCCCGCTAACCGCCAGAAAGGACGCGTCATGATAACCACACCGTCCGGGCAGCAATTCGAGATCAGCGCCGGTGACCAGCACGCGACCATCGTCGAGGTCGGCGGCGGGATCCGCGCCTACAGCGCCGGCGGCCGAGAGGTCCTGCAGCCCTACCCCGCCGACGCGATGTGCGACGGCGCGCACGGCGCACCACTGATCCCGTGGCCCAACCGGCTCGGCGACGGCCGCTACCGCTTCGACGGCACCGACTACCAGGTCGTCCTGACCGAACCGGGCAAGCACAACGCCATCCACGGCTTCCTGCACTGGCGGCCCTGGCAGCCGCGCCCCCCGATCATCATGGCCGCCACCCTTTACCCGCTGCCGGGCTACCCGTTCACCCTCGGCGTGCAAGTCGAATACCGCCTCGACGCAGCCGGGCTGACCGTCACCACCACGGCCACCAACCTCGGTACCCGCCCCTGCCCGTACGGATGCGGGCAGCACCCCTACCTGTCACCCGGCACCGGGCGCATCGACGAATGCACGCTGCAGCTCGCCGCCGGCACCCGCATCGTCACCGACCCCGGCCGGCAACTGCCCACCGGCACCGAACCCGTCGACGGCACGCCCTTCGACTTCCGCGCCGGCCGCGAACTCGGCGACCTGCGCGTGGATTACGCGTTCACCGACCTCGCCCGCGACGATGACGGCCGGGCCTGGGTACGCCTGACCCGGCCCGACGGATACTCGGCGGACCTGTGGATCGACCGCGCCTACCCGGTCATGGAGATCTACACCGCCGACACCCTGTCCCCCGGCCGCCGCCGCCGCGGCCTGGGCACCGAGCCGATGACCTGCCCGCCCAACGCCTTCCAGACCGGCCACGGCGTCATCCGGCTCGAACCAGGCGAATCGGCCACCACGGCCTGGGGAGCACGCCTGACTCGCTGACACAGGACCTCGCCGTCCTCGGCAAGATTACGCGATGGTGATGTCGAGCCGGTTTGGGAGCACGGTGTCGAGGTAGCGGTAGGCCATGCATTAATATTTCGTGGTACGATATAACTATTATGGATAGTAACCAGGGCCTGCCGGACGTCTCGGTGTCGGCGCCTGATTATTACTGCGGCGGATCCTGCGCCGTCGTGTCGCTGGCGGGCCAGGCCGGCATCGGGGGCGGCACGTGGTTCCGCCAGCTGCTGCAGTTGCCGCAGACGCAGGGACAGGGCCGCATAGTCATCGACCTGTCTGGTCTTTCGGCTATGGACTGGTGGGCCGCGCTCATCCTGCTGTGGGTCGCCCGGGTGATCCGCCGCCGAGGCGGGGTGCTGGTGCTCGCTTCCCCGCGGGCCGCCGTGGCGCGGCTGCTGAACACCGTGGACGCGCTGCGCGTGGTGGCGGTGTATGAGAGCGTCCAGCAGGCCGCCGGCAGCCTGGCGGTGGACTGTCAGGCTGCGGACATCAGCAACTGAACCGGGGGCCACGGACACCTATGGCCTGGCGCGAGCGCAAGGACAGGGACAGTCGGATACGGGTGCCCGTTTATCGTGCAGTCTATTAATATCGTACTGCGATATTTTTTAACTTGACGGACCAGTGTTCCCGTGAACATCCACGGCGGCTCCTGGAGGTAAGCATGCTTATCTACTTGGGCGCTCGTAGCGTGCGCGAATGCCACGTCGGTGCTGCAGCGCGAGGCGAACCGTGAGGTGCCGCGGAAGCAGAATCTGAGCCTCAGGCCTATCGCCAGCCTGGCGCACGAGCCGGTATGGTTCGGCGGGGTGCTGGGCATCTTCGCCGGTTTCCTGCTGCAGGCCACCGCGCTGGGAAACGGGCAGCTCTCGGTCGTCGAGCCAGTCCTGGTGCTGGAACTGCCCGCGGCCCTGATCCTGCCCGCCCGGGTCTTTCGCTGCTGCTGGCGCGGATGGCGCTCGGTGCGGTGACGGCGGCGGCCGGCGGTGGCGTCGCTGACCGGCGACTTCTTTCCCGCGGCCGATCGCGGGCGGATGTACGGGCTCATCCTCGGCGGCGATCTAGCCGGCAGCGGAATCGGCTACGTCGTTTCTGGTGATATCTCCAGCCTGACCTCATGGCGGTGGTGTTCTGGTGGCTGGTGCTGCCCAGCTTGGCACTGGCCAGGGCGGTATCGTGGCTGCCCGAGCCTGCCCGTGGCGGGTCCAGCCGCATCGAGGCAGGCGATGAGCACATCCCGGGCCCGCCTGCGGTCCGGTCCTCCGTACGCGGTGCGGGAGCGGATGAGACTGACACCCATCCGGCTGCCCCACCGCGCATGATCACGACGGCTTGGCCGAGCAGGCGTTCAGGGGCACCGGTGTCCGGGCAGCCGCGGCCTGAGCTGGTGCTGCGCGAGTATCCGGCGAACTGCTCCGTGTGGTGGGCCGTGCGTTACGTTCTCCGGGTGCGCACCAACGTGGTGCTTATCGTCGCCTCCTCACTCGGGTACTTCTTTCTCGCCGTGCTGCGGTCATTCGCGATCATCTTCGCCACCGGGCATTACGGGACCAGCAAGCCGGCCGTGACCGCGCTCGTCATCATCATCGGCGCCGGGGCGCTGGCCGGGTGTTCGCCGGCGGCCGCGTCGCGGACCGCTTGCTGCGGCGGGGGAACATCCGGGCTCGCATCCTGGTCCCGGCGGCTGCTTGCTGGCTCTGACCCCGGTACTCGCGCCCGCGATCGCCTCGACATCCGTCGCGGTGGAGCTGCCGCTGGCCGTCCTCGGCGCGGTCCTGCTCGGCGCGCCGAACCCGCCGCTGGACGCTGCCCGGCTCGACATCATCCATCCTCGGCTGTGGGGCCGCGCCGAAGCGGTGCGCACCGTGCTGCTCCCTGGGCGAGGAAGCAGCACCGCCCTGTCGGTTACATGTCCCAGTATGTCTTCGCCGACCCCGGATCCGCGGCCGCAGGCGGAACGGGCGGCGCGCCGGCCAGCGCCGGGAACGGCCGCGGGCTGGAATACACCTTCCTCATCTTCCTCATCCCGCTCATGATCGCCGGCCGGATGACCCTGGCGGCGCTGCGGACCTACCCCCGCGAGGTGGCCACCGCCAGCGCATCTGTCCAGGCCATCGGGGACACCCGCCGAGCACCGCGATCGCCGCCGGCGCACCCTCTCGGCAGACGGCCCCCGGCGGCCGGTACCGGAACCTGACCGCGCCGGCCGCGGCGGCAGCGCGAATTCGGTCAGGCCGGGTGGCAGCACGGCGGTGCCGGACGACGGAAGGCATCACTGGTCCCCCGACGGCATCTGCGGCCGGAGCCGATCGTCGTGAGCCCGCAGTTTCACTGTCCTGGTCAGGCCCGCGTCGGCTCCGAGTGGTCGCCTGACCTGTCTTCATGCCTGGATGCCGCCCATCGATTCTTCTATCGATACACGATATAATTACCTACAGGGTGCGCGGTCCGGAACAACGGCGACCTCATCAGGAGGACACGCCGGGTACCTGCGCGGCGAAACTGCCGCCCGGCACGCGCGCCTGCTCCTCCGGGGCACTGGCCGACCGCGGGCGAAGCTGCTGCTGTGGCTGGCGGCCATCGCGCTGGTCGTTTCGCGTCGGCCGCGGCCCATGCACCGTATCACTGAGCGCGGCATGCGCCGGGCTAGCACAGGCCAGCGGACATCAATAGAGCAGCCGGAGCCGGTGCCGATGGGAAAAGGGTCCAGCGCCCTACAGCGCCGGGTTTGCCCTTCAGCCCGGGACCAGTGTTCTGGCTGAGGATCTCGGGGATCTTTCCGCCGCGGCGCCCGGTAGCCCCAGGCGAGTGCCGCACCGCATGGCTGGCAGGCGCCCAGGCCTTCGTGAGCCCGGGCTCCGCGTCCTGCCTCCTTGCCGCGATGAACCCCAGCCACTGGCGGCCGAGCTCGCGGCGCCGACTCGCCGTCAGCCCGCAGCAGGCCAGCAACTCGCGTTCTTCGCGGTCGATGTGTTCCCCGCTGGCCGCGAGGGCGACCCGGACCGCACCCCACCACAGTGCCGAGCCGACGGGCTGCAGGCAGGCCTCGCGGATTGCCTCCCGGAGGTCGTCGTGGTCGGAGACTGCCTCCCGCATCCGTTCGGCGGCTTGCGGGCCAGGCCCGAACATGGGCAGGTAGCAGATTTCCTCCTCGGCCTGCGTGTGAGCTTCCAGCAGATCGGACAGCCGCTGCCAGACGTGGGCCAGGATCCAGCCAGAGCCGGAATCACCGCCCAGGCGGGCCGCGTCGTGCAGCGCGTCACGCAGACGGCCGATCCGGCGGTGATCAGCCGTGATCAGCTCGATAATGTCGGCAGGCAGGCCGGCCCGCGGCGGCAAGGCGCTGCCTGTGTGCCCTGATGGCCCGCGGTGTTGCTGAGCCGGTATGGTCACGGCTGACTCCCCTTCCTGGGCGGCGTCCCTAACGCACGCCTTGCTCCTCACTTTGGGTGCGTCGACCCCGGGGTTCCCAGGGCCGCAGTCCAGGACTGAAAGGTGGGCTAGCCATGACGGCGGAGCGTTGCTCGCTGTTTCAGGCCGGCTCCGCTGTTTTGAGAGCCATGCCCGCGCGCGTGTCGTGGTATCGGGCATGTCGTTACCCAGCTCGGTCCGGTCTAAACGGGGCCTGCGGGTAACGTGCGCTGGTGGGGTCGGCGCCCGGGGCCCCCGGGATGGGTCCGCAAGCACGCACATGAGTCGGGCGCGGCCGGGTAGACCTGCCGCTATGGTGGCCGTTACCAGGGAATTCGCCGACCGCGTGGCTGAGGTCGCCCGGTTGATGAAGGGGGATGAGGTCCCGGATGAGGCGCTGCGCCGGCTGACCAGCATGGGGGTTGAGCTGGTTCCGGGCGGTACCGCGGCGGCAGTGACGATCGCCATGGACGGAAGCGCCCTGACCTTTGCCGCATCCGACCAGCGGCTGGACGAGCTGCACCGGCTTCAGTTCGACGGCGGCGACGGCCCGGTGGTGGAGACCCTGCGCCACAACGAGCCGCGCCGGGTCGATGACACCGCGGCCGAGCGCCGCTGGCCGGCGTTCTGCCGGGCCGCCGCGGCGGCCGGGTTCGGCAGCTGCCTGGCCCTGCCGCTGCGTACCGACCGGCAGCCGGCCGGCGCGGTCGCTCTCTACGGGAACGAACCGGACGTGTTCCGCGGTACCGCGCATGATGTCGCGCTGCTGTTCGCGGCGCAGGGAGGGACCGCCGTGCGGAACGCCTCACTGTACCGGGCCTGCCGCCGTATGGTCGACAACCTGCACGCGGGGCTCGAGTCCAGGGCGGTCATCGAGCAGGCCAAGGGAATCCTGCACGCCGAGCTCGGCGTCTCGACGGCCGAGGCCTTCCACCTGCTGAGCCGCTTCTCCCAGCACACCAACCAGCGGGTCCGGAAGATCTCCACTGAGCTCGTCCAGGGACGGCTAAGCCCCGCGGAGATCCGGCCGCCGTCCGCACCCAGTGCCGGCCAGGGACCGGGCGCTGGCTAAGCGCGTGAGATGAGCGGCAGGACGCGGCGCCGGAATGCGCTGTTGATCACCATGACCGACGCGCCGTAGAACGCGGGGCCGGCCGACATGATGAGAAAGCATCCGCCGATGTGGCCGGCCTGAGCAAGACCGCTGGCGATCGTTACGGCGACCAGGCCGAAGCCCACTGCCCTTTACTTCCGTGGGCTATGTCCGGTGATGACCGTTTTTTGGCGTTCGGTGACGGCTTGACCGCAGGATGGTCTCGGTGCGGTACGCGGGTGCCGGCGGGCGGAAATGGCGACGAGGCCCCTGCTATGACGGGGGGTGTCTAGTCCAAGCCCGCCAGTCACTGGAGCCTCGTTGCCCGCGAATTTTGTCATGCTCGTGCCTGCCCCGTCCACTGCCGGCGATGACGCGGGCCCGCCGGAGGCGGGCCTGGCCGTCCGGGTCGTGGCCGGGCCTGGCCTGTGGGAGGACGAGGACTGGCTGGCTGACCTGCGCAGGGAGAGCCTGCCGGAGTCGCTGCTGGCAGACGGGACGATCGCCGCGGCTGCCGGGGCGGAACACCAGCACCGGCAGGAACGCGCACTGAACGCCGAGGTCACGGCCCTGTGCCTGGTCACCGGCGCGCTGTTCCCGGTCCTTGGCTATGACAGCGTCCTCGCCCTGGTCTTCGGCCTGCCCGGCCTGCCTGCCAGGCCCGGCACCCCGGTGCCGGCCGGCCCTGCTTACTCCAAGGCCCGGGCCCGGTCCGGCGAGGCCCCCGCGCGGGCCATGTTCATGGCCGACGCGGCCCGCGGCGATGTTCCCGCAGGCCAGGACGGGACCGCGTTCGGCCTGGAGCTCACCCAGATCGACGGCACCACCCTGGAACTGTTCAGCGACCCGCTGCTCGCGGAGGAGTTCGGGATCCCCGCCCCCGGCGCGAAGCCGCTGCTGAGGCTCGTGGGGCTGCTGCACTCGGGCACCCGCCGGTGGAAGGCCGCCGCCATCGGCCGCTACCTCGACGGGGAGAACGCCCTGGCCGACGGCCTGCAGGACGCGTTCGGCCGGGGGCAGCTGAACCTCGCCGACCGCGGCTTCTTCTCCATGGACCGCTGGATCCGGTTCTCCGGCACCGGCGCGGACCTGCTGTGGCGCGTCAAGAACGCCGCGAAGTGCGTCCCGTTCAGGACCCTGAAGGTACTCAAAGACGGCTCGGAGCTGGTGCTGCTGCGCGAGAGCACGTCCATGCGGGGCCGCCGCCGCACGGCTGCCGGCGACCCCGCCCTGTCGTCCCTGCCCGACACGACCGCGCGGCTCGTCTGCTTCACCGTACTGACCCGCACTCGCAGCGGGCGCATGAAAACCACCCAGGTCAGGCTGCTCGCCACGCTGCTGGACCCGGACCTGTGCCCGGCCGCGGAACTCGCCGTGCTGTATCAGAAAAGATGGCTAATCGAAATCGCTTTCTTCCATTTGAAGAAAACTGTCCGCGGCGCCGGCCGCGTCCTGCGCGGGCGCTCCGCCATCCTGGTCCGCCAGGAAGCCTGGGCACTGCTCCTCGCGCACAACATGATCGCCGGGCTAGCCGCCCGCGCCGCCGCCACCGCCGACCTGACCCCTGGCGAGATCACCTTCACCGCCGTGCTGTCCCTCGCCCGCGCCGCGATCACCTCGGACACCTGCTGCCCGCACTGCCACAAGCGACCGACCAGCCAGAACACACCGACCGCCGGGCTCGTCGCCGCCATCGCCGCCCTCCCGCCCGGCCGCGCGGACCGCCAGCGGACCTCCGGCCGCACCGCCGCCGAACGACGCAAATGGACCAGCGAACCAGCCGAATACACCCTCACCATCGTCCCGTCAAACCTCCCGAAAACAGACGTAAGTCCCGGAAGTTAAGGGCAGTGGGCCGAAGCCAGGTATCAGCGCTAGGGGAATCCCGGCGAACTCCACATTGACCGTTACCGCCGCGATGGCCAGCACCAGGAGATGTAGGCGAAGCAGAAGAGCTCGATCCCGAGCAGCACGTTGGCGCCAGAGGCCTGCGGGAACAGTCCGGCGGACTGGAAGTGGCAGGACGTGGCGATCAGAGTGTTGTTCGCGCTGTAGGACAGAATGCGGTGGCGGCGAAGGTGTTGCCCTTGCGCAGGGCGACCAGGACGCCTATGAACTAGGCTACGCCGGCCAACACGGGCACCGGGGCCAGCGCAGCCATCACGCGCCCGCCTGGAGGGGGACAAGCCCGGCGGGCGGGATAGCGATGACCAGCGTGCCGACGGGGAAGCCGAACAGGCTGCAACCGCCGGGCTCACCGGCCGACGCCCCCGGCCTGCTCGCCAAGCTCCAGGACCTGGGCTTCGGGCATGCCCGAGACCACCGGCCCCGCCTTCGTCCATCGTTCCGTGCGCCGCACCCGCGGCACCAGGCTCGCGTTCGCGTAGTCGCCGGGTTCTGCAGCCATCGGACCTCCTCCGGCCTGGATGGACGAGGACAGCAGCGGAGTTCTATGCCCACCGCGTGCCAAATATCGCAACACGATATCCGTTAGCCGACTCTCGGCTGCGGCCGGGTATCGGTGCGAGATGCCTCTTGACCTCACCCGGATTGGCTAGTCGCAGGGACGGCGTTTATGCTGCTAGCAGAAGGGTAGATCGTTGTACGATATATTGATCGATGGGTGGCGTAGTGACTGCGCAGAAGGAGGACGGATGACCTCACTGGCAGGCCGCAGGCGCAGCCCGGCCCGCGTTACCGGCCGCGGGCGGATGGCCGTGGATCTGGCCCGTGCTGTAGAAGGAGAGGTCGGTTCGACCGCGGGTGGCAGGCCATGTACGTGAGCGACGCCTCGGTCTACCGGCAGGTACCGGCCGGGATGGTGATCCCCAGGAACGCCGAGGATGTTCTCCGCGCCCTCGACGCTCGACAAGTCATGCTTCGACGCCAGCCCCGCCCACGCCATCCCGGGCACGTCAGCCAAGCCGCCGCCAAGATTGCCGGCAAGCTCCAGGGCAACGACCACCCCAACCCCTTGACCATCTAGATGGAGGGCACTATGCCACGTAATCAGCACACCTCACCGATACCGTCCGACCCCGGTGGCCGGAAGGACATCATGTCGGCAGACCCGCGGGACCGGGACACCGTGCCGGGCCACCAGGGGCCATCGCCCATACCGTCCGATCCCGGTGGCCGGAAGGACATCATGTCGGCAGACCCGCGGGACCGGGACACCGTGCCGGGCCACCAGGGGCCATCGCCCATACCGTCCGATCCCGGTGGCCGGAAGGACATCATGTCGGCAGACCCGCGGGACCGGGACACCGTGCCGGGCCACCAGGGGCCATCGCCCATACCGTCCGATCCCGGTGGCCGGAAGGACATCATGTCGGCAGACCCGCGGGACCAGACAACAAGCAGTGGCTAGCAGGCTGCCGGAACCGCGGCCCAAGGCCGGCCAGGCCAGGTTGACGCTCCAGGGACACGTTGTCCGCACTGCGGCGGCAATATCTTCGTTTCGCGATATAGTGTCGCCGGGAATAGCTCCCGGAGCATCTGCCTGGCCATCAGGTGATTAAATGTACAACGACGTCAATGTCCTAGGCAGGCCTGGAAGGTAATAATGACTCGGCTGACCCAACAGGACTTCGAGAGGCTGTTGGAGTTCCGCGTCACCTTGCGGCGCTTTCAGCACTGGAGCGAAGAACAGGCACAGTCCGCAGGCCTGACCCACGTTCAGCATCAGCTGCTGGCGGCAATCAAGGGGCACCCGGGCGACAGGCCGCCCACCGTCGGCGATCTGGCTGGCTACCTGCTCCTGCGGCCGCACAGCACCGTAGAGCTCGTCGACCGCGCCGAGGCCGCCGGACTGGTTCAGCGGACACCGGATCCCGACGACGGCCGTGTTGTCCGCGTCCGCCTGACCGAGGCAGGTGACCGCATATTGCAGCAGCTGACCCCGGCGCACCTGAACCGGTTGAACGAACTCGCAGTCGTCCTGGACGGGCTCGTGAGCAGGTATGACGGCGCCCATTCCCGCCCTTAGGGAATGTCGTCGATTAGACGAAAAGGCGGCGAGTGACGATGCCTTCCCCGACCGCGTTCCGAGTCACAGGCCGAAGTGATCGCCAATACCGAGGTAATCGGCGACGTCATCGCCGTCCAGCTGCAGCGTCACCAGGACGCGAGGGCTGCCAGGCCGGAACGGCCCGTCGTCGTCGCAGATGACCAGGACGGTCAAAATCTGACTGCGGCGGGTTTTGTCGCTCCGCCCGCGCAGCACCATGCGGCGGGGCGTGGATCCCAGCTTTGGTATAGCTGCCGCTCCCTACGTACAGGGTGACCAAGGCCTGGAACTTGTATCGCTTCACGCTGCCGTCACCTCCGGAAATCCGCCGACGTGACCGTATCGCGATATAGAGCAGCAGGGCGATCGGGACAAGGACCGCGGCCACCCATGCCACCGGGGACGCCACCAGCCCGGTAAGGACGGCCGCCAGCACGACCGGGAAAGTCCATATCACCTGGCCCGTTGTCCCGGCTGGCCTTCGCGACGTGCCGCGGGAGGCCACGATGCCGGAAAAGGCCGGTGTCTGCCGCCGGGAGGGGGATGTCGGAGTAAGGTCGCGTGCTCCCCCCATGTCCGGGCTGAGTACGCCGCACCGCTGCGACGGTCGAACTTTTCGCGGCTCAGCCGACCCACGGCTTACGCTTCGCGGACTATTGCCGCGGCGCTTTCCCGGTCCTGGTCTGAGGCGCATCCAGCGGTCGGCGGTCATCGCGTTCTCGTGGCGGGCCTGCTCGTTCTCCCAGGTACCTACCTCAGCCGGAGAGAAATAAGTCGTATTGTGACGTAAAAATACCGGGCGTGCGACCCGGGAACGTTCCCGCGGAAGGGCTCGGCGGATCTGCGCGTGCGGATCCTTCAGCGCGGCGGTCACGTTTGTGCTTCCGGCTTTGTTCATGGCACATCACAGTCTGTCCACGGATCCCCGTCGGGTTGAGTAAGCGGACTGGCAGCTGAAACCGCGGCTCGTTCGGGTTGAAGCTCTTTCGCCGAACTGGCCGTGGCGCGTCCCGGGGTCTAGTGTCCGCTAGCGGGCCTGTCACCCAGCCGGCGTTGCGGCAGCGGACGATCAGGTCGGCCGCGGTGCTCATCCGGACCGGACTGCCACGCGGCGGTACAGCGAGGACGCGGCGACGTGCATCGGGCCGGCCGCCGCAGCCAGCCTGGTATGCAGACGTCGCCGCCGATGCCATCAGCCGTTCCGGGATCCTGATGGCCTACGTCGCTGGCTTCGCCTCTCCGCGTTCACGCACAACTGGCGATGGATGTTCGGTTTCGGCGCCATGCCGGGGATCTACGTGGCGGTGGCAATGATCCTCGTTCCCCGCAAGCCCTGGTGGCTCGTGCAACGCGGCCTAAACGACGAGGCCCGGTCGATGCTGCGCCACAGCCGCCTCGAGAACCAGATTGATGACGCGATCGAAGCAATCAAGGAAACGGCGCGGCGATCCGTGGTAGGATTACCCGGCTGCGGGAGACCCGGCCGTCGTGGTCCTCGGCTACCGCCAAGTCCTCCCAGGCGCAGCCTGGCCGCCGCCGCCGCCGGTGGTGGCCGTCCGCTCGAAACGCGGATCTATTGCCAGGATGTCCTCCTCGTCCGGGGCGTGCCCCGTATGAGGCCCGGCCGTGGCCGGCTGCGTCGTCGCACAACCAAAGTTGCATCGCGTCGCGACCAAAACAGCTCATGATCATAAATATCGTGTCTCGACCCAAAGTAGTTCCGCCGGGGGAGATCCTTGGCGATGCCGGTGTCCTGATCGTCGTGCAGTTGGCCGCTGCCGCACCGAGGAAGGCCCCGCCGGCCGACAGAAGCGGGCGTCCCATTCAGAAAGGAGCACCCGCGAGCAGCTAGGCAGGTCATCTGGGAGGCCGCGGGGCCGGAGATCCTTGCCCCGGGAAGTTGCGCAACTGGCCCGTCGCGGATAAAGTTATGTCGTAGGACGATATAAAAACGACGAAAGGAAGAGGTACGAAAATGAGCGCACGCGCGATGGCTGGGATGGAACAGCACCCGGACATCATGGAACTGCGGGCACGCTACGAGCGGGCGGCCGCGACACCGCTCGCCCAGCTTGTCGATGGCCTGGTCTTCCTGACCGGGCTGTACCTGGCCATCTCGCCGTGGGTGATCGGCTTCCAGGGTATGCACAGCATCACCGTCAACAACCTGGTCACCGGTGTCGCGCTGGCCCTGATAGGCGCCGGCCTGGCGTCAGCCTACGGCCGCACGCACGGCATGGCGTGGGTGGCGCCGATCGTCGGAATCTGGACGATCATCACCCCGTGGGTGATCCGCGGGGGGGTCGCGACGACTGCCACGACCGCGAACAACGTCGCGGTGGGCGCCGTGGCCGTGGTCGCCGGCGTGGCGGCGATGTCTATTGCCGCGCTATCCCGGCGCTGACCGCGGCGCCGTAGCCACGGGCGGGCCGTGCCAGCACGGCTCGCCCTAACATGGCCGGTTAACTGAGGAGGTATGACATGAGGATTACGTACCGCGAGCATTGGCTCTTGCGGCGCATGGACGGCGGACTACGCCGGTCAGATCCGCACCTGGCCGTGATGCTCGCGATTTTCGCAAGGCTCAACGCCGGCGAGGTGATCACCAGCGGGGAGCAGGGTCCGCCCGGCACCTGCATACGACACGGGCTGACCTGGCTGCGAAGCGCGGTAGCAGGCGTCGTCGCTTGCCTGACCGCCTGCGGCCGCCGGGTGTTCCGCCGTGCCGCGAGCGCGTGCGCCGCGGTGCGCTGGCGGTTCGCCGGAAGTGCCCGGGCCACGCGGAGCGCCTCATCAGCGGCGCGCTCTCCCACGCGGAGAGGTCACCCTGGTCTTTCGAGAGGCTGGTAGTGAAGCAGCGGCAGGCGGTGCGAAGCGACGGACCCGGCAGGAGGACAGCGCCGGTCCCGGGGGAATGAGGCCGGGCGGATGGCGGCGGTGCGCTGCTACAAGACCTTGACTAGCCCACCCGACAGGCCGTCTGACCGGCTGGCGGCCCTGGCCGCACGGCTGCTTGACACGCCGGCGGCGTCGGTGACAGACCAGGACCAGGACCAGATCTGGTTCAAGGCCGTGCACGGACTTGATGGAGTGAGTCAGGTCGGCCGTGATCCCGTCCTGTGCTCCTCGGCGATCTGCTCGAATGAGTTCCTAGTCATTCCCGGCACGCTGGCCGACCCCGTGGCTGCGTCCCATCCACTCGTCACCGGCCCGCCGGGACTGCGCTTTTACGCTGCGGCGCCGATCGCGACCCCCGTCGCGGTGCGGGCCGCGCCGAATGGCGCTCTGCTGACCGATCCGGCGGTGGGTAGCCGGTTCATACCGCGCTGTGCGGCGGGCTCGAGGTGACGGGAGGTTGGCATTGTGGTGACCCTGGCTGGCGGCGGCATCCTCCGGCCTGAAACCTCGCACCCGGGCGTGATGGCGTCCAGGTCCAGCCGGTCGAGCTGGCCGGCGCCGTCGCACTGCTGGAATAGCGGGCCGACGGGGTACGCGACGATGTGGCCCTGCTGGCGTTGAGCGTACCCTCCGTTTGAGGGGCGCCGGCGGCCATCTGGTTACGTGCGGCTGTCTTCGGCCTGGGTGGAGTCGCCTTCGGCCGGCGGTGATGGCCGGCGCAGCAGCGTTCCGGTCATAGCCAGGAATACCGCGGCCCACACCGCCAGCGCAGGCCATGCCTCATCGCGCCCCAGCGTCACCAGCCACGGCACGTTAAGCGCGGCACCAAGTTATGGCTGGCCACGCCGTACATCCCCGACCGGGAACACCATGCCCCACATGCCCGGCTCATATGACAGCGGCACCCCGCGCAGGAGATGCCGCCACACGCCCAGGACCACAAGCAGCGGGATCAGCCAGGCGCCAAACGCCCAGAGCACCACCGACAATCCCGCCACCGTGGCGTGCACCGCGGCCTGCAGCGGGCTGGGCGGCAGGCTCAGGATCTGCGCTCCGGCCAGCACGCTGATCGCCGTCGCGCCCATCACCACCCAGTAAGCCGGCGTCAGCTCGGACGGCCGCACCGGAAACGCCAGCAGTGAGACCGTTACCAGCCCTGCGACCAGCAGGTAAAGGATCACTCCCACCGCCCAGCACCGCACCGCCAGGGCAGCCGCCCCCGGCGGGACTGGTGGCCGCAGGGACGTGAGGCCGACCGCGACCGACTCGGTGGCCACCGGCCACAGAAACCACGTACCATTGACCCCGGCCAGGGCCGGGCGTGCTGCGTGTCCGCCTGCCAGCAGCATCGGCAGGCCGTAGCCGAGCAGCACCCAGCTGATCGTGCCGATCGCGAGGAGCACCACCGCCACAGCGGTGGGACGGTCGCCAGCCAGCCGCGCCGCCAGCACGGCCGAGCCGGCCGCCAGCGTGAAAAACCCGAACGCACGGCGCGGGTCAGCCGCGTCGGCGCGAACCTCGCGGCGGTAAGCCGCCAGCCGCCAGGCGTAGAGCACGGCCAGCAGCACATAGGCCGCTACCGCGATGCTGAGCAGGACTTCCGACAGCCAGGCAGACCCGTCGAGCTGCACCGCCCGCGACACGATCACGGTGGCCATCACCAATGCGAAGTACCCTGGGTCCGCGTCCCGGATCGCTGTCCGAAGCTTGACCACGTACTCCCCGGATATGCTCGCCGTACCTAGTCCGGGTGCCCAGGAACCTAGCCTCGAAACCCCGGCCGGGCTGGCCGTGGCGGCTACGTGGAACGTGCTGCCCGGATGAGGTTGTTCCGCCGCTATAGGTGATCTGTGGTCCCGCAGCGGACCGGCTCCAGCGCTGCTCCTCGCCGGTATCGCAGGAACGCGCCAGTAACCGCCTGCCGACGGCAAGGACGCGCTGGCTAGGACCGCGTTGAGGTCAACCCAGCCACCTGCCGGACCGCCGCCGTCCGGACCGAAAGGCGTCGCATGATGCCTGCGCCGGAACGGCGGCTGATAGCCGGCACTCGCGATCGCCATGCTGGCGTCCACGGCCTGCTGGCAGCCGGTCCCGAGCGGCAGCCGCTCCAGCGGCGCTCTTGGCACCCTGTTCCCTGGCGTTCGCTTGCCCACGGACTAGCATTGCGGAGGGCCAGGTGCCGGTTTGGATTGCGGCAAAGGAAGGGAGGCCACGATGGCAGCAGCGATCCGTGTCCGCCGCGTCTATGACGATCCGCAACCAGGGGACGGCTCCCGGGTGCTGGTCGACCGGTTGTGGCCCCGGGGCATGCGCAGGGAGGCCGCGGCCCTGGACGAGTGGTTGCGTGATGTCGCTCCGTCCAGTGAGCTGCGGACCTGGTACGGGCATGACCCGGCGAAGTTCGCCGAGTTCCGCCGCCGCTACGCCGCCGAGCTTGCCAGGCCCGGGCCGCGGACTGCTCTGGGCAGGCTGCGTACACTGGCGGCTTCGGGGCCGGTGACACTGCTGACCGCGACTACGGACGTGGACCATAGTCAGGCGGCGGTCCTCGCCGGGCTCATCCAGGGCGATGCGGGCACGACGGCGGACATGGGCGATTCGGCCTGCTGGGCGCATCTGGTCTGCCCTGATTGCGGGGCGGTCGTCATCGAGGGCCACCAGGACGGCTGTCAGGCCGGGTCACCGGCAACCGGCTGAGTGTGCTCCGGCCCGGTGCCGGATTCGGACGGCGAGGAAGGTCTGTGCGAAGTGGGCAGGGGGCTGCGTCGGCAGTAGCGCCCCAGCACGGCGGTGAACCCCGCGGGCCCGGCCAGCGGCAATGCCCGTTCAGCGTCGCCGTGCCCGGCACAGCCGCTGCCCGCGGTGATCCGCCAGTGCCGGATAGCCGTCATCGCCGGCGTCCGCGGCGCCCGCCGAGTCACCCTGTAGGGCTCGATCACTGGATCCGGCCTTGGTCCTGGGCCGGTGCGAGGTGTCCGAAAGGGTGCCGAACTCCTGGTGTCCCAGGCGCCGCCTCATCCTGGCGGCAGTAGCCAGGTGGCCCGCGAGCGCACCACCGTCGGCTACGGAGACGACTTTACTTCGAAGTGGTCGTCTTGAACTTGACGATCAGCTCAGCCGGTATCCGGCCGCGGTCTTTGACCTCGATGCCGTGTGACTCGGCCCAGTCGCGGACCTCAGTGGTGTTGAGCCCGCTAGCGCTGGGCCGCCGTCCGCTGTGCCCTAACCGCCGGGTTCCGGTGCTGCGCCGGGCCGCTTCGACGTACCGGGCGAGCGCCTCGCGGAGGGCGCCGGCGTGCTTGGCGTTCAGGTCGATCTCGTACTCGGCACCGTCCAGCCCGAAACGAACGGTGCCCTCGGCCTCGCTGCCGTCGAGGTCATCGATGAGCAGGGTTTGTAACCTTCTGGGCCATGTGGATGCTCCGTTCTTTTCATGACCTGGCGCCAGCGTAAATGACCGGGTGCGTTCACTGCGGTGGCGGCCGGGAAGCTTGCAGCGCCTCCGCCAGCGTGCGGGCCAGCGGTATGTGGCTGTCCAGCCCGGCGAGCTGGAACAGCCGCCGGATCTGCGGTCGGCCACAGACCACCTGCAAGTTGGCGCTATGCCTGGCGGCCCGGCTGGCCGCGCCGGCCAGCGCGCCCAGCCCGGCCGCATCGATGAAGCTGACCTGGTCCAGATCTGCTACCAGCGGCCGGCCAGTTTCCGCCAGGGCGAACAGCCGCTCACGCCACCGGGCTACGGTGGCGATATCAATCTCCCCGGCAGCCGCGACGATCACATGCCCCCGTTCTTCCCGCACCCGGATCGTCAGCGCCTGGCCCGTAGCCGGTCACCGCCTAACGCCCCGCCGCGGCTACGCCATGCGGTTTTCCATCGCCTGCTCAAGCCGGGCCCCGGTATCTTCCCGCTCCGCCTGTCTGTGATCCGTTCTACCAGACCCGGCCCGCCACGCCCTGGTGGCGACACGCCGGACCCGGCGGCCACTCCCCGGCCCGGGCCGGTTCCGGGCCAGGGAAGACCTACTGGGAGGGAAAAGTCCCGCTAAGCCGAGGCCAGGACCGGGCTGTAAAAAGGTGCAGATGGCCGGTGAAACAAGGCTGTCACCGAGCACCGGCGCCGGGGGATCCTCGCGCCGGAACCGGAGCGGACAGCTGTGCCGCGCCAGGATGCGCTATGAGCGAGATCACCATAGGCCGTGCCCGTCCCGCTGACCTGGGCGAGATTCTCTGCGACCATGAGCGTTTCTGGGGCGAGCACACCCTGGCGCGGTACCTGCACCACCCCATGTTCGTCTACGAGTTCGGGGACACTGCGTTCGTGGCGCGCCGGGCAGACGGCCAGATCGCCGGCTACCTGCTCGGGTTCGTCGCGCCCGCCAGTTATGGCTACATCCACTTCGTTGCCGTGCGCGACGACGCTCGCGGCCGCGGCCTGGCGCGGCAGTTGTATGAGGTCTTCGCCGCGGCAGCGGCCGAGCGCGGAGCCACGGCGCTGAAGGCGATCACCGGCCCTGATAACGAAGCATCCATCGAGTTCCACCGCAAGCTGGGCTTCGAGATGACGCACGTCGATGACTACGGCGGGACGGGCCGCGCCCGCCTGATCATGCGGACCGTGCACACCGGCCTGGCCGTGATCACCGGGACCGAAGACCGCCAGCACGCCTACCCCGCGCTGACCCGCGGTACCGACGCCAACCTCGCGTACGTGTTCACCGTGTCCCCGAAACGAGCTGACCCGGTGCCCGGCCCGCGGCCAGCCCCGAACTGGCCCGCCACGACCAGATTCATTCCGAACGAGACGGCGTTCGTGCCCCGCTCCCCCGGCCTGCCCCGCCGGGCATGGCACTGAGCGTGCTGTCAGCCGTGCTGGACCGCGACGGCCAGCAGCTCTCAGTTACCCAGACCCGCCAGCAGGCCCTGTCCGACGCCGACCACCAGGCCCGCTGGCTGTGGCGCACCCTGCACGGCGCCGAACTGGCCGGCCTGGACGCCAGGCAGGTCCTAGCCGACGCGATCGGCGAGCGGGACCTGGCCGGGGCCCGCGACGTGCCCAGCGTCATCGACGCCCGGATCCGCTACCGCCTCGGCAGCCTGCTCCCCCTCCCGGCCGGCCCGTGGTCCGCGCAGGTCCCCGCCATCGCCGACCCAGAACGCCGCGCCTACATCACCGAGATCGCCGCGCTGATGGACGCCCGCAAGGACCGCATCGGCCAGCACGCCGCCGAGCACGCCCTGCCCTGGGCGGTCGCCGCCCTCGGCCCGGTCCCTGCCCATCCGCTGGACCGGCTGGACTGGCAGAACAGGGCCGCCTCCATCGGCACCTGGCGGGAACTATCCGGCTATCACCACCCGACTGAGCCCATCGGGCCCGAGCCCGCCGCGGCGGCCCCGGACCTGCGGGCCGCCTGGTATGAGGCCGTCGCCGCCCTCGGCCCGGCCGACGGACCAGACGTCCGCGGCATGCCGGACGGGAGGCTGCTGCACCTGCGCGACACCTACCCCATCGAAACCGCGTGGGCACCTCAATGGGTCGGTGACGAGCTCCGCCAGGTCCGCACCGCCGCCTGGAACGCCCACCTAGCCACCATCCGCGCCCACGCGGAAGCCAAAGCCGCAGGCGACCGCGGCGAGCATGACAGCGCCGCCCGGCATCAAGAGCTCGGGGACAGCTACCAGGCCCTGCATGACACCTACCGGCAACGCGAAACCGTGTTCGCCGCGACGATGGCCGACCGGGCCGACTGGGACACCGCCACCCGCGCCCAACGCCACCTGGCCGTAGCCGCCGACGCCGAACTACGCCGACGCCACCCCGGCCAGCACTACCCGCCGCTGCGCTCCGCCGAACCCCAGCCCGCTACCCAGGCCCAGCGCGACGAACTCACCCTGACCGCCGAGGAGCCGACCCAGGAGACGGCCCAGTGGATCAAAGACCTCGCCGCTGCCCACCACACGTTCGCCGACACGCTCGCCGAACGGCAAAGCCAGACGATCCCGTCCGAGGACCCCTACTACGGGAACCTAGGCCAGGCGTTCCCGCCCTGGCCAGCACCGCCCAGGGACGCCATCTTGCAGCCGCCCAAACCCGAGATCCCGCCGTCCCCGCAAGTCCTCCAACGGGCCGCGGACCGCGACGCCGACCGGGAGGCAGCAGAATGACGGTGGCCCGGTGCATCCTGGAACCTGGGAGGTGACCGCGATGACAGCCATCGCCATCACCGGCATGGGCCTGACCGGCGTGCTGCGCATCACCTGGGTTCAGGACAACCTGGCCCACGTGCTGGAACACGCCTGCACCGACGAGCCCTCTGGCACCTGGACCGGCCTGGCCTGTCCAAGCCACGGCCTGCCGCTGGGCACCGACGTGGACAACACGACGCTGCGGCACCTGGCCGCCGACGGCGAGATCGCCGACCTCACCTGGGAAGCCCCCGACGACCTCGCCGCCGACCACAGCCAGGAGTTCCTGGCCGCCATGCACGCGCACCACGCCGGTGACACCGAACGCGCCGGCCAGCTCTGGGAGAACCTCCAAGCCATCTGGTCGCAGGCCTGGTCAACGAACTACGCGACCCTCGAGTTCATGCAGGGCACCGGCCTGACCCGCTTCTCGCCGGTCAAGCCCCAGCACTGGGTGGTCGCCTCCTTCGAGCACCACACCAGCCCCCACGGCCTTCCCCGCCCCCACATCCACAACATCGCCATCCCCAGTTTGACCACCGGAGCGAACCCACGCTGACCTGGGGTTCAGTGCGTCGTCGGGATGGATGTCGACCCGACCGCGGGTCGCTGAGCCTCAACAAGGCGTGTCCGTTCGGCTCTCAGTCGGCGGGATGCGGGATGTCCTCGGGCCATTCTGGGTCTGGCTGGGGTTTGCCTTCCAGGTCCCCCAGCAGGGCGCGGGTCTCTCGTGTTTCCCTGTGGTCTGTCCCGCGGACGTCGAGCTGGGCGTCGAGGACTTCCCGGAGGGCAGCGACTGCCTTGCGCCGCGCGGCGCGGTTCCCGGACTGCCAGGCAAGGAGGCCGGCGGCGTATGCGGCGAGCTGGCGGGTCCTGAGGGTATCGGGGTTCTTATCGCCAAGGGTTGCCGTGCGCAGTGCCGCGAGCTGACTCCATTCGTGCTCGGCTTGCGTCCAGTTCCCTTGCCAGGCCAGCGCTTTGCCGACGTTTTCCCTCGTGTCCAGGGTGTCGGGATGGCGGGAGCCGAGGATTGCGGGCGGTCTGCGGTGAGCTGCCGGTAGTCACCCTCAGCTTCGGCCCACCGTCCCTGCTGGCCGATGGACCAGTACAGCATGCAGCGAGTGTGCAGGATGTCCGGGTCATCCCCGTTCTCCCCGCGTTGCTGGCGTCCTTGACGGCGCAGGCGCAGGACGTCACGGAGCTGCTGTTCGGCGGCGGGCCAGTCGCCTTGGCGGCCGATGGTCCACGCCAGGTCGTGCCGCGTGCGCAGCGCGTCCTCGCACATCTGACCGCCGGGCAGCCGCGCCTGCTCGGCGAGTACCTCCCGGAAAAGGATCTCAGCTTCAGGGAAGCTGCCTTGCTCGCGCAACGACCAGGCGTAGAGGTGCCGCAGGCGCTGGTAGACGGGTTCATGCCCGGCTGCCAGCCGAAATGCGAGCGCCAGTGTACTGGTGGCGAGGTGCTGGACGCGCCGCTCTGCGCGGGCCCAGATGCAGGAGGTGATGCAGCGCTCCATCGCGTTCAGCAGCATCCGCCGGTGCTTCATGTCCAGGTGCGGTGCTGTGCTGGCCAGCAGGTCGATGACGTGCGGGGTAAGCATGCGGAAGGAGGGCCAGTGCTCGGCGTTGCCCGGGTCCAGGCGGTCGAGGGCTGCCTGGATCACCGTCGCCGCGCACTCGCGGACCGCGTGAGGTTCGTTCCCGGTCTGGGCCGGTTCGCTGGAGTCCATAACGGCCCGGGTGACCTCGGCGATAAACGGGTGGAGCTCTATTCCGGCGGATCCGTCGGCGCAGTCCGAGCGCTGGATGAGACCGACGGTCTGGAGCCCCTGCAGCCCTGCCATGCAGGACTCGGTCCACGGCCGCGTCGTTAGGTGGCCGCCGGAGGCCAGCAGGTCCTTGACCGGCTGAATGGCCTGGACCGCGGGCTCGGTGCCGGTGATGAGCTCGAGTGGTATGCGGTTTCCCGGCGCGAAGCAGGACAGCAGCCACATGAGCGGGCGGGACTGCGGCCGACCGGAGCGGGCCAGGGCGTCGAGTGACAATTCCCAGCTCCCGGTCACCGCCAGACCGAGATCCGGTGATACGCCAGCGGTATCGCTGGCCAACACGAACGCCGTCAGGACGCCTCGAGGCAGGACACCTGGGTTAGCTGTCGGTGCACGAGGGCCAGTGGTCTGCTGCCCACTCCGGCCAGCCCGGCCACCCGCCGGCGGGCTGAGGATCTCACCGCCGTCGAGTTCAGCGGCGTCAGGCACCTGGAATTGCTCCCGCCACCCGTCCACATCGGCCTCGCTCATCGGGGAACGTCTGATGCGGTTCCGTTGCCTGGCGGTGCGCGACCCGGCCGAGCTGGACTTCCTTGTCCACGGGCAGGTAGACCTCATCAACGAGTACGAGCGAGCCGCATAGAAGTCCAGGTCAGGACCGGCGGCCGAGTTCTGCGGACAAGGGCTGGGAGCAGACGCCTCCCGTTCGTTACTCCGAAGCGCACGGCACTCACCGGCAAGGGTTCACGATTCCCCATCAGAGTGCGATGGTGCAGGACCTGACCGAACGGGGCGCATCGGTGCTGCGGGACAAGGGTTCCGACGGCCGCCTGCGCGTGTCCGCCCGGCGGCTGGATAAAGCGCTGTCCACGGATTCGGCCGGAGCTGCGATATGTCGCGGATCCGGACCGCGTGATACCACTGTCCGTTCGGCTCAGTCAGAGATTTTTACCGAACGTTGCGTGGTGCGTGCCGACGGCCCCCGCGGCACGCCGCGGGGGGCTGACGCTCGGGCGTGAACCCTTACCGGCAGGAGCCCGGCCCACCTGCCGGGTCGCTCATGATGCGGCTATCGGCGCAGGGGCCGCACTCGCCGGTTCGATGATGATTTTCGCGTGCTTTCCTGGGTCGGCCAGCGTATCGAAGGCGGCCTGCACGCCGGGCAGCCCGACGGTTCCCGTCACGATCGGTGCCGCCTTCACCTTGCCCTGGGCGAGCATGTGCAGGGTGTCGCGGAACTCCAGCGGCGTGTAGCCCACGACAAACCGCAGGTCGATCTCCTTGTTGATCGCCATCGCCGGCCGGATGGCGTCCGGTTCCACGCAGACCCCGGCCACCACCACGCGCGAGTGCAGCGGCGCGCTGGCGATGATGCCGTCCAGGATGCCCGGAACGCCAACGCACTCGAAGATCACCGGGTGCTTCGGCTGCCCGCCCAGCCTCTCCCCGACGCGCCAGACGTGCTGCCATGGCACCGGCAAGGGCCTGAGCCTCTCCATCGTTCCCAGGGCGAGCCCGACGGCGGCCGGAAGGCTGGTCAGGAAACCACGATCTCCCGGCGCCTCGTACGGCGACTCGCCGCCCGGGTCCACCACGATGTCCGCGCCGCACGCGGCGGCCAGCTGCCGTCGGCCAGCAGAGAAATCGCTCGCCACGACCGTGCCGACGCCCCGGGCCTTGAGCATGCCGATGACGGCCAGGCCGACGGGACCGCAGCCGATCACGATCGCGACGCCGCTCTTCTTGACCCCCGCGCGGCGGACCGCGTGCCAGCCGACCGCCAGCGGTTCGGTCAGGACGGCAAGCCTGGGCGCCAGGCCGTTCGGCAACGCGAACATCAGCGATTCCTCGACCACCACCTGCTCGGCGTACCCGCCCGGTGCCGCCGCGGACAGACCGATCGCGTGCATCTCACCTGCGCGCCGGGTGAGCGGCACCGCCACCACGGGTGTCCCGGTCGCGATTTTCTTCCGGGTCCCCGGCCCGTAGCCGGCCACCTGGCCGACGAACTCGTGGCCGAGCACTACCTGCTGACCGGAACGCATGAAGCCGTGGTAGCCGATTTCCGCCAGCACGTCGGCCTGCGCGTCCGCGTGGTCACGGACGTGCAGGTCGGACCCGCAGATGCCGCAGCCAAGCACGTTGATGACGGCCTGGCCGGGGCCGGGCTGCGGGTCGGGTAGGTCGACGAGCTCCAGCTGGGAGTTCTGGCAGGCGACCGCCTTCACCGCGCGGCCTCGCTCATCCGGGCAGCAAGCTGGCGTCGAACGGCGGTAGCGGCTTGATCAGCGGCTCGAGCAGCTCGCCCGCCTGCTTGGCGGTCAGCACGTCGGCTGGATCGAGCTTGATGAACCCATGTTCGGCGTCGTCGAATTCCCAGAGGTCCTCGCCGATCAGGCGGCACTGGTCGTCGTACGGCCAGACCATGACCATCTGGAAACGCTCCAGGTACATCGCGCCGGCGTCGACGTCGGAGCCGGACGCCGCGAGCTCGGAGCCCAGCCGCTGCTGGTAGCCGATGCCCCGGCCGACGATCAGGTGGTCGCCGACCGCCACGGACTCGTCCTCGACGTAGAAGACGCACTGATCCGTCTGCGTCCAGTGCTGGTAGACCGCTTCCACCTGCGGGCGGCCGTCCAGCGCGAACCTCGGCTGCCCGATCAGGCTGAACCGGTAGTAGGGATGCTCGACGGTCATCTCGGGCGCGAAGATCTCCTGGTACCGTCCCGCCGACTCCAGGTACCGGTGGCGGAGATAGGACTGGAGCAGGTACCGGTGGCGAGGGTTCTCGGTGACCTCGAGGACCCGCTCGACGGCTGCGTTCTGGTCTCTGATGTCGAGTTGCTTCGTACCGAACTGCGGCATTGCCTTTGTCCTTTCGTTGGCCAGGGCTCAGGCGTTGAGCTTGGCTAGTTCGGCTTCGACCATGGCTTCGTGCTCCCGCTCGTCGCGTCTGGCGTCCGCGGGCTTCCAGCGGCCGCGCAGCAGCGGGATGGAGAGCAGGAAGAAGATGATCGCGCCGAAGCACACCCAGTACCAGGTCTTCCACTGGCTCGCGGTCTGGGCGGCGGCCTTCTGCACCGCGGCGCCGTGGGCGGTAAGGTACGCGATGGCCGCCGGCGGCACCTTCGACAGCGCCGTGAGCTGCGCGCTGTACGGGGCGATGACCGTCAGGTCAGCCGCGTACGGGGCGATGACCGTCAGGTCAGCCGCGTACGGGGCAATGGTCTGCAGCTGCGGGCCGACCGCGATGACGCCGTTGATGGCGGCCTGGTTGGCGGCGATCGTGGTGACCACCGCGACTCCCTTGGCCCCGCCGCCGGCCGCGGCCACGGCCTGCGCCTGCAAGGCCTTGCTCGACGGGTCGGCCGCCAGTTTGGTGAACACGGCCGGGTGGGCCTCGATCACGGTCAGCTCGGGGGCGAACTTCTGCGCGTTCGCGAGTTGCGGGGCGAGCTTGGACGCGCTGGCCAGCACCGTCGGCGGAACCTTGGCCGCGGTGGCCAGCACCGTCGCGGGCACCTTCTGCGCGGTGGCCACGACGGCCGGGTGGGCCTGGGCGAACGCGAGCTGGGCGCCGTACTGCGCCGAGTAGGCCGACACCGTAGATCCGTAGCTGACCAGCGGGGTGACCGAGCTGACCAGAGCCGGGATGATCAGGAAGGAGGCGAAGACCACGACCCGCTGGATCCAGCCCCAGATCGCCAGCCCGGTCGCGGTGAGCGCCGGGTTCCGGGCTTCCACCGTCTCGGTGAAGCTCGCCATCCACGGGGTGAACGCAATGCCCAGCCCGAGCGACAGCACCGCCAGCATGACCGCGAGCGTGTAGTAGCCCGGGTGGTGGCCGGCCTGCTCCAGGTAGACCACCGTCATGACCGCGGCGATGATACCGCCGAGCACCATGAACGGCTTCCGCACCCGGAACCGGTCGGAGATGACCCCGATGAGCAGCACCGCGATGACGTTGAACCCCCAGTTCCAGTTGCCCAGCCCGTTGGCGTCCTTGACTGAGAAACCGAACACGGTGGTCAGGTAGATCAGGGAGAATCCCACGGCCGTGTAATAGACGAGCAGCATGACCGACACCGCGAACGCGGAGACGACGATGTCGACCTTGAGCAGCTGGCGGAACGGGTGGCGCAGCGCCGCCTCGATGTCGAGTCCCTTGGCCCGGGCCTCGATCAGGGCGCGGTCGCGGATCGTCACCATCAGCTGGTCGCGCAGCCGGGGGGACAGCTCCCGCAGCCCGACCAGGGCGATCAGCCAGACCACGAGTCCCGCGATGCCGCAGATCACATACTGGTGCGTCCAGATCCGCGGATCAGTGACGGTGGCCGGGATGGTGGCACTGCCGACGACCGCGACGACCAGACTGCCCGCGACCGGGCCTGCGGTCCAGAACCCCATCGCCGTGGCCCGCCCCACCTGCGGGGAGAAGTCACGGATCAGTGCGGGGGTGGCGACCAGGCAGATGCCCTCGACCAGGCCGACGGCGAAGCTCTCGACACCGAAGGCCCACCGGCTGGTCGCGGCCGGAAGGACGAAGGCGGTAAGCACCCCGGTGACCAGCAGGCCCCCGACCACCAGGTTGGCACGGCCCAGCCGGTCCGTGAGCCCGGCGAGCAGCGAGCCGAACGCCCCGACCAGGTTCCCGACGGCCAGGATCACCACGAAGAACGTGAAGGTCATATGCAGGTTAGCCAGCACCAGCGTGGACACCGAGCCGACAACATACAGCTCGTAGTACAGCGTGATGGTGGCCAGGACGGTAATCGCCAGGTAAAGCAGGCGGGGCCTGGAGTCGGGATACGCCTCGAGCTGCCGCCGCCACAGCCACGATGCGCCGCCATGGCGCCTGGTACCGGTACCTTCCGCGGTCACACTCATACTGACCTCGCCATCATCCTTGTTGGCCGGCATCCCGTTGAACCGGGACGTCGAGGTCAATGTATCTGCACTATGAGTGCAAATTCAATGGGGTAGACGAAGGAAGTGGCGGCTCACGGCCAGCAGGCGGCGGTTAAGGGAATCCGGCGTCGGCGAGCAGCGCGGTGAAGGTGGCGCGGAGAAGTTCCCCGGCCTGCCCCGGGTCGAGGTTGAGCTCAGTGCGCAGCGACTCCCAGAACGACCAGATGCTCACCGCGTGCAGGCCATCGATCAGCTGCCGGCGCTTCGTCCCGGCCAGGTCCGTCAGCTCTGGCGCGAAAACCGCCTCTAGGTCTGCCCTGGCCACCGCCAGCGTCCGCACTTTATTGCGCGTGAGCTCCGCGGAGAACGGCCCGTGAAGGCGAGCCGCCCGCCAGCTGGGAGTCATCTGCTCCAGGATGCGCGCCCGCTGGCCGGTAAAGGCCGCGACCCGTGCGGCCAGCGGTTGCTCCGGATCGATGGGCTCCATCAGCGACCGCAGGATCTCGTCGTCGCGACGATTCGCCTCGACCAGCAGCGCCTCCATGTCGGCGAACTGCTGCCAGACCGTGCGCAGCGACACCCCGGCCCGCTCGGCCACACGCGGAGCGGTCGGGCGAAGGTCACCCTCGGCATGCAGTGCGCGCATCGCATCGACGATCGCCCGGCGGGAGCGGTGCGATCGGGCGGCCCGGCCATCTGCTGGTTCGCTGTCGCTAACCGGCTGGCCGTGCCTCATGGGTGCCGTCCCGTCCGGTCGGTGCCGGGAAGTCACAACTGAGCCTGGTCCCGGCAAGCTCTCCGTGCCCGTGGCCATCGTAAGCCAGAACCCCCTCGTACCCCCGCCTGACCAGGCTCACGGAGCCAGAGAGCCGGACAGCGCGTTGTGGGCCAGCTCTTCGTTGTGGGCCAGGTGCTCGTCGAGAGCTCGGGCGGCGACCTGCGGGCCACGCTGGCGGAACTCCTCGACGAGCAACTGGTGCGCGTCACGCCGCCGGTCGTGCTCACCTGTAGGGTGCCAGAAGTGTGCTGCCCTGTGAGCTGCACCGAGATCCGGGCCCGGCCGTACGGCATCATGATCCTTCGTGTCCTTGCCTGCTCTATCTCATCTTCGTCCGGCTCTGCGGATAGCTGATGCTGCCCGGCCGGTCATCAGCGTCCAAGGATGCGGAGTTGCCCGTGCTGCGGCACGAGGTCGCGGTTCTGCGCCGTGCCACTCCGCGGCCCCGGCTGGGCTGGGCCGGCCGAGCAGTCCTCGCGGCGCTCGTCCGGCTCCGGCTCCTGCCCGCACAGGTGCGGATGCACCGGCTGGTCACCCGCCTCCACCATCCGCCGGGCTCTCAAAGCGCTGAAGATCCCTCCGGCGCCGCAACGGAACACCGACACGACGTGGCGGCAGTTCCTGCGCACTCAGGCCGCGACGATGCTTGCCGCGGATTTCCTCCCGGTGGATTGCGCAGTGACCCTGCAGCGCCTGTACTGCCTATTGGTCGTGGAGGCCGGCACACGCTATGGGCATATCCCGGGGATCACCGCGAATCCCGGCGGGGCCTGGACGGTGCAGCAGATCCGCAACCTGCTGATGGACCTGGGTGACCGCGCCGCCGGCTTCCGGTTCCTGGTCCGCGACCAGGCCGGGCAGTTCACCAGCGCGTTCGATGCGGTGCTGGCCGATGCCGGCCTCGGGGCCGTGAAAATCCCGCCGCGGAGTCCTCGCGCGAATGCTTATGCGGAACGGTTCGCGCTCACAGCGCGGACGCAGGTCACTGACCGGATGCTGATCTTCGGCGAACGGCATCTGCGGATGATCCTGGCTCGGTACGAGGGCCATGACAACGGCCGGCGCCCTCATCGTAGCCGTCAGCTCTTGCCCGCCGCGGCCCGATCACCCCGTGGCGGAACTCTCCCAGGGAAGCGGATCCAGCGCCGGCCTGTCCTCGGCGGCCTCATCGACTTTGCCGAACGATCTTAGTGTAAACGTCGTGCTGACCTGGGCTTTTACGTCTCGGACATGTGTGTGACGTTAGCGGCGCCGGAGTGTTCTCTGCGGCTGTCGCTGCTCAGGACGGCTGCACGGACGCGCCTTGGCCGGCGAGGAGGGACTCGGCGAGGTCGGCTTCGAGACGGGCGATGCGGGTGTCGAGGAACCGGTTGTTCTCGCGGGCGGCCTTGAGCCGCTCGGTGAGCTGCTGATTATCCGTGATGAGCTGCCGGTTTTCCTGGCGGAGCGTCCGGTTCTCGATGGTGATCCTCTCGACGGCGTCGGCGGGGAGGTCGATTTCGAGGTCGCGGATGCGGCCCAGGAGCTTGCCGATCTGGTCGCGCTGCTTGCTGATCTCGGCATATGCGGTCTTGAGTGCGTCCTCGGCGTTGAGTGCGCGGTCCTTCCACGGGCCGGCCTGGTCGGCGTCGTGGCGGCGGCTCGCCGCTGCGGCTGCAGCTGGATAATCGGCAGCGGCGTCAGCGAGGAGCTTCCTGGCGTGCTCGTTCTGGTAGAGGAAAGTACGGGACACCTCTGCCCGGCGTGCGACCATGGCCGTCTGGACCGGGATGTGGTCGCGGCGCATCTGGCGGAGCGCGTCGCGGACGCGGTGGAGCATCTGCTCGGTGCTGTTCCGCCTGGCCTGTATGGCGGCCTCGGTGCGGCCCGGGTCGCTGCTCATCGGGTGTTCTGTTCCTGGCTGGTGAGGGCGGCCAGGTCGCTGGCCCGGAAGTTCACGGCCCAGATCCGCTGGAAGTAGTCCTGGGGCCGGCGCAGGTCCAGGGCGAGGGCCTGGTCCAGGAGCCCGAGCCCGGCGAGGGCTTTCTCCAGGCCCTCGATGGCGCGTGCGGTCGGCTCGAACGCCTTGTGCAGGAAGTCGGCCACCTCGTCGGTGGGGGCCCGTTCGGCGAGCGATCGCCATTGCTCCTGCTTACGCCGCCAATACAGGAGGTCCGCGCCGGACAGGACGAACTTGTCGCAGTTGGCGCAGTCCAGGTTCCACGGGCAGGCGCCCCCGTTGACGACGGGCTGCCAGGTGCAGAACCCTCCCTCGGCCGGGGTGCTGCGGCGGGACAGGTCCAGGGCCAGCGCCATGGCCTCCTGCCGGGAGATCGCCGTCGTGGTACTGGACAGCAGGTCGCCGGGGCTGGCCGAGCCGGGACCGGCGACCCAGACGGCGTTCAGGAGGTCGTCCAGGTCGGAGTGGGAGACCTTGGCGTAATGCTCAGCCATCCGGTCACTCACATGCCCCAGGTACCTGCGGATGTGGGCCAGGCTCGCCCCGGCTGACAGCAGCTTGGTGGCCAGGGTGTGACGAGCTTGATGGGCGACGTTCCCGCCGAGGTCGAGGCTGTCGAGCCAGCCCTTGAACCCGGCGTTGAAGAGCCTGTAAGAGATCGGCTCCTCCTCGGCGGGGTTGCAGACCCTGGTGGGGAACAGCGCGATCCGGACGCGTTCCGCAGCTGTGGGATGGCGTCCGTGCCGGTGCTCGAACCGGGTCAGGGTCTTGCGGCGGCGGACGTCGATGCGGGCGTAGAGGTATTCGGGGATGCGGATGCCCTCGTTGCAGTTGCCGACCTTGGTCTGGTCGTGCCAGAGCATCGGCAGGCCTCGGTAGCGGCCGATGCAGTCGACCTTCAGCGTGAGGATCTCGTTGCAGCGGCGCCCGGTATAGACGATCGCCTCCCAGGCGTCCCGCAGCCCGTTGTCGTTGGGGTCGAGCTTGTCCAGTTCCCGGAGGCTGGCTTCGTCGGCCAGGGCCCGGGCGACGTCGTCGGTGAAGGGATTGCGGGACCGCTGAGGGTTGGGGCCGGCGTTGGGGAAAACGGTGATGAACCCCCGGTCCAGGCCGATCTGGCCGGCGTGGCCGGTCTCCAGCGCCCAGAACATGACCCGGCGGCCGTAGTTGAAGACGACCTGGAGGGTCACATCACTGATGTAGGACGGCTTCCCGTCGGCGCGGACCGTGGCCAGCGATTTCAGGCCGTGCCGCTGCCGGTTCCGCAGGTCGGCAGCGAACCGCTGCGCGTGCTCCGCCCGCAGCGCACGGGGGTCGTGACCGCCGCCGGGGGCGTCGATCTCCAGGAAGGCGCTCAGCTCGGTGCAGGCCCGCCGGGTGTAGTCGAGTGGCAGGCGGCTGCGGGGGCACCGGGGCGAGCGGAGGATCTCGGCCAGATGCTCCCAGAGCAGGTCACGCAGCCACCGCTGGGAGACATCGGTGAGGCTGTAGTAACTCCTGGTGCGGGGAAAGCGGCGGCCGAAGTGGCTGGTTTCGAGGTAGCCAGCCTCCTTGGCGTCGGCAGGGGTGCAGTAGATGCAGCGCAGTCCGTCGGCGATCTCCGCGAACACCAGCCGGATACGGGGATCGTAGCCCTGGCTGATGCCAGCGAACTCCGCCAGCGAGGCCATCCCGGTGGCCCGGCACAGGTCGGCGGCCCGCTGGATGAAGCTCAGCTGCCATACCCCTCGCTTCTTGATCTGAGCGTGCTGATGAAGCCCCCACTGGATCTCCGCCTTGATCAGCGGCCGCAGCCCTCTCAGATTGATCAGCCCGTGCCGGTAGACCGGGGCAGCCGTCGCGCACCACCTGATGAACCCCGCCTCACCGGCATACCGGGCAGGCCCGTCTGGGTCCTCTGGCTGAGGCTTCAGGAGCCAGGCGCCGCCCTGCCGCCGGTCCTTTCTGTAACGCTGCAGGTGGCAGCGGCACAGGCTCGCCTCCGACACCAGTTCAGTGCAGACCTCGACCTGGCACTCGCCGGAGCCGGGGAACGGCGTCTGCTCGCTCAGCCACTCCTGCAGCGCCTGGTTCGCGGGCTGGCCCGCGCCACGCCAGCGGGCCACGTGGGTTGTGCAGAGCGCCACGCCCCGTTGCCGGGACGGCCGGCCAGGGCAGATCATGCAGGGCACCGGCGAGATGCCCGCCGGGGGCCGGCCTGGACTGGCCGCGGCGAGGAAGGCCGCCCGGCTGCTGCCTGCATCCCGTGCCCCGTGCCACTCGGGCTCATGCTCTCGGCACAGTCCTCCGCCCCGGTTCCTGACGTGCCCGCAGCCGCTCACGGCGCATTCCCAGCCATAGACCGGATGCTGGGGCGGGATCGTGATCAGGTCGCTGCGGTAGAGCGGGTCGAACCCCGGTGCCTCGATCAGTGCCGTCAGCAGCTCCAGCCGGTCCCGCCCGGCCCGGCTAGCGGTCCGTTCGGTCTCCAGGACCTTCAGCCCGGTCATGACTCGCCCCAGACCCGGTCGAGCGCCGCCATGAACACCGGATCGTGGAGGTCAGTGTGGCCGTAGGTCTCCTCGACGGTCTTGGCCGAGGCCCAGCCGCCCGCGTCCCGCGCGAGCAGGGTGTTGCCGTTCGAGGCGTCGAGAACCGCGGTCGCGAATCCGTGCCGCATGGCGTGGGGGTTCGTCCGGCCCAGGCCCAGCCGCCTGCCGGCCCGGCCCATCATCTGCCGGACCCCCGCGGTCGACAGCGGCTCGCCCCGCTGCGGGCCCTTCAGTTGGACCAGCAGCATCCCGTGGGCAGCATCCGCCGGATACGAGGTGGTCAGGTACTCGAAGTAAGCGTGGATCATTGCCGGGCTCGCCCGCCGGATCAGCCCGCCGCGCACGACGCCGTCCTCGATCACCCACGGCTGCTTGGTCTTGGCCCGGCTCCCGTTCGGGTTGGCCTCGCGATGGCAGATGTGAACGTGCGGCGTGACGCAATCGCCGCAGTCCGCCTTCTCCCGCAGGTGAAGGTCGACCAGGTGCAGGCCGCACAGCTCGCCGACGCGGAACCCTCCATCGCCCAGCCAGGTCACGATCATCTTGTTCCGCGGCGACCGCAGGTCATCGATCAGTATCTCCCGCGCGCCGTCGGCGAGCATCTTCGGATGCCGCCGCCGCACGGCCTGCGCCGGCCGCAGCGGGTTCGCCGGAAGCTCCCGGGCCACGTGCCCTAGGAACATCCGCCGCCGGTCGGCCCTCGACGGCAGCCGACTGCGGTCCAGCTCGCTCGCCAGCCCCAGATTGGCTCCCTGCGCCCCCTGGAACTGGTAAAACCGCTTCAGGCACGCCGCCACGCTGTCCAGCGAGCTCTGCGAGTACGGCTCCTTCCCCGCCCGCCACGGCCTGCCGTACGGCCCGGCGTACTCCGCGCCGAGAGCCGCCATATACCGGCTCAGGTCCCGCATCGTCACCGTCTCCGGCACGAGACATTCGAAGTCCAGCCACCGCAGATGATCCACCAGCAAGTACGCATACGCGCGGTCCGTCCCGCCGTTGCAGGTAAACAGGAACCCATCGCCCAGCCGGTGCACCTCGCCGTCCGGGTGCAGGATCGTGTATCCGACCCGCCCCGACGGGAACACCACCTCCTGCACCCGCAAGTCACCGATAACCGGCTTCTTCCCCACAGCCACCCCCCGACGGCCACGACGACGTCCTGTACGTCGAAGGCCGTCAGGTTAAGCGATCCGAAAGCCAGTAAGGGGAAGCCACGCCGACATCCCGTACACGATCCCTAGCGTTCGGTTAGATCAACGAGTACGAGCGAGCCGCATAGAACTCCAGGTCAGGACCGGTGGCCGAGTCCTGGAACCCGACAGCGGCACACGCGTGCGGATTCCGATCTCCTGGTTATGTGCGGTCGCGTGGGCGGTACCGGCCACGCTTGCCAATGTAAGACCCAGCGTCTTACAGTTTCGTTATGGCTGACACGATTACGATCCGCACCGATGACGAGACCGAGCATGCCCTCCAAGTGCTGACTCACGATGGCCTCTCGCGATCCGCCGCGATCCGGCAGGCGGTGCTCGAGGCAGCCAGCCGACGCGAGCGCGCCGCCCGGATGCGCCGGGAAGTGCTGCGGATGGACTTGGGCGAGAGCGACGGCGTCAATGTGGCAGAGGAAATGGCCCGGGACCGCGCCGGGGAACGCTGATGATCTACCTCGACTCGGCCGCTGTCGTCAAGCTCGCTCACGCCGAGCCGGAATCTGCGGCGCTGCGCGGCTGGCTGGATGAGCGAGCCGAGACCGGGTGGATCAGCTCCGTCATAGTGGAGATCGAATCTTTCCGGGCGCTCGCCAGATATGCGCCAGACGCTGTTGCCCGCCTGCCTGCCGTGCTGGACCAGATCGACCTGATCGACCTCGACCCGCGTATCCGGATCCTGGCTCAGACCGCCAAGCCTGCCACGGTCCGCAGCCTGGACGCGATCCACCTCGGCACAGCCCTGCATGCATGCCCCGGGCTGATCTCGTTCGTCACATACGACAAGCGCCTGCTGGACGCGGCCAGCGCGGCAGGCTTGCCGGTCGACTCACCTGCCTAGCCCCGAGGCCGTCCTCGTTGCCGTGGGCGCGCTTCTATGAGCAATCAAAATGAGCGGGTCGTGCGAGATTGCCGTCCCATTCGGCCCGGACCAAGCACCAGCCGCGCCAGGCGCGATATTGCGACGCGCCGGTCAGCGTCCGCGGACGTGCCCTGCGGCCATCCGCCCGAGTTCGAATGCCGCGGTGCCGGTTGTCACGACCGGGTCCTGCGCGGCGAAGTCGCGCAGTGCCTGCTCGTCATCGGTCTCGACCACCGCGAGGCCGTACGAGTCGTCGTCAGTGAGGATCGGCCCGAACACGACCATGTCGTCACGTTCGAGGTACGGGCGCCAGTGGGCAGCATGGCGATTCATGATCTCCCGCTCCGCGTCGGTCATAGTCTGAGCGAAGTTCGGGCGCGGCGCGATGAGGCGCAGGACGAAGGTGGGCATGCAGCGGACTTTACAGCCGCGCATTTCTGCGCGCCTCGAACGGACCGGACTAAAAGGGACCGTTCCAGTACCGAACGGCGGATCTGGGCGCCGCGCCGGCGACCGGGCGACTCTAACGCAGCCGTACCTAACCAATCAGGCGGATCTCGCGCGACCGCCGCGACCAGCGATCGTCACGATGCGCGACTCACGATCCAAAGCATAAGTGATCCGATCGCCGATATTTACGCGACGTGTGCTGACGGACTCCGATCGTAGAGGCACGCAGATTATCTGATCGGTGCTGGCTGCGCGGCCAGGATGCTGCGGCGATCATTTATCAGGGCTGGCTGCCCGGCAGCCACCGGTGAGGGACAGGGGCATCCGGTGCCCGAAGGAAACCCGGTCGGCGATGGCGCCGGGCGGCGGTGGTG
Organism: uncultured Actinomycetes bacterium; assembly: GCA_963808315.1. Classification (GTDB taxonomy): domain Bacteria; phylum Actinomycetota; class Actinomycetes; order Streptosporangiales; family Streptosporangiaceae; genus Palsa-504. The sequence goes on along the minus strand of CAWEFK010000006.1, from coordinate 18,211 downwards.
TTGAAGGCGATGAAGTCGAATTCGTGCGGGGCGCCGGGGTGAAGGTGGAACCCGGCGGGTACGCCGGCCTGGCCGAGGCGCAGGGTGTAGGCGAGGTCTTCGTCGCGGAACATGTCGAGCTGGGTGACCTCGATGTAGGCGGGCGACAGCGCGGCCAGGGGCAGGGCTCGCACCCCCCTGCTGGCCGGTTATCCGGTGACCAGTTCGGCGAGGTGAGCCAGCGAGTTGGTCAGATGATCCGGGGCGAACGGGGGGAATGGGAATGGGAGTCGCTGGCGGAGGGAGCCGGGGACCGCCGACCAGTCATAGGAGAGGGTGGTCTTGGTCCCGGATGGTCCGGCAGGGGCCAGGTCGTAACGCCAGATGTGGCCGACGATCTGCGGGTTGCTATCGCCGGTGTCCATGCCTGGCTCCCAGGAGATGGCGCGTGGCGGGTCGAACACCTGCACCCGGTGGCTATCTGGTAGTGCCCGCCCGGGGCGTTGTCGTTGTACATGGCCATCCGGAACACCTGGCCCGCCTCGGTCAGGTGCTGGCTGTCGAGGGGTTCGCGGACCCAGCCGGTGCCGTCGATCGCGGCGTGCTCGGCGGGGTCGGCGAGCACGGTGAAGATCGCCTCGGCTGGGGCGTTAATGATCGTGGTTGCGCTGATGGTTTCGCCGGTCATGGTGGTGCCTCCTGGTGAACTCAGCTGGGTACCGGATCTGACGCCCGGCGCCCCGGCCTGCTTGGTGCTGCTGCCGGTCATCTGCTTCTCCTTTTTCCGGGGCGATCCGCGAGATCGGGGACCGCGTGCAGGGAAAGGACGAACGGTGAAGCGGGCGCAGGACATATCCGGGGAGAAACCCGGGCAAGGAAAGCGGGAAAACCAGAACGCGGTCAGCCGAGCTCGGACCGCACCTTGCGCAGACGGTCCTGCAGGAGGCGCTGTTCGGCCTCGGTGGGCGCCAGGGTGACCGCGGCGTGAAGTTCCCCGGCCGCGTCGCTGGTGCGGCCGAGCCGGCACAGGTTGTCCGCCAGGGCAGCGTGCCACAGATGGGAGTACTCCAGGCCGGCGATGGTCTTCAGGGTAGCCAGCCCCGCCTCGGGGCCGTCGCGTTCGGTCACCGCGACCGCCCGGTTGAGCGCCACCACCGGGCTGGCCGTGATCGACCCGAGCAGGTCGTAGAGGCCGACGATCCGGTCCCAGTCCGTCTCCGGCCAGCTGGGCGCGGTCGAGTGGGCCGCGGCGAGGTGAGCCTGGATCTGATAGGGCCCGGCGACCCCGCCGGACCGGGTCACCGCCTCGGACAGCCACGCCGAACCCTCGGCGATCGCGGCCCGGTTCCAGCGGGTGCGGTCCTGGCCGGCCAGGGTCACCGGGTTACCGTCGGCGTCGGTGCGGGCGGGGGTGCGGGCCGAGGTCAGCAGCAACAGGGCGAGCAGGGACAGCGTCTCGGGCTCGTCGGGCATCAGGCTGGCCAGCAAGCGAGCCAGCCGGATCGCCTCGGCCTCGAGGTCGACCCGGGTCACCGCGTGCCCGCCGGTCGGGGCGTGGGCCTCGGTGGCGATCAGGTACACCACGGCCAGCACCGCGGCCAGCCGGCCGGGAAGCTCCGCATCGGCGGGGATCACGTAGGGGATGCGGGCCGTGGTGATCTTGGCGCGGGCCCGCACCAGGCGCTTGGCCATGGTGGCCTCGGGCACCAGGAAGGCGCGGGCGATGGCCGGCACCTCAAGCCGGGCCAGCGTGCGCAGCGCGAGAGCCACCTGGGCTTCCCGGCTCAGCGCCGGGTGGCAGCAGGTGAAGATCAGGCGCAGCATGTCATCGCGCAGCGACGTGGCTGGCTCCATCGCCTCGATCGCCTCCTCGATCTGGTCCGGCGCGGCCCCGGTTCCCCACCGGAACGCGGCGGTCTCCTTAGCCGCCCGGGCTGACTCGCGTCGCAGCAGGTCAAGCGCCTTGCGGCGGGCGACCACCGCCAGCCAGGCCCGCGGATCATCAGGGATCCCCGTCCTGGGCCACCGGTCCAGGGCGGTGATCGTGGCCTCGGACAGCGCGTCCTCGGCGACGGCCAGATCCCCGATGGTCCTGGCCAGCGTGGCCAGCACCCTGGGACCTTCGCCCTTCAGCACCTCTACCAAAGTGCCGGCGGCGTCCATACCAGGGCGCACCTAGGCGTGGGCCGGGGCTACCGGGCGAAGCTCGATCTTCCCCCGCCAGGCCGCCGGGATCTGCACCGCCCACGCGATCGCCTCGTCCAGGTCGGCCGCCTCCAGCAGGAAGTACCCGGCCAGGACCTCCTTCGCCTCGGCGTAAGGGCCGTCGGTCACCAGGACCTCGCCGCCCTTGCCGCCCGAGACGGTGATGGTCGTCGACATGGTCACCGGGTGCAGAGCTTCGCCGCCGCGCATGACCCCGGCCTCGGTGGCCCGCCGGGCAAACTCGGTGTACTCGGGGGAGAACTCCGTCTCCGGCGGCGAGTCCCAGTACTGGTCCCGGTCGTAGTAGCACAAGGCCACATACAGCGCCATCGTCAAGGCTCCTTCCGTTCAGCGGACTAGGTCCACACCGTTTTACTCTGGCGATCACGACCGTGCCAACGCTGTTGTGGACCCCAACTGTTCGGATCCGGGTGCGGGGCGGCTCCCCGGAAGGGAGCGCCCCGTACCCGGGAGACGACACCCTAGCTGGCGGGGCTGTTGTGGTAGGAGGCAATGCGCCAGTCGCCGTCGCGCCTGACCAGCACCCAGGTCGCGCGCACCAGGTGCCCGCCCGGGACAGCGTCCTGCCCGGGGAAGATGATCCCGCCCTCGCCGATCACTACCACCGTGTCGTCGGTGAGAAAACGGACGTCCACCGGGTGTTCGGTGGCCCGCGATCCGCTGAGCGGGCCGGCGAACCCTGCGGCCATCGTGGTGCGGATCTCCTCGCGGTCCTTCTTGTAGACGCCGGGCTGGACCACACTGGCGTCGTCGGTGTAGTCGGCCACGAACGCGTCGGCGTCGCCGCTTCCCACGCCTTGTACACGCTCGCGAGCACGTCGAGAACGGCCTGCCGGTCGGTGTCGGACCCTGCCGTGGTGGTCTTGCTGGTCATCGGTCTCCTCGTTTCTCTCCGCGTGGTGGCGAGCGCCACCCGGGGGAAGGACGGACGGGCCCGCCCGGAGAGGACACCCCGCGGCGCGAAGCCGGAAAAAATCTGAACCACTATTACCGCGCCCAGGCTTGATCAGACACCAGCCGGGGCCGGCCCGCCAATGTCACAACTGTTCGCCGAGATAGGCCGAAGTTCCCCCCAGCGATCCGCGCGTTAGGCCGTTTACCTGGGCTTTCGTGATGTCCTGGGCCGGGCTGCTGACTACGCGACCCCGAGGCGGTGGCTGACGCCGAGCAGGTCGAGGGCCTGGCGCTGGACGGCGGTGGGGGTGGTGACGAGCCGGAAGCCGGGCAGGGCGGGGTCGGCGGGGGTGATGGTGTTCAGGCAGATGGTGGCCAGGTCGGCGAGCAGTGTGCCGAAGCTGTGCACCGGGAGGTCGTCACCGGTGTGCTTGGCGGCGGCCTTGGCCAGGGCCTTCGGGGAGCGGGCGGCGGGGGCGACCGGGCTGGACCGGGCGGCGTGGGCGGCGGGCTTGTCGTCGTCGGTGAACAGGATGGGGGCGAGCCGGGCCTGCATGTGCCAGGTGATGTAGCAGGAGATCATCCGCAAGAACACGTGGGCGCGGACCCGGTCTTCGGTGCGGTGCCGGATCGGGCGGATGTCCAGGTCGGTACTGAACGCGCGGAATGCCCGCTCGACCTGGGCCAGGGCCTTGTAGGAGGAGACCACTTCGCCGGGTTCCAGGTCGCTGGCATCGACGCTGGTGCGCAGCACGTAGATCCCGTCCAGGGCGGCTTCGGCGGTGATGGAGTCCTGGTTGCGGGCGTAGCTAAACCGGTCCTCGCCGATGTCGGTGGTGAAGTGCTTGCCGACCTTGCGCCGTTTCAGGACCCTGTCCACGCGCACCGCGATCGCGTCCTTGCCGCGCAGCGGCCGCCGGGCCCGCGTGCAGGCGGCCGCGATTTTCTCCAGGTCGGATTCGGTGGCTGTCGAGCAGGCTTTCGCGCGTGCGGGCCCGGTCGGCTTCCAGGTACGGGTTCATGCAGGCCACCAGCCGCTCGCCGGGGAAGTCCGGGGAGGTGATCTCGGCCAGGTCCTGGACACCGGACAGCGAGAGCTGCAGGTCGCCGTCCCGGGCCAGCTTCTTGACCTGCGGGGCGCGCAGCGCGGTGATCCAGTCCAGGCCCTGAGGCCGGACGTCCTCGCGCAGCCGCGCGGCGGTCAGCATCCCCCGGTCCCCGGTGAGCACCACCTTGGTGATCCCGAACCGGTCCGTGACCTTGGTGACCTGGCTGGCCACGGTGGTGGGGTCGCCGGTGTTCCCGGCGAACACCTCGATCGCGACCGGGATGCCGTCTTTGCTGGTCAGTAGCCCGTAGACGATCTGCAGGCGGCCCCGCACGCCGTCTTCGGGGTGCCCGATGGCGCCCAGCGGGCAGGTCCGGCCCTCGAACGCGGCGCAGGACACGTCGTACAGGACCAGGGTGCCGCCGGCCAGGTGCCGGGCCGCCAGCGCGTCCTCGGTCTTCTGCTGCCGGGCATGCAGGTAGTCCATCGCCTCGTACAGGTCATCCTCATCGCACGAGCCTAGGCCGAGGACCTCGCCGAGGGAGCTGGCCGCGGTGGCGTCCCGCAGGCCGCGGGCGATGGCCAGCTTGGAGCCGGGCGCGATCACCTGCGCGGCCGCCATCGCCATCACCAGGTCCCGGTGCCGGGACGGCGCCGGGTCGATCAGCTCGTCCAGGCCCAGCTGCCGCGCCGTGCCCAGGACGGCGGCGACGTGGCCGTGCGGCAGGCTGCGGGTGATCTCGAATGCCTCGTCCAGGTCCGCGGCGGGCGGCGGCTGGCCTTTCAGGACCCGGGTCAGGGCGTCGACCTTAGCCTCGGGCCAGGCCGACAGGTTGGCCAGGGTGCGGTTCTTGACCTTCCCGGCCTCGCGGTAGCTTTCCCGCAGCAAGATGGCGGGCGGTGATCCCCGGTTCGGGACCCTGGCCACGTACATGCGCACATGATAGCAGTAAACGGTACATCTGTCAGCACAGATCGCAGCTATACATGACTACGCTCTGGTCATGTGTCGGGCATGAGGCCGCTGCTCACAGGCATGTTGGACCCTCCGGGCCCGTTCCGCAGGGGGAACTTCGGCTTAGTCCAAAAGATTCGGGCGAACGACCTGCGGGTGCTTGTCACCGTGTTAAGTGCCTGCGCCGCAACGACGGCGCTGGTGAGGTAGCCGCCGAGTCCCGAACGCGTCAGCGCATATCAGTCCGGCGCGCGGTAAGCAGGGAGTATGGATCACTCCGTCGCACTCTTGCTGGATGCCCTGACTGACTACCACGCGCGGGACCGGTACGGGTTTACCCCGCCAGGTCACCGCCAGGGCCGCGGCGCGGACCCGCGCACTCGCGCCGCGATCGGGGAGGACGCGTTCCGCTCGGACGTGCTCTCCACGGCGGGTCTGGATGACCGCAGGTCTTCCCATGGTTACCTGTCTAGGGCCGCTGACAACGCCGTCCCGGTGATCGACTGCACAGCAGGGGAACGCAAGCACCTGATCGCGGAGGAGTATCTGCGCACCCATCCGGTGGGACCGGGCGTGTTCATGATCCTGGTCGCCAGGGCCCCGGCGATGGTGTGGGACGTGCGCCGGCCCGCAGACGGCACGGTGACGGCAGCCTGGCCAGGAAGCGCACCTACGTGAATCATGGACTCCCGGTGGGGGCACATGGTGATCAAGATGGCCGGGCACGCGCCGTTCGGCGCGCAGGTCATCCTGAACGGCCACGAGTATGTGGCAGTCACCGCGCAGGCGGCCGGGATCGGCTTTACCAAGGAGGGCAACTGCTTTACCGGTACCACGGATCCGGCCGGCCTGGCCCAGATCGCAGACACCTTGTCGCAGGATGCGGCTGCAGGGCGCCTGGGCCAGGTCATCGACCGGTGGATCTGCACCGCGTGCCTGATCTTCGGCCTGGACCTGGCCGATCAGCAGCGGACCTGCTTCACCTACGCCTACTCGGTCTACCAGGCCGTATACTCCCGTAACCTGCTGTTCGCCTACGGCGGTCACATGGACCGGGTGTTCAACGCCATGCTGGACCGGACCCGGTCCCGCCTGGACATCCCGGCCTAGCGGACTTTATTCGGGGCCCGCCGCCGTCCCGGCAAGTACGGCACAGCCCCCTCGCCCCGGGCCGGGGTCGCGCTCGAGACACCTGCATGGGACCTGACGGTGTTCAAAGTCCACTTCGGGCTGCTGACACTCAAGGGCTACACCAAAGGCGCGCGCGTCCTGCGGTTCGAAGCGATCAACTGCAACACCGGGCAGCTGGGCTGTGGCCGGGCACTGGAGCGCTTCCCCCAGATCGTCGCCCGGCTGGCCGGCATGTGCCAGCGGTTCTGCACAGCGCTGGACTGCGTCGATATCGGCTTCCTCCCCGCCAGCACGCTGGATCAGCTGCCGCTGCCCGCGCAACTGGGCGCCAGCCGGGTCGGCGGCATCGACGTGAACAAGCCCCGGATCCGCGCCGCCCTGGCCGCCGTGCTCGCCCTCGCCGCATCTCCCGACGGGTTCACCGTGGCCGACATGACCGCCAGGGTCCACGCCATGACCGGGCAGACCCACGCCACCTACAACACCCGCCAGGCTGCCTACGACCTGCGCAAACTCCGCGGCAAGCAGCTCGTGGCCAAACCCGCGCGCAGCCGCCGCTACTACCTGCCCGGCCCGGCCGGACCATATCGGCCCTGCTCACCCTCCGGGACCACGTCATCGCCCCGATCCTGGCCGGCGTCCAGATCCGCCGGCACGACCACATCTCCACCAGGCTCACCCCCATCGACCAGGACTACGAGCACCTCCGAACCGACATGGCCACCCTGTTCCGCCACCTGGGCATCCAGCCCGGCCCAGCCGCGGCATAACCCTCTGCAAAACCAAACTTTTGGAGATCATGGAATATCAAGCGGCTAGCGCCGCCGTCTCGGCTAGCAGGCTGGCCCGTTGCCCGGGCGCCGCTTGCCGCCGGGCCAGGACCCGCTGGGCCGCGTGCTGTCCGCGTCCGGTCAGATGCAGGGTAAGCAGCCGTCCCAGGCCTGTCCCGGTCCGGTACACCAGGCCGCCGGTCGCCATCCGGCCGGCTGGCCGGACCGCGCCTGAATAAGCTTGCCGGGCACCCGGTCCCGGCCCAGACCCTCGCCCGGGTACAGGTGACCGGGGACATCATCGCCGACTGCGAGCGGCAAATCCGCATCCCGGACAGCAGGGCGCTCGACAATGCTGCCCGCTGCCGGATACCGAAGATCCTCGGCGTGCTAACCCTCTCCTACCAGGAGCACCCCCGGTGGCAGGAGCAGTGGCGTCCCTGACAGCATCGGTCAGCCCTACGGCAGAGTTCGCGCCCGGTGATGATTGTCAAGCCGGCCGAATTCAGCCGCCGGCGGCGCCTTCAAACGAGGGAGCGGTTGTTCCGGGCACGTCAGTGCCGCTGAGCCCAGTCTTGTACAGCTTTAAGGGCGTCTTGCCGGAGTTCTTCCCGGTCGGCGTCTTCTCGCATCGACCGGCGCCCCGCCGGAAGCCCGAGCTCGCCGTAGAAGGCAAGGTCCTGGAAGTCGTATTCCGCGAGGTCGCGGCTCGTCGCCGCGAACACGACCCTGGGGACGGATGCCCAGTAGCAGGCGACCAGGCACATCGGGCACGGCTCACCGCTGCTATACAGCACACAGTCCTGGAACACATGCCGGCCCAGCGCACGCCCGGCCGCGCGCAGTGCCATGATCTCCGCATGGGCGCTGGGGTCCCGCAGCTCCACACCTGGTTAAATCCCCGCCCGAGGATCTTGCCCTGCCCTACCAGGACGGCCCCGAATGGCCACCTGCGCGGATCATCACGGTAACTCCGCGACAGCTCCACGGCCATCCGCAGGTACCTTCGGTCGTCATCATCAAGCTTTCCGGACATGGCAGCTGGCTCCAAATCATCACAGCAACATCGGCAGAAACCTCCGTTACCCCGGCGAGGCCCCGCTACCCGCCTCACCGCCCAGCCTGACCTCGGCTCACGCTGCCCGGTCCCCGCCGGTTCACCGCGGTTCGGTGGCTGCACTTGCGTGGTGAACTTGACCATCCAGTCAACGGCCTAGCCGTCCTCACCGCAACGGACACCGGGGCGAGCAGGCATTCGCCACCCTGATCGTTGACCCAGGCAGGCTGCCGTTACCCCCGCCGAGCTGGCGGGGACCGTGCCCCGCGACGCGGCATCGGCGGCGGCGTTCTGGGCAGCGGCGCGCGGCCTGCCCTGGGTGCTGCAGGAACGCCAGCCTGTCCCGCCGGAGGTCGAAGCCCCGATCCAGCTGCTTGAGGAGCCGCGTCGCGCGTCATCCGCTCGGCGCTACGTCGGCTGACGGCAGGCCCGGGACCGCCGGCTGGCCCGGCACGTCCGGCCTCACTGTGATGGCGGCGAGCCAGTCATCGGGTGCCCGTTGTGAAGAAACCCGGGAATCTGCGTTCAGGGCTGTTTGACCAGACGCCGCCGGGTAAGGGCAGCCACCGTTGCACGGAGGGTGCGCAACGAATGCCGAGGCATCTGGGGAGAAGATCGTGACTGATTCAAGACCGCTTGCCGTCGTTACCGGTGCGTCCAGCGGTATCGGCCGTGAGCTGGCCCGCCAGTTCGCCGCCAACGGGTTCGATGTCGTCGTCGCGGCCGAGGATGACGAGCTGGCCGCGGCGGCCAGGGAGCTCGCGGGCAGCGGGGCGGACATCCAGGCGGTGCAGGTTGACTTGTCCACCGATGAAGGCGCAGGGAAGCTGCTGGACGCGATCGCGGCCACTGGCCGGCAGGTTGACGCGCTAGCGCTCAACGCCGGAGTCGGCAATGGCGGCGCGTTCGTCGACGTGCCGCTGGCGGATGAGCAGCGCCTGATCGCGCTCAACATCGGCTCGACGGTTTACCTGGCCAAGCGCATCGTGCCCGGCATGGCACGGCGCGGCGCGGGCCGGGTGCTGTTCACCTCCTCGGTGGCCAGCCAGATGCCCGGACCCTATTACGCCACTTACGCCGCCTCGAAGGCGTTCATCCAGTCCTTCGCCCAGGCACTGCGCTTCGAGCTGAAGGACACCGGCGTCACGGTGACCGCCCTGCTGCCCGGCCCGACCGACACCGAGTTTTTCGGGCGCGCCGGGATGGAGGGGACGAATGTCGGTTCCGCGGACAAGGATGATCCGGCCGATGTGGCCAGGGACGGGTTCGAGGCGCTGATGGCCGGCCGGCCCAGGTGGTCGCGGGATCAGCGAAGAACAAGGTCCAGGTGGCCGCGGCGAAGTTCATGCCCGACCGGGCCGGGGCCGCGTCGCACGCCAAGATGACCAAGCCGCAGGGAGAGTGAGCCGATGCGCGCGCTGACGTGGCAGGGAAATGAGCACGTCGAGGTCACCGACCTGCCGGACCCGTTGATCCAGGAACCGAATGACATCATCATCCGGGTCACCTCCACCGCGATCTGCGGATCGGACCTGCACTTGTACGGAGTCCTCGGTCCGTTCCTCAAGCCCGGTGACGTGCTCGGGCACGAGGCCATGGGGATCGTCGAGGAGACCGGCGCGGACATTACCCACCTGCGGGCCGGAGACCGGGTGGTGATCCCGTTCAACATCTCCTGCGGGTACTGCTGGATGTGCGAGCGCGGCCTTTTCGCCCAGTGCGAGACCACGCAGGTACGCAGTCAGGGAAAGGGCGCGGCCCTGTTCGGGTACACCTCGCTGTACGGGTCGGTGCCGGGCGGCCAGGCGCAGTACCTGCGGGTGCCGCAGGCCCAGTTCGGGCCGGTCAAGATCCCCGAAGGCTCCCCTGACGAGCAGTACCTGTACCTGTCCGACATCTTGCCGACTGCCTATCAGGCCGTGGCCTACGCGGACGTTCCTGACGGCGGCACGCTGGCCGTCCTGGGCCTGGGACCGGTCGGGCAGATGTCCGTGCGGATCGCCCGTCACCTCGGCGCGGAGCGTGTGATCGGGGTCGATCCCGTGGCCGAACGGCGGTCGGCAGCCGGGCGGTTCGGTGTCGAGACCCTCGACCCCGAGGCACTCGACGACACCGCGGCCACGCTGATCGAGCTGACGGGCGGACGCGGCCCGGACGCCGTCATCGACGCGGTCGGGATGGAGGCACACGGTCACCACGAGCCCCGCAGCAGCAGGCTCATCGAGGCCGGGCAGAAAGCCATGGGGCTGCTCCCGGACTCGGTAGCCGCGAAAGTGACCGACCGGGCCGCGATGGACAGGCTCGACGCCCTGCACACAGCGGTCAAGGCGGTTCGGCGCGGCGGGACGGTGTCGATCAGCGGCGTCTACGGCGGGGAGGCCGACCCGATGCCGATGATGGAGATGTTCGACCGGGGCGTGCAGCTGCGCATGGGCCAGGCCCACGTGCGCCGCTGGATCGACGCCCTGCTGCCGATCGTCAGCGATGACAGCGACCCGCTTGGCGTCCGCCAGTTCGCCACCCATCACCTGCCTCTCGAGGACGCCCCGCACGGATACGAGATCTTCCGCGATAAAGCAGAGGGTTGCATCAAGGTCGTGCTTCAGCCCTAACCCAGATCTTTCATGGAGCGAGCGAGGCGGGCGGCGGCGTGCAGGCCGCGCCGCAGCTCCGCCCTGGCGAGGTCGCCCTCCAGGGCCAGGAGCCTGAGCCAGGACAGCAGGATGCAGGCGGTCATGGCGGCGAGAGCCACGCCTTGTCAGCCCGTGGTCATGTGAGGGAAATGCCCGGGGCCGGTGTCCTCGCTGGTGCGGACGACGTCCTTGACGCGCGTGGACGCGGTGCGCGGCGTCGATGCAGGCGCACTGGCCCATCAGCCCTTCGCGGCGAGCGAAGATCCGCATCGTATCGGGCCAGGCTCCAGCTGGTCACCGTCCAGGTCTTCGTGCAGCAGCCCGGTCAGCTCGGCGACGTGCGCCAGCAGGCGAGTACCGAGACGTAGACCGAGGCCGGGTCGGTTGCGTGCAGCGCGACCACTACGCGGGTCACCGCTTCCGGGGTCGCGGCGCCGCCGAGGTGGTACTGGCGCACCATGGCCTGCCGCCGCTGCCGCACCGAAATGGTTCGTCTGGCCACTGTCGCCGTCTTCCTCGCCGACCCTCTCCTCACGCTAGGGCACTCATAATACCGATACTTGCTGATATCGATACTCATGTGTATCGTTTGAAGTATGACCGGCGAACCATCCCATTACGAGCGTCCTGCACGAGTGGGCCGTAAGCGTGACCGCACCCGTGATGCGCCGATCCTCGACGCGGCGCTGGCGGTCCTGGCGGAGGCAGGGTATGAGGGCATGACCATCGACATGGTGGCCGCACGGGCCGGGGCGGCGAGAGCGACGGTGTACCGGCGCTGGGCGGCCAAGGCGGACCTGGTGCTCGCCGCCGCGGCGCGGCTGAGCGAGGCCGACGCCGGCCTGGACCGCCTGCCCGACACCGGCAGCTTCCGCGAAGACGTCATCGCCCTTTTCGTCCCGGACACCCCCGCCGATCAGCAGGTGCGGCTGCAGGCCCTGATCGGCCTGCTGATGGTGGCCCGGACCGACAAGCGCCTCGCGGACGCCGCCACCAAAGCGGGGATCGGTCCCTGGATCGAGGCGAACCGGGTCCTGATGCAGCGCGCCGTGGACCGCGGCGAGTTCCCGCCGGCCGACATCGAGACACTCGCCCAGCTCATCCCGATGATGTGCATCAGCCGGGCGGTACAGCAGGAACCGATCACCCGCGAGTTCTCCCTCGCCCTGCTCGACGGCGTCATCATTCCCGCCCTGCGCGGGGCGCGCCGGTGGGCATCCGGCCGTGACGTCCGTCCGCCGGTCATCGTGCCCGACAATCCAGTGAACCCAAGGGAGATTCCCGATGAGCATCACCAACACCCCCCACCTCAACTTCCGCGGCGGCGCCCGCCAGGCCCTGGAGTTCTACCACGCGGTCTTCGGCGGCCAGCTGATGATCGCTACCTACGGGCAGTTCGGCGTCCCCCAGGACGACCCCGACGGAGGGCCCGTCACGTTCGGCCCGGTCGCCGCGGACTCACCCGACGCCGATCGCGTCGCCTTCGGGGTGGTCACTGGGCGCAGCGGTTTCCGCGTGGCCGCCTACGACGTGTTCGGCGGCACCGGCGGCGGCATCGGCGGATCTTCGGCGCAGACCGCCCGCCGCGCCGGCGGCCTGACCCACGACGAGCCGTTCTTCCTGCTGCTCAACGGCGACACCGCCGACGAGATCAGCGTGCTGTGGGACAAGCTCGCCATCGGCGCCACCGTGATCGCACCGCTGGTGACCGCCCAGTCCCCAGCACCGCCCTACGGCATTCTCACCGACCGCTTCGGCGTCACCTGGATCGTCGGCGTCACCCCCGCCCACTGACCACCCCGGAGGCGGCGGCAGCGCCGAGCTTCGCTCCACATCCGTGGCGAGCTGCCTCGCGGCTTTCACCGCCAGGAGCGTGTTTTGGCGGCGTGAAGGTAGATATGACGTTCAGTGCGGGAAGAGGGTGGTCATGGCCGACAGCGGTGACAGCGTGACCGGTTTGCCTGAGCCCGGCGGCAGGGGGCCGGTGGTCCTGGACGGGATGCGGGTGCTGCGGTTGTGCTCGGTGTTCGAGCCGGCCGCGCTGAGCGAGAGGTCGGCGGCCTACGACGCCATCGGCGGGATGCATAACCATACCGCCGAGCTGAGCCGGCAGCTGGACCGGATGGGTGCCCGCCAGCTGGTCCTGACCTCCCGGCTGGACGGGCCGGCCGGCCGCACCGGATTCGGCCGGCACGGGCAGGTCGTGCGGACCGGCGTGGACACACGGCTTGCCCGGCAGGCATGGGTGCCGCTGGCCGCCCCGCTGGCACTCAGCGGCACCCCGGTTGACGTGGTGCACGGGCACTGCGGGGAGGACATCGCCGTTCTGCCGCTGGCCCGGCTGGCGGCGCGGCGGCACCACTGTCCCCTGGTCATTACCGTCCACGCCAGCGTGCGGCACAATATGCGGGTCACCTCGGCGCGCACGGCGTGGCTGCGGCTGGCAGGCGGCCTGGCCGAACGCCGGGCGCTTTCCGCCGCGGACATGGTGATCGCGCTCACCCCGACCGCGGCTGACCGTCTGCTGCGCGAGGGAATCCCGGAAAGCAGGATCCGGGTAATCCCGCCCGGCTATGACCCGGACCTGTTCGGCGCAGACGCGCCCGACCCGTTCCCGGACCTGGGGCGGCCGCGGGTCGGCTACATCGGCCGGATCGCCCCGCAGAAGGACGTCGGCACGCTGATCAGCGCCATCAGCCGGGTCACCGTGCCGGCATGCCTGCTCATCGTGGGCGACGGTCCCGGCCGGCCTGCCGCCGAACAGCAGGCGCGGCCGCTGGCCGGACCGGTCCGGTTCACCGGCTTCGCGCCCCACACGCAGGTTCCCGCGGTGCTGCAGCACATCGACCTGCTGGTCCTGGCCACCCGGTACGAGGAACTGCCCTCGGTGCTGATCGAGGCCATGGCCGCCGGGCTGCCGGTAATCGCCAGCCGGGTCGGCGGCATACCCACCCTGGTCGACCATGACGTCAACGGCCTGCTCGTGCCGCCCGGTGACGCCGCCGCCCTCGCCGCGGCCATCTCCCGGATCCTCACCGAGCCTGATACCGCCGCCCGGCTGGCCGCTGCCGCCCGGCAGACCGCGCAGCGGTACACCTGGCCCGCGCTAGCCCGCCAAGTCGCCGCAGTGTACCTACAGGTGACAGGAAAAGGCGGCCAGCCTGAGCCGGTCACACCGTGACCCAGGGCTGGTGCATCCAGCAACCAGACGCACTACCGCTCCGCGGCAGAACCGGATGTTCTCGGTCAGGCGGTCAGCGCATAAGTATGCAGGCAAGCTGTCTCCTCCGTCCCGCTGACGACGTGAGAGCCTTCGATGGCGGCGCGCACGTAACCGTCGTGGCTGAGCGGTGATCGAGGTGCTCGCGGCCCGCGCGCCGGGCCTGCGGGAGCAGCTGGAGCGGGCCCTGGCTGAGGGCGTGCCGTACCTGATCCTGGACGGCAAGGTCGTGGACACCGGCCGGTGCCGGGAGAAAATCGTCAGCCGCAAGGGCGAGGTCATCGATTTGTGGTATTCGGGGAAGACTCATGATTTCGGGGGGAACGTCCAGGCGCTGTTTTACCCGTCGGGGATACCGCTGTGGGTTTCTGATGTGCTGCCGGGGAATGTCCATGACCTGGCCGCCGCCCGCGAGAATGTCCTGGCAGTACTGCGGCCGTTCCTGGATGCGATGCCCGTCCTGGCTGATCCGGGCTATGAAGGCGCTGGTCACGGCGTCCACGTCCCGGTGAAGAAGCCGGCCGGGGTCAAGGAGCTGGACATTGATACCCGGGCCCGGAATGCGCTGCTGCGGTCGGTGCGCTGCCTGGGCGAGCGCGGCTTCGCGCTGCTGACCCAGCGGTGGAAAACGCTCCAGCATGTCACCGCCAGCCCGGGCAGGATCGGCCTCATCGCCCGCGCCGCATTTGTCCTGGTGCTATTCGAGCACAAAATGATCACGTGAAAGTCGCTGAGAAAACGTCATTGATCCACAGCGAGCGCGCGCGCTCATCGGCATGTGAGCGAGGTCGGGCGCTGGCCCGGACGGGTCCACGCACCTCGGTGAGTCGCGGTCTCTTACGGCGCGAGCCCGCAGCCTAGAAACCGGAAAACTGCTGGGGCGACGCTCGATAGCATCTGCCGCTAGAAGGCGACGGCCGTCCCTGATCTGAAAAGCGAGGCTCGCAGCCAAGTCCGGGCGGCCATTGCCATGTGGGGACACCTGTCGACGAGGATGTCGCCGTCCTGCTGAACAGGGAGCTAGTGACCAACGGCGTCAGGCACACGACCGCCGAGACCGTCATAATCGGCATCCGGTACGCACACGACCGGCTGCGCGTCGATGTCCACGACACGTCGCGATCACTGCCAGTGCTGATGAACCCCGCAGCCGACGAAGAGGCAGGCAGCGGGCTGATGCTGGTCAACGACTTGGCAGCGGAATGGGGCTATTACCGCACTCCCATGGGCAAGGCCGTATTTTTCGCGCTCTCGTCCCAGCCGGATCCCGCCGGGGCCGTGTCATGACCTCTGACAAGGACACTGGCCGCCCGGACCCGTCAGGCGGTGAGGACGGCCAGGGCGCTCCTTCCGAGCGAGGCTACGAGCCAGGAAATCACGTTAATGAGCCCGCAACCGATGCGGCGGCCGCGGCGGCGCGCATCTGCCCCCTCTCTGCGGCTGCCACGCCCGCCTCCCCCCAGGTTCAGGCCGGAGCCGATTCCCGCTGTGATCTCACCCAGCCTCACCAGCGCCCAGCGCCAGTAACCGTGCGCCAGCAGAACAACCCTCAGCGCCAGCAGCCAGACGTCACCAGCACCCGATGGTTATCACGGCTCGTCCGGCCCAACGACGTCGATGTCACCACGAGGCGCACCGCCAGATCTAACCGCCGGCTTACCATCTCTGGTTTCGCCCCGGTTCGGCCACTCGCCGGCCCCGGCGGGTGCCATCATCCGTGCCATCCCATCCGGCGGAACGGAGGCATGTCATGCAGATTCCCGTGAAACGAGCGCTCGTCGCCGCGGCCAGCCTGGCCGCCGCCATGCTGGCCTTCGTCGCCCTGGCCGTCGTCCCGGCCGCCAGCCTGGCCCCCGGCGCCACCACGGCCCGCCACTCCGTCACCTCGGCCCAGTGCGCGCAGCTCCGCGGCCACCTGCACCAGCCCGGCCTGTCCTGTGCCGGCCTGACCGCCTACCAGCTGCCCGCCAAGGGCGCGTCGGTCACCCTGGTGACCCGCACCGTCGCCACGTCGTCGGGCACCTACCTGACCGGCTGGCTCCAGGCCTGCAGCACCCAGGCCTGCAACGGCTGGTACGTGGTGGACGACTTCGGCGTCACGGTCATAGCCGGCGCGGGCGCGTGGGACAACTGGCACTCGTGCTCCCACCACGGGACCCCGGTGACCTGGTGCGGGACCTGGCACAACGGCTATGCGACCTACATGGAGGAGGGGTTCAACTTCGGCAGCAACGGCTGGGCCCGCTTCCTGATCGACACCAGCGGCCGGGGCACCACCCAGGGATCCTCCTGGGCCGTCATCAACGGCGCCGTCTGAGTACCAGGTGATCCGCGCTCGCACAGCACCTGACGACCCGGCCGGTGATCAAAGACGGTGCACCAGCGGCAACCGCTGAATCCGCGAGCCTGGCCGGCCGCGGCCGTGCCGGGCATGAGCGTTCAGCCGTCTTCGGCTGCCTCGCCGCCGTCCCTATGGCGGGTCACCCCGGCGGCCAGCTGGGCGCGTGAAGCGATGTCAGCCTGGCGAACACGGCCCGCCGTAGCTATCAGGAGTCCCGGGCGCCGGCCAGCCGCAAGATCCTGCGCCTGGAGGAGGACCTGTACGTGGCGATCATCCAGTGGGACGCGGGGTTCGAACTGCCCGGAGTGGACGAGCACGGCGGGCAGGAGATCGTCTAGCTGATCGAGGGCACCCGTCACTGACCAGTACCGCAGTTCCGGGCCGGGCACAGTCATCTGCGGTGAGGCGGGCAGCTTCGCCGTCCGGGTACCCCGGACGGCGTCACCTTCATGGTGGTGCGCCCACTGGCGCCCGGCGAGCGTGACCGCATAGCCGGCCACTGGCCGCTGCGATGCCGCTGACGGCCGTACACCCAGCTGCCGTGCGTGATGCCCCGGCGATAGGCCCGGTCCTCAAGTGGCAGACACTGTTACTGGGAGCGGCATGAGCGGTAAATCAGTCGAGCTCCATCGTCGACTCAGCTACGGTGGCAGAGACTGGCCAACCTGGCGGTAAGGGCCGGCACCGGTTGTCCCCGCGAAGGGTTCAAGAAGGCCAGGAAGTAGACCCGGGCCGACCGCCAGTCCCAGTCCCGCAACGCGGCATGAAAGTGAACTCGGTCAGAATCAGACGAGGATCGCGTCGCAGGGCCAATTTAAGATCACCATCCGTGACTAACGTTACTCTAAGTAGTCATAAACTGGAGTGCCCGCGTCTGGTCGCGGCAGACCCATTCTGCGGTTTCCTTGATTGCCTTGACGCTCTTCATGCGGAATAGCCCGAGTGCGAGGTTGCGGAGGGATGCCATGGCCTGCGGGCCATTTCCGGCCCATGCCTGACTGTGGTCTTCCCGGTATAGGGTATCGCGGACATAGTGGCTTTTGTTCTCGATTCCCCAGTGGTAGCGGACGCCCTGGTTCACTCCGGTAGCTGTCATTTCCCCCGTTTTCCCGCTGGTAAGGATGAGGGCGTTTTCCTTGCTGATCCGGTCGCCGGAGATCTCGAAGATCTCACGGCGGATGCAGGCGGCCTGGGCTGCATGCGGGAAATCGATACCGTCGGCGCTGGTAAGCCAGCAGGACCATTTCTTTATCCGTCCCCGGCTGTGTTCCTCCATGATGTGGTGCGGAGCTTCGGAGAGCAGCGGCAGAATCTTGTCGAATACCTGTCTCTGCAAGGTCGGCTGGTTCCCCTTGACGGTCATCAGGTAATTCCATCCGGGTCTGGCGCCGATGTATTCTGCGGTTTCCCGCTGGGTGTGCGCCGCATCGACGGTGACCAGGACTGATTCGCCTTCCGGTATCCCCGCAGCGTCCAGGAGTGTGCCTGCCTGGGTGATCTCGTTTGTTCCGTCTGGCACCCTGACCTGCGCTATCGTGACAGCTTTGCCATGGAGCATCGCGGAGAACAGGGTGACCTTGTCGTTCTCATCAGTCCATGCACCGCGCATTACCTTCCCGTCGAGTGCGATCACTGACTCTCCTTTCCCGTCTTTCCTGGCCTGTGCGTAAAGCCATGCTCCGGTTATGGTGTCCAATTCGGCCGCGTCGATCCTGGTCAGCACGTTCCGTATTGTCGACTCGCTCGGGTACTTGTAGCGGAGCCTGAACCAGTTCCATTCAGCACCCATCTTCTTCAGCAGTTGCTGGGGAATGTCTGCCGCGTGGCAGGCGATTTCCCGGTAATTCCTCGCGCCGGCCAGCATCGCTACCACGCAGATCGCCGATACGAATTCCAGCACGTGCTGTATCCCCTGCGGGCTGCGCGGGTCGGCGACCGATGCCAGCATACCCAGCAG